>NZ_CP023422.1:4800000-6274078 GCF_002327145.1 Janthinobacterium svalbardense | reverse complement strand
ATCCTTGACAAGAGGGGGGCATATGCTGAATAATTCAGGGTTCCCCGCCCGTATTCCGTGTTTATTCATTTGGAACGACAATATGGACTAAGCGTGGATTAAGCGGGCGATGAGATTGGCCAGCTTGTGCCTTGGCATAAGTGCGCGATTGTCATTGGCACCAAAAACTGACGGGACGTCAGACCCGATTTTGCATTTTTTTTGTTTTTAGCGAGACCAACATGAAACGTACTTACCAACCTTCCGTCGTTCGTCGCAAGCGTACGCACGGCTTCCGCGCTCGTATGGCTACCCGTGGTGGCCGTGATGTGCTCAACGCACGTCGCGCAAAGGGCCGCAAACGTCTGGCCGTATAGGCTTGTCGTTGACAGCTGATCGCGTGGCTAGCTGTACTCCAGTCGGCAATCAACGCGAAGGTTCACACGACTTCGCGCGCGTTCGGCGTATCGTTAAAACGGATGAATTTTCATCCGTTTTTCGTTTGCGCCCTTCGCAAAAAACAGCGCATTTTGTGCTGTACACCCGACACAATCAATTGCCGCATGCGCGGCTGGGCGTCGTTGTGGCGAAGCGTTTCGCGCCACGCGCGGCGACCCGCAACACGATCAAGCGCGTCACGCGCGAGCTGTTTCGCAACAGCGCGATGCCGCCTGTCGACTGCGTGGTGCGTTTATCGCGCGCCGTCAACAGCAAGGATGGCCCGGCCACCACGACCAAGCTCAAAGCCGAGCTGCGTGAAGAATTGGGCCGCCTGTTCGCGGCGCAAATCGCCGCCCAGGCCCGTTCTGTTGCTGCGCCACCACCGTCCGCGCCATGAAAACCCTGCTGCTGTTCCTGCTGCGCGCTTATCAGTTGCTGATCAGCCCCATGCTGGGACAGAATTGCCGTTTCTATCCGAGCTGTTCGCATTACGCGATGGAAGCGCTGCGCGTGCACGGTACTGCCAAGGGCAGCCTGCTGGCTGCCAAGCGGCTGTGCCGTTGCCACCCCTGGAATGAAGGGGGCGTCGACCCGGTGCCGCCGGCCGACCCTAAACAATCTTCAACGACCGCTTGCGGTTGCAACCACTCCTGACAAATACCCTAATGGATATCAATAAACGTACCATCCTGTGGATCGTGTTTTCCGTCTCGCTGGTAATTCTCTGGAACGAATGGATGATCTCGAACGGCAAGCCGTCGATGTTCTCCGCGAACACGGAACAAACCGCCAAGGCGCCTGCGACCCCTGCCAAGACGGCTGCCCTGCCAGCTGCGGCAGGCGTGCCTGCCCTGCCGGGTGAGGCTGTCGATCCCGCCGCGTTCAAGCGCGAAGTGATTACCATCACCACCGACGTCATCAAGGTCGACATCGACACCCTGGGCGGCCAGGTCAAGCGTCTGGAATTGCTGAAGTTCAAGGGCGCAGGCAATCCGGGCTGGTTTGGCGGTTGCTTCGGCCTGTTCAAGGTATGCCAGCCTGACGACGGCAAGCAAAACGAAGTGCTGTTCGACGAAGGCGCGAACCATACTTACCTGGCGCAATCGGGCCTGGTCGGTGGTCCATTCCCTACCCATGCGAGCGGTTTCACCGTGCAGCCTGGCGTACGTACCCTGGCCGATGGCAAGCAGATTCAACTGGTGATGGAAGCGGTCGAAGGCGGCGTCAAGCTGACCAAGACGTTTACCTTCAAGCGCGGCGACTACGTCATCGACGTGCGCCACGACGTGTCCAACGTGGGCGCGGCACCTGTCACGCCGCAGCTGTATCTGCAACTGACGCATGACGGCAACAAGCCGGTCGGCGATTCGTTCTTCAACAGCAGCTTCACGGGCCCGACCCTGTACACGCCACAGGACAAGTACCAGAAGCTGACGTTCGAGAAAATCGAAAAAGCCGCCGTGGAAGACGAGAAGAAGGGCAACGACAACGCCATGAAGGGCCTGCACCCGGCCACGGCGACTGGCGGCTGGTTTGCGATTTCGCAACATTTCTTCGTTTCCGCCTTTGTTCCGCCTGAAAACGTCAAGCGCGACATCTTCACCAAGAAGGTCGGCCCCAACCTGTACGCCATCGGCAACGTGCTGCCCCTGCCTACCCTGGCGCCAGGCGCCTCGGCCAGCATGGACAGCAAGCTGTACTCGGGTCCGCAAATCGCGCATCTGCTGGAAAACGTCTCGCCTGGCCTGGAACTGGTCAAGGATTACGGCTGGCTGACCATCATCGCCAAGCCGATGTTCTGGGTCATGGAACAGATCCACAGCGTGCTGGGTAACTGGGGCTGGACCATCATCGCCTTCACGATCCTGATCAAGCTGCTGTTCTTCCCGCTGTCGGCCGCCGGCTACCGCAGCATGGCCAAGATGAAACTGGTCACGCCGAAGATGCAAGCGATCCGCGAACGCTTCAAAGGCGATCCGCAAAAGATGAACCAGGCCACGATGGAGCTGTACAAGACGGAAAAGATCAATCCGCTGGGCGGCTGCCTGCCGATCCTGATCCAGATGCCCGTGTTTATCGCCCTGTACTGGGTACTGAACGCGTCCGTGGAAATCCGCGGCGCGCCATGGATCGGCTGGATCACCGACCTGGCCCAGCATGACCCTTGGTGCATCTTGCCCGTGCTGTACGCGATCTCGATGTTCATCACGACCAAGCTGAACCCGGCCCCGGCCGATCCGATGCAAGCGAAGATGATGCTGTTCATGCCTTTGGCATTCTCGGTGATGTTCTTCTTCTTCCCGTCGGGCTTGGTACTCTACTGGGTCGTCAACAACGTCCTGTCGATCGGCCAGCAATGGGTGATCACCAAGAAATACGCGCCTGCCGCCAAGTAATTCCGGCCAGCGACCAGAAAGCCCGCCTCGCGCGGGCTTTTTTTTAATCTACAATATCCCCATGAAACTTGACTCTTCCCCTATCGCCGCCATCGCCACCGCCCCAGGGCGCGGCGGCATCGGCGTGGTACGCGCCTCCGGCAAAAACCTCGCTCCTTTGATGACTGCCCTGTTCGGCGCGCAGCAACTCAAACCGCGCCACGCCACTTATTTACCGTTCACGGAAAGTGACGGCAGCATCATCGACCAGGGCATCGCCATCCACTTCAAGGGCCCGCATTCCTACACGGGCGAAGACGTGCTGGAATTGCAGGGCCATGGCGGCCCCATCGTGTTGCAGCTGCTGCTGGCGCGCGTGCTGGAAGCGGGCAAGGACAACGGCTTACGCCTGGCCGAGCCGGGCGAATTCACGCGCCGCGCCTTTTTGAATGACAAGCTGGATCTGGCGCAAGCCGAAGCCGTGGCCGACCTGATCGACGCTTCCACGGAAGCGGCCGCCAAGTCCGCCTCGCAATCGCTGTCGGGCGCGTTCTCGAAGACGATCCATGCGCTGGTGGAACAGGTGACGGGTTTACGGATGCTGGTCGAGGCGACGCTGGACTTCCCGGAAGAAGAAATCGATTTCCTGGAAAAATCGAACGCGCGCGGCCAATTGAAGGCCGTCATCGAAGCCTTGAATAAAGTGTTTGCCCAGGCGGCGCAGGGCGCGCTGCTGCGCGAAGGTCTCAATGTCGTGCTGGCCGGCCAGCCGAACGTGGGTAAATCGTCGCTGCTGAACGCGCTGGCGGGCGCCGACGTGGCGATTGTGACGCCGATCGCCGGCACCACGCGCGACAAGGTCAGCGAAACCATTCAGATCGAGGGCATTCCGCTCAACATCATCGACACGGCCGGCATCCGCAGCGCGGGCGACACCATCGACGCCGTCGAGCGCATCGGCATCGAGCGCACCTGGGGCGAAATCGGCAAGGCCGACGTCATCCTGCACCTGCTGGATGCCGACCATGGCCCCACCCTGGCCGATGAAAGCATCGTCGCCGCCTTCCCCGAAGGCGTGCCCGTGGTGCGCGTGTGGAACAAGATTGATCTCTCTGGCCACAAGCCCGGCGTGGATGCCTTGCCGGATGCCACGCACGTGTATCTGTCGGCGCACGAGCACATCGGCATCGACTTGCTGCGCGCCGAGCTCTTGCGCATCGCCGGCTGGCAGCAGACGGGCGAATCGCTGTACCTGGCGCGCGAACGCCATTTGATCGCGCTCAAGTCGGCCGGCAAGCACCTGGACATCGCCGCCGCGCACGCGGCGCAAGACGACCAGTCGCTGGACCTGTTCGCCGAAGAGCTGCGCCTGGCGCAGGTGCAGCTGTCGAGCATCACGGGCGAATTTTCGCCTGACGATTTGCTGGGCGTGATCTTCAGCCGTTTCTGCATCGGCAAGTAAGGAGAGGTTGATGAAGCTTGTGCTCGTTTTCATGCTGGGCTGCCTGCCTATGCTGGCTGGCGCCCAGGAAAAACTGCCGCGCGACGTGGCCCGGTTCGTCGAGAACGCCGAGATGTGCGAGCATTTTGCCGGCGAGTGGGATGACAACGACAAGGCGCGCCAGCGCGAGATCACGCAAGCCATCGAGCAATCGTGCGGCCAGGCGCAGAAGCAGTGGAAACGGCTGTCTGCCAAGTATGCGGGACAGCCGAAGTGGCAAAAAATTATTGACGAACAGGCCAATGACGCGGTGCGCAGCTATCGAAAGCAGGGCTAGCATCTGCGCCGTTGAGAAATGTCATGAAGTCCAAACTGCGCTGACGTAATCTTGCTGAGCGGCCTTGAAGTGCCGCTAGGAAAGGAAGCGCCATGGACAGCAAACAGCCGGATGTCGTGGAATGCGAGGATGAGGTAGTGGCGCGCCCACTGCCCGCCATGCCGGAATTGATCGCCTCCTTGCCGCCGAAAGGCGCGTGCTGGTATTGCGACAAGCCGCTCGATGCCGTGCGCCGTTTCTGTTGCAAGAGTTGTGGCGTGGCGTATGCGGAAGAGGCGCAATACAACAGCTGAGCGTGGAGACTAGCGGCGCCGCAGCAGCGCCGCCAGCGCGCCGTCGAAGTCGAACTCGTGCGCAGCGGCCGCCACTTCCTGGTAGACGTGCACACCCAGGCTGGCGGCCAGCAGGCTGGCCGAGTTTTCCAGGATGTCGATGGCCGCGCCATCGCCTTCGCGCAGATGGCTGGCCAGGCGCGCCAGCAGCAGCTGGATGGCGGGCGCGGCCGGGTCGGGCGCCACGTCCTGCGCTGCCGTGTGGGTGCTCTCCGGCGTGCCCAGCATGCTGCTGACCGCGCCGAGCAATTGATCCTGCGCCAGTTCCAGCTGCAGCATCTGTTGGGCCAGGTCGGGCGCCTGCGCACGCAGCGCCGACTCGAGGGTTGTCGCCAGGCCGTGCACGTGGCGTGCACCGATCATGCCGGCGGCGCCTTTCAGCGTATGCGCCTTCAGGCGCGCGGAAGCATAGTTGCCGGTATCGAATTCGGCGCGGATCTGGCACGGCGTGGTGCCGTGGTCATGCAGGAAGCGGCGCAGGATTTTCAGGTACAGGATGCGGTCGCCCATGATGCGGCCCAGTCCGTTCTCGACGTCGAGAATATGGACCATGTCGGATGCCGCCAGGGCGGCATCATCATCGCAAGTGGCGTGTGGTTTCAGCATGCTGTGCAGAGAGCCCCAAAACGTGTCACTGTCGTAAAGCAGAAAGTACTATTTTACATCCTGCCGTGCTCAACACCGCGCCCGCTTGCCACGCTAGCGCGTGCTGAATGACCAGCTGCGCGTGATGTCCGCGCCATTGACTTTGCCGATGAAACTCACGTCATAGCTGGTGTTCGCGCTCAAGGGCGCCAGCGGAATGATGGATGCGGCCGAGACCGGCGTATGCGCATCGTTGCCGCTGGTGAGCAGGCGTACCGCCAGGTCCGCGCCGGCACCACGCTGGCGCACGCTGAACGCCGTCACGCTGACTGGCGTGCCGTAGTTGGCATGCACACTGATCGGGTAGCCGACCACATCCTGGTTTGGCACGGGATCGGGTGCTTCGTTATCGCTGGAAAAACTGACGGCCACTTTTTGCTGCCCGCCAAATGGATAGGTGACGATTTGCGCCGCCGCCAGCCCGGGGCCATAGTTGCGGTTGCTGGCCAGGTCGGTGGTGAAATACGCGTAGCCGGCGCCACTGACAGCCGCACCCGCGCCGCCTTCCCTGAAGAGCGGCTCGAAAATGACAAAGCGGTGATAGATGGCCGTGACCAGCTCTTCGGCCAGATAAAAACCGGACGTGTTGCTGGCGCCGGCGATGACTTCGCCCTGCAGCGACGTGACGACGTAGCCGGCCTTGGCCAGGCGATTGCCCAGTGTGATGCCGGTAAAGCCGGGCTTGCCCAGCACTTGCTCGTGCGCCACCGTATTGTTGAGATTGAGATAGCTGGAATGGCCCAGGGCGGCGCTGTCGATCAAGTCATTGCGCAGCAGTGGAGACAGGCCGATCTGGCTGCGCCGGTAGTTGAACCAGTTGAAGCCATCGGTGGCAATATTGTTGCTGAGGGCGGGAGCGCCCGGTTCCTGTGCCAGCTGCCCTGCCGGGGTCGAGGTGTTTTGCGCAACATTGCTGCTGTCGCTGCTGCCGCCGCCACAGGCGCTCAACAGGGCTGCGCTCAGCAGGGCGGGTATCCAGCGTTTCCAACGCAGTGACGAGACAATCAAGTTGACTCCTGTATAGGTGGGCGGACAGAGGTGGGGGCCGGCGTGCTGCCCGGTGAAACGATTCTAAGGCATTTTTGATCTGCCGTAGAGCATCCATGAAAAGATATGTCGCGCGCTCGTGCGCGGACGCTCCCGCAGCTGCGCAGGGTAGAATGAGCGCAGCGCAGCGTTTGCCGCTGCATTGCCTCATTCCCGCTACTTTGATTGCCCATAATTTGAACACCTTGCCCAAGTCGCGCCTGCAGCGCGCCAAATACGCCTTGCCCAGCATGGTGACTTTGCTGTCGATAGCCTGCGGCTTTGCCAGCATCGTCATTTCCGTCGATAACGCCCCGGTGGGCGACGCGGATGCCTACCGCCTGGCGGCAGCGCTGCTGGTGCTGGCCGGCGTGTTTGATGCGCTCGACGGCTATGTGGCGCGCCTGACGAACACTAGTTCGCAGTTCGGCGTGCAGCTCGATTCCATCGCCGACGTGATGAATTTCGGCTGCGCCCCCGCCGTCTTGTTGTACTGCTATGGTTTTGTGCAGATGGGCGTGCACGATCCGCTGCTGCTGCGCTTTGGCGGCATGGCCAGCTTCTTCTTCGTCGCTTGTGGCGCCATGCGCCTGGCGCGCTTCAATGTGAATGTGGGGCGCACCGACCCCCTGTATTTCGTCGGCATGCCGATCACGGCCGGCGCCGCATGCGTGGCGGCCGTGGTGGTGGCCTGGCCGGCACCCATCGATTCCATGCTGCACAGTTATCTGCTGATGCTGCTGCTCGTCGGCGTGGGCAGCCTGATGGTGTCGACCTTGCGTTTCCCCAGCTCCAAGCAAAAGAAAAGCCTGGCCGCGCTGCTGGTGCTCATCTTGGCCATCGCCCTGCTGGTGTGGCTGAAGACCAGTTTCTTCGCGCTGTTCTTCGCCGTCTACATCGCCGCCACCCTGGCGCTGAACCTGGCGTGGTATATGGGCTGGCGCGGTATTGCGCTTCCCCAGGTTTTCAACGACCCGGATGAAATAGACTAAGCCACCTCGTGCCCGCGTGCGGCGCGCAGGATGGCGAACCAGTCGCTGCGGCTGAGCGTAAACTGCGTGCCTTCCACGGCCACGCCCACGGCTTCGATGCGTCCCGTGCCCGTCAGCGGCAGGGGCCGGCAAGGCAATTGCATGATCCACGCAAACACCACACTGGCAAACGGGCGCTGCAGCTGGTCGGCGATCTGCTTGATGACATTGCGCAAGTTCTCCACATTCGCATCGCCCCCCTGGAATAGCCGGCCACCGGCCAGCGGCGACCAGATCATCGGCGCCACCCCCACGTCTTGCAAGCCGTCGAAGGTTTCGTCGAACAGGGGCGCCACGTGCAGCGGCGAAAATTCCACCTGGTTCGTCACCAGCGGGAAGCGCCGGTGCAGGCACTCGAACTGGTGGCGGCTGAAATTCGACACGCCAAAGTGCAGCACCTTGCCATCTTGCTTCAATTGGCTGAAGGCACCGGCGATCTCGTCGAAATCCATCAGCGGGTCGGGACGGTGGATCAGCAGCAAGTCCAGGCGGTCCGTGTGCAGCTGGAGCAAGGTCTGTTCCACGGAGCTGGTGATGTGCGCCGCGCTCGTGTCGTAATGCTGGATGGCGTGACCGGGGCGGTGCGGCGAGAGCAGCTTGATGCCGCACTTGCTGACCAGCTCCATCTTGTCGCGCAAGCCCGGCTGCAGGGCCAGCGCTTCGCCGAACAAGCCTTCGGCGCTGTAGTCGCCATAGATATCGGCGTGGTCGAAACTCGATACGCCCAGCGCCAGGCATTGCTCGATGAAGGCCAGGCGCTGCTGTGCCGACATATTCCACTCGCCGATGCGCCACATGCCGGCGACGATGCGCGACAGTTCGGGGCCGTTGGCACTCAAACGGCTGCGTGGTGCTTGCAGGCTGGCGGGAATTACATGGCTCATGGGCTGGCTTTCTGATGGTGGCGTGAAGGGATACCCTACGATTATAGCCAGCTACGCTACAGCATGCTGTGGAGAAAGCGGCGGCGAGACAGACGAAAAAAATGCCCGCAGCATCTGCGGGCATTTTTTATGGAATACGAGAACGAATTACTTCATCCACAGACGCATCGAATCCCAGGCGCGGCCGAAGATCGTGGCCTGGTTGATGGTTTCCAGCGCCACGACAGGCAGTTCCAGCAGGACTTTATCGTCGACCATCATTTTCAGTTTGCCGACAGGAGCATTTTCAGCCAGAGGCGCGACCAGCGGGTCCTTGCGTTCCAGCACAGGTTTCATCTTGGCAGCCATGCCTTTAGGCACGGTGACGAGCACGTCGCGGGCGAAACCGATTTTCACGGTGCCTTTCGAGCCCTTCCACACTTCCGGCGTGGCCACGGCCTGGCCTTTCGAGTACAGCTTGACCGTATCGAAGTTCTGGAAGCCCCAGTTCAGCAGCTTCTGGCTTTCCTGCGTACGGGACTGGTCGGAGGTGGTACCCAGCACCACGGAGATCAGGCGGCGCTCGCCGGTGCCGCCCGGACGGCGGGCCGAGGCGATCATGCAATAGCCGGCCGCTTCCGTGTGGCCCGTCTTCATGCCATCGACGGTCGGGTCCAGCCACAGCAGGCGGTTGCGGTTAGGCTGGGTGATCTTGTTGTACGTAAAGCTTTTCACGGAATCGATTTTGTAGAATTCCGGATAGTCGGCGATCACGCGCTTGGCCAGCACGGACAAGTCTTGTGCGGTGGAATAGTTATCGGGGCTAGGCAAGCCATGCGGATTGCCAAAACGCGTGTTTTTCAGGCCCATGCGCTGTGCTTCGCGGTTCATCAGCACGACGAACGTACCTTCATCGCCGGCAACGGCTTCAGCCAGCGCCACGGCGGCGTCGTTACCCGATTGAATCATCAGGCCGTGCAGCAAGTCGTCGATCGACACGGGCGTGGCCGGGTCGATGAACATCTTCGAGCTGCTCGAATCGACTTTCCAGGCGCGCACGGAGACATTCACTTTTTGGTCCAGCGCCAGTTTCTTTTCGCGGATGGCGGCAAACGTCAGGTAGGCCGTCATGATCTTGGTCAACGATGCCGGTTCGATGCGCGCGTCCGGATCTTGCGAAGCAATGATCTGGCCACTCGTGGCATCAAGCAACAGCCAGGACTTGGCGGCGATGGTCGGGGCTGGAACGCTCTGGGCGAAGGCGGCGGATAGGAAAAGTACACTGGAGGCCAGTGCCGCTAAAAGTTTTTTCATGGAGGCTGGTCTGCGAAAAAGATGAAGGCTGAGGGCCATGTTGTTGCTACTTTACATGGCCGCGTGGAAAAAACGGATCAATTATAGCCGTGGAGGCGCTAGTAAGCCCACACTTCAATGATCATCGGCTGCGATTGCGGGTTTGTCACCATGCCACAGCGCAATCACGAGGTTCTTGATGTGGTTGAGCTTGCGGTGGAAAAAGTGGTCGGCGCCGGGGATCACGATCACCGGAATGTCTTGTGGACGGGCCCAGTCGAAGACGGCCGACAGGGGGATCGTGTCGTCCAGTTCGCCGTGGATCAAAATGCTGTCGGCGGGAATGTCGGCCATGGCCCATTTGCCGGCCGCGCTGCCGATCAGCGCCAGGCGCTCGACGGGCGTGCCGGCGGCGGCCAGGCGTTCCTGCAGTTTCGATTGCACGAAGGTGCCGAACGAGAAACCGGACAAGGCCACGGGCAAGCCCGGATACAGGCCGACCATGTGTTGATACAGCAATTGCATGTCGTCCGTTTCGCCCGCGCCATGGTCGTGCACGCCTTCGGAAGCGCCCACGCCGCGGAAGTTGATGCGCGCCACCACGTAGCCGAGGGCGACAAAGGAGCGCGCCAGGGTTTGCGTGACCTTGTTGTCCATCGTGCCGCCGTACAGCGGGTGTGGATGGGCAACGAGGGCGATGCCGCGCGGAGTGTCTGCCGGGAAATCGAGCAAGCCTTCCATGCTGCCTGCATGGCCGGCGAGGGTAAATTTTTCCGAGTTTCTGTTCATGATGCTCATACTGGTGGCGTAGGCTTAAATTAAGATTAAATATGCGGCTTAGATTTTCAGGCGTTCGACGATTTTGCCGCCCACCAGGTGCGTATCGATGATTTCATCGATATCGCTGGTGTCGACATAGGTGTACCAGGTCGCTTCCGGGTAGATCACCAGCAGCGGGCCTTCCTCGCAGCGGTCCATGCAGCCGGCCTGGTTGATGCGGATCTTGCCCGCGCCGTTCATGTCGAGTTCCTTGATGCGGCGCTTGCAATGCTTTTGCGCCGCTTCCGCGCCATGGTCGCCGCAACTGTTGCGGCCGTCTTCACGTTTGTTCATGCAGAAAAAAACGTGGCGTTCAAAATACGGTGCGTCGCTCATACTATGCTCCTGCTGAATCGTCAATGCGCCATGATAACGCTTATGGGTGGTCTTCGCGACGCTGGCGCTGCACGTCATCCTGCCGGTTCAGACGGTGCGAGGGCAGGCACAGGAACCACAGGGCCATGAAGGGCCACAGCAAGGCCAAAAATTGCGCCGCGCCATTGAAGTTCAGGAACTTGCCTTGTACCCAGCCTTGCAAGGTGGACATGAAGTACGGGTTGATCGGCGTCGTATTCACCATCACCAGGCTCAGCAGCAAGGTGGCGGCCGCGATGCGGCGCTGCGCCACATGGGGCGCGAAGGCCAGGCCGCCCAGCATGATCAGGCCGATCAAAAAGCCGCCCTGGGCACCCGGCGTGATCCAGACGAAGGCGTTTTCGGGCGAAAACAGCAGCGCGCTGGCCATCGAACGCACGATCAAGGCGGCGGCGATGAGGATCAGCATCAGCGCAGCGCGCGGTGCGGCGCGGCGCAGCAGGCATAGCAAGGTGAGCACGGCGCCCGTCATGCCGCAGGCCGTGATGATAGTTTCTGATAGCCAATATTGCTCAACAGTTAATATCACATCGGGACGCAGATATGCGGCCAGGTCGATCTCCATGCCCATCAGGCTGGAGGCCCAGTCCGACAGGATGGGCAGCAATTGTCCCAGGCCGAACAGATAGCCTTGCGGATAGATTTGCGCCAGCGGCCACAGGGCCAGCAGCACCAGGCCCTGGCTGGCGTGCTGGGCAAACCAGCGCTGGCGCACGCGGTACAAATGGCTATGGTCGAGCAGTTTGCGCGCCGTCAGGGCGCCGATGATGGCACCGATGAAACAACCGGCCGAGTTCGTATAAAAGTCGAGATTCGACGACACGCGGCTGGGCAAATAGGTTTGTACGGCTTCCATGCTGCCGGAAATCAACATGCCGCACAGGCTGGCGATGACGACGGCAAAGAAACCAGTCATCCTTGGAAACAGCGAATACACGATCAGGGCGCCCAGCGGGATGTAGCCGACGACGTTGACGCCCACGTCAAAGCCCGTCCAGTAGCGGGGCATGCGCGTGTTTTCCAGGAAAGTCAGTGGCGACAAGCCGTTGCTGTGCCAGCCCGTGAACGGGAACCAGCTGGCGTACACGATCAGGAAGACGTAGGCGAGCAGGGTCGCGCGCGATACGGGCGACGAGCGTGCGGGCGGTAGTGGCGCGGGCGGGCTGGCGGAGGCTGCGGGGTCGGTCATTGTGCTGCGGTCACTCTTTCGGCAGGTTCAGTGTGCCCAGCCAGGCCAGCAGGTCGGCGGAGATGGCGTCCGAGGCCGCCGCCAGCGCCTGTGCGCCGCCCTGCGCGTCGGCACTGCCGGCCGGGCCGCTGCGGCTGAAGGTTTTCTGGTCGATCAGGCGGTGGCCGCGGAACAGCGAGGCGCGCAGCGACACATGGCCGCTGCTTTGCGTCTGCGTATCAAAGTTTTGCGAAAAATCGTCGACATCGATGCGCAGCAGGGGTATGCCGGCGGCCGCGTCCGTGGTTGACAGCACTTTCACGCCGCTTTGCGCCACGCGCGTTTTCAGGCGCTGGCTCAACAGTTGCAGCGGCGGCGTGTTCCAGCGGTTGTAGGCGTACGGGCGCGACTGCTGCGCATCGGCGTACAGCAAGCGGTAATACATGCGCTGGCTGTCGAGCCAGGATGGACCGTTGGCGTCGGCGATCACCAGCACGGGCACGGCTGGCGCCGCTGCTGGTGCGGCCGCCAGCGGCGCGGCCGGGCCGAAATCGTAAAACGTGGGCACGGGGCCGCGGCTGGCGCAGCCGCCCAGCAGGAAAGCGGTGGCCAGGATCAGTGCGCTGAGTTTGCGAGGGATAGGCATGCGGTGTTCTCCTTATTTGCCCGGTGCCGAAAAACCGGGCTCGCCCGGGCCGGGCGGGATGTCTGGGGCGCCGAACAAGATGCTCTGCGGCTGTTCATTGAGCGTGCTCATGGTGGTTTTCAGGGCGCGCATGGAGGAACGCGCCTCGCCGCTCAGCTCGATTACCTGCGGCAAGACTTCCAGCGACACGCCGTTGGCCACCGTTTCCACCGAATTGCCGACCCGGTCGACCGTGCCATTGACCTTGTCGAGCACGCCGCCGGGCGCCTGGATGTCGTTGCCCAGCTTTTTCCAGGTGGCCGTCAAATCCGACACGTTCTTGCTGGCCGTGCTGACGGCCGTCAAGGTTTGGCGTGTTTGCTCCGTCAGTTGCGGCAATTGCGTCAGGGTCGGCTCCAGTTGCTGCGGAATGGCGCCAAAGGCCTTGGCTGCCTTGCCCACTTCATTGAAGGCGCCCAGCATGGCGGCCTGGTTGTCGGGGCTGAGCAGATTATTCACCTTGTTGGTGATCTGCTCGGCCTGGTCGAGGATGCGCTTGCCACGCTTTTCCAGCTGGTCCAGCAAGCCCGCGCGCAGGGGAATCAGCGATGGCTTGTCCTTGCTGGTGCCCAGCAATTTCGAACCCACGTGCTCGTCGTCGAGCTGGATGTAGGCGATGCCCGTCACGCCCTGGTAACCGAGGCTGGCAAAGGTGGTGTCGGTGACGGGGGTGTCCGGCGCCACGCTGATGTGCACGAGGATTTGCCCCGCCTTTTGCGTGTCGAAATCGATGGCGTCGACCTTGCCCACTTCCAGGCCCCGGTAGCGCACGGTCGCCTGCGGGTTCAGGCCTGGCACGGACAGGGTGGTGGCGAGCAAATACGGCACTCTTTCCACGCGGTCGCGGTTGAACCAGACGCCGAACAGAATGGCCGCCACCAGCAAGGTGAGTGTAAAAAATCCCGTCATCAGGGCATGTGATCTGTTTTCCATTACTTCTCCGCTTTCTTGTCTGTGCCGGCATCGTCGCCTGGCTGCGCCGCCTTGCCTGCCGCCGCCTGTTTTTCATCGAGGACGGCCAGTGCGCGCTTGCCGCGGTCGCCGAGGAAAAATTGCTTGATGAACGGGTGGTCCACTTCGATCACCTCGCGCGTGGGGCCGATGGCGATCACGTGTTTTTCCGCCAGCACGGCGATGCGCGTGGACAGGGCGAACAGGGTGTCGAGGTCATGCGTGACCATCACCACCGTCAAGCCCAGCTCGCGGTGCAGCGACTGGATCAGGGCGACAAAACTTTCCGACAGATCCGGGTCCAGGCCCGCCGTTGGTTCGTCGAGGAACAGCAGCTTCGGTTCCAGCGCCAGGGCGCGCGCCAGGGCCACGCGCTTGATCATGCCGCCCGACAAGTCCGACGGCATTTTCAGCGCATGTTCCGGACCCAGTCCCACCATGTTCATCTTCAATAATACCGCGTCGTGCACCAGCGCCTCGGGCAGTACGCGCAATTCGCGCATCGGTTGCGCCACGTTGTCGAACACGGTCAGGGCCGAATACAGGGCGCCTTGCTGGAACAGCATGCCCCAATGGTTGCGCAATTGCTGCAACTGGTCCGAACTTGCTTTGTTGATATCTTCGCCAAAGACTTTGACGCAGCCCCGTGCCGGATGTTCCAGGCCCAGCATCTGGCGCAGCAGCACCGTCTTGCCCGTGCCGGAGCCGCCCACGATGGACAGGATTTCGCCCCGCTCGATTTCCAGGTTCAAGTCCTGGTGCACGAC
Source organism: Janthinobacterium svalbardense (assembly GCF_002327145.1). Lineage (NCBI taxonomy): Bacteria > Pseudomonadati > Pseudomonadota > Betaproteobacteria > Burkholderiales > Oxalobacteraceae > Janthinobacterium > Janthinobacterium svalbardense. The sequence goes on along the minus strand of NZ_CP023422.1, from coordinate 6,259,550 downwards.
GGTGCGGCCGAACTTGGTCCACAGGTTGGTGATTTCCACCACGGGCGCGCTGCCATGCAGGTTGAACTGGCCGTCCTTGCCCGTGCCACAAGCGATATCGGTGTCGTCCGCCATCAGTAGCCCACTCCATTGAAGACGATGGCGAACACGGCGTCGGCCAGGATCACCACGGTGATGGCCGTGACGACGGCGGTGGTGGTGCCGTGCCCCAGGCTTTCCGTGTTGGCCTTGATGCGCAGGCCGAAGTGGCAGGAGACGAGGGCGATCAGCATGCCGAAAATCACGCCCTTGCCCAGGCCGATCATGTAATTGGCCAGCGGCACGGCGTCCGGCAGCTTCTGGATGAAGTAGCGCGCCGACAGATTCAATTCCACCTTGGCCGCCACCATGCCGCCAATCAGCGCGGCCGTATCCGTCCAGATAACGAGCAGGGGCATGGAAATGGCCAGGGCCAGCACTTTCGGCATGATCAGGCGGAAACCGTGCGAAATGCCCATCACCAGCATGGCGTCGAGCTCTTCCGTGACGCGCATGACGCCCAGCTGGGCCGTGATGGACGAACCCGAGCGGCCGGCCACCAGGATGGCCGCCAATAGCGGCCCCAGTTCGCGGATGACGCTCATGCCCAGCAGGTTGACCAGATAAATGTCGCCGCCAAAGGCGCGCAGCTGCTGCGCCGACAGATAGGACAGCACGACGCCGATCAGAAAGCCGACCAGGGCCGTGATGCCCAGCGCCTGGAAGCCCGCATGGAAGATATTGGCGGAAATTTCACGCCATGGTCCGCGCATCGGGTGGCGCGCGAAGCGGCCGATATCCTGCGTCACCTGGCCGACCAGGGCAATAAACCCCTTCAAATGTTCGAAAAACAGCAGGATGGTCATGCCCAGTTTCATCACGGGCGTGAGGCGGTTGGCACGCGAAGGCGGCGTCTCCAGGGGGCCCGTCTCTTCGATGCGCCGGAAAAACTCTTCCTGCGACGGCGCCAGGGTCAGCTGCGCGGGGCGCTGCTTGCCCCAGGCATTCCAGAACAGCTGGGCGCCGATATGGTCCATGCTGTCGATCTGTGACAGATCCCAGCTGGCATTCGCGTCACCCTGCAAGGGCTTGAGCTGGGCGTCGATGGCCTTGATGGCATTGTCATGCGCGAGCGTGTGCACCTGCCAGGTGCCGCTGGCAGTGACAAGGGCTCCCTGTTGGGAGCTGGTCTGGGAGAGGGTCAGTTTCGGCGATTGTACAGTCGGCATCGTGCCAGTTTAAGGGAGAATGGCGCAGACCGCCACCGATGTTCAATCGTCACGCTTTCAGGAGGCCAGATGGCGCGCCTGCCGCTGCGGTATTGCCGCCTCCAGGTGGGCCTTCGGCTGGTCGCTGGTTTTGGCGTGGTTTGCCGCTTGTGCGCCGCCCGCATAGTCGCTGGCCACGAGAGCATTGGCCTCGACCGCGCTCATGCCGCGCGTCTGCAGCCATTGCGCCACCAGCTTGGCCAGGCGTTCCATGGCGATGCGGTGCGTGGCGTCTGTGTGGGCGTACAGCCAGTTCGAAAAGTCCATGAAGTTTTCAAACGGCGACTCGCCCAGCATCCATTGCACCGTATTGGCGAAGCGGCCCGAGTTGGCCACCAGATCCCAGTAGCGGGCGAAGCGCACCAGGCGCTGCATGCTCATGAAATCGAGCTGCGTATTCGCCAGGATGGTGTAGGGCGGGTGCGGGTCGAACACCATGCCGTAATGCTCCGTGTGGCGGATGATGGGCGTGCCACGCAGCCGCTTCAAGATACCGAACTGGATTTCATGCGGTTTCAATGCCACCAGTTTGTTGAAGCCGGCCGCAAAGCTCGCTTCATCCTCGCCCGGCAAGCCGGCGATCAAGTCCACGTGCAAGTGGGCGTTCGATTCTTCGCACAGCCAGCGGATGTTGTCGGCCGCCTTTTGATTGTCCTGCTTGCGGCTGACCAGCGCCTGCACGTCCGGATTGAAACTCTGGATGCCGATCTCGAACTGCAGCGCGCCGGGCGGGAATTTGCTGATGCCTTCTTTGAGGGCGTCGGGCAGGTGGTCGGGCACCAGTTCGAAGTGGGCATAGATCGGGTCGTCCGGATTGGCTTCGATCTTGTCCAGAAAGAACTGCATGATCTTCAGGCTGGTCTTGATGTTCAGGTTGAAGGTGCGGTCGACGAACTTGAACAGGCGCGCACCGCGCGCATGCAAGGACTCCATCTCCGCCAGGAAGTTCTCCAGCGCGAAGGGCCAGGCCGTCTTGTCCAGCGCCGACAGGCAAAATTCGCACTTGAACGGGCAGCCGCGCGACGCTTCCACGTAAATCGTGCGGTGGCGGATATCGTCGTCTGTATATAGAGAGTAGGGCAGTTGCAGTTCCGCCAGCGGCGCTTGCACGCCGGCATGGATCTTCATCAGCGGTTTCGGCCCGTGGAGGATCTCGCCGCACAGCTTGGGGAAGGTGACGTCGCCCCAGCCCGTGATCAGGTAGTCGGCCAGCTTGACGATCTCTTGCTCACCCGCCTCGTGCGACACTTCCGGCCCGCCCAGCACGATGATGACGTCGGGCGCCACGCGCTTGAGCATGGCCACCAGTTTGGTGGTTTCCTCGACGTTCCATATATATACGCCAAAACCGATGATGCGCGGCTTGTTGACGAGGATGCGCTCGACCAGTTCTGTTGTCTTGGTGCCGATGACGAATTCCTGCAGCCGCGTCTGCGCTTGCAGCGGCCCCATATTGGCCAGCAGATAGCGCAATCCCAGCGAAGCGTGGGTGTAGCGGGCATTCAGGGTGGAGAGCAGGATGGTCATGGCAGCGATGGAAACGGCGAAACCGCTATTTTACGCTGTCGCGTCACCGGTGCGCTGCGGCCACAAATGCCATGTTACCATTTGTCAATAATTACTAACTTGGCAATGCTTCGGCAGGGCAACAGGGGATACACGGTGCTGGTGAAAAAAGTACTCAATAACAAGGTCCTGCTCGGCTCACTTGCTGGCGTGGCGCTGGTGGCGGCTGCGCTGGTCGGCTACCGCGCTTTTGGCTGGGGCACGATGGGACCGGTCAACGGCCTGAAGCTGGATTTGTCCAGGCCCGACGCGCTGGTCCGGACGAAAAGCCTGTCGGCCTTGCCGCGCGACCTGCTGACGGTGCCGCTGGCGCGCGACGTGCTGCGCGAGGATTTCCTGTTCTATTACGAGCAAAGCGAAGACCGGCTGGGGCTCAAGGGCAGCTTGCGCCGCATCGCCTACGAACATGAACTGGGCTGGGGCGACCAGCTGCTGCGCATGGTGCTGGACCAGCCGGCGGAAGTGGCCTTGTGGCGCGACGCAGACGGCTCGCTCAAGCATTTCGCCATCGCCGTGTCGCGCAGCCAGTTGACGCGTTTGCTCGAGGAAGCGGGCAAGGTCGCCTTGAAGGATACGCAAATGCGCGTGGCCGGCAGTTTGCGCGTCGATGGCGACAGCGTGCCCGTCTACGCGCTCAATTACGCCTGGCAGCGCACCTTGCTGTTTGCTGCGCACGGCCAGCGCCTGGTCATCCTGTCGCATCCCGGCATGCTGTATGGCGGCGGTGATGGCAAGCATGGCGATGGCACGGCCGAGAAAACCGTGGCCAGCCTGCTGGCGCCGGAGCCGGCCAAACAGCACGTTTTTCATGCGCAGTTCCATCTCGATAACGCCGCGCCCGAGGGTCACAGCATCGCCGTCAAGGCGGACTTCCTGTCGTTCGGCTACCAGCCCTTCTTTGGCGCGCTCGAAGCGCTGCGTTTCGATTTTCAACAGGGCGCCTGGCAATCGAAGGTGCTGCTCAATGCCGACAAGTTAAAGAACGGCGGCTACGACAGCAGCGCCCTGTGGCCGCAGCTGCCGCATCATCCCAGTGCCTGCTTCAGCGTGCCGGTCGACTGGACCGCGCTGCAGCCCGTGCTCAAGCGCCTGGGCAGCAAGACATCGGAACCGGTGGTGCCGCTGGCCCAGCACTTGCAAGGGCCCGCTGCCGCGTGCTGGTACGGCACTTCGCGCCTGCATACGCCGGTTTTTGTGGCCACCCGCAAACCGCAGGCTGGTGATGATGCCGCAGTTGTCAATATCTATGGCAGCCTGTTCGAGGCGGCCATCGGCGGCAAGGATCCCGTGCGCAAAACGACAGGTAAAGATGGCACCACGCGTTGGGAGCGCAGCGTCGCCACGGCCCTGGGCCAATCCACGCCGGCGCTGGCCGTGGCCGGCAATACTGTTGTCTTCTCTGCTGACGGCAAGCTGGTGGACCAGGTGCTGGCCGTGCGCCGCAAGCAGGCGCCGGCCGCCAGCGACCTGCTGCCAGACGCTTCCCGCACCATCGGCCTGATCGCGCCGGCATCGCTGGCCCGGCTGATCCAGCTGGAAGCCTTCGATACCCTGCCGGCGAATAACGAACCGGTACTGCGCGCAGCCGCCAACGAACACTTGGTGCCGCGCCTGAACGCCTTGAAAAAATATCCGCCGCTGCGCATGGTGCTCAAGCGCTTGCCGGCGAGTGGCACGTCATGGGAAACGCTGGACTGGCAGGAGACTGGGCGATGACGGCGTGGCATGCGCGCCGTGCCGCCTTGCGCTGGCTGGCGGTGTGCGCTGCCACCGTGGCAATGCCCGCGTGGGCCCTGCGCGCGGCCGCCGAGCCGCAAGTGCAGCTGTCGCAGGAGCAGAGCCGCGCCTTCCAGGCCTGGATGCTGCGCATCGTCAACGCGCAGATCGAACGGGGACCGTCGCCGCGCTGGACACACCGCGATTGCGCCGGCCTGGTGCGCTTTGCCGTCAACGAGGCGCTTACCGTGCATGACGCGAAGTGGCTGCGCGCGAACGGCATCGCCAGCGACCGGCGCCTGCCGCCCGAGCTGGAACTGGACGCGAAGCAGGCCGCCTTGCGCAACCGCTGGATACAGACGGGCGGCAAGGTCGGCCACTTCGTCACGGCGCTGGCGCTGGTGCAGCACAACAGCCGTTTCATCGCCCGCGAAATCAGCCAGGCGCTACCCGGCGACCTGCTGTTTTTCGACCAGGGCGACGAACAGCACCTGATGGTCTGGATGGGGGCGCGCATCGCTTACCACACGGGCACCGTCACCCCCGACGACAATGGTCTGCGGACCGTCGATATCAAAGAACTCACGAGCTGGAAGGACACGCGGTGGCAACCTGTGGTCAACAATCCGAATTTCGCCGGGGTATTCCGGCTGGCGTTCCTGTCATGAAGCCTATTTTTCTCATGAAGCTGCTATTTGCCAGCTTGCTGGCGCTGGTGCTCATTGGCGGCGCCTCCGCGCAGGAACGCGAGTCCAGCAACTACGCCACCTTCAAGGGTGAGCCCTTCTTCCTGCTGTCGGACGCCAGTTACGGCAGTCTTGATGAAGCGCGCGTGCGTCTGGAAGTGCCGGGCCGCGACATGGGACGCATGAACCTGGAAGCGTATTCCGGCGCTGACATCGTCGTCTACCGCGTGCCCGAGCCGATGGAATTCCTGAAAAAACAGCGCAATCTGCACCGCATCCAGGTGGAGGGCAATTACCAGGGCGAAGGCCTGGCCAACACCTTGAGCTTTCTGTGGGATAGCTGGTGGAAGCAGTCGCGCCTGGCCTGGCGCAAGCTGTTTTCCGGCGAGGCGCGCCGCGCGGTAACGAAGGAACAGCCGCAGCTGGCCACGAATGACGCCATCCGCCGGCCGACCGTGTTCGCCAACCATCCGCAGTACAAACCGATCAAGGGCATGGAGCTGGTTGACAGCTTCCGCTATCCGATCTGGCAGGCCAAGGCCATCGTACCGCCGAAGGGCGTCAAGCTCGATGGATCGAGCAGCGACTTCATCGTCGCCGGCGCCGGCAATGTGATGATTCCGCTGGGCAAGCGCAAGCCGGGCTTGTACCTGGTCGAAGCGATCATCGGCGAGCACCGCGCCACCACCCTGGTGTTCGTGTCGGATACGGTGGCGGTGACCAAGGTATCGTCCGGCCAGATGCTGGTCTGGACGGCGCGGCGCGACAACAGCGCCGCCGTGGCCGGCGCCAGCGTGGCGTGGACCGACGGCACCGGCGTGCTGCAGTCAGCGGTCACCGGTGCCGACGGTGTCGCGTCGCTCGAGCGCGGCAGTCCCGAACATACGTATGTGCTGGGCCAGGACCGCGCCGGCGGCGTGTTCGTGTCCGAGAATTTTTACTATGACAGCGAAATCTATAACACCAAGATTTATGCGGTGACCGACCGGCCCCTGTACCGGCCCGGCGATGAAGTTAACGTCAAGTTCCTGGGCCGTGAATTTACGTCGGCGCGCGCATCGCAGGCCGCGGCCAGCGCGCCTGTCAGTCTCACCGTGCTCAATCCGAACGGCACACCGCTGCTGACGCAAACGCTGCAGCTGTCCGGTGACACGGGCGCCGACACGCGCTTCCGCCTGCCTGCCGAGGCGACGGCTGGCGGCTATGAACTGCGCTTCAATTACAAGGATGGCGTATATGGCGCGGCCTTCCGCGTGGCCGAATATATCAAGCCGCACTTTGAAATCAACGTCCAGCCATCGAAACCGGAATTCAAGACGGGCGAGGTGGTCAAGGGCAGCATCGCGCTGCGCTACCCGGATGGCAAACCGGTGAAAAATGCGAAGATGACCCTGTCGCTGCGCGGCCAGCAAAACACCATGGTCGAGGGCGAGCTGCGTTACAGCGGCCTGTTCCCGGTGTCCCTGAAAACCGAGGAAGTGACGAGTGATGGCAGCGGCAATGTGGACTTCACTTTGCCGCCCGCCGCCGATCCCTCGCGCTACATCTTGACCGTGCTGGCGACCGATGGCGCGGCCTACCGCGTCAAGGCGACGCGCGAGCTGATGATAGAACGCTCCAGCAGCAGCTACCAGTTGAAGGCCACGCGCCAGTTTTCCGATCCGGGCCAGGCCGTGCATTTCGATCTGGTGGCCGATGGCCAGGGCGCGGCCAAGCCCGTGCGCTGGCAGATGGTGCAGCTGGAAAAACAGAGCAAGACCGAGGGCGCGTTCGATCCGAACGCCAAGGGCTGGGATGTGACATTCCCGGCCTCGGGCTCGTATCAGCTGGCGCTGCGCGACGAACGCGGCAACCTGCTGGCCGCCGCCAGCCACTGGGTCGCCGGCGATGGCGTGCAGACGACGCCGGGCAGCATCGAGATCGTGCTGGACCGCGCCCGCTATCGTCCGGGCGACACGGCCGAAGCCTTGATCACCTTCTCCGACAAGGTCGACCAGGCGCTGTTCACGTTAGAACGCGACAAGGTGGAACACCATGGCTTGATGGCCGGCGCCGCGGACTGGTATCAGGCGAAGCGCGTGGCGCCGCGGCAGTGGAGGGTGCGCATCCCGGTAAAAGAAGAGCATGGCCCGAACATGACGTTCTCGGTGGCCTACACGCGCAATGGCGATTTCGTCTTCGAGAACGCCGGCCTGCAAGTGATCGAGCCACGTATCGCGCTGCAGTTCAAGAGCGACAAGGAGGTCTACCAGCCGGGCGAGAAGGTGACCCTGGACGTCAAGGCGACGCTGGACGGCAAACCCCTGAGCACCATGCTGGCGCTGGGCGTGGTCGATGAAATGATCTATGTGCTGCAGCCGGAAATCGCGCCGGACATCGGCGACTTCTTCTACCATCCGCGCCGCAACAACGTGCGCACCACGGCCAGCCTGTCTTTCATCAGCTACGATATGGCGCAGGGCCGTACTGCCGGTGCCCCCGCGCGCCACAACTACAACGAGCGCGGCGTCAAGGTGCTGGAACGTCCGCGCCGCGACAATATCGACACGGCTTTCTGGGCGCCATCGCTGAAGACCGATGCGAATGGCAACGCACGCGTGAGCTTTACCATGCCCGACGCGCTGACCCGCTGGCGGATCACCGGCCGCGCGATGGATAGCCAAGGTCGCGTCGGCCAGCGCACTGCCTATCTGCGGTCGGACAAGAACTTCTATGCCAAGTGGACGGCGCCCGACTGGATGCGCGCCGGCGATGCGCCGCGTGCCTCGGTGGCCGTGTTCAACCAGACGGGCAAGGAACAGGTGCTCGACGTCACCTTGTCGGGCGGCGCAGGCAGCACGCAAGCGAAGACGGAAAAACTGTCCGCCAAACCGGGTGTCAATTACCTTGAATTTCCGCTCGCTGCTGCCGCTACCGGGCCGCTGCGTCTGGAGTTAAAACAGAATGGCAAAGTGGTCGACGCGTTAGAGACGGCCATGCAAACCTTGCCCGCCGCCTGGAGCAGCCCGCGCTCGCTGATGCTGCCGCTCGATGGCGCCACTGCTGAGACTCCACTCAAGCTGCCGGCGGACGCGCGCAATATCCGCGTGGCGTTCGCGCAAGGCGCGGCCAGCCAGTTCGCGCGCATTGCCGACGACTTGATCGACTATCCGTATGGCTGCGTGGAACAGACGGCGAGCCGTTTGATTCCGCTGGCGCTGGCCACGCAAAGCCTGGGGCCGGACACCGGCGCGGCAAGCGAACGCCTGCAAACGCTACTCACGGCGCAGCGCCTGCGCCTGGTCTCCATGGCTGGTCCGAACGCTGTCTTCGGCTGGTGGGGTAACGCCACGGCCGGCAATGCCTTGATGACGGCCTACGCCTATTACGCGGACTGGTACGCGGCGCGCGCGCTGCACATCGAGTTGCCGCCCGAGCACTGGAACAAGCTGCTGGCCGTCTACAGCGAACATGGCTTGAAGGATGCGATGGGCGACCGCGCGCTGGTGTTGTGGATGGCGCGCGAGATGGGCCTGCCCACGCAGACGCTGGCAGCCGGCCTGGTGGACGACAGCGCCATCGCCGTCCTGGGCGGCAAACCGCGCCAGGCGGGCGACAGCGGCAGCCTGCTGCTGGGCGGCGCCTCTGACCGCGAGGCGCAAGCGATGGCGCTGGGTCTGGTGGCGCTGGTCGCCAGCCAGAATGCCATCGCCTTGCCGCATGGGCTGCAGCTGCAAGTGGCCAGCGGCTGGCAAGTCTTGCGCGAATCGAAAGCGCCGGTGGCGCAGGCCTTGCTGATGCTGGCTGGCGAAGTGCCCCCATCGCAGGCCGATGCGGTGCTGGCCAGCGTGCGCGCCGAAATGCCGACCCTCGACCGCGCGATGACGTTGCTGTGGGTGCAAAAGAAGCTGGGTGGCGCATCGTTCGGCAAGGGACCTGCCGTGGCGCTGGACGGCGCCTGGCAAAAGCGCGAAAGCCGCAGTGGCCAGCCGCTCTGGCGCTGGCTTGACGCCAAGGGCTTGCCTGACAAACTGCGTCTCGCTGCGCCCGCGCCTGCAGGCACGGTGGCCGTGCTGCAGTACGACAGTCACGCGGCCGAAGCGCAGACCTTGCCGGTCGCCGTCGAACGTCGCATCCTGCGCATGAAGGCGGGCAAGGGCGGCTATACGACGGAACTGGTCAAGCCGGGCGAGGCGCTCAGTACGGACGCGCTGTACCTCGATGAAATCACCTTGAAAGCGGCACCGGGCGCGCAGCACCGCTTTGGTTTGCTGGAAGTGGCGCTGCCGCCAGGCGCCATGGTCGAATCGACCACCTGGGGCATGCTCATGGCGGGCGACAAGCCGGCCGCGCTGGAACGTGCACGCCACACGGAGCGCCGCGACGGCTATGCCGTGCCGGTCGAGCCTTTGGCCGGCGAGGTGACGGTGCGCCATTTGCTGCGCTTCGCGCAGAAGGGCAGTTATGTGTTGCCGCCGGCGCGCTTTTACCGCATGTACCAGCCCGAGCAGAAAGCCTTCGAGGGCGGCGGCAAGACCATGCGCGCGCTGAAGGTCGAGTGATGGGCTTTGCACGTCCAGCATTGATGCTTGCCACGCTGCTGGCCATGCCTGCCTGGTCGGCTTCATTGGATGTGGCCTGGTGGCGCGACGGCAAGATGGAGGTGCGCCAGCTGCGTCAGGGCGGCACGGCGCCGCTGCCGTTTGACGGCACACGGCAAGTGCCGCTGGCCAGCCTGTGGAAGTTGTTCGTGTATGTGTATGCGACGGATAACAAGGTGGCGATGCCGGACTACCGCTGCGGCGGCCGCGATCCGGAAGAGGTATATTGCTGCGATGCGGGGCAGAGCATCGGCCATGACGCGGCACTGGCACAGTCCTGCGGTCCATTTTTTTCGCCCAGGCGGTTGATGATCGCGCCGGCTTCATGGCGCCAGTACTGGACCGGCCGCCTGGGTAGCGTACCGGCTGGCGACTTTGCCTGGCTGGCCAATCCCGCGCAGCTGGCACCAAAGCGCATGGTGCGCCTGGACAGCTTGCTGCGCGCGCTGGACAGCATCCCGGCCGCCAGCCGCGTGGACGCCGAGGCTGCGCTGCTGCGCGTGGTGCTGGATGGACGCGGCTTTGGCACTGCGCGCTGGTTCGGCAGCCAGCTGCGCGTCAAGACGTATTCCTGGCACGAACAGAAAAAGGGCGGCGCCGGCGAAAGGACAGGCGGCGCGGCCGGCTGGCTGGCCGATGGCACGCCGATCTGGTTTGGCGGCGCGGGCGGCAGCAGCAATGTCTTTGAGCAGTGGGCGCCCAGGCTGGCCGCCAGCTTGCCGAAAATGGGCGCGGCCGACGATGGCGGCTGCGTGGTGGTCGATTACTTCAAGCGTTATCCCATTCGTGCCGTGCGCGGCGAGCGTGGCATAGCCGCAGCTGGCCCGCTGAATGGCCGCTACCATGTGCAATTCGAGAATGGCCAGAACATCGCCTTGCGCAGCAGCGGTGAGCTGATGCTGCTGCAAGAGAAGGGCGGCCGCCCGCAGTTGCGCGGCCGCTTCGGCGTCAATGAATATGTGGCGCGCGTGCTCGACCGCGAAGCGAATGCTGGCGAGCCGGAAGCGGCCAAGGCGCTGGCAATCGCCGCGCGCACGTATCTGCAGCAGAACGCCGTGACCGTGGCGGGCTGCCAGCAGATCGCCGACAGCAGCGCAACTCAGCGCGTCAGCCCCAGCCCCGCCACGCCGGCGGCGCTGGCCATTGCGCGCTGGACCGACCAGTTGATCGTCGATGGCGTCACCGTGCGCTATCACAGCACCTTGCCATCCGAGGGCACGATGGCGTGGAGCGAGGCGGTGCGGCAAGCGAAACAGGGCAAGCACTATGATGAATTGCTGGCGGCGGCCTATCCCGGCGGCGCGCTGAGCACCTTTGGCAACACCGGCGCGCGCTGCCGTCGCCTGGCGCAGAACGAGGATTGGCTGGCGCGCTCCGTGCCGCGCTGGCAGCGCGTGCTGCTGCGCGAGGCCGGTTACGAAGCACCGCCGCAAGCGCCGCTGGTCTGTGCCCTGTCCAGCGGCGCGCCGTATTCGGAGCAGTCGCGTAACCGCATCTTCATGCGGCCGCTTGCCACGCGCGAAGATCGCATCACCTTGGCCCATGAATACTTGCACCTTGGCCTGCGCCGTCATCCGCGCGGTCAGGACGAAGAATATGTCGAGCGGCTGGCCCGCCGGTTGGTCGACCTTAACCTGGAGGCGATATGAATGTATTCGTCCCGATCGCGGGCGCAGCTGTGCTGGCCCTGGCCGGGCCTTGTGTGCAGGCCGCGGACAAGAGCATGACCGCCCCCGTCGGCGGCTGGAACCGCGCGGGATTGACGGACAAGTCCGATGAGCTGGCGGTCAATTATCCCTACTCGCTGATCGATCGTGGCGCGCAGAGTGGCCGGCGCATGATACGCGGCGAGCTTGAGAAGGCGGGAAAAAACCGGCCTGTCCACAAGTTGGTGGTCAATGGCAATCCGACGCCGCTGTACACGGACGATGATGGCCGCTACGCGCGCGCCTATTCTTTCGGCTCCGGCTCGAACAGCATCGAGATCCGCTCGCCCGACGGCAAGCCGGCCAAGCGCGTGCAGTTTTATGAGGCGGACCGCAGCCGGCCGCAGCCCATGATCCGGATTATCGCCGCCTGGGACGACAGTCAGGCCGAGGTCGACCTGCATGTGGTCACGCCCGATGGCCAGCATGCATTCTGGTCGCACCCGGCCCTGAGCAACGGTGGCGGGCTCGATGCCGATACCGTCGACGGCCCAGGACCGGAAAATTTCATGATGACGTCGCCGATGCGCGGGCTGTACCAGGTATGGATCAATTACTGGGGCAATTTCAGCGGTGACGGCTATCATTTCGACGAGAACACGCGCCAGCGGCCCGTCATTACCAGCCGCATTACGCTGGTATTCAACGAAAACACGGCGCGCGAGCGGCGCGAGGAGTTTGTCGTGCCCTTGCGCGGTATCGGCGAACTTACGCTGGTCAAGACTTTCAAGTATTGAGACGATGAAGACACTACCTCTTTACCCTTTGTGCTCCCTGTTGCTGCTGCCATTGTGGGCGCAGGCCCAGGTCACCATCGACGCCCCCAGGAGCGGCTGGCGCAATTCGGCCGGTGCAACTGAGGAATACACGCAGGCGGTCAATTACCCCGCCGCGTCGGTCAACCTGCAGCCGGGCCAGGCCGAGACGGCGCAGATAAGGGGGCGTATTGCCGGCGCTATCAAGGGCAAGCCCGCCACCCTGGTGGTCAACGGCGTGGCGATGCCGATGGAAGTGGGCGAAGACGGCAGCTATGGGCGGCCGTATGGCTTCGGCAGCGGCTCGAACAGCGTGGAAGTGCGTTCGCCCGATGGCAGGAGCCGCGCACGCACCCAGTTTGTAGACAGCTACCAGGGCAAGACGCAGGCGCGCTTGCGTATAGTGCTGTCCTGGGACAGCCCCGGCACCGACCTCGATCTGCATGTGGTCACGCCGGACGGTGGTCACGCCTGGTATGGCAATCGCGTCTTGAAAGATGGTGGCGCGCTGGATGTGGACGTGACTACCGGCTATGGCCCGGAAATCTTTTCTAGTGCCGCGCCCCTGAAGGGCAACTATCACGCCTATGTCAATTACTACGGCAGCGGCGAGAACACCTCCATGCTGACCGTTGCCCGCCTGTCGGTCATCACCAATGAAGGCACGCCGCGTGAAAAGCTGCAGAGCTTCCAGGTGCCGATGCGGGCCGCCGGCGAGCTGACCTTGGTGAAATCGTTTGTCTTGCCATAAAAATGGCCGCAAATAGCCCTTGCAGGGTGTGCGGGGCAGGGCTATAATTCGCCCCCTCGCTGAACGATGCATGCAAATGCTGAGTGAAGCGGGTAAAAAAGAAGGTTGACGAAATGCTGAAAAAGCTTCATACTCTTCCTTCTTCGCAGCTGACAAACACAACGCTTTGTCGATAGCGCGAAAGTAGCACCGAATACAGTTCTTTAACAATTAACAGTCGATAAGTGTGGGCATTTGATGTAAGTGCAGCGTCAATCTTCGGATTGGCGCCTAACTTAAAATATCAAATGTTCACAAGAAATAATGAAATAGGCGCTACGCAAGTAGTGGCCTGTCAGTTTTTTGAGTGAGCGACCCGTCGCAAGACGGTGCCAATAAAATGGCAAAGTAACAGAGATTAAACTGAAGAGTTTGATCCTGGCTCAGATTGAACGCTGGCGGCATGCCTTACACATGCAAGTCGAACGGCAGCACGGAGCTTGCTCTGGTGGCGAGTGGCGAACGGGTGAGTAATATATCGGAACGTACCCTAGAGTGGGGGATAACGTAGCGAAAGTTACGCTAATACCGCATACGATCTAAGGATGAAAGTGGGGGATCGCAAGACCTCATGCTCGTGGAGCGGCCGATATCTGATTAGCTAGTTGGTAGGGTAAAAGCCTACCAAGGCATCGATCAGTAGCTGGTCTGAGAGGACGACCAGCCACACTGGAACTGAGACACGGTCCAGACTCCTACGGGAGGCAGCAGTGGGGAATTTTGGACAATGGGCGAAAGCCTGATCCAGCAATGCCGCGTGAGTGAAGAAGGCCTTCGGGTTGTAAAGCTCTTTTGTCAGGGAAGAAACGGTGAAAGCTAATATCTTTTGCTAATGACGGTACCTGAAGAATAAGCACCGGCTAACTACGTGCCAGCAGCCGCGGTAATACGTAGGGTGCAAGCGTTAATCGGAATTACTGGGCGTAAAGCGTGCGCAGGCGGTTTTGTAAGTCTGATGTGAAATCCCCGGGCTCAACCTGGGAATTGCATTGGAGACTGCAAGGCTAGAATCTGGCAGAGGGGGGTAGAATTCCACGTGTAGCAGTGAAATGCGTAGATATGTGGAGGAACACCGATGGCGAAGGCAGCCCCCTGGGTCAAGATTGACGCTCATGCACGAAAGCGTGGGGAGCAAACAGGATTAGATACCCTGGTAGTCCACGCCCTAAACGATGTCTACTAGTTGTCGGGTCTTAATTGACTTGGTAACGCAGCTAACGCGTGAAGTAGACCGCCTGGGGAGTACGGTCGCAAGATTAAAACTCAAAGGAATTGACGGGGACCCGCACAAGCGGTGGATGATGTGGATTAATTCGATGCAACGCGAAAAACCTTACCTACCCTTGACATGGCTGGAATCCTTGAGAGATCAGGGAGTGCTCGAAAGAGAACCAGTACACAGGTGCTGCATGGCTGTCGTCAGCTCGTGTCGTGAGATGTTGGGTTAAGTCCCGCAACGAGCGCAACCCTTGTCATTAGTTGCTACGAAAGGGCACTCTAATGAGACTGCCGGTGACAAACCGGAGGAAGGTGGGGATGACGTCAAGTCCTCATGGCCCTTATGGGTAGGGCTTCACACGTCATACAATGGTACATACAGAGCGCCGCCAACCCGCGAGGGGGAGCTAATCGCAGAAAGTGTATCGTAGTCCGGATTGTAGTCTGCAACTCGACTGCATGAAGTTGGAATCGCTAGTAATCGCGGATCAGCATGTCGCGGTGAATACGTTCCCGGGTCTTGTACACACCGCCCGTCACACCATGGGAGCGGGTTTTACCAGAAGTAGGTAGCTTAACCGCAAGGAGGGCGCTTACCACGGTAGGATTCGTGACTGGGGTGAAGTCGTAACAAGGTAGCCGTATCGGAAGGTGCGGCTGGATCACCTCCTTTCTAGAGTTTGCACGAATCAGTAATGATTCACGCATCAAATGTTCACACTTATCGGCTGTTTAATTAAGAAGAAACAGTAGTCGTAGTAGTTCCGCGTTGGGGCTGTAGCTCAGCTGGTTAGAGCACCGTGTTGATAACGCGGGGGTCGTTGGTTCGAGTCCAACCAGCCCTACCAGCAAGACCCGAGTCGTAGAAATATCCTGGGGGATTAGCTCAGCTGGGAGAGCACCTGCTTTGCAAGCAGGGGGTCGTCGGTTCGATCCCGTCATCCTCCACCACGTTTTACTCGAAAGTACAAATGTAAGCCACGCTACCTTGGTGCTGGGTTTAGATTTGATCTTTTAGCGATCAAAGCTGTTTCGTTCTTTAACAATCTGGAAGAAGTAAAGATTATTTATTGATCAAGTCTATGCGTGCAGCAATGCATGAGGCGACTTGATGGGTAATGATTGTATGTATCAACAAACAAGCAACAACGTTGTACTTTCTTATCCCTGTAGCGCTCTTTCATTATGTAAATGATGAGAGGCTAACGTTATAGGGACAAGCGAATAAGTGCACATGGTGGATGCCTTGGCGATTACAGGCGATGAAGGACGTAGTAGCTTGCGATAAGCTGCGGGGAGTGAGCAAACACACTTTGATCCGCAGATTTCCGAATGGGGCAACCCACCCTTTTAGGGTATTGCATACTGAATACATAGGTATGCAAGGCGAACGCGGCGAACTGAAACATCTAAGTAGCTGCAGGAAAAGAAATCAACCGAGATTCCCAAAGTAGCGGCGAGCGAAATGGGAAGAGCCTGTACGTGATAGTCGGACCGATAACAGAATCCCCTGGAAATGGGAGCCATAGTGGGTGATAGCCCCGTATGTGAAATTGGACCGGTGATACTAAGCGTACGACAAGTAGGGCGGGACACGTGACATCCTGTCTGAATATGGGGGGACCATCCTCCAAGGCTAAATACTCGTAATCGACCGATAGTGAACCAGTACCGTGAGGGAAAGGCGAAAAGAACCCCGGAAGGGGAGTGAAATAGATCCTGAAACCGTGTGCATACAAACAGTAGGAGCGGACTTGTTCCGTGACTGCGTACCTTTTGTATAATGGGTCAGCGACTTACATTCAGTGGCAAGGTTAACCGCATAGGGAAGCCGTAGAGAAATCGAGTCCGAATAGGGCGATCAGTCGCTGGGTGTAGACCCGAAACCAAGTGATCTACTCATGGCCAGGATGAAGGTGCGGTAACACGCCCTGGAGGTCCGAACCCACTAATGTTGAAAAATTAGGGGATGAGCTGTGGGTAGGGGTGAAAGGCTAAACAAACTTGGAAATAGCTGGTTCTCTCCGAAAACTATTTAGGTAGTGCCTCAAGTATCACCATCGGGGGTAGAGCACTGTTATGGCTAGGGGGTCATTGCGACTTACCAAACCATTGCAAACTCCGAATACCGATGAGTGCGAGCTTGGGAGACAGACGTCGGGTGCTAACGTCCGGCGTCAAGAGGGAAACAACCCAGACCGCCAGCTAAGGTCCCAAAGATTGGCTAAGTGGAAAACGAAGTGGGAAGGCTAAAACAGTCAGGATGTTGGCTTAGAAGCAGCCATCATTTAAAGAAAGCGTAATAGCTCACTGATCGAGTCGTCCTGCGCGGAAGATGTAACGGGGCTAAGCCAGTCACCGAAGCTGCGGATATTGTTCTGTGATTTATCACAGATATATATGGTAGGAGAGCGTTCTGTAAGCCTGCGAAGGTGTCTTGTAAAGGATGCTGGAGGTATCAGAAGTGCGAATGCTGACATGAGTAGCGATAATGGGGGTGAAAAGCCTCCACGCCGTAAGCCCAAGGTTTCCTGTTCAACGTTCATCGGAGCAGGGTGAGTCGGCCCCTAAGGCGAGGCAGAGATGCGTAGCTGATGGGAAGCAGGTTAATATTCCTGCACCGTCGTATGATGCGATGGGGGGACGGATCGCGGAAGGTTGTCCAACTGTTGGAATAGTTGGTTTTTGGCTCATAGAAGGCACTTAGGCAAATCCGGGTGCGCAATTCAAGGGGTTGAGACGAGTGCACTTGTGCACGAAGCAATCGGAAGTGGTTCCAAGAAAAGCCTCTAAGCTTCAGTCATACGAGACCGTACCGCAAACCGACACAGGTGGGCGAGATGAGTATTCTAAGGCGCTTGAGAGAACTCGGGAGAAGGAACTCGGCAAATTGGTACCGTAACTTCGGGAAAAGGTACGCCCCGGTAGCTTGATTGGTTTACTCCATGAGGGTGAAAGGGTTGCAATAAACTGGTGGCTGCGACTGTTTAATAAAAACACAGCACTCTGCAAACACGAAAGTGGACGTATAGGGTGTGACGCCTGCCCGGTGCTGGAAGATTAAATGATGGGGTGCAAGCTCTTGATTGAAGTCCCAGTAAACGGCGGCCGTAACTATAACGGTCCTAAGGTAGCGAAATTCCTTGTCGGGTAAGTTCCGACCTGCACGAATGGCGTAACGATGGCCACACTGTCTCCTCCCGAGACTCAGCGAAGTTGAAATGTTTGTGATGATGCAATCTACCCGCGGCTAGACGGAAAGACCCCATGAACCTTTACTGTAGCTTTGCATTGGACTTTGAACCAATCTGTGTAGGATAGGTGGGAGGCTTTGAAGCGGGGACGCTAGTTCTCGTGGAGCCAACCTTGAAATACCACCCTGGTTTGTTTGAGGTTCTAACCTTGGTCCGTTATCCGGATCGGGGACAGTGCATGGTAGGCAGTTTGACTGGGGCGGTCTCCTCCTAAAGTGTAACGGAGGAGTTCGAAGGTACGCTAGATACGGTCGGACATCGTGTTGATAGTGCAATGGCATAAGCGTGCTTAACTGCGAGACTGACAAGTCGAGCAGGTACGAAAGTAGGACATAGTGATCCGGTGGTTCTGTATGGAAGGGCCATCGCTCAACGGATAAAAGGTACTCTGGGGATAACAGGCTGATTCCTCCCAAGAGTTCATATCGACGGGGGAGTTTGGCACCTCGATGTCGGCTCATCACATCCTGGGGCTGTAGCCGGTCCCAAGGGTATGGCTGTTCGCCATTTAAAGTGGTACGTGAGCTGGGTTTAAAACGTCGTGAGACAGTTTGGTCCCTATCTGCCGTGGGCGTTGGAAATTTGAAGGGGGCTGCTCCTAGTACGAGAGGACCGGAGTGGACGTATCTCTGGTGTACCGGTTGTCACGCCAGTGGCATTGCCGGGTAGCTAAATACGGAAGAGATAACCGCTGAAAGCATCTAAGCGGGAAACTTGCCTTGAGATGAGATTTCCCAGAGCCTTGAGCTCTTTGAAGGGTCGTTCGAGACCAGGACGTTGATAGGCTGGGTGTGGAAGTGCAGTAATGCATTAAGCTAACCAGTACTAATTGCCCGTACGGCTTGTCCCTATAACCTTAGCAGGTACAGAGGATAAGACGGTACAACGTTGTGCGTTTGTTGATACTACGATTCATTACCCAATCTTTGCTTCTTCCAGATTCAGGCTTTGTCGCTCCACTGAGGACAAATGCCAGTACAAGTTATGCCTGATGACCATAGCAAGTTGGTCCCACCCCTTCCCATCCCGAACAGGACCGTGAAACAACTTTGCGCCGATGATAGTGCTGCAACCAGTGTGAAAGTAGGTTATCGTCAGGCTTGTTATTTGGTGAAACAGCCCCCGGCTGTTTCTCCTTGAGAAAAACCCGATCAGCAATGGTCGGGTTTTTTTTCGTCTGGATATTTGCCGGGGCCTGGGTCTGCCCCCGGTGTCGCCGGTGCCGCGCAAAGGAATTTCTTGAGCCTGTCCGCATCATTCGGGTTGGCTTTCGCGGCACGCGAGACGGCATACAGCGTGCGGCCTGCACCGGACATGCTGTTCGACGCCGCCGCCTGACGCGCGCGGTAACACAAATAGGTGTTGCAGCTGTTCCAAATTGATACATGGGCGGCCGGATGTGGGGCATGTAGGCATGGCATGGCATTTGCTCTTCTTGGATATTCACTAAAAAACCAAGGAGACCAGCATGACCTATTCCATTCGCACCCTGCTCGGCGTGGCAGCCGCCGGCGCCGTCGCCCTCACTTCCCTGTTGACCTTGCCGCATGCCTATGCGCACGGCAATGTCACGCCGCAAGGCGTCGACACCACGGGCTTGCCCAAGGTGGGCGACAAGTGGCTCGAGCAAAACCCGTATCGGGGCAACAAGCTGGCCCTGACGGTGGGCACTTCCGCTTACAACCAGAATTGCGCGCGTTGCCACGGCATCGAAGCCATCTCGGGCGGTATTGCGCCGGACTTGCGCCAGCTCGATCGCGATTGCTTCGGCATCAAAAATGAGACAAAGAAACAAGCTTGCTACAAGGAAACTGACAATTATTTCCTGGCGACCATCCGCCACGGTAAAGTACGCAATGGCGCCGTGTACATGCCGCCGTTCGAGGGCGTGTTCAACCAGGAAGCCATGTGGGCCATCAAGACCTATCTGGAAACCCGCCGCGAAGCCAACTAAGTCGAACTGATCAAGAAGGAGTCCCATGCGTTCATTCCAACTCCCGGGCGCGCGCGCGATGATCTCGCTCGCTTGCCTGGCGCTGTGCGCAGCCGCGCCGGCGCGTGCCGACTGGCAGAAAGTGCAGCAGTCGGGCAGCCTGAAAGTGGCTGTGTATAACGAGTTCGCGCCGTTTTCCGACAAGGGGGCGGGCATCGATATCGATATTGCCGAAGCGCTAGCCAAAAAGCTGGGTTTGAAACTGAGCTTGCTGCCATTTCCCGCCGGCGAAAACCTGAACGACGATTTGCGCAATATGGTGTGGAAGGGCCATTACCTCGGTTATGGTCCCGCCGACGTGATGCTGCATGTGCCAGTCGACAAGAAGTTGATGGCCGATAACGACAAGGTCGAGATCTTTGCGCCGTACTACGTGGAAACGGTGCGCCTGGCGCGCAGCGCGCAAGCTGTGCCGCAATTCGATGGCGTCGCTTCGCTGGCCGGCAAGCGCATCGGCGTGGAAAAGGTCTCGATCGCGGCCATGCTGATGCTGGGTGAAGACAATGGCAAGTACCGTGACGACGTGCGTATCTTCGACACGGCGGCCGAAGCCTTGCAGCAATTGCAGGCGGGCAAGCTCGACGCCGTGCTGGCGAATCGTTCGGAAATCGAATCGGTGCTGAAAAGTGATCGCGCTTTCCCCTTGAGCGAAGTGGCGTTCGCCCGCTTGCCGCGTGCCGGCTGGGCCGTGGGCCTGGCCGTCAGCCGCCAGCAGCTAGACGTGGGCAAGTTGCTGCAGGCAGCCATGAACGAGATGGCGGCCAGCGGCGAATTGAAAGCCATCTTTGAGAAATATGGGGTGAAGGAAGCACGGCCGTAACAGGCCATGTTGAATGACAATGAAGCCCGCGCATCGGAAGATGCGCGGGCTTTATTATTAGAAGGAGTATTGCGCGCTAACGCCCAACAACCAATTGCGTCCTGGCGCCGCTTCATAGTAGCGCTTGTTGCTGTCGCCGACGATGACGGAGCCCACGTAGGTCTTGTCGAAAAGATTGTTCAGGCGGGCAAACTCCTTGAAGCGCCAATTCCCTACGTTTTGTTTGGCGTTGAAGCGCGCATTGAACACCGTGTAGCCGGGCGCCGGCTTTTCGCTGTTGCTGTCTTCCGCGTAGACCTGGTTGCTGGCCACGCTTTCCAGCGCCGCGCCGAAACGGTCCAATGTGTCTTTCCAGGCCAGTTCCGCGAACAGGTTGGCGCTGGGTACGCCCGGCAATCGGCTGCCTTCGCGCACGCTACCAAAGGCCTGGTCGTACACAGCGTGCAGGCTGGTGAGCGCCACTTTTGCCGTGAAGCCATACGGCAGGTTCGAATCCAGCGACACTTCCATACCCTGGCGCAAGGTTTTACCCGCATTGCGATAGCTGGTGCGCCCGCCGCTGGACTTGTCGACTACCAGTTCGTCATTCGTCTTGATCTGGAACACGGCTGCATTCACATGCGTGTTGCTATTGATGCTGGCCTTGACGCCCGCTTCCAGGTTGGTGCTGGTGGCAGGCTTCAGATTGAAATTGAATCCATTGCCCGCGCCCGAGTAAAACAATTCGTTCAGGGTAGGCGCTTCGAAGCCGCGCGCGGCGCTGGCGTACACGTTGACGTTCGGCGTCAGTTTATACAGCAGGCCCAGTACCGGTGTCGTGTGGCTGAATTCCAGGCTGCCGCTGTCGTTGCCATTACTGAGAAAATGGTCGTTAACTTCCACTTTCATTTTGCTGTAGCGCACACCTGCGCTCAGCAGCCATGGCCCGCTTTGCCATTCCATCTGGAGATACGGATCGAGGCTGGAGACGACATCCTGCTCGTCGCGGCGCAGCTGGCCCTTTACACCAAAGCTATTACCAATGTAATTTTCATAGCCGGTGCGGTCATCGCTGGAGCGGCCGTAATCGATGCCAATGGTGGTGCTCAGCTTGCCGCCAGCCAGCTGGTTCACGTGCAGCCAGTTGGTGTCGATGCCATAGAACTGGCGCTGGAAATCGACCACGCCGCCCGAATGTTTGAGTACTCCATTAACAGTTTGATTTTGCAGGAACTTGGTGAAAGCCTGGTACTGGATGACATCGCGGTTGCCGCCATACACCATCACGTGCAGGCGGTCGTCGCCAAACGCTTGTTCATAGGTGGCGCCGATTTGCTGATGATCGATGCTCTTGCGCGTGTTGTAGCGCTCGGCCAGGGTGCGTTTCGGGTTTTGCGTGTCGCTCGCATCGATTTCGCCGGCACGCGGGTTGGCGGCAAACGTGGCCCAGGTGGCGCCCAGCGGATCTTGCGTGTTGCCCTGGTGCAGGCTGTTGGCGACGATGGTCAGCTTGCTGTCCGCATTGGGCTTGACGGTGATCTTGCCGAACGCCTGTTCGCGCGTGGCGGCGCTGTGGTCGCGGAAGCCGTCCGTGCGGAAGCGCGAACCGTCTAGCACGTAGCCGATGCCGCCTGCCTGGCCTTGTGCCGTCAGGTCCACCTTGCTGGTGCCGAAACTGCCGCCCGTCACATTCAACTCGACGGACGGGGGATTTTGCCCATCCTTGGAAAACAGCTGGATCACGCCGCCAGAATGGTTGCCGTAGATGGCAGAAAACGGTCCGCGCAGCACTTCGATGCGCTCGGCCGTATCGAGGTTGAAGGTGGCGGCCTGGCCTTGGCCGTCGGGCATGCTGGCAGGAATGCCATCGCTGATCAGTTTGACGCCGCGCACGCCGAAGGCCGAGCGGGCGCCGAAGCCGCGCGACGAGATCTGCAAGTCTTGTGCGTAGTTCTGGCGGTTCTGCACAACCAGGCCCGGCACGGCGGCCAGCGCCTCCGACGCGTTGACGCGGATTTGACCATCCTGGATGCGGGCGCTGTCGACCACGTCGATCGAGGCCGGCACTTCCTGGCTGGGGTGGGCGATGCGGCTGCCGCTGACGACCACCGTATCCATGAGTTGCCCGTTGGCCAGATTAGCTGCCTCGGCGGCGAAAACGTGGGGGGCGAGGGTGGCGCTGCCGGCGACAAACAGGCTGGCAATGGTGTTCAAGCGGAAACGATGCTGCATGCGGGTTCTCCAATGTGAATAAAAGCCTGCTTGAGCGCGTGAGCGGCGCAGGTCTGCATAGTTGTATCAAGCAATATGCCTGCCATGTCTCCATTGGTGGGCTGAAATTATACGCGTGTCAGTGGCACGGCGTTTGCATGCAGCAATGTTCAGATGCGCCGATACCGCGCGCTTTCCCCTCGTTTTGCCATTGAAAAGGTGATTATGCCCAACTTCTTCTCGCGCTTGCGCCAGGTGTGCTGGCTGCTGCCTGTGCTTGCCAGCAGCGCTCTCCAGGCCGCTCCTTTTGCCTATGTCCCCAATGAAAAATCGGGCACCCTGAGCGTGATCGACACGGCGACCGACCAGGTGGTGCGCCAGATCGCGGCAGGCAAGCGGCCGCGTGGCATCGCCGCCGACCCCACCGGACGGCAATTGTTTGTCACCGATGCCGCCAGTAGCGCTTTGTTGCTGATCGACAACGCGAGCGGCACGCCCGTGCGCACGGTGGCGCTGGGCAAGTCGCCCGAAGGCGTCAGCGCTTCGCCGGACGGTCGTTACGTGGCCGTGGCCGTCGAGGAAAACAATAGCGTGACCTTGCTCGATGGTCAGACGGGCGTCTTGCTCGCCGATATCAAGGTGCAAGGGCGTAACCCGGAACATGCCGTGTTCAGCCCGGATGGGCGCTGGCTGCTGGTCAGTGCGGAAGAGGCCGAGCAAGTCGATGTCATTGATGTGGCGCAACGCCGCCAGGTTGCTTCCATCGCCGTGGGTCTGCGTCCGCGCGGCATCGGTTTCAGTCCGGACTCCGGCCGCGCCTACGTGGCATGCGAACTGGTCAACGCCGTGTATGTGATCGACATGGCCGCGCGCAAGGCGATCGCCACCATTCCAGCGGGCAAGAATGCCAACGGCATCGCCGTCCACCCTGGCGGCAAGCAGGTGTATGTCTCGAACGGCACGGACGGCACGGTGATGGTGATCGATACGGCCAGCAACAAGGTGACGGCCACCATTGCCGTCGGCAAACGCCCGTGGAACATGGCCATCACGCCAGACGGCAGCAAGCTGTACGTGGCCAATGGCCGCTCGAACAGCGTGTCCGTCATCGACACGGCCAGCGCGCGCAAGGTGGCCGATATTGCCGTAGGTGAATTGCCATGGGGCGTGGTGATCCGCTAAGCAGGCTGGAACAGGTGTTCCAGTCTGGTACACCTGTTCCATTGTGCAGCGGCGATGGCGCGCTACGGCAGCAATCGAACCCGCCGATATGGCCACCATGCCCTTGCAAGAGAGGTAAAACCCGCTAAGTTGGGTAGGGGGACGACGAGCTGGCACGGCATTTGCGGAAGACTCCGTGTACTCACCCCATCTGTACCAGGACGTTTGATTTTAATTAAAGCAATTCCATTCTAATTAACCCGATAGAGGACGACATGAATCTCGCAGACATCAGCAAACTGGGCGTAGCCAATCCCTTCAAACAACGCTATGACAATTACATCGGCGGCAAATTCGTTGCACCAGTAAAAGGTGAATACTTTCCTAACATCACGCCCATCACGGGCTTGCCGTTTTGCGAAATCGCCCGTTCCACGGCGGAAGATGTCGAGTTGGCGCTGGACGCCGCGCATGCCGCCAAGGATGCCTGGGGCAAGACTTCACCTGCCGAGCGCGCCAATATCCTGAACCGCATCGCCGACCGCATCGAACAGAACCTGAGCCTGATCGCCACGGCGGAAACCATCGACAACGGCAAGCCGATCCGTGAAACGATGAATGCCGACATTCCGCTGGCCATCGACCATTTCCGTTACTTCGCCGGCTGCATCCGCGCGCAGGAAGGTTCCGTCGCGCAAATCGACGCGGAAACCTATGCCTATCACTACCATGAGCCGCTGGGTGTCGTGGGCCAGATCATTCCGTGGAATTTCCCGATTCTGATGGCCGTCTGGAAACTGGCGCCAGCCCTGGCCGCCGGCAATTGCGTGGTCTTGAAACCGGCCGAGCAGACCCCCGCCTCCATCATGGTGTTGATCGAGCTGATCGGCGACTTGCTGCCACCGGGCGTGTTGAACATCATCAACGGTTTCGGCCTGGAAGCGGGCAAGCCGTTGGCGTCGAGCAAGCGCATCGCCAAGATCGCCTTTACGGGTGAAACGGGCACGGGCCGCCTGATCATGGGGTATGCCGCGCAAAACCTGATTCCCGTCACCCTGGAGCTGGGCGGCAAGTCGCCAAACATCTTCTTTGAAGATGTGATGGATGCCGATGATGATTATTTCGACAAGTGCCTGGAAGGCTTCACCATGTTTGCGCTGAACCAGGGCGAGGTGTGCACCTGCCCATCGCGCGTGCTGATCCAGGAATCGATTTACGAGAAATTCATCGAACGGGCCTTGAAGCGCGTGGCCGCCATCAAGCAGGGCAATCCGCTCGATGCCAGCACCATGATCGGCGCCCAGGCGTCGCAGGAGCAGCTGGAAAAAATCCTGTCCTACCTCGACATCGGCCGCCAGGAAGGCGCAGAAGTGCTGGCCGGCGGCGAGCGCCATACGCAGGCAGGCGACCTGGAGGGCGGTTACTACGTGCGTCCGACGGTGTTCAAGGGCAACAACAAGATGCGCATCTTCCAGGAAGAGATTTTCGGGCCCGTCGTGTCCGTGACCACCTTCAAGGATGAGGCCGAAGCGCTGGCGATTGCCAACGATACCTTGTACGGCCTGGGTGCCGGCTTGTGGACGCGTGACGGTTCGCGCGCCTTCCGCATGGGACGCGCCATCCAGGCGGGCCGCGTGTGGACCAATTGCTACCACCTGTATCCAGCCCACGCCGCTTTCGGCGGTTACAAGCAATCGGGTATCGGCCGTGAAAACCACAAGATGATGCTCGACCACTATCAGCAAACGAAGAACTTGCTGGTGAGCTATAGCCCGAAAGCCCTGGGCTTCTTCTAAACCGGCAACAGGCGCCGCGCCCTTAGCCGGGGGCGGCGCGCAGAAAGGATGCCATGAGTGCAGCAATTGCCCGGGTGGTCGCCACCGATGCGGCGCTGGAAATGATGGACAAGTTGCGCCAGCGTCACGGCCCGCTGATGTTTTTCCAGTCGGGCGGCTGCTGCGACGGCAGTGCGCCCATGTGTTATGCGCTGGGCGAGTTCGATGTCAGCGATACCGATATCTATCTCGGCAACTTGAATGGCACACCGTTTTACATGGGACTCGAGCAATTCGAGTACTGGGAGCATACCCAGTTGATTATCGATGTGGTCGATGGCAATGGCGGCATGTTTTCACTCGACAACGGCACGGGCAAGCGCTTCCTGACGCGCTCGCGCCTGTTCACCGATGAAGAGTGCGCGCTGTTGCATGCCCAGCCGCATGAGCACCGCAAGACCTGAGCAGTAACACTGAATACATACACATACTAATAAAACAGAGGGAGATGATTGTGCAGAAAAAAATCATGGGGATCGTCGTCGGTTTGGGGTTGGCATCCTTGGCCTCGTTGGTCCAGGCGGCCGACGTGGGCAATGTCACCAATGCCATGCTCGACAACACGGCGAAGAATCCGGCCAGCGTGCTGTCGTTTGGCATGGGCACGCAGGGGCAGCGCTATTCGCCGTTGACGCAGATCAATGACAAGACCGTGGCCAAGCTGGTGCCGGCCTGGTCGTTCTCGTTTGGCGGCGAAAAACAACGGGGCCAGGAATCGCAGCCGCTGATTCATAACGGCAAGATGTTCGTCACGGCATCGTACTCGCGCATCTTTGCTGTCGACTTGAAAACGGGCGCCAAGCTGTGGAAGTATGAGCATCGCTTGCCGGACGGCATCATGCCGTGCTGCGACGTGGTCAACCGCGGTGCCGCCCTGTATGGCAACCTGGTGATTTTCGGCACGCTCGACGCCTACCTGGTGGCGCTGGACCAGAACACGGGCAAGATCGTCTGGAAGGAAAAGGTCGACGATTATGCGGCCGGGTACTCGATGACGGCCGCGCCGCTGATCGCCGAAGGCTTGCTGCTGACGGGCGTGTCGGGTGGCGAATTCGGCATCGTGGGACGGGTCGAAGCGCGCAACCCCATGACGGGCGACCTGGTATGGAGCCGTCCGACAGTAGAGGGGCATATGGGCCACCGCTACGACAAGGACGGCAAGGCCATCGATAACGGCGTATCCGGCACCGTGAACAAAACCTGGCCGGGCGACCTGTGGAAAACGGGTGGCGCCTCGACCTGGATGGGCGGCACCTACGATCCGCAAACCAAGCTGGCCTATTTCGGCACGGGCAACCCGGCGCCATGGAACAGCCATTTGCGTCCCGGCGACAATCTGTATTCCTCGTCCACCGTGGCGCTGGACGTGAAAACGGGTCAGATCAAGTGGGCGTATCAAAACACGCCCAACGATGCCTGGGATTTCGACGGCGCCAATGAGTTCGTCACCTTCGACATGGATGGCAAGCGTTACGGCGGCAAGGCCGACCGCAACGGTTTCTTTTATGTCATCGACGCCAACACGGGCAAGTTGCAGAACGCGTTTCCGTTTGTGAAAAAAATCACCTGGGCCAGCAGCATCGATCTGAAAACGGGACGGCCGAACTACATCGCCGCCGGTCGCCCAGGCGATCCGACCAAGGGAGAAGAAGGCAAGAAAGGCACGACCGTGTTTGCCGCGCCCGCTTTCCTCGGTGCAAAAAACCAGATGCCGATGGCGTACTCGCCGCAAACCAAGCTGTTCTATGTACCCGCGAACGAGTGGGGTATGGACATCTGGAATGAGCCGATCAGCTACAAGAAGGGCGGCGCCTTCCTCGGTGCGGGTTTTACCATCCGGCCTTTGTTTGACGACTACATCGGCGCCATGCGCGCCATCGATCCGAAGACGGGCAAGATCGTCTGGGAAATCAAGAACAATGCGCCGCTGTGGGGTGGCGTGATGAGCACGGCCGGCAATCTGGTGTTCTACGGCACGCCGGAAGGCTTCCTGAAAGCCGTCGACGCGAAGACGGGCAAGGAACTGTGGAAATTCCAGACGGGTTCCGGCGTCGTGGCGCCGCCCGTCACCTGGCAGGATGGCGATACGCAATATGTAGCCGTCGTATCCGGCTGGGGTGGCGCGGTGCCGCTGTGGGGCGGCGAAGTGGCCAAGAAGGTCAACTTCCTGGAGCAGGGCGGCTCCGTGTGGGTCTTTAAACTGGCATCGAAGTAACGGGGTGAAACGCCCGGGCCACTCGGACGGGTGTCTCCCTGTCCGCCGGGCGCTTTCTTTTTGCTGACGGCCCAGGCCGTCAGTTTTTTGTTTACCTGTCTCTCCGCTACGCATACTTGCGGTCAAAAAATGAACACTATCTGTGGCAATTGATCCGCTGCTGCACACGTTAAATACGCTTTTTTTCTTTCTCCCTCTGAGCCGTGCTGGGCACGCTTATTGCCAAAGCTTGAGGTACATCAATCACTGGTGTGCACACTAAAAACAGAGAAGAAAGAGGAGACGCAATGAACACATTGATCAAGCTGGGGAGCCTGGGTGTCATGACAATCGCAGCGATGGGGCAGGCACAAGCCGTCGATATCAAGGCGGGCGACTGGACCGTGTCGGTGGGCGGTATCGTCAACGCCTATTACACGCAAGTGTCGTGTTCGGGCGATGCGGTGGGTGGGCTGGCGCTGGGCGGCCAGGCGCTCGGTTGCGGCGGCGAGAAGGACCGCACGACGATTGGCAACGGCTTGCTGCCGAATGGCTTGATCACCTCGGCAAGCTCGCGCCTGGGCGAGTACGACGTGAAAGCCTTGATCGGCATCTACAACTCGACGGCCACAGACAGCGCCATCAGCCAGAACAGCGTGGTCGATGTGCGCCAGGCCTTCTTCACGTTCGGCAATGCGGAAATGGGCACCTTCAAGCTGGGCCGCGACTACGGTATCTTCGGCGCGAATGCGATCTTGTCCGACATGACCTTGTTGGGTTCGGGCGCACCCGTGCAGGCAACGCAGCGGGGGCGGGTGACCCTGGGCCATATCGGCGCCGGTTACACCTATCTGGGCAACTATGGCCAGATCATGTACAGCTCGCCGAAGTCCGGCGGCTTTGGCGTCGATGTGGCGCTGGTCAGCCCCGTCTCCGATACGCCCATCGTGGCAGGCTCGACCTATTCCTCGAAGTCGAGTCCGCAAGTGCAGGCGCAAGTGACGTATGCGCAGGAAGGCTTGAAAGCCTGGCTGGGCGTGAAGTCGCAAAAATTCACCTCGAAAACGCCAGGTGTCGATGACCTGACCATGCGCGGCGTGGAAGTGGGCGGCTCGTACCAGATGGGGCCTGCTGGCGTGCTGGTCAACTTCCAGGGTGGCAAAGGATTGGGGATACTCTCCGATGCGGACCAGGGCGATACCAAGTCGAAGAACTGGCTGCTGCAAGGCACGTATAAAACGACGGACAAGCTGAAGCTGGGCTTGTCCTACGGCATCAGCAAGAACGACGACAACACGGCCGGCACGGGCGGCTTGAAGTCGAACGCCAACCTGACCCTGGGCGCGTATTACTCGCTCAACAGTGCGATCACCCTGGTGGGCGAACTGGGCCAGACGCGCTCAAAAGGCTTTACGGGCGGCGAAGCGAAGATGAATGGCGTGTCGCTGGGCGGCATCATTTTCTTCTAATTATGAACGCGGCGCCTTGCGACAGGGCGCCGCACGGAGCACGGTGCATGCGGATAATGCGGTTGTTCATTGGATGCTGGTTATTTTTGCTCATTCTGGGGCAGGCGTGGGCGGGCGTGCTCACCAAGGCCGAACTGGCACGGCGTTTTCCTGCTCCCATCGTCGTCGGCGACAAGGAGACCGACTTGCCCGTCTGGCCCTTGTTCCGGCAAAACGCCACGGCTACCGAACTGGTCGGCTACGTGTTTGAATCGGTGGACCTGGCGCCCATTCCCGGCTTTTCCGGCGTGCCCGTCAATCTGCTGATTGCCATCGATCCGAAAGGCAGTTTTCTGGACGTATCCGTGCTGTCGCAACACGAACCCGTGTTTCTCGACGGCCTCGGTGAAGCGCCCCTGTTTCAATTCGTCAAACAGTACCAGGGCTTGTCGCTGAAACAGAACATTGCCATCGATGCCAGGAAGAAACGCGCGCCAGATGCGACCCACGCCGATATCGACGGCGTGTCGAAGGCCACGGCCTCCGTGCGCATCATCAACCAGAGCGTGCTGGCCTCGGCCTTGAAAGTGTCGCGCAAAAAACTGGGTTTTGCGCAAGGCCGCGACCCCGACCAGATCGCCCGCATCCGCATGGACGTGTTCGAGAAACTCAGCGCGGCGCAGATGCTCAAACAAGGCTTGATCCAGCATGTACGCCTGAGCAACAAGGATGTGGAAACCCTGTTTGCCGGCAGTCCCGGCGCCGGACTCGATGTGGAAGCCACGCGCGCGCCGGACGGCGTGTTCATCGACCTGTACCTGGCGTATGTGTCCGTGCCCACGGTGGGACGCAATCTGTTGACGGAGCGCAGCTGGAACAAATTGCGCAACCGGCTCGACGAGGGCGATCACGCCATCCTCGTCATGTCGCGCGGGCGCTACAGCGTGCTGGGCGACGATTTCGTGCGCGGCACCGTGCCGGATAGGCTGTTGCTGAAGCAGGATGGCTTGCCCATCGACATGCGCGACCTGAACCTGGAATTGCGCTTGTCGGAAGAGACTGCGTTGCCGACGGAAAATATCGCCGTGTTTCGCATCATCAGCCAGGCGGGACTCGATGCGGCCAGCCCGCTGGCGTTTTCTCTCCCCATTACGCGCAACAAGGGTATCGTGTATCCGGAACGCATCGCCCGCAACGTGGATTTCAGCTTCCGCCTGCCGGCTGATTTTTATAGCGCACCGCAAGGCGACGATGCCACATGGCGCGGCACCTGGAAGAACCGCAAGGCCGAGCTATTGACCTTGCTGGCCGGGCTGGCGCTGCTGGCCGGCGCTTTGGCCTGGCAAAAACGCCTGGTGCGCGAGGGGCGGCAATTTACCTGGTTCCGCCGCCTGTTCCTGGTGTTTACCAGCGCTTTCATCGGTTACTACGCGCAGGGGCAGTTATCGATTGTCAATATCACGGGCGTCATCCAGGCGCTGCTGGCGGGCCGCAGTCTGGGCTTCTTCCTGTTCGATCCGATGACGGTGATCCTGTGGGCTTTTGTGCTGCTCAGTCTGTTTATCTGGGGGCGCGGCACGTTTTGCGGCTGGCTGTGTCCGTTTGGCGCGCTGCAGGAATTCACGGGCAAGCTGGGCCAGTGGCTGCGCTTGCCGCAGTGGAAGATCAAGCCGCGTCTGGACGGGCGCTTGAAATGGATCAAGTATGGCTTGCTGGCGGCCATTCTTGGCAGCAGCATGTTTTCCAGCCAGATCACGGACAAGCTGGTGGAGCTGGAGCCGTTCAAGACGGCCATCACCCTGAACTTCGTGCGCGCCTGGCCCTTCGTCGCGTATGCCGTGGGTTTGCTGCTGCTCAGCAGTGTTTCCTACAAATTCTTTTGCCGCTACCTGTGTCCGTTTGGCGCGGCGCTGGCGCTGCTGGGGCGCTTTCGCCTGTTCAACTGGATTCCCCGCCGCAAGGAATGCGGCACGCCTTGCCAGACTTGCCGCCACCGTTGCGAGTATCACGCCATCGCGCCCAGCGGGAAGGTCGATTACGGCGAGTGTTTCCAGTGCATGGATTGCGTGGTGATTTACGCCAGCGATGAAAAATGCGCACCCTTGATGCTGGAAATCAAGCGTGCCCGTACCATTCCCATCGTCCGGGCCACGGCAGAGGAGAGCAGCAATGCAGCGTAGAACCTTTATTTCCGCAGCGATCGGCAGCGTGGCCGGCATGGCGGGCTTGTCCTTGCCTGGCAGCATGGCGCGCGGCACGGCCACGGCGTCCGGCGTTCGGCCTTATCAAGGCGCCGCGTTGGCGTTTGGCACGACGATCGCCGTCACCGTGTTGCACCACGATCAGCACCAGGCCGAACTGGCGATTGAAGACGCCTTGCATGCGGCCAGGAATATCGACCGCCTGATGAGTATTTACAGCCCGGCCAGCCAAGTCTTCCAGCTGAACCGTGATGGCCGTCTGGCCCGGCCGGACGCGCATCTGCTGGCCGTGCTGGCGCAGGCGCAAGCCTTGTCGCAATGGAGCGATGGGGCGTTTGATATCACCGTGCAACCCTTGTGGCAGCTGTTTCGCGCGGCGGCAGAGCAGGCAAGCTTGCCGACGGACACATTGCGTCGCGCGGTGCAGGCGCGGGTAGGCTGGCGGCAACTGGCGTGGGATAGCCGCGAAGTGCATTTTCTTCAGCCCGGCATGGCGCTGACCTTGAATGGCCTGGCGCAAGGCTACGCGGCGGACATGGCGCTGGCGGCCGTACAGGCGCGCGGCATACGGCACGCGCTGCTCGACACGGGCGAGTTCATTGCGCGCGGACAGCGTTCTCTGCGCCGCCCGTGGACCTTGGGCATCCAGGACCCGCGCGACAGGGAAATCCTGGCGGCCACCTTGAAAGTGGAGGGGCGCAGCGTGGCCACGTCAGGCGATTACGAATGCACGTTTACGCCCGACTTCGTGCATCACCACATCTTCGACCCCGCGAACGGTGATTCGCCGGGCGAACTGGCCAGCGTGACCGTGCTGGCCCCCTCGGGCTTGCTGGCCGATGGCTTGTCGACGACCTTCATGGTGATGGGGGCCGCGCGTGCGCATGCGATGGCCGCACACATGCAGGGCGTCGACCTGATGACCATCGACAAGTCGGGCCAGCGCAAGATGTCGCCTGGCTTTGCCCGTCTGCTCTAGGCTATTTCAGATGCGGCACCTTGCGATAGATCGTGTTGCGCGACACGCCCAGGGCCCGCGCCGTGGCCGAGACGTTGCCGCCATGCGCATCGAGCGACTTGAGGATCGCGCTTTGTTCCATTTCTTCCAGGTTGGCGCCGGCGGCGATCATGCGGTCCGTGCTGGCGCTGGCGGCAGTCGCTTGCGTCATCTCTATATCGTCGAGGAAATCATCAGGCATGTGGCGCAAACAGATTTCATGCTCGTCGCCTGCCATGACGATGGCCGTGCGCAAGAGATTGGTCAACTGGCGGAAGTTGCCTGGCCATTTATGCTGGTGGAACAAGCGCAGGATGTCCGGCGCCACCGTGTAGCGCGTATCGGGTGCTTCCGTTGCGAGGATTTTTTTCACGACCGTGTCCAGGTCGGTGCGCTCGCGCAGCGGCGGCAGTTTGACCACCAGGCCATTCAGGCGGTAATACAAGTCTTCGCGAAACAGTCCCTTGGCCATGCGTTCGCGCAAGTTGTGATTCGTGGCGCAAATGAGTTCCACATTGACGGTGATTGATTTGCTGCTGCCCAGCGGGGTGACCATGCGTTCCTGCAGCACGCGCAACAGCCGCGCCTGCAAGCCAAAGGGCATGTCGCCGATTTCATCGAGGAACAGGGTGCCACCATTGGCTTGCAGGATCTTGCCGATGGCCCCCTTCTTGCGCGCGCCCGTAAATGCCCCGTCTTCATAGCCGAACAGTTCAGACTCGATCAGGGTTTCCGGGATCGACGCGCAATTGACGGCGATAAACGGTCCCATGGCGCGCGGCGAGTCGTTATGGATGGCTTGCGCCAGCAATTCCTTGCCGGTGCCCGTTTCGCCCATGACGAGGATGGGAATATCGCGTCCCAATACCTTGTTGACCTTTTCTATCACCAGTTCCAGTTGCGGATCGCCCGTGCGCAGATAACGCAGGCCCGACAGGCGGCGCGCCGCGTTGGCCGCATGGCTGGCTGGCGCGGGAACCTGGGCCGGCACGGCGTTGATATCGCTATGGTCGGTGCTGGCAGTAAAGCCGTGCTGGAAGACGCTATTGGACAAGCGCAACTGCGCGCGCCCATACACGCGCACGCCGCTGTGCATGCACAGGTTCAGCAAGCCGGGTGAGGCCGTGCGGTAATGTTCGTACAGGGCAGACACGGGCAAGCCGAACAGGGAGCTGAAGGTATGGGATTGCAGCGCGGCGAATGACAGGCCCAGCTGGAACAAACCGTTTTTATTGGCGGATAAAAACCGTCCGCCCGGCGTGAATGAGGCGATGCCTTCCATCAAGGTGCCGATGAATTCGGGCCGCGCGTGGAAGTGCACGGTGATGGCGTCTTCGAAGGTGGCGGAAAACAGCTGATTCTCAATCATCAGCGCCGACATGCGCACCAAGGCCATCGTATGCTTGTGAAAGCTGCGCTGGTCGCTGGACACGTCCAGCACGCCGATGACATTACCGCGGTGGTCGGTGATCGGTGCCGCGGAGCACGTCAGGAAATGATTGGCGGCCAGGTAATGCTGGTCCGCATGGACCAACGTCGGTACTTTTTCCGTGATGGCCGTGCCGATGGCATTCGTGCCGCGGCTTTGTTCCGACCATGCCACGCCCGGCTGCAGGGCCACGCGGTTGGCTTTCTCCAGGAAATCATCGTCGCCCAGCGAATGCACGATGACGCCGTTGGCATCCGTCAAGATCACCATATTGTGCGTATTGACGATTTGCTGGTACAGCGTTTCCATGGCGGGCACTGCGTGCGTGTGCAGCATGCGGTTTTGCTCGATCAGCAAGGACAGATCGGATTTGCCGGCCGGCGTAAAGTCGGGCGTGGCCGTGGGCGACAGGCCAAAGGCGACTGAACGCTGATGGGACGTTTCGATGATGACGGGGACGTTGTCTTGTCCTGCCGGCAAAATGTTCGCGTCCGCGATGGACGAAAACGGTGCGCTACGGTAAGTAGCTGACGGTTGATACATGATCTCGTTGCCTCCGTTGGGCCCTGTACTGCGGCGCTCTTTTGAATATCGAGAGTGTTCCATAATGTAGCACCTGTCACAGATGGGAGCAAAGCAAAGCGAACCGGGCTGTCCCCAGTGTTGCTGCGAGGCCCAGAGTTGCTGCCATCAGTGCGTAGTGCATATGTCTGTATAAGCAAGTGCGGTGCCAGGGCTGTTTCTCGGAGCTGAAAAATAGCCCTTGCAGGGTGTGCGGGGCAGGGCTATAATTCGCCCCCTCGCTGAACGATGCATGCAAATGCTGAGTGAAGTGGGAAAAAAAGAAGGTTGACGAAATGCTGAAAAAGCTTCATAATCTTCCTTCTTCGCAGCTGACAAACACAACGCTTTGTCGATAGCGCGAAAGCAGTACCGAATACCGTTCTTTAACAATTAACAGTCGATAAGTGTGGGCATTTGATGTAAGTGCAGCGCCAATCTTAGGATTGGCGTCTAACTTAAAATATCAAATGTTCACAAGAAATAATGAAATAGGATACTTCTTCGGAAGTAGCCTGTCAGTTTTTTGAGTGAGCAAATCTTTTGCAATGTAAAAGATTTGGATGGTAGTAATACTGTCCGACCTGTCAGAAATGACATTAAACAGAGATTAAACTGAAGAGTTTGATCCTGGCTCAGATTGAACGCTGGCGGCATGCCTTACACATGCAAGTCGAACGGCAGCACGGAGCTTGCTCTGGTGGCGAGTGGCGAACGGGTGAGTAATATATCGGAACGTACCCTAGAGTGGGGGATAACGTAGCGAAAGTTACGCTAATACCGCATACGATCTAAGGATGAAAGTGGGGGATCGCAAGACCTCATGCTCGTGGAGCGGCCGATATCTGATTAGCTAGTTGGTAGGGTAAAAGCCTACCAAGGCATCGATCAGTAGCTGGTCTGAGAGGACGACCAGCCACACTGGAACTGAGACACGGTCCAGACTCCTACGGGAGGCAGCAGTGGGGAATTTTGGACAATGGGCGAAAGCCTGATCCAGCAATGCCGCGTGAGTGAAGAAGGCCTTCGGGTTGTAAAGCTCTTTTGTCAGGGAAGAAACGGTGAGAGCTAATATCTCTTGCTAATGACGGTACCTGAAGAATAAGCACCGGCTAACTACGTGCCAGCAGCCGCGGTAATACGTAGGGTGCAAGCGTTAATCGGAATTACTGGGCGTAAAGCGTGCGCAGGCGGTTTTGTAAGTCTGATGTGAAATCCCCGGGCTCAACCTGGGAATTGCATTGGAGACTGCAAGGCTAGAATCTGGCAGAGGGGGTAGAATTCCACGTGTAGCAGTGAAATGCGTAGATATGTGGAGGAACACCGAT
The DNA here is from genome assembly GCF_002327145.1 of Janthinobacterium svalbardense. Classification (NCBI taxonomy): domain Bacteria; kingdom Pseudomonadati; phylum Pseudomonadota; class Betaproteobacteria; order Burkholderiales; family Oxalobacteraceae; genus Janthinobacterium; species Janthinobacterium svalbardense. Next base: position 6,223,836 of record NZ_CP023422.1, on the reverse strand, counting down.
GGCGAAGGCAGCCCCCTGGGTCAAGATTGACGCTCATGCACGAAAGCGTGGGGAGCAAACAGGATTAGATACCCTGGTAGTCCACGCCCTAAACGATGTCTACTAGTTGTCGGGTCTTAATTGACTTGGTAACGCAGCTAACGCGTGAAGTAGACCGCCTGGGGAGTACGGTCGCAAGATTAAAACTCAAAGGAATTGACGGGGACCCGCACAAGCGGTGGATGATGTGGATTAATTCGATGCAACGCGAAAAACCTTACCTACCCTTGACATGGCTGGAATCCTTGAGAGATCAGGGAGTGCTCGAAAGAGAACCAGTACACAGGTGCTGCATGGCTGTCGTCAGCTCGTGTCGTGAGATGTTGGGTTAAGTCCCGCAACGAGCGCAACCCTTGTCATTAGTTGCTACGAAAGGGCACTCTAATGAGACTGCCGGTGACAAACCGGAGGAAGGTGGGGATGACGTCAAGTCCTCATGGCCCTTATGGGTAGGGCTTCACACGTCATACAATGGTACATACAGAGCGCCGCCAACCCGCGAGGGGGAGCTAATCGCAGAAAGTGTATCGTAGTCCGGATTGTAGTCTGCAACTCGACTGCATGAAGTTGGAATCGCTAGTAATCGCGGATCAGCATGTCGCGGTGAATACGTTCCCGGGTCTTGTACACACCGCCCGTCACACCATGGGAGCGGGTTTTACCAGAAGTAGGTAGCTTAACCGTAAGGAGGGCGCTTACCACGGTAGGATTCGTGACTGGGGTGAAGTCGTAACAAGGTAGCCGTATCGGAAGGTGCGGCTGGATCACCTCCTTTCTAGAGTTTGCACGAATCAGAAATGATTCACGCATCAAATGTTCACACTTATCGGCTGTTAAAATAAAGAACAGCATTTGGGGCTGTAGCTCAGCTGGTTAGAGCACCGTGTTGATAACGCGGGGTCGTTGGTTCGAGTCCAACCAGCCCTACCAGTTTCTGTAGTCTGGAAATACCCTAGGGGGATTAGCTCAGCTGGGAGAGCACCTGCTTTGCAAGCAGGGGGTCGTCGGTTCGATCCCGTCATCCTCCACCAAAAGTTCAAACGTAAGTTGATCACATCGGTGATTGAATTTAGGTTTGGTCTTTTCGAGACCAAGTGCTGTATGTTCTTTAACAATCTGGAAGAAGTAAAGATTATTTATTGATTGGTTTGCCGTAAAAAGCAAATCGATGGGTAATGATTGTATGTATCAACAAACAAGCAACAACGTTGTACTTTCTTATCCCTGTAGCGCTCTTTCCTCATGCAAATGATGAGAGGCTAACGTTATAGGGACAAGCGAATAAGTGCACATGGTGGATGCCTTGGCGATTACAGGCGATGAAGGACGTAGTAGCTTGCGATAAGCTGCGGGGAGTGAGCAAACACACTTTGATCCGCAGATTTCCGAATGGGGCAACCCACCCTTTTAGGGGATTGCATACTGAATACATAGGTATGCAAGGCGAACGCGGCGAACTGAAACATCTAAGTAGCTGCAGGAAAAGAAATCAACCGAGATTCCCAAAGTAGCGGCGAGCGAAATGGGAAGAGCCTGCATGTTTTAGCATGACGCATAACAGAATCCTCTGGAAATAGGAGCCATAGACGGTGATAGCCCGGTACGTGAAATGCGATGTGTGGAACTAAGCATGCGACAAGTAGGGCGGGACACGTGACATCCTGTCTGAATATGGGGGGACCATCCTCCAAGGCTAAATACTCGTAATCGACCGATAGTGAACCAGTACCGTGAGGGAAAGGCGAAAAGAACCCCGGAAGGGGAGTGAAATAGATCCTGAAACCGTGTGCATACAAACAGTAGGAGCGGACTTGTTCCGTGACTGCGTACCTTTTGTATAATGGGTCAGCGACTTACATTCAGTGGCAAGGTTAACCATATAGGGAAGCCGTAGAGAAATCGAGTCCGAATAGGGCGATCAGTCGCTGGGTGTAGACCCGAAACCAAGTGATCTACTCATGGCCAGGATGAAGGTGCGGTAACACGCCCTGGAGGTCCGAACCCACTAATGTTGAAAAATTAGGGGATGAGCTGTGGGTAGGGGTGAAAGGCTAAACAAACTTGGAAATAGCTGGTTCTCTCCGAAAACTATTTAGGTAGTGCCTCAAGTATCACCATCGGGGGTAGAGCACTGTTATGGCTAGGGGGTCATTGCGACTTACCAAACCATTGCAAACTCCGAATACCGATGAGTGCGAGCTTGGGAGACAGACGTCGGGTGCTAACGTCCGGCGTCAAGAGGGAAACAACCCAGACCGCCAGCTAAGGTCCCAAAGATTGGCTAAGTGGAAAACGAAGTGGGAAGGCTAAAACAGTCAGGATGTTGGCTTAGAAGCAGCCATCATTTAAAGAAAGCGTAATAGCTCACTGATCGAGTCGTCCTGCGCGGAAGATGTAACGGGGCTAAGCCAGTCACCGAAGCTGCGGATATCCTTTATTGGATATGGTAGGAGAGCGTTCTGTAAGCCTGCGAAGGTGTCTTGTAAAGGATGCTGGAGGTATCAGAAGTGCGAATGCTGACATGAGTAGCGATAATGGGGGTGAAAAGCCTCCACGCCGTAAGCCCAAGGTTTCCTGTTCAACGTTCATCGGAGCAGGGTGAGTCGGCCCCTAAGGCGAGGCAGAGATGCGTAGCTGATGGGAAGCAGGTTAATATTCCTGCACCGTCGTATGATGCGATGGGGGGACGGATCGCGGAAGGTTGTCCAACTGTTGGAATAGTTGGTTTTTGGCTCATAGAAGGCACTTAGGCAAATCCGGGTGCGTAATTCAAGGGGTTGAGACGAGTGCACTTGTGCACGAAGCAATCGGAAGTGGTTCCAAGAAAAGCCTCTAAGCTTCAGTCATACGAGACCGTACCGCAAACCGACACAGGTGGGCGAGATGAGTATTCTAAGGCGCTTGAGAGAACTCGGGAGAAGGAACTCGGCAAATTGGTACCGTAACTTCGGGAAAAGGTACGCCCCGGTAGCTTGATTGGTTTACTCCATGAGGGTGAAAGGGTTGCAATAAACTGGTGGCTGCGACTGTTTAATAAAAACACAGCACTCTGCAAACACGAAAGTGGACGTATAGGGTGTGACGCCTGCCCGGTGCTGGAAGATTAAATGATGGGGTGCAAGCTCTTGATTGAAGTCCCAGTAAACGGCGGCCGTAACTATAACGGTCCTAAGGTAGCGAAATTCCTTGTCGGGTAAGTTCCGACCTGCACGAATGGCGTAACGATGGCCACACTGTCTCCTCCCGAGACTCAGCGAAGTTGAAATGTTTGTGATGATGCAATCTACCCGCGGCTAGACGGAAAGACCCCATGAACCTTTACTGTAGCTTTGCATTGGACTTTGAACCAATCTGTGTAGGATAGGTGGGAGGCTTTGAAGCGGGGACGCTAGTTCTCGTGGAGCCAACCTTGAAATACCACCCTGGTTTGTTTGAGGTTCTAACCTTGGTCCGTTATCCGGATCGGGGACAGTGCATGGTAGGCAGTTTGACTGGGGCGGTCTCCTCCTAAAGTGTAACGGAGGAGTTCGAAGGTACGCTAGATACGGTCGGACATCGTGTTGATAGTGCAATGGCATAAGCGTGCTTAACTGCGAGACTGACAAGTCGAGCAGGTACGAAAGTAGGACATAGTGATCCGGTGGTTCTGTATGGAAGGGCCATCGCTCAACGGATAAAAGGTACTCTGGGGATAACAGGCTGATTCCTCCCAAGAGTTCATATCGACGGGGGAGTTTGGCACCTCGATGTCGGCTCATCACATCCTGGGGCTGTAGCCGGTCCCAAGGGTATGGCTGTTCGCCATTTAAAGTGGTACGTGAGCTGGGTTTAAAACGTCGTGAGACAGTTTGGTCCCTATCTGCCGTGGGCGTTGGAAATTTGAAGGGGGCTGCTCCTAGTACGAGAGGACCGGAGTGGACGTATCTCTGGTGTACCGGTTGTCACGCCAGTGGCATTGCCGGGTAGCTAAATACGGAAGAGATAACCGCTGAAAGCATCTAAGCGGGAAACTTGCCTTGAGATGAGATTTCCCAGAGCCTTGAGCTCTTTGAAGGGTCGTTCGAGACCAGGACGTTGATAGGCTGGGTGTGGAAGTGCAGTAATGCATTAAGCTAACCAGTACTAATTGCCCGTACGGCTTGTCCCTATAACCTTAGCAGGTACAGAGGATAAGACGGTACAACGTTGTGCGTTTGTTGATACTACTATTCATTACCCCAATCTTTGCTTCTTCCAGATTCAGGCTTTGTCGCTCCATTGAGGACAAATGCCAGTACAAGTTATGCCTGATGACCATAGCAAGTTGGTCCCACCCCTTCCCATCCCGAACAGGACCGTGAAACAACTTTGCGCCGATGATAGTGCTGCAACCAGTGTGAAAGTAGGTTATCGTCAGGCTTGTTATTCGCAGTAGAGAAAAACCCGATCAGCAATGGTCGGGTTTTTTTTCGTCTGGCGCGTTTGTCACTATAAAAGCGCAGGTTTTACAGCGTACAGGCGTAAAAAAAGGCAGCGCTACGCGCTGCCTTTGTCATTTATCAAACCCATTAAAAGTGATAAGCGACTTTGACATTCATATAATTGACGCCACTGTTAGGCTTTTTGTAGCCGCCATTCGAGAAATGCTGGATCTTCGCAGCGACTTCCCATTTGTTATTGAAGATATAGCCGACGCCGATATGGTCGCCGAACTGGAAGTGGGTCGACAGACGGTTATCGTCGTTGTCGTACAGCTTGGACAGCATGTGTACGCCAATACCGCCTTCCGCATAGAAACCCAGCTTGTTTGTGTTTTCAAAGCGGAACACGGGAGTAAAGCCCAGATCCCACAGTTTTTGATGCTGGCCAGGGACGTTGCGATAGCTCTTGCCATCCCAACCGCCGATGCTGGCATCCCAGTAACCGCTCAGCTGCGTACCATTCGATACAAACCAGGCCTTATCCCAGTTCGAGGTCACGCCGGCGCGTACCATTTGTACCTTCACGCCCTTGGCATATTCGCCGTAGACGGAGTCGATCAGTTTGTCGTCGGCGGCAAAGCCGGCGTTGGCCGCCATCAGCGCGGTAACGGCGGCGATGGATTTGAGGAGATTCTTCTTGAAGAACATAGAGGCTTTCATCGTAAAATTGGCCGATAGGCTATTGTTGTACAGGCACCTTGCTTTGCATGCCGCTCTCGCCACTTGTTGATATCAGGGGTTCAATTGACATTCTCTACAAAAATCGCATTTCTCGGTATCGGTCTGATGGGGGATCCGATGGTTCGGTGCCTGCTACGCGCTGGATATTTTGTCACAATTTGGAATCGCACGCACAGCAAGGCCGAAGTCCTGCGTGCGGCAGGGGCGCAGCCAGCCATTTCCATAGCTGAGGCGGTCAGCGGTGCGGACGTGGTCATCTCGATGCTGGAAGCCGGTCCCATCGTGGCGCAGGTGCTGCAAGAGGCGTTACCGGCCTTGTCCGATGGTGCGTTGTGGATCGATATGAGTTCCACCAAGCAATCGGAAGCCCAGCAATTTCATGCCACCTTGCAGGCGGCAGGCCATGCCTTCATCGATGCGCCCGTGTCGGGCGGCGTCGGCGGGGCGCAGGCGGGCACCTTGGCCATCATGGCCGGCGCCAGCACCAGCGATTACGCGCGGGTTGAGGCGATTCTGGCGGCCATGGGCCGACCGGCTCTGGTGGGCCCGCCCGGCAGCGGACAGGTGGCCAAGCTGTGCAATCAGCTGATCGTCGGTGCCACCTTGACCATCGTTGCCGAAGCGCTGTTGCTGGCCCAGGCGGCCGGCGCCGATGTGAGCGCCGTACGGGCAGCCATCCGCGGCGGTTTTGCTGAGAGCAAGATTTTGGAGGTACATGGCCAGCGCATGTTGGAGCGCAATTTTGTTGCCGGTGGGCAGGTGAAGAGCCAGATCAAGGATATGCACAACATCCTCGCGGCGGCCGAAGCGGCGCACGTCACCTTGCCGGTGACGCAACTGGTGACGCAGCGCTATGAAACCCTCGCCACGAGCCACCCGACAGCCGACCATGCGGCGGCCTTGCTGGCCCTGGAAGCGTTGAATCCGGGCCAGCGCCTCGGTGACGGCCCGGACAAGCTCAGTTAAGCGATGGGCAGGCTCGCTTCGGCCAGTTTGACCCAGAAACTGGCGCCAATCGGCAGTAATTGGTCATTGAAGTCGTAGCTGCCATTGTGCAGAACGCATGGCCCCAGGCCGTGACCGCCATCGCGGTGCTCGCCATCGCCATTGCCGATGAAGATGTAGCAGCCGGCTTTTTCTTGCAGGAAGAAGGCGAAATCTTCCGCGCCCATGGTCGGTTCAACATTCGCGTTGACCTTGTCGGCCCCCACCACGCTTTTCATCACCTCGACGGCAAACGCCGTTTCTTTCGCATGGTTGACCAGCGGCGGATAGTTGCGCTTGAAGTGGAACTCGACTTCGGCGCCAAAGGCGGCGGCCGTGTGCACGGCGATCTGGCGCATGCGCTCTTCGATCAGGTCCAGCACGGGCGTGGTGAAGGTGCGCACGGTGCCGACCAGGCTGGCATCGTCGGGAATGACATTGGTGGCGCTGCCCGCATGGATTTGCGTGATGGACAGCACGGCCGTATCGAGCGGGCTCTTGTTGCGCGTGATGACGGTTTGCCAGCTTTGCGCGATTTGCACGGCCACCATCACGGGATCGATGCCCTTGTGGGGCTGGGCCGCGTGCGCGCCCTTGCCTTTGACGGTGACGTGGAATTCATTGCTCGACGCCATCATCGGCCCTTCTACCACGCTCAGGGTGCCTGTTTCGGCGCCTGGCCAGTTATGCATGCCGTAGATGGCATCCATGGGAAACTTGCTGAACAAGCCGTCTGCTATCATTTCGCGCGCGCCGGCGCCGCCCTCTTCGGCCGGCTGGAAGATCAGGTACACGGTGCCGTCGAAATGGCGGTGTTGCGCCAGGTAATGGGCGGCACCGAGCAGCATGGCCGTGTGGCCGTCGTGGCCGCAGGCGTGCATTTTCCCCGGGTGGCGTGAAGCATGCTCGAAAGTATTCATTTCCTGCATCGGCAAGGCATCCATGTCGGCGCGCAGGCCGATGGCGCGTGTCGAGGTGCCATGCTGGATGATGCCGACCACGCCAGTGCGGCCCAGGCCGCGTACCACGGGAATGCCCCATTCCGTCAGTTTGGCGGCAACCACGTCCGAGGTGCGCTGTTCTTCGTAGCACAGCTCGGGGTGCGCATGCAGGTCGCGGCGGATACCTTGCAGCTCGGATTGAAACGCCAAGATGGGATCAACTAGTTTCATGGAACTCTCCTGTGGATGCTGGCACGCAGCAATGTATGGCGCGCCGGACCGCGCTGTTTGATCAAAAACAGGCTCGGCTAATCATGCATTGTAGCCCTTGTTTGCCGTGTAAATCCAGCGCACGGACCAGCTTGCCATGGCGCCAACAGCAAGCGCGCGGAATGGTTTACAGTATCGCCTTCCCCCAACGTTTTTGGAATGCACCATGACCACCACCCAAGTGCGCGCCGCCTGCCCGCTCGACTGCCCCGATACTTGCGCCTTGCTGGTCACCGTGACCGATGGCGTGGCAACAGCCGTCAAGGGCGATCCTGATCACCCGACCACGGCTGGCGTGCTGTGCACCAAGGTGTCGCGCTTCACGGAACGCACCTACCATGCGGACCGGCTGCTGCATCCGCTGCGCCGCGTGGGCAAGAAGGGGGAGGGCAAGTTCGAACGCATCAGTTGGGAAGAAGCATTGCAGACCATCGCGGCCCGCTTGAAACCGATCGCCGCGCGCGATCCGCAGGCAATCTTGCCGTACAGCTACTGCGGTACCATGGGCCTGGTGCAAGGCGAGTCGATGTCGTCGCGCTTTTTCAACCAGCTCGGTGCCTCCCTGCTGGACCGCACCATCTGCGCCTCGGCCGGCGCCACCGGCTACCGCTACACGGTGGGCGCCAGCATCGGCACGGACCTGGAACAATTCCAGAACGCAAAATTGATCATCATCTGGGGCGGCAATCCGATCGCCTCTAACCTGCACTTCTGGATGCGTGCGCAAGAGGCCAAGCGCAACGGCGCGACCTTGATCGCCATCGACCCGTATCGCTCGCTGACGGCCGAAAAATGCCACCAGCATATCGCCTTGCTGCCCGGTACCGATGCGGCCCTGGCGCTGGGCTTGATGCATGTCTTGATCACGGAAAACCTGGTTGACCAGGACTATATCGACCGCTACACCGTGGGCTATGCGGAACTGAAACAGCGCGCGCTGGCATGGCCGCCCGAGCGCGTGGCCGAGGTGTGCGGCATCACGGCTACGGAAGTGGTGGAACTGGCGCGCCTGTACGGTCAGGCGTGCCGCTCTGGCGAGGGTGCCGCCATCCGTACCAACTACGGCGTGCAGCGCGTGCATGGCGGCGGCATGGCGGTGCGCAATATCGCCTGCCTGCCGGCTCTGACGGGCGCCTGGCGCCATCCTGCCGGCGGCATGCAGCTGTCGAGCTCGGGTTCCTTTCCCGTCAACCGCAAGGCCTTGCAGCGCCCGGATTTGCTCAAGGGCACGCCGCGCACCATCAACATGAGCACCATCGGCGACGATCTGCTGAAAACCAGCTCGCCCGAGTTTGGCCCGCAAGTGGAAGCCGTGATCGTCTACAACTCGAATCCCCTGGCGGTGGCGCCCGATTCCTCGAAAGTGGCGCAGGGCTTTGCCCGTGAAGACTTATTTACGGTCGTGCTCGAACATTTCCAGACGGACACCGTCGATTACGCCGACATCGTGCTGCCCGCCACCACGCAGCTCGAACACGTCGATGCGCACTCCACCTACGGCCACCTGTACATGATGGCGAACAATGCGGCCGTGGCGCCGCTGGGCGAAGCGAAGGCGAATACGGAAATCTTCCGCCTGCTGGCCCGATACATGGGCTTTGATGATCCGTGCTTCCAGGAAAGCGACGATGCGCTGGCGGCCAAGGCCTTCGATGCGACGGATGCGCGCGCCGTGCATTTCGACTGGGAATCGCTGAAACGCACGGGCTGGCAAAAGCTGGCCATGCCCGAGGCGCCATTTGCCGAGGGTGGTTTCCCCACGCCATCGGGCAAATGCGAGTTTTATTCCAGCGCCATGGCGCAGGCGGGACTCGATCCCTTGCCGACGTATATCGCGCCGCACGAATCGTTGGCCAGCAATCCCGCGCTGGCGGCGCGTTTCCCGCTGGCCATGATTTCCCCGCCGGCGCGCAATTTCCTCAATTCCACGTTCGTCAACGTGAAAAGCCTGCGCGCAGCCGAAGGCGAGCCGCACCTCGATATTCATCCCGATGATGCTGCCGCACGCGGTATCGCCGCCGGTGACATGGTGCGCATCTTCAATGACCGTGGCAGCTTTGTTGCCAAGGCCAGGGTCACGGACAAGGCGAGACGGGGCCTGGTGGTGGGCTTGTCCGTGTGGTGGAAGAAACTCGCCAGCGATGGCAAAAACGCCAATGAAGTGACCAGCCAGCGCCTGACGGACATGGGCCGCGCGCCGACCTTCTACGATACGCTGGTCGAAGTGGAAAAGGTTGCCTGACATGCTGCGCTGGCCGGCCTGCTTGTTTGTCGGCACGGTGTGCCTGCTGCTGAGCGGCTGCACGCAGCTGCGTTACTACACGCAAGCGGCGCAAGGACAATATGCCTTGTGGTCCGGCGCGCGCCCCATCGATGCCTGGCTGGACGACCCGGCCACCGAGCCGCGCCTGAAAGTGCGTCTGGCCAAGGCGCAGCAGATCCGCCGCTTTGCGGTCAGCGAGCTGGACTTGCCCGACAATGGCAGTTACAAGAACTACGCTACCCTGCGGCGTCCATTTGTGCTGTGGAACGTGGTGGCCACGCCGGAATTGTCGCTGCAGCCGCTGCAATGGTGTTTTCCCATCGCCGGCTGCGTCAGCTATCGTGGCTATTACAGCAAGGAAGAGGCACTCGCGTATGTCGAGGAGTTGCGCGCCCAGCATTACGACGTGCAGGTGAGCGGCGTGCCCGCGTATTCCACCCTGGGCTGGTTCGATGATCCCCTGCTGTCGACCTTTATCAATTACAACGATGCGGAACTGGCGCGCCTGATCTTCCATGAGCTGGCGCACCAGGTGGTGTACGTGCCCGGCGATTCGGCCTTCAACGAGTCGTTTGCCAGTGCGGTGGAAGAGGCGGGCGTGCAGCGCTGGCTGGCGCGCGAGGGCAATGACGCCATGCGCGCGTCATACGCCCAGTATGCGGCGCGGCGCCAGGATTTCCTGGCCTTGCTGCTGACATACCGGGGCAAGCTGGAGGCCGTGTATGCGAGCGGCGCCAGCGAGGCGGACAAGCGCGCGCGCAAGGCGCAGGTGTTTGCGGCATTGCAAGACGCGTATCAGGTATTGAAGCAAGACTGGGGTGGTTTTGCCGGTTACGACCGCTGGTTCGAGCAGCCATTGAGCAATGCGCACCTCGCTTCGGTGTCGACCTACAATGAATTTTTGCCTGCCTTCAAAAAATTGCTGGAAGAAAAAAAGAACTTTCGTGCTTTTTATGCTGCAGTGCACACAATGGCCCAGATCAAGAAGCCTGAGCGCAGGCATGCGCTGGAACAATTGTCCAGCCCCTGACCCGTAAAGATTGTCCCATACGGCGAGGCAAGCGATTCGGTAACAGTGTATTTATCATGCTGCAGTGCAGCACAAAATGCCCTTAGAGTTGCTGCTCGAATACTGTTGAAAGCGCTTGCATGGAAGCGCGGCGCCCGATAGCATCGCATTAGTAGCATAGAGCAATTGCTCGTCAAAATGCTCAAACTGACTGCAGGACGACAGAATCCGCAGCAATGATCCGCGCCGGCAGGCTGCGCCGGCTCCCCCACGATTATTCGAGACAAGAGGCACAGGATGGAAAAAATTTGGCTGAAGTCGTATCCTCCCGGCGTTCCCGCCGACATCGATCCTGATCAATATCGTTCGCTGGTGCATTTGCTGGAAGAAGCGTTTCAAAAATATGCAGACCGCAATGCCTATGTCTGCATGGACAAATTTCTCACCTATGCCGAACTCGACACCTATTCGCGCCAGCTCGGTGCCTGGCTGCAAAGCCGTGGCCTTAAGAAGGGTGCGCGTGTCGCCCTGATGATGCCAAACGTGCTGCAGTATCCGGTGGCCATCGCCGCCGTGCTGCGCGCCGGTTACACGGTGGTCAACGTCAACCCGCTGTACACGCCGCGCGAACTAGAGCATCAGCTCAACGATTCGGGCAGCGAAGCCATCATCGTGCTGGAAAACTTCGCCCATACGCTGGAACAAGTGTTGAGCAAGACGGCCATCAAGCACATCGTCGTCGCCAGCATGGGCGAGATGCTGGGCGGTTTGAAGGGCATGCTCGTCAATTTTGTCGTGCGCAACGTCAAGAAGATGGTGCCTGCGTATTCCTTGCCGAACGCCATGCGTTTCAAGCAGGCGCTGGCGCTGGGCAGCCGCATGAAACTCACGCCCGTCGAGCTGAGCATCAACGACGCCGCCTTCCTGCAATACACGGGTGGCACGACGGGCGTGTCAAAAGGTGCGACCTTGAGCCACCGCAATGTGATCGCGAATGTGCTGCAGAGCGAAGCCTGGTCGGGCGCGGCGCTCGATCCGAACAGCCGCGAGCAGCTGATCATCGTCTGCGCCTTGCCGCTGTACCATATCTTTGCCCTGACGGCGTGCGCAATGTGGGGCACGCGCGTGGGCGCCCTGAATATCCTGATCCCGAATCCGCGCGATATCCCGGGCCTGATCAAGGAGCTGGGCAAGTACAAGTTCAACTTGTTGCCGGCGGTCAATACGCTGTATAACGCGCTGGTGAATCACCCCGACTTCGCCAGGCTCGATTTCTCGGGCTTGAAGATTGCCAATGGCGGCGGCATGGCGGTGCAGCAAGCCGTTAATGACAAATGGCTGCAAGCGACGGGCGTGTCCATCATCGAGGGTTATGGCCTGTCGGAAACGTCGCCCGTCGCCACGTGCAACCGCGCCGACAGCACGGTGTTTTCCGGCACCATCGGCTTGCCGATTCCGTCGACCGAAATCGCGATTCTCGACGATGACGGCAAGGAAGTGCCGCTGGGGCAGACGGGCGAGATCGCCATCCGTGGCCCGCAAGTGATGACGGGCTACTGGAACCGTCCCGATGAAACTGCGAAGGTCATGACGGCCGACGGCTATTTCAAATCGGGCGACGTGGGCATCATGGATGAGCGCGGCTACGTGAAAATCGTGGATCGCAAGAAAGACATGATCCTCGTCTCCGGCTTCAACGTGTATCCGAACGAAGTCGAAGCCGTTATCGCAGCCCATCCGGGCGTGCTCGAGTGCGCCTGCGTGGGCGTGCCCGATGAGCATTCGGGTGAAGCCGTGAAAGTGTTTGTCGTGCGCAAGGACCCGGACCTGACCCAGGCCGTGCTGGCCGCGTATTGCAAGGAACAATTCACGGGCTACAAGCGGCCGAAATACATCGAGTTCCGCGATGAACTGCCGAAAACCAACGTCGGCAAGATTTTGCGTCGCGCCCTGCGTGACGAGAAAAAGATAGCAGCATAAACAATGTGGATGCGCCAGGAGGCGCATCCCTTTTACAGATAAAGATGAGGCGAGATGGACAAGATTTGGTTGAAGTCATACCCGGACAGCGTTCCCGCAGAGATAGATTGCACGCAATACCGTTCCGTGACACATTTGCTGGAAGAGTCATTCCAGAAATATGCGGACCGCAACGCTTTCGTGTGCATGGATAAATTCCTTACCTACCGCGAGCTCGACCAGTTGTCGCAGCAGATGGGGGCCTGGCTGCAAAGCAAGGGCCTGCAACGGGGTGCGCGCGTGGCGATCATGCTGCCGAACGTGCTGCAATATCCGGTGGCCATGGCGGCGATTTTGCGCGCCGGCTACACGGTGGTGAACGTCAACCCGCTGTACACGCCGCGTGAATTGCAGCACCAGCTGATCGATTCGGGCAGCGAAGCGATCATCGTGCTGGAAAACTTCGCCACCACGGTGGAGCAGGTGTTGCCGCATACCCAGGTCAAACATGTGATCGTCGCCACCATGGGCGATTTGCTGGGTGGCTTGAAGGGCACGATTGTTAATTTCGTCGTGCGCAAGATCAAGAAAATGGTACCCGCGTTTTCCTTGCCGGGCGCCATCAGTTTCAACAAGATGCTGGCCGAAGGTACGCGCCTGACCTTGCAGCCGGTGCAGCAGGGGCATGACGATATCGTCTTCCTGCAATACACGGGAGGCACGACGGGCGTCTCAAAAGGCGCGATGCTGTTGCACCGTAACGTGATCGCCAACGTGCTGCAGAACGAGGCGTGGATGTCGCCCGTGATGACGCCTGAAATGCGCGCCACCTCGATGGGCTTCATGTGCGCCTTGCCCCTGTATCACATCTATTCGCTGACGGTCAGCGCCCTGATGGGCATGCGCCTGGGCGGCATGAGCGTGCTGATTCCCAATCCGCGCGACATCCCCGGTTTCGTCAAGGAATTGGCCAAGCACAAGATCGTCGTCTTTCCGGCCGTCAATACCCTGTACAACGCGCTGCTGAACAATGCCGAGTTTGCCAAGCTCGATTTCTCCAGCTACAAGGTGTGCAATGGCGGCGGCATGGCCCTGCAGCGCAACGTGGCCGAACGCTGGCTGAAACTGACGGGCTGCCCGCTGATCGAAGGCTATGGCATGTCGGAAACATCGCCCGTGGTGACGGGCAACCGCGTCGACATCACGGAATTCACGGGTACCATCGGCTTGCCTTTCCCGTCGACGGAAGTGGCGATCTTGAACGATGATGGCGTGGAAGTACCGCTGGGTGAACCGGGCGAAATCGCCGTGCGCGGCCCGCAAGTGATGGCCGGCTACTGGCAGCGTCCGGACGAAACGGCCAAGTCGATGACGGCCGACGGCTACTTCAAGACGGGCGACGTGGGCGTCATGGACGAGCGCGGCTACGTGAAGATCGTGGACCGCAAGAAAGACATGATCATCGTCTCCGGCTTCAACGTGTATCCGAATGAAGTGGAAGACGTGGTTTCATCGTGCCCGGGCGTGCTGGAATGCGCGTGCATCGGCGTGCCGGACGCCAACGCGGGCGAAGCCGTGAAAGTGTTTGTCGTGCGCAAGGATCCGAACCTGACGGTGGAACAGATCCGCGAGCATTGCAAGCATGAATTGACGGCCTACAAGAAACCGAAATACATCGAGTTCCGCGATGAATTGCCGAAAACCAACGTCGGCAAGATCTTGCGCCGTCAATTGCGCGACGAAAAGAAGGTTGCCTAATTCGCCGCCAGGGCCGTGTCCGCCGCCAGGTTCCTCCCTGGGCGGGCGGGCAAGCCGAAGCAGGGGCGCAGCCAGTTCACCTTGCTGATCAGCAGCGAGGTTCCCAGCCAGCAGGTCGCCACCGTGCCAGCCAATATCAGCAGCGGTTCGAGCACGGGGCCCAGCTTCAGGGGCACCAGCCAGTAGGCCAGCAGCACGATCGCGCTCTGGTGCAGTATGTACCAGGGAAAGACGGCCTGGCGGGCCCAAGGCAGCCAGGCAAACGGGCGGTTCAATAGCGTATGCGACCAGCCCAGGATGGCGCAGATGGCCAGCCACATGTACAGGTTGCGCATGGGCCAGGAGCCGGCCGAGGCCCAGGTCAGCAGGTTTTCCGAATAAATCTGGTCAAATACCATGTACACGGCAAACGCCCCCAGACCCAGCCATAGCGTCTGCCAGCGCAGGCGCGTCAGTTCTGCCCACAATCCCTTGTCATTACCCAGCCACCAGCCATACACGAACATGGTGAAATAGATGCTGTGCGCATACCAGTCGTGCACCACCGCATGGGTTTCCGGATAGCGCATTTTCAGGAACACCGTGGCGGCAAGGGTGGGCAGCGCAGGCAAGACCAGCAAGCGCCAGCCGCGCAAGTGCTGGAACAGGGGGCGCAGCGCCGCCAGCAGCGGCTGCAGCGCTACCAGCACGGTGATGTACAGCAGCAAGTACACCAGATACCACAAGTGATTCCACGTAAAACCATATTGCCAGCCTGCAAAGGCGCCGGCAGGCCAGGCATGGCCGCCAAAGTAATGCAGCAAGAACTGTCCATAGCCGGGTTCGACCAGGCCGTTGCTGACGCCTTCGCAATACGGCTGGAGGGGGATGATGACGGCCATGCCGAACAGCAGCGGCAACAGCAGCCGCTTGGTCCTGCGCCAGAGGAAGGCGCCGCGCGAGGTCTGCGTCATCATGGCGCACGACACGCCGGAGATGAGAAAGACGATTTCCATGCGCCAGCGGTTGATGAAGACCAGCGGCATGTTCAGGGCATCGGTGGCATAGCTGCTGCGCATATGAAAGTCCGTCCCTTCCACGTACATCAGGGCCGTGTGAAAGAAGATCAGCAGGCTGAAGACGAGAAAGCGCAGGGCATCAATATCGTGACGGCGGGAATCGTGGTTCATGATCGGAGGCGAGTGGTGAAGGAAGGCCCAGCATAGGCAGCGGCGGGGCTGGCAGCCAGCGCGAAGTGACCAGCGGACGGCTGCTTGTGACGAATGGATCGCCTGGGACGGGTGTGGGACGTTACAATCGTGCAACTAATTTACCTGCTGAAGCCATGCGCGTCTCTTCCACCGACATGTTGCAACGTTATCAACGCTGGCGCCGCGTGGCCGAGCCAGGATTCTGGATCGTGCTGACTCTGCTGCAGGCCAGCGTTAACAGCTGGCTCGTGTGGCTCGACCTGCGGCGCGCCGGCGTCAATACGCCATTCTGGGAAGTGGCCGTGTGGGAGTGGAGCAGCAATCTGGTGTTGCTGGCGCTGGTGCCCGTGGTCGTGCTGGCGGGACAGTACCGGCCGCTGCACCTGGTGTTCCAGCGCCAGAACCTGCGCTGGCACCTGGCTGCGTCAGTCGTCTACAGCCTGGTGCATGTGGCGGCCATGGTGGCCTTGCGCAAAATTGCTTATTGGAGCCAGGGCAGCCACTATGATTTTGGCGACTGGTGGCGCGAGTTGCCGTATGAATACCTGAAAGATGTGCGTGCTTACTTCCTCGTCCTGCTGGCCGTGGGCTTTTACCAGTTGTTGCTGATGCGCTGGCAAGGCGAGGCGACACTGCTGGGCGAACCCGATGAAGGCCCAGCCGTGGAGCCGGTGCAGCAGCCGGAACGCTTCCTGGTGCGCAAGCTGGGCAAGGATTTTCTGTTGCTGGCTGCCGATATCGAGTGGATACAGGCCTGGGGAAATTATGTGAACCTGCATGTGCGCGGACACGATTATCCGCTGCGCTCGACCATGGCCGCCATCGAGCGCCGCCTCGACGGCAAGCGCTTTGTGCGCGTGCACCGCAGCTATATCGTCAACCTCGATTTTGTGCAGACGATCACGCCGCTGGAATCGGGCGATGCGCGCGCCGTGCTATCCACGGGCGGGGAAGTACCCGTCAGCCGGCGCTACCGCGATGCCTTGAAAAGTACCTGCTAAGTGGGCTGCAAGCCCGCCTTGCCGTCCTGGACGGTAAAGCGGGCCAGTGTCGCGATGCCCGATGCGCTGTCGCGCACATTCTCCAGGCCCTGGAACAGGGTCGTGGTTTTCTCTGGCGTGATCTCCATTAACATATAGCCGCGCTTGTCGCTGCGTCCGTAGCGGATGTGCGGGTTCATCGCCACATATTGCTCGGTGCGCGCCTGCGGGCGGGAGCTGGACGTGATGGAGGTACCGCAAAACTCGGTTGCCAGCACGGGATTGCTCTTGCCGGTGGGGCGCATGGCGTTGCGGCTCAGTTCCGTGGCATAAAAGGTGTGTACGTCGCCCGACAGCACCAGCGGGTTGCGGGCCTTGCTGCTGTGCAGGGCGTCGAGCAGGTGCTGGCGCGCCAGCGGGTAACCGTCCCAGCCATCGGTCCAGACGCGCTCGTCGCCGGGGCGCAGGATGGGCACCTGGCTCGATTGCGCCATCAGCGTTTGCTGGGCCAGGATATTCCAGTGCGCCGGGGATGTATCGAGACCGGTTTGCAGCCAGCGCTGCTGCTCCTCACCCAGCATGCTGCGGCCGGGTTTGCGCAAGTCGGGGCAGTTGCGCGTGGTGACGGAATTGGAGCCGCCGCGGCCCGGCCAGGCGCACGCGTGATAGGCGCGGTATTGCCGGTCGTCCAGTACGTGGAAGCGCGCCAGCCGACCCCAGTCATAGCGCTGGTAGATGCGCATGTCGACAAAGCCGCGTCGCCCCAGCGGCAACAGACGCAGCGGCATGTGTTCATAAAACGCCTGATAGGCTGCCGCGCGGCGCTGCAAAAAGGTGGGTGTGAGCAATTCGTCGCGGTCGTTGCCGTAATCGTTGGCCACTTCATGGTCATCCCAGGTGACGATCCACGGCGCAGCCAGGTGGGCGCCCTGCAAATCCTGGTCGCTCTTGTATTGCGCGTAGCGGGCGCGGTACTCGTCCAGGCTAAAGCTTTCGTGCGTGCGCATGGCGCGGCTCGGGTGCTGCAGCTGGTACGGTCCCCACTCATAAATGTAATCGCCGAGGAAGGCCACCAGATCGGGCGCGGCTGCTGCGATGTGCCGGTGCGCCGCATACGCGCCGAATTCCCAGTGCTGGCACGAAGCCACGGCCAGCTTCAGCGAGGAGGGCAGGCTGTCGGCGGCGGGCGCCGTGCGCGTGCGGCCCACGGGGCTGACGGCGTCGCCCAGCATAAAGCGGTACCAGTACCAGCGCCCGGGCGCCAGGCCGCCCACGTCGACGTGCACGCTGTGCGCGAGGGCGGGCGTGGCCGTGGCTTGCCCCTTGGCGACGACGCGCCGAAAAACCTCATCGGCGGCCACTTCCCAGCGTACGTTCAGGGCGATGGCGGGCGTGGCGCTTGCCTGCAGCGGGTCGTAGCAGATGCGCGTCCACAGCACGACGGCGTCCGGCAAGGGCGAGCCGGAGGCGACACCGAGCGCAAACGGATAGCCGTTGCCATTGCTGCGCGTGGCGGCGCTCGCGCTGGAGCCGGACAGCACGCTGCCGGCGGCGGCCAGCGCCGTGATGCGCGCAGCGCTCAGCAAGAAGATGCGGCGCTGGCTATCCATAGTGTGGAATTATTGCGACAATCAAGACGACAATAAGGTCTCGATCGGTGGCACCTTGCGCGGCTTGCGGTCGGAGTCCGTCGCCACATAGATCAGGGTCGCTTCCGTGACTTTCACGATGCACGCCTGCAGGCGGTTGCGCTCGGCATACACCTCGACATTGACGGTGATCGAGGTATTGCCAACCTTGACGATTTCGGCGTAGAAGGAGAGAAGATCGCCGACGAAGACGGGGTTTTTGAAGACGAAGGAATTGACGGCGATGGTGGCGACACGGCCATTGGCGCGCCGCGTGGCCGGCAGGGAACCGGCGATATCGACTTGCGCCATGATCCAGCCGCCGAACACGTCGCCGTACACATTGGCGTCGGACGGCGCGGGCATCATGCGCAATTCCGGCATTTTTCCGGCGGGCAGGCCGGAGGCGAGGCAGTTATCAGGACGGTCGGGGGAGGTGCTCATCTTTTATTCTCATGAAAGGCTACAATTGCCCCGATTGAACCATAAAAAGCCGACCTTCGCCATGCGCCGTTCCCAGACTCCTCCTCCGCCCCGCTCGCCAGCCTCCGCCAGCCACAGCGATTTCGCCACCATCAAGACCTTGCTGCCGTATCTATGGGTCTACAAATGGAGAGTATTGCTGGCGCTGCTATGCCTGGTGGGCGCCAAGCTGGCCAACGTGGGCGTGCCCCTGATCCTGAAAAAACTCGTCGACGCCATGACGATCACGGCGGCCCATCCGCAAGCGCTGCTGGTGTTACCGGTCGGCTTGCTGGTGGCGTATGGCTTGCTGCGCCTGTCGACCACCTTGTTTACGGAATTGCGCGAATTCCTGTTTGCCAGGGTCACGCAGCGGGCCGTGCGCACCATCGCGCTGCAAGTGTTCCGCCACCTGCATGCCTTGTCCCTGCGTTTTCATTTGAATCGCCAGACGGGCGGCATGACGCGCGATATCGAACGGGGCACGCGCAGCGTCGGCTCGCTCATTTCCTATACTTTGTTCAACATCTTGCCGACCCTGGTGGAAATCACCCTCGTGCTCGGCTATCTGGTCTTGCATTACGACATATGGTTCAGCGTGATCACGGCGGTGGCGCTGGTGTCCTACATTGCGTTTACCGTCTTGGTGACGAACTGGCGCACGCATTTCCGCCGCACCATGAACGACCTCGACTCCAAGGCGAATACCAAGGCCATCGATTCGCTGATCAACTATGAAACCGTGAAATATTTCGGCAACGAGGATTACGAGGCGAAGCGCTACGACGAAGGCTTGCAGCGCTATGAATCGGCGGCCGTCAAATCGCAGACTTCATTATCCCTGCTCAATACGGGCCAGTCCTTGATCATCGCCACGGCCGTCACCTTGATCCTGTGGCGTGCCACCGTGGGCGTGATCAACGGCAGCATGACCTTGGGCGACCTGGTGCTGGTGAACGCCTTCATGATCCAGTTGTACATCCCTCTCAATTTTTTAGGGGTTATTTACCGCGAAATCAAGCAAAGCCTGGCCGACATGGAACGCCTGTTTTCCCTGCTGAACGAAAACCGCGAAATCGCCGATACGCAGGACGCGAAGCCGCTCGTCACGCGGGGCGCGGCCGTGCGCTTTGCGCATGTGAATTTCAGCTATGAAGCCAAGCGGCAAATCTTGTTCGACGTGGATTTCCAGATTCCGGCCGGCACCACGACGGCCGTGGTGGGTCACAGCGGCTCGGGCAAGTCAACCCTGTCGCGTTTGCTGTTCCGTTTTTATGAAGTCGATGGCGGCAGCATCACCATCGATGGCCAGGATTTGCGCAGTATCACGCAGGATTCCTTGCGCGCCGCCATCGGCATCGTGCCGCAGGACACGGTGCTGTTCAACGACACCATCGAATACAACATCGCCTATGGCAAGCCGGGCGCCAGCAAGGACGCCATCGTGGCGGCGGCGAAAGCGGCGTCGATCCATGATTTTATTGAAAGCTTGCCGGATGGCTACAATTCCATGGTGGGCGAGCGGGGCTTGAAGCTGTCGGGCGGCGAAAAGCAGCGCGTGGCCATTGCCCGCACCTTGCTGAAGGACCCGGCCATCCTGATCTTCGACGAAGCGACGTCGGCGCTCGACTCCAAGGCCGAGCAGGCGATCCAGTCGCAACTGAAGGAAATCGCCAAAAACCGCACCACTCTGGTGATTGCGCACCGGCTGTCGACGGTGGCCGACGCCCAGCAAATCCTGGTGCTCGACCATGGCCGCATCGTCGAGCGGGGCACGCATCCGCAGTTGCTGGCGCTTGACGGCTTGTATGCGCAGATGTGGCAACGCCAGCAGGCGAATCGGGACGATGAGGCGGAAGAGGACGACGCGCTGGCGGGCCTGGCGCCGGCAAAATAAATCGGCGAGGCGAAATCAGTAGGAAAAATGCTACAGCCGCGCTGATTCCGGCGCGCGTATAGCGCCTATTTGACGGCAATCGCAGAAAACGGCTGGTTCGGCGCTGAAAATGAAATAAAATTAATTCCATTGGTGGCGTTTGCACCACAGTTGTTTCGTCCGGCTTTGTATCCGGTTTGTCCGTCCAGGAGAATTTATGAAATTGACCAAAATCATCGCCACGCTGCTCAGCGTCGGCGTCATCAGCAGCATGTCGCCAGTCCAGGCTCAGGAATTGACCGGCACCTTGGCCAAGATCAAGAAAGCCGGTTCCGTCACCCTCGGCGTGCGCGACGGCTCCGTTCCCTTCTCCTATCTCGATGACAAGCAGCAATACCAGGGTTATTCGATCGACCTGTGCATGAAAGTCGTCACGGCCCTGCAAAAGCACCTGGGCCTGACCGAACTGAAAGTAGTGATGAGCCCCGTCACCTCGGCCAACCGCATTCCGCTGATGGCCAACGGCACCATTGACCTCGAATGCGGCTCGACCACGAACAACCTGGAGCGCCAGCAGCAGGTGGCATTCGCGCCCACCATGTTTGTCATCGGCAACCGCGTGCTGTCGAAAAAAACCTCGAACATCAAGACGCTGGAAGACTTGCGCGGCAAGACCCTGGTCGCCACGGCCGGCACGTCGACCATCAAGCAGATGACGATTTTGAACAAGGAAAAGAACCTGGGCATGACCATTGCCGTCGGCAAGGATCATCCTGAATCGTTCCTGATGCTGGAAACGGGCCGTGCGGTGGCCGAAGCCAACGACGACATCTTGCTGGCGTCGCAAGTGGCCAACTCGAAAAACCCGAACGACTACGAAATCACCAAGGAAGCGCTGTCGGTCGAGCCATACGGCATCATGCTGCGCAAGAACGATCCAGCCTTCAAGAAAGTGGTCGACGACGCGCTGATCCGCTTGTACAAGAGCGACGACATCAACCGCATTTATGCGAAATGGTTTACCTCGCCTATCCCGCCGAAAAATATCAACCTGAAATTCCCCATGCCGGCGCAATTGAAGGCCGTGTTTGCGAATCCGACCGATTCCGGTGACCCGGCCGCGTATGCGGCCGTGCCCGAAGCGCAGAAGACTTCGGATAAACGGAAAAAGTAACAAGAGTGCGTAACAAATCGGGGGGCGCAAGCCTCCCGGTTTTATTTGCGGGGTAGGCGGCTGGCCGCTTTCCTCGAGCTGCATGGGAAGGATGATCATGAATTACAACTGGAATTGGCGCATCTTCTGGGAGATGTCCCCTGATGGCGTGGGCACGTATATGGATACCCTGTGGTCCGGCCTGGTGTGGACCCTGGCGACGGCCGGTGCGGCCTGGATCATGGCCTTGATCCTGGGCCTGGTGATCGGCACCGTCCGTACCCTGCCGAACAAATGGCTGGTGGGCGTGGCCAATGCCTACGTTGAACTGTTCCGCAATGTGCCGCTGCTGGTGCAGATGTTCCTGTGGTACTTCGTCATGCCGGAATTGCTGCCTCCGGACCTGGGCGCGTGGGTCAAGTCGCTGCCGAACGCGCCATTCATCACGGCCGTTTTATGCCTGGGATTCTTTACCTCCTCGCGCGTGGCCGTGCAGGTCACGACGGGTATCGAGGCGCTGCCGCGCGGTCAGAAACTGGCCGGCACGGCGCTGGGTCTGACCCTGCCGCAAACCTATCGTTTCATCTTGCTGCCGATGGCCGCGCGCGTCATCATGCCGCCGCTGACCAGCGAATTCTTGAACATCATCAAGAACAGTTCCGTGGCATTGACCATCGGCCTGATCGAACTGACGGCCAGTGCGCGCGCCATCCAGGAGTTTTCCTTCCAGGTGTTCGAGGCGTTTTCGGCTGCCACCATCATTTACGTTGTCGTCAATCTGCTGGTGGTGGTACTGATGCACCTGATCGAGAAAAAGGTCGCCATCCCGGGCTTCATCGTCGCCGGCGCCAAGACGGGAGGACATTGACATGTTAGGTAACTTCGATTTCGATGTCATCTCCCGCTCGTGGGTTTACCTGTTCCAGACCGGCATGGTCTTCACCCTGAAACTGACGGCGCTGGCCATGGTGGGCGGCATCGTGCTGGGCACACTGCTGGCGCTGATGCGCCTGTCCAGCAACCGCCTCATCTCGGGCGTGGCATCGAGCTACGTCAACCTGATACGCTCGATCCCGCTGGTGCTGGTGATCTTCTGGTTCTATTTCCTGGTGCCGTACATCGCCGCCTGGGTCATCGGCGCCGAGGAGCCTGTGAAAGTGGGCGCGTTTTCTTCCGCGCTGATCACCTTCATCATGTTCGAGGCGGCCTACTATTGCGAGATCATGCGCAGTGGCATACAGTCGATTCCCCGTGGCCAGGTATGGGCCGGGCAGGCGCTGGGCATGAATTACCTGCAGACCATGGGCAGCATCGTGCTGCCGCAGGCCTTTCGCAACATGATCCCCGTGCTGCTGACACAGACCATCGTGCTGTTCCAGGACGTGTCGCTCGTGTACGTGTTGTCGATCCCCGATTTCGTCGGCGCCGCCTCGAAAATCGCGCAGCGCGATGGCCGCCTGGTGGAAATGTATGTGTTTGTCGCCGTCGTGTATTTCGTGCTGTGCTATGCCTTGTCGTTCCTGGTAAAACGCCTGCAGAAACGCGTCGCCATCATTCGCTAACCGTAAAAGAAAGAACAAGATGATCGAACTCAATAACGTCAGCAAATGGTATGGCCAGTTCCAGGTACTGACCGACTGCACCACCGAGGTCGCCAAGGGCGACGTGATGGTCATTTGCGGCCCGTCCGGCTCCGGCAAGTCGACCCTGATCAAGACCGTCAACGGCCTCGAACCGATACAGCAGGGGCAGATCATCGTCGACGGTATCACCGTCAACGACCCGAAGACGAATTTGTCGAAATTGCGCGCGCGCATCGGCATGGTGTTCCAGAATTTCGAGCTGTTCCCGCATCTGTCGATCCGCGAAAACCTGACCATCGGCCAGATCAAGGTGCTCGGTCGCAGCGCCGACGAAGCCAATGCCAAGGGCTTGAAATACCTGGACCGCGTGGGCCTGCTGTCGCAGCAGGATAAATTCCCCGGCCAGCTGTCGGGCGGCCAGCAGCAGCGCGTGGCGATCGCGCGTGCGCTGTCGATGGACCCGATCGCCATGCTGTTCGACGAGCCCACTTCGGCCCTCGACCCGGAGATGATCAACGAGGTGCTCGACGTGATGGTGGGCCTGGCGCAGGAAGGCATGACGATGATGGTCGTCACCCATGAAATGGGCTTTGCCAGGCGCGTGGCCAACCGCATCGTCTTCATGGACCAGGGCAAGATCATCGAGGATTGCAGCAAGGATGACTTCTTCAACACCACGCGCTCTGACCGTGCGCGCGATTTCCTGGCCAAGATCATCCATTAATTTTTCATTTTTTGAAGTAGAGTACGGATGCCTGACATGAAACACATAGCCGGTGCCATGCTGGCGCTGGGCCTGCTCGCGCATGCCCACGCGGCCGACAGGATCGCCGTCGACATCGCCCTGCGCGACGCCACCCTGATCGACGTTGCCGCCGGTAGCACCGTCAAGGGCAAGAACGTGCTGCTCAAGGGCGACAGCATCGTCGCCGTCGTCGATGACGCGCAGCTGCGCGGCTACGCGCCGAAGCGGACCATCCGCCTGCCCGGAAAATACCTGATGCCGGGCCTGTGGGATACGCACGTGCATTTCGGCGGCGGCCCCGAGCTGATCGACGAGAACAAGCAGCTGCTGCCCTTGTACCTGGCGCATGGGATTACCACGGTGCGCGACTGCTCGGGCGACTTGCCCGACACGGTGCTGGCATGGCGCCAGCAGATCAACGCGGGCCAGCTGCAAGGCCCGACGATTTTTACTTCCGGCGCCAAGCTCGAAGGCATCAAGCCGCTGTGGAAGGGCACCATCGAAGTGGGCACGCCGCAGGAGGTCACGCGCGCGTTGGATGGCCTGCAGGCGCAGCAGGTCGACTTCGTGAAAATCACGGAAAATACCCTGAAGCCGGAGCTGTACCTGGAAGCGCTGCGCCAGGCGCGCGAGCGGGGCATGCGCACTTCGGGCCATATCCCTGTGCAGCTGACCCTGGAGCAGATGGCCGATGCGGGCCTGGGCACGATCGAACATCAATCGTACCTGCTGCGCGCCACCACGCCGCGTGAACAGGAGCTGACGGCCAAGGTGGCCGCCGGCGCGATGACGGGCAAGGAAGCCATGCACGCCAGCGTGCAAAGCTACGACGAGCCGACGGCGCGCAAGGCCTTCAGCTATCTGGCTGCACGCGGCACGGCCATCGTGCCGACCCTGTGGGGTTCGCGCGTGACGGCGTACCTGGACCGCGAAGACCACACGCACGATCCCGCCCTGCAATACATCGGCAAGGGCTTGCGCGCCACCTACGACTGGCGCGTGCAGCGCGCCGCCAAGGATGGCCCGGACGCGATCGTCCAGCGCCATGCGCAGTTCGAGCAATCGGCAAAGCTGCTGCCGATTTTGCAGCAGCAGGGCGTGAGCATCATCGCCGGCACCGATGCGGGCTTTTTGAATTCCTTCGATTATCCGGGCCAGGCCCTGCACGATGAAATCGGCCTGTACGTGCAGTACGGCCTGACGCCGCAGCAAGCCTTGCAGTCGGCTGTCATCAACGGTCCCCGCTTCCTGGGCAAGCTGGAGCGCTACGGCAGCGTGGCGGCCGGCAAGGCGGCCGATTTGCTGGTGCTCGACGCGAACCCGCTGCAGGACATCAAAGCCACGCGCCAGATCCGCCTGGTGGTCAGCCGTGGCCACGTGTACGACCGCGCCGCGCTGGACCAGATGCTGGCCGATATTCGCGCCTGGGTGGCGCAGCAGGAGACGGCGCCGGCCGAGTCCTGATCTTCTGCGTTCTCTTTTAGTAAAAACGGCCGGTTGATACCGGCCGTTTTGCCGTCTGTCAGCCGCTCGCGCTTGGTTTGCCGCAAACGATCTCCAGTCAATCCGCCGTACGCTGATTCTTTACCAGTCAAATCCTTCCAATTTATACTAGTAAAGGTATAATTCATGAAGATCACTCCAAAGCCTCACAAGCCGCTGGTGTGGGTTGCTTCCACCAAGAAAGAGTTGATGGCCTTGCCTGTGGACATCCGTTCATTCTTCGGCCATGCGCTGGACCTGGCGCAGCGCGGTGACCGCCATGACAGCGCCAAGGTATTGCACGGTTTTGGCTGTGCTGGCGTGCTGGAAATCATCGACGATGGTGTGGGTGGCACCTATCGCGCCGTCTACACGGTGAAGTTCGAGGAGGCGGTGTTCGTGCTGCACTGTTTCCAAAAGAAGAGCAAGAGCGGTATCGCGACGCCGAAGCAGGAAATGGATCTGGTGCGCGCCCGCCTGCAGAGTGCACAACAATGGATCGAGGAGTTACGCCATGAAAAAACATATCGTCGATGAGACCGAGTTTGAACTGTCCAGCGGTAACGTCTTTGCCGACCTGGGCCTGCCCGGCGCCGACAAGCTGCAAATCAAGTCCGGCCTGGTGGGGGAAATCCGCAATGCCATGCGCAAGCTGGAATTGACGCAGGAAGAAGCGGCGCGGTGCATGGGGATCGCGCAACCCAAGGTCTCGGGCATGTTGCGTGGCGATTTTTCCGGTCTGTCCGAACGCAAACTGATGGATTGCCTGAACCGCCTCGGTTACGACATCGAGATCAGCGTCAAGCCGGCCGCCAACGCTATCGGCCACCTGAAACTGGCTGTCGCCTGAGCTTCCTCACTCGCGTCCCCTGGCCTGTGCTGCTGCCCTGCGGCTGGTAAAATGGCGTTATTCGCAATGACCGCCTGAGAGCAGCCGCCATGTCCACACTCGATCACACCCCAGCCGCCGTCCCATCTTCCATCACCATCACCCGTCCTGACGACTGGCATCTGCACCTGCGCGATGGCGCCGTCATGGCCAGCGTGCTGCCGCACAGCGCGCGCCAGTTTGGCCGCGCCATCGTCATGCCGAACCTGAAGCCGCCCGTCACCACCACGGCCGATGCCAGCGCCTACCGCGAGCGCATCCTGGCCGCTGTGCCGCAAGGCGTGAACTTTGATCCGCTGATGGTGCTGTACCTGACGAACAATACTTCGCCCGACGAAATCCGCCGCGCGCAGGACAGCGGCATCGTGCAGGCTGTGAAGCTGTATCCGGCCGGTGCCACGACGAATTCCGACCTGGGCGTGACGGATTTGAAGAATTGCTACAAGGTGCTCGAAGTGATGCAGGAAGTGGGCATGCCCTTCCTCGTGCACGGCGAAGTGACGGACCCGGAAATCGACATCTTCGACCGCGAAGCCGTCTTCATCGAGCGCGTGATGCGTCCGCTGCGCAGCGCCTTCCCGGCCCTGTCCGTGGTGTTCGAGCACATCACCACCAAGGATGCGGCGCAGTATGTGGCCGAAGCGGAAGGCCCGATCGCCGCCACCATCACGGCGCATCATCTGCTGTACAACCGCAACGAGATTTTCAAGGGCGGCATCCGCCCACATTACTACTGCCTGCCCATCCTCAAGCGCGAAGAGCACCGCCTGGCGCTGATGACGGCCGCCGCCAGCGGCGACGAGCGTTTCTTCCTCGGCACCGACTCGGCGCCGCACGCGCAAGGCGCCAAGGAAATGGCTTGTGGCTGCGCCGGTTGCTACACGGCCCTGCACGCGATGGAAATGTATGCCGAAGCGTTCGAACGGGCCGGCGCGCTGGATAAACTGGAAGCGTTCGCCAGCTTCCACGGCCCGGCCTTCTACGGCGTGCCGCGCAACACGGACAGCATCACCTTGAAGCGCGAAAGCTGGACCTTGCCAGCCTCGCTGCCGCTGGGCGACAGCCACGTGATTCCGCTCAACGCGGGCGAGCAGATCAACTGGAAAATGGTCTAAGCGCTCCATGCTGCCATCGATAGACTGGACCCGTCCCTGGTTTGCCACGGTGCTGCCGGCGCGACGGCAGCTGGACCTGCAGCGCGACACGGTGATTGTGGCGCTGAACGGACGGGCGCGGGCGCTGGACTTGTGCAATCCCACCGGCCTGCCGCTGGCCTTCGTACCGCAAGCGGACTTGCCCGAAGGCGTGGCCTATGAAGAGTTCATCGGCGCGACGGGCGGCGTGCCCACGCGCGACAATCTGCACGATTTTTTCAACGCGCTCGTGTGGCTCACCTTCCCGCGCATCAAGCGGCAGCTGAACGCGCTGCAGGCGGCGCAGATCGCCCTGTCCGGCGTCGGCAAATCGCGTGGTCCGGCACGCGATGGTGCGACGATTTTCGATGAGAATTCCGCCTTGCTGGTGCTGCGCGACAGCGATGCCGGACGCGCGCTGGAAGCGGCGCTGCGCGGGCACGACTGGCGCAGCGCGTTCATTGCGCAGCGCGAGAAATTTGGCACCGGCGGCGATGCCGAAGTCTGGCTGTTCGGCCACGCGCTGATGGAAAAACTGGTAGCGCCGCGCAAGGCCATCACGGCGCACACGCGCGTGATCTTTGCCGGCGACGCCTACTTCGCACTCGATGATGCGGCACGCCGCGCCTGGCTCGACGAGCGCGTGGCGCAAGACCTGGCCCGTGATGGCTTGACGACAGCCGACTTCACGCCGCTACCCGTGCTGGGTTTACCCGGCTGGTGCGAGGGGCAGGACGACGATTTTTACAATGACGCGGCGGTGTTCCGCCCGAAGCGCAAGGCTGCTGGCGCAGAAAGAGATCAATAGCATGGAAAACACCGTCCGCTGGGGCATCCTCGGCACCGGCAAGATCGCCCGCGCGATGGCCCAGGGTTTGCGCGATGCGCCCGGCGCGCAACTGGTGGCGGTCGCTTCGCGCAGCGATGTCGGCGCGCAGGCCTTCGGTGCCGAATTCGGCATCGAACGTTGCCACGGTTCCTACCAGGCGCTGGCCATGGACCCCGGCGTGGACGTGATCTACATCGCCACGCCGCACACCCTGCATGCGGAAAACGCCTTGCTGTGCCTGGTCGCCGGCAAGCACGTCGTGTGCGAAAAACCGTTCACCATGAACGCGCGCGAAGCGCAGGCCGTGGTCGATCTGGCGCGCGACAAAAAACTGTTTTTGATGGAAGCCATGTGGAGCCGTTTCCTGCCAGCCGTGCAGGAAGCGCAGCGCATCATCGCCAGCGGCGAAATCGGCGTGCTGCAGCAAGTGCAGGCCGATATCGGCTTTGTCGCCAATTTCCCGCCCGAGCACCGCATGTTCAATCCCGAACTGGGGGGCGGCGCGCTGCTCGACGTGGGCATCTATCCGCTGTCGATGGCGGCGTTTTTCCTCGGCCCGGTATCGCAGGTGCAGGCGCTGGCTGAAATGGGCGCCACCGGTGTCGATGAGCAGGTCGTGTTTTCCCTGCTGCACGCGGGTGGTGGCACCTCGTCCTGCGCTTGCAGCCTGCGCGCGCAAACGCCGACGGAAATGACCATTTCCGGTAGCCTGGGGCGGATTCGCCTGCCCAACCGTTTTTACAAGCCCGATCATCTGATCGTCGAAACGATGGATGGCGAACGCCGCGTCGTCGCCATGCCCCACCTGGGCAATGGCTACGCGCATGAGGCGATCGAAGCGATGCGCTGCATCCGCGCCGGCCTGCTGGAAAGTCCCGTCATGCCGCACGCGGACAGCGTGGCGCTGATGCACAACCTTGACACCATGCGTGGCCAGATCGGTCTGGTGTATCGCTCCGATCTCAGCGCCGACCGGGCGTGAACAGGCCTAAACAGGAATCCTCCATGACATTGCCCTCATCCCGCCCCAGCCTGAAAACCGTCCTCATCGCCAGCGGCGTCGTGCTGACCCTGGCGATGGGCGTGCGCCACGGCCTGGGCTTCTGGATGCAGCCGATCTCGCAAGCGAATGGCTGGACGCGCGAAACGTATTCGCTGGCGCTGGCCATGCAAAACCTGATGTGGGGCGTCTTCGGCCCGTTCGCCGGCATGGCGGCCGACCGCTTCGGCACCATGCGCGTCGTCATCGTCGGTGCCATCAGCTACATGGCGGGCCTGGTGTGGATGGCGCTCGTGACGCAACCGGTCCTGTTCATCGCCGGTTCCGGTATCTTCATCGGCCTGGCGCTGGCCTGCACTGCCTTTGGTGCCATCAGCGGCATCATCGGGCGCAGCGCGCCGCCCGAGCAGCGCTCGTGGGCCTTCGGCATCTCGTCGGCGGCCGGCTCGTTCGGCCAGTTCCTGATGATGCCGGTGGAGCAGCAGCTGATATCCGCCGTGGGCTGGCAGAACGCCTTTTATGTGCTGGCTGCGCTGGTGCTGCTGGCGATGATCCCGATGGCCTTCTACCTGCGTGAGCCGCCCGTCTCGCACGCCAGCGGCCCGCAGCAAAGCGTTGGCGCGGCCTTCAGCGAAGCCATCGCCAGCCGCTCGTTCTGGCTGCTGCTGGCAGGATATTTTGTCTGCGGTTTCCAGCTGGTCTTCATCGGCGTGCATTTGCCGGCCTACCTGAAGGACCAGGGCCTGATGAATCCGAACATCGCCGTCACGGCGCTGGCGCTGATCGGCCTGTTCAACATCGTCGGCTCCTACTACGCGGGCAAACTCGGTGGCAAGATCGCCAAGCGCTACCTGCTGTCGGCCATCTACGTGACGCGCGCCGTGGTCATCACACTGTTCCTGCTGGCGCCCTTGTCGGCGTGGTCGGTGTACCTGTTTGCCGCCGGCATGGGCGTGCTGTGGCTGTCGACGGTGCCGCTGACGAACGGGATCATCGCCGGCATCTTCGGCGTCAAGCACCTGTCGATGCTGGCCGGGATGGTGTTCTTCTCGCACCAGGTGGGCAGTTTTCTGGGCGCGTGGCTGGGCGGCTATCTGTACGAGCACCAGGGCAGTTACCACATCGTCTGGATGATCACCATCGGCTTGGGGCTCATGGCCGCGCTGATCAACCTGCCCATCGACGAGCGCGCCGTCAAGCGCGTGGCGGTGGCCGCGTAATGGCCAGTTGGCGCACATGGCTGTGGCGCCTGGCTGGCGCCGCGCTGCTGGCCATCGTCTTCCTGGCCTATCTGCGTCCAGATTTCATGCTGGACCTGGCGAACCGCTTCTGGATGTGCATGTAGCCCCATTGAAGGATGAATGATTTGAGTTTCCATTTTACTGCGGCTGATGTTGCCGCCAGTTTTGATGCGGGCACCTTGAATCGCGGCCGCGACTATGCGCGCCGCGGCAAGGTGCTGGCCGTCACGGCCGATGGCGATGCGATCAAAGGCAAGGTCAGCGGCAGTGGCGGTCAACGTTACCGGCAAACGGTGCGGCTCAAGCCAGGCCTGCGCGGCGTGCGTTTCGATGGTGATTGCAGTTGTCCCATGGATTACAACTGCAAGCATGTGGCGGCGCTGCTGCTGCGTTATTTGGAGTTGAACAAAAATACTCCCGCTGGCGCGTCCGATGCGCTCGCTTCCTGGATGGGGGCCGTGGCCAAGGCCTTGACTGAAGCGCCCACAGTGAAGAGCAGCCTTGTTGCCGATAAGATTATCTATCGCGTAGTCTATGTCTTGATGCCCAATGATGTCGGTCGCCTCGATCTGTATTTGTGCCGTGCGCGCCTGCGCGCTGACGCGATGATCGCAGCGGCGACAATGCTGCCTTACAGCTATGATTTAATGATGAAGCCGCCTGCCTATGTGACGCCGGCCGACCGTTACGCAAACTATCGGTTTGGACTGCTGAGCGGCTTGGGGGGCTATGGCAAAGTCTCGGCCGAACCGCATGGCGCTGTTGGTGCGCAGTTGTTGCGTGATTTGGCGCAGGCGGGGCAACTGTACTTCGCTGCCACGCGCGACGCGCTCAAAACGGGACAGTTGCAGCCATTGCATCTGTCGCCTGCGCGCGCCTCTCGCCTGGGATGGTCTGTGCCCGATGACGTCGATGGCGGCGTGCGCCTGCGCTGGGAATTGGCCGATGGCGCGGCGCTGGAGTACATGCTGCCGACCGAGCCTCCCATGTACGTGCAGGGTGCTGACATTGGCGAGCTGGGCATTCCTGATGGCGCGGCCATGATCCCGGCGCGCGACTTGCGGTCGCTGGTAGCGATGGCGCCGCGCGTGGCCGGTCCGGCTCGTGAGCAGGTAGCGACACAATTGGCGGCGCATGGTTTGGTGCGAGTGATTCCGCCACCGCCGCTGCCGCGCCAAACGGTGCGCAGCGATATCAAAGCCACGCCCTTCCTGCTGCTCGCCAGCCTTGACAACGGCGCTGCCGAATCGGCATGGCACGATTTTGCTCTGCTGGCCTTCGACTACGATGGCGTACGCGTCTCGGCCGATCCGGCGCAGGCGGCCATGCGCCATGGCGCCGGCGGCACCGAGGTGATTAAACGCGACAGCGCCGCGGAGGCGCAGGCCGTCGCCGTGCTGCGCGCACTGGGCTTCGCCGATGCCGCAGGGCAGGATTCGCCATTGCGTTCGCTGGCGGGCGCGCAACAGTTGCCGGAGCAAGCCGCCTGGATAGCCTTCGTGGCGCAGGGCTTGCCAGCCTTGCGCCAGCAGGGCTGGCTGGTCGAATACGGTCCCGGCTACCGCTACGATCTGGCATCGGTCGACGATTGGTATGCCGAGGTGGCGGAAGACGGCGAGGGTGGCAACGCCTGGTTCGAGCTGGAACTGGGCATCGTCGTCAATGGGCAGCGCGTCCCCTTGTTGCCGGTGCTGCTGCAATGGATACGCGAGGCGCCCGATCACTTCGATCCGGCCGCGCTGGCGCTGCGCGACGATGCCGAACACCTGATCGCCAGTCTGCCTGGCGGCATGCGGGTGGCCCTGCCGTGGAGCCGCATCAAGCCCATCCTGCATACCCTGGGCGAGCTGTATTTCAAGGAGCGTATCGGCGCCCGCGTGCGCTTGCCGGTGCTCGATGCGGCGCGCCTGGCGGAACTGGAAGCGAGCGCGCAGTTGCGCTGGACGGGCGGCGAGA
Source organism: Janthinobacterium svalbardense (assembly GCF_002327145.1). Lineage (NCBI taxonomy): Bacteria > Pseudomonadati > Pseudomonadota > Betaproteobacteria > Burkholderiales > Oxalobacteraceae > Janthinobacterium > Janthinobacterium svalbardense. The sequence continues at coordinate 6,191,325 of NZ_CP023422.1, read as the reverse complement.
GGCTACGCCAGCTGGGCGCCCGGCTGTGCGGTTTCGATGGCGTGGCGCCGGTTGCCGTGCCGGCCGGCCTGCAGGCAAGTTTGCGTCCCTACCAGAGCGAAGGGCTGGCATGGATGCAGTTCTTGCGCGAGTACCAGTTCGCCGGCATCCTGGCCGATGATATGGGGCTGGGGAAAACCATCCAGACGCTGTCCCACATCCTGCTGGAAAAGGAGGCGGGCCGGCTGACGTCGCCGGCGCTGGTGGTCGCGCCGACTAGCCTGATGGGCAATTGGCAGGCCGAAGCGGCGCGCTTCGCGCCCGCCCTGAGAGTGCTGCTGCTGCACGGACCGCAACGCGCGCAGCATTTCGAGCAGATGGGGCAATACGACCTGGTGCTGACCACGTATGCGCTGCTGCCGCGCGACGAGGAAGCCTTGCGCCGCCAGCACTTTCATTTGCTGATCCTGGACGAGTCGCAATACATCAAGAACAGCAATTCGAAGGCCGCGCAGACGGCGGCGCTGCTACCGGCCACGCACCGCTTGTGCCTGACCGGCACGCCGCTGCAAAATCACCTGGGCGAGTTGTGGGCGCAGTTTCACTTTCTGATGCCAGGCTTGCTTGGCGATCAAAAACCTTCAACGCCGAGTTCCGCAAACCGATAGAAAAGCTCGGCGATGGCGCGCGCAACGCTTTCCTGGTACGGCGCATCAAGCCGTTTCTGCTGCGCCGTACCAAGGACACGGTGGCCAAGGAGTTGCCGGCCAAGACAGAAATGGTGCGCGAAGTCGAACTGGCCGGCGCGCAGCGCGATCTGTACGAAACGGTGCGCCTGGCGATGGCCGAAAAAGTGCGCGTGGCGATCGCCGCCAAGGGCCTGGCGCGCAGCCAGATCGTGATCCTGGACGCCTTGCTCAAGCTGCGCCAGGTCTGTTGCGACCCGCGCCTGGTGGCCGGCGCCGGCAAGAAAGGCATGGCGCCGTCGGCCAAGTTGGTGGAATTGATGCAGATGCTCGAAGCGTTGCTGGCCGAAGGGCGCAAAGTGCTGGTGTTCTCGCAATTTACCAGCATGCTGGCGCTGATCGAAGAGCAGTTGCGCGAGCGCGGCATCGCGTATGCCTTGCTGACCGGCGAGACCCGGGATCGCAGCGCGCAGGTCGACATCTTCCAGCAAGGCAGCGTGCCGCTATTTTTGATCAGCCTGAAGGCGGGCGGCGTCGGCTTGAACCTGACGGCGGCCGATACCGTGATCCACTACGATCCGTGGTGGAATCCGGCGGTGGAAAACCAGGCCACCGACCGCGCCTGGCGCATTGGCCAGGACAAGCCGGTATTCGTCTACAAATTGATCGCCAAAGGCACGCTGGAAGAGAAAATCCAGGAAATGCAGCGCCGCAAGGCCGAACTGGCCGATGCCGTATTGGCCCAGGGTCCCGCGCAAGCACTGGCGATCACGCAAGACGACTTGCAGGCGATTTTTGCGCCCTTGAACAGCGCTTAGACCTTCAAAAACTCTTCCTTGCCACCCAGCCAGCGCGCCAGATGCGCTTCCACGGTGGCCGCCGCCGCCGCCGTGGTGGCGTGCAGCAGATCGTGCGCCACGTCGCGCGCCTGATCGACCAACCATTGATCCGTCTCCAGGTCGGCGAAGCGCAGCATGGCCTGGCCGGACTGGCGCGCGCCAAGAAACTCCCCGGGGCCGCGGATTTCCAGGTCGCGGCGGGCGATTTCAAAACCGTCCGTCGTCTCGCGCATGGTCATCAAACGCTGGCGCGCCACGCCGCCCAGCGGGCCCTGGTACAGCAGCAGGCAGACGCTGGCCGCCGTGCCGCGCCCCACGCGGCCGCGCAACTGGTGCAGCTGCGACAAGCCAAAACGCTCGGCGTGCTCGATCACCATCAGCGAGGCGTTCGGTACGTCGACGCCCACCTCGATGACGGTGGTGGCCACCAGAACGTGGATCTGGCCGGCGATGAAGGCGTCCATCACTGCCTGTTTTTCCGCCGGCTTCAGGCGACCATGCACCAGGCCCACCTGCAGCGCGGGCAAGGCTTCTGCCAGCATCATGTAGGTGTCGGTCGCTGTTTGCAGCTGCAGCGCTTCCGATTCCTCGATCAGCGGGCAGACCCAGTACACTTGCCGGCCTTCCAGCGCGGCCGCATACACGCGGGCGATGACTTCGTCGCGCCGGTTCTGGTCGATGGCGCGCGTGACGATGGGGCTGCGTCCGGGCGGCAGCTCGTCGATCACCGACACTTCCAGGTCGGCGTAATACGTCATGGCCAGGGTGCGCGGGATCGGCGTGGCCGACATCATCAACTGGTGCGGCACGGCCGCGCTGTCGCCCTTGTTGCGCAGGGTCAGGCGCTGGCCCACGCCGAAGCGGTGCTGCTCGTCGACGATCACCAGTCCCAGTTTGGCAAACAGCACATTGTCCTGGATCAGCGCATGCGTGCCGATCACCAGCTGCGCTTCGCCCGATTCGATCAGGGCCAGCGCGGCCGTCTTTTCCTTTTTCTTCAGGCTGCCCGTCAGCCAGGCCACCTTCACGCCCAGCGGCTCCATCCAGGCGGCGATCTTGCGGAAGTGCTGCTCGGCCAGGATCTCCGTGGGCGCCATCAGCGCTGCCTGGTAGCCGCTGTCGATGGCCTGCGTGGCGGACAAGGCGGCGACGACTGTCTTGCCGCTGCCGACGTCGCCTTGCAGCAAGCGCTGCATCGGATACGGCTGGTGCAGGTCGGCGCGGATTTCCTCGAGCACGCGCGCCTGCGCGCCCGTCAGCTTGAAGGGCAGGGCGGCGCCGAAGGCATGCGACAGGGTGCCGACGACTGCTAGCTGTGCGGCGCCTTTCGAACGGCGCGCGCGCTGGGCGCGTTTCAGCGACAGCTGCTGCGCCAGCAGCTCATCGAATTTCATGCGCACCCAGGCCGGGTGCGAGCGGTCCATCAGCGCGCTTTCATCGATGTCCTGCGGCGGATAGTGCAGCAGGTGCACGGCGGCGCGGAACGGCGACAGCTGCATCTGGTGCAACAGCTCGTCAGGCAAGGTATCGTGCCAGTCGATGCGGCGCATGGCGTCGGCGATCTCGCGCCGCAGCACGTGCTGCGACAAGCCTTCGCCGGACGGATACACGGGCGTCAGCGCCGTGGGCAGGGGCGCGCCCTCGTTGACGACTTTATACGTCGGGTGCACCATCTCGGCGCCGAAAAAGCCGTGTTTGAGTTCGGCTCGCGCACGTACCCGCGTGCCTTCGGCCAGCTGCTTGACCTGGCTGCCGTAGAAATTCATGAAACGCAGCAGCAAATTGCCCGTTTCGTCGGCGATCGTCACCAGCAATTGCTTGCGCGGCTTGAAATTGACTTCGCATTTGGTGACGACGCCTTCCACTTGCCACGACTCGCCGCCGCGCAGGCAGGCGTCGCGTATCGTGTAGACCTTCGTCTCATCCTCGTAGCGCATCGGCAAGTGCAGCACCAGATCCATATCCGTGCGCAAGCCCAGTTTGGCCAGCCGGCTTTCCGTGCTGACCACTTTTTTGGCGGATTTCGGCTTCGCGGCAGGCTTGGCTGTGGGAGGAAGATCGGGCTTTGGATCGGACATATGCAAGGTTTTGGTGCCGCTAGCGTAAAATAGAGGGTTGTCCGGCACACCCTGTGCGTACCGCAGTCGGAAATTGTTGCGGCGGATTATTGTAATGCCTGTATAGGCGCACAGTATAGTGCCAGATGTTCCATTGCGCACTCCTAATCATTTTTGACGTACTTTTGAAGCAAAACGCATGTATTCGCTTTCCGATTTCGATTTTAATTTGCCGCAAGAAAACATTGCGCAAACTCCGTTGGCCCAGCGCAGCGCTTCGCGCCTGTTGCATCTGGACGGCGACGCCCTGGTTGACCGCAGCTTTGCCGATATCGTCGGGCTGTTGCAGGCGGGCGACCTGCTGGTGATGAACGATACCCGCGTACTCAAGGCGCGCTTCTTTGGCGTGAAGGAAAGCGGCGGCAAGATCGAGGCGCTGGTCGAGCGCGTGCTCGATGACCGCACCGTGCTGGCCCAGGTGCGCGCCTCGAAGTCGCCGCCGCCCGGCTGCCGCATCCGCCTGGCCGACGCCTTCGACGTGACGGTGGGCCAGCGCGCCGGCGAATTCTTTACCTTGCATTTCGAGGCCGACGTGTTCGAGCTGATCGAGGCGCATGGCCGCTTGCCGCTGCCGCCCTACATCGAGCACGATGCCGACGAGTTCGATGAAACGCGCTACCAGACCGTGTTCAACAAGGTGCCCGGCGCTGTCGCCGCGCCCACGGCGGGCCTGCATTTCGACCAGGCCCTGCTCGATCAACTGAAAGCCAAGGGCGTCAACTTTGCCTATGTAACCCTGCACGTGGGCGCCGGCACCTTCCAGCCCGTACGCACGGAAGTGCTGGCCGAACACAAGATGCATACCGAGTGGTACACCATGCCGCAGGACACCGTCGACGCCGTGCGCGCCACGCAACTTGCCGGGCGCGACGTGGTCGCCGTCGGCACGACCAGCTTGCGCGCGCTGGAATCGGCTTCGCAAAGCGGCCAGCTGGTGGCGGGCAGCGCCGATACGGCCCTGTTCATCACGCCCGGCTATGCGTTTAAAACGGTGACGCGGCTGATCACCAATTTCCATTTGCCGAAGTCGACCCTGCTGATGCTGGTGTCGGCCTTTGCCGGCTATGCGCCGATCCGCAACGCCTACGCGCATGCGATCGCGCAGAACTACCGTTTCTTCAGCTATGGCGATGCGATGCTGCTGACCACGCAATCGCGCGCTGCACTGAACCTTGATACTCCCGTGAAAGACTGACCATGCTGGAATTTACACTACTCAAGACCGACACGAGCGGCCTGACCCGCGCACGCCGCGGCACCTTGAAACTCAACCATGGCGTCGTGCAGACGCCGATCTTCATGCCAGTGGGCACTTACGGCACCGTGAAAGCCATGTCGCCGCTGGAACTCAATGAAATCGACGCGCAGATCATCCTGGGCAACACGTTTCACTTGTGGTTGCGTCCTGGCAACACCGTCATGGAGAAATTCGGCGGCTTGCACGGTTTCATGGGTTGGAACAAGCCGATCTTGACCGATTCGGGCGGCTTCCAGGTGTTTTCGCTGGGCGCCATGCGCAAGATCACGGAAGAGGGCGTGCATTTCAGTTCGCCCATCAACGGCGATAAACTGTTCCTCTCGCCGGAAGTATCGATGCAGGTGCAGCGCGTCTTGAATTCCGACATCGTCATGCAGTTCGACGAATGCACGCCGTACGAAATCGAAGGCCGCCCGGCCACGCTTGAAGAAGCGGCCAAGTCGATGCGCATGTCCTTGCGCTGGGCGCAGCGCTCGAAGGACGAGTTCCATCGCGGCGAAAATCCGAACGCGCTGTTCGGCATCGTGCAGGGTGGCATGTTTGAAATGCTGCGCGACGAGTCCCTGGCCAAGCTCGAAGAGATCGATTTCCCCGGCATCGCCATCGGCGGCCTGTCCGTCGGCGAGCCGAAGGAAGACATGATGCGCATGCTGGCCCACGTGGGCCCGCGCCTGCCGGCCAACAAGCCGCATTACCTGATGGGCGTGGGCACGCCGGAAGATCTGGTGGCTGGCGTGTCGAACGGTATCGACATGTTCGACTGCGTCATGCCGACGCGTAATGCCCGCAATGGTTGGCTGTTCACCCGTTTTGGCGACATCAAGATCAAGAATGCCAAGTACAAGGAAGACCAGGCGCCACTCGATGAGACCTGCAGCTGCTACGCCTGCCGCAACTTTTCGCGTGCCTACCTGCACCATTTGCACCGTTCCAAGGAAATCCTCGGCGCGCGCCTGAACACCATCCACAACCTGCATTACTACCTGGACTTGATGCGCCAGATGCGTGAAGCGCTCGACGAAGACCGTTTCCACGCGTTTACCCTGCAATTCCATGCGGAACGCGCACGCGGAACTTAAGAAAAGCTTAGCTTGAGCCCTGGCGGCGGCAGCGCTGGAAGTTTTGTGTATTGGTGCTTGGACTGGGGCGATAAAGCATTGCATAATGCCTTTTTAGCCCCACTTAAAGTTGCCATGCCTGCAATTCGGGTTATGACGTATAGCCAATGCTAGAATACAGCGCTATTTTTTCAAACTGATTAGAACTGGAGTCACCGTGTTTTTCATTTCCAACGCTTATGCGCAAGCCCCAACCGACGCCCTGGGCTTCGGCGGCAACCTGACCAGCTTCCTGCCGCTGGTATTGATGTTCGTGGTCATGTATTTCCTGATGATCCGTCCACAGCAAAAACGCGCCAAAGAACAACGGGCGATGATGGACGCGCTGGCCAAGGGTGACGAAGTCGTCACCGCTGGCGGCATGCTGGGCCGTGTTGTCAAGGTAGTGGACGCTTACGTCACCATCGAAGTGGCGACCGGCACCGAAGTCACGGTGCAAAAGAGCTCCATTACCACCTTGCTGCCTAAAGGCACCCTGAAGGCGCTGTAATTTCTCGCTGTCATTGCCTAGGCAATGATGCACCGGGGCGGCTACCCGCCGCCCCTCGCGACGCCTCCGACGCTCAACACTGAACGCTGAATCACTATGAATCGCTATCCTGCCTGGAAATACATCATCATCGTCGTCGCCTTATTGCTGGGCGCACTCTATACGGCGCCCAATTATTTCGGTGAATCACCGGCGCTGCAAGTAACCAGCGGCAAGTCGACCGTCAAAGTGACGAGCGAGCTGATGACGCAAGTCGCGGAAATATTGACGAAAGAAAACGTCAAGTCGGAAGGTGTGACCATGGATGGCGCTGGCAACCTCGCCTCCGTGCGCGTGCGTTTCGCCGATCCCGATACCCAGTTCAAGGCAAAACTGGTGCTGGAAAAGGACCTGAATACGGATGCCAGCGACCCTGCGTACATCGTGACGGTCAACCTGCAAGCCAATACGCCGATGTGGATGCAAAAATTGCATGCCTTGCCCATGTTCTTGGGCCTGGACTTGCGCGGCGGCGTGCACTTCCTGATGCAGGTCGATGCGAAAGCCGTACTGAACAAGAAAATCCAGGGCGTCCAGTCCGCCGCGCGTAGCGTGCTGCGCGACAAGAATATCCGTCACGCCGGCATCGAGCGCGTGGGTGACAGCGTGCAGATCAACTTCCGTGACGCGGAAACGCGCCTGAAGGCCAAGAATGTGCTGTCCGACCAGATGTCGGAACTGGCTTTTGCCGATGCGGGCGAAGGCAGCGATTTGAAACTGAACATCACCCTGAAGCCGGCGGCCCTGAAAGCGACTATCGACGAAGGCGTGAAACAGAATATCTCCACCCTGTCCAAGCGCGTCAATGAGCTGGGCGTGGCCGAGCCGCTGATCCAGCAGCAAGGTTCTGACCGCATCGTGGTGCAATTGCCTGGCGTACAGGACGTGGCCCGCGCGAAAGCCATCATCGGCCGCACGGCGACGCTGGAAGTGCGTCTGGTCGACGAAGGCATCGTGCCTGGCACGGAACTGTCGAGCGCCATCCCGTTCAACTCGGAACTGTTTACGGTTGGCAAGGGCGTGCCTGTCGTCCTGTCGAAGGATGTGATCCTGACGGGCGACTATATCTCCAGCGCGACGGCCAGCTTCGACCAGAATCAGCAAGCGGCTGTGTCGATCGACCTGAACGGCGACGGTGGCCGCAAGATGCGCGAAGCGACGCGTGAGCGCGTGGGCAAGCGCATGGCCATCGTGCTGTTTGAAAAGGGCAAGCCGGAAGTGCTGTCGGTGGCGACCATTCAGCAGGAACTCGGCTCGCGCTTCCAGATCACCGGCATGGGCGGCGCGGAAAACGCGAATGAACTGGCGCTGTTGCTGCGCTCGGGCGCCTTGTCCGCACCGATGACCGTCATCGAAGAACGCACGATCGGACCGCAACTGGGCGCGGAAAACATCGCCAAGGGTTTCCATTCGACCTTGTATGGCTTCATCGCCATCGCCATCTTCATGATCGCCTACTACATGCTGTTTGGCGCCTTCAGCGTGCTGGCCCTGGCCACCAACCTGCTGTTGCTGGTCGGCCTGCTGTCCATGATCCAGGTGACCCTGACCTTGCCAGGTATTGCCGCGATCGCGCTGGCGCTGGGCATGGCGATTGACGCCAACGTGCTGATTAACGAACGTATCCGTGAAGAGTTGCGCGCTGGCAGTACGCCACAAGCGGCGATCTCCGCCGGCTTCGACCGCGCCTGGGCCACGATTCTCGACTCGAACGTGACCACCCTGATCGTCGGCCTGGCGCTGCTGGCCTTCGGCAGTGGTCCCGTGCGCGGCTTTGCCGTCGTGCATTGCCTGGGCATCCTGACGTCGATGTTCTCCTCCGTGTTCGTGTCGCGCGGCGTGGTTAACCTCTGGTATGGCCGCAAGAAAAAGCTGACGACCTTGTCGATCGGCACGGTGTGGGTGCCGGGCACGAGCAAATAAGCGGCGGCCCAGACTCACCCAATAGCGACAACAGCGATCGCATCCGGCGGCCCAGCCGCCGGATGCACAGAATAGAACTCAGAGGATTTCATGGAATTTTTCCGGATCAAAAAGATATTCCCTTCATGCGCCATGCGTTGATTTTCAACGTCATTTCGGCCGTGACCTTCCTTGCCGCCGTCTTCTTCCTGTTCCACAAGGGCTTGCACCTGTCCGTGGAATTCAAGGGCGGCACCGTGATGGAGGTCAAATACCCGAAAGCGGCCAACCTTGAAGGCATACGCGGTACCCTGATCGGCCTCGGCTACGAAGAGCCGGGCGTGACCAGCTTCGATACGGCGCGCGACGTGATGATCCGCCTGCCGGTGGAAAAGGGCGTCAGCGCCGCGAACACCTCGCAGCGCGTGTTCGAAACCCTGTGCAAGGTCGAGCAAGGCACGACCAAGGGCATCGATACCGTCACCGACAAGGGCGAGCATGTGATCAAGAGCGCCTGTCTGGACGCCGCCGGCAACGAAGCGCTGGTGCTGCAGAAAGTCGAATTCGTCGGCCCGCAAGTGGGCGAGGAACTGACGCAGAACGGCTTGAACGCGCTGGTGATGGTGATCCTGGGCGTGATGGCTTACCTGGCCGTGCGCTTCGAGTGGAAATACGCCGTGTCGGCGATTATCGCCAACTTGCATGACGTGGTGATCATCCTGGGCTTCTTTGCCTTCTTCCAGTGGGAATTCTCGCTGACAGTGCTGGCGGCGATCCTGGCGGTGCTCGGCTACTCGGTCAACGAATCGGTGGTGATCTTTGACCGTATCCGTGAAAACTTCCGCAAGCAGCGCAAGGCTTCCGTGCATGAAGTGATCGACAGCGCGATCACCAGCACCATTTCGCGTACCATCATCACCCATGGTTCGACCCAGATGATGGTGCTGTCGATGCTGGTCTTCGGCGGCCAGACCCTGCACCATTTCGCACTCGCGCTGACCATCGGTATCTGCTTCGGTATTTACTCGTCCGTGTTCGTCGCGGCCTCGATCGCCATGTGGCTGGGCGTCAAGCGCGAAGACTTGATCAAGCCGGTCAAGGAAAAAGACGAAACCGACGGCGCCGTGGTGTAAGCGCAGGGCTTTTTGCAGGTTGAATGAAGAACGATCACCGTTTGCGGTGGTCGTTTTTTTTTGTGGTGGATGACGATGAAGCGTTTTTTATGCGTAGGTATGATGGCGGGCGTGACGGCATTGGCCGGCGCCGCCGATTTCAGCCGCACTGGCAGCGATAGCATCACCATGCGCGGCCCGGTTGTCGAGGGCGACGTGGACAAGCTGCGGCAGCTGGCCACGCCAGCGACCACCGTGCTGCGCATCAATAGCGCAGGCGGCGAGCCGCAGGCGGCCATGCTGCTGGGGCGCTACCTGCGCCAGCGGCAATGGAGCCTCGCCATCGACACCGTGTGTGCCGGCAGCTGCGCCCTGTACGTTTTCCCGGCCGCGCAACATACAAGCATTCCAGACACCGCCGTGCTGGCACTGCAGGAGTCGGCCTTGCTGCGCGCGCAGGAAGGCCCGCAGCACATGCGCCGCAGCCTGATCGAGGCGGGCGTGCCGGCCGAGGAGCTGGAGCGTGAAACTGCGGCGCTGGCCGTGCAACTGGCGCAGGTGGCGGCGCTGGAGGCGGCGTTTGCCGCGGAGCTGGGCATCGCCCCCGCCTTCTACCTCGACTTCCGGCAAGTGGCGGCGCAGGCCGATGGCGTGCGCCAGCGCTTTCCCGATCAGGAGGCGGCCGTCTATTGGTGGCCGGGGGCCGCCCGCCTGCAGCGCTGCTACGGCATCGCCGGCGTGGACGAAGGCCCGCGCGCGGCGCGCCTGGCGCCCGACGGCTATTTGTACGTGCCGGCCCTGTCGGCCCTGGTGATGGGCGACCAGGCTTTGCAGGCCTGTCCATGAGCCGCAGCGGCCGCTTGTTCCTGCTGATGGACGCCATGCGCGCCAAACGCGTGCCCGTCACGGCGGCCCAGCTGGCGCAGCAGCTGGGCGTTTCCGAGCGCACGATTTACCGCGATATCCAGACCCTGGCCGAACTGGGCGCGCCCCTGCAGGGTGAGGCCGGCATCGGCTATGTGCTGCGTCGTGGCGCTTTTCTGCCGCCGCTGATGTTCGGACCCGATGAACTGGAAGCGCTGGTGCTGGGCGCGCGCTGGGTGCGCCGCCAGGGCGATGCGGGCCTGGCGCAGGCGGCCAGCAATGCCCTGGCGAAGATCGCGGCAGCTTCGCCGCGCGACCTGCGCGACAGCATGGCCGAGACCAGCTTGTGGGTGCCGCTGGGCCGTCCCGCCGATGGCACGCAGCCGGCCGACCCAGCCGACCGTTATGTGCAGCCGGTGCGCGAGGCCATCCGCTATGAACAAAAACTCACGCTCGCCTATCAGGATGAGCATGGCAGCGCCACCTCGCGCACGGTGTGGCCGTTTGCCCTGGCCTTTTTTGAAGGCAAGCGCCTGCTGGCCGCCTGGTGCGAGCTGCGTGGCGATTACCGGCATTTCCGCATCGACCGCATCGCCGACGTGCAGCGGCACGAGGAGCGCTATCCCACGCGCCGCCATGTGCTGTTGGATACCTGGCGCAAGGCGCATGAGATTGATCCGGAATCGTGAGATGCGCTCCTGACAAAAACTGTCAGTGACTGGTTCTACGATGGTGGCTTCTTTACTCACCGGAGCCATCTACCATGCGCCTGTACCACCACCCCATGTCTTCGAATGCCCGCCGTGCCCTGATGACGGCGATCCACCTCGGCCTGCCGCTGGAACTGGCCGAAGTCGACCTGATGAATGCGGACGACCGTCGCCGCCTGGCCGAACTGAACCCGAACGGCAAGGTGCCCGTGCTGGCCGATGGCGATTTCCTGCTGTGGGAATCGTGCGCCATCATGCAATACCTGGCCGAGCAGGTGCCCGGCCAGACGATTTATCCGCAGGCGCCGCAGGCCCGCGCCGACGTCAACCGTTGGCTGTTCTGGGCGGCGCAGCATTTCGCGCCGGCCATCAGCGTGCTGGCCTGGGAACGCGCCTGGAAGGGCATGACGGGCAATGGTCCGGCGGACCCGCTGGAAGAGGCGCGCGGCGAGCGCGACCTGCATGAGTGCGCCGTTGTGCTGGACGCGCATCTGGCGGGGCGCAGCTGGCTTTGCGGAGACGCTGTGAGCTTGAGCGACTTTGCCGTGGCCGCGCCGCTGATGTACAGCGAGGCCGTGCGGCTGCCGCTGGCGCAGTACCAGCATATCGAGGCCTGGTTTGCCCGCGTGCGGCAGCTGCGCGCCTGGCAGGAAACGGATGTGCAGCTGCTGCCGGGATAATCTGCCCGCTAAGTGTGCCAGCGCACGGAGCCGGCGCGGCGCAGCACATAAGATAGGGCTGTCTCTTTCAGGACATCCCTAGCTTTGGACTTTACCCGCTTTCGAGCGGGTTTTTTTTGTTCGGAGCTTGATAATTCGATCGTCGCTGCACATATGCGGCGTCTCCCACTGCAAGCAGGTACGCCATGTTCATGCCACGCCATCCGAAGCCACTCTTGAGTACCCGGGCGGTCGCTACGCAAGTCGCCCAGCAGAAGCAGGCAACGCAGGCCATGGACAAGCATGTGCTGATCGTCGAAACGGTCAAGCCGGCGGCACCGCCGCCAGCGAGCAAGAAGCCTGCAGGCTAGTGCACGAGCACCTTCAGCAGCGACTGCACTTCATCGTCCGATTCTTCCATGATGCTCGACAGGGTCGCATCGCCGATCACGCAATCGATGCTGCCGGCGGCGCGGGCGGCGCGCACGGCGATGGCGGCCGGACTTTCGTTGAGGGGCGACGATACCGGCGCCAGGTCATTCGCCAGCAGCAGGGTGTCGCCCAGCGATTCGGGCGGGATGGCGCGCAAGCCTTCCCACAGCGCAGCGATGGCGCCCATCACCGCTTCCGGCACCTTCAGTTTGGTCAAGACGCCATGGCCGATGGCTTGTTCGCCATGTTCGACCCAGTCCTGCGGTTCGCCGTCGAGGATGCCGGGAAATTCGGCGGCGCGTGATAGCAGATAAAAGCCGCCCACTTCATGCATGATGCCGGCAAACAGCGCCGTATCGGGGTCCACCCTGGTGACGCGGCGCGCCAGTACCTGCGACAGGGCCGCCACGTGGGCCGTATGTTCCCACAGCTGCTTGGCCTTCGCCTGCAGCACGGGATCGGTAATGGTGCTGCCCAGCTGGCGCACGATCAGCGACGCGACCACCGACTGCAAGGTACGCACGCCGAGCCGTTGCACGGCATTGCGCACGCTGGTGATTTCGTTGCCGGAACGGTTGAACGCCACCGAATTGGCGATAGCCACCGTGCGCGCGGCCAGCAGCGGGTCGGCTTGCACCAGCTTGGCAGCGGCCTCGATATGGCAGTCGGGATCGGCCAGCGCCTCTTGCAGCTTGAGCGAAGCGTTCACATTGGCAGGAAAGGTCAGCTCGCCACGAGCGGCTTGTGCGGCGATGCTTTTAAATGCGTCGAGTCTGTTCATTGAAAAAATTATACTCGCAATATTTCCGTGCGGAACTTTTTAAGCGTGATCTTTTCGCAAACAAGCGAGTAAAAGGCAAGTAAACCCCCGTAAACGGGAAAAGGGCAGGCCACTGGATCAGCGGCATGCCCTTTTTGGATTATGCGAGCGCTATCAGTCAGATTCACTGAAGATCGCGTCGCAGCCTTCGACCAGCTCGTCGCTGTCTTCCAGCTCATCGGTCAGGCCCAGGTCGAAGAGTTCCTCGACGGCATTCATGAAGCTGTTGTGCTTGGTGGCGCCGATCAAGCGGTAGATTTCGCCGTCTTCGTTGCGCACGCCGATGATCAGTTTTTCCTGGCGTACCAGTTCCGGCGTGCTGGCGTTGAGCAGCAGGTTGCCGATGATGTGTTTATCGAAATGAGCGGGCTTTTTGCCGTCGAGCAGTGTGGTTTTCAACTTGGTTTCCTTTGTCTTGTTTGAATGTCTGTGCTTGGTGAATTGTCAACTGTGGCCGTTGGCGATGGCGTGTTTCAGGCTTGCCAGGGTGGTTTCCAAGCGCATGAAATCGTCGTCGGTATAGCCGTCAAACAAGCGCTGTCCCTGCTTTGTCAGCTTGGGGAACACGTCATGGAACACCTGTTCACCCTCGCAGCTCAAGCGCACGAAGTAGGAGCGCTTGTCTTTGTTGCAACGTTCGCGTACTACCAGCCCCTTTTGCTCCAGCCGGTCCACCACGCCCGTCAAGGTGCCCTTGGTAATCAGGGTTTTCTGGCCCAGTTCCTTGTAGGACATGCCGCAGGTGTTGCCGAGCGTGGCAATGATGTCGAATTGCGCATGCGTCAAGCCGTACTGGCGCACGAAGTCGCCCGAAAACCGCTCGAAGCCTTGCATGCATTCGGCCAGCAGCCGGATACTTTTTAAATATCGTTCACCCATGGGGTGTGATTATATCCTTCCATCCCGCTTTTTTCCGCCGGGGCAGCGGCGTTATTGTATGAAGGGTTCGATGGGGCGGAAGTCCGGTATCATGTGGGCAACTCAGCCCTTGCCCCTGGTCCGCCCCGCCGATGTCTTTCGCTAATCTTTCCCGTATCGGCCTCGACAAACCGCTGCGCCTGCTGTTGGTCCATGCCGGCGATGCCGAGTCGATTACCTGGGCGGGCCTGGTGCAACCGCTGCGCCTCTGTGCGAGGGCGCTGGGGCCGGACGCGCTGCAACTGGACGTGCGCACGCCCGAGCAAGTAGCCCAGCAGGGCGGCAACTGGCATATCGCGCTGCTGGTGGCAGATGAAACGCAGGCGCCGCTGCGCGCCGAGCTGTGCCGGGCCGTGATCGAGCGCTGCCGTTCGGCACCATTCTGGGGTGGCGTGGGCGCGGCCGTGCTGTGGCTGGCCGACGCGGGCGTCATGGATGGCGTGCGCATCGCCTTGCCCTGGGCCCTGTACGCCGATGCGGAAGCGAAGGCCGAACGGGCCATTTTGACGCCGCACCTGTTCGACATCGACGGTCCGCACATTACCTGCTGCGGCGGCGCGGCCAGCATCGACTTTTCGCTGACGCTGATCGAGACCATCTTTGGCGCCGACGTGCAGGCGCTCGTCAAGGAAGCGCTGTGTGTGGACAAGGTGCGCGGCAAGGAAGAACGCCAGCGCGTGGCCTTGCAGGCGCGTTTCGGCGTGCTGCAGCCGAAATTGTCCGAAGCGGTCACCCTGATGGAAGCCAATATCGAGGAACCGCTGTCGACCGATGACATCGCCAGCCTGGTGGGCCTGTCGCGGCGCCAGCTGGAACGGCTGTTCAAGCAATACCTGGGCAGCTTGCCGTCGCGCTACTATTTGGAGCTGCGCCTGCAGCGCTCGCGGCAACTATTGCTCGATACACATTATTCCATCGTGCAAGTGGGCCTGATGTGTGGCTTTTCCTCCGGTTCGCACTTTTCCACGGCCTTTGGCACCTTGTTTGGCAATACCCCGCGCGAAGAGCGGCAGCGCAAGCTGATGCCGCCGGCCTAGCCGGTGTCAAGGCAGCTGTGATGAATTGTGAAAATCCTTGTCGCAGATTCAAAAGAGTTTTAGCATCCCGCTTTTTATAATGCAGTACACACGTAGCTGTCGTAGCTGCGGAGTACCTAACATATTGATGGGGAAATGCTATGAATGCCAAGCTTGATTCGACCGTAACGGCTCGTCCAGTCACCCGGGATACCTTTGACCAGGTCCTCGTTCCTACCTACGCCCCTGCAGCCATGGTGCCCGTGCGCGGTTCCGGACTGGATCTGTGGGACCAGACCGGCAAGCATTACCTCGATTTCACCTCCGGCATCGCCGTCAACAGCCTGGGCCACTGCCATCCTGTGCTGGTCGACGTGCTGACCAAGCAAATCAATAATTTGTGGCATTTGGGCAACGGCTACACCAACGAGCCTGTGCTGCGCCTGGCCCTGGCCCTGACGGAAGCGACTTTCGCCGACCGCGCCTTCTTCTGCAACTCGGGCGCGGAAGCCAACGAAGCGGCCCTGAAACTGGCGCGCAAGTACGCGCACACCAAGTTCGGCGCGCACAAGTCGCGCATCATCTCGTGCTTGAGCTCCTTCCACGGCCGCACT
Source organism: Janthinobacterium svalbardense (assembly GCF_002327145.1). Classification (NCBI taxonomy): domain Bacteria; kingdom Pseudomonadati; phylum Pseudomonadota; class Betaproteobacteria; order Burkholderiales; family Oxalobacteraceae; genus Janthinobacterium; species Janthinobacterium svalbardense. Next base: position 6,175,752 of record NZ_CP023422.1, on the reverse strand, counting down.
TTGTTTACCGTCTCCGTCGGCGGCCAGGCCAAGTACACGGAAGGCTTCGAGCCGCTGCCACCGTCGATCGACCACATCGCCTACAACGACATCGAAGCGGCGCGCGCCGCCATCGGCGATGACGTGTGCGCCGTGATCGTCGAGCCGGTACAAGGCGAAGGCGGCGTGGTGCCGGGCAATCCTGAATTCCTCAAAGAGCTGCGCGCCCTGTGCGACAAGACGGGCGCCCTGTTGATTTTCGACGAAGTCCAGAGCGGCATGGGCCGCACTGGCGCGTTGTTCGCCTACATGGGCTATGGCGTCACGCCGGACATCCTGACGGCTGCCAAGGCGCTGGGCAATGGCTACCCGATCGGCGCCATGCTGACCACGAATGAACTGGCGCAAACCCTGTCCGTCGGTACCCACGGCACCACCTACGGCGGCAACCCGCTGGCCGCTACCGTGGCCTTGAGCGTACTCGAAACCATCAACACGCCAGCGTTCCTGGCGCGTGTGAAGGAAGCCAGCGTCAGCACCATCGCCATGCTGCAAGGCTTGATCACGGATTACCCGCAAGTGTTCTCCATCGTGCGCGGCAGCGGTTTGCTGCTGGGCCTGGTAGTCAGCGATGCCTGGAAGGGCCGCGCGAAAGACATCCAGAAGGCGGCCGAAGCGCAAGGCTTGATGGTGCTGATCGCCGGCATGGACGTGGTGCGCCTGGCGCCGGCCCTGATCGTCTCGGACGAGCAGATTGCCGAAGCGGGCCGCCTGCTGCGCGCCGCCATCGACGGCTTGCTGAAAGCCTGAGGCTAGCCTCGCTTCCTGTTTCATCACCGGCCCGCCGCTTTGCTGCGGGCCGGCTTGGTTCTACCCGGGTATTCAGCCCAAGTATCGTCAGCATTGAAGGAGTACCCATGTATGTTGTCCGTCCGGTAGAAATTGCGGATATCGCAGCCCTCGAAGCGCTGGCCGCGGTAACCATGCCGGGTGTCCATACCCTGCCGAAGACGCGCGAAAAAATCGCCGCCTCCGTCGAGCGCTCCATTGCCTCGTTTGCCGCCCATGTCGACATCCCCAGCGAAGAGTCGTACCTCTTCGTGCTTGAATCCCTGCTCGACAAGAGCATCTTTGGCACGGCCGCCATCTTCGCCTCGGCCGGCTCGAACGGCACCTATTTTTCCTTTCGCAACGACGTCATCCAGCAAGTCTCGCGCGACCTGAACATCAGCCACAGCGTGCATGCGCTGACCCTGTGTTCGGAGTTGACGGCGTACTCGCAGCTGTCCGGCTTTTACGTGCGCAACATGGAGCAGGCGGGCCTGGAAGCGGCCCTGCTGTCGCGCGCGCGGCTGCTGTTTGCCGTGCTGGCGCCGCACCGTTTCGGCGACCGCTTTTTCGTGCCGCTGGCCGGCATCACGGACGCCAACGGCCAGTCGCCGTTCTGGGATGCGCTGGGCCGCAAGTTCTTCCAGATGGATTTCCTCGATGCCGAAAAAGTCATCGGCGGCGCGCGCAACCGCACCCTGATCGTCGAACTGATGCCGCACTACCCCGTGTACGTGCCGCTGCTGCCAGGCGACGCGCAGGCGGCCATGGGCCAGATCCACCCGAGTGGCGAACTGGCGTTCAATTTGCTGACGGAAGAAGGCTTTGAGGCCGACGATTACATCGACATCTTCGATGGCGGTCCGATCCTGCAGGCGCACAAGCATGCGCTGCGCTCGTTTACGGGCTCGCTCACGCGCCGCGTCGTCGCAGGCGTCACGCCCAGCCGCACGGGCCTGAAAGTGCATTACGCGGTCGCTTCGGGCGCGGAGCGCAACTTCCGCGCCGTCACCTTTACCTGCGATGCGCTCGAAGCGCAGGACACCGTCGGCTTGCCGCCCGAGCTGCTCGAAGCGCTGGCTGTGGCCGAAGGCGACAGCGTCATTTGCGTGCGCATCTAACCGAGAGAACATTATGCTAGTAGTACGCGCCATCAACGCTTCTGACCTGGACGCCCTGTACGGCTTGGCCAGCCAGGTCGGCACCGGCATGACCACCCTCAAGCCGGACATGAAAATGCTGGGCGACCGCCTGGCCATCGCCTGCGCCTCGTTCGCCGAAACCATCGCGCCCGAAAAGCGCGACTACATGTTCGTCATGGAGGATACCGATACGGGCCGCCTGGCCGGCGTGTGCGCCATCAAGGGCGCCGTGGGCCTGGAAGAGCCGTTCTATAACTACCGCATCGGCACCCTGGTGCATTCCAGCCGCGAGCTCGACGTGTTTACGCGCATGGAAACCCTGTACCTGTCGAATGACCTGACGGGCAGCACGGAACTGTGCTCGCTGTTTTTGCACCCCGATTACCGCAGCGGCAACAACGGCAAGCTGCTGTCGAAAAGCCGCTTCCTGTTCATCGCCCAGTTCCCGCACCTGTTCACGGAAAAGCTGATCGCCGAAATGCGCGGCTACCAGGCGCCGGACGGCAGCTCGCCGTTTTATGAAGGCCTGGGCCGTCACTTTTTCAAGATGGATTTCCATCACGTCGACGACTTGACGAGCCTGGGTAAAAAATCCTTCATCGCCGAACTGATGCCGCGCCAGCCCATGTACGTGGCTTACCTGCCCGACGAAGCGCAGGAAGTGATCGGCAAGGTGCATCTGAGCACAGCGCCCGCGCGCCGCCTGCTGGAACAGGAAGGCTTGCACTTCGAAGGTTATGTCGACATTTTCGACGCTGGTCCCGTGCTGCAGGCGCGCGTGTCAGAACTGCGCGCCATGCGCGACAGCGTGCCGGCCGTGCTCGATGCCGCGACTGTGCCAGTACCTGCGCCTGAAGTGTGCGGCGACCTTGCCCAGGCTGAGCCTTACCTGGTGTCGAACACCGACTTGAAAGATTTCCGCATGATCGTCACCAGCGCCAATCCGCACAGCGGCAAGATCGCGCTCGATGACGATGAATTGCATCTGCTGCGCTGCCATAACGGCGACACCGTGCGCACCTTGTCACTCAACCCGAGGAAGCATCCCCATGTCTAATGTGAATACCACGCAATCGAACTTCATCAACGGCGCCTGGCTGCCAGGCACGGGCCGCGAGCTGCTCACCGTCGACCCGTCGACCGGCAAGCAGACCTGGGCCAGCCTGGAAGCGACGCCAACGCAGGTCGAAGAGGCTTGCCAGGCCGCCCGCGCCGCCTTTGAAGCATGGGCCGATACGCCCGTCGAAGAACGCATCGCCATCTGCGTGCGCTTTCGCGAACTGCTGAAGGAGCATGCGGAAGCGCTGGCGCTGCTGATCTCGGAAGAAGTGGGCAAGCCCTTGTGGGAGTCGCGCACGGAAGTGGCCACCATGGCCAACAAGATCGATATCTCGGTGCAGTCGTACAACGCGCGCACGGGCATCACGCAAAGCAAGATCGCCGATGGCGACGCCGTGCTGCGCCACCGTCCGCATGGCGTGTTCGGCGTCTTTGGCCCGTACAATTTTCCTGGTCACCTGCCGAATGGCCACATCGTGCCGGCCCTGATCGCCGGTAACACCATCGTTTTCAAACCCAGCGAATATGCGCCGCGCACGGCCGTCAAAACCGTGCAGCTGTGGCAGCAGGCCGGCTTGCCCAATGGCGTCGTCAACCTTGTCAACGGCGGGCGCGATACGGGCGTGGCTCTGGGTGCGAATGCGCACCTCGACGGCGTGCTGTTTACTGGTTCCTGCCAGACGGGCATCAGCCTGCACCGCCAGTTCGGCGGCCAGCCGGGCAAGATGCTGGCGCTGGAAATGGGCGGCAATAACGCCCTGGTCGTGTGGGATGTGAAGGATGTCGACGCGGCCGTGCACCACGCGATCTTCTCCGCTTTTGTGTCGGCCGGCCAGCGCTGCACCTGCGCGCGCCGCCTGGTGGTACAGGACAACGCTGCCGGTGCTGCCTTCGTCGCGCGCCTGGTGGAAGTGGCGGCGAAGCTGGGTATCGGTGCGTCCGACGCGCAACCGCAGCCTTTCATGGGGCCTGTCGTATCGAGCGCCGTGGCCGCGCGCCTGGTGCAGGCGCAGGCGGACATGGTTGCCAAGGGCGGCACCACCCTGCTGCAGATGCGCCAGTTGAATCCCGAGGCAGGCTTTGTCACGGCCGGTATCGTCGACGTCACCAACGCTGCCGGCATTCCCGACGAGGAATGGTTCGGTCCACTGCTGCAAGTGATCCGCGTGAGCGACTTCGATGCAGCCCTGAAGGTTGCCAACGCCACCGAATTCGGCCTGGCCGCAGCGCTCCTGTCCGACGATCCGGCCCTGTGGCAGCTGTTTCAAACGCGCGCGCGCGCCGGCATCATCAACTGGAACCGCCCGACCACGGGCGCGGCCAGCACGGCGCCGTTCGGCGGCATCGGCAAGTCGGGCAACCACCGTCCGAGCGCCTATTACGCGGCCGATTACTGCGCCTACCCGGTCGCGTCGATCGAGAACGACACCTTGGCGTTGCCGGCCAAGCTGTCGCCCGGCCTGAATTTTTAAGGAAATCCCATGCACAGCACGCGCGAATACAATTTTGACGGCCTGGTCGGGCCATCGCATAACTATGCCGGCCTGTCGTTCGGCAACGTGGCCTCGTTCAGCAATGTGAAAAGTGCTTCGAATCCGAAGCAGGCTGCCTTGCAGGGCCTGGCCAAGATGCGTGCGCTGGCCGCGCGCGGCTTTGCGCAAGCCTTGCTGCCGCCGCAGGACCGCCCCAATTTTCGCCTGCTGCGCGCTATCGGTTTCACGGGCACGGACGCCGAGGTGCTGGCGCGCGCCTACAAGGAATCCCCTGTGATTCTGGCCTGCGCCTATTCGGCCTCGCCCATGTGGACGGCGAATGCCGCCACCGTCAGCCCGTCGGCCGATACGCAGGATGGCCGCGTGCATTTCACGGCCGCCAACCTGAATAACAAGCTGCACCGCGCCTTCGAGCACGCGCAGTCGGCACGCAGCCTGCGCGCCATCTTCAGTGACGAAAAACACTTCGCCGTGCATGACGCGCTGCCGTCGACGCCCGCCTTTGGCGATGAGGGCGCGGCCAACCACACGCGTTTGGGCGCCAGCCACGGCGCGCCATCGGTGGAGTTGTTCGTGTATGGTCGGGTGGAGTTCGATCCATCCGCGCCGTCGCCGAAGCGCTATCCGGCGCGCCAGACCCTGGAAGCGTCGCAAGCCGTGGCGCGCCTGCATGGCCTCGATGCAAAACGCAGCGTGTACGTGCAGCAGAATCCGGACGTGATCGACCAGGGCGTGTTCCATAACGACGTCATCGCCGTCGGCAATGGCAATGTGCTGTTCTATCACGAGCAGGCGTTTGCCGATGAAGAGGAGAGCCTGTCGCAGCTGCGCCGCGCCGTTGCCGCCACCGGTGCGCAGCTGGATGCGCTGCGCGTGGATACGGGCCAGGTACCGATCCAGGATGCGGTGACCAGCTATCTGTTCAACAGCCAGTTGCTGACGAAAGAGGGCGGCAAGATGGCGCTGGTGATACCGCAGGAGTGCCAGGAAAACCGCGCCGTGTCGCGCTACCTGGAAGGCCTGGTGGCCAGCGGTGGACCCATCGATGAACTGATTCATTTCGACCTGCGCCAGAGCATGCGCAACGGCGGCGGGCCCGCCTGCCTGCGTTTGCGCGTGGCCTTGACGCAAACCGAAGCGCGCGCCATGCACCAGGGCGTGATCATGACGGAAACGCTGTACCATCGGCTGGTGCAGTGGGTGGAAAAACACTACCGCGACCACCTGGAGCCGGGCGATCTGGCTGACCCGCAGCTGGCGCTGGAAGTGCATGCTGCGCTTGAAGAATTGACGATCATCCTCAACTTACCTGGATTGTACGACTTGTAGGCGATAGAAAAAACACAGAAAAAATCCGAGACAAACTATCCGCAACACAGAATTGGACGGGCGACCCCCGTCTCTTGACACCGCTGCCGCCCAGCCACAAGCCCGAACGACAGCGTTGGACATTCACATTACCGTAATGGAGATGCAAGATGAATCACACGCCACAAGATTTGCGCACACAAACGCTGGAGCTGATTAACGCGGCTGGCAATGCGAACAAGGCGGCAGCGCCTGTCGTACAACTGGTGCAGGCATGGCTCGACTCGCTCGACGCCGAAGACCTGGCCGATATCGCGCCCGACAGCCTGGCGCCCGTGCTGGTCGACGGCTTTACGCAAGCGGCCAAGCGCACCGGCAGCGGCTGCCAAATCGCCACCCTGCGTTATGCCGATGGCCGTGGCGGCATGGCGAGCGCCTTGCTGATCCTGAACGAAGACATGCCTTACCTGGTCGACTCCATCGTCATGGCCATGCGCCGCCAGCACCTGGCCGTGCGCGGCGTGATGAATACCGTGCTGCCCGTGCGCCGCGCCGCTGACGGCAGTGTCGAAGCGGTGCGCCAGCCGGGCGACCCGCTCGAATCGTATGTGCTGGTGCTGCTCGACGAAGAGCTGGCGCCGGAAGCCCTGGCTGCGCTGGTCGCCGCCCTGGAGATGGTCGCGCGTGACGCCGCCGTCGTACGCCGCAATGCTGCCGCCATGGGCGAGCGCCTGGCCTCCGTCGCCGTGGCTGCCGCCCAGCATGGCGAAGAAGGTGCGGAAGTCGCCGCCTTCCTGGAATGGGCCCGCAGCGGCGGCTTTGAAGTGTTCGGCTATGCGTACTACCGCGTCAAGCCGGGCGTGCGCGAACTCGAACGCGACATCCCGAGCCGCGTCGGCGTGCTGCAGGATACGGCCCACCCCGTCTACAGCACCTGCCTGGCGAATATTCCCGGCGACTTCGACACCCTGGCCAAGCGCGAATCGGCGCTGTCCATCGTCAAGGCCGACGTGGCAGGTACTTTGCACCGTGACCAGCAGCTCGATTTCATCGGCGTGCGCGACATGGATGCGCAAGGCGCGATCCTGGGCGAGCATTGCTTCGTCGGCCTGTTTACCCGTGCCGGCAACTCCACCCCGCTGGCGGCGCTGCCGTTTGCGCGCGGCCGCGTGGCCAAGGTGCTGAGCCTGGCCGGCGTACGCCAGCAAGGCTTCCGCGCCGAGAAATTCCGTGAAATCCTCGAATCCCTGCCGCGCACCGAAGCGCTGGAAGCGGACCTCGACTGGCTGGCGCAAGTGTGCGGCGCCGTCGTCTCGCTGTACAAGCAGCCGCGCACCAAGGTCTTTGCGCGCCGCGACGTGTATGCGCGCCACCTGAACGTGCTGGTCTACCTGCCGCGCGAACGCTATAGCGCCAGCGTGGCATCGAGCCTGGCAAAAGCCCTGCAAGCCAGTTCCGGCGCCACGCACGTGAGCACGCAGACCCTGGTGGCCGACGGCCCCCTGGCGCGCGTCTATCTGATCGCGCATGCCGCTCGTTACCCGCTGGACCTGGAAACGGATATCGAACAGCCGCTGCTTGGCGTGCTCGATGGCTGGCATAACGGCTTTGCCGCCGTGGCCGACGCCGTGCCCGACGTGGCCCTGCGCACCAGCCTGCGCAAACTCTGCGCCACCTTGCCGCTCGATTACGTGGCCGCCACGGCGCCAGCTGTCGCCTTCCGCGACCTCGACACCATCTTGCGCAACACCGATCCATCGCATGTAGCCGTGCGCATCGAGACGGGTGCCGTTACCACCATCCGCCTGTATTCGGCCAACAAGGTGCCGCCGCTGTCGGCCATCCTGCCGGCCCTGCACAATGCTGGCGTGGCGATCGACCGCGAGCAGGCCTTCTCGATTTCGCCACTGGACGGCACGCGCTATTTCGTCACCAGCCTGACGGTCGATGCCGCCAGCGCGGCGAAACTGGCGCAGCCATCTGTCGTCGCCGTGGCGCAGGAACTGTTTGCCGCGCTGTTCAACGATGAAGCTGAAGATGGCCGCCTGAATGGCCTGGTCATCGAAGGCGGCCTGTCGACGCGCGAAGTGCAGCTGGTGCGCGCCTACACCAGCTACTGGCGCCAGACGGGCAGCCGCTTCTCGGTGCGCTACATTGCCGAAAGCCTGCGCAAGCAGCCGGCCCATGTGAAGGCCCTGGTCGACGCCTTCCTGCAGCGCTTCGATCCCTCGCTGTCCGACGCGCAGCACGCGGCTGCCCTGGAGGCGATCGCCACCATCAAGGCCGGCCTGCCATCCGTGAATCACGCCGATACCGAGGAAATACTCGGCGCGCTGGCCGACCTGATGGCCGCCACGCTGCGCACCAGCTACTTCCAGAATAATCAACAAGGCGACAAGATTATCTTCAAGTTCGACACCAGCAACCTGGCGCTGGTGCCGGAACCGCGTCCTTACCGCGAGATTTTTGTCTTCTCGCGCCGCTTTGAAGGCGTGCACCTGCGTGGCGGCCCTGTCGCCCGTGGCGGCTTGCGCTGGTCCGACCGCATGGAAGACTACCGCACCGAAGTGCTGGGCCTGGTGAAGGCGCAGATGGTGAAAAATGCCGTCATCGTGCCGGCCGGCGCCAAGGGCGGTTTTGTCTGCAAGATGATGCCGCAGGACGCCGTGCGTGAAACCATCGCGGCCGAAGGCGAAGCCGTGTACCGCCTGTTCATTTCCAGCCTGCTGGAAGTGACGGACAACCGTTCGCTGGGCAATATCGTGCCGCCAGTCGACACCGTCTGCTTCGACGACGCCGATCCTTACCTGGTGGTCGCCGCCGACAAGGGCACGGCCACGTTCTCGGACATCGCCAACGGCATCGCCGTGCAGCGCGGTTTCTGGCTCGGTGACGCGTTCGCCTCGGGCGGCTCGAACGGCTACGACCACAAGAAACTGGGCATCACCGCCAAGGGCGCGTTCGAAGCCGTGAAGCGCCACTTCTATGAAATGGACCACGACTTGAACACCACGCCGATCACCATGGTCGGCGTGGGCGACATGTCGGGCGACGTGTTCGGTAACGGCGTATTGCTGTCGCGCCAGCTGAAACTGGTGGCCGCATTTGACCATCGCCATATCTTCCTCGACCCGACACCGGACGTCGCCGTCTCGTTCGAAGAACGCGCGCGCCTGTTCGCCTTGCCGCGCTCCTCGTGGGACGACTACAACAAGGACTTGATTTCGGCAGGTGGCGGCGTGTATCCGCGTTCCGCGCGCACGATCGAGCTGTCGCCGCAAATCCGCGCCGCGCTCGATATCGCAGAAACCTCGCTGGCGCCGGAAGAGCTGATGCACCGCATCCTGAAATCCCCGGTGGACCTGTTCTACAACGGCGGCATCGGCACCTACATCAAGGCATCGACCGAGACGCACGCCCAGGTGAAGGACCGCGCGAATGACCATATCCGCGTCAGCGGCAATGAGCTGCGCGTGAAAGTGGTGGCCGAAGGCGGCAACCTGGGTGCGACGCAGGCCGGCCGCATCGAGTTCGCGCTGACGGGTGGGCGCATCTTCACCGATGCCATCGACAATTCGGCCGGCGTGGATTGCTCGGACCATGAAGTGAACGTGAAAATCTGGCTGGACGTGGAAGTCAATGCGGGCAAGCTGACGGAAGCGGAACGCAACCGCGAGCTGTATGCGATGACGGACGACGTCGAGCGCCTGGTCTTGCGCGACAACACGCAACAGACGCATTTGCTGGTGCGCGAGCTGCAGGCGCAAAGCGAGAGCGCCGTGCAGGATGGCTATGCCGCCCTGATCGCCAGCCTGGAAGAAGAGGGCGCCCTGTCGCGCGAGCTGGAGCAGCTGCCTTCGGTGGCCGAACTGGCACGCCGCAAGCTGGACAACCGTGGCCTGACCACGCCGGAACTGGCGGTGGTGATCGCCAACGTGAAGAATCGCTTCAAGCGCATTCTGTCGGCCTTGCCGTTGACGGACGAAACGTGGGCCGAACCGGTCTTGAAACCGTACTTCCCGTCGCTGCTGGTGGAAACCCGTTCGGCGCTCGACCACCCGCTGGCCAACGCCATTCTGGCCACCGTGCTGGCCAATGAAGTGATCAACCGCTGCGGCCCGCTGATGATCCGCAACCTGGCGGCGGAACATGGCGTGGACGAGTCGGCAGTGATTCTGGCATGGGGCCAGGCCTGGGTGGCGCTGAACCTGGCGCCCGTCTTCGACGCGCTTGATGCGGATGCTTTGACGATTCCGCGTGCCGTGTCGATCAAGGTCGACGCGCAAACGCGCGTGCTGCAGCAAACGATGATCACTGGTGTGCTGTCCGTGCCGGCCGAGCAATTGCGTGGCGCCGGCCTGGCCGAACTGACGCGCTTGTTTGGTGCGGAATCGAAGCGCGAACTGCTGCAAGCCGTTGGCATCAAGTCCGAAGCGGCACTGGTGCCGGGTTTGACGCCTGCCTTCGTCCAAGCGTGGGATGCGGTCGATGCGCTGGAAGTCGTCGCCGGCTTCCTGTTCCCGGCCCTGTCCGTGCCGCGTCCTGCGGCGATGGACCTGGCGGCCTTTTTGCAAGTGGGCCTGGCCCTGCGCAGCCAGGCGGGCATCGATACGCTGGAGCGTGGCCTGAAGCTGGCCGCGCAAGGCAAGTCGCAGGAACAGTTGCGCAACTACGCGCAGCAAGCGCTGCGCCGCACGCAACAGCGTCTGCTGACGCAGGTGCTGGCGCGTGCCGAGCAAGGCAATGCGGGCCAGGCCGTCGATGCGGTGACGGGCGCGCTGGGCTTGTCGGCGTATGTGGCGGCGACGGAACTGGAGCAAGCCATGCTGGACGTGTGGACGCTCTCCGAGGCTGTGAATAAAGTGTCAGTGGAAGCGGCGGTGTAATGACGCAAGAAGTACGACAAGTTGGACCGGGGGCTGGCGGCTTGCCGCCAGCCGTGCAGGCGCTGGCGCAGGCCGATTTCAGCGGCGTGGCACAGTTGTTTGCCAACGCCGGTTTCACGGTGGCCTTGCCGGCGCCGGGCATGCTGCAAGTCGTCAAGCCGCAGGCCGATGCGGGGCGCGCCAGCGTGGCCGTCTCGGTGGGCGTGCATGGCGACGAGACGGGGCCGATCGAAGTGCTGGCGCATCTGCTCGATGCGCTGTCGCGCGATGCGTCGCAGCTGGCCGTCGACCTGCTCGTTTGCGTGGGCAATGTCGATGCGATCCGGGCCGGCAAGCGTTTCATCGACGCCGACCTGAATCGCATGTTCCGCCCCGTGCGGGGCAGCTTGGCGCAAGCGGCGGAAAGCGCGCGCGCCGATGAAATGATCGCTGCCACAACAGCGTTCTTTGCAGCGGCCGGTCCCGTGCGCTGGCACCTGGATTTGCACACGGCCATCCGGCCTTCCGTGTACCCCACGTTTGCCATCGTGCCGGACCTGGTGGCCGACGACGCCAAGGCGCAGCTGATAGCCTGGCTGGGCCAGGCGGCCATCGGCGCCATCATCATGAACCCGCAGTCGGCCGGCACCTACAGCTATTATTCGGCCGAACATTGCGGTGCGGCCGCCAGCACGGTGGAGCTGGGCCGCGTGGGCACCCTGGGACAGAACGATTTGTCCCTGTTCGACGACGTGTCGCGGGCGCTCGACGGCTTGCTGCGTGGGCTGCCTGCGCAGCCCGTCAAGGCGCAACCGCACGTGTTCAAGGTGGCGCAGGAAATCATCAAGCACAGCGATGAATTCCGCATGGCGTTTGATCGCAGCACGCAGAATTTCACCTCGCTGCCGCAGCACGCCGTGATTGCCAGCGATGGCGAGCACGTCTACACGGTGCAGCACGCGGAAGAGCTGGTGGTGTTCCCCAACCCGGACGTGCGCGTGGGCTTGCGCGCCGGTCTGATGGTGGTGCGCGTTTCTTGATTGTCCAGTAATCGTATCGCCTCAGGCGCCAGCCGGGATTTCCCGCCTGGCGCTTTTTTCATGGGAAAAATGCTGCACGGAAATAATTATCCATTAAGCAATCAATTGATTTAGAATATTTACCCTTTGCAATTTTTTGGACCGATCATGTTGAAACGCCTGCTGACAGCCTTGCTGTGCCTGACCCTCTCCGGCCTGACGGCTGCCGCCCCTGCCGAAGAGAAGGCAGCCGCACCGGAAATGACGGCCGAGCAATTCCTTGCCCAGTTGCACCTGCAACGCGGCAAGATCACTTTGCCGGGTGGCATCGCCACCCTGGATTTGCCCGCCAACTTCCGCTATTTGTCGCCGACGGACGCCGAGCGGGTGCTGGTCGATGCCTGGGGCAATCCACCGGGCATGGTATTGCTGGGCATGATCGTACCCGCCAAGACCAGCGTGCTCGAGCGCGATAGCTGGGGTGTCATCGTCACGTATGAAAAGGAAGGCCATATCAAGGATGACGATGCGGACAGCATCAAATATGACGAATTGCTCAAGGATATGCAGGCATCCGTGCTGGAACATAACGCGGAGCGCAAGAAGCAGGGTTATCCCGGCATCCATTTGATGGGCTGGGCGGAAAAACCCAGCTATGCCAAGGATACGCACAAGCTGTACTGGGCCAAGGACCTGATGGTCGATGGCGGCGAGCACTCGCTGAACTACAACGTGCGCGTGCTGGGCCGCGAAGGCGTGCTGAACCTGAACGCGATTGCCAGCATGGAGCAGATCGAAGCGATCAAGAAAGAAATGCAGCAAGTGACGGCGTTCACGGAATTTACCGACGGTAACCGCTACACGGATTTCGACAGCAAGACGGACAAGGTGGCCGAATATGGCCTGGCGGCGCTGGTGGCCGGTGGCGTGGCCAGCAAGCTGGGCCTGTTTGGCAAACTGCTGGCGCTGCTGCTGGCCTTCAAGAAGGTGCTGCTCCTGGCCGTGGTGGGCGGCGGCGCGGCCATCGTCAAGTTTTTCACTGGCAAGCGCAAGGAAAAGCAGCAGCCAGTACTGCCGCAGGAGCCGGTTGAACAGCCCGGCCATACGCCGGATGGCAAGGTGAATCTGGACAAGTAAGAGCAACTGGGCCGTTCGGTGCGCTGGCGCACAGGAGTGGCATTGCGCGCGCGGCCGGAAAACAGCGCCTCGGGTACACTGGCTCATCGTTCACTATCAGGAGTTCGCCATGTCCGTGTCCATGTATCAGGCAACCATTCCCGTCTTCATCCGCGGCTTGCGGGTCGTCTCGGCCTTGCTGGAAAAAGCCCAAGCCCATGTCGAGGAAGACGGCATCGTGCCCGAGATTTTACTGGGTGCGCAGCTGGCGCCCGACATGCTGGACTTGACGGCGCAGGTGCAGCGCGCCAGCGATACGTCGAAGATGTCGGTGGAGCGCCTGAGCGGCGTGCCGGCGCCGAAGTTCGAGGATAACGAAGCGTCGTTCGAGCAGTTACAGGAACGCATCGCCAACACCATCGCCTACATCGACAGCGTCAACGCGGGCCAGATGGCCGGCAGCGCGCAGAAGGAAGTGGTGCTGAACTGGACTGACGAGGGCAAGAAATTCTCGGGCGACAATTACCTGCTCAGCTTTGCCTTGCCGAACTTCTATTTTCACGTCTCCATGGTCCACGCCATCCTGAGAAACAATGGCGTGGCCGTGGGCAAGCTTGACTATCTGGGACCGTACGACTGAGACTGATTATCGCTGTGGCTGCTGCACCTGGTTCTGCACCGCATTGCCCAGCATGCCGCCGCCGATGACGCCGGCCACGGTCGCCAGCGCATTGCCCAGCATGCCGCCGCCGATGACGCCGGCCACGGTCGCCAGCGCCTTGCCGCGGCCGCCACCGACCTGGTTGCCGATCAAGCCGCCGATGACGGCGCCCGTGCCGATGCCCACGTAATTGGGCTGGGCGGGTGCTGGCGCAGGCAGTGGCTGCTGCTGGCGTGCGGGTTCGCGGTAGGCTGTGTCGCGGTAGCCATCATTGTTGTCATTGTAGGCAGGACGCGCTTGCGCCACTTGCGTGTGGTGCACGACGCGCTTGTGCACGACGGGCGCCGGGGCTGGTGCCGGGGCAGCTTGCGCGACGACGGGCGCGGCAACCGGTGCAGTCACGGGAGCAGTTGCGGGCGCTGCCAGGGCCGCCACTTCGGCAGGTACGGCCGCTGCGGCCGGCACATTCGCCCGCGAATTGGGCAGGATGCCGGCGATGGACGCCGCGCCCACCAGGCACAGCACGGTCACGGAAATGGCGGCGCCGGCCATCAAGGGGTGGATGCGGCTGGCGGTGGTCGTCGTGTTCATGTGTTCTCCTGGGGTGGTATTGCGGGTGTTATTGATGTGTCCAGATTAGCGGCCGCGCCTGCGCAAGGCTAGCCCTTGCGCTGTATCAAACGTAAGCAGGTGTAAGCCGCGCTTTTCAAAGCGCAGTAGAATCGGTGCTTCCCCCTTTCCGAAAGTCCGCCATGAGCCAGCTATTCACGCCGTATGCCCTGGGGCCGCTGCAGGTGGCCAACCGCATCGCCATCGCGCCCATGTGCCAGTACTCGGCCGACAATGGCAACGCCACCGACTGGCACATGATCCACCTGGGCCACCTGGCCCTGTCCGGCGCGGGCTTGCTGATGACGGAAGCGACGGCCGTCTCGCCCGAGGGACGCATCTCGGCCGATGACCTGGGCCTGTGGTCGGATGCGAATCAGGCTGCGCTGGCCAGCGTGGTGCAGGCGATCCGCCGCCACGCTCCGATTCCGCTGGTGGTGCAACTGGGCCACGCGGGACGCAAGGCGTCGAGCCGCGCGCCATGGCAGGGCGGCGCTTGCGTGCACCTGGCCGACGGTGGCTGGCAAACGGTGGCGCCGTCCGCCATCGCCCACGCGCCCGGCGAAACCGTGCCGATCGCCCTCGACGAGATGGGTTTGTTGCAAATCAAGGGCGCTTTTGTCGCGGCCGCCCAGCGCGTGCATGCGCTCGGTATTGAAGGCATCGAACTGCACGCGGCGCACGGCTATCTGCTGCACCAGTTCCTGTCGCCCCTGTCGAATCACCGCACCGATGTGTATGGCGGTAGCCTGGAGAACCGCATGCGCTTTCCGCTGGAAGTCTATGAAGCCGTGCGCGCCGCCGTGCCCGCCAGCATGGCCGTGGGCGTGCGCCTTTCCGCCACAGACTGGGTCGAGGGCGGCTGGGAAATCGAGCAAAGCGTGCGCTTCGCGCAGGAACTCAAGCAACTGGGCGCCGATTTCATCCACGTCTCCAGCGGCGGCATTTCGCCGCAGCAGCAGATTCCCGTGGGACCGGGCTACCAGGTGGCGTTTGCCGAACGCATCAAGCGCGACAGCGGTTTACCCACCATCAGCGTCGGCTTGATCACGGAGGCGCAGCAGGCGGAAGATATCATCGCCAACGGCCAGTCCGACATGGTGGCGCTGGCGCGCGCCATCCTGTTCGACCCGCGCTGGCCCTGGCATGCGGCGGCCCAGCTGGGTGCACAGGTGCAGGCGCCACCGCAGTACTGGCGCTCGCAGCCGCGCGAATTCAAGAACCTGTTCGGCGACACGACCCTGGGCCAGCGCTGACAAGCCAGCTCTGCTACACTGACGCTTCTTCCCCCTTTCTCCAGGACGCTTCGACATGCGCCATTGATACTGCCGTGCTGTGCACGGCCTCGCTCTTCCCGCCAGCGCAGCATTGCGCCGCGCGGGTTCGCCAGCCTTGCTCAAGGAGTATCCATGCCTGCATTACTACAACTCGACCGTCTTTCCTTCGTGCTGCCCGATGGCCGCACCCTGTTTTCCGATTTGCAATTTGCCTTTGCCCCGCAACGTATCGGCCTCGTCGGCGATAACGGCGTGGGCAAGAGCGTTCTCGCGCGCCTTCTGGCGGGCCAGGCGCAGCCGTCTTCTGGCGCCGTGCGCTGCGACGGCAGCGTGCATTACGTGGCGCAGGAGCTCGATCCGCAGCGCTACCCCAGCGTGGCGGCGCTCGCCGGCATGCAGGAGGTGCTGGCGGCGCTGGCGCGCATCGCCGCCGGCAGCATCGACGAGGCCGACTACGCCCTGGTGGGCGAGCGCTGGGATGCCTCCGCCCGCCTGCGCCAGGCGCTCGATGCGCTCGATTTGCGCCATGTCGATGCGGACACGCCGACGAGTCGCCTCAGCGGTGGCGAACGCCAGCGCATCGCCTTGCAAGGCGCCTGGCTGTCGCAGGCGGACTGGCTGGTGCTCGATGAACCGAGCAACCACCTTGATGCTCAGCAGCGCGCCCGCCTGGTGGCGCAGATGGCGCGCTGGCCCGGCGGCTTGCTGTTGATCAGCCACGACCGCGCCTTGCTGCAGCACGTCGATGCCATCGTCGAGCTGTCGCCGCAGGGCTTGCGCAGCTATGGCGGCAACTACGCCTTGTATGCGCAGCAGCGGGAACTGGAGCAGGCCGGCTACGTTGCTGCCCTGCAAGCGGAAAAGGCCGGTGCCAGACGTGAACAGCGCGAGGCGCAGCAGCAGGCAGAACGGCAACATAAACGGGTGACGCGCGGTGAGCGCGAGGGCCGCGAAGGCAATCAAAGCAAGCTGCTGCTCGACGCGAAAAAGGAGAAAAGCCAGGATAGCCAGGGCAAGCTGCGCCTGCGTGCGCAAGAGGCGCAGCAGGCGCGCCAGCAGCGCGTGATGGATGCCAGCGCCCGCTGTGCGCCCGAGGTCGAACGGCTGCTGCTGGCGCCCGGGAGCCTGGTGCCGAATGGTAAATTGCTGCTGGAATTGCGCGACGTGGTCTTGCCGCATGGCCAGGCGCACGCGATCAACTTGCTGCTCAGCGGGCCGCGCCGCCTGGCCGTGACGGGCGACAATGGCAGCGGCAAGTCAACCCTGCTGCGCGTGATCGCCGGACAGCTGGCACCGGCCAGCGGCGAGCTGCGCTGCCATGCGCAGGTGGCCTGGCTGGACCAGCACGCGGGCCTGCGGGAAGGCGAGCGGAGCGCCGTGCAACGCTTGCAGGAACGCAACAGCATCTTGCCGGAAGGCGAGCTGCGCACGCGGCTGGCGCTGCTGGGCATTGCCGGCGCGCGCGCCACCATGCCCAGCCGTTTGCTCAGCGGCGGAGAGCGCATGAAGGTGGCGCTGGCGGCCGAACTGTATGCGCAGGCGCCGCCGCAACTGCTGTTGCTCGATGAACCCGACAATCATCTGGACCTGGCCAGCCTGCAGGCGCTGGAGCAGATGCTGCTGCAATATCAGGGGGCGTTACTTGTGGTATCGCACGACCGCGCATTTCTGGATGGCCTGAAGCTTGACCCAGAGGGCTTGACAATGCATAAAAGACAATCAAGTGAAAATAGTCACGCTCGATGCCTGTAGAGCATGCTTCATGAAGCAATGCTGAATTTTGTTTGATTGTCGGTATAATCCACTGAATAACCGGGCCTATTTGTGAACTAAAACTGCTCGTTCACCAATATGATGACGTTTAATCTGGCGCTGTTGTCGGTCACTGCCGCGCTGCCAGGGCGCCGTCATCCCGCCATCATCCTGTTCCTGCTGTTGATGAATTTCGGTTTCGTTTATATTGTTTTCTTGGAGAAATAGCATGTCGTTTTACGAAAAACTCAAGGCCCTCGACATCGAATTGCCAGTCGTTGCCGCACCAGCTGCTGCTTACGTGATGCATGCCCGTACGGGCAACACGGTTTTTCTGTCCGGCCACCTGGCCAAGAAGGATGGCAAGGTCTGGGTCGGTCAACTGGGCAAGGACGTCACCACGGAAGAAGGCAAGATCGCAGCGCGCGGCATCGCCATCGAACTGATCGCCACCCTGCAAGACGCGTGCGGCGGCGACTTGAACAAGGTCAAACGCATCGTCAAGGTCATGAGCCTGGTCAATTCCACCTCCACCTTCACGGAACAGCACCTGGTGACCAATGGCGCCTCGGAACTGTTCGTCGAAGTCTTCGGCGACAGCGGCAAGCATGCCCGCTCCGCCTTCGGCGTGGCGCAAATCCCGCTGGGTGCTTGCGTCGAGATCGAACTGATCGCCGAACTGGCCTGACGCAGTAGCCTGACCACATGAGCATGCCGGCGCTCAGCCGCCGGCCAGCCCTTTCCTCCTTTCCAGCAAGAGCGGAACCGCCACTGGGGCGAGGGATCGGTGTATTCAAGAAAAAAACGGAGACACGTAATGAAAACGAGTGAACAAGGCTTGCACCGCGGCCTGGGCGAGCGGCAAATCCGCCTGATGGCGCTGGGCGCCGCGATTGGCGTGGGCCTGTTTTTGGGTTCTGGCAACGCGATCAAGATGGCCGGTCCAGGCATCATGCTGTCGTATATCATCGGTGGCGCGGTCATCTTCATGATCATGCGCGCGCTGGGCGAAATGGCCGTGCACAATCCCGTGGCCGGTTCTTTCAGCCGCTATGCCCAGGATTATCTGGGTCCCCTGCAAGGTTATCTGACGGGCTGGAACTACTGGTTCCTGTGGCTTGTCACGTGCGTGGCGGAAATTACCGCCGTCGCCATCTACATGGGCATCTGGTTCCCCGACGTGCCGCGCTGGATCTGGGCCCTGGCGGCCCTCGGCTCCATGGGCGCGATCAACCTGCTGGCCGTGAAAGCTTACGGCGAGTTCGAATTCTGGTTCGCCCTGATCAAGGTGGTCACCATCATCCTGATGATCATCGGCGGCACGGGCATGATCGTCTTCGGTCTGGGCAACGATGGCGTGGCCATCGGCATCTCGAACCTGTGGACGCATGGCGGTTTCTTCCCGAATGGCGCGCAAGGCGTGCTGATGTCGCTGCAGATGGTGATGTTTGCCTACCTGGGCGTGGAAATGATCGGCCTGACGGCCGGCGAAGCGGCCAACCCGAAGAAATCGATTCCCGACGCCATCAATTCGGTGTTCTGGCGCATCCTGATTTTCTATGTCGGCGCGCTGTTCGTCATCCTGTCGATTTACCCATGGAATGAAATCGGCACCACCGGCAGCCCCTTCGTGATGACGTTCGAACGCCTGGGCATCAAGACGGCCGCCGGCATCATCAACTTCGTCGTGCTGACAGCAGCCTTGTCGTCGTGCAATGGCGGCATCTTCAGCACCGGTCGCATGCTGTACAACCTGGCGCTGCAAGGCCAGGCGCCGAAGGCGTTTGCGGAAACCACGGCCAGCGGCGTGCCGCGCCGCGCTATCCTGGTGTCCGTCTTCGCGTTGTTGCTGGGCGTGCTGCTGAACTACCTGGTGCCGGAAAAAGTGTTTATCTGGGTCACCTCGATTTCCACCTTCGGCGCCGTCTGGACCTGGGGCGTGATCCTGGTCACGCAGATCCAGTTCCGCAAGACCTTGACGCCGCTGGAAATCAAGAACCTGGCCTTCCGCATGCCGTTCGCACCCTACGGTTCCTGGATTTCGCTGGCCTTCCTGGCGCTGGTAATCGGCTTGATGGCGTATTTCCCCGATACACGCATCGCCCTGATGGTCGGACCAGCCTGGCTGATCCTGCTGACGGTGCTGTACTACGTGCTGGGTCTGGCGCCGAAAGAGCGGCGCGACGACGTGCCGCAAGGCTATGAAGCAGGCTGGCCGCCGGCCGATGCGCCACACGTCAAGAAGTAAGCCAGCGTAGTTGAGCTGAGTCAAAAGCGCGCCCCTGCTCCTGCAGCGGCGCGCTTTTTCTTTCATATAAGCAATTTCTTCTTCGCCAGCACTCCTGTGGCTTTACCGGCGCACGCCTGGCGTTGTTTCCTTGCATCAAAGTTCTGTTTAGCTGAGCCGATGAAAGCCCTATAATCGCTTAGTTTTGAAAATGGACGCGATCTTTCCGGTTTTTTGCCAGGTAGGGCCGGAGCGCTATTTGTTTTTACCCGTCATACGAATATGTGTGCCTCATAAAGGAATGCTAGTGAGCCAAACCCTGGTCCAGAAACTTTGCCGCACCAAGCCGATCGATACCACGGTCGACTATGGTGAAGGCCTCAGCAGCAGTGGCTTGAGCCGGTCCATCGGCCTGTTTTCCCTCACCATGATCGGCGTCGGCGCCACCATCGGCACGGGCATTTTCTTTACCATGGTCGAAGCCGTGCCCAAGGCGGGCCCTTCGGTCGTCCTGTCTTTCCTGATCGCCGCCATCACGGCCGGCTTGACGGCCTTGTGCTACGCGGAGCTGTCGTTCCGCATTCCCGCCTCCGGCTCCTCGTATTCGTTTGCCTACGCCACCGTGGGTGAGTTTCTTGCTTTCATCATGGCCGCCTGCTTGCTGCTCGAATACGGGTTGGCGGGCAGTGCCGTGGCCATCGGCTGGTCGTCCTACCTGAACAACTTCCTGGAAAATGCCTTCGGCTGGCATATTCCCGAGATGCTGCGCACGCCGATGATCGTTTCCGGCCCGCATGGCATGGAGTTTCATGCCGGCCACATCAACCTGCCGCCGATCTTTTTGATCTGCATGTGCGGCTTCTTGCTGCTGCGTGGCGCCAAGGAATCGGCCCTGATGAACGCCATCATGGTCATCATCAAGCTGGCGATCCTGGTGTTTTTTGTCGTCATCGCGTTTTCCGGATTCAATGCCGACAATTTTTTTCCCTTCTTTAATACTGACAATAGCAAGGGCTTTGCCGGCATGACGGGCGTCACCGCCGCGGCCGGCACCGTCTTCTTTTCCTTCATCGGCCTCGATACGGTGGCCACCGCAGGCGACGAAGTGAAAAATCCCACGCGCAATGTGCCGCGCGGCATCCTCGGCGCCTTGCTCATCGTCACCGTGTTTTATTTGCTGGTGGCCGTGGCCGCCCTCGGTGCGCAACAGGCGAAATTGTTCGAAGGCCAGGAAGCGGGCCTGGCGGTGATCCTGCAAAACGTCACGGGCAAGACCTGGCCCGCGCTGGTGCTGTCGGCCGGCGCCGTCATTTCCGTCTTCAGCGTAACCCTGGTGACGATCTATGGCCAGACGCGTATCCTGTTTGCCGTCAGCCGCGACGGCCTGATTCCGAAGTCGTTCCAGAAGATCCACCCACGCACCCTGGTACCGGTCAGCAATACCATCATCGTCTGCCTGGTGGTGGCCGTGGTGGCCGGCTCCATCGATGCCACTTATTTGTGGGACATGGTCAGCATCGGCACCCTGACCGCCTTCATGGTCGTCTCGGTTGCCGTGCCCGTGCTGCGCCACAAGCAGGGCGCCAACCGCATCGAAGGCTTCAGCGTGCCGTTCGGCCCGTACGTGATTCCCGGCCTGAGCATCCTGGCTTGCCTGTACATCATGCGCGATTTGCCGCATACGACGTTTGTCGTGTTCAGCGTGTGGATGGCGGTAACGGTGGCCATTTATTTCTTGTACAGCATGCGGCATTCGCACCTGGGCAAGAAGGCCCGCTAGTGCCGCCTGTTCCAGCCAAAACCGCCGCGCTTGCCGGCGGTTTTTTTTATTTCTAACCGGAATTTACATGATGAAAATAACTGATCTGGCCGCCTGCGGCTTGCTGGCAAGCAGCCTTCTGGGGAGCGTGGCGCAGGCCGCCCCGGCAACCGAGCCGGCATTGCGCGATTACCGCGCCGTAGCCCTGTCGGCCAATGGCCTGCACATCGCCGCCATCGAATCGAGCAAGGCGGCGGAACAGCCACAGCCGCAGCCGCAGCGCCCGCATGCAGTCATCGTCGTGCGTGACGCCGCCAACGGCGCCATCGTGCAGCAATTCGATCCTTGCACCGTGTGCTCTTACGACAAGCCCAGCTGGTCGCCGGACGGCAGGCAGCTGGCCTTCGTGGGTTACGATGCCAAGGCGGGCACGGCGCAGCTGTATCTGGCCACCCTGTCGCAGGCTCAAGCGCGGATGTTGACCAGTATCAAGGGTGTAGCCAGCACGGCGCGCTGGTCGCCCGATGGCATGCAGCTGGCCTTGCTCGCCACGGTGGGCGCGCGCAAGCTGGCCGGCGCCGTGGAGGCGGGCGCGCGCCAGGTGGGTGAAGTGGGCAGCGAAGACGATGCCCAGCGCATCGCCGTCGTGCCTGCCAGCGGCGGCGAAGCGCGTTTGCTGTCACCAGGCGACACCTATGTGTATGAATACAGCTGGACGCCCGATGGCCGCGGCTTTGTCGCCACCAGCGCGCAAGGCAATGGCGACAGCAACTGGTGGGTCGCCAAACTCAGCCATATTGACGCGGCCACGGGCGCCCTGCGCGTGATCGCATCACCGGCCATGCAGCTGAACCTGCCTTCTGTCTCGCCGGACGGCAAGACGGTGGCCTTCATCGGTGGCCTGATGAGCGACTTCGGCTCCATCGGCGGCGATATTTATACCGTACCGCTGGCCGGCGGCACGCCGCGCAATCTCACGCAAGACTACCGTGGCACCTTCAATGGCGTCGTCTGGCGCGGCACCGGCTTGCTGGCAACTGCCCTGATCGATTCGCAGCTGGCGCTGGTGCCCGTCGATGCGCAGACCGGCCCCAGCCAACCTGTGCTGCTCGGTGAGATCAGCAGCAGCGGCAGCGATGGCCGTCTGTCGTTCAGCGCCGATGGGCGCCAAGCGGCTGCCGCACAGGAAGATTTTACGCACGCCAGCTACCTGGTGGCGGGACCGGTGGGCCAGCTGAAAAAGATCACGCGCGACAATGACGGTTTTGCGCCGCAGCTGACGGTGCAGAACGTGGGCTGGACCAACGAGCAATACAAGGTGCAGGGCTGGTTGCTGGGACCGTTGTCGGTGGAGGCCGGCAAGCGCTACCCGATGATCGTCAACGTGCATGGCGGCCCGGGCGCTGCCGCCTCGCCCCGTTATGTGGCTGCGAGCACCGTGATCGAGGAATTGACGCTAAAAGGCTATTTCGTCTTCCTGCCTAATCCACGCGGCAGCTTTGGCCAGGGCCAGGCGTTTACGCGCGCCAACATGGCCGATTTTGGCGGCGGCGACTGGCGCGATATCCTGGCAGGCATCGATGCGGTGGAAAAAGTGGCGCCCGTCGACGGCCAGCGCCTGGGTCTGATCGGCCATTCGTATGGCGGCTTCATGACCATGTGGGGCGTCACGCACAGCGACCGCTTCAAGGCGGCCGTGGCGGGGGCGGGCGTGTCGAACTGGATCAGTTATTACGGCCAGAACGGCATCAACCAGTGGATGATCCCGTTCTTCGGCGCCTCCGCCTATGACGATCCTGCCGTCTACCGCCGTGCCTCGCCCATCGAATCGATCAAGGCGGCGAAGACGCCGACCCTGATCTATGTGGGCGAGCGCGACGTGGAAACGCCGGCCGCCCAGTCGCTGGAATTCTGGCACGGCTTGCGCGCCATGGGCGTGCCGTCCAGCCTGTTCATCTACGACGGCGAAGGCCATTCCTTCCGCAAGCCCGAACACCAGCGCGACTTGCAGCAGCGCACCATCGGCTGGTTTGAACGCTATCTGAAATAAATCGCTGCGGTTTAGCGTGGCGAAACGATATGCACGATCGCTGCGCTATGTATCACGATCTTGTCCGCATCTGCCTGCAACAACCGGATGCGTCTTTTGACCAGTGGCCAGCCCGACCAGGCTACGTCGCTGACGGGCGGCGCGGCAGGAGCGGCCAGCGGGGCGCTGATGGCCGCCTTGTCGTCAAGTTGCTCCAGCGCGCGCGACAGGGTCAAACACACTTGCGTGTGGCTGTGGCTGAGCAAGGCGTTGACGGGCGCGACGGGTAACTGGCTGGCGTGGCGGCCCAGGATCGAGCGCAGTGCCGCCACATGGGCCACCAGCAGGTAGTTTTGCACGATGAACAGGTTGATGTCTTCCACTGCCCGCTGCTTGCTGGCCGGTTCATCGAGCATGCGCACGAGTGCCGAGCTGAGCGCGGCCAGGCTGTCCATCAAACGCTTGCGCTCGATGCGGTAGGCGAAATCATCGAAACATTTTCCCTGCAGCAGCGCGAAGCTGGCCTGCATATAACTGAGGTTCACATTCAGCACCTGGCGCACGAGGCGTGGCAGGCTCTGGTATTCCCAGTTGGCCAGCACGAAGCTGAACACGGTGGCGACCGCCGCGCCGATCAGCGTGTCGATCAGGCGTTCGCTGACCAGGTTCGGGTTGCTGGGCGCCACCAGGTGCATTTGCAGCAAGATCATCAGGCTGACGGCGATGGCCGTGTAGCGGTAGCGCAAGTAAATAAAAGTGGGCGTGGCCACGATGGAGAGAAATAAAATGGCCATCAGCACGATATTGCTGTGCACAAAGCGGATCACGATGGCCGTGACCACGCAGCCGATGATGGTGCCGATGATGCGGTCGGCGCGGCGCTGGCGCGTCATGCTGAAGGTGGGGCGCAGGATGATGACGATGGTGAGCACGATCCAGTAGCTGTGCGCCGCATACGGCAGCCAGTGGCCGATCAGCAATCCAACCGAGATGGCCATCGAGACGCGCAGGGCGAAGCGGAACACGGGCGAGTCCAGGCGCAAATTCGACAGCAGGGTCTTCAGTTCGTATTTCTGCTGCGACAAGAATGGCGCCATGTCCGCGCCGCTCCAGAACGGCACGTCGGCATAGACTTTTTGCGTCGCCAGGTGCAGCTCCGCGATCATTTTTAAAATGGCGCGGATCTTGTTGCGCTGCGCGCGCAGGGTCGCCAGCGCTTCCTGCGCAGCGTCGCCTTGTGCGTGCAGGCGGGCAATTTCTCCTTCGATATCGGCCCATTCCTTGTCGTAGCTGATCTGCGCATACGAGGCGCGCTTGCGCGTGACGGCATACGCCACGGCTTCGATATCGCGCGCCGCCTTATAGGCGAGGTCATGCAAGGATTGTAGTACCTCGGAGTCGGCCAGGTGCTGGCGCAGCAGCGCGTAATCCGTGTGCGTGGAAAGGATCAGTTCATATAAATCGAGCATGCACACGTGCACTTGCACCACGATGGCATCCTTGCTGTTCTTGTGGCTGCGCAAGATCAAATCGCGCGACGCTTGCTGGCGGTCGGCCAAAATGCTTTGATGGCGCACCAGCTTGTTGAATTGCTCCGTCAGGTTGAAACGCGTGTCGTAGAAATCGGCCTTGATGTCGATGTAGGCGGCCAGCTCGAACAGGGCTTCGGCCAGCACTTGCTGTTTGATGCGGTGGCGCAAGACCCAGGCGATGGCCATGGCATAGGCCAGATAAATCAAGCCCCCCAGCATGAACAGGCCCGCGTGGTGAAACGATTGCTGCCACGTCATCTGGTGTTCCATCGACATGGTCATGATGAACAGGGCAGCCAGTTGCAAGGGCATGGATTTCTTGCCGTACACCACCATCATGCTGGCGAGAAAACTCACGAGGACGAGTACCGTCATCAACAGCCACTGCACGGGTCCGCACAGGCTGATCAGCAAGGTGACGGCGCTGCACAGCAGCACGGAAGCCAGCATTTCGTTGAACTTGTGGCGCAGCGGGCTGGGCATGTCCATCAGGGTCGTGCACAGGGCACCGATGCATACTGTCATGGCGGTGGCGCTGTCGCTGATTTCCAGCGTCAGCAGGGTCAGGCCGACCAGGCCGATGGCCACGCGCAAGCCCAGGTAAAAATAATGGCTGTAAATAAAGGTGCGCAGGTTCAGTGCGTAGTGCATGGGATTACCTTGTGGGCAGGGCACAGAAAGAGGCGCCGCACCGGGGTCTCCGATGCGGCGCCAGGATGTTGCATTCGCTACAGCCCCGAATTACATCAGGGCAATGACGGGATAGCGCCGCCATTCCGGCTCGGCAAAGCGCTGGCAGTGCTCAAAAATGAAATCGAGCACGGCTTCCTGATTGCTCAGCAGGGCCGGGTTGGCTGCTTTCCACTCGGCAAACTTGGCCGCCAGTGCCGGCTCATCGCGCAGCAGTTCGGATGCCATGTCTTCGAACACGTAATCGGAAAACGCTTCTTTCTTCTCCAGCACGCTGTTGAAGAAGCCCCAGCGGAAGAAACTGTCGTGCGCCTGCGGTTCCAGCGTTTCCACGGCGTAGCGCGCGTTGTCCTGCTGCAGGCTGATGACATAATCGCCCGCCTGCAAGGTGAACTGGCCCGTGCGCGCTTCCACGTCCACCGTATCGTGGAACATATGGCCTTCGTAGGCGGTGGCGCGCGTACCGACGTTGGTGATGTGGTAGTAGCGTGCCGTTAGCGTCTGTTCGGCGGTGATGCGGCTCATTTCTACGCCGTTCCAGCGCAGGCGCTCGATGACTTCGCGCCAGGCTTGCGGCACCACATAGGCTTTCGGCGCGGCCACGGTGACGTCCGCATCGAAGCGGTTGTAGTAGGCGATATCGCGCTCCCACGGCTGCGAGCGGTCGTAGGACAGGCGCTGGTAGTCGCCCAGGATACTCGGCGTGTATTGCGCCGCGTAGCCCTTGAAGAGGAAGGTCGACGGTTGCTCTTCGTTCATGGCCCAGTGGATCGGCCACTCGGCTTGCGTGCGGCCAGCCGCCTTGGCTTGCGCGCGCAATTGGCGGATTGTCTCGCCATGCTCGATGGTAAACGCCATGGTGATGTCGAGCAGCGCGCGCATGGAAGCGTAGCGGTCGGCAAACGGTTTGAGCATGTGCGTTTCCGGCATGAAACCGATGACGTGATGCAGGGCGGCAAAACCGGTCGAGAAACGCGGTACTTCGAGGAATTCGGCGATGCCGTGCTCCGGGCTATCCTTGACGGGATTCACGTACGGGCAGGTGGGCCAGCCGGCGCCTTCCATGGCCGCAAAGATGTGCGGCAGCATGGTGTCTTGCAGGAAGGGGCCCAGGCTATTGCCCAGCTTATCCGTCTGCGTGTGGATCAGGGTCATCGTGTACGGATAGTCGGCGCCGTTCGACGTGTGCGTGTCGACCATCACGTCCGGGTCCCAGCTGGCCAGCAGGCGGTTGAACACTTGCGCGTTCAGGCTGTCGCACTTGATGAAATCGCGGTTCAAGTCCAGGTGGCGGCTGTTGCCGCGGAAACCGAATTGCTCCGGCCCATCCTGGTTCACGCGCGAGGTATTAGCGCGGTTCAGGCTGCCATCGACGTTGTAGATCGGAATGAACAGCAGCACGGTGCTGCCCAGCGCCGCCAGGCGCTCCGGCTGCGTGCAAAGGTCGCGCACGATGGCCATGCAGGCGTCGATGCCTTCCGGTTCGCCCGGGTGGATGCCGTTGTTGTTGAAAAAGACGGTGCGCCCTGTGCGCTTGATTTGCTCGCGGTCAAACACGCCATCGGCGCTGACGACGCCAGCGTGGATGGGCACGCCCGAGTCGGACAGGCCGATCTGTTCGAAATGCAGCACGTGCGGGTAGCGTGCGGCGAGATCCTTGTAGAAAGTGATGCATTCCAGCCAGGTCGTGGTCTGGTTGTGGTTACCGAGTTCGTAGGTCGTGCGCAAGTCTGGTGGCATAGCGGTCTGAGTCTGGGAGGGGGAAGGCGCGCTGGGTAAGTACGCCCGTTAGGGGCCAATTGTAGCACCGGCGCTTCTGCCTTGAGGCGCCGCAGGGGCTTGCTGCAGTACTTGTGTTATGAGTACGTTTCACGCGCAAGGGGAGGCGGCATGGGCAAGGCAGTGATGGCAGCGCTGGTGGCGCTGGTGTGGTGGGCTTGCCTGGCGGCACAGGCGGCGCCATTGCGCTTGCCAGCAAGCAAGGGGCCGGTGGCGCAGGGCGGGGCCGTGATGGCCGCTGCGCAAGGGGCGCTGATACGCTACCGGGGCTGGCTGCTGGCCGTCGATGGGGCCGTATCGGAAGAGCGGCCCGATGTCTTGCTGACGTCGGCCGCTGCGGGCCAGGCGCCGCAGCTGCAGGTCGGCGCCATGCGGCGCAGCTTGCCCCTGTGGTCAGCCTTCGAGCTCGTCAAGGGAGGCACGCGCTTGCGCATCACGGCGCTGCCGGGACCGGATGAACTTCCCGCGCTGCTGCTCGATTTTGGCGAGGCCGATTATCGCATCGTGATTCCCGCCGCCAGCATAGCCCGGCCAGCCTATTCGCTGCTGGCGCAGCGCTTTCCTGGCGCCGACCTGGCCTTGCTGCTGCAGGATGGCCGGCGGGTCATGTTGCCGCTGGGAAGCGGTCGCGCGCCAGTGTTTGGCGCGGAGCAAGCCGTGCCTTACCGGTTTTCAAAGATCAAACGCCAGGCGAAAAAAAGCCACTCCCGCGGGAGTGGCTCAGGCTAAAGCGCCCGTTGCCGGGTTATGGCTTGTTGTTATTCAGCGCCCATTTCTTTCAGCAGGTTGTCTGCGTGGTCGATGTGTTTCATGTTCCACAGCATGTAGCGCAGGTCGACCTGGATCGAACGGGTGTTGGCCTTGTTGTAGTCCCAATCGGAGATGATCGAGTCCAAGGTGCCGTCGAAGGCCAGGCCGATGAATTCACCTTTCGAGTTCAAGGCAGCCGAACCGGAGTTGCCGCCGGTGATATCCAGGGTGGCCAGGTAGTCGACCGGCACGGTTTTCAGCTTAGCATCGACAAATTTGCCGAAGTCCTTGGCTTTGATCGCCGCCAGTTGTTTCGCTGGTGCATTGAACTCGCCTTCGCCCGTGGCTTTGGCCGCGACGCCATTGACGGTGGTGAAGGCAGTCCAGGTGGTGCCGTCGGCGCCATGGTCACGGCCGGCAACTTTGCCGAACGTTACGCGCAAGGTGCTGTTGGCGTCAGGGTAGACGGCGAGTCCCTTGCTCTTCATGAAGGCAATTTTTGCTTTCATGTAGTTGGCGTAGGCTTGCTGGATCTTGCCGGCCAGTTCTTCGTCTTCCGCTTCGTTTTTCAGGGAATCCGGATACATGGCGACGGCTGCCTGGATGAAGCTGTCCTTGCTGGCCTGGAATTCGGCTGGCGTGCGTTTCAGCCATGCTGCGCGCTCGGCCTTGTCGGCCAGCTTGCTGCCCGCATACAGTTTGTCCAGGGCGGCGGACAAGTCGGCTGGCGACATGCCATCCTTGATGCCGATGGCGGCGTCAAAGCTGGCGCGGCGCTGTGCTGCCGGTTGCGCGGCGTACTTGGTCAGGCTGTTCAGTACCAGCGCCTTGTCGACTTTTTCATCGTAGGTGCGCTCGACCGAGGTGATGCCCGCCTCCATGCGTGGCAAATCGCGCGTCTGGTAGCCGGACTTGCGTTCCGTATCGGCCTTGGTGCTTTCGTTGGACAAACGATACAGGCTGCGTGCCGTGTTCAGCAGGCGTGGCTGTGCGTAGCCCAGGAAGAAGTCGCGCTTGGTGTCGGCATCGCGTTCGGCGATCAGCTTTTCGACTTGCTCGATGTCGCCGGCAAACTCCGCCTTGCGGGCAGCATTGGCGTTGACCCAGGTTTTCAGGGCTTCGTGTTCCGTCGTCTTGCGCGCCAGGAAGTCGCTGCCGGCGTAGGAATCGAGCATGCCTTGGCGGTTCTTGTAGTAATTGTTCACGCCAGCGACCTGACCCGCGTATTTCAGGGCAACGTCCTTGTTGTCACGGGTTTCGCGCGCGATGATGGCCAGGGTTTCGCCCGACGCTTTCACGAAGGCCGGATAGTTCCAGTCAAACGTGAACGCCACTTCCGATGGCAGGCGGTGACGGTTGGTGCGGCCAGGGTAGCCCAGCGCCATCACGAAATCGCCTTCTTTCAAGCCATCCTTGGCCAGTTTCAGCACGTGTTTTGGCTGGTACGGCACGTTGTCCTTGCTGAAGTCGGCAGCCTTGCCATCGCGGCTGACGTAGGCGCGGTAGAAACCGTAGTCGCCCGTGTGGCGTGGCCACATCCAGTTGTCGGTGTCGCCGCCGAATTTGCCTACGCCCGCTGGAGGCGCGTGTACCAGGCGCACGTCGCGGATTTCCAGTTGCTTGATCAGGTAGAACTCCAGGCCGCCGTAGTAGCTCGACACGGTGCAGCGGAAGCCGGCTTCTTTTTCGCATTCGGCGACCAGTTTTTTCTGATTTTTTTCGATCGCGTCGATGCGTGCCTTGCCTTGCAGCTTGGCCACGTCGGCGGTGATGATCTTGTCGCTGACATTGGTCACGGCCGAGGTGACGAAGATGCGGCTGCCTGGGGCGGCCGACAATTCTTCAGCGAAGGTCTTGGCCAGGAAGCCGTTGGCCAGCAAATCGCGTTCCTTGGTCGAATTGACCGCCACACTGTTGTAGACACAATGGTGATTGGTGGCAACCAGGCCTTGCGGCGAGACGAACGAGGCCGAGCAGCCGCCCAGGCTGACAATGGCGCCCATCGGGAACTCGGTGAGCTTGGTCAGGGTGGTCGGATCGAGTTTCAGTCCGGCCGCTTTCAGTTCCTTGGCTACTTGTGGCAGCTGTTGGGGCATCCACATGCCTTCGTCGGCGTGTGCGAAGTTGCTCAGGATGGCGAGCGCGATTAACGATTTTTTCATTCGAGTTCTAGTCTTTTTACATGGTGGGAAGTCGGAACCAACGTGTACCCAGTGTTTTTTTCAGCGGGCGACCTAGAGTATCCGTATCGAACTCGCACTAGTCAATCACATTTTCCGGGCGGCATGTTCTTGCATAATTGTATAAATAGCATGAATTTCGGTGATGTAGGGGCAGGAACCGGCCGCCAGCCCGCATTTTTCCGTGCGGCGACTGTCGTATTGTCCATACGTGTCTTAGCAGCAATAAAAGTGGCCCGGCGCTTGCGCGGCCCGACCACCTCGTGAGGCACGGCGTGTCGCCGGTCTAGCGGATTTTGCCGCGGCGCAAAAGATTCACGATGCCCAGCAGGATCACGGCGCCCAGGAACGAGACCAGCAGCGAAGACACGCTGAAATTGTCGCTATTGATGGTGCCCGTGCCGAACAGTGGCGCCAGCAGCCAGCCACCCAGAAAGGCGCCCACGATGCCGACGACGATATTGAGGAAGATGCCTTGTTGCGCATCGGTTTTCATGACCATGCTGGCCAGCCAGCCGATGACGCCGCCAATAACGATCCAGATAATGAAATTCATGTAGTCCTCCGCGCGATGGGTGAGTGGGGGTGTCATGTTAGAAAAACATCATGCCAGGTGATACTGATGCCGCACGATAGAAAAGTCCAGCGGATTTGCGTCGCGCATGCAAAAGCCCGCCTGGCTGCGGGCAGCGAGGCGGGCTAGGCATGCGGCAAGGCCGTGTTTAGTCGGCCTTGATCGCTTCTACCTGGATGGCCAGCTTGACTTCCGGCGAGAACGCCGGCATGCCGTAGTTCAGGCCAAAGTCGCTGCGCTTGAATTCAGCGCTGGCATCGGCGCCGCACACTTCGCGCTTGTAGCGCGGGTGCATGATGCACTTGAATTTGCTCACGTTCAATTTGACGGGCTTGGTCACGCCCAGCAGGGTCAGTTCGCCATCGACTTCCACCAGCTGATCGCCATTGAACTTGAACGACTTGCTCTTGTAGGTGATTGCGGGGAATTTTTCCACATTGAACATGTCCGCTTTTTTCGCGTGCGTGTTCATGGCGTCGAGGCCGAAATCGATCGAATCGGCATCGATGACCAGGTCCAGGCTGCCCGTCTTGGCGGCACGGTCCAGGGTCACGGTTCCCTTGGTCTTGTTGAACTTGCCGCGCCAGACGGACATGCCCATGTGATCGGCTTCAAAGCTGGGGAAGGTGTGCGTCGGGTCGAGGTTGTAGGTGTCGGTAGCGGCCATGGCCGAACCCGCGCCGGCGGCTGCCAGCACGGCGATCATCAAATGCTTGAATGTCATGAATATCCTAAGGTTGAACAAGGGGTATAGCGATTACTGAGCAGAAACATGGAATTTGATGGTGACTTCATCGGCGACCATGCTCGTGTCTTTCCACTCGCCTTCGCCGATGTTGTAGGTCAGGCGCTTGATCGGCAGGGCGCCGTCGAACGCATATTTGCCGCCGTCGGTCTTCACCGTCAGTGGGAAGGTCACGTCGGTGGTCTTGCCTTTGATGCTCAGCTTGCCCGTCACCGTCAGCTTGCCCGCGCCGGCGGCCTTGATGCTGCTCGAGACAAAGGTGGCTTTCGGGAACTGGGCCGAATTGAACCATTCTTTCTTCGCCACTTCCTTGTTGTACTCGGGGTCGCCGATATCGATGCTGGCCGTCTCGATGTCCACCGATGCCTTCGAGGCGTCCGGCGTGGCCGGGTTGTAATCGATGGCGATAGTGAATTTTTTGAACTTCGCTTCCACGGGCACGTTCATTTGCTTGAACACGGCCGACACGCTGGTCTTGGCGGGATCGACTTTCAGCAAGGTGGCGGCGGTGGCGGCCACGGATAGGCCCAGCAGGGAAGCGAGGACGATGCGTTGGGTGGTTTTCATCTTATTTTTCCTGGAGTTTCAGTGAGCAAGGGAAGTCGGTGTTACGGCAACATGCGCTTGAGGACGCCATCGCGGTCGATGAACTGGTGCTTCAGCGCCGCCAGCACATGGGCGGCCACGGCGGCGGCCATCGTCATGTTCAGAACATAATGAATCTCTTTTAAAAGTGGCTTAAGTTCCGGGTTCGGCGCCATGATGACCGGCAACTGGAACAGGCCCAGATAGACCACCGGCACGCCGGCGGCCAGGGTGTACAGGTAGCCGGAGATGGGCACGGCGAAAATCAGGATGTACAGCAGCACGTGCATGGCGTCGGCCGCCTTCTTTTGCCAGGCAACCATGCTGGCCGGGTGCGGCGGCGGCACGTTGGCCTTGCGCCACAGCAGGCGGATGGCGGCGATGGCCAGCACGGTCACACCGAGCCATTTGTGCCAGGAGAAATATTTGAGTTTGGTGGGTGTCAGGCCGGGAATGTCCGTCATGACCAGGCCCATGACGAAGGCGCTGATGATCAGCAGGGCGGTCAGCCAGTGCAAGATGATGGCGGTGGTGGTGTAGCGTTGCATCGGCGGCTTTCTTGAATGTAGTACGTATTAGGACTAATTCGGCCTAATATACCAAAGAAAAGCAATTTACGCTGCGTGCTGCAGATTCTACAAGAAAGATTGCCGGAAAAACTGCGGGGCGGGCAGCATTTGTGTGCCGGCCGCCCCGTGGATGTGGATCTGCTTGATCCAGGTACAGATTGTGGCTTAGATTGCCTTGGCCAATTGCGCCGCGATGCCGATGTAGTTACCCGGCGTCATGGTCAGCAGCACTTCCTTGGCATCCTGCGGGATGGCCAGGCCGTTGACGAATTCCTGCAGCGCTTCTTTCGAGATGCCCTTGCCGCGCGTCAGCTCTTTCAGTTGCTCGTACGGGTTTTCGATGCCGTAGCGGCGCATCACGGTTTGTACGGGCTCGGCCAGTACTTCCCAGGTGGCGTCCAGGTCTTGCGCCAGGCGCGCGTGGTTCACTTCCAGCTTGTTCAGGCCGCGCAGGCAGCTGTCATAGGCCAGCAGGGTGTAGCCCAGGCCCACGCCGATATTGCGCAGCACGGTCGAATCGGTCAGGTCGCGCTGCATGCGCGAGACGGGCAGTTTTTCCGACAGGTGTTTCAGCACGGCGTTGGCCAGGCCCAGGTTGCCTTCCGAGTTTTCAAAGTCGATCGGGTTGACCTTGTGCGGCATGGTCGACGAACCGATTTCGCCCGCTTTCAGCTTCTGCTTGAAGTAGCCCAGCGAGACATACGTCCAGATGTCGCGGTTCAAGTCCAGCAAGATCGTGTTGGCGCGCGCAAAGGCGTCGAACAGCTCGGCCATGTAGTCATGCGGCTCGATCTGGATGGTGTACGGGTTGAACACCAGGCCCAGGCGCTGTTCGATGACGGCCTGCGAGAATGCCGGCCAGTCGAAGCCTGGGTAGGCGGACAGGTGGGCGTTGTAGTTGCCGACGGCGCCATTCATCTTGCCGAGGATTTCCACTTGCTCGATGCGTTTCACGGCGCGCTGCAAGCGGGCCACGACGTTGGCCATTTCCTTGCCCAGGGTGGTCGGGCTGGCCGTCTGGCCGTGCGTGCGCGACAGCATCGGCACGTCGGCATTGTCGTGCGCGATCTGCGTCAGCTTGGCCACCAGGCCGGTCAATGCCGGCAGCATCACGCCATCGCGCGCGGCTTTCAGCATCATGCCGTGCGAGGTGTTGTTGATGTCTTCCGAGGTGCAGGCGAAATGGATGAATTCCGACGCCGCCACCAGTTCCGGCACGTCCGCCACTTGTTCCTTCAGCCAGTACTCGACAGCCTTGACGTCATGGTTGGTGACCGCTTCGATGGCCTTGATGCGGGCCGCGTCGGCTTCCGAAAAGTCGGCTGCCATCTTGTCGAGCAGGGCGCTCGCTTCTGCCGAGAAAGGCTTGATCTCGGCGAAACCGGCTTGCGACAGCGCTTGCAGCCAGGAGATTTCCACTTTCACGCGGTGGTGCATGAAACCGGCTTCGGACAGGATCGGGCGCAGCAGATCGGTCTTGCTGGCGTAGCGGCCATCGAGCGGAGACAGGGCCGACAGCGTGGAATACGGAGGTGTAGAAGTCATGAGAGCGGACGCAAGTTAAAGAAACGGTTGGCGTGTGGCGCGCGGGGAGGGCAGGGCTATTGCAATACAGCAACACTGACGGCGCCACAGTAAAGGGCGATTTTACCACCGCTGGCCGCTGGCCAGCCGCCCGTCGGCCGCCAGCGCACCGCAATCTGGCCGAATCCGGCCCCGATGCTGCATGCCTGCCACACTGCGGGGAGCGCCGGGTGCGTGCTGCCAAACGCCGCTGCCGCCGATGCTATACTGCTTGCTGCTCCTTTACCTTAAAGTACCTATGAAACTGATCGGCTCCCTCGCCAGCCCGTATGTCCGCAAAGCCCGTATCGTGCTGGCGGAAAAAAAGCTCGACTATGTCTTTGAGCTGGAAAACGTGTGGGTGCCGGAAACCCGCATCGCCCAGGCCAATCCCCTGGGCAAGGTGCCCTGCCTGGTGATGGAGGACGGCAGCACGCTCATCGATTCGAAAGTCATCGTCGAATACCTCGACACGCTCACGCCCGTGTGCAAGCTGCTGCCGGCCGGCGGCAATGGCCGCGAGCGGGCCGATATCAAGAACTGGGAAGCGCTGGCCGACGGCATTCTCGACGCGGGCGTGCTGGTGCGCCTGGAGCGCACGCAGCGCCCGCCCGAGCAGCAAAGCGCGGCCTGGATCGCGCGCCAGCTCGACAAAATCACGCTGGGTCTGGCCGCGCTGGAAGCACGCCTGGGCGAGAGCGCGTATTGCGCCGGCAAGAACTACACCCTGGCCGACGTGGCCGTGGGCTGCGCCTTGGGCTGGCTCAGCTTCCGCTTCCCGGAAATCGACTGGCGCGCCGAGCATCCCGCGCTGGCGCGCCTGTTCGACAAACTGTCCGAGCGGCCATCGTTCAAGGACACCGTGCCGCAGTGAGCGCACGATGACCGGTACCGATTCAAAGGCGCAGCAACGCCTGCAAATGGCCGATATCGCGCGCCTGGCCGGCGTGTCCACGTCCACCGTGTCGCGCGCGCTGAGCGGCAGTTCGCTGGTCAACGAAGAGACGCGCGCGCGCGTCATCGCGCTGGCCCGTTCGCTCAAGTACTCCATCAATATCGGCGCGCAAAACCTGCGCCTGAAACAGAACCGCACGGTCGGCGTGGTGGTGCCGTATGACGCTGCCACGCGCCAGCACCTGTCCGATCCTTTTTTCCTCAGCATGCTGGGCAGCCTGGCCGATGCGCTGACGGAGCAGGGCTTCGACATGCTCATTTCGCGCGTGGATGCCGAAACGCTCGATGCGGCCGCCCAGTCCTTCGATAGCGGCCGCGTGATCGGCATCATCCTGATCGGCCAGTGGCGCCACCATGAACAGCTGAACCAGCTGGCCGCGCGCCAGGTGCCCATCGTCGTGTGGGGCGCGCAATTGCCGCAGCAGCTGTATTGCACCGTCGGCGGCGACAACGTCGCCGGCGGCAGGCTGGCCACGGAACACTTGCTGGCGGCGGGGCGCACGCGCATCGCCTTCTTTGGCGACGCCAAGCTGCCCGAAGTGGCGCAGCGCCACCAGGGTTATGCGCAGGCGCTGGCCGCGCAAGGGCTGGCGCCCGACCCGCAGCTGTACGTGGCCGGTTCCTTCCTGCCGCAGGGCGGCGCGACGGACGTGCAGGAATTGCTGGACCGCCACCTGCCGTTCGATGCCATCTTTGCCTGCAGCGACTTGCTGGCCATGAGCGCCATCAGCGCCCTGCGCGCGCGCGGCGTGGCCGTGCCGGAACAGGTGGCCGTGGTCGGCTACGACGATATCGAACTGGCCGCGTATTTCCACCCGCCGCTGACCACCGTGCGCCAGCCGATCCGCGCCGCCGGGCGCGCGCTGGTGGCCTCGCTGCTGGCGCTGGTCGACGGCGCGCCTGCGCCATCGCGGCAATTGCCAACCGAGCTGATCGTACGCGCCTCGGGCAGCTGAAGCACCATTGCCAGCGGCTGCAACCGATTGCAATAATTTCAAATTTCCCCATCTATTTTTATGCTGCATCGCAGCATAAAAAACGCTGCATTTGCCTTGCATCCCGCTTGTTTCCCTCTGATTTGCCCGTAATATTCTCTTAAAAACAACAATATTTTCATGTTGCAGCGCTCGATTGCAATCGATTGCAATAAATTCTTATTCGTTGAATAATGACGTACCGGCTCAGCCAGCGCGCCACGGCATGCAGCGGCCAGGACTCATAACAAGCCGATACCTCGATGTATCGGCATACAACACTGGAGACAAGATGAAAACACGTACTGCTCAACGCGGCTGCATGGCCGCCGCCGTCGCCCTGGCCATGCTGCAATTGGGCGCCGCCCAGGCACAGTCCGCCGGCGACACCGCCAGCGCCGCTCCCGCCGATGGCCTGAACCTGGAACGCATCGTGGTCACGGGCACCACCGGCGGTACGTCCAAAATGAAATCGAGCAATTCCGTCAGCAGCATGGAACTCGACACCATCCTGCACAACGCGCCGACCAGCGCCGCCGAAGTCCTGCGCTCGGTACCGGGTTTGCGGGCCGAATCCTCGGGTGGCGAAGGCAATGCCAACATCACCGTGCGCGGCTTGCCCATTTCCGCCGGCGGCGCGCGCTATGTGCAGATCCAGGAAGATGGCTTGCCGGTGCTGCAGTTCGGCGACTTCAACTTCACCACCCCCGACAGCTTCGTGAAAATCGATTCCACGCTGGACCACCTGGAAGTGGTGCGCGGCGGTTCGGCCTCCACCCTGGCCACCAACTCGCCGGGCGGCATCATCAATTTCATCAGCAAGAATGGCAAGGAGCAGGGTGGCAGCGTGGCCATCAGCCGTGGCCTGGGCTACGACCAGACGCGCGTCGATTTTGATTATGGCGCGCCGGTTTCGGAGCGCACGCGCTTCTTCATCGGCGGCTCCTGGCGCACGGGCGAAGGCATCCGCCACAGTGGCGTCAATAGCGAAAAGGGCGGCCAGATCCGCGGTAATGTCACGCATGAATTCGACAGCGGCTTCGTGCGCCTGTCGTTCAAGCACCTCGACGACCAGTCGCCCACAGCCCTGCCGGTGCCGGTCAGCGTGCGCAATGGCCGCATCACGGAAATCGCCGGCATTGACCCGCGCAAGGCCAGTTTCTATTCGCCGTACTGGGTGCCCGACATGGTGCTGAACAAGGATAACCAGCGCGTGGCCACCCGCGTCAACGACGGCTTGCACGTCAAAAGCGATACCGTGGGCCTGGAAGCATCGTTCAAGCTGGGGCAGGGCTGGAGCGTGAGCGAAAACTTCCGCTACGCGGACAATTCGGGCCGCTTCACGGGCGTGTTCCCGTCGAATAACGGCAGCGACGGCAGCTATGTGTTTGCCAGCGGCCCGAATCAGGGCAAGCCTTACACGGGCCGCGCGTTTTCCGCCGTGGTGTTCAATACCTCGATCGACGACGCCAGCAATACCCTGAGCGACACCAAGCTGGCCAAGACGTTTGTTCTTGACAGCGGCAAGCTGACCACCACGGCAGGCCTGTACCTGTCGCAGCAAAAGCTGGGCCTGACCTGGAACTTCAATGAATACCTGATGCAGGCCACGGGCGACCAGCCCGCGCTGCTGCAGACGGCCAGCAGCACGCCAGGCTTCATTGGCCCCGCCTTCGGCGCCTGCTGCTCGCGCGCCGTCGACATGGAGTACCGCACGACGTCGCCCTACCTGAACCTGGCCTGGGAAAGTGGCGCGCTGAACCTCGACGGCGGCTTGCGGCGCGACCGCCAGCATGCCAGCGGCACGGCCAATCAGGCGACCGGCGCGCAAGCCTATCTGCCGTCGACGCTGCAGCAGGTCGATTACACCCTGGGCCACACTTCGTACTCGCTGGGCGCGAACTACAAGCTGCAAGCCAACCTGGCCGTGTTTGCCCGCGTCAGTGAAGGCGTGGCCTTCAATGCCGACCGCATCCTGTTCGGCACTCCCCTGGATGGCAGCGTGCCGGTGGCGATGAACACCGTGCGCCAGCTTGAAGGGGGCGTGAAATGGCGGCGAGGCCCCTTGAGCACTTTTGTGACCGTGTTCCAGGCCAAGACCAAGGAAAGCAACTACGAGGCGACCACCCAGCTGCGCACGGCCAACAGCTATGAAGCCAAGGGCGTGGAGCTGGAAGCGGCCTACAGCGCCGGCGACTTCCGCATCAATGGCGGCCTGACGTTCACGGATGCCGAGATCACGGGCACGGCGGCGGCTGACGTGGCACTGATCGGCAACACGCCGCGGCGCCAGGCGCGTGTCGTGTACCAGCTCGCGCCCACCTATGAATGGGGACCGGCCACCTTCGGCGCCAGCCTGGTCGGCACGGGCAAGTCATGGGGCGACGATGCGCATACGATCACCTTGCCCGCCTACCAGGTGCTCAATGCCTTCGTCAATTACCAGCTGACGCCGCAGATGCAGGTGGCGCTGACGGCGAACAATCTGTTCAACAAGATCGGCTACACGGAAGTCGAGGGCGATGGCCATGCGGCCCGCTCGATCACGGGGCGCGCCGTCAAGGTCAGCCTGAAATACGCATTTTAAGCAAGGATAGGATTCATGATGTCGATACGCAGCCCCCTGGCGCGCCTGCTGGCGCCGCTCCCCACGCACTTGCGCGCCGATGCGGCGCGCCGCTATGCGCGCCAGGAGGCGGTTTTGCTCGACCGCCTGGGCAGCCTGTATGGCCAGCGGCCGGACTTCCTGCCCTGGCTGGGCGACCTGATGGAAAGCGTGGGCCGGCTGTACGCGGCGCGCGCGCCCGAATTGCGGCGGCAAGATGCGCAGCGCGAAGCGCAGCCGGACTGGTTTGCCAGCCAGTCCATGCTGGGCTACAGCGCGTATGTGCAGCGCTTCGGCGGCAACCTGCAAGGCGTGGCCGAACGCATTGCCCACCTGCGTGAACTGGGCGTGACGTATCTGCATTTGCTGCCCTTTTTGCGTGCGCGCGCCGGCGAAAGCGATGGCGGCTTTGCCGTCGCCAGCTTCGAGGAAGTCGACCCCGCACTGGGCAGCAATGCCGACTTGCTGGCGTTGACGGCGCAGCTGCGCGCGGCCGGCATCAGCCTGTGCTCGGACCTGATCCTCAACCACGTGGCCGACGACCATGCATGGGCAATTGGCGCCAAGGCGGGCGACCCGCTGCTGCGCGATTTTTTCCATACCTATCCCGACCGCGTGCAGCCGGACCGCTACGAGCGCACCGTGGGCCAGGTCTTCCCGCAGGCGGCGCCCGGCAATTTCACCTTCGTGCCGGAGCTCCAGCGCTGGGTCTGGACCACGTTCTATCCGTATCAATGGGATTTGAACTACGCCAATCCGGCCGTCTTCGCGGCCATGGCCGGCGCCATGCTGGGCCTGGCCAACAAGGGCATCGAGGTGTTCCGCCTCGATTCGACGGCCTTCCTGTGGAAGCGCGAAGGCAGCGATTGCATGAACCAGCCCGAAGCCCACAGCCTGCTGCAAGCCTTGCGGGCGATTGCCGCCCTCGTCGCGCCGGGTGCGCTGCTCAAGGCCGAAGCCATCGTGCCCACGCCCAAGCTGCCTGCCTACTTTGGCAGCGATGCCGCGCCCGAATGCCATATCGCTTATCACAGCAGCCTGATGGCCGCCGGCTGGGGCGCGCTGGCCGAGGAAAGCACGGACTTGCTGCAGCAGGTGATCGCCGCCACCCCGCCGTTGCCACCGGCCGCCAGCTGGCTCAGTTATGTGCGCTGCCACGACGACATCGGCTGGAACGTGCTGCTCAACGAAGCGGGTGCGAACGGGCCGGCGCGCCTGGCGCGCATCGCCCGCTTCTTTGCCGGTGCGCCCGGCAGCTATGCGCGCGGCGCCGCCTTCCAGAGCAGCAGTGCCGACAAGGCGCATGGCAGCAACGGCATGGCCGCCTCGCTGGCCGGCCTGGAAAGCGCCACCACGGTGCAGGAGCAGGAATATGCATTGCGGCGCCTGCTGCTGCTGCATGGCCTGGCCTTGAGCTTTGGCGCCTTGCCGGTGCTGTACATGGGCGATGAACTGGGCATGACCAACGATCACAGCTACACGCAGCGCGCCGACCGGGCGATGGACAGCCGCTGGCTGCAGCGTCCCGCGTTCGACGACAGCCTGCTGGCATGGCGCCACGATGGCGTGAGCGCCAGCGGCCGGCTGTATCCGGCGCTGCGCCAGCTGATCGACGTGCGCCGGCGCTTGCCTGCCCTGACCGCCGCCGCGCCGCGCAGCGTGCTGCCCGCCGACACGCCGGCCGTGCTGGCGCTGCTGCGCGGCGACGCCTTTCTCAACCTGAGCAACTTCAGCGGCGCCAGCCAGCGTTTCACTTTGCCCGCAGGCGAGTGGCGCAGCTGCCTCGATGGCAGCGTGCTGGCCGGCACGGTGGGCCTGCAACCCTGGCATATGTTGTGGCTGGAGCGGGAGCAAGATCGGGAGCAGCCATGAGCGACGCCAGCACGCACCGTCCGCATCTGTCGTTCTGGCAGATCGTCAACATGAATGTCGGTTTTTTCGGCATCCAGTTCAGCTTTGGGTTGCAGCAAAGCAGCATGAGCCCCATCTACAAATACCTGGGCGCTGATGAAGCGAGCCTGCCGTACCTGTGGCTGGCCGGTCCCATGACGGGGCTGCTCGTGCAACCGCTGATCGGCGCCATGAGCGACCGCACGGTGACGCGCTGGGGCCGCCGCACGCCGTACTTCCTGATCGGCGCCATCCTGTGCAGCCTGGGCTTGCTGGCCATGCCCTTCAGTCCCACCCTGTGGATGGCCGCCAGCCTGCTGTGGATACTCGACGCAGCGAACAACGTGACGATGGAGCCGTACCGCGCCTTCGTCAGCGACAAGCTCGACAAGAAGCAGCATTCGCTGGGCTTTCTCACGCAAAGTGCGTTTACGGGGTTGGGGCAAACGCTGGCTTACCTGACGCCATCGCTGCTGGTCATGCTGGGCATGAACAAGGATGCCGTCAATGGCAGCCATATCCCGCACATCGTCATCGCCGCCTTCCTGATCGGTGCCGTGTTCTCGCTGGCCTCGGTGCTGTGGACCCTGAAGACGACGCCGGAAAACCCGCTCACTGCCAGCGAGCTGGCGGCCATCCGCAGCCGCCCGCCGGGCTGGCGCCATACGCTGGCCGATATCGGCGCGGCCCTGCGCGAGATGCCGCCGACGATGAAGCAGCTGGCCCTCGTCAACCTGTTCCAGTGGTACGCCATGTTCTGCTATTGGCAGTACATTGCGCTGTCGCTGGCGGCGACCCTGTTCCACACGACGGACCCGGCGTCGCAAGGCTTTCGCGACGCGGGCCTGCTGAACGGGCAGGTGGGCGCCTTCTACAATTTCGTCGCCTTTATCGCCGCCTTTGCGCTGGTGCCGTTCACGCGGCGTTTCGGCCCCAAGCGCATGCACAGCCTGTGCCTGTGCGCGGCCGGTATCGGCATGCTGAGCATCCCGCTGATCCACAGCCCGGCGCTGCTGTTGCTGCCCATGCTGGGCGTGGGCCTGGCCTGGGCCAGCATCATGGGCAATCCCTACATCATGCTGGCCGGCTGCATTCCGCCCGAGCGCACGGGCGTCTACATGGGCATCTTCA
Source organism: Janthinobacterium svalbardense (assembly GCF_002327145.1). NCBI lineage: Bacteria > Pseudomonadati > Pseudomonadota > Betaproteobacteria > Burkholderiales > Oxalobacteraceae > Janthinobacterium > Janthinobacterium svalbardense. The sequence goes on along the minus strand of NZ_CP023422.1, from coordinate 6,134,108 downwards.
ACATGTTCATCGTCATCCCGATGATCATCCAGATATTTACTCTGCCCCTGTACTATCGCAGCTGGCTGGGCGGCAATCCGGAAAACGTCATCCGGCTGGCCGGCGCCCTGTTGCTGTGTGCGGCGGTGGCGGTGCTGTTCGTCAAGCTGCGCCCGCAGCAGGCCACAAAGACTTGAGGACGGACGTAAAAAAACCGGCAATTGCCGGTTTTTTTACGATGCTGCGAAACGATTACTCTTCAATCGCCATCTGGCTTTGCAGGTAGTTCTGGATGCCGACTTTGGCGATCAGGTCGATCTGCGTTTCGAGCCAGTCGATATGCTCTTCCGTGTCTTCCAGGATCATCAGGAACAGGTCGCGCGAAACGTAGTCGCCCGCTTTTTCGCTGATGGCGATGCCTTCCTTGACGGTGGCGTGCGCGGCGCGCTCCAGCTTCAAGTCGCATTCCAGCATTTCCGGCGTGTTCTCGCCGATCAGCAGCTTGTGCAGCGCTTGCAGGTTAGGCAGGCCGTCGAGCATCAGGATGCGGTCGATCAGCTTGTCGGCGTGTTTCATTTCGCCGATCGATTCTTCGTATTCCTTCTTGCCCAGCTTTTCCAGGCCCCAGTGCTTGTACATGCGCGCATGCAGGAAGTACTGGTTGATGGCCGACAGTTCGTTGGTGAGCTGTGCGTTGAGCATGCGGATGACTTCTTTATCGCCCTTCATGGGAATTCCTTTGTTCTGTGTCGCGTTCGATGATGAAACCGCAGGCTGCTGGCGTTCACTGCCGGGTGGCGCAGGGCTGCCTGGTGGCGCGCAGGTTGCCGGTTTCGCTATGCCCGCATGATAGCGCAAAATATGGGCGTTTTTTGCTGCGAAACGGTGTCTTTCCGTCTTTTTAACCTAAATATCGTGCGAATAAAACCCATTCTCAAATGGATTGCCACATTTTCCCGTTTTTTATTTGTTAAGGAAAATGCAGGCCATTCTCATTCGCGTTCATGCTGCTATTTGGCTGCGCTGAAAAGGCGGGAAATGTTGCTCCGTTCTTGCTTTTGTGTCTTCTTGGCCGCTGCCGGCGATGCGATAATCAGGCAGCGATTTTTACTGAAAAGGATAGCAAGATGATGCTGCATATACCCGGCGTGCTGACGCCGGAACAGGTGACGCAGTTTCGCCAGCGCCTGGCGCAAACGGACTGGGTCGACGGGCGTGCCAGCGTCGGGGCGCAAGGGGCGCAGGTCAAGCGCAACCGCCAGCTGGCCGAAGGTTCGCCGCTGGCACTGGAGCTGGGCGAGATCGTCAGCCGCGCGCTGATGGCCAATCCGCTGTTCTTTGCCGCCGTGCTGCCGCTGCGCATCTTGCCGCCGTTCTTCAACAGCTATGCGGGCGGCGAGCACTATGGCCTGCATATCGACGGCGCCATCCGCACGCCGAAAAACGGTCTGCAGTCGATGCGCGCCGACGTCTCCTCGACCGTGTTCCTGAGCGAGCCGGACGAGTACGAAGGCGGCGAGCTGGTGGTGGTCGATTCCTACGGCACGCATGAGGTAAAACTGCCGGCCGGCGACGTGATCGTGTATCCCTCGAGCAGCGTGCATCAGGTGCTGCCCGTCACCAGCGGCGAGCGCATCTGCTCCTTCCTGTGGACGCAAAGCATGGTGCGCGAGGACTGGAAACGCAGCATGCTGTTCGAGCTCGATCAGAACATCCAGAGCGTGCGCGCAGAACACGGCGATTCGCCCGCGACGGTGGGGCTGACGGGGCATTATCACAACCTGCTGCGGATGTGGGCGGAGATGTGATCGTGGCGGTGTCGGATTACGCGTGGCCTTTGGCTGCGCTAATCCGACCTACGATACTGCGTGAAGCACCGGCAAAAAAAAGTCTGCCTGGCCCGGGGATGTAGGCTGGCAGACTGAAACAAGCAGTTGCTTGACTGGTACAGAAAACAGGGCGCAAAAAAGCAAGCAGGGCACAGGGTGCGGTGCTTGCGGGCTGGCAGCGGCGCGAAGGCCGCCGGAAGGCTAGCTCAGCTGGAAGGTCAGCGGTACTAAAACGTAGACGGGCACGGGCTTGCCGTTTTCGATCATCGGCTTGAACAGCGCGCGCTGCGCCGCCTGGCGGCCCGCTTCATCAAGGTTGCCGTAGCCGGTCGATTTATGGACCAGGATTTGCTCCGGCAAACCCTTTTCATTGATCAGGATGCGCAATACCACGGTGCCGCTTTCGCCCAGGCGGCGTGACAAATTCGGGTAGATCAGTTGCGGTGCCTTGATGTATTCGACGCTGCTGACGGTGCGCGGCGTGGACGGCGCCGGTGGCGTCGGCGACGGTGCGGCTGGCGCAGTCGGCGCCGCAGTGGCCACGGGGGCAGCTTCGGCGCGCGTCGGCTGCGGCGGCGTGATCGTCGGTTCGCTCGGTGCCACGGCGATCAGCGGCAGCGGCGGGATGACGGCGCGCGGCACGGGAGCACTCAGTTCCACGGTTTTCGGCACCGACGGTGCCGGCGGCTTGGGTGGCGCCGGCGGGGCGATGATGCTGATGGTGGTGATGGTCGGCATGGCCGCCGTGACGACGCGGCTCAGCAAGCCGCTCTGGATGGCGTAAAAGCCGGCGAGATGCAGGACAAGGATGGCCATCAGCGGCGCGAATTTGTTGCGCTTCTTGTCGAAGTCGGCAAATTGCTGCACGGCCTGCACCGTTACGGGCGGGGGCATCATCGTCATGGCGTTCATCGCTTTCTTTAGTTTGTCAGTACAGCTCGCATCAATACGGTTTCTTGCAGCACTACGGTGGCGCTCAGGTGATCGTTCAGCACCTCCCGCGCGCAGGTATGGCATTTGCCGCAGCAGGTGGCCACGCCCAGGTCGCGGCGCAGTTCGGCCATGCTGGACAGGCCAAGATCGACGGCTTGACGGATTTCACGATCAGATATGTTGTTGCAGACACATACAATCATAGCTACACCTTCTGGCTGGAGGATGAACAGACACTAGTGCTTTGAAGCATTGTTGCTAGTGTTTTAATGAGAATCATTATCATTACGTTTCATTGTCGCGCAAAGCGAGGGACAATGCAAGCGATTTTGCTCAAGTGTGCGGCGCCTGGCGGCTGGGCGCGGCGTGTGGATATGGCCTGCGTGCGCATGGCGTAGCCCTTGACAGGGGCCACTCTCCGGGCTAAATAAAAACAATTCGCATTCATGTTTATAATGCTGGTATTGTCTCGGACGGTCGCCGTCCGGACAGTTTGAAAGGCCGCTTGTCGGTAATGCGCAACAGTTGCGTTTTACCTCACAACACCCCAGTCAAACGCGATGCGCCACGCGCAGCAGTTTGTCCCGGTGTTCTTAATTTGAACGGAATTTGCTCATGACTCTAGTTCCACCCTTGATGACGCTCGACGCGCTGGCAGTCGGCCAAAGCGGCACGGTGTTGCATATCACGCCCCACACGGCAGGACAGACGGAAGATGGCGTGGACCTCGCCCGCCGCTTGATGGAGCTGGGATTTGTTCCCGGCGAACATATCCGCATGCTCAAGCGCGGTATTCCCGGCGGCGACCCGCTGGCCATCAAGGTGGGTAATGCCACGTTCGCACTGCGCCGCTTCGAAGCGGCGCTGATCACGATTCAACCGCTGCTTCAACCGGAATAACCATGGGTGCTGTCGAAACTATCGTCGATGCGGGCGTGCACAAGCCGCCGCATCAGCCACAAATTGCCTTGCTGGGCAATCCGAACTGCGGCAAGACCGCCCTGTTCAACCGTTTGACGGGCGCGCGCCAGAAAGTGGCGAACTACGCCGGCGTGACCATCGAGCGCAAGGAAGGCCATTTCACTTCGCCCGCCGGCACGCCCGTGCGCCTGCTCGATTTGCCGGGCGCTTACAGCCTGTCGGCTACCACGCCCGACGAAGCCATCACGCGCGACGTGGTGGGGGGATTGCGCAAGGGCGATCCGCGCCCGGACGCCATCATCTGCGTGGTCGATGCCACCAATTTACGCCTGAACTTGCGCCTGGTGCTGGAAGTCAAACGCCTGGGCTTGCCCATGCTGCTGGCGCTGAACATGACGGACGTGGCGCGCAAGCGCGGCATGCTGATCGATACGGCCAGGCTGTCGCAGGAACTGGGCATGCCCGTGGTGGAAACCGTCGCGGTGCAGCACGATGGCGAAAAAGCCCTGTTGAACGCCATCGACGCCATGCTGCCCCTGCCGGCCGTGGAAGCGAAACCGCTGGCGGCCATCGATGCCGTCAGCGTCGAAGAAACCCAGCGCGAAGTGCGCCGCATCCTGGCCGCCGTCAGCAATGACAGCAGCGACACGGGCAACCTGACGGAAAAAATCGACGACGTGGTGCTGCACCCCGTGTTCGGCCCCCTCATCCTGGCCGTGCTGATGTTCCTGATCTTCCAGGCCGTGTTTGCATGGGCCGCCACGCCGATGGAAATGATTACCGATGGCGTGGGCCACCTGGGGGCCCTGCTGACGGCGAACATGCCCGATGGCCACCTGAAAAGCTTGCTGGTGGAAGGCATCATCGGCGGTGTCGGCAGCGTGCTGGTCTTCCTGCCGCAAATCCTGATCCTGTTCTTCTTTATCCTGAGCCTGGAAGACTGCGGCTACCTGCCGCGCGCGGCCTTTTTGCTGGACCGGCTGATGGGCGGCGTGGGCTTGTCGGGCCGTGCCTTCATCCCGCTGCTGTCGAGTTTTGCCTGCGCCATTCCCGGCGTGATGGCGGCGCGCACCATCCAGAACCCGCGCGACCGCCTCGTCACCATCATGATCGCGCCGCTGATGACGTGCTCGGCGCGTTTGCCCGTGTATGCGCTGATCATCGCCGCCTTCATCCCGCAGCGCGAGGTGTGGGGCTATCTGAGCCTGCAAGGCCTGGTGCTGTTCGTGCTGTACTTCGCCGGCATCATCTCGGCCATGGCCGTGGCCTGGGTCATGAAGCGCGGCATGGGCGTGCGCGGCAACCAGCCGCTGATGCTGGAACTGCCGGCCTACCACTGGCCGCACCTGCGCAACCTGGCCGTCAGCCTGTGGGAGCGCGCGAAGATTTTCCTCACGCGCGTCGGTACCATCATCCTGAGCCTGATGATCATCCTGTGGTTCCTCAGCACCTTCCCCGGCGCGCCGGACAACGCGATCCATCCGCCGATCTATTACAGCCTGGCGGGCATCCTGGGCCGCGGCCTGGAAGTGATCTTCGCGCCCATCGGTTTCAACTGGCAGATCTGCATCGCGCTGGTGCCCGGCATGGCGGCCCGTGAAGTGGCCGTCGGCGCCCTGGGCACCGTGTATGCGCTGTCGCAAACGGGCGACGCGCTGGCCACCACCCTGGAGCCGCTGATCGCCCATTCATGGTCGATGGCCACCGCGCTGTCCTTGCTGGCCTGGTATGTGTTCGCGCCGCAGTGCCTGTCGACGCTCTCCGTGGTGAAACGCGAGACGGGGGGCTGGCGCTATCCGCTGCTGATGGCCGGCTACATGTTCGCGCTGGCGTATGCCGCCTCGTTCATCACGTATCGCGTCGCCCTGATGCTGGGCGCTTAGGAGAAAAGCATGTGGCAAACCCTCATCGTCGCCCTGATCGTCGCAGCCGCGCTGTTGCATTTTTCGACCAAGTACCTGCCGGCGGGCGTGCGCCGCGCCATCGTGCGGGGCCTGGTGCGCTGCGGCCTCGATGAGGCGAAAATGTCAGCCTTCTTCAAGGTGGCGCCCGGCTGCGGCAGCGGCTGCGGTTCCTGCGGCTCCTGCGACAGTCCGCCGCCGCCATCGGCCACGCCGCCGGCCGACGGCAGCAGCAAGCGCGTGATCCTGATGCAGGTACAGCGCTAGATCTGATATACGTCTAGGCACGGGTGCGCCCGTGGGCTACACTGGGCTTTCCACATGGCAAGGAGTGGCAATGGCGATACTGTTGATCTTCATGTTTTTGTTTGCGATCGCCTCCTGGCTGCTGGCCAGCCGGCGTGGGCGCAATGGCGGCGTCTGGTTCGGTATCGGCCTGTTCCTCGGGCCGTTTGCCTTGCTGGCGGTGGCAGCTCTGCCGCCTGTGCCGACAGCCTGACCCTGTATTTTCAAAACCCGCAGATGCGGGTTTTTTTACGCCTGCCCGCCCGCATGGCGCAGCCGGTACTGGCGCGGCGAGCAGGCCATGACGCGCTTGAAAGCATGGCTGAAGGCGCTGTCGGAATCGTAGCCCAGCGCCTGCGCGATTGCGGCGATGGGTGCGCCGCTGTCCTTCAGGCGCCGCGTGGCCAGGCGCATGCGCCAGCGTAGCAGGTAGTCGAGCGGCGTCACGCCCACCCTGTTCTTGAAGTGCAGCGCAAAGGCGGAGCGCGACTGGCCCGCGACGGCGGCCAGTTGCGCCAAGGTCCAGCGCTGCGCCGGTTGCGCATGCATCGCCTCGATGGCCGCGCGCAGGCGGGGATCGGCCAGCGCGAACAGCCAGCCTGCCGGGTGCGACGCTTGCGTTGCCAGATACTGGCGCAGCATCTGCAGCAGCATCATGTGGCCCAGGTGGCGCGTCATCAGCGCCGCGCCGGGCGCCGTCGCCTGCAGTTCCTGCGCCAGACGTTGCAAGGCCCAGTGCAGCACGCTGGCCTGGTCCGTATCGCCGCGCACGTGCAGCAGCGGCGGCAGGCAGTCGAGCAGGATGGCCGCTTCGTCGCCAAAGCTGAAGCGTCCGCCGATGAGGAAAAAATCGTGCTGCGGCGTGCCGTGGTGGGCCACGCCGTGCTGCGCATGCCGGTACACGTCCAGCGCCGGCGCGGCCGGCAAGCCGGGTGTGCTGGCCAGGGTAAACGCGCGCCCCGGCGCCAGCAGGAAGCAGTCGCCCGTGCGCAGTTGCACGGGAGCGTCGATGCCCGTGACGGTCAGCCAGCAGCCGCCTTCGATGACGGCGTTGAACTTGATGCCGTCCGGCGGCGGAAAGTCGATGGCCCAGTCGCCGCCCGCCTTCAGGCCGGCAAAGTAGGAACTGCGCGTATCAAATAGCGAGAGTACGTCGGAGAGCAAATCCATGGTGGGCTTCAATTCTGGACGATGGCGATAGTATTAAAGATTTTACGCCATTCACAGTCCATGTTTCGGCGCGCACAATGGGTTTTTATCCATCACGCCCAGGCAGCCATGACCCATACCACTACCCTTCAAACTCCCTTGCATTCCGGTTTTGACGCGCGCACCACGGCCACCGAGGCGCTGGCCGGGCGCGACCTGTCCGGCATGCAGGCCATCGTCACGGGCGGTGCGTCGGGCCTGGGGCTGGAAACGGTGCGTGTGCTGGCCGGCGCTGGCGCCCGTGTACTGGTGCCGGCGCGCGATCCGCATCCGGCGCAAGTGGCCCTGGATGGCATGGCCGGCGTGGAGGTCGCCGCGCTCGACCTGCTCGATCCGCAGGCCATCGACAGTTTTGCCGCCGCCTTTCTTGCCACCGGCCGCGCCCTGCACGTGCTGGTCAACGGCGCCGGCATCATGGCCACGCCCCTGCTGCGCGATGCGCGCGGCTACGAGGCGCAGTTCGCGACGAATCACCTGGGGCATTTCCAGCTGACGGCGGGTTTGTGGCCGGCCTTGCGGCGGGCGCAGGGCGCGCGCGTGGTGTGCGTGTCGTCGCTGGGACACCGGCAGGCAGGCGTTGACCTGGACGACCCGCATTTCCTGCATCAGCCGTACGACAAGTGGCGCGCATATGCGCAGTCGAAAAGCGCCAATGCCTTGTTTGCCGTGGCGCTGGACCGGCGCGCTGCAGCGCACGGCGTGCGCGCCTACTCGCTGCATCCGGGCGCCATCCTGACGCCGCTGCTGCGCCACCTCGACCTCGATGACCTGCGCCGCGTGGGCGCGCTGGACGACGCAGGCCAGGTGAATCCGCCGCCGCACTCGGGCTTCAAGAATGTCGCGCAGGGCGCCGCCACCGCCGTCTGGTGCGCCACCAGCGCGCAGCTCGATGGTATCGGTGGCGTGTATTGCGAGGATTGCGACATCGCCACCCTGGTGGCGGACGACAGCACGGGGCCGGGCGTGCGGCGCTGGGCCGCCGATCCCGCGCAGGCACGCCGGCTATGGACGCTCAGCGAGCAGATGACGGGCGTGCGCTTCGATTGCGGCGCGGCATAAAAAATGCCGGGCGGTGCCCGGCATGTGCATGACGGCGGCGTGGCTTTACGCCTGGCCTGCCAGTTTTTCCACGACCGGCACCAGCGCGGCCGGGCGGCAGCCGAAGGCGGCCAGGCGGCCTTGTGCGTGGGGCGCCAGGTCCAGGTCATACGGCAAGCGGCCCGCCACCAGCCACAGTTTATCCTGCGGCAGGGCCTCGACCAGGCGGCGCTGGCCCTCGACGAACATGGCGTTATACGTTTGCAGCACGATCTGCTGCGCGCCTTGCGCAAAGGCGATGGCCTGGTTGACCTCTTCGTCCAGCGCTTCGGCCGACAAGGCGTATTCGCGCACGTCCAGGCCCGCCGCCAGGAGCGCCGGCAGCATCGAGCTGCGCGCTTCCTTGTTGCGGCCCAGTGCCACTTCGTCGATTTCGCTGCGCGAACGCACTTCCACCGTCAGCAGGGTCACGGGCAGGCTGGCGTCGAGCGCGCGGTACGCACCTTGCACGCGCAGTGCCGCTTTTTGCAGCAGCTGCGACAGGGCCATGGCGGCCGGCTGCATCAGCGCCGGCGGGGCGACGGGGCGCTCGCGCCAGTCGCGCACGGCACGGTTGCGTTTGAGTTCAGCTACGCGCGCGCAAGCCGCGTCGATGCGCGAGATCGCAATGTCGCCGCGCTCCACGGCGGCGATGACGGCGTCGATGGCCTCCGTCTGCTGCGCTTCGCGGTGCGAGATGAGGACGATGTCGGCGCCTGCCTGCAAGGTGGCGATGGCGCCCTGGGCGATGCCGATGCCGTCGGCAATCGCCGCCATTTCCAGGCAGTCGGTAATGACGACGCCCTGGTATTGCATTTCACCTCGCAGCAGGTCCGTCAGCACGCCTTTGGAGAGGGTGGCCGGCACGCTGGTGTCGGCTTCGAAGGCGGGGAAGACCACGTGCGCCGTCATGATGGCGTCGACGCCGCCGGCAATGGCCGCGCGGAAGGGCGCCAGTTCCACGGCGCGCAGGCGTTCCTTGTCGTGTGGCACCAGGGCCATGGCGTAATGCGTGTCGATGGCCGTGTCGCCGTGGCCGGGGAAGTGCTTGGCAGTGACGGCCATGCCGCTGGCGCGCTGGCCGCGCATGGCGGCCATGCCGTAGGCTATGACGGTGGCGGCATCCTCGCCATACGCGCGCACGCCGATGACGGGGTTGCTGCGGTTGTTGTTCACGTCCAGCACGGGCGCGAGCAGCAGGTTGATGCCCACCTGGCGCATTTCATCGCCGCTGATCTGGTTCATGCGCTCGCAATCTTCCACCGAGCCGGCCGCCTGGAAAGCCATCGCCGCGGGGATCGGCGTGACGCCCTGCTCGATGCGCATGACCATGCCGCCTTCCTGGTCGATGGAGATCAGCAGTGGAATGTCGGATACTTCCGCATTGATTTCCTGCAGTTCGCGGCACAGCGCGGACACTTGCGCAGGCGTGTGCACGTTGCGGCGGAACAGGATCACGCCGCCCACCTTCTTTTCGCGTATCAAGGTCTTGATATGCTCGTCCGCCTGCAGGGCGTCGAAGCCCACCATGAACAACTGTCCTACTTTCTCGCGCAAACCCTGCTCCATGCTGCAACTCCTCCGGTATTGATTGTGACGACGACATACGTATTCTGGCACCGTGGTGGCGCGTCGTGGCGTTCACCGGAAAAGCTGCCTTGGTTTTGTACTTGTTTTGGTATTGTATTGGATTTGGATATTTGCGCAAGTGGTTATTAAGTGGTATTGCTCCACTTGCGCAAACGCCGTATCAATCGAGGCGCTGGAACGATACCGCCTGAGCCTTGGGCCAGTACAGGCCGAACACGGGCGGCAGCTGCGGCAGCTGGCTCGGGTCGAGCAGCTGGCCCGCTTCCAGGAAGGGCAGCAGGGCCGAGGCCAGTTTCACCTGGTTCGGCGAGATGCGCCGCACCAGGTGATGCGGGCGCAGCTCCTGCGGGTGCGCCAGGCCGGCGGCGGCGATCAGTTCGGCCAGCGCCTTCATGGTGTTCTGGTGGAAGTGCGCCACGCGGGCGATCTTGTCGGACACCACCAGCGCGCGCTGGCGCTGCGGGTCTTGTGTGGCCACGCCCGTGGGGCAGCGGTCCGTGTGGCAGCTTTGCGACTGGATGCAGCCCAGCGCGAACATGAAGCCGCGCGCCGAATTGCACCAGTCGGCGCCCAGCGCCAGCAGGCGGGCGATGTCGAAGGCCGTGATGATTTTGCCCGAGCAGCCGATCTTGATCTTCGCGCGCAGGTTGGCGCCCACCAGGGTGTTATGCACCAGCACCAGCGCTTCCTGCAGCGGCGTGCCCACATGGTCCGTGAATTCCAGCGGCGCCGCGCCCGTGCCCCCTTCGCTGCCGTCGACGACGATGAAGTCGGGCGTGATGCCCGTTTCCAGCATGGCTTTGACGATGGCGAAAAACTCCCACGGATGGCCGATGGCCAGCTTGAAGCCCGTCGGCTTGCCGCCGGAGAGCGTGCGCAGACGGTCGATAAAATGCAGCATTTCCAGCGGCGTGGAAAAGGCGCTGTGCGCCGCCGGCGAGACGCAATCCTCGCCCACCATCACGCCGCGCGTGGTGGCGATTTCGATGGTGACTTTCGGGCCGGGCAGCACGCCGCCGTGACCCGGTTTGGCGCCTTGCGACATTTTCAGCTCGATCATTTTCACCTGCTCGGAGCTGGCGTTGGCGATGAAGCGTTCTTCCGAAAACGTGCCGTCCTGGTTGCGGCAGCCGAAGTAACCGGAGCCGATTTCCCATACCAGGTCGCCGCCGTTTTCGCGGTGGTAGGGGCTGATGCTGCCTTCGCCCGTGTCGTGCATGAAGCCGCCGCTGCGCGCGCCGCCATTCAGGGCTAGGATGGCGTTGGCCGACAGGGCGCCAAAGCTCATCGCCGAGATATTGAAGACGCTGGCCGAATACGGCTTGGTGCGCGGGCAGTCCGGGTGGTTGCCGATCTCGATGCGGAAATCGTGGCCCGTGACCTTGGCGGGGGCGATGGAATGGTTGATCCATTCATAGCCCGCTGCATACACGTCGAGCTGGGTGCCGAACGGGCGCTTGTCCGTCTGCTCCTTGGCGCGCTGGTAGACGATGCTGCGCTGGCTGCGCGAAAACGGTGTCGTCTCGCTGTCGCTTTCCAGGAAATACTGGCGGATTTCGGGGCGGATGCTCTCGAAGAAAAAGCGGAAATGCGCGAGGATGGGGTAGTTGCGGCGCAGGGCGCGCTTGGTCTGCAGCAGGTCGCTGATGCCGACCAGGGTCAGTGCACCGGCCAGCACGGGCAGCCAGTAATGATCGTAGTAAAACAGGGACAGGACAAAGATGGCGGCCGTCGCAATGAAGGTCAGGTAGCGAAATGGTACAAGGTGCATGGGCACTCCGGTGAAGTCAGACTGATACTGTCGAGTCTACCTTCGATTTGCGGAACGTGCTGGAGGGAAAGAGCGCGGCGCCCAGCGGACGCCGCGTGAGGCTTACCGTTGTGCCGCGCGGATGCGGGCCACCCGTTCGGTGCTGGCCGGATGGCTCGACAGATACGGCGTACCCTCGTCCAGCTTGCCCAGGGCGACAAACACTTGCGCCAGGTGTTCCAGCGCAATGCCGTTCTGGCGCAGCATGGCGATCGCATAGTCGTCTGCCTCGCGCTCGACATCGCGCGAATACTTCAAGTCCAGCAACAGCGGCGGCAAGGTCGCCACCACGGTCGACACGTCGCCGAACAGCAGCGCCGCGCCGGCGCCCACGGCCGACGTCTGGATCAGGCGCCGCGTCAGGTGGCGCTGCTGCAGGTGGCCCAGTTCATGCGCCAGCACGCCCATGATGGCGTCGTCGTCCGGCATCAGTGCCACCATTTCATCGGTCAGCACGATGTCGCCGGAAGGCAGGGCAAACGCGTTCGGACCGATCTTGCTCTTGCGGAACACGATGCGGTGCGCGGGCGTGCTGTCGCCAGGCGTGGCCAGGCGGGCGAACTGGCTGCGCAAGGCTTGCTGGCGCGCACCGTCGAGTTTGCTCGCTTCAAACACGTGGCTGTCGAGGAAATCGAGCACGCCCTGGCCCAGTTGCCGCTCCACGGACTGGGGAATCGCATAGGCAATGCCTTTCGCCACCACGGGCAGCAGGTATTGATAGCTGAGCCATAGGGCCAGCACGGTGGCGACCGTGGCCAGCAGGGCGCCGCGCCAGCTTTGCTGCAGCCGCACTACCCAGCCGTCGCGGTGGCCCGTGTCATGCAGCATGGCGTTGAAGGCCGCCTGGTCGGCGATCTCCAGGTAGGCGCCGTCGGGAAAGCTGACCTTGCGCACGGCGTGGCTGCTGCGTTCGGATACGTGCAGTTCGCCCAGCGGGCAGCTGCGCTCGATGTCGCCCGCCAGCATGGCCACGCCATCGCGCACGGACAGTGTCACGTGGTACAGGTGCGAACTCTGGCCGTCGAAATAGCGGGCGGCCAGAGCGGCGTGCTCTTCTTGCGTGTTGGCGTTCATTGCTTACATCGACAGGTCGAAGTCCAGCAGGTCGGCCATGCCTTCGCCCGTGGCCGACACTTGCTGGCCCGTGGCGGCGACAAACTCGTCCAGGCTGCCGTGCACCAGCATCGACGTTGCCTCCAGGCGGTACTTCAGCCAGCGCACGTGGGCGAATGGTGCGAACAGGCCCAGCGTGACGACGACGCCCAGCAGGTTGGTCAGCATGATGAAGGTGGTGCGGCCCCAAGTCAGCTGCGACTGGAACTGGTGCTGCTGCAGGCGTGTGTGGTTCCAGATCAGGTTCTGGATCATGGTCAGGAACAGGGGCAGCACGGTAAACATCCACAGGTACAAGGCACCGATGGCAAACAGCAGGCTGCCGACCTTGGTGGCATCGTTGGCGTGGGCTGCAAACGAGGCAAACACGCTGCCGAAGACGACGAAAATGAGCACCAGCAGGCCGCCCAGCAGCAGCGCGAAGAACAGCAGGTACGTCTTGTAAAAGCTGCCGACCGTGGCGTCAAAGCTGAACTGGCTGGTGCCGAAGCGGCTTTGCGTGTGCTGGAAGCGCTTCAGGCGCTGGTGCAGAAACGGCGTCATCAAGCCTGCCGTGAAGGTATTCAGGATGGGCAGCCACAGGAAATACTTGTAGGCTTCCTTGGCGCTGCCGCCGAAACCGAAGCGGATACCACGGTAACTGGTGTTGTACAGCTTGAACTGCAGGCTTTTCCATACCAGCCAGGGCAGGATGGCGGCCAGCAGCACGAACATCAGCAGGCCCACGATGGGCGAGACACGCAGGGCGATGTTGTAGCCGCCGATCAGCACCACGGCCGCGATGCGGCCTTTCAGGATGGCCACGGCATTGCCATGGTATTCGAAGCTGCTGCCAGCCAGATGGGTGCTGGAATAGAAATAGCGGTTGCGGCGCACCTTGGCCCAGGCGGAATAAATACCCAGGGTGACGATGCTCAGCAGCAGGTTGACGATCCAGATACGGAAGTATTCGCTGCCGGTGGCGCTGAAGGTCATATCGTTATACATAAGTCAGCCAAGCCCATCGCGCAGTGCGCGTAATGTTTCGGCTGCGGCGTGAACTTGACTCAATCCGCGCCAGATGGTTTTGACGCCAGGTTCTCCGTCGCTTTTCCGGCCGAGGAAGCCGCCGACTTGGGCGATCAGGCGGACGATCTCGTTCAAGGTGGGCGGCGAGGCTGGCATCTTCTTCTTGGTCAGCAAATGGGCGCCACGAATCTCGTCGGGATCGAAGAACAGCGCGGCATCGAGATCGGGGCAGGTCCTGCCCATCCGCATCAGATAGGTGACGCGCCAGGCGACCACCATGAACAAGGCCAGCGCCCGCTCGATGCGGTCGATGGCCGATAGCTGCAGCGCTTCGACCTTGCAACCATTTTTGATCACATGGAAATAAATCTCGATCTCCCAGCGCGCCCGGTACCATTCGATCAATTCGACGGCTTGCTCGACCGTCTCGATGGGCCGATTGGTCAGCAAGCGCCATTCGACCGGCTCGCTGCCGGCTGGCGCGCCCACTTCGCGCGCCACCACGCAGGTCACGCCCAGGCGTCCGCCTTTGCCGTCGGCAATCTCGACCTGCCGGGCCCACAGTTGTTGGCGCACAGTACGCGCCTTCTGATCTTCGCCGGCCGGCATGGTGAAGCTGATTTCTCCCAGTGCCGCGCCGCTGCAAGTGTGCTCCCACAGCTTTTCGCCGTCGTCCACACTGCGGTTGTGCGTGGCGCGCACCAGCCAGTCGGCCGGCGTGTCCAAGTCGCGCGCACGGCGCATCAACGCCACCACGTCGGCCTCGCGGTCGGCCACGTACACCAGCCGTGTACCAGGCAACGTCGCGGCCATCTCGGCCACGCGTTCGTAACCCTCAATCCAGCGCGCGCTTTCTTTCTGCCCGGGACGCACGCCGTCCTTGCCACGCTTCGCGCGCGCCCACATCCAGGCATCGAGCACGCCGAGCGGTTCGCGCGCCGGCGTGACGGCGTAGGTCGGATGCAGGTACATGCCGCGCCGTGCCTCATAGTTCAGCGGCCCCAGCCCCTGCGCTTCCTGGCCGTTGAAATCGAGTTCGGTCGTGTCCTGGATGCACAGCACGACAGCATGGGCCTGCATGCGCTCGCGGGTGCGCTCCCAATGCGGGGCCAGGATGGCCTCCCAAGACACATCCTCGTTGCCGAGAAAGCGGTAGGCCGCGCAGGTTTCGCTCCAACTGTCGCAGGCTTCGGGAATGCTCGCCGTCGGCTTTGCCGTAAATCGTTCCATCAGTGTTCTCGCTCGTTTGTCGAGGCGAGCATCGCCCAAGTCCAGTCCAGCAAACTCTTGCTCCGTCCAGCGGCTCGATACCTTGACCAATGCGTCACCCAAAGTCAAAGAGTAAACGCGATCTCGGCAAAGTTTACAAGCCCCTCAGGTAAGTCCTTGAAAGTTAACGACTTTCAGGGCTGCGTGTGGGACGCCTGCCGACTTGTGTATAACGATATGGCTGAAGGTAATGGCTTCGCGCTGGGGCGTGGTGTTGTTGGTGTCGAAATCCACAGGGGTTTCCTTACTTATTGGAAACAAAACAAGATAAGGGAATACGGAATAGTTATCAATTGAAAATACTGTTTTTCGCAATTTCTTTTTGTATATCGTCATGCGCTGCCCGATCCGGCCGTCCCGGCTATACTGGAACTCAACCATCGCCTAACGGGAAACACCATGATCGTCGTCCATCATCTGAACAATTCGCGCTCGCAGCGCGTGCTCTGGCTGCTCGAGGAACTGGGCCTGGAATATGAGGTCAAGCGCTACCAGCGCGACCCGAAAACCATGCTGGCGCCGGCTTCCCTGAAAGCCGTCCATCCCCTGGGCAAGTCGCCCGTGATCACGGATGGCGCCCACACCATCGCTGAATCGGGCGCCATCATCGAGTATTTGGTCGAGCGCTACGGCAATGGCCGCCTGATCCCGGCGGCGGGCACGCCGGAGAAGCTGCGCTGGACTTACTGGCTGCACTTCGCGGAAGGCTCGGCCATGCCGCCGCTGCTGATGAAGCTGGTGTTCGACAAGGTCGAATCGTCGCCCATGCCGTTTTTCGTCAAGCCCATCGCGCGCGGCATCGCCAGCAAGGTCAAGAGCAGTTTCATCCTGCCCAATATCAACAGCCAGCTGGCTTACATGGAAGCGGAGCTGGAGAACACCAAATGGTTTGCCGGCAATGAATTCACGGCGGCCGACATCCAGATGAGCTTTCCGCTGGAAGCGGCCGCCATGCGCGGCGGACTCGACGAGCGCCTGCCGAAGCTGACGGCGTTCCTGCAGCGCATCCACGCGCGGCCGGCCTACCAGCGGGCTCTCGAGCGGGGCGGGCCCTACGATTTCGCCAAATAAGGGGCATTCAAGGGCTATGTGCGGGGAACCATACGGTAAAATGCCCGATTCAACCAGTATCCACTTACCGCATGGCCAGACTCCTCGCTATCGACGGCTTGAATATCGTACGCCGCGTCTACGAAGCCAGTCCTGAACCCGATTCCGACCTGAAGGCGGAGATCGCGCTGCGCCACGCGCTGTCGTCGTTCCGCACCCTCATCAACGACCACGAGCCGACGCACATCCTGCCGGCCTTCGACTTTGGCGGCCCGACCTGGCGCCACGCCCTGTATGCGGGCTATCGCGAGGGGCGCCAGCCCATGCCGCAGGTGCTGCGCGACGCCTTGCCGGGCTTTTACGCCACCCTGGCCAGCTTCGGCATGCATGTGGTCAGCATTCCCGAAGTGGAGGCCGACGACGTGATCGGCACGGCCGTCATGCGCTGGTTGCACGAGGGGCGCGGCGCGGCCGTCATCGCCACCACCGACAAGGATTTGCATGGCCTGATCGCGCACGGCGCGCTCGTGTGGGACCATTTCAAGGGCATCTGGCACGACCGTGCCTGGGTCGAGAAAAAGTTCGGCGTGCCGCCGGAACTGCTGCCCGACTTGCTGGCGCTGATGGGCGACGTCACCGACAGCATCCCCGGGGTGTCGAAGATCGGCCTGAAAACGGGGGCGAAACTGTTGCGCGGTTACGGCAATATCGACGCCGTGATGGCCGGCGCAGGGATTTTGCCCGGTGCGCTGGGCGAAAGCCTGCGAAAAGAGCGGGAAATACTGTATCTTTCAAGAAAGTTAGTTGCGCTCAAAACGGATGTCACGTTGGGCGTGACCTGGAACAAGCTCGCGTGGGAAAAGTAGAACGCCAGGCAAGAACAATCAAGCAAGGAAAGCAATCATGATGTTAAAAACAGTCCTGATCGATAGCAGCGCCGTGGCGCGCGGTCTGCTGAATTCGGTCCTGACCGATGGCGGCTACGATGTCTGCGGGCAGACGCATACCAGCGCGCTGGGACTGGCGCTGCTGGTCAAGCACCACCCGCATTTCGTGTGCATCGCGCGCGAGCAGGTGGAAGACGGGACGAATGTGGTGCAAACCATCCGCGCCCAGTATCCGAAAACGCTCATTTTCATGGTCTCGGGCGGCATCGACGCCGCTTCGCTGCAGGCGGCGCATGCGATGGGCGTATCGGGCTTCATCGTGAAACCCTTCATGGCCGACACGGTCCTGAAAACTGTGCGCAATACGGTCATTGCCATGGTGCGCAAGCAGCAGCAGGCCTTGGCCGCCGCTGCGCAAGGCAATACTTAAACGCCGGCCAGGCCCGTTGAGCTGGCGATAATCCCGCCACCGAGGCACACGTCGCCGTCGTACAGCACGGCCGACTGGCCCGGCGTGACGGCCCATTGTGCCTGGTCAAACGCCAGGCTGAAGTGTTCATTTCCCTCCGGCAGCAGCTGGCAAGCCACGTCGGCCTGGCGGTAGCGCGTCTTGGCGGACAGGGCGCCCGCTTGCGGCGCCACGCCCGCGACCCAGCTGGCCTGGTCGGCCGTCAAGGCGGGCGACAGCAGCCACGGATGGTCATGGCCCTGCACCACCCACAGGGTGTTGTTGGCGATATCCTTGCGCGCCACATACCAGGCGTCGCTGCTGCCATCGGCATTCTGGTACGACTTCACGCCGCCGATGCCGATGCCCTTGCGCTGGCCCAGGGTATAAAAACTCAGGCCCACGTGTTCGCCCACCGTCTTGCCATCGGCCGTCTTCATCGGGCCCGGTTTGTAGGACAGGTAGCGGTTCAAAAATTCGCGGAACGGGCGTTCGCCGATAAAACAGATGCCCGTCGAATCCTTCTTCTGCGCGTTCGGCAGGGCCAGCTGTTCGGCGATCTGGCGCACTTGCGTTTTCGGGATTTCACCAAGCGGAAACAGGGTTTTCGACAATTGCGCCTGGTTCAGCCGGTGCAGGAAGTAGCTTTGGTCCTTGCTGGCGTCGACGGCTTTCAGCAGTTCATAGCGTCCAGCGTCCGTCGGCGCCTGGCGCACGCGCGCGTAGTGGCCGGTGGCGA
The DNA here is from genome assembly GCF_002327145.1 of Janthinobacterium svalbardense. Taxonomy (NCBI): domain Bacteria; kingdom Pseudomonadati; phylum Pseudomonadota; class Betaproteobacteria; order Burkholderiales; family Oxalobacteraceae; genus Janthinobacterium; species Janthinobacterium svalbardense. Next base: position 6,116,060 of record NZ_CP023422.1, on the reverse strand, counting down.
TCAGGTCGGCGCCCAGGCTCATGGCGTGGTCGAGGAAGGCCTTGAACTTGATTTCAGCGTTGCACAGCACGTCCGGGTTCGGCGTGCGGCCGGCCTGGTATTCGCGTAAAAAATCGGCGAATACGCGGTCCTTGTATTCGGAGGCGAAATTGACGGCTTCGATATCGACGCCGATGACGTCGGCCACGCTGGCCGCGTCGATCCAGTCCTGGCGCGTGGAGCAGTATTCCGAATCGTCGTCATCTTCCCAGTTTTTCATGAACAGGCCGATGACTTCATAGCCTTGTTCCTTCAGCATCCATGCCGCGACCGAGGAATCGACCCCGCCGGACATGCCGATAACGACTTTCTTCTTGCTCATCTTGCTTTCCAGTTACTTTTAAATGATTGCCATGCGCGGGTCTATGCACTATTAAAAACGGACACATGCGTGTGCAGCAGGGCCAGCGGCGCGCGCCGGCCAGCCAGGTATTCGTCCACGCACTGCAGCACCAGGGGGCTGCGGTGGCGCTCCTGGCATGCCGCCAGCTCGTCGCGCGTCATCCACAAGGTGCGGATGATGCCTTCGTCCAGCGGGCGGTCATGCTCGGCGCCGGCCGTGCCGCAAAAGGTGAAGCGCAAATAGGTCACGTCCTCGCCCGTGCGCAACGACTGATAGCGCGACATGTACATGCCGACCAGTGCCGTGGGGATGAAATCGTAGGCCGCTTCTTCCAGCGTTTCGCGGATCACCGCCTGTTCCAGCGACTCGAACGGATCGAGATGGCCGGCCGGCTGGTTGAGCTTGATGCCTTCGCTGGTTTCTTCTTCAATCAGTAAAAACAGGCCGTCGCGCTCGACGATGGCGGCAACGGTGACAGAGGGTTTCCAGATTCTCGGCATGATTCCATCCTTGAAAGAGCCGACATTTTATCTTGTTCTGCGCGCGCGGTTTGAACCCGGCCTTCTGTTGCGCGGACATATTGATAAATGACAACGTTTTAGCAAATAGCGGTGGGAGGTACTTACGTCTTTCCCGGGGAGCGCACTAGCATGGGGGCTTGGAGCCATGATGGCAGGAAACGCCCGCTAATATAGGCTTTCCCTGTGGTCAAAACAAGCGCGCACGCAGGCTCGACTGTGGTGAGATTGACACACATTTCCACAATATGGTCGCCGCGCCGCATGGTGAAACGAATTGGGCGATGCTGGTGAAATTAGTGTCGTACAACTAGAAGTTGCTGGTTCACAAACGTTTAACGCGCTGCTTTCCGTGTTAGATTCTAGTCAGTTTATCAATTAGCGGAGGCATCATGAGGATAGGCATACCGGCCGAAACACGGCCTGGTGAAACGCGGGTGGCAGCCACGCCCGAGACAGTCAAGAAGCTGGCAGCCAAGCATCAGATCATCGTGCAGGCGGGAGCAGGCTTGCAAGCGTCGATTCCCGACGAGGCGTATGCTGCCGCCGGCGCGCAGATCGGCAGCGCCCAGGAAGCCTATGCTTGCGCCATCGTGCTCAAGGTGCGCGCCCCCGATGCCCCTGAACGGGCCTTGATGGCCAGCGGCACGGTGCTGATCGGCATGCTGAACCCGTTTGACGCGGACAATATCGCCGCCATGGCGACGGCCGGCCTGTCCGCCTTCGCGCTGGAAGCCGTGCCGCGCATCACGCGCGCGCAGTCGATGGACGTGCTGTCGTCGCAGGCGAATATCGCCGGCTACAAGGCGGTGCTGGTGGCGGCCAATACCTACCAGCGCTTCATGCCCATGCTGATGACGGCGGCCGGCACCGTCAAGGCAGCCCGCGTGCTGATCATGGGCGTGGGCGTGGCGGGCTTGCAGGCGATCGCCACGGCCAAGCGCCTGGGCGCCGTCATCGAAGCGTCCGACGTGCGCCCGCCCGTCAAGGAACAAGTGGAGTCGCTGGGCGCGAAATTCCTCGACGTACCTTTCCTGACCGAGGAAGAAAAGGAAATCGCCAAGGGCTCGGGCGGCTATGCGCGCGCCATGCCGGCCGACTGGATGCGCCGCCAGGCCGAACTGGTGCATGAGCGGGCGAAACTGGCCGACATCATCATCACCACGGCATTGATCCCCGGCCGCGCCGCACCCGTGCTGATCTCCGAAGAAACGGTGAAAGCCATGAAGCCCGGCTCCGTCATCGTCGACCTGGCCGTCGAGCAGGGCGGCAACTGCCCCCTGTCAGAACTGGGCAAGACGGTCATCAAGCACGGCGTCTATATCGTGGGCGAGCCGAACCTGGCGACCCTGGTGGCGGCCGACGCCTCGGCCCTGTATGCGCGCAACGTGCTGGACTTCTTAAAGCTCATCATCGACAAGGACGATCAATTGCTGATCGACCGCGAGGATGAAATCATCAAGGCCAGCCTGGTGTGCGCAGGTAGTGAAATCTTACGTAAATAACGCGGCGCCGGAGAGAACAACATCATGGAAATCAGTCACACCATCACCAACCTGATCATCTTCGTGCTGGCCATTTATGTCGGCTACCACGTCGTCTGGACCGTCACGCCAGCGCTGCACACGCCGCTGATGGCCGTCACCAATGCCATTTCCGCCATCATCATCGTCGGCGCCATGCTGGCGGCCGGCCTGACGCAAGGCCCGCTGGCGCAGGTGGCTGGCACCCTGGCCGTGGCGCTGGCCGCCGTCAACGTGTTCGGCGGCTTCCTCGTCACGCAGCGCATGCTCGAGATGTTCCGCAAAAAAGAACCGAAGGCCAAGCAAGGAGCAAAAGAATGAGTCACGCCATGAGCTTCGTCACCATGAATCTGGTGACGATGATGTACCTGATCGCCTCGGTGTGCTTCATCCAGGCCTTGAAAGGCCTGTCGTCGCCCTCGACGGCGCGCCGCGGCAATGCCTTCGGCATGAGCGGCATGGCCATTGCTGCCGTCACCACCGTGGCGCTGATCCTGAAACTGAAGGAGCAGCAAACGGGCGGCATGGGACTGACCCTCGTCATCATCGGCATCGTCACGGGCGGCGCCATCGGCGCCTACCTGGCAAAAACCGTGGAAATGACGAAGATGCCGGAACTGGTGGCGGCCATGCATTCGCTGATCGGCCTGGCGGCCGTGTGCATCGCCGTGGCGGCCGTGTCCGAGCCATGGGCCTTCAATATCGCCCAGCAAGGCCAGGCGCTGCCCATCGGCAACCGCTTCGAGCTGTTTATCGGCACCTTTGTCGGCGCCATCACGTTCTCCGGTTCGGTGATCGCCTTCGGCAAGCTGTCGGGCAAATACAAGTTCCGCCTGTTCCAGGGCGCGCCCGTCAGCTTCAAGGGCCAGCACATGCTCAACCTGGTGCTGGCGCTGCTGATGGTCGGCCTGGGCCTGGCGTTCTGCTTCGCTGACGGAGTGGAGCCGGCCTGGACGCCGTTCATCGTCATGACCGTCATCGCCTTTGCGCTGGGCGTGCTGATCATCATCCCCATCGGTGGCGCCGATATGCCGGTGGTGGTGTCGATGCTCAACAGTTACTCCGGCTGGGCTGCGGCCGGCATCGGCTTTTCGCTGAATAACTCGATGCTGATCATCGCGGGGTCATTGGTCGGTTCTTCCGGCGCGATCCTGTCGTACATCATGTGCAAGGCCATGAACCGCTCGTTCTTCAACGTCATCCTCGGTGGCTTCGGTGGCGCTGCACCGGCGGCAGGCGTGGCCGGCGCGCAGGAACAGCGTCCCGTGAAATCGGGTTCGGCCGACGACGCCGCCTTCATCATGAGCAATGCGGAAACCGTCATCATCGTGCCCGGCTACGGCCTGGCAGTGGCGCGCGCGCAGCACTCGTTGAAGGAACTGGTAGAAAAGCTCACACACAAGGGCATCACCGTCAAGTATGCGATCCACCCGGTGGCAGGGCGCATGCCGGGCCACATGAACGTGCTGCTGGCCGAGGCGGAAGTGCCGTACGACCAGGTCTTCGAGATGGAAGACATCAACGGCGAATTCGGCCAGACGGACGTGGTGCTGGTGCTGGGCGCGAACGACGTGGTCAACCCGGCGGCGAAAGATCCGACATCGCCGATCGCCGGCATGCCGATCCTGGAAGCCTACAAGGCCAAGAGCATCATCGTCAACAAGCGCTCGATGGCTTCCGGCTATGCGGGCCTGGACAATGAACTGTTCTACCAGCCGAACACGATGATGGTGTTTGGTGACGCCAAGAAGGTGATCGAGGATATGCTGAAAGCGATCGAATAAATGCCGCTTGCAGCGACCGGACGGCCCGCCTTGCGCGGGCCGTTTTTATTGGCCGGCCGCTGCCGCGACGACTTTATTGCGGCCCTGATGCTTGGCCGCGTACAGGGCCTTGTCGGCATCCGATATGGCTGCGTCCAGGCTGGCGCCTTGCACCAGCGACGCCACGCCGATGCTGATGGTGACGTGCAACGGGGCGCCGTCGGGCAGCACGGTGACCGCCGCTGCCACGGCCGCGCGGATGCGTTCAGCCACCTGGTGTGCCTGCTGCAGGCTGGCGTCCGGGAAGAGCAGGCCGAATTCCTCGCCACCGAGGCGCGCCGCCACGTCGGTGATGCGTCCCGTGTCGCGCAGCGCCTGCGCCACCGTGCGCAGCACGGCGTCGCCCACGGCATGGCCGTAGCGGTCGTTGATCTTTTTAAAGTGGTCGAGGTCGGCCACGCCCACGCTCAGGGCGGCGCCGCTGCGTGCCGCGCGCGCCATCGCCTGCTCGGCCTGCGCTTCATAGGCGCGCCGGTTGGGCAGCGACGTCAGCGCATCGTACAGCGCCTGCTGTTCCAGCTGCGCCAGCAGGCTGGCGTTTTTTGCCGCCAGTTCGCGCCGTTCGCGCACATCGAGCAAAAAGGCGCCGAAATAGCGCGTGCCGTCGACCACGCCCAGGTCCATCGCCTTCATTTCGATGGGGATCATTTGCGTGTCGCGGTGGCGAATGGCGAATTCGCGTATCTTGCCCAGCACGCTGGAGCTGCGTGAGCTGCGGATGTAGTTGAGCACGAGGTTGTCATGCTGCGCGCCGACGGCGTCGGGCAGCAGGCCGTTCAGTGTCTGGCCCAGCAACTCTCCGCTGGCATAGCCCGACAGCGCCTGCATGGCGCCATTGATATAGCGGATGCGGCATTGCTCGTCGATGATGATGACGGCGTCGAGGGCATCTTCCAGCAGACGGAAAAAAAGTACTTCGGGAAGAGCGGCAGGCGGTGCTGCGGGCAAAGTATCTGTCATGGAACGGTCGCCGAAAGCCAGGTGACAGGCATTGTCGCATCCGCAGGCCGTTTACTCCATGCCGGATATGCTCGCTGTTTCTTTTTCGCCCGTGTTCTTTTTTTATTGCCAAGATTCAGCGGCGGCCGTACATCATCAGTTCCGCCAGTCCCTTGCGCGCGGGCGGGAAGGCGTCCAGCAAGCCCAGCGACAGTCCCAGCAAGCCTTGCGTAGGGGCGCTGCCCGTGAAAATGCGCGCCATGGTGTCGGTGACGCGCACGGTCAGTCCCCGGTCTGCCTGGCGCAATTGCGCATAGCGTTCCAGGCCGGCCGGGCTGCTGTCCTGCGCCAGCACGCGGGCCAGCACGGCGGCGTCGCGCAAGCCCAGGTTCAGGCCTTGCCCTGCCACCGGGTGCAGGGTTTGCGCCGCATTGCCGATGGCGACCGTGCGCACCGTGCCGTCCGCCTGCGCGTTCAGGCCCAGGGGATAGGCCAGGCGCGCCGTCGTGTGGGTAAAGCGTCCCAGGCGGCTGCCGAAGGCGGCGCCCAGGCGCGCCAGGAAGGCTGCGTCGTCCAGGGCCAGCAACTGTTCGGCGCGCGTGGGCGGCACGCACCACACCAGCGCGTAGCCATCGTCCTGCGGCAGCAGGGCCAGCGGGCCTTCGTCGGTGAAGCGCTCATAGGCGCGGTGGGCGATGGGGGCGCTGGTGCGCACATGGGCGATGATGGCGCTTTGGCCATAATCGCGGCTGACGGCGCGCTCCTGCTGCTGGCCGAACAGGCCGCCCTCGGCCTGCACCAGCAGACTGGCGCGCAAGCTCGATGCGGCGCCCGCCTGGTCGATCTGCACGGACACGCCATCGCCGTCTTCCACGCTGCCCGTGACCAGCGCCGGGCGCAAGCTGGCCACGCCCAGGCGCTCGCACACATCGGCCAGCGCGCTGACGACGGCGCCGTAACGGGCAACATAACCGAGCGCCTCGACGCCATGCTCGCTGCGGTCCATCAGGCTGCGCCCGAATTGGCCGCGGCGCGAAACGTGAATCTGATGAATCGGGGTCGCTGCCACGGGCCAGGCGCCCGCTTCCTCGAGAATCTGGCGGCTGCCGTGCGACAGGGCGATGGTGCGCGGGTCGCGCCTGGCTTGCTCGAGGGATTTGGCGTCGAGCAGGGCGATGCCGGCGGCGCGTGTACCCCGCTGCACCAGCAGGGCGGCCAGCGCCATGCCGACGGGGCCGGCGCCGCAGATGGCGAGATTGAAAGTGGACGGTGTATGCATGCGGCGGCGTTAATCCTGTGACATCAGTTGTTCGATTTCAGCGACGCTCTTGGGCGCCGTGCTGAAGACTTCATGGCCTTGCGGCGTGACCAGCACATCGTCTTCGATGCGGATGCCGGTATGCCAGAACTGCTCCGGCACACCCGCGCCGGGGCGCACATAGATGCCCGGTTCCACCGTCAGCAGCATGCCCGGTGCCAAAGCGCGCCATGGCTTGCCGGGCGCGCCCGTGTCGCGGTAGGTGCCCACGTCGTGCACGTCCATGCCCAGCCAGTGGCTGGTGCCGTGCATGTAGAAGGGCATATACGCCTTGTCGGCGACGACGTCCTGCGCACTGCCGCTTTTCTGCCGGTCCAGCAAGTTCAAATCCAGCATGCCCTGCGCCAGCACTTGCACGGCCGCCTCGTGGATGGCGCTGTGCGGCAAGCCGGGGCGCACCATGTCCAGCGCTGCCTGCTGCGCGGCCAGCACCAGTTCATACAGCGCCCGCTGCGGGCCGCTGAAGCGGCCGTTGACAGGATACGTGCGCGTGATGTCGGACGCGTAGCCATCGAGTTCGCAGCCGGCGTCAATCAGCACCAGTTCGCCGTCCTGTAATACCGCGTTGTTGGCGCTGTAATGCAGGATGCAGGCATTGTCGCCGCCGGCCACGATGGAGGAATACGCGGGGAACTGCGCGCCGCTGCGGCGAAATTCGTACAGCAGCTCCGCTTCCAGCGCGTATTCGTGCATGCCGGGCCGCGTGGCGCGCATGGCGCGCACGTGGGCCGAGCTGGAAATGGCGGCCGCGCGGCGCATCAGCTGCTGTTCCTGTGTGTCTTTCAGCAGTCGCATGGCGTCGAGCATGCCGTTGAGCTCAATGGCCATGGCGGGCGCCGTGACGCCGCTGCGCGCCTTCTTGCGCACACTGTGCAGCCAAACCTTGACCTGTGCATCGAGGCTGCCGCCCAGCGCATAGTAGATGGCGGGGGCGTCGGCCAGCAGGCGCGTCATTTCCACGTCGAATTCCTCGATGGGGAAGGCGCTGTCAAAACCGAAGCTGGCGCGTGCCGCCTCGGGGCCATGGCGGAAACCTTCCCAGATTTCGCGCTCGGTGTTTTTGGCGCGGCAAAACAGGATGGCGCGCGCGGGCGCCGTGGCGCTGGCGGCCACCAGCGCCACGGCGCTGTCGGGTTCCGTGAAACCGCTGAGGTAGTAAAAATAGCTGTCGTGACGATACGGATAATCGCAATCGCTGTTGCGCGGCACTTCGGGCGCCGTGGCGAGGATGGCCACGCTGCCCGGCAGCATCTGCGCCAGCAGCGCCGCGCGCCGGGCCGCGTAATTGGCCATCATGTTGCGCTGGCCCTGGGCGTGATGCCATTGAGCGCATTGAGTACATTGAGCTGCTGTGGCGTGCCCACATTCGTCCATTCGCCCGGATAGACTTCGCCGCCCACGCGGCCCTGGTCCGCATAGCTGCGCAGCAGGTCGCCCAGTCTGGCGTGGCTGCCCGGCGTGATGCCGTCGAACATTTCGGGACGGTATACGCCGATATTGGCGAAGGTCCATTTGGTGTCGTCGGTATTGTTGATCGCGAACAAGGTCAGGCCGAAGTCGCCCTGTGGATGGAAGTCGGGATTGGGCACCAGGTAAGTCCAGGCGATGTCGCGCTGGTCGGCCGGGTACGGCGTGCCCAGCACGTCTTTGTCTGCCAGCACATCGAGTACTTGCTTGAAGTCAAAGTAGGGGCAATAGATGTCGCCGGAAATGGCGAGAAACGGTTCCTCGCCCAGCAAGTGGCGCGCCTGGGCGATGCCGCCCGCCGTTTCCAGCGGCGTGCTTTCCGGCGAATACGCGATGCGCGCGCCATACGCGCTGCCATCGCCCAGGGTTTCCTCGATCAGATGGCCCAGGTGGGAATGGTTGATGACGATGTCCGTGATGCCGGCGCGCACCAGGTTCAGCACATGCCAGACGATCAGCGGGCGGCCGCGCACTTTCAGCAGCGGTTTGGGACAGGTATCGGTAAGCGGACGCATCCGTTCACCGCGGCCTGCGGCAAAGATCATGGCTTTCATGGAATACTCGTTTTCTGATTTATTTTGTACATTGCTCTGAAGTGATCAGAATGTGTAGCCGACCTGGGGCGTTTTATTCTCCAATGCATCGAGCAAACGCACCAGCGGCTTGAGTTCCGTATAGCGGTTGGCGGTCTTGCGCACGTAGTCGAGCACGGTTGGCAGGTCGCCCATGTACAGATCCTTGCCGTCGCGGTAATTCAGGCGCGCGAACAGGCCGAGGATTTTCAGGTGGCGCTGCAGGGCCGTGAATTCGAAATCGCGGTAGAAGGCGTCGATGTCGGGATTGACTGGCAAGCCCAGCTGCTTGGCGCGCTGCCAGTAGCGGATCACCCAGTCGAGCACCAGTTCTTCATCCCACTGGATGTAGGCGTCGCGCAGCAGCGAGGCGATGTCATAGGTGACGGGACCGAAAACGGCGTCCTGGAAATCGAGGATGCCGGGATTCGGAATCGAACCATCGTTGATGTGCATCAAATTGCGCGAATGGTAGTCGCGGTGCATGAATACTTGCTGCTGCGACAAGATATTCGCCGTGATGGCTTCGAAGACCTTGTCCAGCTGGGCTTGTTGCACATCCGTCAAGGTGGCGCCCAGATGCTTGCCGATGAACCATTCCGGGAACAGATGCATTTCGCGCAGGATGAAGGCGCGGTCGAATTCGGGCAGTACGTCCGGCTGGCTGGCCAGCTGGATTTTCATCAACGATTCCAGCGCTTCGGCGTACAGCACGCTGGCGTTGTCGTGGTTCAGGGCGTCGAGATACGTGGTCGTGCCCAGGTCGGAGAGCAGCAGGAAGCCGTTGTCCAGGTCTTGCGCGATGATCTCGGGCACGGACACGCCGGCACCTTTCAGCAAGCCGGCTACCTTGACGAAGGCGGGCACGTTTTCGCGCTCGGGCGGTGCATCCATGGCAATCAGTGTACTTCCTGGCAATGTTGTATTGCCTGGCAGCATATCGAGACGGTAGTAGCGGCGGAAGCTGGCATCGCTGGAAGCGGGGCGGGCGGAATCAGGCGCGACGAGGTTAAGCGAGGTCAACCAGGCTTTCAACAGGGTCAGGCGAGCGTCGGCCTGGGCCGGCGCGGTGGAGGAATTGGAAGAGAATGACATTAAGCGGCCTGTGGAATCGGGTTGATGATGCAGATTCCCATATAATAAGGGATTCAAATCAAAAAATCGCCTCTCAATGGTGCTTGCCCCTTCCAATTCATGAGCTGGTTTTCGGCCTCCCCCCCTTCGCAGCGCTGGGCTTTCGCCATCAGCGCGCTCGTCGCCGCCACGACGGTGCCTGTCCACGCCCAGAAAGCACCGCGTCCGGTTCATGTGGAAGATCCCGACGCGCCCACCGTCATGACGGCGAACAGCATGAACGGACGACCCGAAAGGGAGATCAATCTCGATAAAAATGTCGTGATTGAGCGCGGAAAAACCACAAAAATGACGGCCGATACAGCTTGTTACAAACAAGTTGAAGATCAGTTCGACGCCGAGGGCCATATCAAGATGTGGCGTTTCGGCGATTACTACACGGGTGACGTCCTGAAGCTGAACATGGAGACCGGCAAGGGTTTCCTGCTCAACCCGACGTACCGCTTCGAAGTGGGTGGCGGCCAGGGCAAAGCCGAGCGTGTCGACTTCATCAACCCCGACGAAGCCACGGTCATCGACGGTACGTACAGTACCTGCGAAGGGCCGAATCCGGACTGGTACCTGAAATCGAGCACCTTGAACCTCGATACGGGCCGCGACGTGGGCACCGGCAGCAAGACCATCATCTATTTCAAGGACGTGCCGATCCTGGGTACGCCGGGCATCTCATTTTCGCTGTCGGGTGCGCGGCGCTCGGGCTGGCTGGCGCCCACGCCGGGCTTTGCCTCGAAGAACGGTTTCGAGCTGCTGATGCCGTATTACCTGAACATCGCGCCGAACCGCGACCTGACCCTGTTCCCGCGCTACATACAGCGGCGTGGCATCCAGCTCGGTGCGACGGGCCGCTACATGGGCGAGACGGATGCCGGCCTGTACCAGGGCGAAACATCGTTTGAGTTTTTGCCTAACGACAAGCAGACCAAGACCAACCGCTACATGATCAAGTCCAAGCATGAGCAGGCGCTGGCCAAGGGCTGGAGTTACAGCTGGGACCTGCGCGAGGCGTCCGACAATAATTACCCGAACGATTTTTCGAAAACCGTCGCCACCGCCACCGAGCGTCAGTTGCTGCGCGAATTGCGCACCGATTACCGCACCGAGGACTGGAGCCTGACGGCGCGCGTGCAGAATTACCAGGTGCTGCAGGATCCCGATCCCAATGTGACCGTGCCGCGCCCGTATGACCGCTTGCCGGCGGTGAACTTCCACGCTGGTAAATACGACGTCTGGGGCGGCTTCGACTGGACCTTCGACGCGGAAGCGACGCGCTTCGCCCACCCGACCGAGGTGCAAGGGTCGCGCCTGGTGGCCGTGCCGCAAGTGAGTTTCCCCATCGTGCGCCCTGGTTACTTCATCACGCCCAAGCTGATGCTCAATGCCAGTGCGTATCAGCTTGATAACGACGCCAGGACCAAGGCGAAGTTTGCGGATACGTCGTTTACGCGCGCCGTGCCAACCTTCTCGGTCGACAGCGGCCTGGTGTTTGAACGCGACACGAATCTGTTTGGCGCCAAGGGCGGCACGCAAACTCTGGAGCCGCGCCTGTTCTACGTCTACACGCCATACCGTGACCAGTCTCAGTTTCCGAAATTCGATACGGCCGCTGGGACGTTCAACCTGACGCAGATCTTCACGGAAAACCGTTTTGTCGGCAGCGACCGCATCGGCGACGCCAACCAGGTCACCGCCGCCCTGGTATCGCGTTTCCTGCAGTCCGATGGAACGGAACGCATGCGCCTGACTTTCGGCCAGCGTTTCTACTTTGCCGACCAGCGCGTGCAACTCGATTCGAGCACGCCCGTCAACCAGTCGCGTTCGGATATCCTGCTGGCAGCAACGGGCCGCGTGTCCGAGACTTGGACCGTCGACAGCCTGGTGCAGTACAATCCCAGCGATCGCCAGTTGATGAACTACAACTACACCTTGCAATATCAGCCTGGTGCCAAGAAAGTATTGAATTTTGGCAGTCGTTTCCAGCGTGGAGATACTGGTTGGCGTAACGTTGAAGTGTCGACCCAATGGCCGTTGACGGACCGCCTGTATGGCGTGGGACGCATCAGTTACTCCGTGAAGGAGCGCAGCATGCTGGAAAGCCTGGTCGGCCTGGAGTACAAGGGCGACTGCTGGGTGTTCCGCATGGGCGCGCAGCGTTTCGTGACGACGGCCAAGACTGTCTCGACGCCGATCTTCTTCCAGCTGGAATTGACGGGCTTGTCGAATGGACTGGGTCTGGGCGCGAATGGCTTGGAAACTTTTACAAAAACCATCCCCGGTTACCAGGCACTGAGCCAGCCACTCCGTTAAGATAGGCACCGTTGCCGCTGCCGGTGTTCCCGGCGCTGGCACAAACCGGTTTTTTTATTCACCTGAACTCATGAGCGCTCTACACATTATGCGTAATGCCAGTATGCACCAACTCAAAATTGCAACGGTTTTGTTGTGCGCCATTTCCGGCGCCACGACCAGTAGTGTCTGGGCGCAACAGGCTGCACCAGCGCCTGCGAGCAAGCCCGCTGCTGCCACGCCAGCACCGGTCAAGGGTTTCACCCCGCCGGCCTCGAGCAGTGGCCAGAGCATCGACTCCATCGCCGTCGTCGTCAATGACGATGTGATCACGCGCAATGAAGTGGCGGCCCGCATCAAGAGCGTCGAGCAGCGCATGAAGGCGCAAAACGTGCCCTTGCCTGATCCCGCCGACCTGCGTCGCCAATTGCTGGAACGCATGATTGTTGAGCGCGCACAAATGCAGCTGGCCAAGGAAATGGGCGTGCGCGTGGATGACCTGACCCTGGACCGCGCGATTGGCCGTATTGCTGAACAGCAAAAGATGACGGTGCAAGAGCTGCGCAATCAGATGGAAAAAGAAGGCACGCCGTTTGCGACCTTCCGCGAAGAAATTCGCGATGAAATCATCATGCAGCGCTTGCGCGAGCATGAAGTCGACGCCAAGATCCAGATTTCCGATTCCGAAGTGGATAACTTCCTGGCAGCGGAAAAAGCGGCGGCCAGCGAACAGGTCGAGCTGAACCTGGCGCAGATTCTCGTGCGCATTCCGGAAAACTCCAGCCCTGAACAGATCGCCGCGCGCCGCGCGCGCGCCGAAGAAGTCAGCCGCCAGTTGCGCACGGGCGCCGATTTTGCCAAGATGGCCGCCACCTATTCCGACGCCAGCGATGCGCTGAGCGGCGGCGATATCGGCTGGCGCAATAGCGACCGTTTGCCGCCTTTGTTCACGGAACAGTTGCTGAAGTTGAAGCCGGGCCAGATCACGCCCATCATCAAGAGCAATACCGGTTTCCATATTTTGAAACTGGTGGATCGCCGCAGCGCGGCTGAAGCGCAAGCGGTGGCCGCCGTGCAGCAGACGCATGCGCGCCACATCTTGCTGAAAATTACGCCGACCCTGTCGGCTGCCGAAGCCAAGCGCAAACTGGCCGAATTGAAAGAGCGCCTGGACAACAAGGCGGCCAAGTTCGAAGACCTGGCCCGCTTGTTCTCGAATGATGGTTCGGCCGCCAAGGGCGGCGACCTGGGCTGGCTGTATCCAGGCGACACCGTGCCGGAATTTGAAACGGCGATGAATGCGCTGAAACCGGGCGAAGTGAGCGAGCCGATCGAATCGAGCTTTGGCTTCCACCTGATCGAAGTGCTGGAACGCAAGAGCGACGACGTCTCGAAAGAGAAGCAGCGCAGCGCCGCACGCAACGCCTTGCGCGAACGCAAACTGGAAGAAGCGACGGAAAACTGGGCGCGCGAAGTACGCGACCGTGCCTACGTCGAATTCCGCGCGGACGACCAGTAATGCTGCCGACTATTTGCGCATGAGTAACTTGCCCGTTGCACGCCGCCCGGCCATCGCCATTACCTGTGGCGAACCGGCCGGTGTCGGCCCGGAAATCTCCATACGCGCGGCCTGGGCCATGCGCAATGAAGTCACAGTCATCCTGCTGGGCGACGCCGCCTTCCTGGCGCTGACGGCCAGCCTGATCGACCCGGAGATCCGCCTGGCAGCGCTGTCGCTGCAAGCCGTGCGCAACAACGGCCTGCCGCATTTCGGACCCGGCCGCCTGGCCGTGATCGATATTCCGACTGTCAATAATGTCATTCCTGGCGTACTCAACAAGGAAAACGGGCGCTCCGTGCTGGCGACCCTGGACGCGGCCGTGGAAGGTATCGAAGCCGGCTGGTTTGGCGCCATGGTCACGGCGCCCTTGCAAAAGAGTACGATCAACGACGCCGGCGTGGCCTTTTCCGGCCATACGGAATACCTGGCAGAAAAAACCAACACAGCGCAAGTGGTGATGATGCTGGCCGGCGAACCGGGACATGGCGAACCGACCCTGCGCGTGGCGCTGGCCACCACGCATTTGCCATTGAAGGACGTGTCCGCTGCCATCACCCTGGACAGCCTGGCCGTCACCCTGGATATCATTCAGACGGACTTGCAGCAGAAATTCGGCATCGCCGCGCCGCGCATCCTGGTGACCGGCCTGAATCCGCATGCGGGCGAGGGCGGTTATCTGGGACGCGAGGAAATCGATGTCATCGCCCCGGCGATTGCTGCGGCACAAGCGCGCGGCATCGATGCGCGCGGACCGTACCCTGCCGACACCCTGTTCCAGCACAAATACCTGGCCGACGCCGATTGCGTGCTGGCCATGTACCACGATCAGGGCTTGCCCGTGCTGAAATACGCCACCTTCGGGCGCGGCATCAATATCACCCTGGGCTTGCCGCTGATCCGCACCTCGGTCGACCATGGCACGGCGCTGGACCTGGCCGCGCAAGGGCTGGGGCTGGCCGATTGCCACAGCATGGAGCAAGCGCTGCAAACGGCGCTCGACATGCTGCGCGCCAGCACCCGCGCCTGAACCCCACCGGTTTTACCCCGCTACACCGCCTCTAGAATAGAAAAACAGAATATGAAACACGTTGCCCGCAAACGCTTTGGCCAGAACTTCCTGCACGACCGCTTCGTCCTCAACGACATCACGGCCGCCATCGCGCCGCAGGAGGACGACGCCATGGTCGAGATCGGCCCCGGCCTGGGCGCCATGACGGAGCAGTTGCTGCGCCACCTGAAGCACATGCATGTGGTGGAACTGGACCGCGATCTGATCGTGCGCCTGGAAAAGACCTTCAATCCGGCCAAGCTGACAATCCACTCGGGCGACGCGCTGAAATTCGATTTTGCGCAAATTCCCGTGCCGGCCGGCCAGAAGTTGCGCATCGTGGGCAACTTGCCGTACAACATTTCCAGTCCACTGCTGTTCCACCTGGCGGACTTCGCACCGCTGGTGAAAGACCAGCATTTCATGCTGCAAAAGGAGGTCGTCGAACGCATGGTGGCCGAGCCTGGCAGCAAGGCGTTTGGCCGCCTGTCCGTGATGCTGCAATGGCGCTACGACATGACCTTGATGTTCATCGTGCCGCCGACGGCCTTCGATCCGCCGCCGAAGGTGGAATCGGCCATCGTGCGCATGATCCCCGTGGCCGAGCGCCTGGCGTGCGACCAGGCGACGCTGGAAGCGGTCGTCATGAAGGCCTTCTCGCAGCGCCGCAAGGTGATCCGCAACTGCCTGGCCGGGATGTTTACGGAAGAGCAGATCAAGGCGGCCGGCATCGACCCGACCAAGCGCCCGGAAACCGTGGGCCTGGAGCAGTATGTTGCTTTGGCGAATTTGCTGAAAGCCCCGGCTTAACTTAAAACCACTGGTCGACCTGTTGCAGATCCTTGCGTAACGCGAGGAAGCAATCGTCCACATGGTGGTTGCGGCTGATTTCATTGCGCCGCATCAAGGCGATCTTGCGCTTGCAGGTGGGCTGGCGCAGGGGGGCCACGTGCAGATCCTCGTCGTTGAGGAACGTCGTGTACAGGCTGGGCATGATGCCCACGGCGATGCCGGCGCGCACCACGCCGTACAGCGATTCGCTGTGTATCATCTGGTACAGGCTCGACGGGCTCAAGCCATGCTGGCGCAGCGCGCTCGAGGCGAATTCCCAGATGCTGCCCTTGGTAAACACGACGATTTCCTGCCCCGCCAGCTGCTCCCAGCGTACTTCCTTGAGCGGCGCCAGCGCATGGCGTCCAGCCGTCACCAGCACCAGCTCGTCTTCGAACAAGCCCACGCTTTCCAGCGAGACGGAACCGGGCACCTCGATGCCCACGCAAAAGTCCAGCTGGCCCGAATGCAGCGCGTGCAGCAAGCCATCGTTGGGCATGTCCGACAGGACGATTTCCACTTCATCGCCATGCTGCTCGCTGTAGCGCGCCACCACCACGGCCGTCATCGCCATGGCCGACGGGATCGCGCCGATGCGGATGCGGTGCCGGCCGCTGCCGATGGCGCGCTGGATATCGGCAAAGGTGTTGCTCGCCGTATTCAATAAATGCGTGGCGTAGTCGAGCGCCAGCTTGCCTTCGCGCGTCAGTTCCAGCTGGTGGGTTGTGCGGTTAAACAACTTTTTTCCCAGCTGATTTTCCAGCAGCTTGATCGAGGCGCTGAGCGCTGGCTGGGTCACGCACAATTCCTGTGCAGCCTTGCTGAAGCTGTTTACCCGGGCCAGGGTGGCAAACGCTTGTAAATGTCGTAAGGAAATCTTCTTGCTCAGTTCATGCATGGGCGTTGCTTATTAGAAAAAGTAATGGATTTATAAAAATAAACAAATTTTCTTATCCCGCAATTTACCATATTCTGGACTGGTCTTTACTTGTCTTGAAAGCAATAATATTCAGGAGAAGCGCCTGGAATGCGGCGCCGGCACGTGCGGCGGCGCGTCAGGCAAGGGACGCATCAATACAATAATTCCAAAAAAACTCAGGGTGTATTCTTTTTAGGGTGGCGGCGATGAACAAATGGATGACGGGAACGGTGGTGGTGGGTGGCTTGCTGGCGGCACAGGGTGCGGCGCAGGCGCAAAGCAGCGTGCAAGTGTATGGCTTGCTGTCGGCCGGTATCGGCTATGTGTCGGATGAGGGTAGCGGCAGCCGCACGCATGCGCTGAGCGGCACGAATCAGAATCCCCGCATCGGTTTCCGCGGCCAGGAAGACCTGGGCGACGGCACCAAGGCTATCTTCGTGCTGGAAAACGGTTTTAATGTGATGACGGGCACGGCGTCGCAGAGCGGCCGTTTGTTCGGCCGCCAGTCGTATGTGGGTTTGTCCAGCAATGACAAGGGCACCCTGACCCTGGGGCGCCAGTACGAAGCCGTCAAGGATCTGCTGGGCCCGGTGGTCATCGCCAGTAACGGCGTGCACATCGGCGACAACGACAATGGCTACAACAACCTGCGCGTGCAAAATGCCGTCAAGTATGTCAGCCCGAACATCAGCAACCTGTCGTTCACGGGCTTGTACGGTTTCAGCGAAAACCCGGCAGACTCCAACCGCAACCGCGTCTACAGCATGGGCGCCGGCTACAAGGTTGATGCCTTCAGCTGGGCCGTCGCCTACACCAAGATGGACCACCCGAACAGCCCCGATGCGCCGAATGGCGCCATCGGCAACGACTATGGCAGTTCCCTGTTGATCTTCAATAAAAGCGCCGTCAAGGGCGCCGGCGTGGACAGCCAGGCCATCGCCGGCACGGGAGGCTTTTATAATGTGGGCAGGACCAAGTTTGGCGCGCTGTACACCAACGTGCGCTACCACTACCTGGACCAAAGCAATCTGACCCTGCAAAACGTGGATCTGAACGTGAACCACAAGCTGACGGAAGCGCTGAACCTGGGCGCGTCGTATTTCTATACCACCGGGAAATATGACGTGATCAACAAGACGCCGAAATGGCATCAGGTCAACTTCCAGGCCGATTACTTCCTGTCCAAGCGCACCGATGTCGCCATCACCTGGAGCTACCAGAAAGCGGCCGGCGATGCGACGTTCGCCCGCGTGTTTGGTTTCGGTGCCGCGGGCGGCAAGACGCAAAGTGTCCTGATCGTCGGCATGCGACATTATTTCTGAGTCTGATTCATTTTTACAGGCGCTGTCCCGCAGCGCCGCCCCCTGAAAGGAAGCATCTTGAAAAAGCACCTCATGTTGGCGTTGAGCCTAGGCTTGCTGGCCAACGCCGCCCACGCGGAAAAACGCGAGCTGGTCATTTCGGCCTATCCGATTGCCCAGCCCTTGTTCATGAAGTATGTGTACGAGCCATTCAAGGCCAAGTGCGGTTGCGATATCAAGGTGGAAACAGGGAATAATGCGGACCGCATCGCCAAGCTGGTGGTGCACGCCAAGAATCCGGTGATCGACCTGGTGCTGCTGTCCGATTCCGGCATGCTGGAAGCGGCGCAAAAGGGCGTCATCCAGCCCATGGATTACGCCAAACTGAGCAATTACAAGGCCCTGTACGACGTAGCGAAAAACCCCATCGGCGGCAACTACGCCGTCGGCTACACGCTGTATTCGGTAGGCCTGGTGTACCGCAGCGACAAGATTGCCCCGCTGACGTCCTGGAAGGACCTGTGGCGCCCCGAACTGAAGGGCCGCGTGGCCTTCCCCGACGTGAGCACCACGCAGGGCCCATTGATGCTGCGCATGGCCGATGCGGCCTGGGGCGGCAAGACGGACGACTACGCCACCGGCTTTGCCAAGATCGTTGGCATGAAGGGCAACGTCGTCACGTTCTCGAAGAACAGCGCGCAGCTCGCTGCCCTGTTCGCGCAGGATGAAATCTGGGCCGCGCCCGTGGCGCGCTTTACCTGGTCGCAAATGCTCAAGACGGGCCTGCCCCTGAAATGGAGCATCCCGGCCGAAGGCCAGGCGGCCGGCATGAACGTGATGGGCATCGTGGCCGGTTCGAAGAATGCGGACCTGGCCTACCAGCTGATGGATTTCTGGCTCTCCAAGGAAGTGCAGACGCAGCTGGCGACTAACCTGGTCGACTCGCCCGTCAACAGGGACGTGCGCCTGTCGGTGGCGGCCGCACAATTCAATACCTATGGCGCCGATCAAATCAGCTCGCTGAAGTTCGTCAAGCCGGAAACCATCCTCAAGCAGCGCAGCAACTGGATGACGCAGTGGAACAAGGCCATGAGCAAATAGTGGTGACGAGGAGAAAACACCATGTTTGCTGATCCAAAAAAGCGCCTGGGACTGCTGCTGGTCCTGCCGGCGCTGATCTTTATCGTCGTCTGCTTCCTGCTGCCCGTGCTGGCCTTGCTGGTTGACGCCTTCCGTGTCGGCGACGGCATGCAGTGGGGCGTTGACCGCTTCATTGAATTCTTCTCGCAGGAATTCAACCGCACCATCTTCTGGCGCACCCTGCGCATCGCCGCGCTGGTGACGCTGGCGGCCATCATCCTCGGCTACCCGGCCGCGCAAGCCGTGGCGCGCGTGTCGCCGAAGTGGCGCGGCCTGGTGGTGGGCATGATGATTCTGCCGCTGATGGTCTCGCCGATTGCGCGTACCTATGCCTGGATCGTCTTGCTTGGGCGTAATGGCGCCCTCAACGCGGCGCTGGTCAACATGGGTTTCACGGACGAGCCCCTGCGTTTGCTGTTCAGCGAGTTCGCCGTGTTTGTCGGCTTGCTGCAATTGCTGCTGCCGCTGATGCTGATGTCGCTGGCCGGTGCGCTGGAAAACCTGCCGCGCGACGTGGAACCGGCTGCGGCGACTTTGGGCGCGAATCCATGGCAAGTGTTTTGCAAGGTCACCCTGCCGCTGACGCAGGAAGGCCTGGTGGTTGGCGGCACGCTGGTGTTTACGGGCTGCGTGACGGCCTATGTGACGCCGGCCCTCCTGGGCGGCACCAAGGTGCTGATGCTGGAAACGCTGCTGTACCAGAAGGTCAGCGTGGAGAGCGATTTTGGTGCCGCGAATGTGATCGCCGTCATCCTCGTCTGCATGACCCTGCTGGTGAATGCCGGCCTTAAACGTATTTCCTCGAGCCGGAGCTCTGTATGAAAGAAAGCCTGTTTTCGCGCGCCGTCCTGTGGCTGGTGTTTTTGTTCCTGCTGGGGCCTTTCGCCATCGTCGTGCTGGCGGGCTTTTCCGGCGGTGAAACGCTGGCCTTCCCGCCCGAGTCGTATTCGCTGCGCTGGATTCTGGAAGTGTGGGCGGCGCCCGAGTTCCGCCGCGCTTTCCAGACCAGCCTGGAAATCGGCCTGATCGCCACCGTCATCGCGCTGTTGCTGGGCATTCCCGTCGCGTATGCGTTTTCGCGCATGCCGCCCCCCGGCATCGGCGCCATCCGCCAGATCCTGACGTCGCCGCTGATCATTCCCGCCATCCTCGTCGGCCTGGGCTTGCTGCACCACCTGGTCCTGACCATCAACGCGCCCGTGTACGTGGGCCTCTTGATCGGCCATATCGCCCTGTTGATTCCGTACTCGGTGCGCGTGGTGTACGCCAGCCTGGTGAATTTGCGCGTGGATATCGAGGATGCCGCCATCACCTTGGGCGCGTCGCGCCTGCGCGCGTTCTTCATGATCGTGCTGCCGAATATCCGCAACGCCGTGATCGCTGCCTTCTTCCTCGCCTTCGTCACCTCGTTCAACCAGGTGCCCGTCTCGCTGTTCCTGACGGGACCGGGCATCAGCACCTTGCCCATCGAGATGCTGGGGCATATGGAAAACAGCTTCGACCCGTCGATCGCTGCCCTGTCGACCTTGCTGGTCTTGTTCACCATGGCCTTCGTGATGGTGACCGAGAAGGTGCTGGGCATTTCTAAATACATGTAAGAGGCAACACACGATGAGTTATCTGGAACTGCACAAGCTGAACCTCGGCTACGCCAAGAACACGACGTCCGTGAAAGACCTGGACTTGCACGTCGAGCAGGGCGAACTGATTTCCCTGCTGGGCCCCAGCGGCTGCGGCAAGACCACCACCATGCGCGCCATCGCCGGCCTGATGCCGCTGCAGTCGGGCCGCATCGTGCTCGATGGCCGCGAAATCGGCAAGCTGGCGCCGAATAAACGCAATATCGGCATGGTGTTCCAGTCGTACGCGCTGTTTCCGCACCTGAATGTGTACGACAACATCGCTTTTGGTTTGCGCCTGCGCAAGGTCGCGCCGGCCCTGCTGAAAACGAAAGTGGAAGCGGTGATCGCCGCCGTGGGACTGACGGGTTTTGAAACCCGCTTGCCGGCGCAGATGTCCGGCGGCCAGCAGCAGCGCGTGGCGCTGGCGCGCGCCATCGTCGTCGAACCGGCCCTGCTGCTGCTGGATGAACCGCTGTCGAACCTGGACGCCAAGCTGCGCGTGCAGATGCGCGCCGAGCTGCGCCGCATCCAGCGCGAACTGGGCATCACCATGCTGTACGTGACGCATGACCAGGAAGAAGCGCTGGCGCTATCCGACCGCATCGTCGTCATGAACGGCGGGCGCATCGAGCAGCTGGCCACGCCGGAAGCCGTCTTCAATACGCCGTCGACGCGTTTCGTCGCCAACTTCATGGGTTTTGAAAATCTGTTCGACTACCGCGATGGCGCGCTGCACCACGCGGGCGCCAGCCTGCCGTACACCTCCCTCGTCGCGGCCGGCACCACGGTGCTGGGCTGGCGTCCGGACAAGGTGCGCGTCTGCGCCGCCGACGACGCAGCAGGACAGTATCCTGGCACCGTGCTGGCACGGGGCTTCCTCGGCGACACCGTCGAATACCTGCTGCAAACGCCGCTGGGCCAGGTCAAGGGCATTTGCGCGGCCGGCGGCGCCACCTGGCGCGAAGGCACGGCCGTGTCCTTCGTGCTGCCGTCCGACAGCGCCCTGTGGCTGGGCGCGTGATTTCTGAATGGAGCGCAGCATGACCCAAGCCTTGAAAAAGATCTGGCTCGACACCGATCCCGGTTTCGACGACTGGCTGACGATGTTGCTGCTTGGCAGCAATCCCGATATCGAGTGGCTGGGCGTGAGCGTGGTGGTGGGCAATGCGCCCGTCGATATCACCTACGACAATGCCTTGCGCATCAAGGCGCATGACGGTTTGACGGTACCGATTTATCGCGGCTGCGAGCAGCCGCTGGCCGGCGTGATCGAAACGGCGCAGCGCATCCTCGGCGACAGCGGCATGCCGACCACGGGCGAGATCCTGCCGCCGGGCGCCGCCACGGATGCTGCCGGTCACGCCGTCGACGCGCTGATCGCCGCCGTGCGCAAGTATCCTGGCCAGATCACCATCATGGCGATCGCGCCGATGACCAATATCGCAACCGCACTGGCCAAGGCGCCCGACATCGCGGAAAAAATCGTTGAAATCATCCTGATGGGCGGTTCGACCGACCAGGGCAACCACACGGCGGCGGCCGAATTCAATATCTATGCGGACCCGGAAGCGGCTGCTCAGGTGTTCAAGTCCGGCATTGCGCTGCGCATGTTCGGTTTGAACCTGTGCCGCCAGTTGCTGGTGACGAACGGGGAAGTGCAGCGCCTGCGCGCCATCGGCACGCCGCGCGCGCAGCGTCTGGCTGGCTACCTGGAAGCGTATGTGCGCATCCGCAGTGCCGACGGTTCCGTGCCCATGCCGATGTACGACCCGGTGGTGGCCTTGTACCTGGAAGCGCCGCAGCTATTCCAGTTCCAGAGCGCCCACGTGGCCATCGAATTGACGGGCGAACTGACGCGCGGCATGACGGTGTGCGAGTTCCGCGTGCCGCGCCGCGCGCCCATCAACACGCAAGTGGCGATGCTGGCCGACGGCCCGGCCGCCATCGAGCGCCTGATGCGCCGCCTGGCTGCCATTCTCGTCTGACCCACTTCACTACGAAACGAGCTTCATGTCTAATTCACCCCTGAGCATCGAACAGTTTTTACGCGCCATGCCGAAGGTGGAGCTGCATTGCCACCTGTTTGGCACGGTGCGCCAGGCAACTTTCCGCGCGCTGGCCGCCAAGACGGGCAATGTCGTCAGCCCCGAGGAAATCGACGCGTTCTATACGCGCGGCGACAAACCGGTGGGCGTGCTGCGCGTGCTGCGCGCGCTCGACGCGCACCTGATCGTTTCGCCGACCGACCTGTATTGCCTCACGTATGAATATCTGGAAGACGTGCATGGCCACGGCGTGCGCTATGCGGAATTCTTCTGGAACCCGACCGGCACCGTGCGCGTCTCGGGCATCCGCTATGACGCGGCGCAAGACGCCATCGTGGCCGCCATCCGCGACGCGCAGCGCGATTTTGGCGTGATCGGCCGTTTGATTCCCAGCATCGACCGCGAAGCCGCTCCCGCCGAAGCCGTGCAGATGGTGGAATGGATGAAGGCGCACCGCGCGCCGGAAGTCATCGGCATCGGCATCGACTACCGCGAAAACGACCGCCCGCCGGAACTCTTCATCGAAGCCTACCGGGCCGCGCGCGAAGCCGGCTTCAAATGCACGGCGCATGCGGGTGAATTCGGCATGCCGTGGATGAACGTGGCGACGGCCATCGAGCAATTGCAGGTGGACCGTGTCGACCATGGCTACACGATTGTCGACAACCCGGAACTGGCGCAGCGCTGCGTCGAGCGTGGCCTGGTGTTTACGGTCGTGCCGACCAATTCGTATTATCTGCGCACGCTGGCGCCCGAGCGCTGGGCGCTGGATCACCCGATTCGCGCCATGGCCAAGCTGGGCCTGAAACTGCATCCGAACACGGACGACCCGACCCTGCATCACGTGACGCCAACGGGCGCCTGGATGATGATGCGTGAATTCGGTTTCGGCCTGGATGACATGCGCGGCTTCATGTTGAACGGCCTGGACGCGGCCTGGATCGATGAGAGTACGCGGCGCGACTGGCGCGCCGATTTTACGCGCGAGTTCGACGCGCTGCGCGCCCGCGTGGTTGACGCCTCCTAAGCTGAAACGGGCGGCGGCAGCAGCAAGGACGGAAACGCCCGCTGCGGGCAGCTTTGGCGCTCGCACACCTTGCAGCCCGTGCCGATGGGCGTGGCGCTGGAAGGGTCGTGCAAATCGAGCCCCTTTGAGTAAATCAGCCGGTGCGCCTGCGAGATGTCGCAGCCCAGTGCCACGGCAAAGGTCTTGCCCGGCGCGCGGAAGCCTGGCGAGGCCGTACTCACCTGGCGCGCGATCCATAAATAGGTGCAGCCGTCGGGCATGCTGGCCACTTGCGTCAGCACCTGGCCCGGATGGCTGAAGGCGTCGTAGACGATCCACAGGGGGCAGGTGCCGCCCACCCGCGAAAAGTGAAAGTCCGTGGCCGACTGGCGCTTCGAGACATTGCCCGCGCGGTCGACGCGCACGAAGAAGAAGGGCAGTCCCGCTGCCTCGGGGCGCTGCATGGTGCTCAAACGGTGGCACACAGCTTCGAAACCCACGCCGAACTGGTGCGCCAGGCGCTCGATATCGTAAGCGCGCGTTTCCGCCGCCTGCAAAAAGCGCTGGTATGGCATCAGCAGGGCGCCGGCAAAGTAATTCGAGAATGCCAGGCGCGCGCTCGTTTGCGCGGCCGCGCCGGAAAATCCCGCCGCCAGCACCAGGGCATCGATCAGCTCGCTGTGCTCGAGCAGGCTGATTTGCGCCGCCATCTGGAAGGCGCGCTGGCCGCCCGTCAGGGTGTCGGGCAGCCACAGGATGTGTTGCTGGGCATCAAAGCGATGCTTGCGCACCATGCCCGCGTCGCCATCGGATAGCTGCACTTTGACGCCGTGGCGCGACAGCAAGCGGCTTTGCAGCGCGTCGAGCGCGCGCAGCTGCGGATCGAGTTCGCCCGCCACCAGTTCGGCCGCCCGGTCCAGCTCATCGATATAGTTTTGCCGCCGGTTCAGGTATTCGCGCACTTCCTCGTCCGTGGAGGGCGCCGCCGAGCTGGCGCCACGGCTGCCGTCGTCGAGGCGCGCGGCCAGCGTGTCAGCCCGTTCCGCCATCACCCGGTAGCGCCGCTGCAGCAGCAGGATGGAACGCGCCAGTTCCGGCATGTTTTCCACCAGCATTTTGAGTTCGGCCATCGAGGTGGGCGGCGCGTCGGGCAATTCGCCGAACACGTCGCGCACGTCGGCCACCAGGCTGGCGCTGTCGTGTTCGGAGAAAATTTGCGGATCGACCCCCAGTACCGTGCCGATGCGCAACAGAATCGGCACCGTCAGCGGGCGCTGGTTGCGCTCCATCTGGTTCAGATAGCTGGGCGAAATGCCCAGGGACTTGGCCAGCGCCACCTGCGTCATGCGCCGTTCTTCGCGCAGCCGCTGCAGGCGCACGCCCATGAAAACCTTTGCCATCGCGCTTCCTCTTCCCCGGTTTGTGGAATCTGCAAATTTACAATATTTGCAGATTAACAGATTCAGCTTTGCATTATCTCGCATTTTCACGCCTTGTTTGCGGCCCGTATTGTGCGAATAATGCAAACAGACCTATCCATAAAACCAGGAGACACCGAGTGACCACGCAAACCGCTGCTGCCAATAACGTTCCGACCGTTCCACTGTTGATCAACGGCGAGTGGGTTGAATCCCAAACCACCGTCTGGCGCGACGTCGTCAATCCGGCCACGCAGGAAGTGCTGGCGCGTGTGCCGTTTGCCACGCCCGATGAAGTCAATGCCGCCATCGCCTCGGCCCAGCGCGCCTTCAAGACCTGGCGCAAGACGCCGATCGGCGCACGCGCGCGCATTTTCCTCAAATTGCAGCAACTGATCCGCGAAAACATGGCCGACCTGGCCGCCACCTTGACGATGGAACAGGGCAAGACCCTGCTCGACGCGGAAGGCGACGTGTTCCGCGGCCTGGAAGTGGTCGAGCATGCCGCCAATATCGGCACCCTGCAAATGGGCGAATACGCGCAAAACGTGGCCGGCGGCGTCGATACCTACAGCGTGATGCAGCCGCTGGGCGTGTGCGCCGGCATTACCCCGTTCAACTTTCCCGCCATGATCCCCCTGTGGATGTTCCCGATGGCAATTGCCTGCGGCAATACCTTCGTGCTGAAACCATCGGAGCAAGATCCGCTGGTGACGGAAAAACTCGTGCGCCTGGCCCTGCAGGCGGGCATCCCGGCAGGCGTGCTGAACGTGATTCACGGCGGCGAAGACGTGGTCAACGCCCTGTGCGACCACCCGGACATCAAGGCGATTTCGTTCGTGGGATCGAGCAAGGTGGGCACGCATGTGTACCAGCGCGCCAGCCTGAACGGCAAGCGCGCGCAATGCATGATGGGCGCCAAGAACCACGCCGTCGTCTTGCCTGACGCGAACAAGGAGCAGACACTGAACCAGCTGCTGGGCGCCGGTTTCGGCGCAGCCGGCCAGCGCTGCATGGCCGCTTCCGTGGCCGTGCTGGTGGGTGCGGCGCGCGAGTGGCTGCCGGAACTGTCCGCCAAGGCGCAAACCTTGACGGTCGGTGCGGGCAAGGACAATCCTGACCTGGGCCCCGTGATTTCCTGCGCGGCGAAAGAGCGCGTCTTCAGCCTGGTCGCCAAGGGCATCGAGCAAGGCGCGGTGCTGACCCTCGATGGCCGCGACGTGAAGGTCGATGGCTATCCGAACGGCAACTTCGTCGGCCCGACCATCCTTTCCGGCGTGAAACCCGGCATGGTCGTGTATGACCAGGAAATCTTTGGCCCGGTCTTGATCGTCGTCGAAGTCGATACCCTCGATGAAGCGATCGCCCTGGTGAACGCGAATCCGAACGGCAATGGCACGGCGCTGTTTACGCAAAGCGGCGCGGCCGCGCGCTATTTCCAGGAAGAAATTGACGTGGGGCAAGTCGGCATCAACGTGCCCATTCCCGTGCCTGTTCCCCTGTTCAGCTTTACGGGTTCGCGCGGCTCGAAACTGGGCGATCTGGGTCCGTTCGGCAAGCAAGTCGTGCTGTTCTACACGCAGACGCAAACGATTACCCAGCGCTGGTTTACGGACGCGGCCTCGGTGGGCAAGGTCAACACCACCATCAGCCTCAAGTAAGGAGTTGCCATGGACTTTGAATTGAGCGACGAGCAGCGCGAGTTTCAGCAGGCGGCGCGCGCGTTCGCCGAAGGCGAACTGGCGCCGCACGCGGCGCATTGGGATGCGGAATCGATCTTCCCCGTGGAAACGATTGCCAAGGCGGGCGAGATGGGCTTTTGCGGCCTGTACACGCCGCAGCGCTGGGGCGGCCTGGGCTTGAGCCGCCAGGATGCGGCCATCGTCTTCGAGGAGCTGGCCGGCGGCTGCACCTCGACCACGGCCTACATCACGATACACAACATGGCCACGTGGATGCTGTCGCGCTGGGGATCGGAAGCCCTGTGCGACGAGTGGGTGCCAGCCCTGGCCGCCGGCCAGAAGCTGGCCAGCTATTGCCTGACGGAACCGCAGTCGGGTTCCGACGCGGCGTCCTTGCGCACCAAAGCTGTCAGGGATGGCGACTTTTATGTGCTGGACGGCACGAAAGCGTTTATCTCCGGCGCGGGCCAGACGGACATGCTGATCGTCATGGCGAGAACCGGCGGCGAAGGCGCGGCCGGCATTTCCGCGTTTGCCGTGCCGGCGAACTTGCCCGGCATCGTGTATGGCAAGAAAGAAGAAAAGATGGGCTGGAACAGCCAGCCTACGCGCATCATCAGCTTCGACCAGGTGAAAGTGCCTGTTGGTAACTTGCTGGGCGCGGAAGGCGAAGGTTTTGCCATTGCCATGAAGGGTATCGATGGCGGGCGCATCAATATCGCCGTGTGCTCGGTGGGCACGGCGCAGGCGGCCTTGACGCGGGCGCAAGCGTACATGAAGGAGCGCACGCAATTCGGCCGCGAACTGGCGCAGTTCCAGGCCTTGCAATTCAAGCTGGCCGATATGCTGACGGAACTGGTGGCGGCGCGCCAGATGGTGCGCCTGGCGGCCTGGAAACTGGACCAGGAAAGCCCGGACGCCACCGCGTATTGCGCCATGGCCAAACGTTTCGCCACGGATGTGGGTTTTAATGTCGCCAACGATGCGCTGCAATTGCACGGCGGCTACGGCTACATCCGCGAGTACCCGCTTGAGCGCCACGTGCGCGACACGCGCGTACATCAAATCCTGGAAGGGACGAATGAAATCATGCGCCTGATCGTCGCGCGAGCGATTTTGAAAGACGGCGCCACGGAGACCTTACGATGAGCAAAGTGTATACCAATCTGCTGCTGGAACGCCGTGGCCACACGGCCCTGGTGACCCTCGACAACCCGCCCGCCCACACGTGGACCCTGGCCAGCCTGAACGCGCTGACGCAGCTGGTGGCCGACCTGAATGCCGATCCGGACGTGTATGCGCTGGTGATCACCGGCGGCGGCGCCAAGTTCTTCTCGGCTGGTGCCGATCTGAAAGTGTTTGCCGACGGCAACAAGGACACGGCGTTCGCCATGGCCGCCGCGTTTGGCGAGGCGTTCGAGGCGCTGTCCGCGTTTCGCGGCGTCAGCATCGCCGCCATCAATGGCTATGCCATGGGCGGCGGGCTCGAATGCGCGCTCGCTTGCGACATCCGCATTGCCGAAGAACACGCACAGATGGCCTTGCCGGAAGCGTCCGTCGGCTTGCTGCCGTGCGCGGGCGGCACGCAGCATTTGCCGTGGCTGGTGGGCGAAGGCTGGGCCAAGCGCATGATTTTATGTGGCGAAAGAGTCGATGCGGCCAAGGCCCTGGCCATCGGCCTGGTCGAGGAAGTTGTGCCTACCGGCAAGGCTGCCGCCACGGCCCTGGCCCTGGCCGCCAAGGTGGCGCGCCAGAGCCCCAGCAGCGTGACGGCATGCAAGACCCTGATCCAGGGCGCGCGCAGTCATCCGCTGGTCAATTCCCTGCCCGACGAACGCACCCTGTTCCTGGGCCTGTTCGATACGCAAGACCAGAAAGAGGGCGTGCAAGCGTTCCTGGAAAAACGTCCTGCGGAGTGGAAGAATGGTTGAGACCGTCAGTATTGAAACTGTCAGGATCGAGGAACGCGACTGCCCCGGCGGCATGAAGCTGGGCGTCATCACCCTCGACGCACCGAAGTCCCTGCACGCGCTGACGCTGGAGATGATCCGCGCCATCGATGGCGCGCTGGTGCGCTGGGCCGGTGACGATGCCATCGCCTGCGTGGTGCTGCAGTCGTCGACCGACAAGGCCTTCTGTGCCGGCGGCGACGTGCGCAGCTTGCGCACTGCCGTGGTCGAGCAGTCGGGCGTCGTACCGAACCCGCAGGCGCTGGCCTTCTTTGCCGAGGAATACCGGCTCGACCACCGTATCCATACGTATGTGAAACCGCTGCTGGTGTGGGGCGGCGGCATCGTCATGGGCGGCGGTCTGGGCCTGATGGCCGGTGCCAGCCACAAAGTGGTGACGGAAAGCACGCGTATCGCCATGCCGGAAATTACGATCGGCCTGTTCCCGGACGTGGGTGGCAGCTGGTTCCTGGGCCGCATGCCGGGACGCAGCGGCCTGTTCCTGGGCTTGACGGGCGCGCCTATGAACGCGGCCGACGCCCTGTTTGCGGGCCTCGGTGATTATTTCCTGCGCCAGGAAGAGCGCGCCATGGTGCTCGACGCGCTGGCGCTGGCGCAATGGCAAGTGGATGCGCCCGCAAACCACCAGCAGCTGAGCCGTTTGCTGCGCGGCTTCTCGGCCCCGGCGTCCATGCTGCCCGTCTCCGAAGTGCGCGCCAACTTCGACGCCATCGCCGCCTTGACGCAAGCGCCCACCTTGCCCGAAGTGGTGGCCGCCATTGCCGCCTATGACGGCGATTCGGCCTGGCTGCAAAAGGCGGCCCATGCACTGGGCAAGGGCGCGCCCACTTCGGCCGCCCTGGTGTGGGCCATGCGTGAGCGCACTCTTCACCTGAGTCTGGCGCAAGTGTTCCAGCTGGAACTCATTGTTGCCGTGCAATGCTGCGCCCACGCGGACTTCAGCGAAGGCGTACGTGCCTTGCTGATCGACAAGGACAATGCGCCGCAATGGCAGCCGGCCAGCCTGGCCGAGGTCAGCGAAGCGTATCTCAATGAATATTTCACGGCGCCATGGGATAGCCATCCTTTGCGCGACCTACAGTAAAAGAATAACAGGAGACATATATGCAACATATCGCTTTCATCGGCCTGGGCAACATGGGTGCGCCGATGGCCCGCAACCTGGTGGCCGCCGGCTTCCACGTGTCCGTATTCGACCTGGCGCCGGCGGCAGTGGCGTCGCTGGTTGAAGCAGGCGCTACGGCGGCAGCATCCGCCAGCGCAGCCGTGCAGACGGCCGACGCCGTCATCACCATGCTGCCAGCCAACAAGCACGTGCAGGAACTGTACCTGGGCGCCGGGGGCGTGCTCGACTCGGCCAAGCCCGGCGCCTTGTTCATCGATTGCAGCACCATCGCCGCCGATGTGGCGCGCCAGGTGGCGCAGGCAGCCAGCGAGCGTGGCTTTGCCATGATCGATGCGCCCGTCTCGGGCGGCACGGCGGGCGCGGCGGCTGGCACCCTGACCTTCATCGTCGGCGGTAGCGATGCGGCCTTGCAGCAGGCGCGACCCCTGCTGGAAAAGATGGGCAAGAACATCTTCCATGCGGGCGAGGCGGGCGCGGGCCAAGTGGCGAAGATTTGCAACAACATGCTGCTAGGCATTTTGATGGCCGGTACGGCCGAGGCGCTGAACCTGGGCGTGGCGCATGGCCTGGACCCGAAAGTGTTGTCCGACATCATGGCCAAGAGCTCGGGCCGCAACTGGACCCTGGAAGTGTACAACCCGTGGCCGGGTGTCATGGAGGGCACGCCCGCGTCGCGCAATTACACGGGCGGCTTCGGCACGGCGCTGATGCTGAAAGACCTGGGCCTGGCGCAGCAGTCGGCCTTGTCGGCAAACGCCCCCACGCCACTGGGCGGCCTGGTGCGCCAGCTGTACCAGATGCATGCGCAAGCCGGTTATGCGCAGCAGGATTTCTCCAGCATCGTGCAGATGCTGCAGCCTGGTTTGCAAACGCCTGCCGCCTGAGAAATTTTGGGCAAAAAAAAGCCCGCTGGTAAAAGCGGGCTAAATCCAATTCTTGGAAGAGTTGGAGGAGACAGATGCATTATGCTGCATCGCCACATATAACTCCAATTTATCTTTTGAATATCTATTATAGATTTACGTGATATCTCTTCCAGGTAGCCGCATGGCGGCTACCGTTCCCGCAACTCAGACCGGATTACAGGCGATCTGTACGTTGGTGACGTTGGCGCTGCCCATGGTGCCAGCGCCTGTGCCTGGCTGTACGACGCACAGTAGCCCCTTCGGCTGGGTGGAGACGCCGACGCCATAGGTGGTGCCATCGGCGACAGCGCCGCTCAAGGTAAAGGTCTTGGCATCCTTGGCCACTATGGTTGTTACATTACCGTTAATCAGTACCAAGCCGTCTACCGTCAGACCAGAAATCGTGCCGCTCACGCTATACGTATTTTGTGAACAAGAAACAGCGGCGCTGATGTTGATGTAATGGCCAGCCGAACCGGAGCCACCACTGATGCCGCAAGTCATATGGGCCGGTTGTTGCTTGAAGGTGATGTTGTAGTCGGTGCCATAGTCGATGCGCTTTTTAAAGGTGAACGAGGTCTGGCCGGCTGCAATCGGCAGCTCTTCTCCGCCATTGGCGAGGATCAGGCCATTGTTGTTCAAGTTGCTGACGGTGCCGCTGACATCATACGATGCCTTGCCGCCGCAAGCGGCCAGTCCCAGGGTCAGCAGCAGCGCGGCGAGTGGGCGCAGGAAGGATAACTTCATGTATTTCTCCAAAAATTAGGTGACGGATCGCAAGGATTACTGCGGCGTGCAGTCGAGTGTGGCTGCGATCGTGGGGGCAGAGCCCATCGTGCCGACCGTATCGCTGCCGTCGGTGCTGGTGGAACCCTGGAAGCGGCACTTCAGGCCCGTTGGCTGGGGAGGCAGTATGGAAATACTGTATGGGGCGCCGTCAGGTACCGAATCGAATTTGTAGGAGTCGGTGCCAGCCAGGGGGCTGATGCCGTTGGGGCCCATCACCAGGCGCAAGCCGCCAGCGGTCAGGCCCGTGATCTTGCCGCTCAGCGGGTAGGTGTTGGTCGTGCAGCTCACCACGGTCGTGCTCACGGAATAGCTCGTTGCCTTGCCGCTGCCATTGGTAATGCTGCAAACGGCGCCTTTTGGCTGTTCCGCGATGCTGATGTCGTAGCGGTCATCGGTCTTGACCAGCTTGGTGAAAACAAAGGAGGACTGGCCCGCAGGAACAGGCAATCTTTCGCCATCATTCAGCAGAATCAGGCCATCCTTTGCCAGATTGGAGACTTGGCCACTCAGATACAGGTTGCCGCCGCTGCCGCCGCAAGCTGCCAGTGTGACGGCGCAAGCCGCCGCCAGCATCGAGCGCAGGTACAAATTTTTCATACATTCTCCAAAACGAATTAGGTTGGGTAGCGCAACGCGGACGCTGGCGCCGCATTGGAATGGCGCCTATTTTAGTCTATCTGGCAAGCCGAATGATCTTGCCTTGTATCACCCTGTAACAATTTTTCGCCGGGAAGCGCTGGCCCGGCCCCATTTCACGGTACGCGGCCATGCCGGCGGCGGCGATCGGTGCGACAATACATGCAGCCTGCGCATCGTGGCGCGGCATCCACCGTGAGTCCCATGTCCCTTGCCCCTGTCAAACCCGCCGTGCCGCCCAAGGCCATCCTGTTCGATCTCGACGATACCTTGTGGCCCATCGCGCCCGTGATTGCCGCCGCCGAAACCCTGCTGCACGACTGGCTGGCCACGCATGCGCCCAGGGTGGCGCAGCAGTTTTCCATCGAGGTGCTGCGCCAGCACC
Organism: Janthinobacterium svalbardense; assembly: GCF_002327145.1. Classification (NCBI taxonomy): domain Bacteria; kingdom Pseudomonadati; phylum Pseudomonadota; class Betaproteobacteria; order Burkholderiales; family Oxalobacteraceae; genus Janthinobacterium; species Janthinobacterium svalbardense. The sequence goes on along the minus strand of NZ_CP023422.1, from coordinate 6,083,717 downwards.
GCCTGGCCATGCTCAATGCGCAACCGCATTTCCATGGCAATTTGATCGAGTTGCGCCGCGCCGGCCTGCTGGCCGCCTTCGAGACCGCCGGCGAGGATGCCGCCCTGGTCGAGCAGGCCATCGTGCACTTCCTGGCCGCGCGCAACCGCGTCCAGCCGTATGACGACGTCTTGCCTGGCCTGGCCTGGATGCGCCAGCGCATGCTGCTCGGCTCCATCTCGAATGGCAATGCGGACCTTGAAATTATCGGCTTGGCGCAGCATTTCAAGGTGTCCATCGCCGCCAGCGAGTTTGGCGTGGCCAAGCCCGATGCCAGCATCTTCCTGGCCGGCTGCGCCGCGCTGGGCGTGGCGCCGAGCGAGGCCGTGTATGTCGGCGACGATTTGTATTTCGACGTGACGGGAGCGCAAGGCGCGGGCATGCGTGCCATCTGGATGAACCGCAAGGGCAGCGACGCCCACCTGGCCGCCGGTGTGCAGCCCGACGCCATCTGTGCCAACTTTGACGAGTTGCTGCTGTGGCTGCAGGGGCAACTGGAAGATTGATCGCCGCCGGACGGGCGAACGTGCATAATAGGTGCTGTTATTGCACGTTCGGCCGCTGTCGTTGCCGCTTGATTAACAATATGTTTGTTTAAAGAATATTTGCTTACCTGAGACACCATGCAACTCGATACCCGTGCCCAAACACTGCTGAAAGCCCTGGTCGAGCGCTATATCGCCGACGGCCTGCCGGTTGGTTCGCGCGCCCTGTCGAAAATTTCCGGCCTGGACCTGTCGCCAGCCACCATCCGCAACATCATGGCCGATCTGGAAGAGCTCGGTTATGTGTCCAGTCCGCACACCTCGGCCGGACGCATCCCCACGCCGCGCGGCTACCGCATCTTTGTCGACACCTTGCTGACCGTCCGGCACCTGGACGAGCATATGGTGGAATCGCGCATGCGTCTGCAGACACCGCAGCCGCAAAAAACCATCGCCAATGCGGCGCAGATGCTGTCGTCGCTGTCGCAGTTTGCCGGCGTCGTGCTCAGTCCGCGCCGCGAATCCGTGTTCCAGCAAATTGAATTTCTGCGCCTGTCCGAAAAGCGCATCCTGCTCGTCATCGTTGCCCCGGGCGGCGACGTGCAGAACCGTTTATTGCTGACGGAGGCTGACTACACGCCGGCGCAACTGGTGCAATCGGCCAATTACATCAACCAGAACTATGGCGGCCTGTCGTTCGATGCCGTGCGCGTGCGCCTGCGGGGCGAACTGCGCCAGCTGCGCGACGACATGGGCAGCCTGATGCAGGCAGCCGTGGAAGCGGGCAGCGAAGCGATGGCCGACCATAGCGACGACATGGTGATTTCCGGCGAACGCAACTTGCTCAGCGTGAGCGATCTGTCATCGAATATGCATTCGCTGCGCCAGATGTTCGACATGTTCGAGCAAAAAACGGGCTTGATGCAGCTGCTCGACGTGTCGAGCAAGGCGACGGGCGTGCAGATTTTCATCGGCGGCGAATCGAACCTGGTGCCGATGGATGAGATGAGCGTGGTGACGGCGCCGTATGAAGTCAACGGCAAGATCGTGGGAACGTTGGGAGTGATCGGACCGACGCGCATGGCCTACGAGCGCGTCATCCCGATCGTCGATATCACGGCTAAATTACTGTCGAGCGCGCTTAGCCATCACTAGGGACGCCTGACCAAACCTGCTGCGCGTCGGTATAGGCGGCTTGCGATGCTCACCGTACTGAAAGTACGGTTGCGCTTCTCGGCCACCTCTCCCTTCCGCTCGCGACGGTTTTGTCCGGCGTTGTATTGCCGAGTATTACTGCCAGCCGCCCCGTGGGAGCGGCCGGCAAGCGTCAGGCGGCTTTATGCGGGCAAGCCGTCTTGATGCAGTTGCCGTAGATGGCCAAGGCGTGTTCGGCGATCTTGAAGCCGCGCTCTTCAGCAACTTTTTGCTGGCGGATTTCGATCTCTTCGTCGAAGAATTCTTCGACCCGGCCACAGTCGAGGCACACCAGGTGGTCGTGGTGCGATCCTTCGTTGAGTTCGAAAATTGCCTTGCCGGTTTCAAAATGGTTGCGGTTGAGCAAGCCTGCCTGTTCAAACTGCGTCAGGACACGGTAGACAGTTGCCAAACCGACATCCATATTGTCGGCCAGCAGAATTTTATAGACGTCTTCCGCTGTCAGGTGGCGTACCGGGCTACTCTGGAAGATATCGAGTATCTTCAGGCGTGGCAGGGTGGCTTTCAGGCCGCTTGCCTTGAGATCACTAGGATTGTTACTCATGTTTGTTGCTCGTATGTGGGTCAGGTGCTTTATCATATAGCGTTTTGTCGGGGAGTGCCAAAATATGCATTTTTTGGCAGGCCGGTCACTCCTGGCGTTTTGTTCATCCAATTGAGGTCATTTATGCGCGTAACACCGGCTGTATTGCCATCTCTCTGGCACCGTATTTCATTTCGAGCACCAGTCGTGGCAGGCATGGTTTGTGTCGCGCTGGTCATGTCCGGCTGCGCCAGCCGCGGCATCCTTGGCGAAAAGCCGGCAGCCAGCCAAAAAGAAGGCAAGGAAGTGGTCCCTGAACAGGGCGCACAAACGACCACTATTACGCCGCTGCAAAAATTCATGTGGTTTTTCTCGCCGTATCGTCCTGACATTCAACAAGGCAACTTTGTCTCCGAAGAGATGCTGGCCCAGTTGAAAGTGGGCATGACGCGCGACCAGGTACGTTTCGTCCTCGGCACCTCGTTGCTGACCGACATTTTCCATGCCGACCGCTGGGATTACCCGTTCCGCCTGGCCCGGGGCAGTGGCGAAACCACCAGCAGCCGCGTGGTTGTGTTTTTTGATAAAGAAGGCAAGGTGGCACGTTTCGAAGGCGGCAACTTGCCGACCGAGAAAGAATACATCGACCGCATCGCCGGTCCGTCGCCGTTCGCCAAGGTCGCCAAGGCCGACGTGCCTGCCGCCGCCGTGCCGTCGCCCGTGGCGCCGAGCGCCGTGCCCGTGCCGGCCGATGCCGCTCCTGCCATTCCTGTGAGCAAGCCTGACGTTGCACCTGCACCTGCACCTGCACCTGCAACGGCGCCTGCCGCCGAGCCTGCACCTGCTGCCGAACCCACCAAATAAGCTGTTGTAAGAGAATAAAATGACTGAACTGAAAATCGCCATCGCTGGTGCCAGTGGCCGCATGGGCCATATCCTGATCGAAGCCGTCAGCAACGCCCCCGACGCCGTGCTGGCCGGTGCGCTCGACCGCGCTGGTTCACCGTCCGTCGGCCAGGACGCCGCCGCTTTCCTGGGCAAGCCGGCCGGCGTGCTGATCGAGTCCGATCTGGCCACCGGCCTGGCCGGCGCCGATTACCTGATCGACTTCACGCGTCCCGAAGGCACCTTGCAGCACCTGGCGTATTGCGCCGAGCACGGCATCAAGATGATCATCGGCACCACCGGCTTCGATGACGCGGGCAAGGCGGCGATTGCCGCCGCTGCCGAAAAAACGGCCATCATGTTCGCGCCGAACATGAGCGTGGGCGTGAATGTCACCATGAAGTTGCTGGAACTGGCGGCAAAAAGCCTGTCCGAAGGCTATGACATTGAAATCATCGAAGCGCATCACCGCCACAAGGTCGACGCGCCATCGGGCACCGCCCTGCAAATGGGTGAAGTGGTGGCCGGCGCCCTGGGCCGCGACTTGAAAGAGTGCGCCGTGTACGGCCGCGAAGGCGTGACGGGCGAACGCGATCCGTCGACCATCGGCTTTGCCACCATCCGCGGCGGTGATATCGTCGGCGATCATACGGTGCTGTTTGCCGGCATCGGCGAGCGCATCGAGATCAGCCACAAGTCGAGCAGCCGCGTCACCTACGCCCACGGCGCGCTGCGCGCCGCGCGTTTCCTGGCGGACAAGCCGACCGGCCTGTTCGACATGCAGGATGTGCTGTCGCTGAAGAACTGAGGAAGATCATGGCCACTGCCATCCTGAATGGAAAAGACATCACCGACGCAGCGAGCTTTCACGCCCAATGCGTGCCAGCCTTCGGTTTCCCTGAATTCTACGGCAACAGCATGGATGCCTGGGTCGATTGCCTCAGCTACCTGCGCGACGACGAAAACATGACGCAGTTCCGTTTGAAACCGAACGAAGTGCTGGAAATCGTGGTGCAAGACGCAGAGGCAATGAAGGCGCAAGTGCCTGATTTACTGGAAGAAATGACGTTCTGTATCGCCGGCATCAATGAGCGCTATGAAGATTATGGCGAAAAGCCGGCGCTGAAGCTGGTATTGAAGTAGGTCGGATTAGGCCCTGCGGGCCGTAATCCGACAACATTGTTGGCTGTGCAAGTCGGATTACGCGCAAGCGCTAATCCGACCTACGTCCAGACGACCAACATTTACACCACCTTGCGCTCGCGCAAGCCGTCGATCTGGCTGCCATCGAGGCCCAGCCACTGCTGCAGCACCTCCTGCGTATGCTGCCCCAGCAACGGCGGCGGCAAATGGTACTGCACCGGCGAGCCGGACAGGCGCACGGGATTGGCTACCAGCGCAACAGTCCCCGCTGTCGGATGCGGCATCTCCACTTTCAAGCCACGCGCCACCACTTGCGGGTCGGCAAACACCTGGTCGATGCGGTTGACGGGGCCGCACGGCACGGCTTGCGCCTCGAACGCGCTGATCCACTCGGCTGTCGTGCGCATGACCGTGGTCTGGCGCATCAAGGGAATCAGAATCGCCCGGTTTGCCACGCGTTGCGGATTGCTCATGAAACGCTCGTCCTGTGCCCATTCCGGGTGGCCGGCGACGGCGCAAAAGCGCGAAAATTGCCCATCGTTGCCGATCGCCAGAATCATGTCGCCATCGGCCGTCGGGAAGTCTTGATACGGCACGATGTTCGGATGCGCATTACCCATGCGCTGCGGCACTTTGCCGCCGCACAAGTAATTCGCCGCCTGGTTGCCCAGCGCCGCCACTTGCACGTCCAGCAGGGCCAGGTCGATATGCTGGCCCAGGCCCGAGCGTTCGCGCTCGGCCAGCGCCGCCTGCACGGCGATGGTGGCGTACAGGCCCGTCATGATGTCCGTTTGCGCCACGCCCACTTTTTGTGGCCCGGCGCCCGGCTGGCCATCGGGCACGCCCGTGATGCTCATCAAGCCGCCCATGCCCTGAATCAAAAAGTCATAGCCGGCGCGCGCCGCATACGGCCCATCCTGGCCAAAGCCCGTGATGGAGCAGTAGACGAGGCGCGGGTTGAGTGCCAGCAAGCTGGCCGCGTCCAAACCATATTGCTTCAAGCCGTCCAGCTTGAAATTTTCCAGCAAGACATCCGCTTCGGCGGCCAGCTGGCGCACCAGCGCCTGGCCTTCGGGCACGGCCAGGTCGATGCACAAGGAGCGCTTGTTGCGGTTGGCGCACTGGAAATAGGCGGCCTCGGCGGTGTCGCGGCCGTCTGCATCTTTCAGATACGGCGGACCCCAGGAGCGCGTGTCGTCGCCGCGGCCCGGCTGTTCAACCTTGACCACGTCGGCGCCGAGGTCGGCCAGCATTTGCCCGGCCCACGGGCCGGCCAGCACGCGCGACAGGTCCAGCACGCGCAAGCCGGTCAGCGGTGCGGGCCGCAGGGTGGAAGCCAAGGCGTCCATCAGTTGTTGAAGGCGGCGATGCCGGTGATGGCGCGGCCGATGATCAGCGCGTGCACATCGTGCGTGCCTTCATAGGTGTTGACCACTTCCAGGTTGACCAGGTGGCGGATGACGCCGAACTCGTCGGAAATGCCGTTGCCGCCCATCATGTCGCGCGCCACGCGGGCGATATCGAGCGCCTTGCCGCAGCTGTTGCGTTTCATGATAGAGGTGATTTCCACGGCGGGCGAACCCTCATCCTTCATGCGGCCCAGGCGCAAACAGCCTTGCAAGCCCATGGTGATTTCGGTCAGCATGTCGGCCAGTTTCTTTTGCACCAGCTGGTTCGCGGCCAATGGGCGGCCGAATTGCTGGCGGTCCATCGTGTACTGGCGTGCCTTCAGATAGCAATCTTCCGCCGCGCCCAGCGCGCCCCAGGCGATGCCGTAGCGGGCGCTGTTCAGGCATGTAAATGGACCCTTCAAGCCGCGCACGTCGGGGAAGGCATTTTCTTCCGGGCAAAACACTTCATCCATGACGATTTCGCCGGTGATGCTGGTGCGCAAGCCGACCTTGCCGTGGATTTCCGGCGCCGACAAGCCTTTCCAGCCTTTTTCCAGCACGAAGCCGCGAATCGCGCCTTCATCATCCTTGGCCCAGACGACGAACACGTCGGCAATCGGGCTATTGGTGATCCACATCTTGGCGCCCGACAGACTGTAGCCGCCCGGCACCTTGCGCGCACGCGTGACCATGCTGCCCGGATCGGAGCCGTGGTTCGGTTCCGTCAGGCCGAAGCAGCCGATAAATTCGCCCGTCGCCAGTTTCGGCAGGTATTTCTGTTTCGTTTCTTCGTTGCCGAAGGCATGGATCGGCACCATCACTAGCGACGATTGCACGCTCATCATCGAGCGGTAGCCAGAATCGACGCGCTCGACTTCGCGCGCGGCCAGGCCGTAGCAGACGTAGTTCAGGCCGGCGCCGCCGTATTCTTCGGGTATCGTCGTACCCAGCAAGCCCAATTCTCCCATTTCGCGGAAGATGGCTGCGTCCGTGCGGCCATGGCGGAACGATTCGAGCACGCGCGGCACCAGGCTGCCTTGGCAATAGTCGCGGGCCGCTTCCAGCACGGCGCGTTCGTCGCCCGTCAGTTGTTCTTCCAGCAGCAGGGGGGAATTCCAGTCGAATACGGTTTTGCTCATCACAGGCCTCGCAGGTGAGCGCCGGTGATCGGCGCAAGATTGAATATGGCTCATGGTAGGTTCTTGCCTAGCCTTGCGCAAACGATTTTTTCGCACCCAGACATGCGTGTTACGCATATCTTGCGGCATACTGATGTTCTTTCACCGGCCGGATACCCCATGTCACGCAAAATCCCGATGCTGCAGGCGCTCAATTGTTTCGAGGCGGCCGCGCGCCACCAGAGCTACACGCACGCGGCGCGCGAACTGTCGCTGACGCAAAGCGCCGTGTCGCGGCAGATTTCATCACTGGAAAGCTTTCTTGGCGTGCAACTGTTCCAGCGCACGCGCCATGGCGTGCTGCTGACCAGCGCCGGCGCCGCGTATGCGCGCCAGATCGCGGCCCGCCTCGATGGCCTGGAGCGCGACACGCTCGACACCATGGCGCGCCAGGGTGGCGGCGGGGCCTTGCAGCTCGCTTCCGTGCCCACCTTTGCCACGCGCTGGCTGATGCCGCGCCTGAGCTCGCTGGCAGGGCTGCACCCCGACATCGTCGTGCATATCGACGCGTATACAAAACCGTTCATGTTTGCCGATACGGAATACGACGGCGCCCTGTATGCGGGCACGCCCGAGCAGCTGGCGCGCTGGCCCGGCACGCGCGCCACTTTGCTCATGCACGAAGAAATCGTGCCCGTCGCCAGCCCGCGCCTGTTGGCGGCGCGCAGTGACTGGCAGCCGCACGATGTATTGGAACTGACCTTGCTGCAGCAAAGTACGCGTCCGGGCGCCTGGCGTCAGTGGTTTGACGCCATGCAGGTGGAGGGCGAAGGACGCGATGGGGCGCATTACGGCGCCCGCTACGAACTGTTTTCCATGCTGGCCATGGCGGCCGTGCAGGGGCAAGGGGCAGTTCTGCTGCCGCGCATGCTGGTCGAGGCGGAACTGGCGCGTGGCGAACTGCGCATCGTCTGCGAGCGCCCACTGCGCGGCCAGCGGGCGTATTACCTGATCACGCCTGAAACGGCGCATGAAAAGACGGCCTTGCAGCAATTGCGTACCTGGCTGCAGGACGAAGCGGCTTAGAGCCTATCCCAGTAGATGAATACATCCCCTGCTGGCGCCCCTCAGAAGCGGGGACGGCGTTGATCGTCGTCGCGTGGCTCGCCACGCGTCCTCCTCACGCCTTGTCCGCGCTCCTGATGAACTGCCAGCAGAAGACGCTCCCTACTGGGATAGGCTCTTAAACGACTTTGCCGGTCTCGAAATGGGGATTGTCGATGAGGCCGATCTGGTTGCCGAACGGGTCGAGCAACTCCACCGTGCGGATGCCGTCGCCCACGTCCGTGATCGGATGGTGCAAGGTGCCGCCCAGCGCAACGATGCGCTCGACTTCCTGCTCGATGCCGTCCACGCCCCAGTACGTCACGCTGCCTTGCGTGCCTGGCTCGCCGCCCGGCATCAGCCCAAGTTCGAAGCCGCCAATGGCAAAACCCACATAAAACGGCTGGTCGAAATACGGCGCCGCGTTAAATACCTGGCTGTACCAGGCTTTGGCCTGGTCCAGGTCGGGGACGGGATAGGTGACGGTGCGTAAGCCCTTGATCATGTTCTGCTCCTGGTGAATGAAGAATAACGCCATCATGCCACCGGCGCGTGCGGGGCGATTGGAAAAATGGAAGGTGCTCAGGCGCGCCGGCCCGTCAGCCACGCCTCGGGCGAGCTGTGCGCGAAATCCTGGAAGTCGCGGATCAGGTGCGACTGGTCGAAATAACCGAATTGCAAGGCCACTTGCGCCCAGTCCGGCTGCCCCGCCAGGCTTTGCATGCCGGCGCTGGCAGCGCGAAAACGGCAAATACGGGCAAACAATTTCGGGCTGATGCCGACGTGCTGGCGAAATTGCAGCGCCAGGTGCTGGCGCGACACACCCAATTGCGCGGCGAGTTCCTCCACGCGCACCTGGCCGGACGCTGCCTCAATGGCCGCGATGGCATGTCCGGCCGCGCCGGCCTGGTGCCGTGGCGGCGCGCTGCGCAGGCGCAGCAGCAGATAATCTTGCAAAACAGAAACTCTTTGTGCATTCGACAAGGGCTCGCTCCACAGCGCGTCACCCAGGCGTGCCGCCAGCTCGCGGCCCCACAGTTGCCGCAGTCCCGTGCGGCCATCGCTCAGTTCGCACAGCGGCAGCTGGAAGAAGGACGCCGCCGCGCCCGGCCTGAAGCGGGCCGCCACCGTCTGCACCAGCCCCAGGCTGGCGACGGCAATCGGCACCGTCATCATGCCCACGGCAAAGCTGGCATCCTGCTGGTCCTGGCACAGGATGTCGATGCAATTGTCGGGCAAGACCTGGTGCGTGACGGGTGTGGCGCCCGTCTGCACGCGGCAGGTCCAGACGCAGTCCAGCCAGGGCCGCAGGGCGGGAATGGGCAGATATTCCTGGTAGACGATCATGGCCGGCTTTGATGCAAAGAACAAGATTGCCCATATATTACACAGCATAATTGTGCGCCGGCCAAAATTTGCCAGGCCGGGCCGCCAGCGCGCCGCGCTATCGGGCGGCGACAACCAGTATAATGCTCGGTTCATATCCACTATTGGCCGCACATCATGCAAGATAAATATAGTCCCGCCGACGTCGAACAAGCCGCCCAATCGCACTGGAAGGCGATCGACGCCTACAAAGCCGTCGAACACGACCCGCGTTTCCCAAAAGGCAAGTATTTTGCCTGCTCGATGCTGCCTTACCCTTCGGGCAAGCTGCACATGGGTCACGTACGCAACTATACGATCAATGACGTGATGTACCGCTACCTGCGCATGAACGGCTACAACGTGCTCATGCCGATGGGCTGGGATGCGTTCGGCATGCCGGCGGAAAACGCGGCCATGGCCAACAACGTGCCGCCCGCGCAATGGACGTATTCGAACATCGCCCACATGAAGCAGCAGATGGAATCGATGGGCCTGGCCATCGACTGGTCGCGCGAAATGACCGCCTGCAAGCCCGAATACTACAAATGGAACCAGTGGATGTTCCTGAAGATGCTGGAAAAAGGCATCATCTACAAGAAGACCGGTACCGTGAACTGGGACCCGATCGACCAGACCGTGCTGGCCAACGAGCAAGTGGTCGATGGCCGCGGCTGGCGTTCCGGCGCGCTGATCGAAAAGCGCGAAATCCCCATGTACTACGCGCGCATTACCGATTACGCGGAAGAATTGCTGGCGTATGTGGACGACAAGCTGCCGGGCTGGCCCGAGCGCGTGCGCACCATGCAGACCAACTGGATCGGCAAGTCGACGGGCGTGCGCTTCGCCTTCCCGCATGAAATCAAGGACGCGAATGGCGCCCTGATCGGCGACGGCAAGCTGTATGTATTTACCACCCGTCCGGACACCGTCATGGGCGTGACCTTCTGCGCCGTGGCCGCGGAGCACCCGCTGGCCATCCACGCTGCGCAAAGCAATCCTGCGCTGGCTGCCTTCAACGCCGAATGCAAGCTCGGTTCCGTGATCGAAGCGGACATGGCGACGATGGAGAAGAAGGGCATGCCGACCGGCCTGTTCGTCACCCATCCGTTGACGGGCGCGCAAGTGGAAGTGTGGGTCGGCAATTACGTGCTGATGACCTACGGCGATGGCGCCGTGATGGGCGTGCCGGCGCATGACGAACGCGATTTCGGCTTCGCCAAGAAATACAATCTGCCGATCAAGCAAGTGATCGAAGTCAAGGGTCAGCAATTTTCGACGGACGCCTGGCAGGAATCGTATGGCAGCAAGGACGGCGTCTGTGTCGCCTCCGGCAAATACGACGGCCTGCATTTCGCGTCCGCCGTCGATGCGGTGGCCGCCGACCTGGCAGACCTGGGCCTGGGCGAAAAGAAAACCACCTTCCGCCTGCGCGATTGGGGTATTTCGCGCCAGCGCTACTGGGGCACGCCGATTCCGATGATCCATTGCGCCGATTGCGGTGTGGTGCCGGTGCCGGAAAAAGATTTGCCGGTGGTGCTGCCGGAAGACTGCGTGCCGGACGGCACGGGCAATCCGCTGAACAAATATGAAGCCTTCCTGCAGTGCGACTGCCCGCAGTGCGGCAAGCCGGCGCGCCGCGAGACGGACACCATGGATACCTTCGTCGATTCGTCGTGGTATTACATGCGCTATACGTCGCCAGGCTCGAACGACGCCATGGTCGACGCGCGCAACGATTACTGGATGCCGATGGACCAGTACATCGGCGGCATCGAACACGCCGTCATGCACTTGTTGTACGCGCGCTTCTGGACCAAGATCATGCGCGACTTCGGCCTGGTCAAGTTCGACGAGCCGTTCGTCAACCTGCTGACGCAAGGCATGGTGCTCAACGAAACGTACTTCCGCAAGGACGCGGTGGGCAAGACCACCTGGTTCAACCCGGACGACGTGCGCCTGTCGCTCGATGACAAGGGCCGTCCGCAAAGCGCCGTCCTGGTGGCCGATGGCCAGCCGGTGGAAATCGGCGGCACGGAAAAAATGTCGAAGTCGAAGAACAACGGCATCGATCCGCAAGCGCAGATCGAGCAGTACGGCGCCGACACGGCCCGTCTGTTCACCATGTTCGCCTCGCCGCCGGAACAGACGCTGGAATGGTCGGGCAGCGGTGTCGAAGGCGCGAACCGCTTCCTGCGCCGCGTATGGAACTTCGGCTACGCCCAGTCGGCCACGATTCAAGCCGCACTGGCTGGCGGCGCCGCACCGGCCACGGGTGACGCGCAGAAAAACCTGCGCCGCGAATTGCACAAGCTGCTGCAGCAAGCCGATTACGACTTGAAGCGCATCCAGTACAACACCGTGGTGTCGGCCTGCATGAAGATGCTCAATACCCTGGAATCGGCCAAGCTGGACGATAGCGCGCAGTCGAAGGCCCTGATCGCCGAAGGCTTCTCCATCTTCCTGCGCCTGCTCAATCCTGTCGCGCCGCACATCACCCACGTGCTGTGGCAGGAACTGGGCTACGCGGGCGTGCACGGCGACCTGCTGAACGTCGCCTGGCCGCAGGTCGACCCGCAAGCGCTGGAGCAGTCCGAGATCGAGATGATGATCCAGGTGAACGGCAAGCTGCGCGGCTCGATCACGGTGTCCAAGGATGCGGACAAGGCCAGTATCGAAGCGGCTGCGCTGGCGTGCGAAAGTGTGCAAAAGTACGTCGAAACCACGCCGAAGAAGATCATCGTCGTGCCAGGCAAGTTAATCAGCATCGTGGTGTAATCATGACGACTTTCTCTCCGACTTTCTCTCAAGCATCGCTGTTGGGCCGCCGTGCCGTGCTGGCGTTGGGTCTGACTGTTTTGTTGTCGGCCTGCGGCTTTCATTTGCGCGGCTCGAACGGCAGTTTCATGCTGCCGTTCGCGACGATGTACATCGGCTTGCCCGAGACATCGCCGCTGGCGATTGGCCTGAAGCGCTATATCCGCGCCATCGGCAGCACCGAGGTGGTGGGCACCAAGGATGGCGCCGACGCTGTCCTTGAAGTGCTCAGCGACCCGGAGAGGAATCGTACCAAGACCATTTTGTCGCTGAACAAAAATGGTCGCGTACAAGAGTATCAACTTGGCTATTCGATCAATTTCCGCGTCCTGGACAAGGCCGGCAACCAGTTGCTGGCACCGACCACCATCAGCCTGGTGCGTCCGATTACCTTCGACGAGTCGCAGGTATTGGCCAAGGAAACCGAGGAGGCGGCGCTGTACCGCGACATGCGCAACGACCTGGTGCAGCAGATCATGCGCCGCCTGGCCGCCATCAAGCCGGTGCTGCCGGCCATGTCGGTGGCGCCCGTGACGCCGGTCGCGCCGGCCGCCCCGCAGCAGTAACGGGGACGCCATGCAATTGCGGATAGACGCGCTCGACGGGCATGTGGCCAAGCCGCTGGCGCAGCTATATGTGATCACCAGCGACGAACACTTGCTGGCGCTGGAAGCGGCCGACAAGATCCGTCGCGCGGCGCGTGCGCAGGGCTATTCCGAGCGCGACGTGCTGACGGTGGAGCGCAGCTTCAAGTGGGGCGAACTGCTGGCGGCGAACCAGGAGCTGTCGCTGTTCGGCGATAAAAAACTGATTGAGCTGCGCATCCCCACCGGCAAGCCGGGCAAGGACGGCGGCGCGGCGCTGCAAAGCTATGCGAAAAACCTCAGCCCCGACAACCTGACCCTGATCACCTTGCCCAAGCTGGACTGGGCCACGCAGAAGGCGGCCTGGGTCGCCAGCCTGCAGCAGGCGGCCGTGTATATCGAGATTCCGAATGTGGAGCGGGCGCAGTTGCCGGCCTGGATATCCCAGCGCCTGGCCGCGCAGGGCCAGAGCGCGGAGCGCGCCAGCATCGACTTCATCGCCGAACGGGTGGAGGGCAATTTGCTGGCGGCGCACCAGGAAATCCAGAAACTGGGCTTGCTGCACGCGGCGGGCAAGCTGACGTATGAGCAAGTGCAGGATGCGGTGCTGAATGTGGCCCGCTACGATGTCTTTAAGCTGTCCGAAGCCATGCTGGCTGGCGATCCGGCGCGCCTGGTGCGCATGCTCGAAGGCTTGAAAGGCGAGGGCGAGGCGCTGCCGCTGGTGTTATGGGCCGTCTCCGAGGAAATCCGCACGCTGTTAAAATTGAAGGCCGGCATGGCACAAGGGCGCCCATTGGGCGCGCTGCTGAAGGAATACCGCATCTGGGGTCCGCGCGAGCGGATGATGGAACCGGCCCTGCGGCGCATCTCGCTGCCCGTGCTGGAAGCGGCGCTGCAGCAGGCGGCGCAGGTCGACAAGATGATCAAGGGCTTGCGCGCCAAAGGCTACGCGGGCGATGCCTGGGATGCCATGTTGCAGCTGGGCCTGAAGATCGCCCGAGGCTAGTTTTTAACTATATGGATACGAGCATGGACATCACAGAATATATGCAGGACGTGGGCACGCGCGCGCGCGCCGCTTCGCGCGCCATGGCGCGTGCCGACAGCGCCACGCGCAACCGCGCCCTGACCCTGATCGCCGCCGCCATCGTGCGCGACGCCGACCTGCTGCGCGCGGCCAACCAGCGCGACCTCGACGCGGCCGCTGCCGCCGGCCTGGCACCGGCCATGCTGGACCGTCTGACGCTGTCCGACGCCGCCATCGCCACCATGGTCGAAGGCTTGACGCAAATCGTCGCGCTGGCCGACCCGATTGGCGAGATCTCGAACATGAAATTCCGCCCGACGGGCATACAGGTGGGCCAGATGCGCGTGCCGCTGGGCGTTATCGGCATCATTTATGAAGCGCGTCCGAATGTGACGGTGGACGCGGCTGGCCTGTGCATCAAGAGCGGCAACGCGACGATTTTGCGCGGCGGCTCGGAAGCGATTCATTGCAACCGCGCGCTGGCCAAGCTGGTGGCCGAGGGCTTGCTGGGAGCAGGCCTGCCGGCCGATGCCGTGCAAGTGATCGACACCACCGACCGCGCCGCCGTCGGCGCCCTCATCACCATGCCGCAATACGTGGACGTCATCGTGCCGCGCGGCGGCAAGGGCCTGATCGCGCGCCTGATGGCCGAGGCTACCGTACCGATGATCAAGCACCTCGATGGCATCTGCCACGTCTACATCGACGCCAAGGCTGATATCAAGAAAGCGATCGATATCGGCTTCAACGCGAAGTGCCACCGCTACGGCACCTGCAACACCATGGAAACCCTGCTGGTGTCGCGCGCCATCGCCGCTACCGTGCTGCCGCAGCTGGCCGAACTGTACCTGACCAAGCAGGTGGAACTGCGTGCCGATCCGGAAAGCCATGCGATCCTGGCCGCCGCCGCTTATCCGCACCTGGTGCCCGCCACCGAGGAAGACTGGTCCACCGAATACCTGGCGGCGATCCTGTCGATCAGGATCGTCGACGGCATCGATGAAGCGATGGACCACATCAACCGGTATTCGTCCAAGCACACGGAGTCCATCATCACGGAAGACTACAGCGATGCGCTGCGCTTCCTGCGCGAAGTCGATTCCGCCTCGGTGATGGTGAACGCATCGACGCGTTTTGCCGATGGTTTTGAGTATGGACTGGGCGCCGAGATCGGCATCTCGAACGACAAGCTGCACGCGCGCGGCCCGGTAGGACTGGAAGGCCTGACATCGCTCAAGTACGTGGTCTTTGGCCACGGCGAAGTCCGTAAATAGTCTCTTCGCGGGTTGCCCACAAGGCGGCCCGTGCTCGCATTTTTCTCCACCTCTGACACTGGGAACCCCATGCTCTTTCTCTGGACCAAAGCCTTCCACATCATCTTCGTCATGTCCTGGTTTGCCGGCCTGTTTTATTTGCCGCGTATTTTCGTCAACCTGGCGATGGAGACGGAAACGGTGGCCACGGAACGGCTGTTGCTGATGGCGCGCAAGCTGTACCGCTTCATGTCCCTGCTGGCGCTGCCGGCGATGGTGCTGGGGCTGGCACTGATGTGGATGTTGTATGGCGGCGGTGAAGGCCGCGTGAAGATGCCGGGCTGGATGCACGCCAAGCTGACGTTCGTGGTGCTGCTGCTCGGCTACCACCACGCCTGCGGTTCCATCCTGCGCAAGTTTGAAAAAGGTCTTAACAAGCGCAGCCACACCTGGTTCCGCTGGTTTAATGAAGTGCCGGTGGTGATGCTGCTGGTCGTCGTGGTGCTGGTCGTGGTCAAGCCTTTCTAAGGGAATCGAGATGAGTGCAAGCCAGAGCAAAGTCGTGCAGTATTTCTTCGCGCCCCACTCGCCATGGACCTACCTGGGCCACGCGCGCCTGATGGCCATCGCCGCAAAGACGGGCGCACAGATCGACGTGCGCCCTTTCGACCTGGGCAAGGTCTTCAGCGTGTCGGGCGGCCTGCCGCTGGCCAAGCGCGCACCGCAGCGCCAGGCGTATCGCCTGGCCGAACTGGCGCGCTGGTCGGCCTTTTTGCAAGTGCCCTTGACCTTGCAGCCAAAGTTCTTCCCCGTCTCGCCGGAAGCCTCGGCCAAGCTGATCATCGCCACGCGCCTGGCGCACGGCGTGGAGGCGTCGCTGAACCTGGCGCACGCCATCATGCGTGGCCTGTGGGCCGAAGAGCGCAATATCGGCGATGAAGAGACACTGGTGCAGATCGCGCTGGATGCCGGTTTCGATGGCCGCCAGTTGCTGAAAACGTCGGAGACGGCCAGCGTGCAGGCCGAATACGATGCCAATACGGAGGCGGCGACTGCCGCCAGCGTCTTCGGCTCGCCGTGGTACATCGTCGATGGCGAAGGGTACTGGGGCCAGGACCGCCTCGATTTTGTCGAGCGCGCGCTGGAGAGGTAATAGTTTAAATAGTAGTTAGTAACCCCAAGAGCAGAACTGGGGTCGTACCCTGAGGGTACGACCCCGGCCTTTTTTGGGGTTTTCATTGAACGTGTTTTTCAACGGATAAAAGGTACACCATGGCTTCATATTTTTGCCCATGCCCGCGCGGCATGGAAGCGGCGCTGGCCGAGGAACTGGGCGAGATCGCCCAGGATAGTTCGACCATGAAGGTCCACAACCAGGTACCGGGCGGCGTACATTGCTCGGGCGACCTGCTCGACTCCTACCGTATCAACCTGCATTCGCGCATCGCTTCGCGCGTGCTGATGCGCATGGCCCATTCCGGCTACAAGACGGAAAATGATATTTATGACCTGACCCTGGCGCAATCGTGGGAAGACTGGTTCGGCGTGCACCACACGATCCGCGTCGACGTCACGGCCGTGAAGTCGCCGCTGCGCAGCCTGGAATTCACGACGTTGAAAATCAAGGATGCGATCTGCGACCGCTTCCGCGACCAGTTCAACGAGCGTCCATCGGTCAACACCAAGACGCCGGACATGCGCATTGTCGGCTTCCTCGATGCGCACACGTTCACCGTCTACCTCGACACTTCGGGTGAAGCCCTGTTCAAGCGCGGCTGGCGCGAAGAGAC
Source organism: Janthinobacterium svalbardense (assembly GCF_002327145.1). Taxonomy (NCBI): domain Bacteria; kingdom Pseudomonadati; phylum Pseudomonadota; class Betaproteobacteria; order Burkholderiales; family Oxalobacteraceae; genus Janthinobacterium; species Janthinobacterium svalbardense. The sequence goes on along the minus strand of NZ_CP023422.1, from coordinate 6,066,975 downwards.
GGGCGACGCGCCGCTGCGCGAAAACCTGGCCGCCGGCCTGTTGCGCGTGTCGGGCTGGAAGCCGGGCATGGTGCTGTTCGACCCGATGTGCGGTTCCGGCACCATCCTGGCCGAAGCGGCGCAGATGCTGCAGGGAATTCCGCCCGGCGCCACGCGCCAGTTTGCCTTTGAAAACTTCCACGACTTCGATCCGGCACCGTGGAATGCCATGAAAAACGCCATCAAGGTCAATCCGCTGCCGCTTGAGCCGACGATTTTCGGCAGCGATATTTCGGGCGACATGGTGGCCATGACGCGCCATAACCTGCGTTGCGCCGGCGTGCGCTTCGACGTGCCCCTGAAACAGATCGAGGCGCAGGAAGTCAAGCCGCCAAGCGACGTGCCGGGCATCATGCTGACCAACCCGCCGTACGGCGAGCGTATCGGCGTGCGCGGCGACAGCACCATCCCGGAAGATGAATTGTCGACCTCCTTCTATTCGGCCATGGGCACGACCCTGAAGCAGCGCTTCGCCGGCTGGACCGTGTTCCTCTTCACGGCCGACCTGGGCTTGCCCAAGCTGCTGCGGTTGAAGGAAGCGCGCAAGACGCCTTTCTTCAACGGCGCGCTGGAATGCCGTTTGTTCCGCTTTGATATGGTGGCGGGATACAACCGCCGCGAAGAAGCAAAACCTAAAAATATCTGATTAAACCTACTGCGCGTCGTGACTTGCGGCCTGCGGTGCTCACCGTACTAAAGTACGGTTGCGCTCTCGGCCACAATTCACTTCCGCTCGCTACGGTTTTCTCAGCTATTTTGGCAGCTGAGAAAGCCGGATGTGTCACCCTGGATCCGCCATGTTTCCCATCCCTCCGGCGAGTGTGCCGCCCGACCCGGTCACGCCCGTGCCGCCTCCCACCCCGAGCCACATGGCGCCGCTGAGCCGCGGTGCGCTGGCCATGCTGCTGGCCGGCCTGTCGATGCTGGGGCCTTTGTCGATCGACACCTATCTGCCCGCCTTTGGCGCGATCCAGGGCTCGCTGCAAGCGTCGCCGCTGGAAGTGCAGCAGTCGCTGACGTTCTACATGCTGGCCTTTGCCGGCATGGTGCTGTGGCATGGCGCGATCTCGGACACCTTTGGGCGGCGCAACGTGGTGCTGGTATCGCTGCTGATGTTTGCCATCGGCTCGCTCGGTTGCGCTTCGGCGCACACGGTGCATTATTTATGGTTCTTCCGCATCCTGCAGGGTGTCTCGGCCGGCGCCGGCGTGGTGATCAGCCGCGCCATCATCCGCGACCTGTATGCCGATGCGGCGGCGGCGCGTTTGCTGTCGCTGGTGACGATGATCTTTTCCATCGCCCCGGCAGTGGCGCCCATCCTCGGTGGCTGGATCGTCATCTGGTTCGACTGGCGCTCGATTTTCCTGTTCCTCGCCTTTTACACGGTGATCCTGCTGGCGTTCTGCTACTGGCGCCTGCCCGAAACCCTGCCAATGGAAAAGCGCCAGCCCTTCAATCCCCGTTTCCTGGCCTCGAGCTATGGCCAGATCCTGCGCTCGCCCCTGTTCCACATCAAGGCCGGCATCGTCGCCCTCAATTTCGCGGGCCTGTTCCTGTTCATCACGGCCGCGCCGGAAATGCTGCCCAAGCAGCTGGGTCTGGGGCCATCGCAATTCGCCTGGCTGTTCATTCCGTGCGTGAGCGGGATTTTCATGGGCGCCCTGGCGGCCAACCGCATCGCCGGCAAGGTCACGTTCGCGCGCCAGATCGGCATCGGCTTTGCTTTCCTGCTGTGCGCTGCCAGCGTCAACGTCGTGTACCACCTGTTCCTGCCGCCATCGCTGCCCTGGTCGGTGCTGCCGCTGTTCTTCTACACCTTCGGCATGTCGCTGGTGGGGCCGGGCGCGACCCTGCTGGCACTGGATCTGTTCCCGCATATCCGCGGCACGGTGGCCTCGTGCCAGTCGTTTGCCAGCACCTTGCTCGGCGCCGTGGTGGCCGGTGTGATCTCGCCGCTGCTGTCCGGTTCCGTGCTGTGGCTGGCCTCAGGCCAACTGGCGTTTACCGCCTTGGCGCTGGCGCTATGGCTGATATCGCGGCGCTTCCGCCAGCGTTTGCTGGGTTCCTTCAAGGCATAAGTTTCCACGGCAGAACGCTGGGTTTATTTCAACTTAATTTTCTATATTGCAAGTAATATCCGGCGCTTATGATAAGATGACTTTTTACCCGGCATCCTCTCAGGCAGTCTATTTTTGGGTTACAGGAGTGGAGGATTCCTCTGAACGTGGCCGCGCTTTGCTGCTGAGCGCTAATCCTTTTCGAACCGGCAATGCCTGATACGATGCAACAATCTGATCAAGATATTCGCAATCGCCTGCTGATTGCCCGCCTGCCGGCCATGCCGCAGATCCTCATCAAACTGATCGCCCACCTGCAGGCCGACGATGCCGGCATGCCGGAGCTGGCCGCCCTGATCGCCAAGGATACGGGCATGACCAGCAAGATCCTCGGCGTGGCCAACAGCTCGGCCTACCATCGCCAGGGCAAGGTCGTCAGCCTGGAACAATCGCTCGTGTCGCTGGGCACGGACATGATCAAGACCCTGGTCATCAGCGAATCCGTCTTCCAGACCTTCAACAGCTTCCCCCATTCCGGCGGCACGGATTTGCGCGCCTTCTGGAAAAGCTCGCTGTCGGCCGCCGTCCTGGCGCGCGCGCTGGCCAAGGCCATGGCCTATCCGCACGTCGAGGAAGCGTACCTGGCGGGATTGCTGCACAACGTGGGCCGCCTGGCCTTGCTGGCCACGGCGCCGAAGGAATACGCGTTCAATTTCACGGCGCGCGACGATGCCGCCCTGTGCGCGGTGGAGCAGCGCACCCTGCAGATCACGCATGCCGAAGCGGGTGCCTGGCTGATCGAGCGCTGGCAGCTCGATTCCTTCCTGGCCGACAGCGTGCTGTATCACCATGAACCGCTGGCGCGCCTGGAGGCCAGTCATCCTTTGATCCGCATCGTGCGCCTGGCACACCTGCTGTGCTGCCATGCCGACGATGCGGAGTCGATTGCGCAGGCGGCGCAGCTATGCGCGCTGGAGGTGGCGGTACTGGACAACCTGGCCGGCAGCGTCGCGCGCCAGGTGGAGCAGACGGCGCAGCATCTGGGCATCGACCTGGCCGGCGCGGACGATATCGCCTCCCCGCCCGCGTATGCTCCGCCATCCGTCGATCCGGTGCAGCAGCGCCTGTCCGACGAAGTGCGCAACATGGTGCTGGTATCCGAAGTGGGCCAGACCTTTGCCCGGCAGCAGGGCGAGAGCAGCCTGTTGGAGGCCATCACGCGCTCGGCGCGCATCCTGTTCGATTTCGACACCGCCATCGTCCTGCTGCAAAACCCCACCGGCCATGCGCTGGTGGGCGTGGCGGCGGGCGAACATCAGCAGCGCCTGGCCGGCTTCTCGATCCCGCTGGCCAAGGGCGGGCCCCTGGCCGCCGCGGCGCTGGAATGCCAGCTGGCCTTTTTAAAACGCGACATGCCGGCGCTGGGCATCGTCGAGGAGCAGATGTTCCGCATTCTCGGTACCGATAGCCTGGTCTGCGTGCCTTTGGCGACGGGCCAGCGCAGCCTTGGGGTGCTGATCGGCGGCGTGGCGGCGTGGCAGATTGCCGCTTGCCAGAAGCGTGAGGGTTTCCTGCGCGCGTATGCCAACCAGGCCGCCACGGCGCTGGAAACGGCCGTCAATGCGCGCGGGCTGGCACGGCGCCAGCTCGATCACGTGACCGAGGAATACCGCGCCGCCTCGCGCCGCGTCGTGCATGAAGTAAATAACCCGCTATCCATCATCAAGAACTATCTGAGCGTGCTTGATCACAAGCTGGAGAAACAAGAGCCGGTCAGCGGCGAGATGGCTATCCTGAACGAAGAGATCGACAGGGTCGGGCAGTTGATCGGCGGCCTGGCCGATTTGCAGCCGGTGGCCGCCAGCGGCGTGACCGATTGCGCGCGCGTGGTCGACGATGTGCTGCGATTGTTCCGCGCCACCGACTTTCTGCCGCCGAAGATCGAGGTAGTCACGCGCATGCAGGACGCGCCATGCGAGGTGGAGGCCGATGCCGACATGCTCAAGCAAATCCTGCTCAACCTGCTGAAAAACGCCGTCGAAGCCTTGCCCGATGGCGGGCGCATCGAAGTGGCGAACCGTGGCCACGTCAACCGCGACCGGCGCCTGTATCTGGAGTTGTGCGTCAGCGACAATGGCGCCGGCCTGGCGCCGGAGGTGCTGGCGAATCTGTTTTCTCGCGTACGCAGCAACAAGGAGGGGGCGCATCACGGCCTGGGCTTGTCCATCGTGCATGACCTGGTCACGCGCCTGCATGGCGTGATTGGCTGCCGCAGCAGCAAGTCCGGCACCTCGTTTGAAATTCTGCTGCCCATTCCCGTGCCGGCGAGCGCTGCAGCCGCGCTGCCCGCGCCCGGCAATACCGCCCTGTCTTTGTAACCTCCATGAACTCCTCCGCCATTCCATTTGACCTGGAAAACAGCCCGCGTATCCTGCTGGTCGATGACGAGCCTCGTTTGCTCGCTTCCCTCCACGAATTGCTGAAGGACCGCGGCTACCAGCTGTACACGGCCACCTGCGGCAGCGAGGCGCTGGCGCAGTTGTCGAAACTGCGCTTCGACCTGATCCTGCTCGACTTGCGCCTGCCCGACATGAGCGGCCATGAAATCATGGACCACATCAACCGGCGCGGCATCGAGGGCGACGTGATCGTCATGAGCGGCGACGTCGGCATCGAGGCGGCCATCGGCGCCCTGAAGCGTGGCGCCTACGATTATCTGCGCAAACCCTACAGCCGCGAGGAGCTGCTCAAGACGGTGGAGAACGCGCTGCAAAAGCGCAAGCTGGCGCTGGAAAACGAGCGCATCGCGCTGCAGCTGGAAAACTCGGAAAAGATGTACCGCTACCTGGTCGACAGCTCGCCCGACATCATCTACACCCTGAACCACGAAGGCCGCATCACCTTCATCAATGACAGGGTGCAGCAGTTGCTCGGTTTTAGCCGCGAAGAGCTGATCGGCAGCCATTATTCCATCCTCGTGCACGACGAAGACCAGGAGCGCGCGCGCTATGCCTTCAACGAGCGCCGCCTCGACGAACGCGCCTCGCGCAATGTGGAATTGCGTCTGAAGTGCCATAGCGGCAGCGGCAGCGACCGTACCTTCAACAACACGCTGATGACGATTCCGCTCAATTCGATCGGCATGCACAGCCTTGATCACGAAGCGAAAAAGCAGGAATACTTCGGCACCTACGGCGTGGCGCGCGACATCACCGACCGCAAACGGGCCGAGGAAGTCATCTCCTACCAGGCCTACCACGACATCCTGACGGACCTGCCGAACCGCATGCTGTTCAAGGATCGCCTAGGCCTGGCCGTGATCCAGGCGCGGCGCAAGCTGACGGAGCTGGCCGTGATGTTCATCGACCTGGACCGTTTTAAACTGGTCAACGATACCCTGGGCCACGTGAAGGGCGACGAGTTGCTGCAGCAGGTGGCGCTGCGCCTGAAGGATTGCCTGCGCCGCGGCGATACCCTGGCGCGCCAGGGCGGCGATGAATTCACCATCGTGCTGCCGGAACTGCGCGACCGCCAGGATGCGCGCCTGATCGCCGACAAATTCCTCGAATGCCTGCACCAGCCCTTCGACCTCGATGGCAACCAGGTGCATATTTCGGCCTCCATCGGCATCGCCATCTATCCGGGCGACGGCGAGACCATCGACGAGCTGCTGCGCCATGCCGACATCGCCATGTACCAGGTCAAGGCGCTGGGCAAGAACGGCCACAGTTTTTATCACGAGTCCATGCTCGATGTGTCGCACCAGAAGATCGCGCTTGAGCAGAGCCTGCGCAAGGCGCTGGAGCTGAACCAGCTGGAGATGTATTACCAGCCGCAGGTGGACGTGATGACGGGCCGCATCGTCGGCGCCGAAGGCCTGATGCGCTGGAACCACCCGCAGCGGGGCTTGCTGACGGCCGGCGAATTTTTGCCGTTTGCCGAGGAAAACGGCTTGATGCTGCCGATCTCGGACTGGATGCTGGGCGCCCTGTGCCGCGACCTGGTGCAGTGGAACGCGGCCGGCGGCGAAGCCGTGCGCCTGTCGTTGAATTTGTCGCCGCAATACCTGGACCGGGGCGATTTTTTCGAAAAGATGCGCGGCGCGCTGACGCGCTACGGCATCGCGCCGGAAAAGATCGAAGTGGAAATCACGGAAAACATCTGTATCCGCAATCCGCAATATGCGATCGAGCAGTTGAACAAACTGTGCCAGCTGGGCGTGTCGGTCGCCATCGACGATTTCGGTACCGGCTATTCCTCGCTGTCGTATCTGCACCGCTTCCCCATCCACACCATCAAGATCGACCAGTCGTTTGTGAAGGAAATCCACGACGAGCATGGACACTATCCCGTGATCCTGGCCATCATCTCGATTGCGCGCGGGCTGGGCTTGCACCTGATCGCCGAAGGCGTGGAAACGGAAGGCCAGGCGCGCTACCTGCAGGACAAGGGGTGCACCACGATGCAGGGCTATCTGTACCACCGGCCCATTTCGCTGGGCAGCTTCATCGGCGTGCTGCAGGAGCAGAGCCGCCTGATCGCCGATGCCGTCCCCGCGCTGTCGCAGACGCTGGCCATCGAGGCCTGAGCCATGCCGCCTGCCGCTCCCCGCTCCACGGCTGCGCAGTCCACGGCTGCGCATTACACAGCTGATTACCTGCGCCTGAAAGGGCAGGCCGAGAAGGGTAATGCGCATGCCCAGCACGGCCTGGGCTTCATGTATTTCAACGGCCAGGGTATCGAGCAAAGCTATGCGCTGGCGCTGCACTGGTATGGCCTGGCTGCCGCGCAGGGACTCGAGCACGCACAATACAACCTGGGTGTCATGTGCCAGAAAGGGCAGGGCGTGGCGCAGGATTTCGTGCAGGCCGCGCACTGGTACCAGCAGGCGGCCGAGCAGGGTTACGCGGCGGCGCAGTACAACCTGGGCTGGCTGTATGCCAAGGGCCAGGGACTGGCGCAAGATAGCGGGCAAGCCATGCTGTGGTTCAGCCGCGCGGCCGAGCAGGGCGACGCGGGCGCGCAAAACAATCTGGGCATGATGTATGACAATGGCAAGGGCGTGCCGCAGGATTTCGTGCAAGCCATCAATTGGTATCGCAAGGCGGCCGAACAGGGCTATGCGCGCGCGCAGTTCAACCTGGGCCTGCGCTACGACAATGGCCAGGGCGTGCGGCAGGACCGCCAGCAGGCGGCCGCCTGGATGCGCAAGGCGGCCGAGCAGGGCTATGCGCCGGCCCAGTTCAACCTGGCGCTGCGCTATGAGAACGGCGACGTGCTGCCGCAGGACAGCAGGCAGGCGATCAGCTGGTACCGGCGTGCGGCCGAGCAGGGCCACGCCAGTTCGCAGTTCAACCTGGGCCTGATCTACGACAATGGCCAGGGCGTGCCCTGCGATAAACAGGCGGCGCTGGCGTGGTACGTGAAGGCGGCAGGGCAGGGCCACGCGGCGGCCCAGCACAACCTGGGCCTGCACCATGAACATGGCGCGCAGGACTATACCCGCGCGCAGGTGTTCTACCGCCAGGCGGCCGGGCAGGGTTTTCCTGCCGCGCAGTATCAGCTGGGACTCCTGTATGAGCACGGGCAGGGCATGCCTGCCGATGCGCAGGAAGCCATCTTCTGGTACCGCAAGGCGGCCGACCAGGGACATGTGCGGGCGCAATTCGACCTGGGCCTGCGCTATGAACATGGCCAGGGCGTGCCGCAGGATCTGGCGCTGGCGCTGGAGTGGTACCGCCGCGCCGCCGAGCAGGATTACGCGCCGGCGCAATACATGCAGGGCGTCTTGCACGACCGCGACGATGGCCCGGCGCCAGACAGCCAGCAGGCCTGCGCCTGTTACTGCCGCGCGGCCGCGCAGGGCCACAGCCTGGCCCAGTTTGCGCTGGGCCTGCGGCACGACAATGGCCAGGATGTGCCGCAGGATTATGCTGCCGCCTGGGACTGGTATGCGCTGGCCGCGCGCCAGGGCCATGCACGGGCGCAAATGAATCTGGGCTTGATGGCGGCCAGCGGCCAGGGTGGCCCGCTCGATTTGCAGCAGGCGTATATCTGGCTGTCGATGGCCGTGGCGGCCGGCGTGGCCGGTGCGGAAAAATCCTTGCGCCAGACAGCGGCGCGCATGCGCGAGACAGATCTGGCGCGGGTGCGCGAGCAGCTGGCGGCGATAGCCGGCTGAGCCATACCGTCCGCGTTAGCGTGCGCGGATACAACAGCAGGTGCTGTATAGTCCTTCCCCTTCGCCATCTGTGGCGCCCCTTTTTTCCTCCAGACGCAAAAAATTGCTGCAGTATTTGCAGTTTTGATGTGCTAATGTTCCAGAAGAAGGTGGTCTGACTAGTCTTTAGAAAAGGAAAACCATGCGCCTGAACTCTTTCCCTGGCTGGCCCGCCGCCATCCTGTGCGCGCTGGCGCTGCTGTCGTCCGGCGCAGGCGCCGCCAGTCCCCTCGATGCCCTCAGCAACCAGGATGCCAGCAATGGCTTGAAAGCGGCGCTGCAAGCCGGTTCCGCTGCCGCCGTATCGAAACTGGGTATCGAGAATGGTTTCCTGAACAACGACAAGGTCAAAATCAAGCTGCCCGGCATCCTGGAGCAAGCCCAGCCCTTGCTGAAAATGACGGGCCGCGGCCAGCAACTGGACGATCTGGTGGTGGCGATGAACCGTGCCGCCGAATCGGCCGTGCCCATGGCCAAGCCCTTGCTGCTCGATGCGGTCAAGTCGATGAGCGTGACCGATGCAAAGAATATCCTGTCCGGTGGCGACACGTCGGTGACTGACTTTTTCCGCCAGAAGACCTCGGCGCCGCTGGCCGTCAAATTCCTGCCCATCGTGAAATCCGTGACCGACCGTTCCGGCCTGGCCAGCAAATACAACAGCACCATGAGCCAGATCGGCAAGACGGGACTGGTGCCGCAGCAACAATCGACGGTGGAAGGCTATGTCACGGACCGGGCGCTTGACGGCCTGTATCTGATGATAGGCGAGGAAGAGAAAGCCATCCGCAGTAATCCGCTCGCGTATGGCAGCAAGATTATCGGCAAAGTGTTTGGCAGTTTGAAGTGAGTATTGAAGCGTGCTGCGAGGCCGCAGGCGGCGTTTGCGCCGCACTGACAGGTGTAGCGCAAGGGAAACAAGTTAAGCATTTGCTACAAGAAAATAATGTTAAAATTCCGTGACATACATTCCTGGGGCATGCTTAAGCAACGCTCAACTGCCTGGAAGTGCCGAGTTTAGTGGCGAACTGATGCGTGGTATTGCGAGATACCCGTCGGTTGGCCTTTTTTCGTTTTATTCACGTCCCCCAAGCTCATTGATTTTCTGAAGACATCGTCAGGAATTCCAGATGCAGGGTATTTTAGGTAGCCGGATTTGTTAAGCGTACTCAGAAAATCAATTAAATATACCTGGTGTGGCTGCTTGGTGCTTGGCGCGCCTTCGGCGATTGCCGCGACGCCGAATCATGGCGGTCAATCCGGGTATATCAATATGCCCAGCGCCGTGGTGGAAACAGACGGCACTTTCAGTGTCGGGTATAGCTACGATAGCCCGTACGGTCAGTTGTGGGTCACGTCGGATATCCTGCCTTTCCTGCAAATGACGGGACGTTATGTGTCGATCACGGGCATACCTGGTTTTACCAACGTGCCCGGTGAGTATGGCAGTGGCTATGGCCGCTACAAGGATAAAGTCGTCGACGGCAAATTGCGCCTGTGGACGGAAACAGAGTGGATGCCATCGGTCGCCGTCGGCATGACGGATTTGTTCGGCACCGAGCTGTTCAAGGGGCAATATGTGGTTGCCACCAAGACTTTTGGCGCCAGCAAGAATATCGAAGCGAGCCTGGGCTATGCGCATAAACGCCCGGACGGCGTGTTTGCCGGCGCGCGCTGGACCCCGGCCGCGCTGCCGCGCTGGTCGGTGGTGGCCGAGTACGATACCACCAATTATCTGCGCGACTTCCGCGCCAGCGAAACGACTGCTGGCAAGCGCCGCAAGGGCGCCTCCGTGGGCCTGGAGTACCGCTGGGGCTGGCTTGCCCTGCAAGCGGCACGCAGCCGCGACCAGTTCAGCCTGAACGCCTATGTCAGCATTCCGTTTGGCGAGCGCGAGTTCGTTCCCAAGGTGTATGAGCCAGCGTATTTCGTCGACGACAAGAATCCACCGCCGCTGCCGAGCAAGGAAGAGTGGCACCGCGACGCCGTGTACGGCGCCGACCTGGTGAAGGCACTGGTGAAGCAGGACTACAAGAATATCCGTGTCGAGCAGGAAGGCAATACCCTCAGCCTGAGCCTGACCAACAGCCGTATTTCGACCATGGGGCGGGCCGTTGGCCGCGCCGCGCGCACTGCCGTCGCCTTCACGCCGAAGGGCGTGATGACCCTGCGCATCACGTACACCAAGCTGGACCAGCCGATCGCCACCTATGAATTCTTTGATTTGCCAAAACTGAACGACTATTTGGCAGGCAAGATCGACCGCAAGGCCTTCCTCGACGTCGTGCTGCTGCGCTATCCGGAGAAAAGCGATGTCATCCGGGATGAGCAGCAAAGCTGGCTGAAAGAATTCCTCGACACGCCGGCGCCCGTCGTGGCCGCTGCACCGGTACCGGCTGCGGCACCTGCCAGCGCATCGGCTCTCGCCATTGCGCCCACCGCGCCTGTGGCTGCACCGGCAGTGCCCGCGCCCGCAGCCGCCAAGCCAGCCGATGTCCTCAAGGACGATGGCAAGCTGGCCGTCGGTGTAGGTGTCGATGGCGACGTGGTACAGATCAAATCGCTGGACCGGGAAGCGAACCGTTTCAAAATCGCTCCCAAGGTGGGCTTCTTCTTCAATGACCCGAGCGGCGCCTTCCGTTATTCGATTTCGGCCGTGGCCAACTATGATCGCCGCCTGGGCGATGGCCTGTACCTGAATAGCGCCGCCAGCCTGCAGTTGCTGGAAACGGTGTCGGGCGTCAAGCAGCCATCGAACAGCAACTTGCCGCATGTGCGCACGGATGTGGCGGAATATTTACGCGGCGGACGTTTCTCGTTGAGCCGCGTCTTGCTGAACAAATATGACAATCCCGCCGAGCGCGTGTACACCCGATTGTCGGCCGGCCTGTATGAAGACATGTTCCGCGGTGTGGGCGGCCAGGTGCTGTATCTGCCGAAGGACAGCCGCTGGGCGGCCGACGTGGCCGTCGATGCCTTGCAGCAGCGTGGCTACAAAGGCTTGCTCGACTCGCTCGACTACAAGACGGTGACGGCAATCGGCTCCCTGCACTACCGCTTGCCGCACGACATTACCGTCACGGCGCGCGCCGGCCGCTTCCTGGCGAAAGACACGGGCGTGCGCGTGGAATTCAAGCGCCGCTTCCAGTCCGGCATCGAAGTGGGCGCCTGGTACACGCATACGAACGGCAACGATATCACCAGTCCTGGCACGCCATCGAAGCCATACCAGGACCGTGGCATCTTCCTGTCCGTGCCCTTGAACAGCATGTTGCCGATGGATACGCAGTCGACGGCCGGCTTCGCCATCGCCCCATGGACGCGCGACGTGGGGCAGATGGTGGCCTCCCCAGGCGACCTGTACGACATGTTCGAGCGTCCGCGCGCCGACATGCACAGCTACGATGGCCTGGGTAACTTTGCCGAGCGCCCGGACGAACAGCACCTGCCTGCCGTCAATCCGCCAGACCGGCCGTTTGTCAGCCCATGGCCCGCCATGCGCGCGCGCCTGGCGCAATCCGCATCGGCGACGCCGAGCGCCCCTGAATGGCTCAAGGCGACGGCGGTGGTCGGGGGCGTGGTGCTGGCATCAGCCCTCAGCGACAAGCCCGTCGACCGTTTCGTCAAGAAACATGAAGATTCCAGGGTGTACCGCAACTGGGACAAGCTGGGCAAGGCCATGCCATACGCGGCAGTAGGAGCGGCGGCGGCCGCCTTCGCCCTGGGCGATGAGCGCATGCAAAATACGGGACTCATTTCCCTGCAATCGATTGCCGCAGCAACGGGCGTGGCGGTGGCCGGCAAATATGCGTTTGGCCGCGCCCGTCCGGAGGAAGACCTCGGCGCGTGGAGCCGTGTCGGCAGCGGCAGTTCCCGTTCGAACTCATCCTTCCCTTCGGCGCATGCCGCCATCGGCTTTGCCGCCGTGACGCCGTTTGCCAAGGAATACGATGCGCCATGGCTGTACAGCGTGGCTGCCGTGGGTTCCGCCGGCCGCGTATTTGGCCGCAAGCACTGGGTGTCCGACACGGTCGCCGGCGGCATCGTCGGCTACGCCATGGGCAGCTGGCTGTGGCACGCGCAGCGCGACCAGAGCAAATCGGGTTTGTCGATCAATCCGGGACCGAAGGAAATCAGCGTGACCTGGCAGGGCAAGTATTAAGCGAGCATGGCGGCCCTTTACTCATACAACATCATTCATCCAGACAAAGACCAGCATGAAAAAGCAACTTCGTACTTCCTCGCCGTTCGTTAAACACCTGATTTTCTCGGCTTGCCTGATGGGAATGGGTTCCGCCGTTGCGCAAGACCTTGGAGCGAGTGACACTCCCAAAATGCAATCGATGGAAACGGGCAGCGGCCTGCCGGCCATACGCAGTGGCCGCAGTGAACAGCGGCAGGCGCAGAATCCGCCCGCCAGCCGTCCGGCCAAACGCGCCGTCGCCGAAGCCGGTGCATTTGAGGTCTATGCGGAAGGCGTGACCGGACAAAAATTGAACATGTTCGGCAAGGATTTGTTCAGCGACGTGCCATCCACCTTCGCGCCCTTCGATGGCGCGCAAGTGAACCAGGATTATGTCATCGGCACGGGCGACGAGTTGCAGGTGCGCGGTTGGGGCATGGTCGATATCGACGTCAGCGCCACGGTCGACCGCAGCGGCGCGATCTTCATTCCCCGCGTCGGCTCCGTCAAGGTCAGCGGCGTGCAGTACAAGGATCTGCAGGGCTACCTGAAGAAAGCCGTCGGCAAGATTTACACCAACTTTGAATTGACGGCCAGCATTGCCCAGACGCGCGCCGTGCAAGTGTATGTGGTTGGCCACGCCGTGCGTCCCGGCACCTATACGCTGAGCGCCATGAGCACGCTGTTGAACGCCCTGTTCACCTCGGGTGGCCCGGACGCCACGGGTAGCATGCGCAACATCCAATTGAAGCGTGGCGCACAAACCGTCAGCACCTTCGACTTGTACGACATGCTGGCCAAAGGCGACAAGAGCAGCGACATGACCCTGCGTGACGGCGACGTGATTTACATTCCGGAAGTCGGTCCCCTGGTGGCCTTGACGGGCAATGTGAAGCAGCCCGCCATTTTCGAATTGAAAGGCAATGCCAGCCTGGCCGATGTATTGACCTGGGCCGGCGGCTTCGATTCTGCAGCGGAAACGAAGCAGGTGATCGTTGAAAAGAACGTCGACAATCAATACAAGACGGTGGTGGAACTGATCGCCGACAAAACCGTCACCAGCACCCAACTGGCGAGTATCCCCGTAAAACCGACCGATGTGCTGCGCGTGTTTGCGCCGGGCGCCGTGCCGGTGCAGGCCCAGATCCAGAATGAATACGTGCGCGTGGCCGGCGAAGCCAAACAAAGCGGCATCTTTCTGCTGAAGAAAGGCGAAACCCTGCGCGAGTTGATCGCCCGTGTCGGTGGCGCGAATGAAAACGGCTATCTGTACGCCACCCAGTTGAACCGCGAATCGGTACGGCGCGCCCAGCAAGCCAAGTTGAATGAAGTGGCGGACCGTTTCGAGCGCGACTTGGAGTCGAATGCTACCCAGCGTATGGCCGCCTCTGGCGACAAGGAAAATGCGGCAAAAACCGCCGCCGAGGTGGAGCAGCAGCGCCGTATCGTGCAGAAACTGCGCACTATTAAGGCCGAGGGCCGCATCGTGCTCGATTTGCCTGGTGTGGAGACGCAGATCAAGAACTTACCCGATTTACCCTTGCAGGATGGCGATACCATTCTGATCCCGCGCCGCCCGGGCACGGTGGATGTGCTTGGCTCGGTATTCCAGCAAAATGCCTTTGTCTACCGCCCGCAGCGCACGGTGAGCGATTATGTCCAGCAAGCTGGCGGTATTACCGTCACTGCGGATAAATCCGAAATGTACGTGATACGCGCGGACGGTACGGCGCAGAGTGGACAAAGTACAGGCTGGTTCAGCGGCATTGGCGGCACGGCATTGAATCCTGGTGATACCGTGGTGGTGCCGGAAAAAATCGACCGCAGCACGTTTATGCAGAGTTTGAAGGAATGGACATCGATCTTTTACCAGTTTGGTTTGGGTGCGGCCGGTTTGAAAGTGTTGAAAAACTAGAGAGTCTGGAAAGCCGTAAAGTGTATCTTTAGTAATGACCATTGATGGGCCGGATAGTTTCACAGTACATCCCTGTTATCGTGGGACAATTTTAGATGCCATCGGATTCTCATTAAAATAGTTTATTTTCGATGATTTTTCAAATTTTTAACCCCTAAAAAATACTCACGCTATTTTATTATGCGTGAAATAACTAAGTAGTGAGGAAAAGATGTTAACTGTAAATCCTTCAAATAATAGTGGTGGCGGGATTTCCGGAAAATCAGAATATTTAAATATTTTTGATTTTTTTAAGATAGTAAAAAAATATAGAAATATAGTATTTCTGACACCGCTGGCATTTGCCGTAGTCGCAGCGGGCGTAAGTTTGCTGCTCCCCAATATATATACTGCATCAGCGAAGATCTTGCCACCTCAATCACAATCGGGGGCATCCCAGTTGCTTGGGCAACTTGGCGGCCTTGGAGGTCTCGCTGGCGCGGCCGTAGGTGGCAAGATTACAGGTGAGACATACGTTGGAATGCTTGGTAGCCGTACAGTTGGCGATAATTTGGTCCAGCGTTTCAACCTGTTGGAGATATACAAAGCCGATTTTAAAAGTGACGCCCGTAAAACGCTAAAAAAAGCGACTACCATTACTAATGGGCGTGATGGTATTATCGTAATTGATGTCGATGATAAAAATCCTGAGCGCGCTGCACTTTTGGCTAATGGCTATGTTCAGGAATTGCAAAAATTAACCGAGTCATTGGCAATCACGGAAGCTTCGAGGCGTCGGCTTTTTCTTGAGAAGCGCTTGGGTGAATCGAAAAAGGCCCTTAATGAGTCTGAGTTGGAATTGAAGAATATTCAGGAAAAAACGGGACTAATTAAGCTCGATGGCCAGGCACAGGCAACGATCTCTGCTATTGCAATGATTAAATCACAAATCGCCGCAAAAGAGGTCGCCTTGGCTGCAATGCGTACCTTTGCTACCGCTGAGAATCCCATATACATCCAAAATAGGCAGGAAATAAATGGATTGAAGGCTCAGTTGGATAAAGTGGAGCGCGGTACGAACCAGGGCAATGGTGATATTTCTATTTCCACCGAAAAGTTGCCGAGTTTGGGAATGGAATACATCAGAAAAGTCAGGGATGTGAAATATAACGAGCTGTTATTCGAAAACTTGGCAAAGCAGTTCGAGATTGCGCGTATTGATGAAGCGCGGGACAGCTCAATGATCCAGGTACTGGATGATGCAGTGATTCCGGACAAGAAGTCAAAACCTACCCGCAGCATATTGGTGCTGATATTTTTGATGTTGGGTGGTGTTTTTGGTCTGGTCTGGGCATTTTCAAAAGAAGCCTTTGCACAAGCCGGAAATCCATTTCTAAAAAATAATGAATAATTATGCCGGAGGAAAAATAAACTCCGCATATTTTGGGTGGATTCTTAAATGTTCTTGAAATATGCGGGCTCAAAAGTCGCGCAAGATATCCTTAAAGTTCTTTCTGGAAATGTTGTGGCTCAGGGGCTATCATTTCTCGCGATAATTATCATATCGCGGGATCTTGGTCCTGAGAGCTATGGCGATTTTGCCTTAATAATTGCCATTTTTACGTTTCTGACTCAAATATCTGATTTTGGTACGTCTACTTCCTATGTGAAGTTTTTGAGTGAAAATAAATCCGAGGAAAAAGTAATATTTTCTTCGGTTTTGATATTCAAGACGCTGACAGGTATTCTATTTTCTGCGGTGATCTGGTATTTTTCATTCGATATATCAGAATATTTTTTCTCGATAGACAGGTATGAATATTATTTCAGGCTGGCGGCCATTGCTCTCGTTTTTCACTCCATCTTGGGAACGGTCATTGCCCATTTTCAGGGATTGGAGAAATTCAGGCAGTACTCCCTCGTCAGTATTTCACATTACGCAGTTCGATTTGTCGCGGTAGTCATAGTTATTTTTGCTTTTGCGGCAGGGAAAAGGTTCGAGTATTTTATTTACATTTATTTCTTTGCTGTTGTACTTGTTTCCCTGTCTTCTATTTATATCTTGAAAGCTGGATTTCTATTCAAGTGGAAATATGTTGAAGAAATTTATAAGCTGGGATTCTGGATATTTTTCTCATCTGTAGCGGTGGTTGTAATGATGAGAATTGATGTGGTCATGCTGAAAAAATTAGGCGATGCCGAGGCTGTTGGTTTTTATTCTGTTGCATCAAATGTAGCAATGATTCTGCCTTTGATTACCATGTCTATCACGGCCACATTGATGCCAAAAATGGAGGCTTTCTTAAGGGAAAGTACCATTCGTGAATTTATTAAGAAAATACTCAAGAAAACCAAGTATGTCATTTTGGTCAGCTTGCTTTTGCAAGCGGCCTCACCGCTGATCATTTATATACTATTTGGCGAAGCATATTTAAAAAGTATTCCAGTTCTATTGATACTTGTCGTTTCTTATATGTTTGGCGTTATCGTCAATCCTATCTCCTTGATCTATTATCAGATAAAGAAGCCATTTCTGTTGACAGCTGTGAACTGGGGGCAACTCTTGATCGGCTACTCCCTGAATTTGCTTTTGATTCCCGATTTTGGGGCGATAGGCGCCGCTATCTCTTCACTCGGTATACATATATTCAGCAGTTCCATTATTGTCGGATACCTTTACTTCTCCAAGGTTCGAGATTTTAGCTTAGAAGAAAAACCACTATAGTAAATTGGATAGATTATGCGTGTGGCTTTAATGACAGAATATCATCACATTGGCGGTGGTGAGTCAAATTTACTTAATTTGTGTGAAGAACTAAGTAAGAGCATAGAAATTGTACTTTTTTGTGACGGTGCAGTTTATCAAAAGGCTAGCGAGCTCGGTATTGCATGTAGAAAAAGCGATTTGTCGGGAAAAAAATGGCTCCGGTTTATTCCGTTCCTGTCTTTTCCGGCGGATCTCAGAAAAGAACTGAAAAATTTTGATGTGGTTCACTCCTACTCGCTGAATGTTCTTTCTCGCCTGGCTTTTCTCGGACGCCCCGTCATATGGACCACTCATGGTTTCTGGGAGAGACCATTTGGACTGCGCGCCAAAATCATCAATCTTATTGTTGATAAAGTAGTAGCGGTCTCTACAGATGTACACGATATTTGTCGCTTCAGCTCTGATAAATTGTCCAAGATTTTCCTGGGTACGAAAATGAAGGGGACTCAAGGACAGAAAAGAAAAATAGACCCTCGCAATATTACTATATCCTGCATTGGTCGATTTCAAAGGATAAAAGGTCAGGATCTTTTGCTTTCTGCGCTGATTGATATGGCAAAAGAGCGGCGCGATATCAATATGAAATTGCACTTTGTTGGTGGAGTGAATAGCGATAAAAAAGAGGATATCGATTTTCATGGTGAGCTACTCAGTATTGTACAGACGGAAAAGTATGAAAACCTGGAAGTGGTTTTTGATGGATTCCAGGCTGATATTTCATCCTTTCTGACGGAAAGTGATTTTATCGTCGTGCCTTCCCGTTATGAATCCTTCAGCATGGTAGCAATTGAGGCTCTTGCATATGGCAAGGCAGTGATTTGTCCGAATATTGGCGGACCTAAAGATATTATTAATGCTGAAAATATTGGAATTTTGTTCACTCCAGAGGATTCCACGGCATTGAAAAAATCAATATTGGAAATGATCGAGAATTTTGAAATGTTTGATCCAGAGCAAGCCCGGATTAGGGCTGAAGATTTTTCTATTGTGCGCCAGGCTCGTGAGCATTTGACGATTTATCAGGAAGCCTGTAATGAATAAAGTATTGATCGTCGCCACCAGTTATCCTTATCCCGAGTATAGGGATGGTTTGGCGAAAATAAACGCAAATTTGCTCAAAAAAAATGATTATTTTGATGCCGATATGCTTTGTATTGGTGACGTAGGTGATACGAATACTGTCGATGTTGGCAAGATATTCAAAATTCTCCCACAGGCGAAGAAGAACAAGTTTTCCCAGATTTTCAGCTTTATCTTTTCGATGAAGCCAATAAATGTATCGAAATACTCTGAATATATTCGTCAGTATAGGGATTTTTTGCTCGAACATCACGCTCGATATTCATCTATTCACCTTAGCGCCCCCTATCTGGCGGAGATAGCGATTGACATGCCATCCGAAATTGTCAATAAGATGATTATTTTCCCTATCGATTGCATGGCGTTGTTCTGGTATCGCCGCAAGAAAAATGAGGAAAATATTCTCAAGAAGATAGCATATTCGATAGAGTTTCTGAAATGCTCGTCATTTGAAAAGAGATATTATAATTTATTCAAGGCTGCTGTCTTTGTTTCGGATGTTGATCGCGACTATGCCAAGAAAATAACTAAAGAAAATAATTATTACACTATTCCTAATGGTGTGGATATAGATTACTTTAAGGCAGAGGATTCGAACCATGGAGATGGAAATTTTCTGGTTTTCACGGGAGACATGTCATATGCCCCGAATAAGGATGCCGTCAATTTTTTAGTAAATAAAGTATTTCCTAAAATAAACCAAAAATTCAAGCCACATCTGCTTCTGGTAGGGCAAAAACCGGACGAAACCACGTTATCTTTCGCTGGTGAATATATCACGGTGACCGGTTTTGTCGATGATTTGAGGCCATACCTGAATCGTTCTAAAGTGTATATTTCCCCTTGCGCTTTGGGAGTGGAATAAAGAACAAAATTCTGGAAGCCATGTCGATGGGGATGGTTGTCATTGGGACGAAGGTAAGCTTCGAAGGGATCGAGTGTACCCCTGGCCATGATTGTGTATTGGTCGAGGTTGATGAACATAAAATGGCAACAGCCGTGGAAGAAATTTTTCAGAATCAAGTAGCTTATACGTCAATGCGCGAAAATGCCAGAGACTTGGCTGAGAAGAAGTATTCGTGGGACTCCATAAGAAAAGCATACGGATTAATTTATGAAAATCGCTTTAGTAACTGACAAATTTTCCACTGGCGGGGGATTGGAACATATTTATCAACTATGTTGCGGCATGCCGGATGTGGAGTTTGGCGTATTTGCTAAAGATGGAAATGCCAAGGATAAATTCATTTTACTGGATAATGTTACTATATTCGATAACGGGTATGCCTCAGAAGCCATTATTGCCTACGCACCCGATGTAGTGCATTTCCATCATTTAAGGCCATTGCTTGCTTTTAGAGGCAAGGCCAGGAGATCCATTTTTACCGTACATGGGATTCATTTGCATCAATATGAATTCAAAAGGGGCTTACTATCAAGAATTCAATATTTCATCCGATTGAATCTTGAAAAGTTTTTGTACCGAAAAGTTGACCGAATTATTTCGGTCTCCTATGAGGATGAGAATTTCATCGCAGAGAAATACGGAGTCAAGGCAAAAACTGTATTTAATGGGATTCAATTTGACGCAATAGAAGGTATCCAAGGCAGTCAAGACAGCTACAGGATGTTATTGGATCTTCCTGCGGACAAGAGAATTTATCTTACAGTTGCGCGTTTCGACTTTCCTAAAGGATATGATGTATTAATTAAAGCCATTGGATTTCTGAAGCAACAGGATAAATTAACTAATCACCTCTTCGTTTTTGCCGGAGATGGTGCCGAGCTTGTTCCGATGCAAGAACTCGTCGCCACACTAAAAATTGATGCGCATGTACGATTTTTAGGACGCCGAACAGATGTTTATGAGCTGATGAAAGCGGCTGATGTTTTTGTCCTTCCAAGTAGGTGGGAAGGATTGCCCATTACATTGATCGAATCGCTGGTCTCGCATTTGCCGGTTATCGCCAGTGATACTTATGGCATAAAAACGGTTTACAATGAAATAAAAAATAATATTTCTCTTTTTGAAAATGAGAATTCCTCAGATTTAGCAAGGGTTATTCTTGAAGAACTTATCTACGAGCCGTGCGATATGAGTATTTTTTCAGTTACTCCCATGATATCGGCCATGCAGAAGGAATACGCAGATGTATAAAATAAGGAAATCGCTGATATTTTTCACATTTTTCTTTTTTTTATTAAGTGTTATTTCCATGCCGATGGCATTGTTGGATAAATTTACTATTGCTGGAAGTGAATTTTCTGCATCCTACATTTTTGTATTTTGCATGATACTTACTTTCTTGATTTTTGCTTTGTTAAGCATAAAGAAAAATTTTCCAATTGAAATAGATAAGAATTTTTTGTGCATAATTGCGCTTGCGTTTAATTTCTTGTTTTTTTCCTTGCTCAATGAGCCAGATGGCGGCTTTTTTCTTGGGATATCTTTTTGGGTAATATCCATATTCATTGGTTTGAATATGGATATTTCAGCTAGAGTTAAATTTCTAAAAATAATATTTTTTCTTGCGTGGACTTTATCGATTGTCGGATTGGTCTTATATTTCCTCAATGTTCCATTGCTTGATTTGAAAACGGCTGGCCGTGAATTATATTTTTTAAATTCGAATGGTTATTATCGAGCGTCCTCTGTATTCCTGAATCCGAATAGTTTTGCATATTTTTTGGTATTCTATTTCTGTATTTTTTCGACGTCAATAAAGTTTAATATAAGACATTTTTTTATATTTCTGATTGTATTTTTTGCTTTCTATTTTTCCGAATCCAGGTCAGCCATGCTGTCCCTATTCCTGATTTTCTTGTTTTCATTTTTACAAAAATAAAACCGGCTAATTTGTCAAGAAAATTATATGTTCTCAATGTGTTTATTCTGTTGGCATTGTTATTTTTGTTGCTATTGTCTGGGGGGCTTTTTTCATATGATATTCGGTTCGAAAAGTGGCATATGGCGCTGGATATATTCGTGGGAAATTATGAGTATCTGTTGAAGGGAATTCCTTCTTCCGTTCCACTATCCTCCCAAGGAATTACTTTTAGTGATAATATGTTTTTATATATATTATTCAGACTGGGTTTCTTTGGTTTCTTTGGGTTTTTTATATTTTATATTTTTTTAGTTAAGAAATCATGTGCGATCTTGGCGTATGAAAGCAATCATAGCCAAAGTGCGCCGTATGCAATGTATTTTCTTGTGTCATCAGTTTCAATGTTTTATTCAAATTTTTTATTGTTTTATCCAATAATGATTTTGCATGGAATTGCGATCGGGATCGTTCTGCAAGAAACAAATGTTAAAAGTAGGTGTGAAAAATAATGAAGATTGCAATTGTTCATGAGTGGTTCGTAAATTATGCGGGCTCAGAGAAGGTAGTTGAGAAAATTCTGGAATGTTATCCCGATGCAGATTTGTTTGCGCTGGTGGATTTTTTGCCGGCCGATGACAGGAAATTTATTCTGAATAAGAGTGTGAACACATCATTTATTCAGAAATTGCCAATGGCCAAAAAGTCATACAGGAATTATATTGCGCTTATGCCAATTGCGATAGAGCAATTCGACCTTTCATCTTATGATTTAGTTATTTCCAGTTCACATGCCGTGGCGAAAGGTGTATTGACAGGACCAGATCAATTACACATCAGCTACGTTCATTCTCCAATCCGATACGCCTGGGATTTCCAGCATCAGTATCTGCAAGAATCAGGATTGACCAAGGGAGTGAAATCTATATTGGCTCGCTGGATTTTGCATAAAATCAGGTTATGGGATACCCGCACATCCAATGGCGTTGACTATTTTTTAGCCAATTCTCACTTCATTGCAAGAAGAATTATGAAATCATATCACCGACAGGCTACCGTGATTTATCCGCCCGTTGATGTCGATGCGTTCAAGTTCCAGGGCAAAAAAGAGGAATTTTATCTCACGGCATCCAGGATGGTGCCTTACAAAAAAATTGATTTAATTGTTGCCGCTTTCTCATTGATGAAAAACAAACGGCTTGTTGTGATTGGTGATGGCCCTGACTTCGAGAAGATAAAGTTAAAGGCTGGCGACAATATCGAATTGCTGGGTTATCAAGAATTTGATGCGCTAAAGAAATATATGATGGACGCCAAGGCTTTTGTGTTTGCTGCAGAGGAGGATTTTGGTATCACTCCGGTAGAGGCTCAAGCGTGTGGTACACCAGTCATTGCATTTGGTAAAGGTGGTGCGCTTGAAACTGTTTTGCCGTTATCACATGAAACACCAACAGGAGTTTTATTTTCACAGCAGACGGTCGAGTCAATCATCGAAGCGGTGAGTATATTTGAAAGTAATTCTGAGCAGATATTGGCGGAAAACTGCAGAAAAAATGCTGTGAGATTTAGTAATGATCGCTTTAAAAGTGAGTTTGTTAACTTCGTAAAAAGAGCCTGTGACGACTTCAGTAAGGGGAAATTTACAGTTCCCAATAAATTATTGACTTGAAAACTGATTTTGCTCCCGAACGAGGGAATCTGTACGCGTCAAGAAAGTTGTCGTATAAATCTATTTTAGAATGCGTCGATTTTGTCCTTTCCTCAGCAGGTCATGCGGCGTGGCGCTGGTCAAGTTTGGACGGCGGGTTAAGCCAAACCTCGTCGGCCACCTGCCACGCGCGTGGCTGCCGTTTCCAGCGCAACGGATGGCGCTCCCGCACCTGCGCGTAGACTTCCCGCCGCTGTGGCACTGTTCTGGTGTCACGAATGATAGGCTGCTATGCAAATGCTCGCCGTTGTACCAGGTGACGAATGTCAGCACCCATTGCCGCGCCAGGTCGATGTCCTCGAGTCCATTCGGCGGGTAGCCTGGCGCGTACTTGCAGGTGCGGAACCAGGCTTCGATATGGGCATTGTCGTCCGAGACGCCGGGGCGGCTGTGCGACGGCATGATGCCCAGCGTCTCCAGCTTCGACTTGAGCGTGTGCGCCTTTTGCGCCGCGCCGTTGTCGGCGTGCAGCACCAGCGGCTTGTTGTGGCCGCGGCGTTCGCGCCAGCAGGCCCGATCCATCAACGCGGCCGCCTCGACGCCACCCTCGCGCACATGCACCTCCTATGCGACCAGCTTGCGGCAGAACAGGTCGATGACGGCGTACAGATAGAAGAATATGCCGCGTACCTGGCTGGGCAGAGACGTCACTACCCAGCTCCGCACCTCGTTGGGACCGTGGGCCACATGGCGCTGCGGCTCGATGACCTGCGGAGCTGTGGCACGGCCGGGATGCTGCTGTTCCTGTACCGCCCGCAGTATGCGATATAACGTCAATTCGGACGCCAGATATGTTCCCTCGTCAGCCAAACGCGGCACAATTTATGCTGGCGGCAAGTCGGCGAAGCGCGCCTCGTGGCAGACGTCGAGCACGCGCTGGCGTTCTTGCTCGCTCAGCTTGTGCGCCGGCGCCGGCCGGGCCGCCGCTGGTCTCGCATCGGCTTGGACCTCGCCAGCACACGACGGTGCGCCCACTCCCCCCTCTGTCAAAATAGTTGTCGCCTCCAGCATTTGGAGTTCTAATCAGCCCTGGGGCGATGGATTTGACGATGACAAAATACACCAACGAGAAGAAAGAGCACGCGCTCAGCCAAATGAGCGCACCGCATAACAAGCCTGTGGCCGAAGTGGCACAGCTGACCGGCGTACCGGAAGCCACGCTGTACCTATGGCGCAAGCAGGCTCGCGAACAAGGCCGCGCGGTGCCCGGCGATGGACAAAATCCTGAACAGTGGAGTTCGGCCGACAAGTTCGCGGTCGTGCTGGAGGCGGCCCCTTTGAACGAGGCGGAATTGGCGGCGTACTGCCGTCGCAAGGGATTGCTGGTGGAACAATTGGAACGCTGGCGCAAGGAAGTCCACACGGCCTTGTCGGCTGGACAGAGCCGTGCTGGCGCCACCGAACGCGCGACGGATAAAAGACGTATCCGGGAGTTGGAGAGGGATTTGCGCCGCAAGGAGAAGGCATAGGCCGAGGCGGCGGCACTGCTGGTGCTGTCCCGAAAGTACGAAGCGCTGTGGACCGACGGCGAGGACGCATGATTGCGTTGCCGCAGCGCCAGGAGTTGGTCGCCGATATTGAGCAAGCTTGCCAAGATGGCGCGCGTCTTGGTTCGGCCTGCGCTGAACTGGGCTTGAGTGCGCGCACCGTCGAGCGCTGGCGCCGCACGGGCGAGGTCCGAGCCGATGCGAGACCGGCGGCAGCCCGACCGGCGCCGCCGCACAAGCTGAGCGAGCAAGAACGCCAGCGCGTGCTCGACGTCTGTCACGAGGCGCGCTTTGCCGACTTGCCGCCGACGCAAATCGTGCCGCGTCTGGCCGACGAGGGTAGCTATCTGGCGTCCGAATCGTCGTTCTATCGCATACTGCGCGCGGCAAAAGAGCAGCAGCATCGCGGCCGCGCCAAGGCGCCGCAGGCCACCGAGCCGCAGCGCCACGTGGCCCACGGCCCCAACGAGGTGTGGAGCTGGGACGTGACATATCTGCCCAGCCAGGTGCGCGGCATGTTCTTCTATCTGTACGCCGTCATCGACCTGTTCAGCCGCAAACTGGTCGCCTGGGAGGTGCATGCGCGCGAAGGCGGCGACGAGGCGGCCGAGTTGATGGAACGGGCTTGCTGGCGCGAGCGCCGCCCGCACAGCAAGCCGCTGGTGCTGCACGCGGACAATGGCGCAGCGCAAAAGGCGCACACGCTCAAGTCCAAACTGGAGACGCTGGGCATCACGCCGTCGCATAGCCGTCCCGGCGTCTCGGACGACAACGCCCATATCGAAGCCTGGTTCCGCACTTGCAAGTACGCCCCCGGCTACCCGCCGAATGGATTCGAAGACATCGAACTGGCCCGACAATGGGTGCTGAAATTCGTCACCTGGTACAACGGCAAGCATTTGCATAGCGGCCTGTCCTTCGTGACGCCGGAACAGCGGCGTTGCCGACGCCGTGCTGCGGCAGCGGCGAGAGGTCTACGCGCAGGCGCGGGAACGCCATCCGTTGCGCTGGAAAGGGCCGCCACGCGCGTGGCAGGTGGCCGACGAGGTTTGGCTTAACCCGCCGTCCAAACTTGACCAGCGCCGCGCCGCATGACCTGCTGAGGAAAGGACTGAAACGACGCGTTCTAAAACCGCATTTATGCGACAACTATCTTGACAACTACCGATATGATCAGGTGAATACGACGGCAAGTTCAAGGCGGCGTCGAGCGGAAGCCTGAGGCCAGATTGCGCATGTGCACGGAATGGCCGTCATTTTTTCAATTACAACCGCGACAGGCACCGGTGCTGTTTTTTTAAATTGTAATCTTGATATAAACTCATGGTAACTTCTTAGGCCGGCAGACCACAGAATTTATCGATCAGTGTGGCGGCGCTAATTAATCGCATCTACTCATTGCAATGAAAGGACATCCGTATGTAAGGGACCTGATTTGCCGGGAGTTGTTCGCTATTGACCGCCGATGGCGGTTGGTGATCACCGACAATGTAGGCTTCGGTGCAACCCAGATCAGCACTCATGCTCAAGGTAGCTACCATGCTGCCGATGGCATTGCGCGCAACAATCTGGGAATCCCCAATAGCATCGATATCCCGGAAATACTGCGTCGGATCTTCGAGCATCGATGAGGCGACTGGTTCATGGCTGGACAAAGAAAGCATGTATAGAAATGCCTTATCTTCCTGACGTATCAAATCAATGCCATAGGTAATCATATCTTCATCACAAATGCCTGCAAATGGTCCTGGGCAAGTATTGAGTTGCTGCATTTCAGGTTGAAAATATGCATTATCGATACCCAAGTGTTTCCAGACAGTATCGCGGGCATAAAACATCTTTTGATAACCATGTACGCCAAAAACTTCATACCCCATTTTTTTCATGTACGCGGGTGCGCAGTTATCGGCAACCGATGAAAAATTCGTGTCGGAATTGAGTCTTATATATTGGGAACATAATTCGCGGATCTCTCCTTGCATGGTGGATCCATGGTAATCGGTAAAGCCGGCCTCACGCACCCTGACACCATCCCGCTGTAGCCGTTTCTTAACTGACACCAACGAAGCTTGGCTCTCTCCCCATGACTCCACCACCAACAAAACCATTTTTCTTGGCATCTTTTCTGTGCCTTTGATATGATTTAAAAATGTCGGCTCGGTAGTCTTTCCCAAAAAATTCTTCTCATGTGAACTGTCATCGGTAAACAATGTCTTGATTGCGAACGGTGACGGTGTGATGATCATTTTCCGTAGAGATGCGGAACCCACATCAAATATCGACATGGCAGATTTTAAAATTAGTAAAAAAATCCCTATGATTAACGCGTATTTCCTGAATCCAAGGGAGCTTTTCCTATAGATGTCGGAAAAAATAAAGAACAACATAACAGAAACAAATAAAAAACAGGTAATTAGTACCGGCGTAGGTGTATTGCCAATTACCGCAAATAAATAAAAATGGTACGAGTTGGGCCGGATGTTCCAGTTTGCCAGCATGGAAATTAAGAAAATGAAAACCCAGATGATCTTTATCAGCAGCGATAGCCAAGGCTTGAGACGTTTTTCCAGGTAGGGGAAAAAAAGCGGCTCGATGCATATATATAGCCTGCCGAATGCGAAACTCCAGATAATACTGGGCAACAACATCCATAAAAAACAGCGGAAATATATGAATTTTTTAGATTGAAGAGAAAAAAATCGATCTTCTGGCAGTGTGAAAAGTGAACTCATGAATTGGAAATACTAAAAAGGACATCTTATTGGTGCGAGAAAGAATTCTCAGAGAGCAGTAAAAAATATAAGAATTTAGCAATGTTTTTTTTGGGCATTTATTGTAACATGCTTGTCACAAATGTTCTCTAGCATACTCACATTCAAAAATCGCGTATAGTCGTGTAAAAAAAAACGATGTATTTCATTGTCATTTTGTGACAGATCAGTGGCAGTGAGCAGGCTGGTCTTGACACTGGCCGTACTGCACCGCCTCGGCCACGTCGGCCAGAAATGTGTTGGTATGCGCTGTCCGGAGTCGCAGCGCAAAGTCCATGCACGGTGCTCGATGACCTGGCACGATGCCATCGGCACCTCGAACACATGGCACCGTTCCGCGACCAGGCATCGCCATGGGGCAGAGCTTGGCAGCAGTGATCGTGCTGGAAGGTAGGCGATGCTGGATGACTTATGTGGGTCGCTCGATCTGGCGAAGCAATGTTCATTTGTGCTTGGTTTGGCCACCGGCCATCTTGCCTGAAGGCTCACACAAGGAGCGCGTCTTCTTGGTCGGGCCATCCGATGACGGCCGTTTGCTTGACTTGTTGCTGTCCTTGTTTACCTTCGATTCGAGCGCGTCCAGAAGCTCAAGCAGCGTCAGCATCTGGCTAGCATTCTGCATTTGCGAGAGAGTGGAAGGGGAAGATGAAAACAGTCTTTTGCAACGGACACTCTCACGAATTGAGAGCTAATGTTTATTCTTAGAATTACATGGCCCGAACAGTCATGCAGGCGATAGTCTGACCCATTTCGTTAATGAGTTAAGTAACCTTGAGACACCACTTTGTCAGGCACTTCGCCTTCTTGGCCTTCTGTTTCTTCATGAGGTCAATTTCTCAAATCGTGGTTATTTGAAATCGCTTTAAATTGTAGCCCGGTTCAGTCCTGGCACAGCTTCAAGGCTTCCTGCCATTGAGGCAGACCGCAAAAAGTATCTATCAGGCGTTGTGAGGACAGCACCGAATTGGGGGACGTTTCGCCGGCACAGGATAGTTTTTGGTCTCTATCGCACTCAAACGTGGTTTCCTATCCACTGACACATGGGCCATGATCGCTTCGGTAAAACCGAACCAGCTGGTCCTTCCTTGTGCCGTCAAATGATACAGACCGGAGCGTGCCTGCCACCATGCTTGCTGGTCGCTTGCCGCCAGGCTTTGCGCCACGATATGCGCCGTGGTATCGGCGATGGTACGGCTCCACGTCGGTGCGCCGAACTGATCGGATACGATACTTAGTTCTTCGCGCTCCTTTGCCAGGCGCAGCATGGTCAACAGAAAGTTCTTGCCATGCGTGCTATAGACCCAGCTGGTGCGCAAGATCAGGTGCGGGATGCCGGCGGCCTGGATCGCCTGTTCGCCGGCCAGCTTGCTGCTGCCGTACACATTGATCGGGCAGGTTGGATCGGTTTCGACGTAGGGACCATCTTTCGAGCCGTCAAACACGTAGTCGGTGCTGTAATGGATCATCGCGGCGCCCAGCTTTTTGGCTTCTTCCGCCATCACGCCCGGCGCTTCGCCGTTGATGCGCAGTGCCAGTTCAGGTTCGCTCTCGGCCTTGTCAACAGCGGTGTAGGCCGCCGGATTAACGATCAGGGTCGGCTTGATGCGGCGGATTACGTCGCGTACCTGGTCCAGATCGGCCAGGTCCATTTGGCTGCGGTCTAGCGCGATGATTTCTCCCAGACCTTGCAGGCTACGTTCCAGTTCGTAGCCGACCTGGCCGTTTTTTCCTGTAATTAAGATACGGCTCATATTTGTTTCCATGAAGGGTGGAGCGGCGGCGTTGCAGTGCTCAGGCGAAGACGTCGGCATTGGCCAGCAATGTGCCGACTTTGTCCTTGCCCGACAGTAGTGGTTCGCCGTCCAGCGGCCAGTCGATGCCGATCGCCGGGTCATTCCACATGATGCTGCGCTCGAATTCCGGCGCCCAGTAGTCGGTGGTCTTGTACAGGAACTCTGCGCTGTCGCTGGTCACCACGAAGCCGTGGGCAAAACCTTCAGGTATCCATAACTGGCGTTTGTTGGCAGCCGACAGTACTATGCCAACCCAGTGGCCGAAGGTTGGCGCGCTTTTGCGCAGGTCGACGACGACGTCGAATACTTCGCCAGCGGTGACGCGCACCAGCTTGCCTTGTGGCTGCTGGATCTGATAATGTAAGCCGCGCAAAACGCCCTTGGCGGACTTGGAGTGGTTGTCCTGCACGAAGTCGCGCGTGACGCCAGTCAGTTCGGCAAAGCGCTTCTGGTTAAAACTCTCATAGAAAAAACCGCGATCATCGCCAAAGACAGTAGGCTCGATGATCAGGACGTCCGGAATTGCTGTGGTTTGAATTTGCATGGTATGGATGAGTCGATCAGGCCTTAATATATTTTATCTTCGAGCAGACGCAGCAGGTATTGGCCATACGCGTTTTTCTTCAACGGCTGGGCTAGTTGTTCCAGTTTGGCGGCATCGATATACCCTTTACGGTAGGCGATTTCCTCCGGGCAGGCAACTTTCAATCCCTGGCGATTTTCGATGGTGGCGATGAATTGGCCCGCTTCCAGCAAGGACTCATGCGTGCCGGTATCGAGCCAGGCCATGCCGCGGCCCATCAGTTCGACGTTCAGCTGGCCTCGCTCCAGATAAATGCGGTTGACGTCGGTGATTTCCAGTTCGCCGCGCGGTGATGGTGCGATGCCGGCGGCGATGTCGCATACCTGGCTATCGTAGAAATACAGACCGGTGACAGCGTAGTTCGATTTTGGCTTGAGCGGTTTTTCTTCGATGCTGACGGCGCGCCGTTGCGCATCGAAATCGACGACGCCATAGCGTTCCGGATCGGTGACATGGTAGGCGAAGACGGTGGAGCCGCTGGTGCGTGCAGATGCTTCCCGCAGTTGCGATTCGAAGTCGTTGCCGTAATAGATGTTGTCACCCAGGATCAGCGCCGATGGCGCGTCGCCGACGAATTCGCGGCCAATGATGAAGGCTTGCGCCAGGCCGTCGGGCGTGGGCTGCACGGCGTAGCTGAGCTTGATGCCCCATTGGCTGCCATCACCGAGCAACTCCTGGAAACGCGGCGTGTCTTGTGGCGTGGATATGATCAGGATGTCGCGTATGCCGGCCAGCATCAGGGTGGTCAGCGGATAGTAAATCATCGGCTTGTCATACACCGGCAGCAGCTGCTTGGATACGGCCATGGTGACAGGATACAGGCGCGTGCCTGAACCACCGGCCAGGATGATGCCTTTGCGTTCGATCGCTGCGCTCATCAGATTGCTTCCTTTGCCGTATCGCGTGCCGCATAGTTTTGTTCTACCCACTTCAAGTAGTCACCCGACTGCACGTCGCGGACCCAGGCCTGGTTGTCCAGGTACCACTGGACGGTCTTGCGTATGCCCGTGGCGAAGGTTTCTGCCGGCTTCCAGCCCAGTTCGCGCTCGATCTTGCGCGCGTCGATGGCATAGCGGCGGTCATGGCCGGGGCGATCCTGCACATACGTGATTTGTTCGCGATAGCTGCCAGAAGCCTTGGGATCGAGCGTATCGAGGATGTCGCACAGGGTATGCACAACTTCTAGATTGGCCAGTTCATTCCAGCCGCCCACGTTGTAGACCTCGCCCAGACGTCCCGCTTCCAGCACGCGACGAATCGCCGAGCAATGGTCGCCTACATACAGCCAGTCGCGCACTTGCATGCCGTCGCCATAGATAGGCAAGGGCTTGCCGGCACGGGCATTGCTGATGATGAGGGGAATCAGTTTTTCCGGGAAATGGAAAGAGCCATAGTTGTTTGAGCAGTTTGTCGTCAGCACCGGCATGCCATACGTATGGAAATAGGCGCGTACCAGATGGTCGGAGGCTGCTTTCGATGCCGAATAGGGGCTGTTCGGCGCATACGGCGTCGTTTCCGTGAATGGCGGATCTTGCGGACCCAAGGTGCCATAGACTTCATCGGTCGAAACATGCAGGAAACGGAAACCATCCTTGGCCTCGCCCGTCAGGCCGGACCAATAGGCGCGCGCGGCTTCGAGCAAGCCGAAAGTGCCATTGACGTTGGTCGAAATGAATTCACCTGGGCTATGAATCGAGCGGTCGACATGGCTTTCCGCCGCAAAATGCACGATGGCGCGCGGCTTGTGCTCTGCCAGCAGGCGCGAGACGTGAGCGGTATCGCAAATATCGCCGCGTACAAAGATATGCCGTGGATCTTGTTCCAGACTGGCCAGATTACTGAGATTGCCTGCGTAAGTCAGTTTATCGAGGTTGATGACGGGTTCATCATTGAGTGTCAGCCAATCTCGTACAAAATTGGAACCGATGAAGCCGGCGCCGCCGGTCACTAAAATCATGCTCTTATCCTTTTCTTGCCTTGCAAATTATTTAATTTTTGGCTATATTTTTGTTAATACGCGCCATCTTTCTTGAAGATGACTTTGACCGTTTTCAGCAAAATGACGATGTCATTGAACAGAGACCAATTCTTGATATACCAGGCGTCGAGATAGACGCGCGTATCGTAGCTGACATCGTTCCTGCCGCTCACTTGCCATAGACCCGTGACACCGGGTTTGGCTTCCAGGTAATAGTCTAGCTGTGTGCCATAGCGTTCCAGTTCGGCATCGACCACAGGGCGTGGGCCTACCAGGCTCATTTCGCCTTTCAGTACGTTCCATAGCTGTGGTAGTTCATCCAGGCTGGTCTTACGCAAGAAGTGGCCGATCGAGGTAATGCGCGGGTCGTTTTTCAGTTTGAAATCACGGTCCCATTCGGCACGGGCGACCGGGTCGCGTTCCAGCAGCTCCTTCAACAACACATCGGCATTCACGGCCATGGTGCGAAATTTATAGCAGAGGAAATGCTTGCCATTCTGGCCGACGCGTTTGTGGCCATAGAAGATGGGGCGGCCAGAGGCCATCACCTTGGCGGCGATCCACAGCAGGATGGGCGCGCCGACGATCATCACGGCGATCGACATCGTCAGGTCGAAGCAGCGCTTGATCAGTTGCAAACCTGGTCGCGCCAGGTTGTTGCGCATGGTCAGCAGCAGCACTTCATGTGTAAAGAAATGGTTGACCTCCATGCCATACAGGGGCAGGCCGCGTACGGCTGGTACCACTTGCATGTTGACGACGCGGCGGCTGACTTGTTGAATCATGCCTTGATAGGCATCAATACCACCTTGCTCCAGCGCGACGACCGCATGCGGATCGCCCAGCATCTTGAGTGTTTTTTCCGGATCATCACCGAGCGAAATACAGGGAACGGACTGTTTGTTGCGGTTGAGGTAGTGATGGTCGAAGCGCTCCTGGCCTTCGGGGATCAGGAAGGCAATCAGGCGATAGCCCATCAACGCTTCCTCATCGAAGGCACGTGCTGTTTGCAAGGCATTGTCGCCCCAGCCGATGATGACCATGGGGCGTATCCAGCCGCCCGCTTTCATCAGCAGATACTTGACGATGCCGCGCAGCAGCAAGACAAAGCATGGCACCAGCAGCCAGGTGGCCAATAGTGCCTCGCGCGAAGAGTCGCGCTTGTCGAGGAAGACCAGGGCCGCGTCGATCAGGCCCATGGCCATGGTGACCTTCAGCAGTTCCTTGATTTCATTTGAGTACGGCCGACGTTTGGCATGATGGCCCTTCAGCTTGAAGATCGCCAGAGTGACCAGGGATAGCAGGCTATAGCTGAGCAGGCGTGAGCTATCCAGGCCGACGCTGTTCAAGTCGCTGCTATCGAGGGTCCATTTCCCAGCGAGCCAGAATGCGGCGAATATGGCGAGCGCATCGGCAAAAGTCAGAAAGTATTTTTCTGCCCTGCTGCTGCAATACCATTTTAGCTCTTGTAGAAATATGCCTTCGATTGGTTTCATGATGACTTGCTCAACCTTATAAACTGCAGTGTGGATGACTTGATGCATCGCAGTGGATATCACTGCGATCGGCTCGCTTAAACGCGGCCGTAGCGGTCTTCAAAGCGGACGATATCGTCTTCTCCAAGATAACTGCCTGACTGGATTTCAATCAGTTCCAGCGGTAGCTTGCCTGGGTTGGCCAGCGAATGCACCACGCCCAGAGGGATATAGGTGGATTGATTCTCCGTCAGCAGATATTCCTTGTCGCCATTGGTGATCTGGGCGGTGCCGGATACCACGATCCAGTGCTCGGCGCGGTGGTGATGCATTTGTAGCGACAGTTTGGCGCCAGGCTTGACGGTGATGCGCTTGACCTGGAAGCGCTCGCCGTTGCCGATGGAATCGTACGACCCCCACGGTCTGAACACTTCGCGGTGCATGGTGGCTTCAGCACGGTCCTTGGCAATCAACTGCGCCACCAGGGTCTTGGTATGTTGCGCCTGATCCGCATCCATGACCAATACGGCGTCAGCCGTTTCCACGATGACGGTATTGCGCATGCCGATGGCGGTCACCAGGCGGCTATTGCCGTGCACCAGGCAATCATTGCAATCTTGCATCAACACATCGCCTTGGGCGCTATTGTTGTTGGCGTCTTTTTTTGCCACGTCGAAGACGGCGGCCCATGAGCCGATATCGTTCCAGCCGGCATCGAGCGCGATGGTGGCCGCATGGCTGGTGCGCTCCATGACCGCGTAATCGACGGCGATATCCGGGCTGGCGGCATAGGCATCGTGGTCCAGGCGGATGAAATCGAGGTCGCTTTTCGCCTTGGCCAGCGCTTCCCGGCACGCCGCGACGACGGCAGGTTGAAAGCGTTCAAGTTCTTCCAGGTAACGGCTGGCGCGGAATACAAACATTCCACTGTTCCAGAAATAGTCGCCGCTGGCAATATATTGTTCAGCCAGCGCCAGGGCAGGCTTCTCGACGAATTCGACAATACGCTGGACCTGGCCAGCTGCGCCGCCCTCGGCGCGGATATAGCCGTAACCTGTCTCCGGTCCTGTCGGGGTAATGCCGAAGGTGAGCAAGTTGCCTTGTTCTGCAGCATCGCGCGCCAGGTTGATGGCGCGGTGGAACGCTGGGGTATCCAGGATGACATGGTCGGAAGGCAATACGAGCAGGATGGGATCGTCGCCGTTTTGCATCGCTTGCAGCGCTGCGGTGGCAATGGCCGGCGCCGTATTGCGGCGCATCGGTTCGAGCACCATGCGGGCATTGTTCAGGCCTATCTCACGCAACTGTTCCGCGACAATGAAACGCGACGATTCATTGCATACCAGCAAAGCCGGTGCCAAGGCCTCAATACCAGTCAGCCGTTGCAGCGTCTGCTGCAACATGCTGGTCTCGCCGGACAAACGCAAGAACTGTTTAGGATAGCCTTCGCGCGACAGGGGCCACAAGCGTGTGCCGGAACCACCGCAAAGAATCACTGGTACAAGGGGAATGTTCATCTACGCATCAATTCAAAATTAAAACAGCGTCGCCAAATGGGAACTGAGTCGTTAGTCGCTCGCAAAAAGCGATTATTGTTTTACGCACTGTCATGCATGCGCAAGGCGTGCAAAAATCAGTATTGGTAAAGATTAAATATTTCAAAAAGCTATTATTTTAATGAATTATAGGAATCTACGTGTTTCTTCTCACCGTCTCGAATGTTGACGTGAACAGCGAGGCGCCTTGGCGACCCATGCATTGTAATTTGCTTGGCAGCTATAGCTACTCAACTGGAAAGCGTTTCCAGCAAAAAAGCAACAAAAATGCAGGCGGCACTGATACTGAGAATGAACACAGCCCCTGCGGCACAGTCCTTGGCGATCTTGATGCTGGGGTGCAGGCCAGGATGCAGGTGGTCAATCAAGTGTTCAAGCGCCGTATTGAACAGTTCAGCTGCCAGCACCAAGCCACAGTTGAGTAGCAGCAGTGCCCACCAGATCATTGCCGGCTTGCTCCAGGCGAGCACGATCACGACCATGAGGGCGGCAAGGCATTGCAAGCGAAAGCTCGATTCGAGACGCAGGGCGACGGCAATGCCGCTCAAGGCAAATCCCATGCGCTTGAAAAAGGGCTGGTTCTTCATGGTGAGCGAGGCACTTGAATAGGGTATCTCACGAACATGGCAGCTGGATTTCTTAATGGATAAATGGATACCGCATGTATGCACGCGCAATATTGCATCGTCCGTCAAAACAGAAAAGCTGACGTCAGCCTCTTCGTTATTTTCTAAAAAGTAAAAAAGCCCGTTTTCAAATGAAAAGGGCTTTTATTGCAATAGTCGACATATTTGATGTATATCAGCTATTGCGGCACCAGGCCTTCACCTTTTGGCTCGATATCAAGCTGCAGGATGGACCTACCTGTCGCTGCCTTGGCAGCCAGGTATTAATGGTGGGTTGGGGTGGTGTGCGAGGTGGTCGAGTCCGAGCTTGCTGCACCGGCCACAACGGCAACGGCTGCGCCGATGGCGATCAGGGCGCTCGTGCTCAGGCCGGCGATGGTGCCGCCAGCCGCAACGCCAGCGCCAGCACCAGCAGCTGGTGCCGCTGCTGCTGGAACAGGTGCGCCACCAACTGGTGCCGTCGTTTGAGCCATGGCTTGTGCGGAAGCGAAGCACAGGATTGCCGAAGCGATCAGAATTTTCTTCATGGGATATCCTTTTAGGTTGAACAGCGGGAATGCTAAACTGTCTCACGATTGTAGCAACATTTCTTCCGCTAGTCTGCGCCACACCGTTCAAGGCAACAACATTTTATTTTATTTTCGCCGTATTCCAGGCTATTCACCGTGCCAGGCTGGCCGCGATGTTGTTCTCTATCAACAAAAACGCTGATGTGCCGATGCGGGTATATTATTTTATTATTATTTTTCGCGAGAATTCCTGATGAATTCGAAAGCGATCCACAAGTTTGCCAAGTCCTTGCCATCCCGCGTAAAATGCAGGCTTCGCGGGTGTAGCTCAATGGTAGAGCAGAAGCTTCCCAAGCTTACGACGAGGGTTCGATTCCCTTCACCCGCTCCAATGAAAAACGGTGGAAATCTTCTTTCGCCGCTCCACAAAGAAAAAATTGCTGCACAAAAGACGCTAAAACGAGATTTTTAATACTTCGTTTTGTTGCTCTTTAGGCAGTAAATCTTGCTGATTTTAATTGTTGTATCGGCAATTTTTTTCCGAAAAACCCCGTGTTATTTTCGTCTGCCGGCACATGAAAACTTGCACTGCAGGCCCGATGACCCGTGGAAGTGGAGATAGCTTGACTTGTTATTTTGCGTTATTACACATGTGATAATCGTTTGGCGTTCGTAAGTATATGATTTTTAGATGTATTATCTTAAAAATTCAACTTAGTCCTTGACGCCATTTAAGAAGAGCAGGATCGCTATGCCAGACTTCCACCACTTTGACCTGAAGCTTTTAAATCCCTCGTTCGACTCGCCGCTTGTCGATGTTCTAACGGAACTGGAACACTTGCGGCGCTTGCAAATCGGGGGCACGACGCCTGCGTCCACCTTCTTTCAGCTCAAGCATATTTTCCACATGCTGGAAAGCTTGGGGTCTGCCCGAATCGAGGGCAACCATACGACGCTTGCGGATTACGTCGAGTCTTCGGTAGAAGGGGGCACAAACGATAGCGACCAGGTGCGCGAGATATCCAACATCGAAAAAGCGATGCAGTACATCGAGGATGTGGTGACGCCGAATTCTGCGGTGTCGGAACACTTCATCCGGGAGCTGCACGCGCTGGCGGTGCATGACCTGGAGAGGGAGGGCGACCGCACGCCAGGAGCATATCGAACGGGAGCGGTCCGCATTGCCAAGTCAGACCATCTTCCGCCAGATCCTGTCCTTGTACCTGGTTACATGGAAGAGCTGATGGGGTTCATCAACCGGGATGATGCTCCCAAATATGCCTTGATTAAGGTTGCCTTAGCACATCATCGTTTTGGCTGGGTCCATCCCTTTAGCAACGGTAATGGGCGTGTCGTGCGTTTGATGACCTATGCCCTCCTGATCAAGTACGGCTTCAACGTCAAGACAGGCGGGCGGGTGTTAAACCCGACCGCTGTTTTTTGCAATGACCGCGAGCGCTACTATGCGATGCTTTCATGCGCTGACAAGGGGACGGATGAAAGCCTGGATCGCTGGTGCACCTACGTTTTGCAAGGCATCCTGGATGAACTGCAAAAAGTAGACCGGTTGACGGATTACACTTTCTTGAAAGAAAAGATCCTGATCCCCGCGCTTGCCTATTCGGTCCAGCGGCAATTGATAACGCATGAGGAGCAGGCGATTTTGCTTGAAGTGGTAAAGCTGGGCACTGCAAAATCTGGCGATCTGGCCAGGGTGATGCCGGGGCTAAATCCAGCTCAGCGCACCTACCAAATCAAGCGCCTGGTGGAAGGGAAGATGCTGCAGCCCATTAAGCCTGGCGCACGCCAGTACACGATGTGCTTTACGAATAACTACCTGCTTCGCGGGGCCATCAACGCGCTATCCAATGAAGGATTCATATCCGCGTCCTTGCTTGGTCCTGCGTAAGTAGGCTGGTAGGGTAATCCCCGCATGGATGCTAACTTACGCCACTGCTATAATGTCACTTTTGCGGAGCAGAAACGGGCCGTAAGCCCGCATGGTTGTTGAGTTCCTTGTCGAGCTTCCCAAGCGTACGACGAGGGTTCGATTCCCTTCACCCGCTCCATTTTTCGCTGGCGCCTGATTTTATGCGGCGCGGCCACTTATTTCTTCATTCCCATGTCTTCTGATACCCCAGCAAACGGCCCGGCGCGGCCGATGATGTACGATCCGACCGAACACCGCATCCGCAGCTTCGTGACCCGCGCGGGACGGCTGTCTGTCGCGCAGGCGCGCGCGCTTGAGACTTTGGGGCCGCAGTTCCTGGTGCCTTTCGCCAAGGAGCCGCTGGACTTCGAACAAGTGTTTGGCCGCAAGGCGCCGGTCATCCTGGAAATCGGTTTTGGCATGGGGGCGACGACGGCGCATATCGCCAAGGCCATGCCGGAGAAGGATTTTATCGGCGTCGAAGTGCATACGCCCGGTGTCGGCAGTCTGTTGAAATTGATCGGCGAAGAATCGCTGACGAATCTGCGCCTGCTGCAGCACGATGCAGTGGAAGTGCTCACGCACATGATTCCTGCCAATTCGCTGGCCGGCATCCACGTGTTTTTCCCTGATCCATGGCACAAGGCGCGCCACAACAAGCGCCGTTTGCTCCAGTCGCCGTTCGTCAAGCAATTGACCGATCGCCTGGCGCCGGGCGGCTATCTGCATTGCGCCACCGATTGGGAAGATTACGCGGTGCAAATGCTCGATGTGCTGGGCGCCGAGCCGCAGTTGCACAATAGTGCCGATGGCTATGCGCCGCAGCCGGCGTATCGTCCTCTGACCAAATTTGAAAACCGTGGCTTGAAGCTGGGCCATGGCGTGTGGGATCTGGTCTTCATCAAGAACTAAACCTGGCGGTTTGCCCACCGGTACCGTTTGCACGAGAACAAGCCTGCTGCGGCGACGCCGCAGGCTTTTTTCATGCGCGCCAGCGTGCGCTCTAGGCACGGTGGGGGAATTACGTTAGCCTTATCTTTTTTGTATTGATTGATATTATGTCCAAGAAAATACTCGTCACCGGCGCATCCGGTTTCATCGGCTCGCATACGTGCGTCGAATTGCTCGCTGCCGGCTTTGATGTCGTTGCGGTGGATAATCTGTGCAATAGCGCGCGCGAAGCCATGGCGCGCGTGGAGCGCATTGCCGGCAAAAGCGTGCCCTTCTATGTAGCGGACGTGCGCGACCGCGTGGCCATGAGCGCCGTCTTGCGCGAGCATGCCATCGATGCGGTGATCCATTTCGCAGGCTTGAAGGCGGTGGGCGAATCCGTGGCCCAGCCGTTGATGTATATGGATAACAATGTGTCGGGCACTGTGGCGCTGCTGGAAGTGCTGGCGGCGGCGAACGTGAAGCGTTTTGTGTTCAGCTCGTCGGCCACCGTGTATGGCGACCCGGAAGCCTTGCCGATCCTCGAATCGTCGCGCCTGTCCGTGACCAATCCGTACGGCCGCTCGAAGCTGATGGTCGAGCAGATCCTGGCCGATGTCGTGCATGCCGACGCCCAGTGGCAAGTCGGTGTGCTGCGCTATTTCAATCCGGTTGGCGCGCATGCCAGCGGCTTGATCGGTGAAGATCCGGCCGGCATTCCGAATAACCTGATGCCCTTCATCGCCCAGGTGGCAGTGGGTCGCCGCGAGCGCCTGGCCGTCTTCGGCAACGACTACGCTACGCCCGATGGCACGGGCGTGCGCGACTACATCCACGTGGTCGACCTGGCGCTGGGCCATGTGGCGGCGTTGCACCGCCTGTTTTCCAGCGAGGGCGGCTTTACCGTCAACCTGGGCACGGGCCACGGTTACAGCGTGCTCGATACCGTACGTGCCTTCGAGGCCGCCAGCGGCCGCGCCGTGCCGTACCAGATCGTGCCGCGCCGCCCCGGCGACATCGCCAGCTGCTATGCCTCGGCCGACAAGGCAAAGCAATTGCTGGGCTGGCAAGCGCAGAAAAACATCGACGACATGTGCCGCGACCACTGGCGCTGGCAGCACCAGAACCCGCAAGGTTATTCAGCCTGACGCAAATCCCGCGCCCATAAAAAATCCCGCTCACACGTCAGTGTGGCGGGATTTTTTTTAGAGCACCAGCAAACCAATGGCGCCTGAAAAATGTCTGGGGCTAGGCGCCGCCCCGAAGACAGTACGCCAGTACGGCGAGGGGCAGGCAACAACGCCCCAGGCATTTTCTCAGGCAGCCATTATGGGTAGAGGCCGCGCACTTCGCGCGCTTGCAGGACGCGCGTGCATGCCAGGATGAAGGTGGCGGTACGCATCGACACTTTCTTCTCTTGCGACACTTGCCATACCGCGTCGAACGCTTCGCGCATGATGCGCGTCAGGCGGCTGTTGATTTCTTCTTCGGTCCAGAAGAAGCTCGAGAAGTTCTGTGCCCACTCGAAGTAGCTGACGGTCACGCCACCGGCGTTGGCCAGCACGTCCGGCACGATCAATACGCCACGGTCGGTCAGGATGTCGTCCGCTGCCGGCAGGGTCGGGCCATTGGCGCCTTCCAGGATGATCTTGGCGCGGATGACGTGTGCGCGCTCGGCCGTGATCTGCTGTTCCAGCGCGGCCGGGATCAGGATGTCGCAATCGATGCCCCAGAAATCTTCGCGTGGCACGAATGCCTCGGCGCCCGGGAAGCCTTCGACGCTGCCCACTTCGGCCACGTGTGCCAGCAATTGCGGGATGTTCAAGCCGCCGGCATGCACCACGGTGGTCTTGTGATCTTGTACCGCGACGATTTTCGAACCGGCTTCCGCGAACATGCGTGCGGCGACGCCGCCAACGTTACCGAAACCTTGCACGATGACTTTCGCGCCTTCGAGCGACATGCCGACCTTGGCAGCCGCATCGCAACCGACGACGAACACCCCGCGGCCCGTGGCATCGCGGCGACCCAGGCTGCCGCCCAGCGAGATTGGTTTGCCCGTCACCACGCCGGTCGACATATTGCCGCCGATCATGGCGTAGCTGTCCATCATCCACGCCATGACTTGTTCATTCGTGTTGACGTCCGGCGCCGGAATATCCTTGTTCGGTCCGATGATCATGCTGATCTCGCTCGTGTAGCGGCGCGTCAGGCGTTGCAGTTCATTGCGCGACAGGGTCTTCGGATCGACACGGATGCCGCCCTTGGCGCCGCCGTATGGCACGTTGACGGCTGCATTCTTGACCGTCATCCAGGCCGACAGGGCCATCACTTCCGACAGGGTCACGTCCTGGTGGAAGCGCACGCCGCCCTTGCCCGGGCCGCGCGACAGATTGTGCTGCACACGGTAGCCTTCGTAGTGGGCAATGCTGCCGTCATCGCGTTCGATAGGCACGTCGACCGTCAGGATGCGCTTGGGACGCTTCAGCGTTTCCACCCAGCGCGACAGGTTGCCCAGGTAAGGCGTAACGCGGTCGATCTGCTCGAGGTAGACGCCCCATGGGCCCAGGTCTTCAGGATTGAGGTAGGAAGGAAGTGCGTGCTTGCTGGTCATGCTTGATAAGCTCCTGGACAATACGAATACGTTAGAGGCGCAGCCGAATGCAGTTGCGCGCAGCGGAACCGCATCGTAGGCGATAGCCTCATGCCCCGGCCAATGCTTTGTGCGCATCCGGTTATGCATTTATTGCATAGTTTGGAGGTCAGGATGGAAGTGCGGTGACGGCTGCGCGCCGGCGTTTTTTTCCGCCGCGCGCGGCGCTTTCCTGCGCCTGCACCAGGTACTGCCACAGGCTTTCGACGATCTGCTTGCCGGGACGCAGGCTTGACGGGCGTTCGCGGTACAAGCGAATTTCCAGCTCGATTTCCCAGCCTGGCGCACCGCCATCGGCGCGCGCCAGGTGCTTGTATTTGACGTCGCGCATGACGGCCGATTCGGGCAGGAAGGCGATGCCGCGCCCTTCCAGCGCCATCATTTTGAGGCCTTCGGCCATGTCCGTTTCGTAGCAGGTTTCCAGGAACAGGGGCGCCTTGGCGTCGGCCACCAGCAGTTCCACCATGCGTCCCAGGTAGGCATTGCTGGTGTAGGAGAGGAAGGGCAGCGGCTGCTTGGCGCTGCCGGGCAGGACGAAGTCCGGTACCTTGTCCTGGCCGCAGCGCGCATACGCGCGCACGGTTTCGCGGCCCATCACCAGCATGTCGTAGCGGCC
Source organism: Janthinobacterium svalbardense (assembly GCF_002327145.1). Lineage (NCBI taxonomy): Bacteria > Pseudomonadati > Pseudomonadota > Betaproteobacteria > Burkholderiales > Oxalobacteraceae > Janthinobacterium > Janthinobacterium svalbardense. The sequence continues at coordinate 6,025,298 of NZ_CP023422.1, read as the reverse complement.
CGGGTCCAGCTGCACCGGCTGGCGCGGATGGTGGTAGCACAGCAGCAGGTCACAGCCGCCGTCGACCAGCTGCAGCACGGCGTCGTGCACGTTCAGTGCCATCAGGCGGCTGTTGATCGGTGCAAAACCCTCTTCCAGCGCCGTCAGCCACTTCGGCATGAAGGTCAGCGACAGGGTATGCGGCACGGCGAAGTCGACGCTCGTCTGCGTGGCCGCGCGCTTGCCGCGCAACAGCGCGCGCACGCCGTTGATCTGCCCCAGCATTTCCAGCGCCTGCTCGTAAAACACGGCGCCGGCCGGCGTCAGGCGCGTGGGGTAGGAGGTGCGGTCGACGAGGTCGATGCCGAGCCAGTTTTCCAGCGACTGGATGCGCCGCGAGAAGGCTGGCTGGGTGACGTGGCGCAGCGCCGCAGAACGGCTGAAATTATGCGTTTCAGCGAGCGAGATGAAGTCTTCCAGCCATTTGGTTTCCATCGCGGCAGCATTCCGTTATCAAGGGCAGGGGCAAAGTAAAGTGGTCAGGGCGTATCGGGCGATGCCGCCGGCTGGTACAGCGCAGCGGGCAGGCCGAAGAAGGACGGCGGGCCAAGCGTCGTGCCATCGAGCGAGCCGCCCGCGTTCAGGCCCTTGTTGATGGCCGACAGCAGGGAGCTGCGGTCGGCCAGGTTTTGCATCAGCGCGCGCGGGCCGTTGTGGAAGGTGTGCTGGGCGATGTCCAGGGCGACGACAAAGATCGGTTCGCGGCGCAGGGGGAATTCCACCCACTCGCCGTCCTCGTCCTGGGCGCAGAAGGTGTCGGGCAAGGTCATGTTTTCGGCGCCGGGAAGGTGCGACGCCAGCACCAGGCCGAAGGCTTCCGGCACCACGTCGGCCAGGCGGCGCACGGTGAGGTCATCCTGCACCAGGGCACGTACTTGCGCCTCCACCGCGTCGTCGGCATCGGGCTGGGCGCCAAGGATTTTCACGGCCTGATAGATCAGGTCGGACGAGAGTGCTTCCATCACATCATCTCCAGGATCATGGCGACGATGTCGTCGCCGTACGAGGCCAGTTTTTTCTCGCCCACGCCGCTCACACCGCGCATCTGTTCCAGCGAGGTAGGCTTGGCCTTGGCGATTTCGCGCAGGGTGGCGTCGACGAAGATGACGTAGGCCGGCACATTGTGCGTGCGCGCCGTCTCCACGCGCCACCAGCGCAGCTTGTCGAAAATCGCCTGTTCGCTGGCGGACAAATCCGTCTCGACATAGCCTTTCGCCACGCTGGTGCTGCGCTTGCTGGTTTTCACCGGTTTCTGGTACTGGCGCAGCTGCACCTTCTGGCCGCCCTTGAGCACGGGGCGCGAGGCGTCCGTCAGTTTCAGCGAGCTGTATTGTTCATGGTCGACCGAGACGAGGCCCAGCGCGATGGCCTGGCGCAGGATAGCTTTCCATTCCGCTTCGCTCAGGTCCGAGCCGATGCCGAAGACGGATAGCGAGTCGTGGTGCCAGGTCTTGATGCGTTCGGACTCCACGCCGCGCAGCACGTCGATCACGTGGCCGCCGGCGAAGCGCTGGTCGACGCGGTAGATGGCCGACAGCAGTTTTTGCACGGGCACGGTGCCGTCGAACGACACGGGCGGCACCAGGCAAGTGTCGCAATTGCCGCACGGCGAAGCCGGTTCGCCGAAGTATTCGAGCAAGCGCATGCGGCGGCAGCTGAGCGTTTCGCACAGGCCCAGCATGGCGTCGAGTTTCACGCCCAGCACGCGCTTGAAGGTGTCGTCCGCTTCCGATTCGTCGATCATGCGCCGCTGCAGCACCACGTCCTGCAAGCCGTACGCCATCCAGGCGTTGGCGGCCATGCCGTCGCGGCCCGCGCGGCCCGTTTCCTGGTAATAGCCCTCGATGCTTTTCGGCAGATCTAGGTGCGCCACGAAGCGCACGTCGGGCTTGTCGATGCCCATGCCGAAGGCGATGGTGGCGACCATGACGATGTTTTCTTCGCGCAGAAAACGGGCCTGGTTGGCGCTGCGCTTGGCGTACTCCATGCCGGCGTGATACGGCAAGGCGCGGATGCCGCTCTGGTTCAAAAATTCCGCCGTCTCTTCTACCTTTTTGCGCGACAGGCAGTAAACGATGCCGCAGTCGCCCGTGTGTTCCGTGTTGATGAAGTCGAGCAGCTGCTTGCGGCCATTCGCCTTTTCCACGATCTGGTAGCGGATGTTCGGGCGGTCGAAGGACGAGACGAACTGGCGCGCGTCATCGAGCTGCAAACGCATGGCGATTTCGGCGCGCGTCTGCGGGTCGGCCGTGGCGGTCAGCGCGATGCGCGGCACGTCCGGGAACTGCTCGTGCAGCACCGACAGCTTGATGTATTCGGGACGGAAGTCATGGCCCCACTGGGCCACGCAATGCGCTTCGTCGATGGCGAACAGGGAGATCTTCGAGGCCTGGAACAGGTCCAGGCAACGCTGCGTCATCAGGCGCTCGGGCGCCACGTAGACGACGTCGATGCCGCCCGTGCGCACCAGGCGCTCGATGCGGTTCGCTTCTTCGTAGGTTTGCGTGGAATTGAGGAAGGCGGCGCGCACGCCAACTTCCTCCAGCGCGTCGACCTGGTCCTGCATCAGCGCGATCAGCGGCGAGACGACGACGCCCACGCCATCGCGCAGCAGCGCGGGAATCTGATAGCACAGAGATTTGCCGCCGCCCGTGGGCATCAGCACCAGCGCATCGCCGCCATGGCTGACGTGGTCGACGATGTCGGCTTGCTGGCCGCGGAAGGCCGGATAGCCGAAAACGGTCTGCAGCAGGTGCAGCGCGCGCTGGTTAAGATCTTGATTCATAGTGCCTTATTCTGCCCAAACAACCCAGCCGTAGTGGGCGCTGGCCAGGACCAGCAAGCCAAACACAATGCGGTACCAGGCAAAAAACGTGAAGTCGTGCGAGCTGATGTAACGCAGCAGCCAGCGCACGCACAGGAAGGCGGAGATGAAGGCGGCCACGGTGCCCAAGCCGAACAGGGGCACGTCGGTGGCTGACAGGATGTCGCGCGCTTTGTACAGAGAATAGGCGGTGGCCGCCAGCAGCGTGGGGATGGCCAGGAAGAACGAGAATTCGGTAGCCGTCTTGCGCGACAGGCCCAGCAGCATGCCGCCGATGATGGTCGAGCCGGAACGGCTGGTGCCGGGAATCAGTGCAAACGCCTGCGCGCAGCCCACTTTCAAGGCGTCGAGCGCGGTCATTTCATCGACCGAGTTGACGCGCACGGTGACGGGGTTGGTGCGCGCGCGGCGCTCCACCAGCAAGATGATGATGCCGCCGATGATGAAGGCCATGGCTACGGGCACGGGCTTGAACAGCGCATGCTTGATCATCTTGCCAATCGCCAGTCCGATCACGGCCAGCGGGAGGAAGGCGATAGCCACGTTCAGCACGAACTTGCGCGATTTGACCTCGGTGCTGAAGGTGGACAGCACGCTGCCGATGCGCTGGCGGTATTCCCAGCACACGGCCAGGATGGCGCCGGCCTGGATGGCGATCTCGAAGACATCCATGACTTCTTTCGAGACATCCTTGGTAAAGTCGAGCAGGCTGCCGGCCAGGATCAGATGTCCCGTGGACGAAATCGGCAAGAATTCGGTAAAACCTTCGACCAGCCCCATGATGATGGCTTTTAACGCAAGAATGAGATCCATAGATATATAAACGGGTATAAGTGACAGGATGGGGGGAGCGCGTGGCGCCAGCAATGTGCGCGGGGTCGAAGCTTACCACGACCGAGGCTTGCGGACCTTATTTGGGCGCTGGCGGGCAGTGCTTTTTTAGCGCCGTCCGCCAGGCAAGAAGGATGATCAGGTAAGCTGTTTTGCCGGCGCCACCAGGCGCGCGCTGGCCGCCACCAGCAGCAGGGCGGCGCCCAGCATGGCGAAGGCGATATTCAGGCTGGTGGCGTGGGCGACAAAACCGATGACGGCCGGACCGGCCAGGATGCCGGCATAGCCGATGGTGGTGATGGCAGCCACCGCCAGGCTGGCCGGCATGGCACGCTGGTTGCCGGCCGCTGTAAACAGGATGGGGACGATGTTCGCCGCACCCAGGCCGATCAGCACGAAGCCGGCCATGGCCAGGCTGGCGTGCGGCGCCAGCACGGCCAGGAAGAAGCCGGCCGCCGCGCACAAGCCGCCAAAAGTAAGCACCCGCTTGCCGCCAAAGCGGCTGACCACCTTGTCACCGGTGAAGCGGCCCAAGGTCATGGCGATGGCGAATGCGGCGTAGCCGAGGCCACCCTTGGCTTCTTCCACGCCGCGCGTGGTGGTGAGGAACAGGGCGCTCCAGTCGAGAATCGCGCCTTCGGCCAGGAAGACGATAAAGCACAGCAAGCCGATGAAAATGACGGCGCCATGCGGCATGACGAACAGCGGCGTCTTTTCGCCCGAGGCGGACGCTGTCGGCAACAGATGACCTTGCGCCGCGCCCAGCACGCCACACAGCAGCAGCATCACCACCACGCAGGACCAGGCCGGTGTCAGGCCCAGCCACAGCAGCAGGGCCATGCAGGCCGCACCGGCAAAGCCGCCCACGCTGAACAGCGCATGAAAGCCCGACATCATGGCGCCGCCATTGGCTTTTTCGATGATCACGGCCTGGATGTTGATGGCCACGTCGAAGGTGCCCATGGCCGCGCCGAACACCAGCAGCACCAGGCCCAGTTGCAGCGGCGTGGCGGCCAGTGCCAGGCCGGGCAGGATGGCGATCAATACCATGCCGGCGCCGACGATGACCTTGCGGCAGCCGAAGCGGCTTGACAGCATGCCCGTAAACGGCATGGCGCACAGCGAGCCGGCGCCCAGGCACAGCAGCAAGATGCCGAGGGTGGCCTCATCGAGGCCCAGACGCGACTTGGCGTAGGGAACCAGCGGTGCCCAGGCGGCCATGCCGAGGCCGGCGGCGAAGAAAACCAGGCGCGTGGCGCGTTGTTGCAGGGTGCCGGTGAGATGCATGGGAGAGCTTTTCAAGAGTCGGGATGGATAAAATCAGGCGCGGGCGCGCAGCACTTGCACGCCCAGCCGTTGAAAGGCGGCCACATGGGCCGCATCGGCATCGGCTTCCAGCACCAGGTGCTGCAGTAAGCCCGTGGCCAGCACGCCGAAGGGGGCGGCCGTGCCCAACTTGTCGCTGGTGACGGCGACCACGACGGCCTTGCTGGCGCCGGCGATGCTGCGCTTGAATTCGGCCTCGTCATAATTAAAGGCCGTTACACCTGCGTCCGCATCGGCGCCGCAGGCACCCAGGAAACACAGGTCGGGATGCATGCGTTCGACCGTGCGCAGCGCCTGCGGACCCAGGCTGGCGCCCGCGCGGCGGTCGACCCTGCCGCCAGCCATGATCAGCTCGATTTCCGGGCGTTCCATCAGGGCCATGGCAATCGCGGGGGCATTGGTGATGACAGTGAGCGCCAACTCTGGCAAGGCGCTGGCGATGGCCAGGTTGGTCGATCCCGCATCGAGGAACAGCACCTGGCCGGCGCGCACGAGGGACACGGCGGCCTGCGCCAGGCGCGCCTTGCGTTCCGGCGCTTCCTGCTTGCGCTGCGTCAGGGTGCCGCCATCGGGCGCCAGCGGCAGGGCGCCGCCATACACGCGCTGGCACAGGCCGGCCGCCGCCATCTCGCGCAGGTCGCGCCGTATCGTATCTTCAGAGACATCGAGCTGGCGCGCCAGGTCCAGCGCCAGCACGCGGCCGTCGGCGTGCAATTGTTGCTGGATCAGCGCATGGCGTTGTTTGAGGAGCAGGGTGGCGGACATGGGTCTATTTCTAAAACGTGCAGGAATGCGCATAAATATACGCAAACGTGCAAAATTCGTCAACGTTTACCTGATGTAGGCATCTTCCTCAGGATTGGCGCGGGCAGGGACTGCCCACGGCATCCCTGTTGCAAATGAATTTGCAAAAAAGATAAATTTACGTTTATGCTCATCGCCGATATCTTGATGCACCTTGGTGTTTGTTTGCCGAGGAATAAGGGAAACAGACGGATGAGTGACATTAAACTTTTCAAGTTGGCCCATGGCCAAGCCCAGGAACTGCAAGGTAGCGCATCGGATCTGGAAAAACCATTACAGACCCTGATCGAGGCAAACCTCGAAACTTTGCTGAGTATTCGTTTCCTGGCGAGCGAGTATTCGACCGGCAAGACGCATGCTGGCCGCATCGATTCCCTTGGCTTGGATGAGAATAATTGCCCTGTCATTCTTGAGTACAAACGGTCGGTTGGTGAAAATGTCATCAATCAAGGTTTGTACTACCTGGACTGGTTGATGGACCATCAGGCCGACTTTAAACTGCTGGTCCTCGATAAGCTGGGCAAGCTGGCATCGGAGGCAATCGATTGGAGTGCGCCGCGGGTGATTTGCATTGCCGCCGACTTTACCAAGTTTGATAGCCATGCCGTCCAGCAGATAGGCCGGACGATCGAACTTATCCGCTACCGCCGATTTGCAGAGGATCTGCTTCTGCTTGAGTCCGCAAGCGCTGGCATGGATACGGCAACAAAGAAAAACCCTGCCAAGCGGCAGACATCGGCGCCAACTAGGTTGGAAACGATGGCAGCCGGACTGGCAGAGGTGGGCACGAACAAGTCGACGGGACCGGACAAGGCATTTGTGGAAATACTGGCAGGTCTGTCGGAGCCCATGCGTCAGTTGCTGGCCTCGCTGGAGGATTACACGATGTCGCTGGGGGATGACGTTGAACGTAAAGAGCTGCGTTTGTATCTGGCTTTCAAACGGTTGAAGAACTTTGCGACGGTGGTAATACACAAGAAGAATTGCCTCGTGCTGTATTTGCACGTCGACCCGGCCCCCGTATTGCACGTCCTGCCAAAAGCGCGCGACGTGACCGCCATCGGGCATTGGGGGACGGGTAACCTGGAGATCAGTATCAGCACGATCGCGGAACTTGATGCGGCAAAGCCATTCATTTTTGCCGCGTATGCAGGTCAGAGTGCCGTAAAACCGTAGCGGACTGCGACCTGCGCGAGCGTCAGCAGTGCGGTGCCGTTGCCTGTTCCAGCTCAGCCAGCCAGCGGATGGCATGTTCGCGGTTGCTGCCGCACATGTCCTCAGAAGGTTGCAAGCCGCCGCAAAAGGCGGGCCGCTCCGGCTGGCCAAAGATCTTGCAGCGGTTGTCGTCGGCCAGTTGCACGCAGCGCACGCCCGCAGGTTTTCCATCCGGCATGCCGGGAATCGGGCTGGTGATGGACGGTGCGGTGCAGCAGGCGCCGCAGGATGGGCGGCATGCCAGGGAAACGGCGGGGGACGGCATGGCGGTGAATGAAAAGGGACAGGGGCCGACAGTATAGCAAGCCGGCCCCCGTGCCGCGCCAGGGCGCGTTTAGCGCACGATGCTGACGCGCTTGCCCGACAGGGTGCGGCGGGCCGGATCGCCATGCACGGTGATGCGGCCGGAACCGCTGGCGCGGGCATTGACTTCATTCTGGACGGTGACATCGATGTCGCCCGAACCGTTGCTCGCCAGATAGGCGACGTCGCTGCGCAGGGCGGCCAGGTTGATGTCGCCCGAGCCATTCACGTTGGCGTCGAGGCGCTGTACGGCGCCGCTGGCGCTGATGCTGCCCGAGCCGTTGACGGCCACGTTGATGCGTTCGCCGCGCAGGCTGCCGAGCTGGATGTTGCCCGAACCGTTCTGCACTGCATCGGTATTGCCGCTGGCCAGGGCAGCCGCGTTGATGCTGCCCGAGCCATTGTTGGCCACGTCGAAGCGTCCCACCGTGCCCGACAGTTCGCTTTTCATCGAACCGCGCTGCTCCAGGCTGAAATCGTCGCCATTGAGGCCGTTGACCACCAGGCGGCCCGAGCCGGAAATGTTGATCTTCTTCAATTGCGGCGTCGTATAGATGACGTGGATGCCATTGCTGCTGCGAATGTTCGTATCGCTCCAGATGCGCAGGGTATTGCCGCTCACTTCACTATGAATGCGCGGCTGCAGATTGCTGTCCGCCTCGATCACCAGCGATGTTGCCGGGCCGACGCGCACGTCAATTTTCATATCGATGCGCTTCATGCTGTCGATGTCGAGCGTGTTGATATTGCTAACCTGGCGCACGTCGCGGCTCACTTGCTCGTTCCCCTGGATGGCATTGCCACCCGTGTCGGCATAGCGCACTTCGCCATCGTTGGGGTTGATGACGATGGCGCAACCGCCGAGGGCAACGGCACAGCACAGGGCCAGCAAGGTACGCATGGTGTTTCCTTTATGATTGTTTCAGGACAAGAAAAAAGCCGGCTGCCGCGCTGCGGCTGCCGTGCTGTCGATGACAAGATAGCAAAGCGCCTATCTTTACTGAGCGCAAATGCGATGAACTGCGCAAAACGGGGGCTGAAACGCATTCTGCTTCACCCGGCGCCGCAGGTCCGGCGCCAGAGGAGGTGTCGCCCACGCCGGCACGGAGCGTACAATACCCGTGTTCGGTGTGCCCGGCGTCGTGCGCTTGACCTTGGCGGTAGACAGGTCTACTATTAATGACTCAAAAGTAAGTTACTTGGAAAGACACATGCAAGCCCCGATTGATACCAAGCCCCGCTGGGAGCGGCGCAAGGATGCCCGCCCGCAGGAATTGCTCGCCGCCGCCCTCGACCTGTTTGTCGAACGGGGCTTCGCATCGACGCGCCTGGAGGATGTGGCCAAACGGGCCGGCGTGTCGAAAGGCACCCTGTACCTGTACTTTGAGAACAAGCAAGAGCTGTTCAAGGCCGTGGTGCGCGACAATATCGTGCAGTCGATCGGCGAGGCGGAAGACAGCATGGCTGCCTCGGACAGCAGCAGCGCCGAGTTGTTGCGCAAGGTGATGATGCAGTGGTGGGAAGAGTTCGGCGCCACCAAATTGGCCGGCTTGACCAAGCTGATGCTGGCCGAAGCGAACAATTTCCCGGAACTGGCGCAGTTTTACAACGAAGAAGTCGTCACGCGCGGCAATGCGCTGATCGTCAGCCTGCTGGAACGGGGCATGCAGCGTGGCGAATTCCGCCAGGTCGATGCCGTGCTGGTCAGCACCATCCTCAGCGCGCCCGTCACCATGCTCATGATGTGGACGCATTCCTTCCTGCCATGCGAGGTCAAGAATATCGATCCGCTCGCCTACATGGATGCGTTTATCGACATGAGCTTGCGCAGCCTGCAGGTGGAGGCGCCCGGAAAAAGCTGATGCGCCGGGCCTGGCTACAACCGTTCAGTTGCCCCTTTTCCAAGGTTCACCCCCCCAAATCTGCAGATCGTCGCAAATTTCCTCCATTCCCCGTCTTTATGGTTAACATGTGCTTTCAGCCAGTTCAACGATAAAATGGCGGATTATTACTTCACTTACCGAGTCCAAAGATGAATATCGAACAAGCCCGCTTCAATATGATCGAACAGCAGATCCGTCCATGGGACGTACTGGATCTCGACGTGCTGGAGCTGTTGAACGTGGTCAAGCGTGAAGATTTCGTGCCGGCCGCCTATAAAAACCTGGCCTTCGTCGATACGGAAATTCCACTGGGCGGCGGCGAATGCATGTTGACGCCGAAGCTGGAAGCGCGCATTTTGCAAGACGTAGCCGTCAAAAAGCATGAAAATGTACTGGAGATCGGCACCGGTAGCGGCTATATGGCTGCTTTGCTGGCGCACAAGGCGCGACATGTGACGAGCGTGGAAATCGTTCCCCAATTGAAAACCTTGGCCGAGCAGAACCTGGCCGCCAACGGCGTGACGAACGTGACCGTGGAGCTGGGCGACGGCGCCCAAGGCTGGAGCAAGGGCGCACCGTACGACGTGATCGTCGTCTCCGGCGCCCTGGCCGTGTTGCCGGAAGCACTGTTGCAACAAGTCAAAGTCGGCGGCCGCATCCTGGCCATCATCGGCGAAGCGCCGATCATGTCGGCGCACCTGATCACGCGCAGCTCGGACAAGGCTTACGACACGCGCAAGCTGTTTGAAACCAATGTCACGCCGCTGCAAGCGGTGGCGCCGTCGCATTTCCAGTTCTGAGGCGACCGATTCGATGGAGCATTTGAGTGCACCGCAGCTGGCCGCCTGGCTGGCTGACCCTTCCCGCCCGCGCCCGTTTTTGCTGGACGTACGGGAACAGTGGGAGTTCGACCTGTGCCACCTCGACGGTGCCGCCCTGATGCAGATGAACTCGATTCCTGCGCGCATCGATGACCTCGATGAAGATGCCGAGATCGTCTGCATCTGCCATCACGGCATGCGCAGCATGCAGGTGGCGGCCTTCCTGGAGCGCAATGGTTTTGGCAAGATCAGTAATTTGACGGGCGGCGTGCATGCCTGGGCGCTGCAAGTCGACAGCGCAATGCCTAAATACTAAGTCATTTTGTAGTAGATGCACCCAGGCATGTTTTCCTGCATGCCTGAGGAGGCCTGTACCCAGCTCATCCGGCGGGTGCAAGGCAAGCGGTAGCAGATTTTTGAATCCATCAACTTTTGACGACTCCAACGGAGAAATGCAATGCGGAAACCCCTTATCGCCGTGCTGATGACCAGCGCCTTTGTCTCGATGACATGCTCGCTGCAAGCGCAGGCGGCCGATCTCATCCAGGTGTACCAGCAGGCGCTGGCCAATGACGCGCAGTACGCCAGCGCGCGCGCGGCTCTGTCGGCCGGGATGGAGCGGGTTCCGCAGGGGATGGCAGGCTTGCTGCCGCAAATTTCCGCCTCGGGCAGCAATACGCGCGGCAATCAGGAGCAGATCATCCAGAACAATGGCGGCAACAAGATCACCTCGCCATCCGTGAACGTGCGCACGAACAGCTATAACCTGACCCTGGCACAGCCGCTGTTCCGCTGGGACCGTTGGGAAACCTACCAGCAAAGCAAGCTGGCGCAAGCGATTGCCGAAGCGCAATTTGCACAAGTCCAGCAAGACCTGATCACGCGCGTGGCGCAGGCGTATTTCGACGTGCTCAGCGCGCAAGACAACCTGGGCGCCACGCAGGCGCAAAAGGTCGCGACGACGGAGCAGCTGGCATCGGCCAAGCGCAATTTCGAAGTCGGCACGCAAACGATCACCGACACGCACGAAGCGCAAGCGGCCTACGACCTGGTGGTGGCGCAGGAATTTGCCGCCATCAATGACCTGGCCAACAAGCGCAGCGCGCTGCAAACGATCATCGGCGAGGCGCCAACGAATCTGGCGCCGATGCGCACGGGCGTGGTCATCAGCGCGCCGGAACCGGCTGCCGTCGAACCGTGGGTGGCATCCGCCGAAGAGCAGAACTATGGCGTCGTCACGGCCCAGTTCAATGTGGAATCGGCCAAGCGCGACATCGGCCGCAACCGCGCCGGCCACTACCCGACGCTGGACCTGATCGCCAACGCTGGCCATACCTATTCCTCGGGTGGCGGCAATGGCAACGGCAACAACAATAATGCCATCGGCGTGCAGTGGAGCATCCCGATCTTTAGCGGTTTTGCCGTCACCAGCAAGGTGCGCGAATCGATCGCGCTGGAAAACAAGGCCCGCAACGACCTGGAAACTGCCCGCCGCACGGCATCGCAGGGCGCGCGCCAGGCTTTCCTCGGTGTCAACAGCGGCCTGGCGCAAGTCAAGGCGCTGGAAGCGGCGGAAGTGTCGAGCAAATCGGCGCTGGAATCGAACCAGCTCGGTTACCAGGTGGGCGTGCGCATCAATATCGACGTCTTGAATGCGCAGAAACAATTGTTCTCGACGCAAAAAGACCTGTCGAAGGCGCGCTATGACACCATCATGAACGGCTTGCGCCTGAAGGCCGCGGCCGGCACCTTGAAGGAAACGGATTTGATGCCCGTCAATGCCTTGCTCGACAAGTAAGCGGCATCTTGCTCTGAATGAAAACCAGCACCGGTGACGGCGCTGGTTTTTTTTCGTCTTGAGGTGTTGTCATAAGGCGCGGCTGTTGGCCACTTGCGTGAGGATCACGCCGGCCACCACCAGGCCCGCACCGGCCCAGTGCAGCGGAGAAATATGTTTGACGGCAAAGCCCAGCAAGCCGTAGCGGTCGATGGCCAGGGCGGCCAGCATTTGTCCGCCGATGACGGCCGCCATGAAGGGGCCGGACCCCATGCGCGGCGCCAGCATCAGCGCGGCCGTAATATAAAACACGCCGGCCGCGCCGCCCAGCCAGGACCAGCCGGGTCCGCGCACGGCGAGCTGGAAATCGGGCGCCGGCACTCTCCAGAGCAGCATCACCAGCGAGGCGAGTACGGCGCTGACGGCCAGCGAGGCGAGGGTGGCCCACAGCGGGTGGCCCAGGTTGCGGCCCAGTGCGGCATTCGCGCCCGCCTGAAAGGGGACGACGGCGCCGGCCAGCATGGCCAGCGGGGCAAATACGGTAATCCATCCATACATGTGCGACTCCCACAGTTGAGTTGATGGCGTCATCGTATTATGCTGTGATGATTAAATCCAATTCGTAATTTGCCATTCAACTATGCATCAAATGAATAATCTGCGCGCCGTCGATTTGAACTTGCTGGTGATCCTGGAAGCGCTGCTCAGCGAGCGCCACCTGTCGCGCGCGGCCGAACGCTTGCATATGAGCCAGCCTGCCGTCAGCCATGCGCTGGCCCGCCTGCGCCATCTGCTCGACGATCCACTGCTGCTGCGCGGCAAGGGCGGCTTCCAGCCGACGGCGCGCGCACTGGCATTGGCGCGGCCGCTGGCCGAAGCGCTGCAAAGCGTGCGTTCCGTGCTGGGCGGGGCCGTTTTCGAGGCGGCCACGGCGCAGCGCGTGTTTCGCCTGGCCATGTCGGATTACGGCGCGGCGTTGCTCTTGCCCGCTTTGCTGCGCCGCTTGCGCGTGGAAGCGCCCGGCATCGACCTGGCCATCAGCTACGCCAGCCGCCCTGCCGTGATCGCTGGCGTGCAGGATGGCGAGATCGACCTGGCGCTGGGCGTGTTCCCGCAACTGCCCGAGCAGTTACACAGGGAAACCCTATTCGAGGAAACGTTCGCGTGCGCGCTGGACCCGGCCAGCCTGGCGCCGGGCGAAACATTGAGTTTGGACACCTATCTGGCGCGCCCGCACGTGCTGGTGGCATCCGGCGAGGGCGGCATGGCGGCCGAAGTCGACGCATCGCTGGCCCAGCTGGGCCAGACGCGCCGCATCGCCGTGCGCGTGCCGTACTGGACGGTCGCACCGGATGTTGTGATGGGGACGGACATGATTTTGACGGTGGCGCGGCGCGCCTTGCGTGGCAGCGCAACGCAAGGGCTGGCGCAGCATTCTGCGCCGTTTGCCATCGCGCCGTTTGCGTTTGAAGCGATACGGCACCGCCGCACGGACGGTGATGCGGGCATCGCCTGGCTGCGCGCGGCCGTTGCAACGGCAGCCGGGCCAGGCTGAGCAACTACAGGCCGCCGCCCTGGCCGTCGAACTTGCGCTCGATCAATTCGATCTTGTAGCCATCCGGATCGGTGATGAAGGCGATGACCGTGTTGCCGCCCTTCACGGGGCCCGGTTCGCGCGTGACGTTGCCGCCATTCGCGCGTGCCGCGTCGCAGGCGGCGACGATGTCGTCGGCCGAGATGGCGATGTGGCCATACGCCGTGCCCAGCTCGTAGCTGGTGGTGCCATAGTTATACGTCAGTTCGAGTTCCGCGTGGTCGGGGTTCGAGCCATAGCCGACGAAGGCCAGCGTGTACTGGTATTCGGGATTGTCGCTGGTGCGCAGCAACTTCATGCCCAGGACCTTGGTGTAAAAATCGATGGAGCGCTGCAGGTCGCCGACCCGTAACATGGTGTGCAAAATACGCATCGTAAATCCTTGATGGTGATAGGGGAATGACAGGATTTTATGCGTTTTATGGCTTTCTTGCCGAAACCGCCCCGGCCGCCCTGGTGCCGGACAGCCGCAGACGGTGACGTTGGTGCCTCTGGATTTACTCCAGACGGGCGTCCAGCGTGATTTCCGTGGCCAGCAATTTGGACACGGGGCAGCCTAGCTTGGCGCGCAGTGCTGCATCCTGGAACGCTGCGTCGGTAGCGCCGGGAATGCTGGCCACCAGGGTCAGGTGCACGGCCGTGATGGCATAGCTGCCATCGATTTTTTCCAGGCTGACATCGGCCGTGGTTTTCAGGGCCGTGGCGCGCAAGCCCGCCTCGCCCAGCTGGCCGGACAGGGCCATGGTGAAGCAGGCGGCATGGGCGGCGCCGATCAGTTCTTCCGGATTGCTGCCGGGACCGTCCTCGAAGCGCGTGTTGAAGCCATATGCCACATTGTCGAGCGCGCCGCTTTCGGTCGAAATAAACCCTTTGCCATCTTTAAGGCCGCCACTCCAGACGGCTGATCCTGTTTTTTTCATGATGTACTCCTTGCGTGGTTCGAAGGTCCATCATGCGCGCCCTGCCTTTGCGCTTCCGTTCGTTGCGTCACACTGTGGCAGATGGAGGATCAACGGGCCGGCATCACGCGCCAGATGACATTGCCCACGTCGTCCGCCACCAGCAGCGCGCCCACCTTGTCGACGGCCACGCCGACGGGGCGCCCCTGTGCCTTGCCGTTCTCGTCTAGGAAGCCGCTGACGACATCCTGTGGCGGGCCGCTGGGCACGCCATTCGCGAAGGGCACATGGATGACTTTGTAGCCGCTGAAGGGCTTGCGGTTCCATGAGCCGTGCTGGCCGATGAAGGCGCCGCCCCGGTAGCGTTCGGGTAGCAAGGTGCCGTCATAAAATGCCAGTCCCAGCGATGCCGTGTGCGCGCCCAGCGCATAGTCGGGTGCAATGGCGGTGGCCACCAGTTCGGGGCGCGGCGGCTTGACCCGCGCATCGACGTGCTGGCCGAAATAACTGTAGGGCCAGCCATAGAAGGCGCCGTCCTTGACCGAGGTCATGTAGTCCGGCACCAGATCGTTGCCCAGCTCGTCGCGCTCATTGACGGCTGTCCACAAGGTGCCCGTTTTGGGTTGCCAGGCCATGCCATTCGGATTGCGCAAGCCGGTGGCATACACGCGTGCCTTGCCCGTGGCGCGCGTGAATTGCCAGATGGCGGCGCGGCCATCTTCGGCCGCCATGCCGTTCTCGCCTACATTGCTGTTCGAGCCGACGGAAACATATAAAAATTTGCCGTCGGCGCTGGCGACGACGTTCTTGGTCCAGTGGTGATTGATGGAGCCGCCCGGCAAATCCATCACCTTCACGCCCGGCGCCGTGATGGCCGTCTGGCCTTCCTTGTAGGGAAAGCGCAGCAGCGCATCCGAGTTGGCGATGTACAGCTCGTTGCCCACCAGGGCCATGCCGAATGGCGAGTTCAGCCCTTGCAGGAACACGCTGCGCGATTGCGCCACGCCATTCGCGTCAAGGCCGCGCAGCAGGGTGATGCGGTTGGCGCTGGGCGTGGCGGCACCCGCCTTTTTCATTTGCATCTGCATGATGGCACCCTTGATGCCCTTGCTGTCATCGGGCTTGGGCGGGGCATTCGTTTCCGCCACCAGCACGTCGCCATTCGGCAGCACGTACAACCAGCGCGGATGGTCGAGGTCGCGCGCATACGCCTGGATGGCCAGGCCGGGCGCGACTACGGGGCGCTGCGCGGCCGTCCAGCGCTGCACGGGCGCCACGTTGACGGTGGGAATGAATTGTTTGTCTGGCGCGGGCAGGTCGGGTTGCGGGCCAAAGCCCACGGGCATGGCGGGCGCCTGGGCATGGGCGAGCGTAGTGCTGCAGGCAGCGGCCAGCAGGAATGAACAGACGTAGCGGTGCATGGCGTACTCCGGAACAATAGCATTGCGTGAGGATTCGATTCAGCGCGCCTTCTTTGGTTCCAGTTGCGCATCGGGGCGGGCTTGCTGCGGCGCGGCCGGCTTGACCTTTTCCACGCCGGGCTGGGCGTGGCGGTCCGTGTCGACCAGGCCGCGTTCCAGGTCGCTGGCCGCCTGTTGCATGATTTTGCGCGGGCGCACGTCTTGCGCATCGGGCGATTCATCGCGCTCGTGCGGCAGGCGGTCGACGCCGTCATTCTGGACCTTTTCATCGGTATTGATCTTGCGTTCGCTATGCTGGCTAACCATATGGCCTCCTGACAGTAAAGTGCTACCAGTGTCCTGCCGCGCCAGGCCGCCTGCAAGCGGATTTGTCCGTGCTGGGAGCGCTGGCGCACGCATGGACGATTCTTTTTCTGCGCTACACTGCGTGCAACACCAAGAACGCCCCTTGCAGGCACACGACAGGCACACTATACTGTGCATATATACAGTATCATGTGATGACGGCGTGCGACGCGACAGCCTGGGGCGGTTTGCCACCGAATTCACTACCGAGATTCTTATGCCCGTCGATACACACGCCGAACAACGCGCCGAACAGCCAGCCGCGACCTTGCCAGCCCCGGGCGAGCGCTTCAACCTGGGCGCCAAGACAATCGCCCTGGTCGTGCGCCAGAATACGGATGGCATTGCCGAGCCTGTCAAAAGCATCGTCGATTTCCTGCAGGTGCTGGGCCACACGGTGGTCTTCGAGGCGGAGACGGCCGTGCATCTGAACCTGGCGTTTCCCGGCGTGCGCGCCATGTCGCCGGCCGAGATCGGCGCCGCCGCCGATTGCGCCATCGTCATGGGTGGCGACGGCACCATGCTGGGCATTGCGCGCCAGCTGGCGCCATTCGATGTTCCCTTGATCGGTATCAATCAGGGGCGCCTGGGCTTCATGACGGATATCCCGCTCGAGCGCATGCTGCCCGTACTGGCGCAAATTCTCGGCGGCCGCTTCAAGGCCGAACGCCGCACCTTGCTCGAAGGCAGCGTGCTGCGCGACGGCGAGTCGATTCACGTGGGCATGGCCGTCAACGATGTCGTCGTCTCGCGCGGCGGTGGTGCCGGCATGGCCGAATTGCGCGTCGAAGTCGACGGCCACTTCATGTACAACCAGCGCTCAGACGGCTTGATCATTTCCACGCCCACGGGCTCGACCGCGTACTCGCTGTCGGCCGGCGGCCCCTTGCTGCATCCGACCCTGGGCGGCATCGTGCTCGTGCCGATTGCCCCGCATGCGCTGTCGAACCGCCCCATCGTCTTGCCCGACTCCAGCCAGATCGTGGTGGAAATCGTGCGCGGGCGCGATATCAGCGTCAATTTCGACATGCAGACCTTTGCCAGCCTGGTGCAGCAAGACCGCATCCTCATCCGCCGTTCGCCGCACACGATTACCTTCCTGCATCCGGAAGGGTGGAGTTACTACAACACCCTGCGTGAAAAATTGCACTGGAATGAGTATCCGTCGGGCGAGGGCAAGCTCAGCTAACTTTTTCTCCACGCTAACCCGCGGTGCGCCGCCTAACCACAGAAGCCATGCTCCATACACTGTCCATTCGCGATTTTGTCATTGTCGATACCATTGAACTGGAATTTTCCGCCGGCTTCAGCGTGCTGACGGGTGAGACGGGCGCCGGCAAGTCCATCCTCATCGATGCGCTGACCCTGGCGCTGGGCGGGCGCGGCGATGCCAGCGTAGTGCGCGAAGGCGCGGCCAAGGCCGACATCACGGCCGATTTTTCCGTCAGCGAGGTGGCGCAGGCCTGGCTGGTGGCACATGAGTTTGCCAACGACGATGGCGGCGCCCTGCTGCGCCGCGTGATCGACAATGCGGGCCGCTCGAAGGCGTATATCAACGGCATTCCCGCCACGGCCGCGCAGTTGCGCGAACTGGGCGACATGCTGGTCGATATCCACGGCCAGCACGCGCACCAGTCGCTGCTGAAAAGCGAGGCGCAGCGCGCCCTGCTCGACGGCCAGGCGACGGCGCGCGAAGCGGGCGTGGAGCACGATGCGCGGCAGGTGGCGGCGCTGCACAAGCGCTGGCGCGCCCTCGTGCGCCAGCGCGAAGAATTCGAAACGAATGCCGCCAACGTGCTGTACGAGCGCGAACGCCTGGAATGGCAAGTGGGCGAACTGGAAAAACTGGCTGCCAAGCCCGGCGAATGGACGGAGATCACAAACGAGCACAGCCGCCTGTCGCACGCGGCCAGCCTGCTGGAAGGGGCGCAGGAAGCGCTGTCCCTCATTTCCGAGTCGGAAGACCACCCGATCGTGTCGCAACTGTCGGCCCTGAACCAGAAGCTGGGCAAGCTGGTGTCCGTCGATGCGGAATTGCAGCCGATCGTCGACCTGATCGAATCGTCGCGCATCCAGCTGCAGGAATCCGTGTACGCGCTGAACAACTACCTGGACCGCGTGGAACTGGACCCGGAGCGCCTGCACCAGCTCGACGCGCGCATGGAAGCCATGCACAGCACGGCCCGCAAATTCCGCGTCACGCCCGAAGAGCTACCCGAGGAACACGCCAAGCTGTCGGAAAAGCTGCAGCACCTGGCCGACGCTTCCGATATCGAAGGCTTGCTGCGCCAGGAAGCGAAGATCGAGGCCGAATACCGCAGTGTTGCCGAGCGCCTGTCCGCCACGCGCCGCGCCGCCGCCCTGGAACTGGGGCACGCCGTCACGCGCGCCATGCAGGAACTGAGCATGACGGGCGGCAGCTTCGAGATCGCCCTGCACCCGTGCGCACCGGCTGCCCATGGGCTCGAGCAAGTGGAATTCCTCGTTGCCGGCCATGCGGGCACGGCGCCGCGTTCGCTGGCCAAAGTGGCGTCCGGCGGCGAACTGGCGCGCATCGCGCTGGCCATTTCCGTCATCACCTCGCACGCTACCACCACGCCGACCCTGATCTTCGATGAGGTCGACAGCGGCATCGGCGGCGCCGTCGCCGAAGTGGTGGGGCGCCTGCTGAAACGCCTGGGGCAGGGACGCCAAGTACTGTGCGTGACCCATTTGCCGCAAGTGGCCAGCCAGGCGAACCAGCATTTTCAGGTGGCAAAAAGCACTCTGGACAATGGCAAGACGGCGTCGCGCATCGACATGCTCGATGCCAAGGCCCGCGTGGAAGAAGTGGCGCGCATGCTGGGCGGCCTGGAAATCACGGCCACCACGCGCAAGCATGCGCGCGAGTTGCTCGCGATTTGACTTGGGACGTGACGGGCGTGCTGCCATCGCTTGGCAGTACTCCCCGATGTTGACGCAATGTAACTATAATGGTTGGGCTATCCCTCCAACGCCTTCGAAGAGCCTTCATGTCATTTCAAACAGAACCGCCGTACACGCATGGCAGTATCGACCGCAGCGCCGTGGTGCTGGTCAACCTGGGCACGCCCGATGCGCCGACCTCGTCGGCCGTGCGGCGCTACCTGAAGCAATTTTTGTCCGACCCGCGCGTGGTTGAGATTCCCCGCCTGGTCTGGTGGTGCATTTTGAACCTGATCATCTTGCCGTTCCGCTCCGGCCAGTCGGCCAAGAAATATGCGTCGATCTGGACGCGCGAGGGTTCGCCCCTGAAAGTGCATACGCAAAAGCAAGCCAAGTTGCTGGCCGGCGCGCTGGCCGAGCGGGGCCACGACGGCGTGACGGTGGCCATGGCCATGCGTTACGGCTCGCCTTCCCTGCCCGAAGTACTGGCCAGGCTGAAAAGCGAAGGCTGCGAGCGCATCGCCATCTTGCCTGCGTATCCGCAATACTCGGGCACGACGACGGGTTCCATCTACGACGCCGTGTTTGCCCATTACGCCACGGTGCGCAATGTGCCGGAATTGCGCTTTATCAAGCAGTATCACGAGCACGACACGTATATCGACGCCCTGCGCGATTCCGTACTGAACCATTGGGAAGCGCATGGCCGTCCGGAAAAACTGGTGATGAGTTTTCATGGCGTGCCCAAGCGTACCTTGCTGCTGGGCGACCCCTACCACTGCCAATGCCTGAAAACGGCGCGGCTGCTGGCGGAAAAATTGAAATTAACTAAAGAGCAATATGTGGTGACCTTCCAGTCGCGCTTTGGCAAGGCCGAGTGGCTGCAGCCGTACACGGCACCGACCCTGGTGGCGCTGGCGCAACAGGGCGTCAAGCGCGTCGACCTGCTGTGTCCGGGCTTTACCAGCGATTGCCTGGAAACGCTGGAAGAGATCGCCATGGAAGCCAAGCATGATTTCGAAACGGCCGGCGGCCAGCAGTTTCATTACATCGCTTGCCTGAACGAAACGCCAGCCTGGATCGCGGGCATGGCAGAAATTGCCGAACAGCACATGATCGGCTGGCCGACGATGAAGACGGCGCCGCAGCGCGAAGCGGACAAGAAAGCGGGCGAGCAGGCGCGCACGGCGGCGCTGGCGCTGGGCGCGGCGAATTAAGGATAGTAAATTTTTTGACAAGCAAAAGCCGCGCTTGCGCGGCTTTGTCATGTCTGGCGCGACAAAAGTACTATCCAGATAGCAACGCCGCCAGTGGCGATGGCGGCGGCGCGGCTGGTAGAATGCCCGCTTTACGCTGGGAAGCCTGGGAAATCAAGGGGGGCGCGCACGGATCGCTGGCCGAAATGGGTAGCGTTTTGTAATAAGCTGTAACATGGATCGATGTAAATCTGGTTTTGCCATGCATACCCCTTGAAACAATAGGATATAGCCCCATCTGCCCGTTAGTGTTGTAAAGATAGTTAGACTAACTCATTTAAGTCATTGATTGTAGGAGCTTTTCAGATGCAAGATCAGGAAAACCAAGCTGTACCTAATCCGCAAGCGGACGCCGCGGCTCCCGCAGAGCCTACTTTGGAAGAGCAGCTGGCGAGTACCGAAGCGCGTCTTGCAGAGATGCACGATGCCTTCATGCGCGCCAAGGCTGATGGCGAAAATATTCGCCGCCGTGCGCAGGAAGATGTTGCTAAAGCGCATAAATTCGCAGTGGAAAGCTTTGCCGAAGCCATGGTGCCGGTGAAAGACAGCCTGGAAACGGCGCTGACGGTGGAAGCACCGACCATCGAATCGCTGAAAGAAGGCGTCGAGATGACCCTGAAGCAATTGAATGCCGCGTTCGAGCGCAACCGCCTGGTGGAAGTGTTGCCGGTGCAGGGTGAAAAGCTCGATCCGATGAAACACCAGGCCGTTGCCGTGGTGCCAGCGGAGCAGGAGGCCAATACCATCGTGTCAGTCCTGCAAAAGGGCTATATGATTGCGGACCGCCTGTTGCGTCCAGCCATTGTAACGACCGCGCAAGCAAAATAATCAGAGTGCGGCATCAAGCAAGCCTTGAAACCATGCCGCTTTGCCACATATAAGAACCATCTGAAATCTAGCAAATAAAAGGAAAAAAATCATGGGTAGAATTATCGGTATCGATCTGGGAACCACGAATTCCTGCGTTTCCATCATGGAAAACGGTCAACCAAAGGTAATCGAAAACGCTGAAGGCGCACGCACGACGCCGTCGATTATTGCTTATCAAGAAGATGGCGAAATTCTCGTCGGCGCGCCGGCGAAACGCCAGGCCGTGACCAATCCGAAAAACACGCTGTATGCAGTCAAGCGTCTGATCGGTCGCAAGTTCGACGAAAAAGAAGTACAAAAAGACATCGCGCTGATGCCGTACCAAATCATGAAAGCCGACAACGGCGATGCATGGATCGGCGTGCGCGACAAAAAACTGGCGCCGCCACAAATTTCCGCTGAAGTGCTGCGCAAGATGAAGAAAACGGCAGAAGACTACCTCGGTGAAGAAGTCACCGAAGCCGTCATCACCGTGCCTGCGTACTTCAACGACTCGCAGCGTCAAGCGACCAAGGATGCCGGCCGTATCGCTGGTCTGGACGTCAAGCGCATCATCAACGAGCCAACCGCGGCAGCGCTGGCGTTCGGCCTGGACAAGACCGAAAAAGGCGACCGTAAAATCGCCGTGTATGACTTGGGTGGCGGTACGTTCGACGTGTCGATCATCGAAATCGCAGATGTTGATGGCGAGAAACAATTTGAAGTGCTGTCGACCAACGGCGATACCTTCCTGGGTGGCGAAGACTTCGACCAGCGCATCATCGATTACATCATCGACGAGTTCAAGAAGATCAACGGCATCGATCTGAAAAAAGATCCGATCGCTCTGCAGCGCATCAAGGCTTCGGCCGAGCGCGCGAAGATCGAATTGTCGTCGTCGCAACAAACCGAGATCAACGAGCCGTACATCGCCATGGCCAATGGCGCACCGGTCCACTTGAACCTGAAGATGACCCGCGCCAAGCTGGAGTCCCTGGTGGAAGAACTGATCATCGCGACGATGGAACCATGCCGCATCGCTATCAAAGATGCTGGCGTGAAAGTGTCGGACATCGATGACATCATCCTGGTCGGCGGCATGACGCGTATGCCGAAGGTACAGGAAAAAGTGAAGGAATTCTTCGGCAAAGATCCACGCAAAGACGTGAATCCGGACGAAGCCGTGGCAGTGGGCGCAGCGATTCAAGGTTCGGTCCTGTCGGGCGAACGCAAAGACTTGCTGTTGCTGGACGTCACCCCTCTGTCCCTGGGTATCGAAACCCTGGGCGGCGTGATGACCAAGATGATTCACAAAAACACGACGATTCCGACCAAGTTCAGCCAGGTGTTTTCGACGGCCGACGACAATCAGCCTGCGGTGACCATCAAGGTCTTCCAGGGTGAGCGCGAAATCGCCGCCGGCAACAAAGGCTTGGGTGAATTCAATCTGGAAGGCATTCCACCATCGTCGCGCGGTACGCCGCAGATCGAAGTGACTTTCGACATCGACGCCAACGGCATTTTGCATGTCGGCGCGAAAGACAAGGCCACTGGCAAGGAAAACAAGATCACGATCAAGGCCAATTCCGGCTTGACCGAGGCTGAAATCCAGAAGATGGTGAAAGACGCCGAGTTGAACGCGGAAGAAGACAAGAAGGTCAAAGAATTGGCCGAGTCGCGCAACCAGGCCGATGCTCTGGTACACTCGACCCGGAAATCCTTGACCGAATACGGCGACAAGCTCGATGCGGGCGAGAAAGAGAAGATCGAAGCGGCGATCACCGACCTGGAAGCAAGCATCAAGGCGGGCGACAAGGCTGAGATCGACACCAAGGTGGCTGCACTGTCGAGCGCATCGCAGAAACTGGGCGAAAAAATGTATGCCGACATGCAAGCGCAGCAAGCTGCCGGCGGCGCGGAAGGTGCACAGCAAGCTGCTGGCGCATCGGACGCAGGCGCCAAGCAAGACGACGTTGTTGACGCTGACTTCAAAGAAGTCAAAGACAGCAAGTAATGTCTTGCGCTCCCATGAACTGGGGGCAGCCGGGCTGAACGCTACATCGCGGGATTAGCCGCGAAGACCGGCCGAGCCGAGTCGTTGCCCAGTGCAGCACTCGACTCGGCTTTTTCGTGTAATTTTTACATCAGTAGATAGACTGCAAGGTGCCGACAACATGGCAAAGCGTGATTTTTACGAGACACTCGGTGTCGCAAAAAATGCTTCGGAAGAAGAGATCAAAAAGTCTTACCGTAAACTGGCGATGAAATACCATCCGGACCGCAATCCGGACAGTAAGGAATCGGAAGAAAAGTTTAAGGAAGTCAAAGAAGCCTACGAGATGCTGACCAATCCGGAAAAGCGCGAAGCGTATGACCGTTATGGTCACGCCGGCGTGGACCCGAACATGGGCGGCGGTGGCGGCTTCGGTGGCGGTGCTGGCGGCTTTGCCGACAGCTTTGGCGATATCTTCGGCGACATCTTTGGCGGTGGCGGAGGACGCAGCCGCAATGCGGGGCCACAGGTGTACCGTGGCGCCGACTTGCGCTACAACCTGGAAATTACACTGGAGCAAGCTGCGCACGGCTTCGACACGACCATCCGCGTGCCGAGCTGGGACAAGTGCGACACCTGCCACGGCAGCGGCGCCAAGCCAGGTACGTCGCCAACCACCTGCGGTACTTGCGGTGGCCACGGCCAGGTGCGCATGCAGCAAGGTTTCTTCAGCATCCAGCAAACGTGCCCGAAATGCCATGGCAGTGGCAAGGTCATCACCGACCCCTGCACGCCATGCGGCGGCGCTGGTCGCATCAAGCGCAACAAGACCCTGGAAGTCAAGATACCAGTCGGTATCGACAACGGCATGCGTATCCGTTCCTCCGGCAACGGCGAACCGGGCACGAATGGCGGTCCGTCGGGCGACCTGTATGTGGAAATCCACATCAAGCCGCACGCCGTGTTCCAGCGCGAAGGCGACGACCTGCATTGCGAAATGCCGATCTCGTTTACCAAGGCGGCCTTGGGCGGCGAAATCGAAGTGCCAACCCTGAACGGCAAAGTGTCGTTCACGATTCCTGAGGGCACCCAGTCGGGCAAAACCTTCCGCCTGAAAGGCAAGGGCATCAAGGGCGTGCGCTCCGGTTACGCGGGCGACCTGTTCTGCCACGTGGCGATCGAAACACCGGTGAAACTGACGGAAAAACAGAAAGACCTGCTGCGCGACTTTGAAAAGTCGACCACCGAGGGCGGTGCCAAGCACAGTCCGCAAAGCAAGACCTGGAAAGACAAGGTCAAGGACTTTTTTGAGTAAGCACACGTAATACCATGCGCCGGGATGCTCACACATCCCGGCGTTTTTTTCACTACGACTGAGCCATGTGCGCACATCGCCGGCCTATGGGCGCGATCTGCCGCCCTCAGTCGTACTTACACAATGGGAGCGATATGACCGAACCGAAAAATGGCATGGCCCTGGCGGAACTGCTGCAGCGTAACCGCCGCTGGGCCGACTCGATGGTGGCGAAAGACCCGAACTTCTTCAAGAACCTGGAAGCACAAACGTCGCCCGAATACCTGTGGATCGGCTGCTCCGACAGCCGCGTGCCCGCCAACGAACTGCTGGGCATGGCGCCTGGCGACGTGTTTGTGCACCGCAATATTGCCAACGTGGTCGTGCATTCCGATCTGAACTGCCTGTCCGTGCTGCAATTTGCCGTGGACGTGCTGAAAGTCAAACATGTCATCATCGTCGGCCATTACGGCTGCAAAGGCGTGCATGCGGCCATGACGGGCACGCGCATCGGCCTGGTCGACAACTGGTTGCGCCACGTGCAGGACGTAGGCCAGAAGCATGAACGCTACCTGGGCGACGTGCTGACCAGTCGCCAGCGCGGCGACCGCCTGTGCGAACTGAACGTGGTCGAACAGGTCCTGAACGTCTGCCAGACCACCATCGTGCAAGATGCGTGGGAACGGGGCCAGGAACTCAGCGTCCATGGCTGGGTCTACGGCTTGAAGGATGGCTTGCTGAACGATCTGGAAGTGACGGTCACGGCCGGTCACGAGCTGGCGCCACGCATGGCGACCCGCCTGGCTCGCTACGAAGCAACCGCGTAATCAACGCTGGCGCAGCGCCTATGGCGCCGCGCTCTCCAGGCGGTCCAGATAATCGCCTGCCTCCCGCATGCCTTCCTGCGCCGCCTGGCGTAGCCACGTCTTGGCCTGGGCAATATCCTGCGGCGTGCCCCGGCCTTCGGCCAGCGCCACGCCATAGTGGTAGCGCGCCAGCCGCGCATAGGCGGCGTCATCATTGGTATGCGCGCCGCGCCGCATCAGCGCCGTCGCCTGCGCCAGGTCCTTCGGCACGCCCACGCCCGTTTCATACAGCTGGGCCAGCCAAATCATCGAATACACATCGTTCCAGCGCCGGATGCAGTCTTCAAAGATGGCGACGGCGGCCGCATGGTCGCCCGTCTTGTCGGCCGCATAGCCGTACAGACACTTGATGCGCTTGTCGCTGTGCACATAGGCTTTGTAGCTGAGATCACTTTCATCCTGGCCATCCTGGGCGTGGACGGAGGCAGGGAACAGCAAGGCGAACAGCAGGGCATAGGTGGGCATGGCTTTCCTGGTCAACGATTGAAGATCGGTAAGGTAGATAAGCAAATTGCGTGCTAGCGCCATTCCCGGGCGAGGCCGATACTGCTGTGCCATTGCGTGACAGCCGCTGTTGCAGCCTGGCGCAACACGCCGCGCATATCGTCGCAGGGCTGCTGCTGCAAGACATCGGCTTTCGCAGCCTGGAGCGGGCGTCCCTCAAGCGCCAAGGCATGCAGCGACAGCTATTTGAGGATCTTGCGCGCCGCCGCGATGATGTGCCGCGACAGCTGCTCCATGCGCGGCGACTGCACCTTCCACGTGTGCCAGTACAGGGCCACGTCGGCCGGGGTCTTGGGCGTGAGTATTTCCACCAGCTCGCCATCCGTGTTGGCCTTCAGCAGCAACTCCGGCACCATGCCGTAGCCGAGGCCGTAGCGGATGGCGTTGAAGTGCGAGGTGGCGCCGGGCACGTAATGGCAGGGGTAGGCGCCTTCCGGCAGTCCCAGCGCCTCTTGCAGGAACGATGACTGCAGGGTGTCCTTGCGCGTGTAGGCGACCACGGGCGCCGTGCGCGCCGCATTGCGCGTCAGGCCGTGCGCGAACCACTGCTGGCGAAACGCGGGCGTGGCCACCAGCCAGTAGCGCATCACGCCCAGCGGCTCGGCCGTGCAGCCACGCATGGGCTTGGCTTCCGTGCTGATGCAGCCGATGGCCATGCCCGTTTCCAGCAAGGTGTAGGTATGGTCCTGGTCTTCCACGGTCAGGTCCAGCAGCACGCGCTCGCGTATCAGCACCTCCGACAGGGCGGGGAAGAACCAGGTACCCATCGAATCGGCGTTCAGCGCCAGCACCAGGGTCAGCGGGGCGTCCTGCTGCACCGCCAGTTCCGCCTGCAAGTCCGCTTCCAGCAGCTTGGCGCGCTTCAGGTACTGCATCAGGCGCTGGCCCATGCGCGTGGCGCGCGCGGGACGGCTGCGCACGATCAAGGCATTGCCCAGCTGGCTTTCCAGCGCCCGTACCCTTTGCGAAATGGCCGGTGACGTCAGGTGCAGCCGCAGCGCCGCCTGCTCGAAGCTGCCCGTTTCGACGACGGCGCGGAACGCTTCCGTGTGTTTGGGATTCAGATCCATGGTGCGCGCCTAACATAAGAAAAATTTATCAATACTAAATAATACTTACTTTTCATAAGGATAGGTGTGTTGCAGTGCACAATGCTTCTTTGATGGAGTGTCGCGCGCGACCTCCTGGCAGCAAGGAAATACCACCATGGAAGCACAAGCGAACGACCGCACCACCCGCAAGCCCCAGTCGAAGCTGGAGCGCAATCTGAAATTCGGCCTGGGATTGACCCTGGGCCTGGGCTTGTCCGCAGCCCTGGCGGGCGGCTGGTGGCTGCGCCAGGCCTGGCAGGACTTGCCGGCCGTCGAGCACCTGGCCCAGTACAAGCCCGCGCTGCCGCTGCGCATTTTCTCCAGCGAAGGCGAGCTGCTGGCCGAATACGGCGAAGAGCGCCGCGAATTCCTGCCGCTGAAGGAGATCCCGCTGCGCATGCGCCAGGCCTTGCTGGCCATCGAGGATGCGCGCTTTTATGAACACGGCGCCGTCGACTTTTATGGCTTGACGCGCGCCACCCTGGCCAACATCGTCACCGGCCACCACGTGCAGGGCGCCAGCACCATCACCATGCAGGTGGCGCGCGACTTTTTCCTGTCGCGCGAAAAGACCGTGCAGCGCAAGCTGACGGAGATGCTGCTCGCCTACAAGCTGGAACAGCACTACGGCAAGGACAAGCTGCTGGAGCTGTATATGAACCAGATTTATCTGGGCGAGCGCTCCTACGGCTTTTCCGCCGCCTCGAACATTTATTTTGACAAACCGCTGGCGGAAGTGAGCATCGCCGAAGCGGCCATGCTGGCCGGCCTGCCGAAAGCGCCGTCGGCCTACAACCCCGTCGCCAATCCGCAGCGCGCCACCGTGCGCCAGCACTACATCCTGCAGCGCATGCGCGAACTCGGCTACATCACGCCGGCCGAATACGACGTGGCCGTGGCGGAAAAACTGGCCCTGAACAAGGACCGCAACAGCTCCGTGCACGCGGCCGCGTATGCGGTCGAGGAAGCGCGTCAATTGATCCTGCAAAGCTATCCCGAAGGCGCCTACAGCATGGGCCTGGACGTGACGACGACCATCCGCATGGCGCCGCAAATCGCGGCCGACAAGTCGCTGCGCGATGGGCTGTTAAACGCGCAGGCGCGGCGCGGCTACCGTGGCCCGGAAGCGCGCCTGGCCCCCTCCGCAGATAGCGTGGCGCGCCAGCTGGCCGCCTATCCGGACAGCGGAGAATTGCGCGCCGCGCTGGTGCGCAAGGTCGAGACTTCGGCCAAGCGCCAGCTGACGGCGCAGCTGCGCAATGGCGACGACATCGTGTTGACGGCATCGGATGCGCGCCTGGGCGGCAAGCTGCAGTGGGATGGCAAGCGCGCCATCGTCGAGGGCAGCGTGATCCGCGTGGTGCACGACGTGGCGAAAAAGCGCTGGCTGGTGAGCCAGCTGCCCGAGATGGAAGGCGCGCTCATTTCCGTCGAGGCGCACAGCGGCGAAATCGTCGCCATGGCGGGCGGCTTTGATTTTTACCGCAACCACTACAACCACGCCATGCAGGCCTATCGCCAGCCCGGCTCCAGTTTCAAGCCCTTCGTGTATTCGGCGGCGCTGGAAAAGGGATATTTTCCCGGTACGGCCGTGGACGATACGCAGCGTTTGCTGCTGCCGCAGGAAACGGGCGCGCGGCAGTGGCGTCCGCGCAATTACGGCAACAACTATGAAGGTTTCATCAGCGTGCGGCGTGGCCTCGTGCGCTCGAAAAACCTGGTGGCCGTGAGCCTGATGCAGGCGGCCGGTGCCGGCTACGTGCAGCACTACGCCACGCGCTTCGGCTTCGAGGGCGCGCGTAATCCCGTCTCCCTGCCGCTGGCGCTGGGCGCGGGCGCCGTCACGCCGCTGCAACTGGCGCAATCGTATGCGGTGTTCGCCAACGGCGGCATGCAGATGCCGCCGAAACTGATCAAGGAAGTGCGCAGCCGCAGCGGCGCGGTGCTGTTCAGCGATGCGGCACCACGCGCCAAGGGCGAGCCGGCACGCGGCACGCAAGTCATCTCCACGCGCAATGCCTACGTCATGGACAGTATGCTGCGCGACGTCGTCAAGAGCGGCACGGGACGCGGCGCGCTGGCGCTGGGGCGCGGCGACGCGGCCGGCAAGACGGGTACGTCGAATAACGCCTATGACGCCTGGTTCGCCGGCTACTCCTCGGGCCTGGTGTCCGTCGTCTGGCTCGGCTACGACCAGCCCAAGAGCCTGGGCAATGCCACGGGCGGCACCCTGGCGCTGCCCGTCTGGCGCGACTACATGCAGGTGGCCGTGCAGGGCCGACGCGAGCAGGTGCTGGCCGAGCCGCCTGGCCTGGCCCTGCTCGATGGCGATTACGTGTATGCCGAATACCTGGCCGGCGACTGTCTGAAGGATAACTTTGCCTTTATCCACAGCAGCGTTAGCTGCGGCAGCGGTGGTGCGGACACGCGCATGGCGCACGGTGAAACTGGCAATGGCGGCTCCAGCACGGGTACGAATGAAGCGCGCGCCCTGAGCGAAGCGCGCGAACGCGAACAAATTCTCAAATCATTTTCGGAAGAGTAAGAGCATGCTGTTATATACGATTTACCTGGTGGCGATTGTCGCCGAAGCGATGTCCGGCGCCATCATGGGCATGCGGCGCGGTATGGATTTGTTCGGCATTTGCATGATCGGCACCGTCACGGCGCTCGGCGGCGGCACCGTGCGCGACGTGCTGCTGGGGCACTATCCGCTGGGCTGGATCGCGCATCCCGAGTACCTGCTGTTTACCATCGGCGCGGCCGTCGTCACGGCCTTTGTCGCGCGTTACCTGCACCATCTGCGCGCCATCTTTTTGCTGGTCGACGGCCTGGGCCTGGTGGCGTTTTGCGTGATCGGCTGCGACATCGCCATGTCGGCGAAGATGCACCCGGCCATCGTGGTGCTGGCGGGGATGATCACGGGCGTCTTCGGCGGCCTGCTGCGCGATATCCTGTGCAACCAGATTCCCCTCGTGCTGCAGCGCGAAGTGTATGCCACCGTGGCCCTGTTCACGGGCGCCCTGTATGTCGGCCTGCTGCACTTCAAGGTCGACAGCTCGGTGGCGCAGCTGGCGTCCATCGGCGCCGGTTTCCTGTTCCGCTTCCTGGCCCTGCATTTCGAGTGGCGCCTGCCGAATTTCAACGGCGACCGCATACGGGGTTTTGAATAAGGTAAAACGCTGCGTGAATATTTTCATGCGCCTTTAACCCCTTTTTCTGCGCCGCTACGTTTCATGTTGGACACCCTAGCCAACCGGAGAAGAAGCGATGTCCAGCGTCCTCAAGATCACATTGATACTGTCCCTGCTGCTGTCGGCAGGCAGCCATGCCGCCGACACGGCGCCGCGCAAGACCCTGGCGCCGTTCGCCAGCGAGCAAGCCTTGAGCAGCTATCTGCAGCAGTTGCAAGCGCGCCAGGAGGCCCTACAAAAGGAACGGCAGAAACTGCAGCGCGCCACGGCGCAGTCCATGTCGGCGGCGCCGGCCCCTCCCGCGCCGATACTGGCCAGGGCTGCCCCCGCGCCATCAGCAGAAGCTGCGGAATCGGTCACCAATGTGCAGACGGCGGGCGTGGACGAAGGCGGCATCGTCAAGCTGCATGGCAAGCACCTGGTGATGCTCAGGCGCGGCAAGCTGTTCACCGTGCAGGTGGGCGGCAATGCCTTGCAGCCGGTGTCTTCGCTCGATGCGTTCGCTCCGGGCAGCGACCCGTCGGGCAGCTGGTATGACGAGATGCTGATCGATGGCGATACGCTGGTGGTGATCGGCTACAGCTACAGCCGGGGCGGCACGGAGATCGGCCTGTTCGACATTAACGCCGACGGCAAGCTGGCCTACCGCGCCACGTATCACTTGCGCTCCAACGATTATTATTCCTCGCGCAATTACGCCAGCCGCCTGGTCGGCAGCAAACTGGTGTTCTATTCGCCCCTGTCGCTGAACCTGCGCCGGGGCGACCCGTTTGGCGGCTTTCCCGCGCTGCGCCGCTGGCGCCCTGACGCCGTGCCATCCGACTTCAAGCGCATCGCTCCGGCCACGCGCATCTACCGCACCGATGAAGAACCCGAACCGGGCTTCGGTCTGACCCTGCACACGGTCACCGTATGCGACCTGGCGCAGCGCGACATGCGCTGCGAAGCGACTGCCGTGATGGGGCCGCAGGGCCGCGTGTTTTATGTGTCGGGCGAATCCGTTTTCGTGTGGACGACGCGGCGCGGCAGCGACTCGGGCGTGTTCCGCATTCCCCTCGATGGTTCGGCGCCCAGCGCCCTGAAGGTGGCGGGCGCGCCCGTCGACCAGTTCTCGTTCCTGGAAAGCGCTGATGGCCACCTGAACGTTTTGCTGCGCGCCGAGGGCCAGGGCGACGCGATGTGGGATGGCACGCGCGGGCGCGGCGACATGGCCCTGCTGCGCGTGCCATTGACGTCGTTTTCCGATGGCCGCGACAGTGCGCCCGCCAGCAGCTACAAGGCGCTGCCAGGTGGTGGCTACGGACTGCAGAATCGCTATGTGGGGGCGTATCTGTTGTACGGTAATCCGGGCAATGGCGGCCGGCGGCAGGCGGACCAGGCATGGCCGCGCCAGCCCCTGTATGCCGTGCGCTGGGCCGATGCGCGCAGCGTGCAAGCCTTGTCCCTGCCGCACGGCGTGGAGCGCATCGAGGCGCTGGGCAATGACGCCGTGGTGATCGGCGCGCAGGGCAAGGATCTGCACTTCAGCAGCATCCGCCTGGGGGCGCAGGCGGCGATTGCCACGCGCTACATCCGCGCCGACGCGGCGCAGGGCGAGTCGCGCAGCCACGGCTTTTTCTACAAGCCACACACGGCCAGCGATGGCGTGATCGGCCTGCCCATCCTGGGCGCGGACGAGCGGCCAGGATCAAGTCGGCCGGCCGCCTCCGTCCTGTACCTGCGCAACAGTGGTTTGACATTGACGGAACTCGGTGCGCTGGCGGCGCGTCACGGTCCAGCACCGGACGATGGCTGCCGCGCGTCCTGCGTGGACTGGTATGGCAATGCGCGCCCCCTGTTCCTGCAGGGCCGGGTCTTCGCCCTGCTCGGCTATGAAGTGGTGGAAGGGGTGCTCAAGGAGGGACAGATCCGTGAAGTACGCCGCATCAGCTATGCGCCCATTGCGTCCGCTGTACGCTGAAGGCGTAGGGAAATTGTCGCTGCCGCGCAGTTCGGCTACACTGCTTCGCATGCCCGACACATTACTCACTGCCACGGATGAAGAGCTGATGCTGCGCTACAGCGCCGGCGACCTGCCGTCGTTTCGCGAATTGTACCGGCGCCATAGCCAGGGCCTGTACCGCTTCGTGGCCTGGCGTTCGCCGCGCCGCGCGTGGATCGACGAGATCGTGCAGGATGCGTGGGCCAGCCTGCATGCGGCGCGCACGGGCTACCAGCCGCAGGCGGCGTTTCGCACCTATCTGTACCAGATCGCGCGCAACCGCCTGATCGATATCCTGCGCCAGCGGGAAGGGCAGGAACAAGGGGAAGCAGGCGAGCCGGCCGACGAGCGCGCATCGCCGCAGCAGTCGCTGGAGCAGAAACAGCAGCATGCGCGTCTGCATGCGGCCATCGCCGCGTTGCCCACCGAGCAAAAAGAGGCGCTGGTGCTGCAGCAGTTCAGCGGCATGAGCATCCTCGAGATCGCCGTGGTGACGGGGGCGGAAGCGGAAACCGTCAAGAGCCGGCTGCGCTACGCCATGCAGAAATTGCGTGCGGGCTTGGACAGTGTTGCGGACGCGGGAGGACAGGCATGAATACGCACGATCAAGATCACGACGAACCGAATGACGAGGAATTGAAGGCGCTGCTGGCCAGCCTGCCGCAGCCCGCGCCTTCCAGCGCGCTCGATGCGGCCATTCTGGCGGACGCGGAAAAAGCCTTGCCGCAACCGGTAGCCGCGAACGACAGCGCCGATGGCGTGCTGCGCACCTTGCCCGTCAAGAAGGCGCCCGATTACCTGCAGCGCTGGCGCATTCCGCTGGGACTGGCGGCGGCCGTGCTGTTGACGGTCAACCTGATCGGCGTGGACTGGTTCGGCTCGAAACCGGCGCAATTTCCCGTGGTCGGGGAACCGGTCACGCAGGAGGTGATGCAGGAAGCCGCACCGGTCATTGCACCGGCGGCTGCACCTGCGACTGAGTTTGCGCCACTACCGCCAGCACCGCGCGCCATGGCCAAGGCGGCACCGAGGCCGCCGGCGCAAGCCGAGCCGGCGCCAGCATCCGTGTCCGTACCCGCGCCTGCGCCACCGGCCCCGCCGCCGCCCCCGGCAATGAGGGAGGCGATGGAGCAGCAAGCGGCCATGCAGGCCGAATTTAGCCTGCAGCGCCAGGCACCGGTGCAGCGCGCGCTGGCCATGCCCGCTCCCATCGCGGCAAAGTCGGCGCCGCTGCCGCCGCCGGCAAAGCTTGACGCTTCCGTGTGGCTGGTGAAGATCGACGCCTTGTTAAAAGCGGGCGAAGCGGCGCTGGCGCAGGAGGAATGGGCCGCGTTCCGGCAGGCGTATCCCGACTATCCGGTGGCCGAGGAGCTGCGGCAGCGGCTGGAAAAAAAGTAGCGCGTTACACAATCCCCTTCCTGCGTTCCCACACTGCGCTGCCGACGAAAATGGCGCAGCACACCCACATCACGGCCGGCAGGGCGTTCACGCCTACTGATTGCATCAGCACGCCCGTCAGCAGGGGGCCGCCGCCGCTGGTGACACCCCAGGTGGCGTTGACGATGGCGCTGGCGCTGGTCAGCGACAGGCCCGTGAAGCGCTCGCCGCAGGCCACCAGCGCCAGCATGTAGATGCCGCCCGCCGCCGCGCCCAGCAACAGCAGCAAGGTCCACCACAGCCACGGCGTGCCGACGGCGAACGGCAGCAGCGGCAGCAGCAGGCACACGGCCACGCCGCAGGCCGCGTGGACTTTGGCGCGGCCGTAGCGGTCGGCCATCCATCCCAGCGCGAATTGCAGGCCCGTGTCGCCCACCAGCACCACGGTGGCCGACAGCAGGGCCAGGTCCGTGCTGATGCCGTGCTCCATCGCATACAGCGGCAACAGGCTCAAGGCCAGGGTGTCGAACAGGGCAAAGAAGGCGGCGCCCAGCACGATCATCGGCATGCGCGGCAGAATCAAAGTCCACTTCACACCGTGTTCTTCCGGTTCGCGTGCTGGACCACTGTTCGAGATCAGCATCAGCCCCGGCACGGCCAGCAAAAACAGCAGGCCGCAGGCGGCGAAGCTCCAGCTGATCTTGTCGTTGAACAGGGCGACGAGGGCCGGGCCGATCAGCTGGAAGAAGGTAAAACTGGTGGTGTACATGGCCACCACGCGTCCGCGCGAATTGTCGGGCGCCAGGCGGTTGACCCACGCCTCGCCGATGGTAAACAGCACGCCCATGGCGCCGCCGAACAGGAAGCGCAGCACGCTCCACGCCAGCAGGTGGTCGGTGAACTGCATGGCGATCGTCGCCAGCGACGCCACCCACACGGCGCCCAGCATGGTGGCGCGCGCGCCGAAGCGCCCCACCCAGCGCGAGACGAATGGCGAGGCGGCCAGGATGCCGAGCGCGCTGACGGCCGTGATCATGCCGATGATGTCCGTGCCCACGCCGCGCTGGTGCAGGGTCAGCGCCGTCAACGGCATGGTCGCGCCCAAGCCAAGGCCGACCACGCCGATGCTGACCACGAGGGCAAAGAAGTCACGCCATGGCATGTGCTTCATGATTGCCCCCGCAGGGTTAAAAAGTAATGTCGGCAGGCTGGAAAACGGTATGGGTGCATGGGAAAGTAAGGGGACTTTGCCGGTGGCGCTGGTGTTTGGCGCTGGACGGGCATATGATGATTTTAATAAAAGCTATATCGCAAAGTCGTAGTGTAGGCGATGTGTGCCGCCGCTGGCCACGCCCATCAGTGTGGTCGCCTGCACCGGCTCTGCTGTACAGTGTAGCGAGCGGCAGCGCTGTCATGGCGCTGTCATTGGATCGTCACGCCAGCGAGGTAGCACTCTATGCGCCGTCCCATCGTTCTCGTTCCCGCCTGCCAGCGCCAGCTTGGCAGCCACGTTTGGCACATGGCGCAGGACAAATACCTGCACGCCGTGCTGCACGGCGCCGGCTGCATGCCGCTGCTGTTGCCCGCCCTGGGCCTGGAAGCCGACCTGGAAGCGGCGCTGCGGATCGCCGATGGCGTCATGCTGACCGGTTCCGCCTCGAACGTCGACGCTCGCCTGTATGGCGAAGACATCCTGCACCCCGACCTGCCGCAAGACCCCGCGCGCGACGCCACCACCTTGCCCCTGATCCGCGCCGCGCTGGCGCGCCAGCTGCCCTTGCTCGCCATCTGCCGCGGCTTCCAGGAAGTCAACGTGGCCCTGGGCGGCAGCCTGCACCAGGCCGTGCATGCGGTGCCGGGCATGATGGACCACCGCGAGAACGTGCTCGATCCCCTGGCGCGCCAGTACGCGCCCGCGCACCGCATCAAGTTGATGCCGGACGGCCTGCTGTCACGGCTGCTGGGCGGCGAGAGCGAAATGATGGTCAATTCCCTGCATGGCCAGGGCATCGCCCGGCTGGCCGATGGCTTGCTGGTCGATGCCCTGGCCGACGACGGCCTGGTGGAAGCCTATACGGTGGCCAGCGCCGCCGGTTTTACGCTGGCCGTGCAATGGCACCCGGAATGGCAGGTGGAAGACAATCCGCAGTCGATGCGGCTGTTCGGTGCCTTTGGCCAGGTGTGCCGCGATTACCAGGAACAGCAGCACAGAAAGAATGACAGGACAGGATAGGACAGGATGACAGCACGGGTGCGCCGCACCAGCAGCATGCGGCGCCTGATCAAGACCAGCGAGAGGGAAACATGGCAATACGCGAAAATTTCACCTATACGGATATGGATTTGTGGCTCAATGAAAAGCGCGTCACGGAAATCGAATGCCTGGTGCCCGACTTGACGGGCGTGGCGCGCGGGAAGATTCTGCCGCGCGGGAAATTCACCCAGGAGCGCGGCATGCGCATCCCGGAGGCGGTGCTGGGCATGACCGTGACGGGCAATTACCCGGTCGATGATGGCGGCTATGACCGTGCCATTTCCAGCACCGACCGCGACATGATCTTGAAGGCCGATCCCACCACCATCACCATGGTGCCGTGGGCTACCGATCCCACCGCGCAAGTCATCCACGACTGCTATTTTTCCGATGGCGCGCTGGTCGATTTTGCTCCAAGATCTGTACTGCGGCGCGTGCTGAAACTGTATGCGGACAAGGGCTGGAAGCCCGTGGTGGCGCCGGAGCTGGAGTTCTACCTGACGGCGAAAAACACGGACCCCGACTTGCCGCTGAAGCCGCCCATCGGCCGCAGCGGCCGGGCCGAGACCAGCCGCCAGGTGTACAGCATCGACGCCGTCAACGAATTCGACCCGCTGTTCGAGGATATCTACGATTACTGCGAACTGATGAACCTTGACGTCGACACCCTGATCCACGAAATCGGCGCAGGGCAGATGGAAATCAACTTCCTGCACGGCGACCCGCTGGGCCTGGCCGACAAGGTCTTCTTCTTCAAGCGCACCCTGCGTGAAGCGGCTTTGAAGCACGATATGTACGCCACCTTCATGGCCAAGCCCATGGCCGGCGAACCAGGGTCCGCCATGCATGTGCACCAGAGCGTTGTCGATGCGAAGACGGGCTTGAATATCTTCAGCAACGACGACGGTTCGGCCGCGCCCATCTTCAAGCATTACATCGCGGGGCTGCAGCGCTACATGCCGTCGGCCATGGCCATCGTCGCGCCCTACGTGAATTCCTACCGCCGCATCGTGCGCCATACGGCCGCGCCGATCAACATCCAGTGGGGACTGGACAACCGCACCGTGGGTTTCCGCGTACCCGAGTCGGGCGTGCAGGACCGCCGCGTGGAAAACCGCATCATCGGCGCCGACGCGAATCCCTACCTGGCGCTGGCCGTCACCCTGGCCTGCGGCTATCTGGGCATGACGGAGCAGCTGGAAGCGACGCCGATGATGGTGGGCAGCGCCTACGACATGAAATTCGAGCTGCCGCAAGGCTTGCCCGAAGCCCTGCAACTGCTGCGCGCGGAAGACAAGCTGCGCACGGTGCTTGGCGAGCGCTTCATCGACGTGTATGCGGCCATCAAGGACCTGGAGCACCAGGAATTCATGACCGTCATCAGCCCGTGGGAGCGCGAACATCTTCTGCTCCACGTTTAAGAAAGGATCGCAATGAGTACAACAAACAATCCGCTGGCGCCGAGCGCCGCTTTTGTCTCCTCCGTGGCGCAAAGGAATGCGGCGCCGCAGGTTTATGACACGGCCGCCATCCAGAAAATGGATACGGCCCATTACCTGCACCCGTTCACCGATTTCCAGGACCTCGCATCGAAAGGCGCCAGGGTGATCGTGCGCGGCGATGGCGTCTACCTGTGGGATAGCCAGGGCAAGAAAATCGTCGACGGCATGTCGGGCCTGTGGTGCGTCAACGTGGGCTATGGACGCACCTCGATCTCGCAAGCCGTGTACCGGCAAATGGAGACGCTGCCGTTCTATAACAGCTTCTTTGGCACGACCAACGTGCCGGCCGCGCAACTGGCCGCCAAGCTGGCGCAAATATCGCCGCCGCAGTTCCAGCACGTGTTCTTCACCAGCTCCGGCTCGGAAGGCAACGACACGAACCTGCGCATGGTGCGCCGCTACTGGGACATCCTCGGCTACCAGGAGCGCCACACCATCATCAGCCGCCACAACGCGTATCACGGCAGCACGGTGGCGGGAGCGTCCCTGGGCGGCATGGATGGCATGCATGCGCAGGGCGGCTTGCCGATACCCGGTATCGCGCATATCGGCCAGCCGAATTACCTGGAATCGGGCCACGGATTGAGTCCCGAGGAATTCGGTATCAAAGCGGCCGGCTGGCTGGAAGACAAAATCCTCGAGATCGGCGCCGACAAGGTGGCCGCCTTCATCGGTGAACCGGTGCAGGGCGCGGGCGGCGTCATCATCCCTCCAGGTACCTACTGGCCCGAGATCCAGCGCATCTGCGACAAGTACGGCATTTTGCTGATCGCCGATGAAGTCATCTGCGGCTTCGGCCGCCTTGGGCGCTGGTTCGGCTCCGAACTGTTCGGCATCAAGCCCGACCTGATCACGTTTGCCAAGGGCGTCACCTCGGGCTACGTGCCGCTGGGCGGCGTGCTGGTGGGGGATCGCGTCGCTAAAGTCTTGATTGAACAGGGCGGCGAATTCACGCATGGCTTTACGTATTCGGGCCATCCCGTGGCCTGCGCGGCGGCGCTGGAAAACATCCGCATCATCGAGGAAGAGCAGCTGGTGGCGAAGGTGGCCGACGATACGGGACCGTACCTGAAGCAGTGCTTCGCCAGCCTGGGCGAGCATCCGCTGGTCGGCTACGCGGACAGCTGCGGCCTGGTGGCGGGCCTGAACCTGGTGCGCAAGAAGGGCGCCACCGTGCATGAGAACGAGTTGTTCGACGAGGACCAGGGCGTGGGCATGATCTGCCGTGGCCACATGTTCGACAACGGCGTCATCATGCGCGCCGTGGGCGAGCGCATGATCGTTGCCCCGCCCCTGGTCATGACGCGCGCGCAGATCGATGAAATGGTGGGCCTGATACGCGTGTGCCTGGACAAGACGTATGCGGATGTGAAAGCGAAGGGCTGGGTGTAGTGAACCCAAACGCAAGGGCTGGGGTCGTAGCCTCAGGGTACGACCCCGGGGTTTGCTCTGCGGTTGGTGTCAGTTTTTCACCAAAATAGACGCTAACTCAAGTTTTTTTGGACCAGAATCGCGGCAGTTCCGCTAAACTTCCATCTTGGCCGCTCCTACAGCGGCCAGTTTTTCATTTTGACACCCTCTTACCCAAAGCACCCACATGACGATAGCAACACCTGCCGCGTCGGCCAGCGACGCCCCAGCGCCTTTCTTGCTGATTGATCAGCTGGTCAAGGAATTCGATGGCGTGCGCGCCGTCAATGATATTTCCGTGACGATCAACCAGGGCGAGATCTTCGCCCTGCTCGGCAGTTCAGGTTGCGGCAAGTCGACCCTGCTGCGCATGCTGGCTGGCTTCGAGACGCCGACCTCGGGCAGGATCGCCCTGGCGGGCAACAGCATCGTCGATGTGCCGCCGCACCAGCGGCCCATCAACATGATGTTCCAGTCGTATGCGCTGTTCCCGCACCTGTCCGTGTGGGACAACATCGCCTTCGGCCTGCGCCGCGACGGCTTGCCCAAGGCGCAGATCGCCGAACGGGTCGAGCAGATGCTGGCGCTGGTGCAGCTGGGCCAGTATGCGAAGCGCAAGCCGCACCAGCTGTCGGGTGGGCAGCAGCAGCGCGTGGCGCTGGCGCGCAGCCTGGCCAAGCGGCCGCAGTTGCTGCTGCTCGACGAGCCGCTGGGCGCGCTGGATAAAAAACTGCGCGAACGCACGCAGATGGAACTGGTCAATATCATCGAGCAGGTGGGCGTCACCTGCGTGATGGTCACGCACGACCAGGACGAGGCCATGAGCATGGCCACGCGCATCGCCGTCATGAGCGGAGGACGCATCCTGCAAGTGGGCGCACCGGGCGAAATCTACGAGACGCCGAACTGCCGTTTCGTCGCCGACTTCATCGGCAGCGTGAACCTGTTCGACGGGCGCATCACGGAAGATGAACCCGATCACGTGGTGATCGCCACGCCCGATGGCGAGCACTATGTTTCGCACGGCATCACGGGCAATCTGGGCATGGATGTCTCGGTGGCCGTGCGCCCCGAAAAAATCGGCATTCAGATCGCGCCACCCGCTTTGGAGGAGCGCGCGTCGCCGGCCGAACACGGCTACAACTGCGCGCAAGGAGCAATCGTCGCCATGGCGTATTTTGGCAATGAAACCAGCTACCATGTGCGCCTCGACAGCGGTACGCTGGTGAAAGTCTCGCGTACCAACGCGGCCCGCCACGACGCCGCGCGCCTGGAGCGCGAACAGCGCGTGTGGGTCTGGTGGGATGGCGCCGACATCGTCGTGCTGACCAGCTGAGGCCATCATGACTTTCCTCCTGCAATCGCTGCGCAGCCTGCTCACCTTGCGTTGGCTCACCGGGCGCAACGCCGTCATCGCCGTGCCGGCGCTGTTCCTCACGGCGGCTTTTTTGGTGCCTTTCCTGATCGTGCTGCGCATCAGCCTGTCCGACATGGACACGGCGGGCAGCCCGTTCGGCGGCTTGCTGTCGTATGTCGACGGCATCGTCGTGCTGAAGGTGAAAATCGCCAACTACCTGTTCATCGCCGCCGATGAACTGTACCTGCTCACCTACCTCAGTTCCATCAAGTACGCGGCCATCACCACGGCCATCTGTCTCGTTCTAGGCTACCCGTTCGCCTACTTCATGGCGCGCGCCAGACCGTCGATCCGGCCCGTGCTGATGCTGCTGGTGATGCTGCCGTTCTGGACCTCGTTCCTGCTGCGCGTGTATGCGTGGAAGGGCATCCTGGCCAACCACGGCTTGCTCAACGATCTGCTGATCGCCCTGGGCATCGTGCAGGAACCGCTGCACATGATGAATACTTCATTCTCGCTGGTGGTCGGCATGGTGTACGCCTACCTGCCGTTCATGATCCTGCCCCTGTATGCGAATCTGGTGAAAATGGACGTGCGCTACCTGGAAGCGGCGGCCGACCTGGGCGCCACGCCTTTGCAGGCGTTCTGGCGCATCACCGTGCCGCTGTCGAAATCGGGCATCATCGCCGGCGCCATGCTGGTGTTCATCCCGTCCGTGGGCGAATACGTGATTCCCGAGCTGCTGGGCGGGCCGGAAACGTTGATGATCGGCCGCGTGCTGTGGGATGAGTATTTCACGAATAACGACTGGGCCATGGCTTCGTCCGTGACGGTGCTGGTGGTCTTGCTGATCCTCGTGCCGATGGCCATTTTTAACAAATACAAGACGGACCAGGACGCGGAGGAGCGCACATGAACGGACGTCATTTCCTGCAGCGCTGGTTCGGGCGCGGCTGGCTCGCGCTCGGCTATCTGTTCCTCTACCTGCCCATCATCGTGCTGATTGTCTTTTCGTTCAACAGCTCGCGCCAGGACATGGTGTGGAGCGGCTTTTCGCTGCGCTGGTACAGCGAGTTGATGAGCGATACGGAAATCATTTCCGGCTTCGGCCTGTCATTGAAAATCGCCTTCATGTCGGCCACCTCGTCCGTCATCCTGGGCACCTTCGCCGCCTTTGCGCTGACCAATTACCAGCGCTTCCGCGGCCGCACCTTGTTCTCGTCCATGGTCAGCGCGCCGCTGGTGATGCCGGAAGTGATCATCGGCCTGTCCTTGCTGCTGATGCTGGTGTCCATGCAAAAGGTCTTTGGCTTTCCCGAGCGGGGCGTGCTGACGATGTGGTTCGGTCACACCCTGCTGGGCATGGCGTATGCGGCCGTGGTGGTGCAGTCGCGCCTGCAGGAGATGAGTAAATCGTTGGCCGAAGCGGCGATGGACCTGGGCTGCCGCGCGCACCAGGTATTCTTCCTAGTGACCCTGCCGAACATCACGCAGGCGCTGGCGTCGGCCTGGCTGCTAACGTTCACCCTGTCGCTCGATGACGTGGTGCTGTCAGCCTTTTTGTCCGGCCCCGGTTCGACGACGATGCCGCTGGTGATCTTCTCGCGCGCGCGCCTGGGGCTCGATCCGCGCGTGAATGCCATCGCCGCGCTGACGATTCTGGTGGTGACGCTCGCCGTCATCGTGTATGCCGTGCTGCTGGCGCGCGCCGACCGGCAGCGCCGCAAGCAGATGGCGGCGGCGTATTTGGCAGACCAGGAGTAAGCTGCTCTTACACTGACACAGGAGATGACCATGACGGAAAACACCAGCTGGCATGCACGGGCCGCAGCGCTCGCGATCGATGGACGCGCCTTCATCAACGGCGAGCGGGTCCCGGCCAGGTCCGGCCAGACTTTCGACAATCTGTCGCCCATCGACGGGCGCCTGCTGGGGCAGGTGGCCCGCTGCGACACCGCCGATGTGGATGCGGCCGTGCTGGCCGCCCGCGCCGCCTTCGATGACCGCCGCTGGGCCGGCAAGTCGCCCGCGCAGCGCAAGCGGATATTGATCAAGTTCGCCGACCTGGTGCAGCAGAACGGTCCCGAGTTGGCCCTGCTGGAAACGCTGGATATGGGCAAACCGATCAAGTACAGCCAGAGCGTGGACGTGGGCGCCACGGCCAATTGCCTGCGCTGGTATGGCGAGGCGATCGACAAGGTCTACGATGAAATCGCCCCGACCCCTGCCAACAGCCTGGCCCTGATCACGCGCGAACCGGTGGGCGTCGTCGCCGCCATCGTGCCGTGGAATTACCCGATGATCATGGCCGCCTGGAAGATCGCGCCGGCCCTCGCGGCCGGCAACAGCGTGATACTGAAACCGTCCGAAAAATCGCCGCTGACGGCGCTGCGCCTGGCCGACATCGCGCTGGAGGCGGGCGTGCCGGCCGGTGTTTTCAACGTGCTGCCAGGCTACGGCAATGAAGCTGGCGCCGCGCTGGCGCTGCACATGGATGTCGATTGCATCGGCTTTACGGGTTCCACGCGCACGGGCAAATTGATCGTGCAGATGGCGGGCCAGTCGAACCTGAAGCGGGCGTGGACGGAACTGGGCGGCAAGTCGGCAAATATTGTCTGCGCCGATTGCCCGGACCTCGACAAGGCCGTGGCAGCCGCCGTCGGTTCCATCTTTTTCAACCAGGGCGAAAGCTGCAATGCGCCCTCGCGTTTGTTCGTGGAAGAATCGATCAAGCAGGAATTCCTTGCCAAGGCGCTGGCCATGCTGCCCCGCTTCCAGCCTGGCGATCCGCTCGATGAAGCCACCGTCATGGGGGCGATTGTCGACGCCACGCAGATGAACACGGTGATGGGTTATATCGCGGCCGGCAAGAACGAAGGCGCGCAGCTGCTGGGTGGCGGCGAGGCCGTGCGCGCGGAGACAGGCGGCTATTACGTGCAGCCGACCATCTTCGGCGTGGAGGCCGGCATGACGATCGCGCGTGAAGAGATCTTCGGCCCCGTGCTGTCCGTGCTGGGCTTTACGGATATCGCCGACGCCATTCAACAGGCCAACGCCACGCCATACGGCTTGCAGGCGGCCGTATGGACCTCCGACATCACCAAGGCGATCCAGACGGCGCGCGCCTTGCGCGCGGGTACCGTGCACGTCAACCAGTACGACGGCGACGACATCACCGTGCCGTTCGGCGGCTACAAGCAGTCGGGCAACGGGCGCGACAAGTCATTGCACGCGCTCGATAAATACACGGAGCTGAAGACGACGTGGATACAGGTGGGGTAATTTGATAAAGGTACTTAAAAGGGCTATTTATGGATGTTAATGGCTTAAAATAGTTCTTTTGGGTGCTATTAATTTTTTCACGGCGCTACACTTGTTAAAATTTGGATCGTATAAGTGCTAATTTAGGGATAAACTCAACACAATTAGCTACTATAAGATCCAGTGGAGCCGCCATGCAATGCCATTTTCAAATTTTTCATGATGATGCGTGGCACGATTGCGCATCGCTGACTTTGCTTGAGCCTGCAGGCGGCAATCCACGCACCGCTGCGCTGTTCGAGTATGACCTCGATTATGCGTTCTTCACGCTTGAGAGCGGACCTGTCTCGCTGCGTTTTCCCGTCACGGCAGAGATGCAGAAGCTGGCGCAATGGCCAGCCTTTCTCTTTGACCTGATTCCCCAGGGAAGCGGACGGCAATATCTGCTTGGGCAGCTTCAACTGGCCGATGGTCCGGCTGCCGATTTTCCGCTGATGTGCGCCGGCGCATTCAATCCCGTCGGGCGCGTGCGCATCGCCGAGGCCGTGCAGTACTACGCACAACATATGCATCGCCATGACCAGGGCAAGCCGCTGAGCGGCTTTTCACT
Organism: Janthinobacterium svalbardense; assembly: GCF_002327145.1. Classification (NCBI taxonomy): domain Bacteria; kingdom Pseudomonadati; phylum Pseudomonadota; class Betaproteobacteria; order Burkholderiales; family Oxalobacteraceae; genus Janthinobacterium; species Janthinobacterium svalbardense. Next base: position 5,981,513 of record NZ_CP023422.1, on the reverse strand, counting down.
GGACGAGATCATCGGTCGCGGCGATGCTTTCAATGAGCGCATGCTGGTGCATGGCATGCTGGCCGCCGGCACTCTGGGGGTGCAAGGAGCGGCGCCGAAATATCTGCTGACCACTGACCATGCCGGTCTCTGGCATGCCGATGGCGCCCTGGCGGACCAGGACGCGGCTGCCCATTTCATCGTCAAGCGTCCGCGCGGAAAGACCGCAAGCGACGCCAAGGTATTGAGAAATGAAGCCGCATACATGACTGTGGCGCGCGCGGTGGGCTTGCGCACCGAAGGCCAGCTGCGCTTCTGGGACGATACCTTGTTCATTCCCCGTTTTGACCGCCACATCCGGAATGGAAAAGTGCTGCGGCTGCATCAGGAAAGCGCCGCTTCGCTGGCAGGTATCGTTGGCTTTGAAGCCACGCCCAGCCAGTTCGACCTATTGCAGGCGCTGCGCGCTGTCGTCAGCGACAAGACTGCGGAAACCATCGAATTTCTCAAACGCGATATCTTGAACCTGGCCATGCGCAATACCGATAATCACGCACGCAATACGGCGGTGCAGCAAATTGGTGCCGAGGTGCGCCTCACGCCGCTGTTCGATTTTGCGCCGATGTACCTGGACCCGGATGGCATACCACGCGCGGCGCGCTGGTATCACCCGGATACCAAAAACGAGCTGCATGACTGGACGACGATACTGGCTACGATCGGCATGCCGGACGTGGAGCGCCAGCAGATCCGCCTCGCGCTATACGGATTTTCCCGGCACCTGCTTGCGCTGGAACAGCATATGCGGGAGGCAGGCGTGGATGATGACATCATTGCTTTCCTCCGGCCACATATCGCCGGGCAGATCGAACAGCTCAAGGCATTGGGAGAGCACTGACATGGCGCGTACGAAAAAGACCGTTGACAAGGAAGAGTTGCGGCAGCGCAGGGCAGTGCTTTACGCAGCCATTGAAGCAGGCGCCGTCACGCTACAGCATGCCGTCAAGGAAATGCGGGCCATCTCGCGCCTGACGCAGGCACAATTTGCGCAACACCGAGGGGTCAGCCTGAAAACCATCAAGGAGATCGAGAGCGGCAAAGGCAATCCGACCATCCAGACGCTGAACCGTATCGGGCAGTTCTTTGGACTGGAGGTGGCCTTTGTACGCACAGAAACGCTGCGCGAAAAAGAAATCGCCCCGGCGAGTGCCAGGGCGATATCGCCTCAATAGGCTAGATCAGAAGATCAGAAGCAGTGTTCCAGCGCCGGGAAGCTGCCATCCTTGACGGCGTTCACATAGCCGGTGACGGCGTCGTCGATGCTGGCCGCGCCTTCCATGAAGTTGCGCACGAAGCGCGCCTTGCGGCCTGGGAACACGCCCAGCATGTCGTGCATGACGAGCACCTGGCCCGAGCAGTCAGGGCCGGCGCCGATGCCGATGGTGGGGATCGTCAACATGTCGGTCACTTCCTTGCCCAGCTGCGACGGCATGGCTTCCATCAGCACGATGGCGGCGCCCGCGTTTTGCAGCGCCAGCGCGTCGTTTTTCAGTTCTGCGGCGCTTTCCGTGCTCTTGCCCTGCACCTTGTAGCCGCCCAGCTGGTGCACCGATTGCGGCGTCAGGCCGATGTGGGCGCAGATGGGAATGCCGCGCTGCGTGAGAAAACGGACGGTCTCGGCCAGCCAGGCGCCGCCTTCGATCTTGATCATGTGCGCGCCAGCCTGCATCAGGATGACGGCGTTGGCATACGCTGTTTCGGGCGTGCCATACGCGCCGAACGGCAAGTCGGACATGATCATGGCCGACTTGGCGCCGCGCGCCACGGAAGCCGTGTGGTAAGCCAGTTCGGCCACGGTGACGGGCAGGGTGGAGTTGTGGCCGTTGCAGACCATGCCGAGCGAATCGCCGATCAGCAGGATCTCTACGCCGCAGCGGTCCATCAGCGACGCGAAGCTGGCGTCATAGCAGGTCAGCATGGTGATCTTTTCGCGGGCGGCGCGCAGCGTGGCCAAGGTGTGGATGGTCACGGCCTTGTTGGCGACAGGCTTGGATGGCGCCGGCGCCGGCGTGGCGGCCTTGTCTTTTGCGGCCAGATCTGTTCCTTGCAAATAAGCGGACATAGGTATTCTCTAGAGTGAAAGGGGGGTGATGCTATTGCGACGCCGCTAGTGTAGTACTTTATATCGCGGCGTGCAGGGGCGGCATGGTAGAGCAATGCCGCGTGGCGCTCAGAGCTGGCTGATGGCCTGGTCTGTCACGCCCGCCAGGTAGTCCTGCGCTGGCCCGAGGCCGGGCACGGCGACGGCGGGCGCCAGTTCGAGCAGCGGCACCAGCACGAAGGCGCGCTCGGTGATGCGTGGATGCGGCACCGTCAGGCTGGCGCTGGCGATCTGTTCATCGCCGTACAGCAGCAAGTCCAGGTCCAGCGTGCGCGGGGCGTTACGGTAAGGCCGTTCGCGCCCGTGCGCCGCCTCGATGGCGTGCAGCGCCATCAGCAGCTCTTCGGCTGGCAGGGTGGTCGTGATGCGCGCCACCGCGTTGATGTAGTCGTCACCGCTGGAAGCGATGGGCGCCGTGCGGTAGCTGGACGAGGCGTCCACGAGGGACGCGCCGGGCAGGCGCGCCAGGCGCGCAATCGCATCCTGCACATTCGCGCGCGCGTCGCCCAGGTTGGCCCCGATGCCGATGTAAGCAATGACGACCATTATTCGTCGCTGCTGCTGCCGGTGGTCGAGCCGCCTGTACTCGTCTTGCTGCGCGTGCTGCGGCGTGGCGGGCGCTTCTTCTTGACGGCGCCCGGCGCGGCATTCGCGCTGACGAGCAGCGCTTCGCGCGTTTCCTCGTCGCCCTCATAGAAGGCGGTCCACCATTCGCCGATCTCCATGTCGATCTCGCCCGAGGCGCAGCGCAGCAGCAGGAAGTCGTAGCCGGCGCGGAAGCGCAGGTGTTCCAGTAATTTGTGCGGCGCCTTGCCGACTCTGCGCTCGAAACGCGGCTGCATCGACCAGATGTCGCGCATGTCGGAGCCGATCTTGCGCTGCAGGGCCAGCTTTTCCGTTTGCGAGTCGAGCACGTCGTCGGCCGCCAGGTGCAGCGCGGGAATCGTCGATTCGCCGGCGGCGCGGTAGGCCGTCCATTTTTCCAGCACCTGGTGCCACAGCAGCGAGGCAAACAGGAAGCCTGGCGAGACAGTCTTGCCGGCGGCGATGCGTTGATCCGTGGCGTCCAGCGCCAGGGTGACGAATTTCGCGCCCAGCGGCTGCTCCAGCACCACGTCGAGCAGCGGCAGCAAGCCATGATGCAAGCCTTCCTTGCGCAACTGCTGCAGGCAGGCCAGTGCGTGGCCGCTCATCAGCAGTTTCAGCATCTCGTCGAACACGCGCGGCGCCGGTACATTGTTGATCAGCGGCGCCATGATGGCAATCGGCGCGGCCGTATGCGGCTCGATGGTGAATTTCAGCTTGGCGGCGAAGCGCACCACGCGCAGCATGCGCACGGGATCTTCGCGGTAGCGCTCTTCGGGCTTGCCGATCATGCGCAAGGTCTTGGCGCGGATATCTTCCACGCCGCCGTGGTAATCGAGCACTTCCTGCGTGGCCGGGTTGTAGTACATGGCGTTGATGGTGAAGTCGCGGCGCAGCGCATCTTCGTGCTGCAAGCCGAAGGTATTGTCGCGCAGGACGCGGCCATGTTCATCCTTGGGCGCGGAGTCGGCGCCGGCGCCACGGAAGGTCGTCACTTCCAGCAAATCCTGGCCGAACATCACGTGCACGATCTGGAAGCGCTTGCCGATGATGAAGGCGCGGCGGAACAATCGCTTGACCTGTTCCGGCGTGGCGTTGGTGGCGATGTCGAAGTCTTTGGGTTTGACGCCCAGCAGCAGGTCGCGCACGGCGCCGCCGACGACAAAGGCCTCAAAACCGGCTTCCTGCAGGCTGCTGGTGACGCGGATGGCATTCGACGACACCAGTTTCGGGTCGATTCCGTGTTGCGCGGGACCGAGCACGATGGGTGCCGTGGTGTCGCGCGCTGCCTCTTTTTTAACGCCGAGGATCTTGCGGATGAATTTTTTAATCATTGAATAAGTGGAGTGATGGCCAGCCGTGGAGGGATGCGTGTGCGCTCAAAGCGGTGTTGGGATTGGTCGCGACAGGGTGGGTCACGACCGATAGCAAGGGAATGTCGTTATGGGAATCGCTGTAAAAATAGCTGCGCTCGAACTGCCCCAGTTCCTTGCCCATCTTTTCCAGCCAGGCGTGGGTGTGGGTCAGCTTGCCCGCGCCCAGGGTCGGCGTGCCCAGCAGCTTGCCCGTGACGTTGCCTGCAGCGTCATATTCGGGCATGGCGGCCAGCAGGTGCTCGACGCCCAGCGCATCGGCGATGGGCTTGGTGATGAAATGGTTGGTGGCCGTGACGATGGCCAGCAAATCGCCCGCGTCCTGGTGCTGCTTGAGCAAGGCCACGACTTCGGGGCGGATGGACGGCAAGACCACTTCGGCCATGAATTGCCGGTGCAGCGCTTCCAGGCGTGCGCGCGGAAACTGCGCCAGCGTGCCGAGCGAGAATTCCAGGTATTCCACCGGGTCCAGGGTGCCGGCCTGGTACTGCGCGAAAAATTCGTCGTTGCGACGGGTGAATTCGGCGGCGTCCACGGCACCGATGCGTACCAGGAATTCGCCCCACTCGTGATCCGAGTCGATGGGCAGCAGGGTGTGGTCGAGGTCAAACAGGGCCAGATTCATCATTCTTTCGCTTCCGCCTGCAGCAACTCGCGCAACAATGGCAAGGTGATCGGGCGTTGGGTTTCAAGGGAGTAGAGGTCGAGAGAGTCCAGCATCGTCGACAGCGAACGCATGTCGCGCCGGAAATGGGACAGCAGATAGGGTAACACGCCCGGCGACAAGGTCAAGCCGCGGGTGGTGGCCGCCTGGGTCAGGGCGGCGATTTTTTCATCGTCGGTCAAGCCGTGGATCTGATAGATCAGGCCCCAGCCCATGCGCGTGCGCAAGTCTTCGCGCACGGGCAGCACGGCTGGCGGCACGGCGCCGCTGCACACCATGTAGGCCTTGTTGGCGCGGATTTCATTGAACAGGGCAAAGGCATCGATCTGCGCCAGCGGCGACAGCTTTTCGCAGTCGTCGAGCAGGTACAGGTCGACGTCGGGCGAATACATGAATTCGGACTCGATCGAGAACGGCGAAATGTAGCGCGCGCGCTCGGTGCTGGCCAGGGCCTTGAGCAGATGGCTCTTGCCGGCGGCCAGTTCGCCCCACAGGTAGGCAAAATGTTCGCGCGACGTGCGCGCGGCGAACTGGCGCATCAGCTGCGCCACTTCGGCATTCTGTCCCACCTCGAAGGTATCGAGGCTGTGCGCCTGGTCTGTGCCTAAATCGAGCACCAGTTGTTTCATGGCGTACGCCTTGTCCTGTTTTTCATTACTGCATGTGCATCGTGGTATTGCCAGGTTGATATGATATCCGCTTTTACTAGGTATTATAGAAGCTGCTGGAGAGGTAGTGGCGTCTTAGATGCTTAAAAGCGACCATCAACACGGCAGAAGCGGGTAAAGCGAGCAAAACGCCGACGAAACCGAACAGTTGTCCGAAAGCCAATAAAGCGAAAATGACGGCCAGCGGGTTCAGGCCGATGCGCTCGCCCACCAGGCGCGGCGTGAGGAAAAAGCCTTCGATGACCTGGCCGCAGCCGTAGATGACGGCGACGGCGATCACGCCGCTCCAGTCGGCAAACTGCAGCAGGGCGGCGATCAGCGCCAGCATCAGTCCCAGGCCGAAGCCCAGGTAGGGGATGAACACCAGCAAGCCCGTAATGATGCCGACAGGCAATGCCACTTCAAAACCGGCGATGGCCAGCGCCACCGAGTAGTACGTGGCCAGTACCAGCATGACGAGCAGCTGGCCGCGCAGGTATTGCGCCAGCAGGGTGTCGACTTCCTGCGCCATGCCCACCGTGCGCCCGACCCAGCGGCGCGGCACGGCGCCGGCGATGCGTGCCAGCATCGGGTGCCAGTCCAGCAACAGGTAGAACAACACGACGGGAATCAGCACCACGGTGGCCAGCCAGCCCAGCACGGCCGTGCCGCCGATGCGCGCCGAGGCCAGCACGGTGCTCCAGATTTCATCGCCGCTGGTGGCCATCTGCTGGCCCAGCATGCGCTTGATGCCCGTGCCGTCGAGGCGCACGCGGATGCCCAGGTCGCGCAGTTTTGGCGCCAGGAAATCATTCGCCTTGTTCAGGAATTGCGGGATCTGCGCTTGCAGCAAGGGGATTTCCTTTTGCAACACGGGTACGACAATCAGCACCAGTGCGGTAATGGCGAGGAAAAACAACACCACGACGACCAGCACGGCCAGCGGTCGGGGCACGTAAAAGCGCTTGTAATGCAGGCGTTGCAAGCGGTCCACGCCAGGATTGAGCACGTAGGCGAGGATGGCGGCGGCCAGGAAGGGCGTCAGGATGGGGCCCAGGCTGACGAGCAGCAGCAAGAATGCCAGCCAGACCGCGATCCAAAATGCTGTTTGCTTCTGCTCGGCGGTGATGGCGAATGGCATGTAGTTTGTGCTGTTGCGTTAAAAAAAGGCAGTTAATTACGAAATGGCGAGGCAGTTTGATAAAATAGCGTCTTGATCGACCGAATTCACCCGCTGGCGTCCTGCCGCAGGATGTTGAAAAACATGCTTGCGCGCGCGTGCCGGCGGGTATCCGCCTTCTATTTTACCGCCTCCGCTGCCACCACACCATGAACCAGACTTCTAATGTTTCCCTTTCCTACCGTGACGCTGGCGTCGATATCGACGCAGGCGACGCTTTAGTCGAAGCAATCAAGCCGTTTGCCAAGCGCACCCTGCGCGAAGGCGTGATGGGCGGCCTGGGCGGTTTTGGCGCCATGTTTGAAATCAGCAAGAAGTACAAGGAACCGGTGCTGGTCTCGGGCACCGACGGCGTCGGCACCAAATTGCGCCTGGCGTTCGAACTGAACCGCCATGACACGGTCGGCATCGACCTGGTCGCCATGAGCGTCAACGATATCCTGGTGCAAGGCGCCGAACCGCTGTTCTTCCTCGACTATTTCGCTTGCGGCAAACTGGATGTGGCGATTGCCACCGACGTCATCAAGGGCATCGCCCAGGGCTGCGAACAAGCGGGTTGCGCGCTGATCGGTGGCGAAACGGCGGAAATGCCGAGCATGTATCCTGCCGGCGAATACGACCTGGCAGGTTTTGCCGTCGGCGCCGTGGAAAAATCGAAAATCATCGACGGCACCAAGATCGCCCCGGGCGACGTGGTGCTGGGCCTGGCCTCGTCGGGCGTGCACTCGAACGGTTATTCGCTGGTGCGCAAGATCATCGAAGTGGCGAAACCGGACCTGGAAGGCGATTTCCATGGCCGCAAGCTGGCCGATGTGCTGATGCAGCCGACGCGCATCTACGTCAAGCCGCTGCTGGCGCTGATGGATGCCATGGAAGTCAAAGGCATGGTGCACATCACCGGTGGCGGCCTGGTGGAAAACATCCCGCGCGTGCTGCAGCCTGGCCTGGTGGCCGAACTGGACTCGAAGGCATGGACCATGCCGCCGCTGTTCACGTGGCTGCAACAGCACGGCGGCGTGGCTGACGCCGAAATGCACCGCGTCTTCAACTGCGGCATCGGCATGACCGTCATCGTTTCGCAGGAAAACGCGGACGCCGCCATCGCGCAATTGCAAGCGGCCGGCGAAAGCGTTTCGCGCATCGGTACCATCCGCGCACGCGTGGGCGACGAGCATCAAACGATTGTGATCTAAGCTGTAGCTTGAACAAACAAGGCAGGCACTCGCGAGAGGCCTGCCTTTTTTTACGTCGCGAATCGGCCTAGCGCGCGTGCGCCGTCTTCATGTGGCCATCCGATTGCGCGCCGCCCCTGCCGATCATGGCCACGCTGACGGCCGAGACGAGGGAGGCGAACAGGATGTAGCCGACGATGTGCCACGGCTCGCCATTGCCCGTTTTCAGCAGGTAGGTGGCGATGATGGGCGTCAGGCCGCTGGCGAAGATGCCGGAGAACTGGTACACGAAGGAGATGCCCGTGTAGCGCACCTTGGCGTCGAACAGGTCGCAGAACAGCGCCGCTTCGGGGCCGTACACGGCCGAATACAGCACGCCCAGCGGGATGATCACGGAGCACCACAGCAGCAGCGGATTGTCGGCGTGATGCAGCATGATCCAGAAGGCGGGAATCGATGACATGCCCGTGATCAAGGCACCCCAGAAGAACACCTTGCTGCGCCCGATGCGGTCCGACAGGCGGCCGAAGAAGGGAATGCAAAAGCACATCACGACGGCCGACGCCATCACGCCCATCAGCGCTTCCGTGCGATCTATCTTGATGGTGTTGGTCAGATAGGTGATGGAAAACACGCCGAAGATATTGAAGAACACGCCGTCGATATAGCGCGCGCCCATGCCTTTCAATACATTGCCCGGATAGCGTTTCAGCAGGTCGAAAAACGGAATCTGCGTCTCCGCGTTTTTCTCTTTCACCGCCTGGAATTCCGGTGTTTCCATCACGTTCAGGCGTATCCACATGCCGATGAAAACCAGGGCTGCCGATAAAATGAAGGCGACGCGCCAGCCCCACGCGAGGAACTGCGCATCCGTTAAAGTGTACGAGAGGATCGCCACCATGCCGGAAGCGAGGCACAGGCCGATGGCCAGGCCGATCTGCGGCAGGCTGGCATAGAAGCCGCGCTCTTTCGGCGGCGCATATTCGTACGCCATCAGCACGGCGCCGCCCCATTCGCCCCCGAGGCCGATGCCCTGCAGCACGCGCAGGAACAGCAGCAGGCCGGGCGCCCAGTAGCCGATATGGTCGTAGGTCGGCAGCACGCCGATCAGGAAGGTGGAGACACCCATGATCATCAGGGTCATCACCAGCATGCTCTTGCGGCCGATCTTGTCGCCGAAATGGCCGAAGATCACGCCGCCGATGGGGCGCGACAAAAAGCCCACGGCGAAGGTGCCGTAGGCCAGCATGGTCGAGACGAGCGGATCGCCGCCCGGGAAATACAGCTTGCTGAACACGATGCCGGCGACGACGCCGTATAAAAAGAAGTCGTACCACTCGATGGTGGCGCCGATCACGCTGGCCATCACGACTTTCCGTAGCTCTTTGGCCTTTTTCGGATGGTTCGGATTGTTATCCATAATATCTAGTCTCCAATCGATATCGATTATGTATTTTTTGATGCTAGGCTGCTTGCCGAGTCATTGGGAGCGGGGCCGTCTGCCCGCCGCTGGCATCCTCCTTGCAGAGATTGGAATGGGTGGGTCAGGCCGCTTGCGGCAGGCGCACGGCGTCCGCCAGGATCATGTCGGCGGCCTTTTCGGCGATCATGATGGTGGGTGCATTCGTGTTGCCCGAGACGATTTCCGGCATGATCGACGCGTCGACCACGCGCAGGTTTTGCAGGCCGCGCACGCGCAGGCGGTCATCGACGACGGCCATGGCGTCATGCCCCATCTTGCAGGTGCCGCTCGGATGGTAGATGGACTGGCTGAAACGCCGCGCCGCGTCCAACAGCTGCGCATCCGTCTCGAACTGCGGGCCGGGCACGAACTCGGAAATGATGTGTGGCGCCAGCGACGGGGCGGCGGCGATTTTTCGGGCCACGCGCAGGGCGGCGATCGCCGTCTGCTGGTCGCGCGGGTCGGACAGGTAGTTCGGGTGGATGCCCGGGTAGACGAGGGGATCGCTGGACTTGATCGACACGTGGCCGCGGCTGTGCGGGCGTAGCTGGCACACGGACGAGGTAAACGCGGAAAACGGATGCGCGCCTTCGCCGGGCTTGTCGGCGCTCAGCGGCTGCATGTGGAACTGGATGTCGGGCCGCTCCACCTCGGGCGAGGACTTGGTAAACACCGTCACCTGGCTAGCCGCCAACGTGAGTGGGCCGGAGCGGGAAAACACATATTGCATGCCCACCCACAGCTTGCCCCACAGGCTGTTGACTTCATCGTTCAGGGTTTTCAGCCGCGTCTTGAAGACCAGGCGGATTTGCAAATGGTCTTGCAGGTTCTGCCCCACGCCGGGCAAGTCGTGCACCAGCGGCACGCCCACCTCTTCCAACAGGGCACGCGGGCCCACGCCCGAGCATTGCAGGATGTGCGGCGAGCCGATGGCGCCCGCGCATAAAATCACTTCACCGCTGGCGCGCGCCTGGCGCAGCTGGCCATCCTGCCGGTACTCGATGCCGACGGCGCGCTTGCCCTCGAACAGTACGCGCATGATGTGCGCATGCACTTCCACGCGCAGGTTGGCGCGCTTGCGGGCGGGCCGCAAAAAGGCTTTCGCCGTACTCCAGCGCAAGCCCTTGCTGGCCGTTTGCTGGAAGTAGCCCACGCCTTCCTGCGTGGCGCCGTTGTAATCGGCATTGAAGGGGATGCCGCTTTCCGTGGCGCCGGCAATAAAATGTTCGGCGATGGGGCGGCGCAGGCGCAGGTCCGACACTTTCAGCGGGCCACCGACACCGTGGTAGTCGCTGGCGCCGCGTTCCTGGTCTTCCGATTTTTTAAAATAGGGCAGCACCTCGGCATAGCTCCAGCCTGCATTGCCCAGCTCGGCCCAGCGGTCGTAGTCTTCCTTCTGGCCGCGTACATACAGCAAGCCGTTGAGCGAGCTGGAGCCGCCCAGGACCTTCCCGCGCGGCCATTGCAGCTGGCGCCCGGCGATGCCGGCGTCCGCTTCCGTGCGGTAGCACCAGTCCAGCTTGGGGTCGTGCATGGTCTTGAAATAGCCGACCGGCACGTGTATCCAGGGATTGTTGTCCTTGCCGCCAGCTTCCAGCAGCAATACCTGATTGTTGCTGTCGTGCGACAGGCGGTTGGCCAGCACGCAGCCGGCCGAACCGGCGCCGACGACGATGTAATCGTAGTGTGTTTGTGACATTGCCCTGGTCTCCTGCGTTTGTGGCATCGCTTGCCTTTGCTGGCAATTTTTGCGATACACTGGTCTTTTATTTGATGTTTTGGAACGTCTGGTTCCATTTATAAAAGACGAGCAGCGCCGGGACAAGCGGAAACAGCCACATACGCGAGAGGTGAAACAGAACATGCAGGATGCGTTTCAAAAACGGCAGGCCGAGGCCGAAGAAGACAGCCCGGCGGGCGGCGTGGTGGCTGTCCATGCGGCGGCCCACGGCGACGAGGCGCGCGGCTTGCGCGTGTTGCGCCTGATCGAGCACCTGGCCAGCGCCAGCCAGCCATTGACCTTGTCGCAGCTGGCGACGCGCATGCAGGTGCCCAAGGCCAGCATGATGCGCCTGCTCGATACGCTGGAACAGCACGGCTATGTGTTGCGCACGCCCGTGGGACGCGGCTATGTACCCGGTGCCGCGTCCACCAACCTGGCGCTGGCCACCTTGCGCAACAATGCCCTGATCCGCGTGAGCCGCAGCATCCTGGGCAGCCTGGTGGCGGCCACGGGCGAGACATGCAACCTGGCCATTCCCGAGGGCAACGCTATCGTGTATGTGGACCGGGTGGAAACGCAGGAACCGCTGCGCCTGCACCTGGTGCTGGGCACGCGCGCGCCCATGCATTGCACGGCGAGCGGAAAACTATTCCTGGCACACATGACCTTGCTGGAGCGGCGCGAGCTGCTGGCCATGCTGACCTTGCAGGCGCGCACGCCGAAAAGCATCACCGACCCCGTGCTGCTGGAACGCGAGATCGTGCGCATCGCCCGCCTGGGCATCGGTATCGACGACGAGGAATTCGTGCACGGCATGGTGGCAGTGGCGGTGCCCATCTGCGCGGCAGACGGGCGCATCGTGGCGGCCGTGGCCTGCCACGCGCCCGTGGCGCGCAAATCCGTGGAGCAGCTGCTGCAGCACGTGCCGCAGTTGAAGGAAGCGGCCGTGAAACTACGGCCGCTGCTGCTGGCGGAGTCCAGCTAGGGTTTCAAGACCTTTGCCACTTTGGCCGCGCGCAGGCGAAACGCATCGGGCATGCCTGAACCCAGCAGCGGGCGCAGATACAGCCGGAAGGCATCCGTCACGTCGGTGCCGCTGGCGCTGATGAACTCGTCTTCCATGGTGCGCGTCTTGCCTGCCACCTCGGTCAGTGGCAGCAGCTCGTAGTCGACGGAATAAAAGCCCGTGCGCTTGATGGCGACAGAGCCGTCACGGTCGCCCCACATGGCGAACTGCACCGCCTTTTCGCCCACTTCGCGCGCTTCGCGTTGATCGACGTCGGAGACGCAGCCGATGAAGGAGCGTTGCAGATAGCCGAAGGTATCGCCGCGCACGCGCTTGATCCCCAGTTTGGCCTTGATTTCGTCGCACAGCAGGTCGGCCAGCGCGCCTGTGCCCGACAATTGCACATTGCCGTGCGCATCGCGTTCCACCTCACTGCCCACCTGTTTGGCCAGCAGGCTGGCGATCGGCTCGCCCGAGGCATCGTGGATGCCTTCCGAGACGGCGATCACGCAGCGGCCGTATTTTTCATACGTGGCTTTCACGTCGGCCAGGAATTTGTCCAGCACGAAGACGCGCTCGGGCAGGTAGATCAGGTGCGGGCCATCGTCGGGGAACTTCTTGCCCAGCGCCGAGGCGGCCGTCAAGAAGCCTGCGTGGCGGCCCATCACCACGCCCACGTAGACGCCGGGCAAGGCCGCGTTGTCGAGGTTGGCGCCAGCGAACGCCTGCGCGACGAAGCGCGCGGCCGAGGGAAAGCCGGGCGTGTGGTCGCTGCCGACCAGGTCGTTGTCGATGGTTTTCGGGATGTGGATGCAGCGCAGCGGATAGCCGGCCTTGTGCGCTTCCTCGCTGACGATGCGCACCGTGTCGGACGAGTCGTTGCCGCCGATGTAAAAAAAATGTTCGATTTCGTGCGCGCGCAAGACTTCAAAGATTTGCTGGCAGTAGGCAATATCGGGCTTGTCGCGCGTGGAGCCGAGGGCCGACGAGGGCGTGGCGGCTACCAGTTCCAGGTTGTGGCTGGTTTCCTGCGTCAGATCAACGAATTCTTCATTGACGATGCCGCGCACGCCGTGCAGCGCGCCATACACGCGCGTGACATGTTGAAAACGCCGCGATTCGAGCACCACGCCCACCAGCGACTGGTTGATGACGGCGGTGGGGCCGCCTCCCTGGGCAACAAGAATTTTTCCAGACGGCATGGGATTTCCTCGTAAATGGCGCGGCCCTCCAGCCTACTCCTTTTTTGCCGGGGCGCTGTCTTTTCCGATCGTTCTGTCGAGGAATTTCTCCACGCCACCCCCAGGCCTTGATCAGCTTTTATTCCGGCGCCCGGATATGCTCGACCAGTCCCGTGCTGCGCCGCCCCGGGGCCGGTGTCAGCCAGCTGACCAGCACGGCGGCGGCCAGGCCGGCCGGCACGCCGAAGATGCCGGCGGAAATGGGCGCGATATGCAGCCATTGGCCATCCGGGGTGCCGCCCAGCATGGCGCTCGTATGCAGCATGTAGTAAAGACAGACGCCAAAGCCCGTGAACATGCCGGCCAGCGCGCCCTGGTAATTGGCGCGCTGCCAGAAGACGCCCAGCACCAGCGGCGGGAACAGGGTCGAGGCGGCCAGCGAAAACGCCACGCCCACCAGCGACAAAATGTCCGCCGGTTTTTGCGAGGCCGCATAGGCGGCGATGAAGGCCACGGCCAGCAGCAGCAATTTGGAAATCGTCACGCGCTTTTGCGTCGAGGCGCTGGGATCGACCACCTTGTAATAGATGTCGTGCGACAGGGCATTTGAAATGGCCAGCAGCAAGCCGTCCGCCGTCGACAGGGCGGCGGCCAGGCCGCCGGCCGCCACCAGGCCGGAAATCACGTAGGGCAGGCCGGCGATCTCGGGCGTGGCCAGCACCAGCACATCGGCATCGATGGAAATTTCCGCCAGTTGCACGATGCCGTCGCGGTTGACGTCGACGATGCTGATCAGGGGACTGAGCTTGTCCACATTGGCCCAGTACGACACCCAGGTGGGCAGGTTGGTGTATTGCGTGCCTACCAGTGCCGAGTAAATATCGTACTTGACCAGTACGGCCAGCGCGGGAATCGTGAGATAGATCAACAAGATGAAAAACAGGGCCCAGAAGACGGACACACGCGTTTCGTGCACGGAGGGCGTGGTATAGGATCGCATCAGGATATGCGGCAGGGCGGCCGTGCCCAGCATCATGCAAAACACGAGTGCCAGGAAATTGTTGCGCTTGATGTCGGACTGCTCGCGGTCGGCGGCGGGAAACGGCTGCGCGTGCGGAATGATGGGTTCGGCGCGTTTCTGATTCTGCGCCTGCGCCGCCTGCCACAGCACGCGTGCCTCATCCGGGCTTTTCGGATAGGCGACCAGGTAGCGCTCCGCGTTGCGGATATCGAACAGCGAGGTATTGCGCTGGCGCAAATGATCGAGTTGGCGCTGGGCCGCCAGCCGGCCTTGCTCCCAGGAACTGGGCAAGCCGGCGATGCGCTCCTGGTAGCTGTGCGCGCGCTGGCGGAAGATGGCGCGCACTTCGTTTTCTTTCGGGTCCGTTTCCAGCACGTGTTCGCGCGCGCTCAGTTGCGGCAACACTTTGCCGTAGGCGATCTGCGGCACGGGATTGTCTGCATGCTTGACCGACAGCCACATGGCGGGAATCAGAAAGGCGACCAGGATGATGATGTACTGCGCTACCTGCGTCCAGGTGATGGCGCGCATGCCGCCCAGAAAGGAGCAAACGAGGATGCTGGCCAGGCCCAGGAAGATACCGACGGAAAAATCCACGCCCGTAAAGCGCGAGGCGATCAGGCCGACGGCGTAGATCTGCGCCACCACATACGTAAACGAGACGATGATGGTGGCGGCCACGGCCACCACACGCACGCTGGCGCCGCGTTTGTCGGTGCCGCTGCCGTAGCGGGCGGCGAGGAAGTCGGGAATCGTGTATTGGCTGAACTTGCGCAGGTAGGGCGCGATCAATAGCGCCACCAGGCAATAGCCACCCGTCCAGCCCATGATGAAGGCCAGTCCGTCGAAGCCGTTCAGGTACAGGCCGCCGGCCAGGCTGATGAAGCTGGCGGCCGAAATCCAGTCGGCGGCCGTGGCCATCCCGTTGAACATGGCCGGCACCCGGCGCCCCGCCACATAGTATTCGGTGACGTTCGAGGTGCGGCTGATGACGCCGATGGTGGCGTACAGGGTGATGGTGACCAGCATGAACAGGTAGCCGATCCAGGCGCGCGGCATGCCTTCCTGTTCCAGCACCGACAGGGCCAGCAGGAAGGCGGCGAAACCGGCGGTAAACAGCAGGTAGTAGCGGCACAGCCGCGCAAAGAAGCTGCGCTGGCCGCTCATGTTTGCTCCGCGGCATGAAAATCCCGGTCCAGGCGCCGCATGCGCCAGGCATACAAGGCGATGATGGCCAGGTACACCAGCGAGGCGCCCTGGGCCGCCATATAGAAGGGCAGCGGCCAGCCGAACAGGTTCAGGTGCAACAGTTCACGCGCATAAAACACGGTCAGGAAGCCCGTCAGCAGCCAGATCAGCAGCAGGATGGCCGTCAGGCGCCGCGTCTTGTGCCAGTGCGCGTCGAGGCGCGCCTGCAGCTCGGGGCTGGGCGTGCGCGCCGGCCGCAGCGGCGCTGCGGGAAGGCTGGGCTTATCCATACGTGATGTCATCCTCTTCTGGCGCGTCCGGCAACAGCAGCGCAATGCTCAGACGCAGCAGGGTGCCCGGCAGCTTCGGCGAGTGCGCGCGCGGATTGTTAAAAATATCGACTTCGGCGCCATGCTGCTGGGCGATCTCGCGCACGATGGCCAGGCCCAGGCCGCTGCCATCGACATTGCTGCCGAGAATGCGGTAAAAGCGTTCAAACACGTGCGCCCGCTCGGCCTGCGGTATGCCGGGGCCCGTATCTTCCACTTCCAGGATGGCCAGTTCCAGGGTGCTGCGCACGCGTACCGTGACGCTGCCGCCGGCCGGCGTGTAGCGCAGGGCATTGTCGATCAGGTTACTCAGCAGTTCACGCAGCATCATGGGATTGCCGGAAATCATGATCGAATACGCGGGCTGTTCGAAGCCCAGGTCGATATGCTGGGCAAACGACGCTTGCACCCAGTCTTGCACCACGCCGCGCGCCAGTTCGCTCAGCTCGATCGGCTCGAACGCCGTGCCCGCCTGCGGCTGGTTTTCCGCGCGCGCCAGAGCCAGCAGCTGGTTGACCAGGCGCGTGGCCGCTTCCGAACTTTTCGCCAACTGCAGCAGCGAGCGGTGAATCTCGTCGTGGTCGGTCTGGCGCAAGGCCAGCTCGGATTGCATGCGCATGCCGGCCAGCGGCGTTTTCATCTGGTGCGCGGCATCGGCGATGAAGCGTTTCTGCATGTCGATCGACAGCGACAGCCGCGCCAGCATCTCGTTGAGCGAACCGACCAGTGGCGTGATTTCCTCGGGCACCTGGCCCGATTCGATGGGGCTCAAATCGTCGGGTGGCCGCGCGCGTATGCGCTCCTGCAATTGCGCCAGCGGCGACAGGCCGCGCGCCAGGGCAAACCAGACCAGGGCCAGGATCACGGGCAGGATGATGAACTGCGGCAAGATCACGCCCTTGATGATTTCATTCGCCAACTGGGCGCGTTTTTCCAGCGTCTCGGCCACTTGCACCAGCGTACGGCGCGGTTCGTCGTCGCTGCCGGACGGCGTGTCGAGATAGGTAAACGCCACGCGCACGGGCGTGCCGTGGATGGTGTCATTGCGAAACAGCACCATGCCGCTGCGGTATTTGTCGGGGTCTTGCGGCGGCGGCAAGTCGCGGTCGCCGTCGAGGTATTCGCCGCGCCCGCCCACCACCAGGTAATACAGGGTGTCGACATCGTCGCCGCGCAGGAAGTCGCGGCCGCTGCGGTTCTTGTCCGGCACGCGGCGCAGCAGCGCGCCATCGGCTTGCTTGACCTGCTGCGTCAGCACCGTCACGCTGTCTTCCAGCGCATGGTCGAACGGTTGATTGGCGATGCCCTTGGCCACCAGGTAGGTGATGGCGATGCTCATCGGCCACAGCAGCAGCAAGGGTGCCAGCATCCAGTCGAGGATTTCGCCAAACAGCGAATGCTCGATGGTGTCATCCTGCTCCGTGGTGGGCGGCTCGAACCAGTCGTCGTCGTCCACCTCGTCCGCCGGCGCTTCGCGCGCCTTCACTTGCTGGCGGGTCCGCTGGCCGGGCCTGCCGCCTCGCCCGCTTCGGCGTTCAGGCGCGCCGCTTCCGAGTATTTTTCCAGGCAATAGCCGAGGCCGCGCACGGTGGCGATGCGCACGCCGCCCACCTCGATCTTCTTGCGCAAACGGTGCACATACACCTCGATGGCGTTGTTCGACACTTCTTCGCCCCATTCGCACAGGTGGTCGACCAGCTGCTCTTTCGAGACGAGGCGGCCGGTGCGGCCCAGCAGGATTTCCAGCAAGCCCAGTTCGCGCGCCGACAGGTCGAGCATCTGGTCGTTGATGTAGGCGCTGCGCCCCACCTGGTCGTAGCTGAGGGGGCCGTGCTTGATGACGGTGGCACCGCCGCCGGCGCCGCGGCGCGTCAGGGCGCGCACTCTTGCCTCCAGTTCCGACAGGGCGAACGGCTTGGCCATATAATCATCGGCACCCAGGTCGAGTCCATTCACGCGTTGTTCGATGGAATCGGCGGCCGTCAGGATCAGCACCGGCAGCAGCGAGGCACGCGCGCGCAGGCGGCGCAGCACCTCTAGGCCGGACATCTTCGGCAGACCCAGGTCGAGGATCAGCAGGTCGAATTCCTGGGTAGACAGGGCCGTATCGGCCTCCTGGCCGGTCTTGACGTAGTCGATGGCATAACCGGACTGGCGCAGCGAGCGGGTCAGGCCATCGGCTAGCACGCTGTCATCTTCGGCAAGTAAAATACGCATGGTGCACTTCCTATGCTTGCAACATCAGGACATCTGAAGTCTGTATTGTGTTTCATTTTCCGCAAGGTGGATAGTTTTTGTGAAAAACCAGGGTTGTATTGATCTGTTTCAAAACAAATCCACGTTCCGCTTGCATTGATCACTGTTTTTTTATACAGTACTGTCTGTGTAAAGAATTTAACCCACTGGCGCTATCGCAGGCTGCCGGATTCCACTGAGTCCGCAACTGTAGAACGGCTGAAAGAACATATGGACGATAAAAAAGCTGTAGTACCCGCATCGGAAAAAGCCAAGGCGCTCGCCGCCGCACTGGCGCAGATCGAGAAGCAGTTTGGCAAAGGTTCGGTCATGCGCATGGATGCCAGCGCGGTGATCGAAGAAGTGCAAGTCGTGTCGACCGGTTCGCTCGGCCTCGATATCGCGCTGGGCGTAGGCGGCTTGCCGCGCGGACGCGTGGTGGAAATCTACGGTCCTGAATCGTCGGGTAAAACCACCTTGACCCTGCAAACCATTGCTGAAATGCAAAAGCTGGGCGGCACGTGCGCCTTTATCGATGCCGAGCACGCGCTCGACGTCGGTTACGCGCAAAAGCTGGGCGTGAACCTGCACGAATTGCTGATCTCGCAACCGGACACGGGCGAGCAGGCGCTGGAAATCTGCGACGCCCTCGTGCGCTCGGGCAGCGTCGACCTGGTCGTCATCGACTCCGTGGCCGCACTGACGCCACGCGCCGAGATCGAAGGCGACATGGGCGATTCCCTGCCAGGCTTGCAAGCGCGCCTGATGTCGCAAGCCCTGCGTAAATTGACCGGTTCCATCAACCGCACCAATACCCTGGTCATCTTCATCAACCAGATCCGCATGAAGATCGGCGTGATGTTCGGCAGTCCTGAAACCACCACGGGCGGCAATGCGCTGAAATTCTACGCCTCCGTGCGCCTCGATATCCGCCGCACCGGCTCGATCAAGTCCGGCGATGAAGTGATCGGCAACGAAACCAAGGTCAAGGTCGTCAAGAACAAGATTGCGCCACCGTTCAAGGAAGCGCACTTCGACATCCTGTACGGCGCCGGTACCTCGCGCGAAGGCGAAATCCTGGACCTGGGCTCGGATGCCAAAATCGTGGAAAAATCCGGTTCGTGGTACAGCTACAACGGCGAACGCATCGGCCAGGGCAAGGACAACGCCCGCGCCTTCCTGCAAGAGCGTCCGGCGCTGGCCCGCGAAATCGAAAACAAGGTCCGCGCTTCGCTGGGCGTGCGTGAACTGCCGCCACTGGCTGCTGAAAAGCCGGAAAAAGCGGATAAAGCCGCCGACAAGGCTGCCAAGGCGGAAGCCAAGGCAGAGTAGGTCGGATTAGCGCGGCAAAGCCGCGCATAATCCGACAACACCACAGACGTCAACCATGTTGTCGGATCAGATGCCAACAATGTTGTCGGATTACGGCCCAAGGGGCCTGATCCGACCTACGCATGGCTTGCCGCAAGGTAGGACCCTGATCGCCGTCCCGCGCTGTTGCGCCGGGCGGCGATTGTGTTTGGGTGCTGTGATCGTGGAATGAAAGACAAGGTGGGTGTATGGCTGCAGTACAACTAAGCCTGAAGGGCAGGGCGCTCCGCTTTCTGTCGATGCGCGAGCATAGCCGCATGGAATTGCGGCGCAAGCTGCAGCGGCATGCGCAGGAAGGCGATGATGTGGAAGCCTTGCTCGACAGCCTGGAGCAGGCCAACTGGCTGTCGCAGGAGCGCTTTTCCGAGTCGCTGATCCACCGCCGCTCGGCGCGCTTTGGCAATAGCCGCATCATGGCGGAATTGCAAAGCCATGGCATAGGCGGTGAAGCGCTGCAGGAACTCAAGGCGGGCCTGGCCGAAGGCGAGACCGCGCGCGCCTGCGAAGTGTGGCGCCGCAAATTCGGTGTAGTGGCGCAGGATGCCGAACAGCGCAACAAGCAGGTGCGCTTCCTGATGCAGCGCGGCTTTTCGCAGCGCGCCGTGCAGGTGGCCTTGAAAGGCCTGGAGCCCGACGACGAGTAATATTTGTTAACTTGACAGCAAGGATCAGTTATTCTGCCCAATTGCTGCTGCGCATGTTGCGTCCCAGCTTTTTTACTTGATATACGGGACACCTGATGAGCAATTGGCATGCCGGCTACACGGCCGAAACCGCATACACCTACGGCTATTACACGGAATTGAACCCCTTGCGCATACAGTTGTTGCTGCTGAGCTGGGGCATACAGCCGCCGAAGGTCAGCACCGCATGCGAACTCGGGTTTGGCCAGGGCGTGACCGTCAATATCCATGCCGCAGCGTCCTGCACACGCTGGTATGGCACTGATTTCAATCCTGCCCAGACCGCCTTTGCGCAGGAACTGGCCGAGGTCTCCGGCAATGGCGCCGTGCTGTCGGAGCAATCGTTCCAGGATTTTTGCGCCCGCAGCGACCTGCCTGACTTCGATTTCATCGCCCTGCACGGTATCTGGAGCTGGATCTCGCCGGAAAACCAGGCGCATATCAGCGACTTCCTGGCGCGCAAGCTCAAGCCGGGTGGCGTGCTGTACATCAGTTACAACACGCAGGCGGGCTGGGCGGCGATGGCGCCGATCCGCGACCTGATGGAGCAGCACAGCCGCGTGCTGAGCGCGCCGGGGCAGGATTCCCTGACGCGCGTGGGCAGCGCGCTATCCTTTGTCAACCGCATGATGGAGACCAAGCCGCGCTACCTGCTGGCCAATCCCAGCATCGCCCTGCGGCTGCAACAGCTCGGTGAACAGGATCCGAATTATCTGTCCCACGAATACTTCAATCATTACTGGCAACCGGTATCGTTTTCGGCCATCAAGCCGGTGCTGGCCGGGGTGAAGCTCGAGTTTGCCGGTTCGGCCGCCTACCCCGATCATGTTGCCCCTCTCAATTTCTCGCCCGAACACATGGCTTTCCTGGCGCAGATTCCGGATGCCACTTTCCGCGAGAACACTGCCGATTTCCTCGTCAATCGCCAGTTTCGCCAGGATTACTGGGTCAAGGGCAGCCGCAAGCTGAGCGCCCATGAACAGGCTGCCGCACTGCGCGCCGTACGCATCCTGCTGGTGGCGCCGGTCGAGCAGATCTCCATGAAGGTGACGGGCGCCTTGGGCGAGGCCGACCTGGACCCCGCCGTGTATGGCCCCCTGCTGGAACTGCTCGGTGATGGCAAACCCCATACCATAGCCGAACTGCAACAGCGTTTGCCCGCCAACCTGGCTGACCTGGGCAGCCTGCTGCAGATGCTGCTGGTGCTGGCACATAAAGCCTGCATATCGCCGGTGCAGGATGACGCCGCGATCGCGCAGGCGGGGCCGGCCACGGCCAGGCTGAACCGGCATCTGCTGGGAAAGGCCCTGGGCCGCACGGACCTGGCCGCGTTGGCCAGTCCGGTGACGGGCGGCGGCGTGGGTGTGTTGCATCTGCAACAGTTGTTCCTGCTGGCCAGGCTGGAAGGGTATCAGGAGGCCGACGCCTGGGCGGCATTTGCCTGGCAGGCTTTCCGCGCACTGCAGCAAACCATGGTGCGCAATGGCACGGTGCTGACGACGGACGAAGACAACCTGGCCGAACTGGCCGTGCAGGCGGAAAGCTTCCGCATCACCGTGCTGCCCATCCTGCAGGCGCTGGGCGTGGCTGATTGATGCTGATGCCGAAGCACCTCGCGGCATGACGATGGTAGTGATTTTTATGATATCAATCATTTGTTTCGTGAATGACTACATGAAAATCACTGCTTTTTATTTATAATTTGAAATGTTTTTAACGAAGCAATGAAAAATTATGTTGCGGCGCAACCTGGGCCCAATGTGCTACACTTTTAGGGTTTTTGCGGCGCCGCAGGTGCGGTTGCTGTTCGTAGAAGCTGCGAACGGCGTGCTTTAGGCACATGGCTGCTTACTAAATTTTGGCCGCGCAAGCGGCATCGGTCTTATGCCCCTGTCAACTCCCGTATCCCGGCGCGCCCTACGGCACTCCCGCGTTATCGACGTCCAAGCGTATGTGCGCGACGACGGCCTGTGGGATATTGACGCCCGTATCACTGATATCAAAAGCTATGACGCGACCCTGGCCTCCGGCCCCCGTCCCGCCGGCACTCCCCTGCATGACCTCCATTTACGCATTACCGTCGATCGCGAACTGACCATCGTCGAGGCCGAAGCCGCCTCCGATGCCGTGCCCTATCCCGGTTTTTGCGATACCATCGGCCCCGCTTACAGTGCGCTGATCGGTTTGAATTTATTGAAGAATTTCCGCCGCGACTTGAAACAGCGCCTGGCGGGAATCGCTGGCTGTACCCATTTGACCGAACTGGCGCAAGTCTTGCCGACTGCGACGGTTCAGGCATTTGCCGGCGATGTCTGGTCGACCCGTGACGGTGAGAATGCTGATTTGTCGCATGAAAAGCCGTTTCAACTCGACAAGTGTCACGCCTTGCGCACCGATGGCGGGGCAGTTGCACAGTACTACCCGCGCTGGGTAGCCAAAGTGTGACCCCGGCGCTGTATTTCCTGTTTTTTTGCACCACTAACCGTATTTTTACAAATCAGTATCAGAAGGGAAGCCAGCATGAAAATCCATGAGTATCAAGCCAAAGAAATCCTCCGGCAGTATGGAGTGACGGTACCACGCGGTATTCCGTGCATGTCCGTCGACGAAGCCGTCAAGGCTGCGGAAACCCTGGGCGGTCCGGTATGGGTCGTCAAGGCGCAGATCCACGCAGGTGGCCGCGGCAAGGGCGGCGGCGTGAAAGTGGCGAAATCGATCGAACAGGTCAAGGAATACGCCGACCAGATCATGGGCATGCAGCTGATCACGCATCAGACCAGCGCCGAAGGCCAAAAAGTCAACCGCCTGCTGGTGGAAGAAGGCGCCGACATCAAACAAGAACTGTACGTTTCGCTGGTCACCGACCGCGTCACCCAGAAAATCGTCCTGATGGCTTCGTCCGAAGGCGGCATGGACATTGAAGAAGTGGCCGAGAGCCACCCG
The DNA here is from genome assembly GCF_002327145.1 of Janthinobacterium svalbardense. Taxonomy (NCBI): domain Bacteria; kingdom Pseudomonadati; phylum Pseudomonadota; class Betaproteobacteria; order Burkholderiales; family Oxalobacteraceae; genus Janthinobacterium; species Janthinobacterium svalbardense. The sequence goes on along the minus strand of NZ_CP023422.1, from coordinate 5,958,610 downwards.
GAGAAGATCCACCACGTCACCATCGAGCCTAGCGTTGGCCTGACCGATGCCCAGGCAGACGACATCGCGACCAAAATCGGCGTGCCTGCCGGTTCCATCGTCGATGCCCGCGTCAACCTGCAAGGCCTGTACAAAGCGTACTGGGAAACTGACTGCTCGCTGGCCGAAATCAATCCGCTGATCGTCACCGGCAGTGGCAAAGTCATCGCCCTGGACGCCAAGTTCAACTTTGACCCGAACGCCCTGTTCCGCCATCCGGAAATCGTCGCCCTGCGCGATCTGGACGAAGAAGATCCAGCTGAAATCGAAGCGTCGAAATTCGACCTGGCCTACATCTCGCTCGACGGCAACATCGGCTGCCTGGTGAACGGCGCCGGCCTGGCCATGGCCACCATGGACACGATCAAACTGTTCGGCGGCGAGCCAGCCAACTTCCTCGACGTCGGCGGCGGCGCCACGGCAGAAAAAGTCACCGAAGCGTTCAAGATCATGCTGAAAAACCCAGGCCTGAAAGCCATCCTGGTGAACATTTTCGGCGGCATCATGCGTTGCGACGTGATCGCTGAAGGCGTTATCGCCGCAGTGAAAGCCGTCTCGCTGAACGTACCGCTGGTGGTGCGCATGAAGGGCACCAACGAAGATCTGGGCAAAAAGATGCTGGCCGATTCCGGTCTGCCTATCATCGCAGCCGACACCATGGAAGATGCAGCCAAGAGCGTCGTTGCCGCTGCTGCCGGTCAAGCTTAATTAAGGAATCAACATGTCCATTCTGATCAATAAAGATACCAAAGTCGTAACCCAAGGGATCACCGGCAAGACCGGCCAGTTCCACACCCGCGGTTGCCGCGACTACGCGAACGGCAAAGCTGCCTTCGTGGCAGGCGTGAACCCGAAGAAAGCCGGCGAAGATTTCGAAGGCATTCCTATTTTTGCTAGCGTCACCGAAGCGAAAAAAGAAACCGGCGCCAACGTTTCCGTGATCTACGTGCCGCCAGCAGGCGCGGCAGCGGCGATCTGGGAAGCTGTCGAAGCTGAAATGGATCTGGCCATTTGCATCACCGAAGGCATTCCTGTCCGTGACATGATGGCCTTGAAAGACCGCATGGCCAAGTCGGGCAGCAAAACGCTGCTGCTGGGCCCTAACTGCCCAGGCTTGATCACGCCAGACGAAATCAAGATCGGCATCATGCCAGGTCACATCCATAAAAAGGGCCGCATCGGCGTGGTATCGCGTTCGGGTACCCTGACCTATGAAGCAGTGGGTCAGCTGACCGCACTGGGCCTGGGCCAATCGTCGGCAGTCGGCATCGGCGGCGACCCGATCAACGGTCTGAAGCACATCGACATCATGAAGATGTTCAATGATGATCCAGATACCGACGCGGTCATCATGATCGGCGAAATCGGCGGTCCGGACGAAGCCAACGCGGCGTATTGGATCAAAGACAACATGAAAAAACCGGTCGTCGGCTTCATCGCTGGCGTCACCGCTCCTCCAGGCAAGCGCATGGGCCACGCCGGCGCGCTGATCTCGGGCGGTGCCGATACGGCGCAAGCCAAGCTGGAAATCATGGAAGCTTGCGGCATCACCGTGACCAAAAACCCGTCGGAAATGGCGCGTCTGCTGAAAGCCATGCTGTAATTTCAGCCTGGTTCACGCAGTACCAAAAAGGAGCTTCGGCTCCTTTTTTTTGTCCGCAAGACAGGCCGCTGCCCGGCCTGGGCCGACGGCCTTGGTCCGAACCTGCCCAAATGTGTCGCTTTTCTTTCCACGTGTACCGCCGCTGCCCGGGCGCGCTGCTGGCATGGCGCTTGCACCGTGCACGGCACGAGCAATGCACAATGGGAGGCGACGATGCGCGCGCAGAGCGGATTTACCCTGATAGAACTGATGATCGTGGTGGCCATCGCCGGCATCCTGGCGGCCGTGGCCATTCCCCAGTACGGCGACTATACGATGCGGGCCAAGGTCAGCAACGTGCTGGCGGCGGCTGCACCCTTGAAGACAGCCGTGGCCCTGTGCGTGCAGGAAAATGGCGGCCTGGCGACCGCTTGCAGCACCCCCACCGAAGCCGTGCCCAGCGCCATCCCCGTGTTCAGCCCGACGCGCGAAGTGGCCGGCGCCAAGGTCGACAAGGGCAATATCGAGCTGACCCTGGCAACCGACCTGGGCAGTGGCATGGGTGGCCAGACGGTGAGCATGGAGTTGCAGGTCGGCTCCAGCAGCCTGAGCTGGTTTAACAGCACCAGCGTGACGAATGCGGCGGCCAGGGAAGCCCTTACCAGGAACAATATTCCCAAGGTGGTGGCGACGCAGTGAGCGGCATCTGGCGTGCCCGTGTCAGACGATTTTTTGCCGGTCTGCGATCAGCGCTTCATAGGTGAGGTTTTGCAGCAGGGTGTAGTGGGTCGGTTCCAGGTCGATGAATTGCACACCATACGTATAAATTTCGGCGACCTCGGCCGCATTGCCATTCGACGGCTTGCCCACGCTGACGTTCTGGATGCGCGCGCGCGTGTTGACGCGCATCTGATGCTTGTTCGGCTGCACCAGCAGGGTAAAGCTGAGCGCGACGCCCTCGTCGTCCGGCGTGAGCATGCTGGGCGCCTCGATCAGCGCCCCCGAGACGCTGAGGTTGACGATGAACACGGGCACGGCCGCCACGTCGCGGTAGCTCAGCTGCGCCGGAATGTCCACTTTCACGCGCATGGCCGTGCGCAGGCTGGTGCCCTGGATGGCGTCGGGAAAGCTCAGGTGCACATAATTGAGGGGGCGGCCAAAGATGCGCAGCACGCTGCAGGAAAACGAACACACGGTGACGCCGGAAAACACGCGGATGGTCAGTTTGTCGCCCTCGTTGAGTACGATGGACGCACCGTTTTCCATGGGGATCTTGACGATCAGGTACTCGTCCTTTACATAGCCGATCAGGGTCGAGAAATGCTGGATCGGTTTGATGGTGCGATGCGTGATGAACTGGATGCGTCCGCCCACCTGCAGATTCATCGCCTCGAATTCGAAGTCCTGGAGCTTGTTTTCCGCGGCGGGCTTGTTGCTTGTCATGCGATGCTCATCTCGATATTGTCGAATCGCAGTATGCATGATTTCTTGATGAAAAAGCACTTATATCAATGAAATTCATATTCGCATAGAAAAATGCCCTGTGCGCGTACCGGTGCGCGGCTCTGGCTTTACAATTGCATCAATATTGACGAATGTAAATCTTATGCCACGCAGCTATTTCTGGACCATGTTGTTTCTGATCCTGCATCAAATCGACGCTGCCTACTGGAAAGAGTGGGAGATGTTCCATGTGCCGGGCGGCATCCAGGGTTTCCTGGTGTTTAACCTGGCGGCGATTGCCCTGGTGCTCGTCGGTTATCGGCACGTGCTGCTGGCCACCCCGCGGGCGGTCCTGTACGCTTGTGTGTGCGCCGCGCTGGGCGTGGGAACGTGTCTTATCCACGCCGGCTTTGCGCTGGCAGGACAGGCGCAATTCCACTTGCCGCTGTCGATCACCATCATCGCGCTGTGCCTGGCCAGTGCCGTCTGGCTGCTGTGCGACGTGCGCCGCGTCCTGGGCCAGCTGGCGCGCCAGGCAGCATAGTTACACCTCGGCGTGCCAATCGCCCGACTTGCCGCCATGCTTTTCCAGCACGCGCACGTTGGTCATGACCATGCCCCGGTCGACGGCCTTGCACATGTCATAAATCGTCAGCAAGCCGATTTGCACGGAAGTGAGCGCTTCCATTTCCACGCCCGTCTTGCCCGTGGTATCGACTTGGGCGCGGCAGTGCACGCTGTTGGCCGCTACCTCCACTTCGAAGTCGACGGTGACACGCGTGAGGGCCAGCGGGTGGCACAGGGGAATCAGGTCGCTGGTGCGCTTGGCGCCCATGATGGCGGCGATGCGGGCGATGCCCAGCACGTCGCCCTTTTTCGCATTGCCGGAAATGATCAATGCCAGGGTGGCGGGCTGCATGCGGATGCTGCCGGCGGCCACGGCGCTGCGGCGCGTGTCTTCCTTGCTGCCCACATCGACCATATGGGCCTGGCCCGTGGCGTCGAAATGGGTCAGTTCTTCGGCGGGGGCTTGCTTGTCTGCTGTCGTCATGGCGTCAAAATAGGTGAGGAGTGGGGCGCGGCACGCGTGGGAATAGGCGCCGCTAACAAGGTATGATAGCACCCGTGAATTCAAAAACTCCCCTTCCGATCATCCTTGAAAACGCCGGTCCGGCATGGCTGCGCCGCTCCCGGCGCGCATCCATGCTGGCTGCCTTGTGGCTGGCGGCGCCGTTTGCGCTGGCGCAAACCTATACGTCCGCGCCGGCGGCGCCGGCCGCCAGCACGGTGGCCAAGCCGGCCGGCAGCTGGACGCCGCTGGCCGTGCCGCCGGCGCCGAACCTGCCGAATCTGGGCGATACCTCGCGCGAAGACCTGTCGCCGGCGATGGAGCGCAAGATCGGCGAGGAGATCATGCGCGGCATCCGCGGCGACCGCGATTACCTCGATGACGCCCCGCTGCTGGAATACCTGAACACCTTCGGCAACGCCCTCGTGGCGGCGCGCCCCAGCGTGCGTGGCGAAACGAATTACGACTATTTCTTCTTTGCCGTGCGCGATCCTCAGTTGAACGCGTTTGCCTTGCCGGGCGGCTTCATCGGCGTGCATTCTGCGCTGGTGCTGGCGGCGCAAACGGAAGCGGAACTGGCGTCCGTGCTGTCGCACGAGATCGGCCACGTGGCGCAGCGCCATATCGCGCGCATGCTGGGCCAGCAGCGCCAGGATGCCTTGATGCCGCTGGCGGCCATGCTGCTGGCGGCGCTGGCGTCGCGCGCAGGCGGCGATGTGGCGCTGGGCGTGTTTGCCGCCGGCCAGGGCCTGGCCATCCAGCGCCAGCTCAACTTCGGCCGCGATGCCGAACGCGAGGCGGACCGCATCGGTTTCCAGATCATGGGCGAAGCCGGTTTCGATACCACCGGCATGGTGGCCTTCTTCGGTCGCATGCAGGCGGCCAGCCGCTCGTACAGTGACTTGATGCCCGCCTATCTGCAGACCCACCCGCTGACGACGGAACGCATCGCCGACATCCAGGCGCGCATCCGCGAGCAACCCTACAAGCAGCGTCCGGACAGCCTGAGTTTTCACCTGGCCCGCGCGCGTGCCCGCGTGCTGCAGGATGAAAGCGTGCAAGGCCTGTTGAATGCCAAGGCTGTCTTCAAGACGCAGCTGGAACAGCAAAGCCGCTTCCAGGTCGTGGCCGCCCATTACGGCTTGTCCTTTGTCGCCGTCAAGCAGGGCAAGCCGACGGAGGCGCAGAAGGAACTCGATGCCGCCAATGCCGCCCTGCACAAGCCGGCCGGGCCGAATGTGTTTACCTCGGGCGGCACGCAGGATCCCAATTCGCTGCTGGCGGCGATGGGGCTGGAAGTGCTGCTGATGCCGGCGCAGAAGAAGGAAGTGGCGCAGCAAGCGCTGAAGGCAGCCGATGCGGCGCGCCAGCAGTTTCCCCTCTCGCGCGGCATTGCGCATCAGTATGCGGAAGCGCTGATGGCTGCCGGCAAGCTGGAGCAGGCTACCTTGTATCTGCGCGACCAGGTGCAGCTCTACAAGGAGGAGCCGGAACTGTATGATTTATTGGCGAAAGCCTATGCGGACCAGGGCAAGATGACCTTGCAGCACATGGCGCTGGCCGAATCCTACGTGCTGCAGGGCGCCACCATGGCCGCGCTGGACCAGTTGACCATCGCCCGCAAGTCGACGGACGCGACCTTTTATGACCAGGCCGTGATCGATGCGCGCGAGCGCGAATTGCAGGAAAAGCGCCGCGAACAGATCAAGGACCAGAAGGGCTAGTCTTGATCGGCTTGTGGCACCGGCTGAAAGCCGAAGGTGAGCGGTACGCTGGCATAGGCCAGCGGCTGCACGGCAATCTCCTTGCCGTCATGCAATAGCATCAAGTTGCCTTGCCCATTTTCCAGCCAGGCCAGCAAGGCCTCGTCGCTGGCCGCCAGGCCGTCGAGCCGCAGCGATGGCAGCACTTGCGCCATGTCGCGGTCGTCGACCTGCGCCACGATATCGCCCTGGCGCAAGATCAGCGCGCCGTTGTCGCATAGATACGCTGCCTCGATGGCCGCCAGCGGCGCGCCCGTCTGCAAGATAAAACCGTGCTGCGGATCGCTGCGGGCGATGTACGGCGTCGCTTCCAGGTTCAGGTAGACGCGCTGCGGGCCATTCTGGAAAAACCAGCAACCCCGGTCGTCATGGTCGTAATTGCGGTTGATAAATCCCAACAGGGCTGCATGGGCGATCTTGTCGCCGGGCAGTTGTTGCTGTTGCGCCTGCTGGTCGCGCATGCGCCAGTGGCCGCGCGCGTCCAGGCCCAGCCAGCCGTAGCAGTGCGGCACGTTGGGCCATTTGGCCAGCGCCTGTTTGACGAGTTCATCCATGTGGTGCGTTTTCCGTGTGCGTTTGCGAGCTAGCAGCGTGACAGCTTTGCGGGGACGAGGGCGCCGTGTTGCCGCCTTCAAAAAAATGGATCAGGCGCTGTGGTAGCCAGCGTGTGCTTCCCGGTAACTTGCCAGCGGCAAAGCCGACGTGGCCGCCGTGGCGCGGATACTCGAGCGTGACCTGCGGTGCGGCGCTGCGCGGCAAGTAGCGCCCGGGCAGGAAGGGATCGTTCTGCGCATTGAGTACCAGGGTCGGCACGGTGATGTCTTGCAAGACGTGCTTGGCGCTGGCGCGGTGCCAGTAATCGTCGGCGTCGCGGTAGCCGTGCAGGGGCGCCGTGACGACATTGTCGAAGGCGTGCAAGTCGCGCGCGGCCAGCATGGCGTCGCGCGCAAACAGGCCGGGAAACTGTTCCAGCTTGGCCAGGCATTTCGGTTTCAAGGTATTCAAAAACATGCGCGTGTAGAGCCGGTTGGCTCCCGAAGATAGGGCCTTGCCCCCTTGCGCCAGGTCCAGCGGGGCCGACACGGCGGCCGCCGCATCGATGAAATCGGCCTGGTGCTGCGACTGGCCCAGCCAGCACAGCAGGGCGTTGCCGCCCAGCGAGACGCCGGCCGCGTAAAATTTCCCCGTCGCGCGCGGGCGCAGCTGGCGCAGTACCCAGTCGACTTCCTGCGCATCGCCCGAATGGTAAAAGCGCGGCGCCAGGTTGGCTTCGCCCGAGCAGCCGCGAAAGTGCGGCACGGCGCCCGACCAGCCGCGCGCCGCCACTTCGCTCATCAGCGCGCGCGCGTAATGGCTGTTCGACGAGCCTTCCAGGCCGTGGAACAGCACCACGAAGGGCTGGCCCGGCTGGCCGTCGACCAGGTCGACGTCGACGAAGTCGCCATCGGGAGCTTGCCAGCGTTCGCGGCGGAAGGCCACGGCCGGCTTGGCGAGGCACACGGCGGGATAAATCGTCTGCGCGTGGCCGCCAGGCAGCCAGAGCGGGGCGGTATAGGAAAGAAGCAACGACATCAGTGCAGGATCTGCGTTCCCGTGGCGTCGGCCGGCGCGCCGCCGGGGGCGACGGAGGCGTGGTGCAGCACGATGCGCCAGCCGCGCGGCGTTTTTACGTACACATTTGTCGCCAGCAGATGCGCCGGGCCACCTTCGTCGGCGGTGACGCCTTCGATGACCGTGTGCACTGAACTCATCAAATTGTGCGTTTCATGCAGCTGCGCCGGCACGATGTGCAGGCCGCCGCCCGTCAAAATGGTTTCCCACGAGGCGCGGATGGCGGCATGGCCGATCAGGCGTGCGCCGCCCGGGTGGATGCAGACGATCTCTTCATCGTCGGCCCACAGCGCCATCAGCGCTTCGAGGTCGGCGCGGTGCAAGGCATCGTAGAAAGCCGCTTCGACTTCGGCGGCGCTGCCATTGAGTTCTTTCAGACGTTTCATGACGACTCCGGGCTGGTGCAAATAAAAACGGCGCGCTGGGGGCGCGCCGCTGGGCAGTTTAATGATGGCCGGCGCTGGCGCCTTCCTTCAGGGTATACGCCGTGCCGCAGTAGGGGCACTTGGCGATACCGTCTTTGTTGAATTCCAGAAACACGCGCGGATGCGACGACCACAGCGGCATGGCCGGGTTAGGGCAGTGGGCTGGCAAGTCTTTACCGTCGAGTTCGACCGCTGGCTGGGTGGTTTTTGTCATCTTGTCATGCTCCGTGAGGCTGTATGGAAGGAAGTCGGCTGCTGCCAAAAGTACGATTTTAACGGATTCAGGCAGACAGCAAAAATCATGGCTAAAATGGCGGCTCGATCATCTGCGGCTGCGGCGCGTTTTTTTGCGGAAAGATGGCAGCTGCAGCGCCACACTGACTGGATTTGCCTTGCCGGTATCACCGTTGCCGCCCTTGTCGCCATGCACCATTGTTGTGCAGTTACCACACTCCGCTTGCCGGGGGCGCGCATGAACACCCGCGTGAACGCCGTCCCGGCCGCCAAGGACGACGCCTTGCTGAAAGACGCCTGGCGCGCCGGCCTGAACCTGGGCGCGCCCACCCTGCTGGGCATCGCCGCCTGGGGCATGGTGGTGGGAGTGGCCATGGTGAAAAGCGGCCTGACCGTGGCGCAGGCGGGGGCGATGACCCTGTTCGTGTTTGCCGGCTCGGCCCAGTTGGCCTCGCTGCCGCTGCTGGCCGCGCAGGCGCCCGTGTGGGTGATCTTCGCCACGGCGCTCGTCGTCAATTTGCGTTTTGTCATCTTTTCCGTGTTGCTGGCCCCACATTTTTCCCATTTGCCGTGGCGCCAGCGCTTTGCGCTCGGCTATGTGGCGGGCGATATCACGGTGGGCCTGTTCCTGCAGCGCTACCCGCATGAAACGCCGGACCCGGCCAAGCTGCCCTTCCTCAAGGGGCTGATTTACCCCAACTGGCTGGCCTGGCAGATCGGTTCCTTCATCGGCATCGTGCTGGGCGCCGTCGTGCCGGCCGAATGGGGGCTGGGCTTTGCGGGCACCCTGGCGATCCTGTGCGTGACGGTGCCGCTGATCCTCAGCCGCGCCGCCCTGTGCGGCGTGCTGGTGGCGGGTGCGGTGGCCGTGCTGGCGTTTGGCTTGCCATACAAGCTGGGCTTGCTGGTGGCCGTCGTGGTGGGCATGGTCAGCGCCATGGCCGTGGAAGAATTGACCGATAAATGGAACAAACGCCATGTTTGACGGCATCGATTGGGGCAGGGCTGATGTGTGGATCGCCATCGCCGTGCTGGTGGTGGCCACGGCCGCCACGCGCAGCACCTTCTGGCTGGTCGGCCACCACATCACCATTCCGCGCCGCGTGGGCGAGATGCTGCGCTATGCGCCGGCCTGCGCGCTGGCGGCCATCATCGCGCCCGACATGCTGATGGAGGGGCAGCAAGTGTACTTCGAATTGTCGAATTTGAAACTCTTGTCGGGTATTGCCGCCACGCTCTTTTTCGTGATCCGCCGCAATATGTTGCAAACCATCGTGTTTGGCATGCTGGTTTTCACGGGCTTGCGACTGTTGCATGTTTTTCAGTAAAGCAGGACAAATCGGGGATTTGCTCTGGTCATTGCGGTAAAATAGCGCACTTCCTTCCACTCGTCATCTGGATCGCCATGTCAGCTGTTCTCAACTTCATCCGTCTGCAAGATTTGATCGCCCAAAATGCACTGCAAGGCAAGCGCGTGTTTATCCGCGCCGACCTGAACGTCCCGCAAGATGACAGTGGCAAGATCACCGAAGATACGCGTATCCGCGCCTCGGTGCCGGCCATCCGCGCCGCGCTCGACGCTGGCGCCGCCGTCATGGTGACGTCGCATCTGGGCCGTCCGACGGAAGGCGAGTTCAAGCCTGCCGACAGCCTGGCACCCGTGGCCGCCCGCTTGTCCGAGCTGCTGGGCCAGGAAGTGGCACTGAAACAAAACTGGATCGATGGCGCCGGCCTGGAAAACCTGGCCGCCGGCCAGGTCGTCCTGCTGGAAAACGTGCGCGTCAACAAGGGCGAAAAGAAAAACAGCGATGAGCTGGCGCAAAAAATGGCCAAGCTGTGCGATATCTACGTCAATGACGCGTTCGGCACGGCCCACCGCGCCGAGGCGTCCACGCACGGCATCGCCAAGTTCGCGCCTGTCGCCTGCGCCGGCCCGCTGCTGGCCGCCGAACTCGATGCACTGGGGAAAGCTTTGCACGCGCCGGCCCGCCCCTTGCTGGCCATCGTCGCCGGTTCGAAAGTATCGAGCAAGCTGACCATTTTGAAAGCCCTGTCCGACAAGGTCGATAACCTGATCGTCGGCGGCGGCATTGCCAACACCTTCATGAAGGCCGTTGGCTTGAACGTCGGCAAGTCGCTGGTGGAAGCGGAACTCGTCGAAGAAGCCAAGGCCATCATCGAGATCATGGCCAAGCGCGGCGCGCAAGTGCCGATTCCTGTCGATGTCGTGTGTGCCAAGGAGTTTTCGCCTACGGCCGCCGCCACCGTCAAGGACGTGGCCGACGTGGCGGACGACGACATGATCCTCGATATCGGCCCGAAAACGGCGGCCCTGCTGGCGCAGCAGATCGCCGCCGCCGGCACCATCGTGTGGAACGGCCCGGTTGGCGTGTTCGAGTTCGACCAGTTCGGCCACGGCACCAAGACCCTGGCGCTGGCCATTGCCGAATCGAAAGCGTTCTCGATTGCCGGTGGTGGTGACACCCTGGCGGCGATTGCCAAATACGACATTACGGATAAAATCAGCTATATCTCGACGGGCGGCGGCGCTTTCCTGGAATTCCTGGAAGGCAAGACCCTCCCGGCAGTGGAAATCCTGATGCAACGCGCCGGCTAAGACGGAGCGTTCAGCAGTTCAATACCAAGCGCAGCCTGACCGCTGCGCTTTTACCTTGCCGGCTGCTGTCTCAAACCGGCCTTGCTCACCTTCGCTCGCGCACAAGGATTCTTATGCCACGTGGTACAAAAATCGTAGCAACAATCGGCCCCGCCTCCACTGACTTCGATATCCTGGTCAAAATGATACGTGCGGGCGTCGACGTGGTGCGCTTGAATTTTTCCCACGGCAAGGCGCAAGACCATATCGACCGCGCCGCGCTGGTACGCCTGGCGGCAGCCGAGTGCGGCCGCGAAGTGGCCATCATGGCCGACATGCAAGGGCCGAAGATTCGCGTCGGCAAGTTTGAAAACACCCGTATCCAGCTGGAAGCGGGCGAGCGCTTCATTCTCGACGCCAAGTGGGGCGAAAACGGTGAACTGGGCAACCAGGAACGGGTCGGCCTCGACTACAAGGCCCTGCCGCGCGACTTGCACAAGGGCGACGTGCTGCTGCTGAACGACGGCCTCATCGTGCTGATCGTCGAGCGCATCCATGGCAGCGAAATCCACACCACCGTCAAGATTGGCGGCGAGTTGTCGAACAACAAGGGCATCAACCGCCAAGGCGGCGGCCTGTCCGCGCCCGCGCTGACGGCCAAGGATATGGAAGATATCAAGACGGCCATGAGTTTCCAGGCCGACTATCTTGCCATTTCCTTCCCGAAATGCGCGACCGACATGGAAATGGCGCGCCAGCTGGCCAATATCGCCGGAGAGCCCTACCACCACAAGCCGATGATGATCGCCAAGATCGAACGGGCGGAAGCCATTCCTGCCTTGCAAGAAATCCTCGACGCGTCCGACGGCATCATGGTGGCGCGCGGCGACCTGGCAGTCGAGGTTGGCAATGCGGCCGTGCCGGCCTTGCAGAAGCGCATGATCAAGATGGCGCGCGCGTCGAACAAACTGGCCATTACTGCCACGCAGATGATGGAATCGATGATCGTCAACGCCGTGCCGACCCGCGCGGAAGTGTCCGACGTGGCCAATGCCGTGTTGGACGGTACGGATGCCGTCATGACGTCGGCCGAAACGGCATCGGGCAAGTACCCCATCGAGACGGTGGAAATGATGGCCGCCATCTGCGTCGAAGCGGAACAGTCCGAATACAACAAGCTCGATGCCGATTTCCTCAACGTCACGTTTACCCGCATCGACCAGTCGATCGCGTACGGCGCGCTGTTCACGGCCCACCATTTGCGCGTGAAAGCCATCGTGGCGCTGACGGAATCCGGTTCCACCGCCTTGTGGATGAGCCGCCACAGCATCGACACGCCGATCTACGCGCTCACGCCCAGTGTGACCACTTTGCGCAAAGCCGCGCTGTACCGCAATGTTCGGGCGTATCATCTGATGCAGAACGCCCCCAGCGCGCAAGTGCTGAAGCAGGCGGAAGAGCTGCTGGTGGCGCAGGGCATCGTCCGCAAGGGTGACATGATCGTCGTCACCTGGGGCGAGCCGATGGGGCAGGTGGGTGGTACGAATGCCTTGAAAATTGTGAAGGTAGGCGAATTCGAGTAAAAACGCCCAAAAACTGCCCAGGGCGTTGTTGCATTGCCTAGTCGTACTAGTCGTACTGCCTTCGGCAACGCGCCTAGCCCTGAGCAGTTTGTTGGACGTTCTAGTTTAGTCGGATTAGTCGGAAGAATTCAGGCGCTGGCGCGGTTATTGACCACCGCGAAGCGCCGCAACGGTTTCTATTGTTATCTGGAGTATTACCATGTCTCTCGTATCCATGCGTCAACTGCTGGACCATGCCGCCGAAAACGGTTATGGCATTCCTGCTTTCAACGTCAATAACCTGGAGCAAGTGCAAGCCATCATGGCCGCCGCCGATGCCTTGAACTCGCCGGTGATCATGCAAGCGTCCGCTGGCGCGCGCAAGTACGCCGGTGAAGCCTTCCTGCGCCACCTGATCGACGCCGCCGTTGAAGCGTATCCGCACATTCCCGTCGTCATGCACCAGGATCACGGGCAGTCGCCGGCCGTCTGCATGGCCGCCATCCGCTCGGGTTTTACTTCCGTGATGATGGACGGTTCGCTGGAAGCGGACGGCAAGTCGGTTGCCTCCTACGAATACAACGTGGAAGTATCGCGTGAAGTGGTGAAATTCTCGCACGCCATCGGCGTGACGGTGGAAGCGGAACTGGGCGTGCTCGGTTCGCTGGAAACCATGAAGGGCGACAAGGAAGACGGCCACGGCGCCGACGGCACCATGACCCGCGAGCAACTGCTGACGGACGTGGCGCAAGCTGCCGACTTCGTGCAGCGCACCCAGTGCGACGCCCTGGCGATCGCCATCGGCACCTCGCACGGCGCGTATAAATTCACGCGCAAGCCAACGGGCGACATCCTGGCCATCGACCGTATCAAGGAAATCCACGCGCGTATCCCGAACACCCATCTGGTGATGCACGGCTCGTCGTCGGTACCGCAGGAATTGCTGGCCATCATCCGCGAATTCGGTGGCGACATGAAGGAAACCTACGGCGTGCCAGTCGAGGAAATCCAGGAAGGTATCCGTCACGGCGTGCGCAAGATCAACATCGACACCGATATCCGCCTGGCGATGACGGCCGCGATCCGCAAGTACCTGTTTGAAAACCCGTCGAAATTCGACCCGCGCGACTACCTGAAGCCAGCCCGCCTTGCCGCCGAGCAAATCGTGCGCGCCCGCATGCAGGCATTCGGCTGCGAAGGCCAGGCGTCGAAAATCAAGGTCATCACGATGGAAAAAATGGCCGAGCGCTACAAGGCCGGCGAGCTGTCGCAAATTGTGAAGTAAAATTTTGTCTGGAACGGGCAGGAGGCATGCGCATACAGCGTATCCTTGTGCCCGATTTTCTCGACCGGCGGGCGCCTTCCCTGCCTGCCGGTTTCGTTTCATCCAACTATTCCCCCGCTATGAACAGCCTCTATCAGACTTCCATCCACTCCCTGCCATTGCTGGGCCACGGCAAGGTCCGCGACAATTACGCCGTCGGCGACGACAAGATCCTGATCGTCACCACGGACCGCCTGTCGGCCTTCGATGTCGTCATGAACGAGCCTATCCCCGGCAAGGGCAAGGTCCTCAACCAGATGAGTGACTTCTGGTTCGAGAAACTGGGCCACATCGTGCCGAATCACCTGACCGGCGTGGCGCCGGAATCGGTGGTGGCGCCCGATGAAGTGGAGCAGGTCAAGGGCCGCGCCGTGGTGGCCAAGCGCTTGAAACCCATCATGGTCGAGGCGGTCGTGCGCGGCTACATCATCGGTTCGGGCTGGAAAGACTATCAAGATACGGGCAGCATCTGCGGCATCGAGTTGCCAGCCGGCCTGCAACAGGCGGAAAAGCTGCCGCAACCGATCTTCACCCCGGCGGCCAAGGCCGAGCTGGGCGAGCATGACGAAAACATCAGCTTTGCTGAAATGGAAGAGCGCATCGGCGCGGACCTGGCTGCCAAGATGCGCGACGTCGCCATTGCCCTGTACAAGACGGCCGCCGAATACGCGGCCACGCGCGGCATCATCATCGCCGACACCAAGTTCGAATTCGGCCTGGACGACAACGGCGTCATGCACCTGATGGATGAAGTGCTGACGGCCGACTCGTCGCGCTTCTGGCCCGCCGATTCCTACCAGCCTGGCATCTCGCCGCCGTCGTTCGACAAGCAATTCGTGCGCGACTACCTGGAAACACTGACCTGGGGCAAGACCGCACCGGCGCCTGCGCTGCCGGCCGACGTCATCGAAAAAACCCAGGCCAAGTACTTTGAAGCCATCGAACGCCTGACGGGCGAGAAGCTGAAGGCCTGAGATGAATGAGCACAAGTTGAACCCCAAGCCGCTGGTCGGCGTCATCATGGGCTCGTCCTCGGACTGGGAAGTGATGCAGAACGCGGTTGCCATCCTGAAACAGTTTGGCGTGCCATACGAAGCGCAAGTCATTTCCGCGCACCGCATGCCCGACGAGATGTACGCCTATGCCAAGAGCGCGCGCGCGCGCGGCTTGCGCGCCATCATCGCCGGCGCCGGCGGCGCGGCCCACCTGCCTGGCATGGTGGCGGCGATGACCATCGTGCCCGTGCTGGGCGTGCCCGTGCCGTCGAAATACTTGCGCGGCGAAGATTCCATGCTGTCGATTCTGCAAATGCCCAAGGGCGTGCCGGTGGCCACCTTCGCCATCGGCGAAGCGGGCGCGGCGAATGCGGCGCTGACGGCGGTGGCGATGCTTGCCGCCAACGACGACGCCCTGGCCGACCAGCTGGAAGCCTTCCGTACCACGCAAACGGCCGCCGCCAAGGCCATGGTCTTGCCTGACTAATGTGTTTGAAAAATAATGAATAGTAAATCGACTTCCCCTTGCTGCCCGCCGCCAACCCACCGGCGTGGCTGGGCGTGATGGGTGGCGGCCAGCTTGGCCGCATGTTTGCCCAGGCCGCCCAGAGCATGGGCTATCAAGTGGCTGTACTGGAACCATCCGATGTCTGCCCTGCGGGGCAGGTGGCGCAGCGCCTGGTCAATGCCGGCTACAGTGACCTTGACGGTCTCGACGCCCTGGCCGCGCAATGCCTGGCCGTCACCACTGAATTCGAAAATGTGCCGGCCGACAGCCTGTCGCGCCTGGCCGAACGCGTGTTTGTCGCCCCCAACGCCCACGGCGTGTCGGTAGCGCAAGACCGCATCGCGGAAAAGCGTTTCTTTGTCGCCTGCGCCTCGAAATCGGGCGTATTGCCGGCGCCGCACATGGTCATCGCCACGCAGGACGATATCGACAGCATAGCCGACGACTTGCTGCCAGGCATACTGAAAACCGTGCGCATGGGCTATGACGGCAAGGGCCAGTTCCGCGTACGCACGCGTGAAGACGTGCGCGCCGCCTTTGCCGAAATGGGCGAAGTGACTTGTCTGTTGGAAAAGATGCTGCCGCTGGCGTATGAAGTGTCGGTGCTGACGGCGCGCGGCGTGGACGGCGAATCGGTCGTGTATCCGATCGCCGAAAACGTGCACCGCGACGGCGTGCTGTTTACAACCACCGTGCCGGGCCCGAACGTGTCCGACGACTGCGCCGCCAGGGCGCAGCGCGCGGCGCAAGCGATGGTTGCCGAACTCGGTTATGTCGGCGTGCTGTGCATCGAATTTTTCGTGCTGGAAGATGGCAGCCTGGTGGTCAATGAAATGGCGCCGCGTCCGCACAACAGCGGTCATTACACGATGGATGCCTGCGTCACCAGCCAGTTCGCGCAGCAGGTGCGCGCCATGGCGCGCTTGCCGCTGGGCGACGTACGCCAGCATTCGCCGGCCGTGATGCTCAACATCCTCGGCGACGCCTGGTTTGCCGACGCCAGCGATGTGGCCAATGAGCCGGCGTGGGACCAGGTGCTGGCGCTGCCGGGCGCCTGTCTGCATCTGTATGGCAAGGACGATCCGCGCCGTGGCCGCAAGATGGGTCACCTGACCTTCATCGCGGCCACCTTGCCAGAGGCGCAGCAGCGCCTGCGCGACGCTTGCCTGATCCTGGGAATCGCGCCGTGAGCGTGCCCGCACAAGACCTGGCAGCAGCGGCTGCCGTGCTGGAAGCGGGCGGCCTCGTCGCTTTCCCGACCGAAACAGTGTACGGTCTGGGCGCCGATGCGGAAAACCCGGCCGCCGTGGCGCGCATCTATGAAGCCAAGGGGCGGCCCTCGGACCACCCCGTGATCGTGCACGTGGCGCCCGGTGCCGACCTGGCACACTGGTCCGATGATATTCCCGTGGAAGCGCAGCAGTTGGTGGCCGCCTTCTGGCCCGGCCCGCTGACCCTGATCGTCAAGCGCGCCGCGCATATTCCCGATGCCGTTTCCGGCGGCCAGGATACGGTGGGCCTGCGTTGTCCGTCGCACCCGGTGGCTATCGCATTGCTACGCACCTTCAAGGGTGGCAAGGGCGGCCTGGCGGCGCCGTCGGCGAACAAATTCGGCAACGTCAGCCCCACCACGGCGCAGCATGTGCGCGATGAATTCGCGGCGGAACTGGACAGCGGCTTGCTGGGCCTGGTTCTCGATGGCGGCCAGAGCGAGGTGGGCATCGAGTCGACCATCATCGACCTGTCGCGTCTGGCCACGCACGGTCCCGTGCTGTTGCGTCCCGGTCATATCAGCAGCGCGCAGATCGCCGCCGTCATTGGCCGCGCACCGGCCATCGCCGATGCAGCCGCGCCGCGTGCCTCGGGCACGCTGGAATCGCACTACGCACCACATACGCCTGTTGCGATGCAGCACAGCGACGATGTGCGCGCCACCTTGAACCGCCTGCTCAACGACGGGCGCCGCGTGGCCCTGATCCATTACTCGGACCTGCCGCCGGCCAGCGCCAGCGTGCGCCTGGCGGCCAGTCCGGAGAACTACGCACACGCGCTGTATGCCTCGCTGCGCACGATGGATCAGGTCGGCGCCGAGCTGATCCTCGTCGAAGCACCGCCCACCGGCCCCGCGTGGCTGGGCGTGAATGACCGTTTGCGGCGCGCCGCGTTCGGCTCAAGTGGTATCTTGCAGCAGTTTCTATCCGCATCATGAAAAGCCCCGCAAGGGGCTTTTCCTTGATGCAGCGCAATAGCGATGCTTGCCACGAAACATCTTATATCCTCCATAATTCAGCTGATCGCCCGCTCATGACAGGGCGCTGGCGGTGTTGTTATTTCGTTGATTTTTAAAACATATTTTCTATACAAGCCTGAGGAACGATGGCATATTAGTTGGGTAGCGAATAGCACGCCCGTTCGTTTAGAAACCAGAAAAAAGACCGAGGAGACAAAATGCATCAAACAAAATTCGCGCTGGCCGTGCTGGCTGCGGCTGTCCTGGCAGGTTGCGGCGGCGCCAGTGGCGGTGATCAAACCTTGAAAGTCAAATACACGGCGCAGGTGTCGTTCGGCGACAGCCTGTCCGATGTCGGCTCCTATGCGGTCGGCACGGTCCTTGCCCTGAAAGGCGGAAAATTCACCATCAATGGCGACAATACCGCCATTAATCCCGAGCTGACCGGCAAGAACTGGACCGAGCACCTGGCCGCGCAATTCGGCCTGCCGGCACCATGCGCCGCGCAAACCGGCCTGGACGGCAATGCGGCCCAGGGCTTTTCGGTACCATCGGTCAAGAAGGCCGGCTGCTTCGGTTACGCCATGGGCGGCTCGCGCGTGACCAACCCGGTCGGCCCGAACAACAAATTGACGGGCAGCGCGCTGGGCGCCCTGACCGTGCCGGTGACCACCCAGATCGCCAACCACCTGGCGGCATCGGGCGGCAAGTTCAGCGGCACCGAAGTAGTGTTCGTGATGGCGGGCGGCAATGACTTGCTGTTCCAGCTGGGCTCCTTGCAGGCGGCAGCGACGGCTGCTGGCACCGCAGCCGGTAGCGCCACTTTCGCCAGCACCCTGATTCCGCTGCTGGCCGCCGGCGCCACCAATCCTGCTACCGCCGGTGTCGCCATTACCGCTGCCGTACGCACGGCCAGCGGGGCGCCAGGCGCCACCACCACCACCATCGTGCAAGCTGCGGTTGGCGCCGCTGCCGTGCAACCAGGCAACTCGGCAGTCGCTTCGGCTACCGTCTACGGCCCGATGGTCGCTACCGCGCAAACGGCTGCCACCGCTGCTGGCGCCAAGGCCGGCGCCGACTACGCCGCCGCCAACGGTCCGGCACTGGTGACCGCGATGGGCACGGCCGGCACCGAACTGGTAGCGCTGGTGAAAGACCAGATCATCGCCAAGGGCGCGACCCATGTGGTCGTCAACAACCTGCCGGACGTGGCCAATACGCCATCGGGCCTGAGCAAGGATGCCAATACCAAGGCCTTGATCAATGCCATGGTAAGCGCCTTCAATACCCAGATCAGCACCGGCCTGGCCGCGAATGACAAGGTCTTGCTGGTCGACGTGTTTGCCGTCAGCCACGACCAGGCCAGCAACCCTGGTCCGTATGGCCTGACCAACGTCAAGGAACCGGCATGCGACCTGACCGCTGCCAAGAATCCGCTGGGCAGCTCGCTGGTGTGTAACGGCAGCAACCTGATCGCTGGCGACGTCAGCCATTACTCCTATGCCGACGATGTGCATCCTTCGCCGTTCAACAACCTGTTGCTGGCCCGTTATGTGGCCAAGGACATGGTCGTGCGGGGCTGGCTGTAAGGGATGGCCGCACCGGCTGTGCCTGGGAGGCGCGGCCGGTGCCGGCAGCGACAAGACTCGATAGCGGAACACTCCGCACATACTGAATCAGGAGACAAGATGAAGAATCATTTGAATACCGCCGTGCGCGTACTGGCCGCAGTTGCCGCGATGACCGTGGCGACGGGCGCCTCGGCGCAAAGCGCAGGCACCTGGATGGCCAAGGTCGGCCTCAACAAGATCACGCCGCACGTGGACAGTGGCGACATTTCCGCACCGGCACTGCCGGGTACGAAAGCCGACGTCAAGGCCGATACCAAGCCCATCCTGACCTTTGCCTACATGATTACGGACAATATTTCCGCTGAAATGATCCTGGGCGTACCGTACAAGCATGACCTGATGGGCGATGGTTCCATCAAGGGCACGGGCAAGCTGGGGACGGCCGAAGCCTTGCCGCCAACGGCTTTCATCCAGTACCGTTTCTTCCAGCCCAATGCGATGATCCGCCCTTACGTGGGTGCGGGCTTGACGTATGCCTATTTCCAGAAGGAAACCGGCTCGGGCCAGATGACGGCCTTGCTGGATCCGGGTGGAAAACCAGTGACCTACCGCATGGACAACAAGCTGACAGGCAGCCTGGTGGTCGGCAGCACCGTGGCCATCAACGAGCGCTGGTTTGCTGACGTGGCCGTGGTCAAGACCTACCTGAAAACCAAGGCGAAATTCTCGACGGGGCAGACGCAGGACATCAAGCTCGACCCGCTTGCCGTGAGTATCAGCATCGGGTACAACTTTACGCTGTAAAACAAAAAATCCGCCTCGGCGGATTTTTTTTGTCCCGCTCAGGCAGGCGGTGTATTGAACTTTCCATTGTGGAAGATCAAGGGCGGTTGCGCGGCAAATGCGCATTGTTCCACTTCGCCCACGAAAATGACGTGGTCGCCTTCCGGATAGCGGCTGCGGTTGTGGCATTCGAACCACGCCGACGCGCCTTTCAGGATGGGCTGGCCCGTGCGCGACAGTTCGTATTCGACGTCGTCGAAGGGATTCGGCGTGCGGCGTGCAAAGCGCTGCGCCAGTTCCGCCTGCTCGGCACCCAGCACATTGATGACGTAATGCGAGTTGCCGCTGAAAATGGGCATGCTGTTCGCCACGGAACCGAGGCTCCACAGCACCAGGGGCGGCGACAGCGAAACGGAATTGAAGGAACTGGCCGTCAAGCCGCGGAAACTGCCGTCGGCCAGGCGCGTGGTGATGACCGTCACGCCGGTGGCAAACTGCGACAATGCCTGACGGAAATGTGTCGTATCAAATTCTTGCGCTGGCGCGCGGGGAGAGCGTGTGTTCATGGTTGACCTGTCTGTTTGCTGACATTATGCCAAAAATCGGCCATGCCAGCGCAATCGTGGCCAGCTTGCCCGTATGTGCGGTGCGCCACGCGCCGTTTCAAGCAGCACTGCAGGCCGTGGCGCTTTGCGTTACAGTAATGAAATGATACGTCGCACAGGCGTTGCGGGAGGACATCATGAACCAACAGATGGAAGTGGCGGTACTCGGCGGCGGCTGTTTCTGGTGCCTCGCTGCCGTGTATGGGGAAGTGCGCGGCGTGACGCGCGTCGCGTCCGGCTACACTGGGGGCGGCGTGCCCGATCCTACGTATGAACAGGTATGCGCGGGCGATACGGGCCACGCGGAAGTGGTGCGCCTGGAATTCGATCCCGCCGTCATCGCTTACCACGACTTGCTGGAAATCTTTTTCACGCTGCACGATCCCACCACCCTGAACCGGCAGGGCAACGATGTCGGCACGCAATACCGTTCCGTCATCTATTACCAGTCGGCCGAACAGGAAAGCGTGGCGCGCAAGGTGCTCGCCGAGATGGCCGGCGTGTGGGATGCGCCCATCGTCACGCAGCTGGCGCCGGCAGTCACCTTTTACGCGGCCGAGGATTACCACCAGAATTACGTCGCACAGCATCCCTTGCAGGGCTATTGCGCGCTGGTCGTCGCGCCCAAGGTGGAGAAATTCCGCGCCATGTATGCGGGGCGTCTGAAGTGAGGCAGTCCCCGGCGCCGCGCGCGCCTGTCAGGGCGTGAGCGCCGGCGCGGGCCTGGCATCCTGCGCATACATGTAGTTGCGCGACCAGGGTAGTGTGGAAGAGCGCCGGCCTGCCTTCACGCAGACGATCTGGTACAGGCTGATCAAATCTTGCTCGAAGGCATAAGCGCAGCCGGCCAGGTAGACGTGCCAGATGCGGAAGCGCCGCTCGCCCGCCAGCGGACGAATTTGCTCGGCATGGGCTTCGAAATTCTCCGTCCACAGGGCGCAGGTGCGCGCATAGTGGCGCCGCAGGTTTTCTACGTCGAGCACTTCCAGCCCCCCTTGCTGCATGGTCTTGAGCACATTGCCGATGTGCGCCAGCTCGCCGTGCGGAAACACATATTTCTCGATGAATTCGCCGCCCCCATACGGCGTTTCGCCATTCTCCGGATCGGTGGAGGTGATGCCGTGATTCATCGCCATGCCGTCCGGCGCCAGCAGCTTGTTGAGGATGGCAAAGTACTCGGGTAAATGTTTCAAACCCACGTGCTCGAACATGCCCACACTGGTGATGCGGTCGAACTGGCCCGTGACGTCGCGGTAGTCTTGCAGGCGGATCTCGATCAAGTGCGCCAGGCCGGCTGCCGCCACGCGCTGGCGCGCCAGCGCGTACTGGTTTTCCGACAGGGTCACGCCCACGCAGCGGGCGCCATATTGCTGCGCGGCCCGGATGACGAGCGCGCCCCAGCCGCAGCCGATATCGAGCAAGGTCTGGCCTGGCTGCAGCTGGATTTTCTTCAGGATATGGTCGATCTTCTTGACTTGCGCCTGTGCCAGGGTTTCATCGCCATGTTCGAAATAGGCACAGGAATACACGAGAGCGGGGTCGAGAAACTGTTCATAAAACGCGTTCGACACGTCGTAGTGGTAGCGGATGGCTTCGGCATCCTTGCTCTTGTCGTGCGTAAAGCTGCGCACGATGCGTGCCAGCTTGCCTTCCGGTTTCAGGGTATTGCGCGCCAGCGCATTGCAGATGGAAATCATGTCCTGGGCCGTGCCCCTGACTTCGATATTGCCTTCCACATAGGCCGAGCCCAGATTGGCCAGCGAGGGGTTCAGCAGATAGCGCGCCGAGGCGACGGTCGGCAGGCGGATCGTGACTCTGGGCGCCTCGCTGGACAGGTCGACATGCTGGCCGTTCCACAATTCTATGCGCAGCGGCAAGGCGGTCTTGCTGCGGATGCTGGCGATCCAGGACTTGAGTTGGTTTTGTACAAACAAAATGGCCTCCAATGCAGCGGCCCCAGTTGCGGCCGCAAATTGAGAAACAATGTCATTTAGTAACTTCTACCCTCATAGCCTACACCTATATTGACCAGCTTGCTTTGCGCCGCCTTGACTAGCTTGCTCAGGGTTGCAAGCGTTGCATGCTCCATTGCCCGTCGGCACTGCGGGTAAACACGATGCGGTCGTGGAAGCGCGAACGGCGTCCCTGCCAGAATTCGATGCGCTCCGGCTGCAAACGGTAGCCGCCCCAGTGGGCCGGGCGCGGTGGCTGCGCATCGCCGAGGGCGGCGGCCACGGCTTCGTAATGGCTTTCCAGCGTGGCACGGCTATCGATGGGGGCGCTTTGCTGCGAGGCAATCGCCGACAAGCGGCTTTGCAGGGGACGCATATTGAAATACTCGTCGCTCTCGGCCGCCGTGGTTTTCACCACCGTGCCTTCGATGCGCACTTGCCGTTCCAGCTCGCGCCAGAAGAACAGCAGGGCGGCGTTGGGATTGTGATCGAGCTGCTGGCCCTTGTCGCTGTGGTAATTCGTGTACCAGGTAAAGCCGCGCTCGTCGAACTGCTTGATCAGCACGATGCGCGAGCTGGGCTTGCCGTCGGGACTGACGGTGGACAAGTCCATCGCGTTTGGCTCCATCACCTGGGCCTTGACGGCTTCGGCAAACCATTTCTGGAACATGGCGATGGGATCGGCCAGCGCATCCGTCTCGCTCAGGCTCGATTGCACGTAATCGGTGCGCATGGCTGCCAGCACGGCGGCCGCGTCCGGCACTGCAGGAGCTTCCGGCGCATCGGGCGCGATGCCGCGGCGGCGCTGCATGGCCGTGCCCAGCTGCTCCATCTGCTGCGCGCTGAACAGGCGCTTGGCCATGGGCGCCAGTTGTCCTTCTTCCTTGGCCATGTGGGCCTGGTAGGCGGCGACATAGTCGCGCACGCCATCGGCGGACAATTGCGTGTCCGTGCCGGCGGCAATGGCGTCCAGTTCCGGGCGCAGGGTCAGCCAGGCCTGGTCCATGCGCTGGTGGTCGGCCAGGATTTCCGGCACCAGGGTGGCCAGCAGGGCCGCGTCCTCGCCCGTGGCCGTCGCCTGTAACATGGGCATCAGGTCTTGCTCTTCATCATCATGGTGCAGATGCGCAGCTTTATTGAAATATTGCAACACCGCCTTGGCCGCTTGCTGCGCTTCCGGCGTGTTGCCGTTCTGTCCCAGGTGGCCCAGCAGATTTTGCAGGGTCGTCAGTTGCTTGCGGATCTTGTCGTGGCAATGCTTGAGCACGGCGATGGGCTGGTCAAAGCCGGGAACGGAGTCGAACAGGGGAGCGGTCATGGCGAGTTCTCGAGGTGGGCGGTGTGGGGGCGCGGCGACAATGCGGCTTGTCGCTGTGTCAATTCGGCTATTTTAGAATATCTGCCAGCGCAGTGTCCGTTAAAATGGCGCCATGCATACCTCCACCAATGAACTAATTTCCATGGACTTGACCGAGATCGATTTTGAACGGCGTTTCGGCGGCATTGCCCGCCTGTATGGCGCCCCCGCGTTGGCACGCTTCCGCGCCGCCCACGTCTGTGTGATCGGCGTGGGCGGCGTCGGTTCCTGGATCGTTGAAGCGCTGGCGCGCAGCGCCATCGGCCGCCTGACCTTGATCGACCTCGACAATGTTGCCGAATCGAACATCAATCGCCAGATCCAGGCCATGAGCGACACCATCGGCAAGGCCAAGATCACGGCCCTGGCCGAACGCATCGAGCTGATCAACCCCTTGTGCCAGGTCACGCAGATCGAGGATTTTATTACCCCGGATAATCTGGAGCAGTTGCTGGGCGGGCGCGATTTCGACTATCTGGTCGACGCCATCGACAATGCCAAGGCGAAGGCGGCCGTGATCGCGTATTGCCGCGCGCGCAATGTCCCCATGCTGACCATCGGCAGCGCGGGCGGGCAGACGGACCCGACCCTGATCGCCGTGCGCGATTTGTCGAAAACGGAGCAGGAACCGCTGCTCAAGCGTGTACGCAAACTGTTGCGCACCGAATATGGTTTCCCCCGTGGCGTGAAAAACAAATTCAATGTCGACGCCGTGTTTTCCATGGAACCGTTGAGCACGCCCGAGAGCGCGGAAGCATGCGCCATCGATGGCAGTGCGCCCGCCGGCGTCACGGGCCTCAATTGCGCCGGCTTCGGTTCCAGCGTGGTGGTGACGGCCAGCTTCGGCATGGTGGCGGCCGCCCATGCGCTGAAAAGCTTGCGCCAGCCTGGTGCCTCAGCCTTGCCGGACCTTGTCTAAGGCGCTAAGTCCATTCTGGCAGCACCAGTTCTTCTTGTGCGCCGGAAGCGGGCGTGGAAAGTGTAAGTCTTGTGACAGGGTTTTCAACTTCGGGCGGCGGTTTGCTATTATTGTTGTCCCTGCGCTATCTGGACTGCAGGGATCTCACCGAAACTCACTGAAAGAAACCATCATGACGCGTAGCTCCGTTTTGTTTGCCCTGATCTGCTCCGTCGCCGCGTCGCTGGCGCAGGCACAGGCGCCAGCGCCTGTTCCCGCCTCCGCCGTCTCGCTGAGCCCCGGCCCTGTCGCCGATAAACTGATCGTGATCGACAACAAGGTCGGCACGGGCAAGGAAGCGTCCGCCGGCAATAACGTCACCGTGCACTACACGGGCTGGCTGTACCGTCCCCTGGCGAAAGATTCGCGCGGCAAGAAGTTCGACAGCTCCGTGGGCCGTGGCCCGTTTGACTTCCCGCTCGGCAAGGGCATGGTCATCAAGGGCTGGGACCAGGGCGTGGCCGGCATGAAAGTGGGCGGCAAGCGCACCCTGATCATTCCAGGCGAACTGGCCTACGGCCCGCGCGGCGCCGGCAATGGCGACATTCCGCCGAACTCGGCACTGATCTTCGACGTGGAATTGCTGGACGTGAAGTAATTGTTCAGTTTCGGCAGCGCACCACGTGCGCTGCCGTGAAAAAGCGGTAGACTGGATTCTTCTGTAATTGCTGTGGAGACTCCCATGAACATCGCCAACGACGTCACTGAACTGATCGGCAACACCCCCCTGGTGCGCATCAACCGCATCGCCGCCGGCAGTGTGGCCACCATCCTGGCCAAACTCGAATTCTACAATCCCGCGCACAGCGTCAAGGACCGTATCGGCCTGTCCATGATCGTTGCGGCCGAAGCTGCTGGCAAGATCCATGCCGATACCGTCATCGTCGAGCCTACCAGTGGCAACACGGGCATCGCGCTGGCGATGGTGTGCGCTGCGCGCGGCTACCGTTGCACCCTTGTCATGCCCGACACCATGAGCCGCGAACGGCGCATCCTGCTGCGCGCCTACGGCGCCGAGCTGGTGCTCACGCCCGGCAGCGAAGGCATGCTGGGGGCCATCCGCAAGGCCGAGGAAATGGTGGCGGCCGAGCCGCGCTACTTGATGCTGCAGCAATTCAACAATCCTGCCAATCCCGCCATCCACCGCGCCACGACGGCCGAGGAAATCTGGCGCGATACGGATGGGCAAGTCGATATCGTCATCGCTGGCGTGGGCACGGGCGGCACGATCACCGGCATCGGCGAAGTATTGAAGGAACGCAAGCCCGGTCTGCAAGTGATTGCCGTGGAACCGGAAGCGTCGCCGATGCTGTCGAAAGGCACCAAGGGGCCGCACCCGATCCAGGGCATCGGCGCCGGTTTCGTGCCGCAGATCTTGAACACGGCCATCTACGACGAAATCATTTGCGTGAAGAACGACGATGCGTTCGCCACGGCGCGCCTGGCCGCCAGCGATGAAGGTTTATTGGTCGGCATCTCGTCGGGCGCCGCCCTGTGGGCATCCCTGCAGGTGGCACGCCGTCCGGAAAACGCAGGCAAGACCATCGTCACCATCATCCCGTCGTTTGGCGAGCGCTACTTGAGCACGGCGCTGTATGCGGGCTTGGGCGACTGAGAACCTATCCGTCCGGCGGGGCTGCGCAGGTGGCCCCGCTTGAACTTGTCATAGCGAAATAGGCGCCAGGCAGGCAGGGCAGGCGCAGTACAATATCGGATGGGCCGCAATGGTTCGGTCCGAATTGTGTCTTTGAATGGAAATATGTTCCTGGTAAAACCTGAACGCCGCCGCCTGCTGCAGGTGGGCGCAACCGTGGCTGTCATCGCGCTGGGCCTGGCCTCGCGCGCTTATCCCCAATTTCTTCCCGCCGCACTCGGCAAGTATCCGGGCGACGCCCTGTGGGCCATGATGATCGTATTTGCGCTGGGCATCATCGCCACGCGCATGCGCACGTGGCAACTGGCCTTGTGGTCCTTGCTGATCTGCTTTGCCGTGGAATTCGGCCAGCTGGTCCAGGCGCCGTGGCTCGTCGAGTTGCGTGCGCATCCGCTGGGGCACCTGGTGCTCGGTTCCACCTTCGGCTGGGCCGACTTGATCGCCTACACGGCCGGTGTGGCGATCGCGGCGCTGGTCGATACAGTGGCGCTGTTCAAGCGCCGCTCATTCTGATCACTTGACGTTACCCTCCGCATCGCGCCATTCCACGGGCGCCAGTTTGAGCTTGCTCAATTGCGGGACGATCTTCGCCTTGTCGCCCACGCCGATGACGATCAGCTTTTCCGGCTGCAGGTATTTCTTCGCCACCTGTTGCACCTGCTTGTCCGTCACGCCGGCAAAACGCTGCGGCAGGGTCGCGTAGTAGTCGAGGCCCAGGCCGTAGATATACACGTTGGCCATGCTGGCGCTGATGCTGGCATTCGTCTCGAACTGGCCCGGCAGCGACAGCACCTGCGAATTGCGCGCATTCGACAATTCCCTGGCCGTTAACGGCTTGGCGATCATGGCGCGGATTTCCTTGAAGGTTTCCGACACGGCCGGACCCGTCACATCGGTGCGCACGCCGGCGGTGATCGAGAATGGGCCCGGCTGGCTGCGGTACTGGAATTGCGAGCGCACGCCATACGTGTAGCCCTTTTCTTCGCGCAGATTATTGCTCAGCCGACTCGTAAACAAGCCGCCCAGCGCCGCATTCATCACTTGCAGCGGCGCATAATCGGGCGTCGTGCGGGCCACGGCGATGGTCGACAGGCGCACGGCCGTCTGCGGCGCGCCCGGCTTGTCGACGAGGATCAGCCGGGCTTTCGTCGTGGCCGGCGCCGCCGTCACGGAAGGCGCCACCGTACCGGCCTTCCAGCTGCCGAACTTGGCTTCGGCCAGCGCCTTCAATTGCGCTGCGTCGATATCGCCCGAGACGATCAGGGCCGCATTGTTCGGCACATAATGCTGCTGCCAGAACGCCTGCAGGTCGGCGCGGCTGGTGGCTTTCAGGGCCGCTTCCGTGCCCAGCTGGATATACCCGTACGGATGTTGCGAGCCGTACAGGGCTGCCGCTTCCACGCGGGCCGCCACGGCCCCCGCGTTTTCGCGCTGCTGCGCCAGTTCGCCGATGCGGCTGGCGCGCTGGCGCTCCACTTCGGCCGCGGGGAATTGCGGGTGCTGCACCACGTCGGCCAGCACGTCGAGCGCTTGCGGGAAGGTGGTTTTCAGCGACGTCAGCTGGGCGAACGAGGCATCCGCACCGGAGCCCGTGCCCAGAAAAGCGCCGAGTTGCGCCACATCATCGGCGATCTGCGACGCGCTGCGCGTGGCCGTGCCTTCCTGCAGCAACTGCGCCGTAAAGCCCGACAAGCCCGGCTGCGCCAGCGGATTGGCACCCGAACCGCTTTTCACCACCAGCTGGCTGGAGACGAGCGGCACGGCCGGGTTGTAATTGTGGATCACCGTCAAGCCATTGCTCAAAGTGAACGACGTCGCTTGCGGCAGCACGATCTTCGGCGCGGGACCGGCGGCCGGCACCTTGTTACGCCACGGCTCGTCCGCATTGATGGCCGTGCCCGGCGCTGCCTTGACCTTGCCCGGTGCTGGCGTCGCCACTTCCTGACCCAGGTCCGGCGTGCCCGGCACGCCATACACGACCACGCGCGCCTGGTTTTTCAGGTAGGTGTCGACGGCGCGCTGCACGCCGGCCGCCGTCACCTGGCGGTAGCGTTCGATATCCTTGCCCAGGTAGCCGGGGTCGCCCAGGTACTGGTTGTACTGGTTCATCATGTTGGCGTTGCCGCCCACTTTTTCCACCTGGCTCAGCATGCTCGTCTCGATGCTGTTGCGGGCCCGTTCGATTTCCTTCTCGCTAGGTCCCTTGGCGCGCAATTGCTCCAGCTCCGCCTGCATGGCTTGCTCGATTTCCTCTGGCTGGTGGCCGGGGCGCGCCGTCACGTCGATGGTAAACACGGAGGTGAGGGCGTTCGAGCTCTGGTTCGCGCCCACATCCTGCGCGATCTGCTTGTCGTACACCAGCGACTTGTACAGGCGGCTGGACTTGCCGCCGGCCAGGATGTGCGCGGCCATCGACAGTTCCGCGTCATCCTTGGCGTAGGCGGACGGCGTCAGCCAGGCCATGAAGACGCGCGGCAACTCGACCCGGTCCTGCACCACGATGCGGCGCTCCTGCGTGATGGGCGGCGTCACCACATCGGGCTTGGCCACGGCGGGGCCGCTCTTGAAGCTGCCGAAGTATTTGTTGACCAGTTGCTTGGTTTTCGCCTTGTCGATGTCGCCGGCGATCACCAGGCTGGCGTTGTTGGGACCATAGTACTTGGTAAAGAATTCCTTGATATCGGCCAGCTTCGCGTTCTGGATGTCCGCGTGCGAACCGATGACGCTGGCGTAATACGGGTGGGTCTTCGGGAACAGCTGGTGGTACAGGGCTTCCTGCACGATGCCGTAGGGTGCATTTTCCACGCTCTGGCGGCGTTCGTTGCGCACCACGTCCTGCTGGTTCGTCAGCGCCGTCTGGTCGAGTACGTCCAGCAGATAGCCCATGCGGTCGGAATGGGCCCACAAGGCCAGTTCCAGCTGGTTCGACGGCACCGTGTCGAAATAATTGGTGCGGTCGAAATCCGTGCTGCCGTTCGAATCGGTGGCACCCGCCCCTTCCAGCAACTGGTCGGCCATGCCGCGCGGCACGTGCTTGGTGGCGGCAAACATCATGTGCTCGAACAAGTGCGCAAAGCCCGTCAGGCCCGGCGCTTCATTCGCGGGCCCCACGTGATACCAGACATTGACGGCCGTGACGGGCAATTTATGGTCTTCCACGAGGATCACGTCGAGGCCATTCGGCAGCGTGTATTTTTCGTAGGCAACATTTGGCACGCTCGTGGCTGCCGTCGCGGCGGCGGCGCCGGCGGCGTGGGCGAGGCTCAGGGGGGCGCCGTACAGCGACAGCAACAAGGCGGGTATGGCCAGCAATTTGATCGGTTTCATGCATGCTTCCAGGCTAGGGTGGGGGAAGACGCTGCGCTTCGCTCGTGGCTGGCGCAGCGCGACAGTGCTATGCTCGGTGCTACAGTTTATACAGCAGGGCCGCGCCGCCCAGCACCAGCAGCGCGCAGGCGATGGAGACGATGGCGGCCGCGCCCAGCAAACGCCATTCGCGCGGCGTAAAGCCGGTGGCTGGCGTCGCCGCATTATCGGCAGGGCTGGCCAGGCTGGCCAAGGATGCGGGCGGCAGCTCAGGCAAGCCGCCCGCCGCGCGCGCCTGGGCCGCCAGCGCTTGCGTGGCGGCGTCCAGCAGGGCCAGCTGGCGCTCGACGGTTTCCGCCAGCACCGCTTCGTTCAGCGCCACCAAGGCGAATATCGGGTCGTCAACGTCGATCTTGATGCCCGTCTTGTCGAACACATGGCTGCGCAGTTTGTGCTGGTCCATCTACCATTGCACCTTGTCGAGTTGTTCGAAGATGTCGCGGTAGACGACCTTGATGCGCTGTTTTTCCATGATGTTGAACTTGTCGTTCTGCATCACTTCCTGCATCGTCAGGCGTGCCGTATTCATTTTCTTGACATCCGCGCCGAAGGTGTCGGGATTGCGCTGGCTCAAGGTGATGCTGCCCTTGACGCGCGCGCGGTTGTCGGCATACGACTGCGATTCAATAAACTGCTTGCCGGACGCCGATTGCAGCAGGCCGAAGTGTTCGTTTTGCCACAGCACCAGCGGCACTTTCGTCGCTTGCGCCGTGGCGACAAAACCCGTGGCCGTATCGTGCAAGGTGTCGCCGCCGCCGACGATGGTGTGGATGTACACCTTGCGGCCCGATTCTTCCAGCAGCGAGAAACAATCGTTTTCCAGCAGATAGCCCATCAGCGGCGAAAAGGTATTCGCGCCATTGTCGATCACGCAGTTGCCGTCTGTGTCGAGAATGTCGATCATCAGCGCGTCAAAGCGTTTCGGGTCGATGTTGCGCGCATCCGTCATCACGGGCACGTGCTTGACCTGCATCGCCTTGTAGCGCGAGAACGTGGCGTTTTCCTGATCGGTGTCATAGCAGCGCAAGGGCGTGTCGTCCTTGCCGCCTATCCATTGGGCCAGCAGGGTCGATACCAGGGTCTTGCCGATGCCGCCCTTGCCCTGCAGGATGAAATGTACCGTGTTTTGCATTGCGACTACTCCAAGTTGTTGCGTCAGTGACAATCAAAGATTCGTGACAGCGGCGCGGGCGCCAGGCCAGGCCACGACTGGCATTTTTACCACAATCGTTTGCGAATATGCCATGCGGAACAGCGAATCTGGTTATGATGTTAATCAGGATACCATTGATACAGAGCAAGTTTTGTGTGAAAAATCCACCCCCAGAGTGTGAACGAGGACGCAGTGCCGATCTCCAGTCTCGATAAAGCCGACATTGACCGTTTGAATCAGCAAGCCCTGTCTTGCCTGGTCGGCAACCGCCGCCAGGCACGCCGGCTGGCGCAGATGGCGCTGGCGGCGGCGCAACGACAACAGTATGCGCGCGGTGGCGCGTATGCGGAACTGAATCATTGCTGGCTGGCGTATTACGCGGGCGAGGCTGAACCGTCGTGCGAGCGCCTGCACGCGTATTTCCAGCACAGCGGCGACCTGGAAGGGGGCATGGAAGTGGCCGCCCTGCAGGGCGCGTATGCGAGCCGGCGCGGCGACTTTGCCGACGCCGAGCAGCATTTCCTGCAGGCGCGCAGCCAGGCCGCGCAGATCCCCGACTCGCTGCACAAATTCATGCTGTATGCGCGCCTGGGCGTCGATGCCCTGAACCGTGGCGATACGCAAGACGGCCCGCGCAATTTTTTGCTGGCGCTGGACATCGCCGAACGTTTCGGCAGCCCCGCGCACCGGGTCAACAGCCTGTCGAACCTGGCGTCGTCGCAGCATGACCTGGGCAACGACGAAGACGCCATCCCCCTGCTGGTCGAGGCGCTCGAGATCATCGGCACGCAAAAATTAAAATACCAGCAAACCATCGTCTCGGCCAACCTGGCCATGTGTTTATTGGCTACGGGCAAGCCGGCCGAGGCGCTGGCGCTGGTGGAACCGTTTTATGAGTGGCCGGAGGAAGACCTGGCCGTCCGCGCCTTTTTGTTCTGCATCGCCGCCCATGCAGCCATCCTGCTGCGGCAGCCCGATAACGCCTTGCAATTGCTGTTGCGCGCCGAAGAGTATGCGTGCCGCGGCCAGGACCTGGAAGAGCAGATGCATGCGTGGCTGGTGCGCGGCAAGCTGGACCTGCACGCGGGCCAGACGGCGCAGGCGCTGGCCTCGCTGACGCAGGCGCACAGCCTGCTGAGCTGGACGCGCAATCCGTTTCACCAGCAGCAGATTTTGCGCGGATTGGCCGAGATCAATGCCCAGCTGGGCGAATGGCAGGCGGCGTACGGCTTCCTGCAGCAATACCAGGCCGCCTACGAGGCCAGCAGCAAGTCGGCGCGCGCCTCGCGCAGCCTGATGCGCAACCTGGAAAAGGAAATGCACAGCCTGAAGGCCGAGCGCGACAAGGCGCTGGAGCTGCAGGCGGCGCGCGAGACGGAGAACGTCAAGCTGGAGCACCTGAACCGCGAACTGGCGCACCAGATCCTGCACGTCAATTCGCTGCAGGACAGCCTGAAGGAACAGGCCATGCGCGACCACCTGACGGGCCTGTACAACCGCCGCCATTTTGAAACCTGCCTCAATGCCATCCTGCATGCGGCCGATGCGGATGCGCCCGTGGCCATCGCCATCATCGACCTGGATTTCTTCAAGCGCGTCAACGACACGTATGGGCACAACTTTGGCGATGCAGTGCTGATCCAGTTTGCGCGCCTGGTGGAGAGCCAGCTGCGCGGCAGCGACATGGTATGCCGCTATGGCGGCGAGGAATTTTGCCTGCTGTTGCGCGAAGCCGACAGCGTCATCGCCGCGCACAAGATCGACGATATCGCCGCGCGCTACCGCCAGTTGCTGATCCGGCAGGCGCCGCACAGCTTGACGGGCTGCACCTTTTCGGCGGGCATCGCCGAGTATCCGCGCCACGGCGCCGGCCGCCACGAGCTGCTGCTGCGCGCCGACAGCGCCCTGTATGCGGCCAAGCAGGCGGGCCGCGACCGCGCCTGCATCGCCGACGCTACTGGATAAAGCGCAAGAGCCCCTGCAGCGCATGGAGGACGGCCTGTTCGCGCACGGCTTGCCGGTCGCCCGCGAATACCCGGCGCTCTGTTTGTGCGCGACCGTCCATGGCCCAGCCGAAGCAGACGGTGCCGACGGGCTTGCCGGGCACGCCGCCCGTGGGGCCGGCGATGCCGGTGGTCGAGACGGCCACCTGGGCATCGCTGTGCGCCAGCGTTCCTTGCGCCATGGCGGCAGCCACTTCCTCGCTGACGGCGCCGTGTGCGGCGATCAGCTCGGCGGGCACGCCCAGCATGCTGCTTTTGGCCCCGTTGGAATAGGTGACGAAGCCCCGTTCGAACCAGGCGCTCGACCCGCTGATGTCGGTGACAGCCTGGGCCACGCCGCCGCCCGTGCACGATTCGGCCGTGGCCAGCAGCAGGCCCTTCGCCTGCAAGGCCAGACCGACGGCGGTGGAGAGGGGGGCGAGTGTGTTGCTCATGGCGGACTCCTGCATGCGGTGGTAAGGGTGGCGAGACTGTAGCATGGTCGACGGTAAAAGAAACTTTCCCCGGTAACAGCGAAAATGCGTACACTCTTTTATACATTTGCTACCACTTTGGGCTGGCAGGCGCTCTGTCGCTGCGCCACCCTGGTGTGCATCGCCCGAACCGGCAAGCGGCATGGTGCCGCGCCTTCGTATGCATTCTCTTTACTCGGTAGTCATGGCAATTTTGAACTGGTCCTGGTGGCGTCATCCTGGCCCCCTGCGCCGCCCCGTGCGCGGCGCCGGCCGCCGCCCTCTTCGCTGGGGCTGGCTATTGCTGCTCCTGGGCGTGCTGTGCGCCGAGGCGCGGGCGCAGGTGCCGGGGGAGCTGGAACGCCAGGTCAAGGCCGCGTATTTGTACAAGTTTGCTGGTTATGTCGAGTGGCCAGACGGCAGTTTTGTCCGGCCCGACTCTCCGCTGGTGATCGGCGTGGCGGGCGCCGATGCGCTGGCCGAGCAGCTAGAACAGAGCGTGGCCGGGCACAGCGTCAATGGCCGCGCCGTGCAGGTGAAAAAAGTGCGCCGCGGCGAAGCGCTGGCCGGGCTGCACGTGCTGTACCTGGGCGCGCTGGAAAAAACGGCGCTGCAGGAGATGCTGGCCGCCAGCCGTGGCCTGGCGTTGTTGACGGTGTCCGATTCGGATGAGGTCTACGCGATGGGCAGCATGATCAATTTTGTGATGGCCGAAGACAAGGTGCGTTTCGACGTGGCCTTAAAACCCGTGGCGCAGGCGCATATCCGCATCAGCGCGCGCATGCTGCTGGCCGCCTATCGCGTGCAGACGGGGGGCGCCTGAACATGCTGCGACTGCGTTCCATCCGCCACAAGCTGATGTCGGTGGTCTTGCTGACCACCCTGGTGGCGCTCGTCATTTCGCTGGGCACCATCGTCGTCTACGACTTGCGCGCCTATCACCGCAACCTGGTGGCCGACATCAGTACCCAGGCCGAGTTGCTGGGGCATATGAGTTCGGCCGCGCTGGCCTTCGACGACGAACGCCTGGCGCTGGAAAACCTCAACCTGATGCGCATCCGCCCGCGCGTGACGGCCGGCGCCCTGTACAAGGCCGACGGCAGCCTGTTTGCCAGCTACCGCGCGAACGAGCGCGTGGGCGCGCTGCCGGCGAAGGTGGGCAAGGAAGGTGTCAGCATCGCCGGCAGCTCGGTGGAATTGTTCAAGCCCATCGTCGATAATGGCGAGCTGCTGGGCACCGTGTATCTGCGCGCCGATTATGAGCTGGCCGGCCGCACGGCCGACTACCTGGCCATCGCGCTGGGCGTGACGGTGCTGGCGCTGCTGGTGGCCTTGCTGCTGCTGCGCCGCCTCGATTTCGTCATCACGCAGCCCATCCTCGATATCGCCGATGTGGCGCGCGAAGTGATCGAGACGGGCGACTACTCGCGCCGCGCGCGCAAGCTCAGCGACGACGAAGTGGCGCAGCTGGTCGACTCCTTCAACAAGATGCTGGCCGAGATCGAGCTGCGCACGCACGCGCTGGAACGCTCGAACGGCGAACTGGCGCGCGAAGGCGAGCAGCGCACCCAGGCGCAGCAGGAAGTCATGCGCCTGAACCAGGAACTGGAAGTGCGCGTGCACGAGCGCACGATGCAGCTGGAAATGACGAATGGCGAACTGGCCATGGCGATGGAAGAGGCGCGCAGCGCCAACTATGCCAAGTCGGCCTTCCTGTCGTCGATGAGCCATGAATTGCGCACGCCGCTGAACGCCATCCTGGGCTTCGCGCAAATCCTCAGTTCCGACCGCCTGCCGTCGACCTTGGAGCAAAAGAAGGAATTCGCCGGCCATATCCTCAAATCGGGGCGCCATTTGTTGACCTTGATCAATGAAATCCTCGACCTGGCAAAGGTCGAGTCGGGCACGGTCAGCCTGTCGCTGGAACCGGTGGGCCTGGACGCCATCTTGCAGGAATGCCGCGACATGATCGCGCCGCTGGCCAGCCAGCGCGGCATCGGCATGGCCTTCCCCGACGCCTGCCCCCTCAACGTGCTGGCCGACCGCACGCGCCTCAAGCAAATTCTGTTGAACCTGCTGTCGAATGCGCTCAAGTACAACCGCGAGCAGGGGCAGGTGGCCATCGAGTGCGCGCCGCACGCGGGCGGACGCGTGCGCATCAGCGTGCGCGACACGGGCGTGGGTCTCGATGCCGAACAACTGGCACTGCTGTTCCAGCCCTTCAACCGGCTGGGGCAGGAGGGCGGCACGGAAGAAGGCAGCGGCATCGGCCTGGTGGTCACCAAGCGCCTGGTGGAATTGATGGATGGCAACATCGGCGTCTCCAGCGCGCCCGGCGAGGGCAGCATTTTCTGGATCGAGCTGCGTGTGGTCGACGCCGTGCCCATTCCCGCCGCTCCGTCCTTGCCGCGGCCGGACCTGGCCGGCGCGCTGCTCGATAACAGCGCCCCCGTGACCTTGCTCTATGTGGAAGACAATCCCGCCAACCTGACCCTGGTCGAGGAAATCGTGCGCTACTGCCCGCAATTGCAGCTGCTGACGGCCACGGATGGCCGCCTGGGCGTGGAGATGGCGCGCACGCATTTGCCGCAGCTGATCTTGATGGATATCAACCTGCCGCATGTGAACGGCACGGACGCGCTGAAACTGCTGCGCGCCGATCCGCGCACGGCGCACATTCCCGTCATCGCGCTGACGGCCAACGCCATGCCGGGCGACGTCGAGCGCAGCATGGCGCTGGGCTTTTATCGCTATCTGACCAAGCCGATCAACCTCGATGAATTTACCGAGGCGATCAACAGCACGCTGGCCTATGTGGCGCAGCAGCGCCGGCAAAAGGGAGCAGGCGCGCCATGATCAGCCAGGCCGATATCTATGCGGCGAAAATTCTCATCGTCGACGACCAGGACGTCAATTTGCGCCTGCTCGAGCATTTGCTGGGCAGCGGCGGCTACACGGCCATCAGCAGCACCCTCGACGCGCGCGCCGTGGCCGGCCTGCACCAGCGCCACCAGTTTGACCTGATCATCCTCGACCTGGTGATGCCCGGCATGAGCGGCTACGACGTGATGGATGCCTTGCGCCCGCTGGAACTGGAAGGCTATCTGCCCGTGCTGGTGATCGCCGCCGACCCGGACGCCAAGATGGCGGCGCTGGAAGCGGGCGCGCGCGACTTCATCAGCAAGCCCTTCGACGCGCTCGAAGTGCTCACGCGCATCCGCAACATGCTCGAAGTGCGGTTGCTGCACCGCGCCGCGCGTCACTACAACACCTTGCTCGAACGCACGGTGGGCCAGCGCACGGCCGAACTGCAGCGCTTTCGCGGCGCCATGGACGCCGCCACCGACGCCATCTTTCTCGTCGACGTGCTGGAAATGACCCTGGTCGACGTCAACGACGGCGCATGCCGCCTGCTCGGCTATGCGCGCGCCGAACTGCTGGCGCTGGCGCCCGGCACCCTGCTGCCGCCGCCGCCGGCCCCGCCTCTGGCCGCGCTGCCGGGCGGCGCGGCCCACCTGGCCACGGAAGTGACGGAATGCGAACTGCTGCGGCGCGACCTGAGCCCGGTGCCCGTGGAACTGGGCTGGCACTGGTATGCGCAGGCGCCCGTGGCGGGCGGCTATCCGGGCGCTGCGGCCACGGGTGGCCTGCTGCTGATCGCCGTGGCGCGCGACATCAGCGAGCGGCGCCAGGCGCAGGAGCGCCTGAAGCACCTGGCCCATTACGATGGCTTGACGGGGCTGCCGAACCGCAGCCTGTTCTACCAGACGCTGGCCCAGGCCGTCGAACTGGCGCAAGAGAAAAGCTGGCGCATCGTGGTGCTGTTCATCGCGCTCGACCGCTTCAAAAGCATCAACGATACCCTGGGCGCGGCGCTGGGCGACGAGCTGCTGCGCCAGTTCAGCAACCGCCTGGTCGAATGCGTGCGCCTGCGCGACACGGTGGGGCGCCTGGGCAACGACGAATTCGCGCTCATATTGACCATGAGCCGCAACCAGCAGGAAGCCGTGGCGGTAGCGAACCAGGTGCGCGAAGCCTTGCGCGCGCCGTTCGACTTGCGCGGCCATGCGGCCACCCTGACGGCCAGCATCGGCATCGCCATGTATCCGGACGACGCCACCGACCCGGAAACGCTGATCAAATACGCGAATACGGCCATGGGCGGCGCCAAGCAGGCGGGGCGCGACGGCTACCGCTTTTTCACGGCCGGCATGAATGTGCAGGTGCTGGCGCGCCTGGACCTGGAACTGGCGTTGCGCCATGCGCTCGAACACGAGCAGTTCATCCTCTACTACCAGCCGAAGGTGGATTTGCGCACGGGCCGCATCAGCGGCGTGGAAGCGCTGCTGCGCTGGCGCCGTCCCGGCTACGGCCTGGTGGCGCCGGCCGAATTCGTACCGGTGCTGGAAGACACGGGCCTGATCGTGCGCGTGGGCTCCTGGGTGATCCAGGCCGCCTGCCGCCAGATCGCCGAGTGGCGCGACAGCGAAGTGGGGCCCGTGCGCGTGGCCGTGAATGTGTCGAGCCGCCAGTTTGCCGAAGGCGACCTGGAAGGCGAAGTGACGCGCGCGCTGGCGCAGCACAAAGTGGCGCCGGAACTGCTGGAGCTGGAACTGACGGAAACGGCGCTGATGTCGAACGCCGAGCGCACCATCGTCGTGCTGGGGAAATTGAAAAAAATCGGCGTGAAGGTGGCCATCGACGATTTCGGCACCGGCTACTCGAGCCTCGCGTATTTGCAGCGCTTCCCCATCGACAAGCTGAAAATCGACATCGCCTTCGTGCGCAACATCACCAGCAACCCGAACGACGCGGCCATCGCGCTGGCCATCATCAGCATGGCGCACAGCCTGAAACTGAGCGTGGTGGCCGAGGGCGTGGAGTCGCGCCCGCAACTCGAATACCTGCGGCGCAACCGCTGCGACGAGATCCAGGGCTTTTATTTCAGCCGCGCCCTGCCGGCGCTGGAACTGGGGCAGATGATCGCCGCCGGCGCCGGCCTGCCGCCCGGCCACGATCCTGCCGCCCAGCCGGCGCAAACGCTGCTCATCGTCGACGACGATGTCAACGTGCTGTCCTCGCTGCACCGCCTGTTCCGTCCCGAGGGCTACCAGATCCTCACGGCCAGCACGCCAGCCGAAGGGTTTGAAATGCTGGCCCTGCACCGCGTGCACGTGATCGTCTGCGACCAGCGCATGCCCAGCATGAGCGGCACGGAGTTCTTGAGCAAAGTGAAAGAGCTGTACCCGGAAACCATCCGCATCATCCTGTCCGGCTACACGGGCCTCGAAGCGGTGCTCGACTCGATCAACCGGGGCGCCATCTACCGTTTTTATACGAAGCCGTGGGATGACACCCAGCTGCGCGACAACATCCGCCTGGCCTTCCAGCACTACTGGATGGTGAACCAGCCGGGGCTGGCGCGGGCGGCGGTGCGCTAGCGCTGGTTTATTCGCTGAAGTGGTCGAAAGAACTCAAGGCCAGATCCAGCGGCAAGCCCTTGGCATCCACCAGCCGCAAGCCTGATTGGGCCTCGATGCGTCCGACCCGCGTGACGGGCGTGCCGCAGCTGGCCGCCAGCGCGGCGATGGCCTCGCGCGACGCTGTCGGCGCCGTGAAGCACAGTTCATAGTCGTCGCCGCCGGCGGCCGTGTAGCGGCGTCGCAGGCTGGTTTCCTGTCGCGCCAGCACGGGGCCGGCCGGCAGGGCGTCGACGTCGAGGGTGGCGCCCACTTGCGACGCTTTCAAGATGTGCCCCAAGTCTCCCACCAGGCCATCGGAAATGTCGATGGCCGCATGCGCCAGGCCCGCTTCGGCCAGCGCGCAGCCGAGCGTCACGCGTGGCGTGGGCGTGTGCATGCGCACGCCAGCCATCAGCAGGTCGTCTGGCGCCAGTTCCTGTTCCACGCGGTAGCCTGCCAGCGCCAGGCGCGCGTCGCCCAGGGTGCCACTGACCCAGATATCGTCGCCCGCCACGGCCGCGCTGCGGCGCAAGGCCTGGCCCGGTGCCAGTTCGCCGAATACGGTGATGCAGATATTCAAAGGCCCCTTGGTGGTGTCGCCGCCGATGAGTTCGCAATTAAACGCGTCGGCCAGCGCAAACAGGCCGTCGGCAAAGCCGGCCAGCCAGCTGCGCTCGGCTTGCGGCAGCGCCAGGGCCAGGGTAAATGCCACGGGGCGCGCGCCCATGGCGGCCAGGTCGGACAGGTTCACCGCCAGGCTTTTATGCCCCAGCATGCGGGCGTCGGCGCCGGCAAAGAAGTGCCGGTCCTCGACCAGCATGTCCGAGGAGATGGCGATCTGCTTGCCTGCCGCTGGCGTCATCAGCGCGCAATCGTCGCCGATACCCAGGGTGGCACGGCCGGGGCGCTGGCGCACGAAATAGTGTTTGATCAGGTCGAATTCGGAAAGCGCGTCGTGTGGGGCCATGGCGTAGTCTGTGCGTTGAGTGATGGTGTGGCCCGGCTATTATAGGCTGGCCTACAATACGGGTCTTTTCCACTGCCGAGCAACTTGCCATGCCCATTCTCGATATTCACGTCTTACTGCAATCCTGGCTCGACCATGGCTGGTTGCGCGACCCGCAAGCCGTCGGCCTGGCTTCCTTCGAGGCGCAGGAACTGGTGGCATGGGGCTTCGACGCCATCAGCGACGGCGGCCAGCTGTGCCTGTACGAGGACGAGCGCCTGTTCCGCCGGGGCCAGCGTCCCGTGCAGGCGTCGTTCAAGGCGTATCTGCAGCGCGGCCAGCTGGGCGCGAATGGCCTGGACCTCGGTTATCAGGTGCACCTGGCCGGTTTTCTGCGCGCGGCGCGGCAACCTTTGCCGGCGTTTCGCGTGCTGCTGGAACAGGGCGGGCGCAGCGGCGCCCTGCTGTTCGACAGCGGCCTGGTGCTGCAGTTTGCCGCCAACTTGCGCGGCAAGCCCCGTCATTACTATCTGACCCTGGTCGAGGGCCACGTGGCCGACGCCCAGCTGCCAGACCGCGACAGCGATATCGACTTGCGCGCCGCCAGCGTGGGCCATGTCCAGGCCCTGTACGACAGCCGCGACCCTGCCGAACTGCAGCGCCTGGCACGGCGCGGCAATGCGGCGCTGCGCGAGCTGGCGCAGCTGCTCGCTCCTTAAACTTTCTTTGCCTGCGCCATGCCCTGCAGCAGCTTGGCCAGCAACTGGTCGAGCTGGCGCTGCTCGTCCGCGCTCAGGGCCGACAGCATGGTGCGCTCGTTCTCCACGTGCAGCAGCACCAGCTTGTCAATCAATGCCAGACCCAGAGGTGTCAGGGCCACCAGCACGCCGCGCCGGTCCGTCGGGTGCTTCTGGCGTTCGATCAGGCCTGCCGCTTCCAGCCGGTCGATGCGGTTGGTCATGCCGCCCGAGGACAGCATGGCCGCCTCGTACAAGGCCGTCGGCGTCAGCGCATAGGGCGTGCCCGAGCGGCGCAAGGTCGCCAGCACGTCGAATTCGCCCGGTTGCAAGCCATGTTCGGCAAACAGGGGGTTGAGCCAGTCGCGCGCCATCAGCTGGCCCACCGTGCCCAGCTGGCCCACCAGTTGCATGGCACGCGTATCCATCTGCGGTAATTCGCGCTGCCATTGTGCTGCGGCAAATTGCGCGCGTGTGTGTTCTTGCTGGGTAGTTGTCATCGGGTATCCATTTATCTTGACATCAAGATAGATTTTTATCTTCATGTTAAGATACTTTTCATCGAGTCATATTTGATGACGCATTAAACCATGTGCCTCCCTGCGAGGCAAGGACTACTATCCCATGCCATCCGAACGCCCCGTTTCTGTCCCGCTTCCCTCGTCCGCCCTGCTGGTGGCCGCCATCATCCTGCTGGGCTTGAACTTGCGGCCCATCCTGGCCGCCATCGGCCCCTTGCTCGACAGCATCCAGGCCAGCACGGGCATCAGCAATGCCGACGCAGGCTTGCTGACCACCGTGCCCGTGTTCGCCATGGGCGTGTGCGCGCTGGCGGGCGCCCAGCTGCAGCGCCGGCTGGGTGTGGCGCGTGGCATCTCGCTGGGCATCGCCATCATCGCTGCCGCCTGCGCGCTGCGCTGGCCCTTGCATGGCAGCGGCGGCCTGATCGCCACGGCGGCCCTGGGCGGCTTGGGCATCGCACTGGTGCAAGCCTTGCTGCCAGCCTTCATCAAGCGCCATTTTCCCGGACGGGCCGGGCAATTGATGGGGTTTTATACGACGGGCATCATGGGCGGCGCGGCCATTGCCGCCGCGTCCGCTTCACCGCTGGCGCAAAGCTGGGGCTGGAACGCGCTGCTGGCCTTGTGGGCGCTGCCTGCCGTGGCCGCCGCCCTGCTGTGGCGCCGCGCTGCCGCTACCCGCGTGGACGTGGCCAGCGGCGCGGGCGCCAGCTTGCCCGTGGGCAGTGGCCGCGCCTGGCTGCTGATGGTGTTTTTCGGCATCGGCACGGGCGCCTACACGCTGGTGCTGGCCTGGTTGCCGCCGTTTTACACGGAACTGGGCTGGAGCGCGGCCGACAGCGGCTTGCTGCTCGGTGCCCTGACCCTGGTGGAAGTACTGGCCGGACTGGTGATTTCCAGCATCATCCACCGCTTTCCCGACCGCCGCATCCTGCTGCTGGCCGTCTTGTTGTCCGTGCTGGGCGGCCTGGCCTGTCTGATCGTGGCGCCGGCGCAACTGGCGCTGCCCGCCGTGATCCTGCTGGGCTGCGGCATCGGTTCCCTGTTCCCCCTGTCGCTGATCGTCAGCATGGACCACGTGACGGACCCGGCCGGCGCCGGCGCGCTGCTGGGCTTTGTGCAGGGCGGCGGCTACATCATCGCCAGCAGCATGCCCTTCATTGCCGGGCTGATCCGCCAGCATTCGTCCAGCCTGGCCCAGGCATGGATGGTGATGGCGGGCGGCGTGGTGCTGCTGCTGCTGATCGCCGTGCGTTTCGCGCCGGGCGCACGGCTGGCGTCGCCGGCAGGGAAAATCGCGTAGGCTGGCGGTTTGTTCTTGAGAGAAAGATGCTGCCATGGCTGACGATATCGCTGCGCCACCGTCCCTATTGCCCGCCAACCGCCGCATCGTGCTGTCCGGCGAGGATGTGCTGCGCATCCTGCGCGAGATCGAATTTCTGCTGCAGTCGCTGCATCACATCGGCCGCCATTACTATCCCGATGGCGACGATGACGGCGCCGATGCCCTGCGGCGCGCGCAGTATTGCGCGGAGACGACGCGCTTCATCGACGCGGAGCAAGCCACGACGCGCCTGGCGCTGATGCGCAGCATTTTGTCTGCGCCGTTCGATACGACACTGGGCGCGGACGACATGGACGATCTCGAGCGCGCCGTCGAGGCCTTGCCGCTGTGGCGTGCCCCTGGTCGTCTATCATAAAAACTAATTGAAAACTAAAA
This sequence comes from Janthinobacterium svalbardense, assembly GCF_002327145.1. Taxonomy (NCBI): domain Bacteria; kingdom Pseudomonadati; phylum Pseudomonadota; class Betaproteobacteria; order Burkholderiales; family Oxalobacteraceae; genus Janthinobacterium; species Janthinobacterium svalbardense. Next base: position 5,915,989 of record NZ_CP023422.1, on the reverse strand, counting down.
TTTGATAGTTTTTCCTGCTCGGCACGTTTGTGCCGCCGGACGGCCTTACAATGCTAGGTTATGCGTTTTCGTGATATCAGACTGTGGCTAGCGGAAAATACCTAGCTAATTGAAAGAATCGGTCTGATAAAATCCGGAACACCCGATCGACCAAACAGGAAGGCTGCACAGCATGGATTCGTCATCTGATAAAAAAGAAGAATTGCGTCAACAATTGCGCTTGGCCGCACTCGAATATCACGAGTGCCCGCGCCCCGGCAAAATCAGCGTGACGCCGACCAAACAACTGACCAACCAGCGCGACCTGGCGCTGGCCTACTCGCCAGGCGTGGCGGCACCGTGCGAAGAAATCGTCATCGATCCGGCGAATGCGTATAAATATACGGCGCGCGGCAACCTGGTGGCCGTCATCACCAACGGCACGGCCGTGCTGGGACTGGGCAATATCGGCCCGCTGGCCGCCAAGCCGGTGATGGAAGGCAAGGGCGTGCTGTTCAAGAAATTCGCCGGCATCGACGTCTTCGACATCGAAATCAACGAGATGGACCCCGATAAACTGGTGGACATCATCGCTTCGCTGGAACCGACCTTCGGCGGCGTGAACCTGGAAGACATCAAGGCGCCCGAGTGCTTCTACATCGAGCGCCAGCTGCGCGACCGCATGAAGATTCCCGTCTTCCATGACGACCAGCACGGCACCGCCATCATCGTCGGCGCGGCCATCCTGAACGGCCTGAAAGCCGTCGGCAAGAAAATCGAGGACTGCAAGCTGGTCGTGTCGGGCGCGGGCGCCGCAGCGCTGGCCTGCCTGGACCTGATCGTCGACCTGGGCTTCCCGCTGAAAAACATCTACGTCACCGACCTGGCCGGCGTGGTCTACAAGGGCCGCACGGAACTGATGGACCCGGACAAAGAACGCTTCGCGCAAGACACGCCGCTGCGCACCCTGGGCGAAGTCATTCCGGACGCCGACATTTTCCTCGGCGTCTCCGCCGGCGGCGTGCTGAAACAGGACATGGTGCGCAAGATGGCGCCGAACCCGCTGATCCTGGCGCTGGCCAACCCGAATCCGGAAATCCTGCCGGAAGAAGTCAAGGCCGTGCGCAGCGACGCCATCATCGCCACGGGCCGTTCGGACTATCCGAACCAGGTCAACAACGTGCTGTGCTTCCCGTACATCTTCCGCGGTGCCCTCGATTGCGGCGCGACGACGATCACGCGCGAAATGGAAATCGCCGTCGTGCACGCGATCGCCGACCTGGCGCATGCCGAGCAGTCCGACATCGTCGCCACCACCTACGGCATCAGCAATCTGTCGTTTGGTCCTGAATACCTGATCCCGATGCCGTTCGACCCGCGCCTCTTGATCAAGATCGCGCCGGCCGTCGCCAAGGCAGCCGAGGAATCGGGCGTCGCCACGCGTCCGATCAAGGACTTGCAAGCGTACGCGGACAGCCTGCAGCAATTCGTCTACCGCAGCGGCACCTTCATGAAGCCGTTGTTCCTGATGGCCAAATCCACGCCGGCCGAACTCAAACGCATCGTCTACGCCGAAGGCGAAGAAGAGCGCGTGCTGCGCGCCGTGCAAGTGGTGGTCGATGAAAAACTGGCGCGTCCTATCCTGGTGGGTCGTCCACCCGTGCTTGAAGCGCGCATCCAGAAGTTCGGCCTGCGCCTCAAGCAAGGCGTCGATTTCGACGTCATCAACCCGGACTTCGACGAGCGCTATCGCGATTACTGGAACACGTATTACGCGATGACCAGCCGCAAAGGCGTCACCGAGGAATACGCGAAGCTGGAAATGCGCCGCCGCCATACCCTGATCGGTTCGATGATGATCCACAAGGGCGACGCCGACGGCATGATCTGCGGTACCTTCGGCACCACCCAGCTGCACCTGAAATACATCGACCAGGTGCTGGGCAAGCGCGCCGGCAGCAATGTCTACGCGGCCATGAACGTCTTGATCATGCCGGAGCGCCAGCTGGTGATGGTTGACACGCACGTCAACGAAAATCCGGACGCCGAGCAATTGGCCGAGATCACCATCATGGCTGCCGAGGAAATGACGCGCTTCGGCCTGTCGCCGCGCGCGGCGCTGCTGTCGCATTCGAACTTCGGTTCCAGCGACAGCGCTTCGGCGCAAAAGATGCGCGCCGCGCTGGCCATCATCAAGGAACGCGCGCCGGACCTGGAAATCGACGGCGAAATGCATGGCGATACGGCCCTCGACAGCAAGCTGCGTCAAAAAATCATGCCAAACTCGGCACTGAAGCACGATGCCAACCTGCTGGTCATGCCCAACATCGAGTCGGCCAACATCGCCTACAACCTGGTGAAAACGGCCGCCGGCAACGGCATCGCCGTGGGTCCGATCCTGCTCGGCTGCGCCAAGCCCGTGCACATTTTGACGCCATCGGCCACCGTGCGCCGCATCGTCAACATGACGGCACTCTGTGTCGTGGATGCCGTAGCGCAACGCAAGGTCTAAGGCTGTCGCTGTCAATTGAAAGCCGCGCCATCCGCCAGGGTGGCGCGGCTTTTTTTACGTCAGTGCGCCATCAGCACGGGTACCGTCATCTGGCGCAGCACGGTTTCCGTCACGCCGCCCAATAAAATTTCGCGGAAGCGCGCGTGGCCGTAGCCACCCATCACCAGCAGGTTCGCATGCACTTCGGCAGCCATGGCCAGCAGCGCCGCGCCGACGTCGCCCGTGGCGATGGCGGAGCGCACTTCCACGGGCACGCCATGGCGGCTCAGGTAGGCGGCGATGTCGGCGCCCGGATGGCGGGCTGGCTGCGCATGGCCAGCGGGCGGGTGCAGTAGCGCCAGCACCACCAGGCGCGCCGCGCGCAAGAGCGGCAGGGCGTGGCCGATGGCGCGCGTCGCTTCCATGCCGCCATCCCAGGCCACCACCACGGTGTTGTTGACTTCCGAAAATTGGCCGCTGCGCGGCACGATCAGCACGGGACGGGCCGCGTTCAGCATCACATACGGCACCAGGTCGCTCATGGCACCGGGCAGTGCTTCGCTGTCGTCGTGCTGGCTGAGCACTGTCAAGTCGCTGTAGCGGGCGCTGACGGCCATGCCGCCATCTTCATCGTCTTCGATCAGGCGCCGTTCGAGCGAGACGGCGCCGGCCTGGCGCGCCAGCGTTTCGAACTGGTCCAGCGCCTGTTCCGCCTGCCCATGCAGGGCGTTGATCTGCGCCGCCACGGCGCCGCCGCGCATGCCGCGGTTGTTTTCCAGGGTAAAGCGCGACAGGCCCGTCATCGCCGCGCCGATCAGGTGCGCCTGGTGCGCGTGCGCCAGTCGCGCCGCGATGGCGATGCGCTGCGGCGCATGGCGCGACAGGTCGGCGTGGACGAGGATGGATTTGTAAGCCATGTTGTCACTCGGTAGTCAGGATGGCAACAAGGCTAGAACGACAACGCCGGCAAGTCCAGCATTGCCGTAGTGGCTAGGGATTTTCTTATGCTGGGCTTGACGTGGGTCAAGAAAACACGGACCGTGGCCTTCCGCAAGGCCACGGCCAGGAAATTGCGAGCTGTTTGATGTGCATCAAAATGCCGACCCCGTCGCCAGTCATAATGGCATCGAACTCCTTGCCACTTCCAGTGGTCTGCATCGGCGCCGGCGCCATCTGTCCGGCACTTCTTTGTGTGACGCAACAACGCTGGCCGTGGCGGGAGTTCACTTAATTGTAGGGCTGCAAGTCCAGCCAGACGGCATACGACAGGCGCTTGCCGTTCCACAGGCCGCCGCCACGGATGACGGCGTCGCACGAGGTCAGCTGGCCCACCAGATCCATGCGGCCCAGGTTGCGGCGCAGGCGCAGGGCGTCGTTGTGCGACAGGTAGCCGACCAACTGGCCATCGATGAAGACGGCGATGGCCTTGTCCTGGAACGGGTTGGCATCGTCGCAGACGAGCAGGGCCAGGCATTTTTCTTCCGCGTTGCCGGGACCGTGTTCGCCGGCCAGTTTGGCGATGGCGCTCTGGTACATCGCTTCGTTTTCCACTTCCGACGCAAAGCGCCCCTCGTCGTTCCAGTGGTGCGCGGGGGCGCCTGCGGGAATCGCCGGCACATACTGGCGCACCGAGACGAGTGGCTTGTGCAGCGGTTTGATGGGCGTGCGGCCGCTGAAAACGTAGTACAGCAGGGCGATGACGATCACGATGGCAAGCAGGTAAAGCATGGTATCTCTCTGATTTCTAAGGGGGAGCCGGGAACGCGGGCGCGCCGCCCGGCGTTGCCGCTACTATAGCAAGTTCGCTGCCTGCTTCCCGCTAAATCTGGCCATCAGATGGCGGCGCCGGCGCAGCGCGCGCGGGTCGCCCAGCACGATGGGCGCGGCGCCCGTCAAGCCCGAATAATACTGGCCGTGCCGACGCAGCACCGTGGCATAGTCGCGCAGCGCGTGGCCGTGCGCCAGCATGCGCGCGTCGCAATCGACTTCGATGGCAAAGCGTAGCCGGTGCAGCTGCCACCACAGGGGCAGGTTCCAGGGCATGAGCACGATCAAGGCGTAGGCCAGGGCCAGCAACTGCGGGTCGCGCGCGGCCAGCCGGCATTGTGCGTGCGCCAGCAGCAGCGCCTGCTGCCGGGGTGGAATCAGTTGCAGCCAGACGGGCATCACGATGCGCGGCCGCAGCAGCCCCGCCACGCAAGGGCCGATGCCGCCGCTCAAGTACACGGGCGTACCCAGCAAGGTGGTTTTTTGCCAGCGGCGCTGGTGCGACAGCAGCCAGGCGCTGCGCAGCACCAACAGCATCAGCATGCCGCTTGATAAGACAAACCAGCCCAGTTTCAGCTGCGATTGTGTCGCAGGCATGACCGCCAGCACGCCGGGCAGCCACGCCAGCGGCACGATGACGGAGGCTGCGATGGCCGCCAGCCACAGCCAGCGCGTCGTGCGCCCGCGCCGCTGCAGCAGGCGCTCGGCGCGCCAGGCGGCGGCGCTCAACAGCAGCGCCAGCGCCATGCTGGCAGCCAGCATGGCCGGCACTAGCGTACCAGCGCCATGCCGACGGAGACGGGCGCCGTATGCTTGAAGCCGAATTGCGCATACAGCTCTTGCGCCTGGCCATCGGCGATCAGGCTGACATACGCGCTTTGCGGGACGTCCGTCTCGATGAATTGCATGATCTCGCCCATGATGCGCTTGCCCAGGCCCTTGCCCTGGTGCGCGGGCAGCACGGCGATATCGGTCACCTGGAAGAAGCAGCCGCCATCGCCGATGATGCGGCCCATGCCCACCACTTCGTCGCCCAGCAGCACTTGCACGGCAAACAGGGAGTTGGGCAAGCCCTTGGCCGCCGCCTCCGCGGTTTTCGCGCTCATGCCGGCGGCGACGCGCAGGTGCTGGTAAGTGGCGATGGCGGGAATGGCCAGGCGGATGGTGTAGGGCGATGTTGCGGTCAAGGCTGTCTCCTGTGGAAATAGTTTGGAGCGGTAATTATAGGCGGCGATGGATTTTCGTGACGGCACGCTTTATTCGCCCGCGCCTATGTCGTCCGGGTCGCTTTTGCGCTATGGTGGCGTCATCCCCCTATTTGTTGAAAGCACGCCATGTCCGCAGGATTTACCGCCACCGAGTTGTCCGTTATGAATGAAGACGACGCCCTGATCACCACCCTGGCAGCACCGGCCGGCAAAGGCGAACCCGTCTATCTGATGCTGCAGCGCGCCGACGAGTATGACGAGCAGGACGTCGCCATGGGCATGGACGAACCCTATATTGAATATTGCGGCCAGGAATTTGCCTGGTATGGCCACATGCATGCCGTGATCCTGCATCCGAACCGCTTGTCCGTGCAGATGGATGCCGAGGCGGCCATGCAGATGGATGACGACGGCCAGATCGACGTGCGTTTCAATTTGACGCCGGAGCGCTACGCCCAGCTGCAGCAGGCGCTGCGCACCACGTTCGAGGGCTGCGACTACTATCGCGAGGAACGTTGATCTGCGCGGACGACGCCGGCCATGGCGTCGTCTATGCTCCTTAGCTGCTATTGACTGGGAGGGAAGACGATGACGGTGCTGATACTCGGTTTGCTGCTGTTCCTGGGCTTGCACTCGGTGCGCATCGTCGCCGACGGCTGGCGCAGCGCCCAGCTGGCGCGCCTCGGCGAAAAGCGCTGGAAGGGGCTGTATTCGCTCGTGGCGTTCGCCGGGTTGGGCCTGATCATCTGGGGCTACGCCCTGGCGCGCCAGCAGCCGCTGGTGCTGTGGACGCCGCCCATGGGCTTGCGCCACGCCAGCGCCCTGCTGATGCTGTTCTCGCTGATTTTATTGGCGGCGGCCAATGTGCCGCGCAACCGCATCAAGACCTGGGTGCACCACCCCATGCTGCTGGGCACGCAACTCTGGGCCGTGGCGCATCTGCTGGCCAATGGCAGCGTGGCCGACGTGCTGCTGTTCGGCGGCTTCCTCGTCTGGTCGTCAGTGGATCTGTATGCCGCCGTGCGGCGCGACCGCGCGGCCGGCGTGGCGTACCCTGGCGGCACCATGCAAGGCACCTTGATCGCCATCGGCGCCGGGGTCGCGCTGTGGCTGCTGCTGGCGTTCTGGCTGCATGGCGTGCTGTTTGGCGTGCGGCCGTTTGGCTAAGTACTAGCCTTAGGCGGTAATGCCGTTCAGTTAAGCTGTCCGACGCATTTAAAGGCAAAGGTGTAAGGCGTAAAAACGTAAAAATGGCGGGCCGGAGACGCGAGCCCGAGAAAATGCCGATGGCGGCGTTGCAGCTCCTCGCCGTACATGCGTACTGTCTTCGTCGCTGCGCCTTGCCCTCGACATTTTTCAGGCTCGCTCGGCCCGGTACACCTGTGCGGGCGACTGGGGCTTTAATCCGGTTTGCAGGTCTACTGGTCGCGTAGGGGCGCTATCTGAACGGCATTAAGCCTTAGGCGGCAGCTTCCCTGCTGCTGTGCCCGCTCCCTCGTTCCCGGCCAATTACGGCAAGCAGATAGCCAAATGATCATCTTGCATGGTTTTCAACTGGGACATTTTGTCTCAATGTATGGAAATTGTTTTGAAGTAGTATGCTGCAGAATGTACAGCAGCATCCTTGCATGGCAGTCGCTGACGTTTTCTCCTCTCTCATCCGCATTCGGCCCATCACTGCGCCCGATGCCATTGGTATTTCATAGGTGGATATAATGAAAGAGTCAAACAGGATGTCTGGGGGATGGTTGGAACAGAAGCTGCTGAAGCAGCATTTTGAGGTAGTGCTCCTCACGATAGATAGTGTCAAGTAATAAACTGGAAAGACTCAAAATGATCGATTGGACCCCCATAGTCTTAGTTACCTTCAAGGCTCTCGTGCTCGGCACGGGCATGTTCTTCGCCATCAAGTGGCATTACGATCAAGGGAAGAAGGATCAGGATAAGGCGAAGCAGAATCGCGCGGTGCTGCGCGCCAGCGGCAAGGTGGTCGCAGTCTTCATGCTGTTGCTCCTGGCCTTGGGGATCGTCACCTTCTTCGTTGTCAGGATGGCCGGTCTGGAAATGAGCTATTCATGATGGCAAGGAATCGTCGGCCGCTATTCAATGATGCGGCCGCAAATCCCCGCTGCGGCTAGGGCAGCAGCGGCAGGCGGTTCATGGCGCGCCTCGCTGCAGCGCTATCGGGCGCTATTGGGAGTAATCGCTGGTGTTCGGAATGAATGGACAAGAAAAAAGCCACTAAATCCTTGATTTTATTGGATTTAATGGCTTTATCGGTACTTCTTCGATGTGTCTGGTGGTGCCGGGAGCCGGAATCGAACCGGCACGCTGTTTCCAGCGCGGGATTTTGAGTCCCGTGCGTCTACCTATTCCGCCATCCCGGCAACGCGAGACGCATTATCGCTGATTTGTCACAATCTGGCAAGTTTTATGCTTGGCGTGTGTTTTACACCAGCATTGAGCATGCTTGACGGCGCCGCCTCCAGCGCAAGAAGCGCAGTGCCGCGCCTGGCCAGCCGTCCTGCCTGGAAGACTGGCGCGCGGCCGTCGATACCAATCTCCCCAGTGCCTTCCTGGTGGCCAAGTAGCAGCTGCCTGCGATGGCGGCGTATCCATCGTGCGGGCATCCACGCGGTGCCGGAAACGCCGACGGCCCGGGATGAGCCGGGCCGTCGGTGTCTTGCAGCTTGCCTTAGGCTACATCAAGCTCAGTTGTGAACCGAGTTCAGCTGGCGTGCAATGATGTCGTGGTTGAGCCAGATGACGGGCGCTGGCGGTTCCGACATGGTGTGGAACATCAGCGGGCCCGTGCCTTCCAGTACCAGCGAGCTCAGGTGGTCGGTGATGAGTTCCTTGCGGTCCTTGTGCAGCTTGGTGATCTCGTCCGAGGTGCCGATCATGACGTCGGCCAGTTCTGGCGTGTTGTCCATTGGCCAGGCGGCGAAGTTGCGGAACTGCACGCTGGTGGCGTCGCCGTTGTAGGTGGCGATACGGTCGAGCAAGTCTTGCAGCGAGACGCCGTCTTCCAGCAAGCCCTGGCAGATTTTCCATTGCTCTTCGGCCCAGGCTGCGCCGCCTTCTTTTTTCAGCGCGACGAGCAGGGGGAACAGCGACAGTTCCACACCGACAAAAATGTCGGACGAATTCGTGCGGATTTCCGGGCAGTTGAACACGGTGGCCTTGATGCCTTTTTCCCACGCGGCCTTGGCCACGTTTTCCAGGCGCTTCTTGGCCAGGCCTTGCGTGTAGTTGCTATACGTTTGCCATTGGTATTTGCCGTCGATCAAGATCTCGGTGCCGTGGTAACCGTAGGCGCTGTAGCGCACCTGGCCGCCTGTTTGCTCGATGCGGGCGCGGATGGCGGCGCTGCCGTCGATCAGGTGCTGCAGGGTGTTGGCCGTGACTTCGTCGAAGTTCATCAGGATCAATTTACCCAGGTCGCTGTCGAGCAGGGCGCGCGAGGACATGAAGCGCTCGCCGCGGCCTTTGTAGATGCGGTTGGCAATCGCCAGGAAGACCTTGACCTTTGGAATGCCGCCAGCCATGGTGTGGGCGAAATACACATTGCTGCCGTCAGGAATCAGGCTGTCCAGCTCGGCCATGGCTTTCGCCACGGAAGCGCTGAAGCGGGCGATGCCGGCTTCGCGGCAGCGTTCGATCTGCGCCCAGTCCAGCTTGTCTTCTTGCCAGCTTTTCAGGGTCATGTCGGCCAGCAGGGCCGTCGGCGTCGGTTCGCCGGCAGGCGCATCGAGGTCGAAACCGGCCATCAGCGGCACATTGATGATGCGCCCGCCCAGGTTGGCTTCGGCTTCCGCCAGTTCTTCCGCGTTCAATGGGCGCAGCGCCATGTTTTCATCGCGGCGGCCGACCGTCATGCCGACGATATTCATGCCCGCCTTGCGCGCTTCGTCCAGCAAACCATTCACATAGCCGCGGCCGAACAGCTCGCCGAACAGCACAAAGGTGTCGCCCTTGCGGAAGATATTTTTTTGCGGGATGTCTCTTAAGGACGTAATCTCGGTCATGGTGTCAATTCATTCAAAAATTAGCAGGCAGATGGCTATTCCTACTGCCCGCTGGTTCAACATAGTTGTAAATTATGCGCCATTTCAGCCGGGAAAATCATGTTGCGAACGATTCTCGTCTGGAACGGCTTCTTCTTCTGCGGTGGAGCTCTTATTCTTTCGCCATGGCGTATTTTACGCTGCCCCGGCGCACAGCGCCCGCCCACTGGCCTGGCAGGCGCCGATATTACCCCAGCTTGGCCATGCGGGTCAGTAAAATTGACCTAAAACAAATCCTGCTGCCCGGACACGAGGCGCGAAAAGTCGTCGCCCAGGAAGGGCAGGATCGCGTCGGCCACCGGCTGCAGCTGGCGTGTCAGGTAGTGATGGTAGTCGATGGGCGAGCGCTGCGTTTCCAGCGGTTCCGGCCCTGCCACCGTGATGACATAGCTGATCCACCCGCCGTTCTGGTATTGCAGCGGCCGGCCCTGCGCCAGGTTGTAGGCGTCGGCCGTGCGCGCCGCGCGCACGTGGGGCGGCACGTTGCGCTGGTAATCACCGAGGGGACGGCGCAAGCGCTTGCGGTAGACCAATAAGGCGTCGCATTCGCCGCGTACGGTGCGCGCCACGTAGTCGCGCACATAATCCTGGTAGGCGGCACGCTGGAAGATGCGCCGGTATAACTCTTGCTGGAATTGCTGCGCCAGCGGTGTCCAGTCGCTGCGCACCGTTTCCAGACCCTTGTAGACCATCTGTTCGCTGCCGTCCGGCTTGCCCACCAGGCCCGCATAGCGCTTCTTGCTGCCTTCTTCCGAGCCGCGGATGGTAGGCATCAGGAAACGCCGGTAATGCGTCTCGAATTCCAGCTCCAGCGCATTCTCCAGGCCGAATTCCTCGCGCAGATGTGCATCCCACCAGGCGTTGACGTGCGTCACCAGGGCGCGGCCGATCTTGCCCGCCTCTTCATCCGTATGCGCCGTTTTCAGCCACACGAAGGTGGAATCCGTGTCGCCATAGATGACTTGATACCCCTGTTCGGTGATCAGCTCGCGCGTGCGGTGCATGATGTCGTGACCGCGCAGGGTGATCGACGAGGCCAGGCGCGGGTCGAAAAAGCGGCAGCCACTCGATCCCAGCACGCCATAGAACGCATTCATGATGATTTTTAACGCTTGCGACAGGGGCGCGTTGCGCTCACGCTTGGCCGTCTCGCGCCCTTGCCACACTTGTTCCACGATGGTGGGCAGGCAATGTTTTACACGCGAAAACTGCGCGCCTCGATAGCCGGGCACGGTATCGGCTTCGTCGCCGCTGGTGCCCACCACCAGTCCCACGGGATCGATCAGGAAGGTGCGGATGATGGACGGGTACAGGCTTTTGTAGTCGAGCACCAGCACGGAGTCGTACAGGCCCGACTGGGAATCCATGACGAAGCCGCCAGGGCTGTTTTCGCCCGAGATATCGCCCAGGTTGGGCGCCACATAGCCCTGCCGGTGCATCAGCGGCAAGTACAAATGTTCGAAGGCGGCCACGGAGCCGCCGCTGCGGTCGGCGGCCAGCCCCGTCACGCTGGCCCGTTCCAGCAAGAACGTCAGCAACTCGGTTTTCGCGAAGATGCGCGTGACCAGCTCGCAATCCTTGAGGTTGTAGCGCGCGAGTGCCGGTTTATCCTCGCGGAACCGCCGGTCGATTTCGGCCATGCGCTGGTAGGGATTGTCGATGGACTTGCCTTCGCCCAACAGCGTTTGCGCCACGTTTTCCAGGCTGAACGAGGAAAAGTTCCACGTCGCCGATTTTAATGCTTCGATGCCGTCGATGATCAGGCGTCCCGCGGCGGCGGCAAAATAGTGTTCCTGCTTGCCGCCATGCTCGCGCCATTCCATCACGGCGCCACCGCGTCCCAGCCGCAAGGGAATTTGATAGCGCTCGGCATGTTCCTTGAGCACGCGCAAGTCGAACTGCACCAGGTTCCAGCCGATGATGGCGTCCGGATCGTGCTCTTCCATCCACGTGTTCAGACGTTCGAGGATCTGTGCGCGGCTGTCGCAGTATGCGAGGTCGAAATCGAGTGTCTCGGCGCCGCCGTTTGGCGGCCCCAGCATGTAGACCTGGCGCTGGCCGCAGCCTTCCAGTGCCAGCGAATACAGCTCGCCATGCGCCGTCGTCTCGATATCGAGCGATGCCAGTTTTAATGTGGGGCGGTAGCCGGGCGACGGCCTCAGCTGCACTTCCTGCCCTGTTTCTCCTTTGACGCTTACCGGCGCCGTAATGAAACGCTCCATCAAGTAGCGCTCGGGTGGGCGGATGTCGGCTTCGTACACATCGATACCGTGCGCGCGCAACTGCTTTTCCAGCTTCAGCAAATGCCGGTATTGCTTGCAGTACAGCCCCAGCACGGGACGATGGTGAAAATCGCACAGCGACAGGGGCCGCAACTCGGCGTGGCGCTCGCCGCGCAGCAACAGTTCCGCCTGCTCGCGCTGCTCCATGGGAAGGAAGGCGACGGCCGTCTGCACGGGCAGGCGCACGTGGCGCGGCCCGGCGTCTGTTGCCAGCCAGAAATCGACTTCCGTGCCGGCGGGCGTGTCGCGCCAGTGGCGGGTCAAAATAAAGCCCTGTTCGGGCGGGTGCTGCGCGTTGCCTGTCATGGTGCCGTGAATGTCTGGTGTGCTGGCCTGCACATTACAGCAAGCCGGTGCAGGGCGGGGGCGGTTGCGGCTATAATTTTCAGCATCGAAGACGATAACAAGAGCGCGTCGCGCCGCACACCCTGGAGACAGCATGCAAGCAATGAGTTATGTACATGGCGCCCACGAGACGCCGTTGATCGGCGAAACCATAGGCGCTTACCTGGACGGCGTCGCCGCCCGCTACGGCCAGCACGATGCCCTGATCGTGGCGCACCAGAACGTGCGCTGGACGTATCTGGAATTCCAGCGGCGCGTGCACCGCCTGGCCGCCGGCTTGCTGAAACTGGGCTTGCAGCCGGGCGACCGGGTTGGCATCTGGTCGCAAAATTGCGCCGAATGGGTGCTGACCCAGTTCGCCACGGCGCAAGCCGGTTTGATCATGGTCAACATCAACCCCGCCTACCGCCGTTCGGAACTCGAATACGTGCTCGACAAGGTGCAATGCAGCGCGCTGATCCTGTCGCCCAGCTTCAAGTCCAGCGACTACCTGGCCATCGTGCAAGACGTGGTGCCGGAGATCGCCCGTTCGCGTGCGGGCGCCCTGCAGTCGCCGCGCTTGCCGCAATTGCGCCACGTCATCCGCCTGGGCACGGCCGCCACACCGGGCATGCATAACTTCGACGCGGTGATGGACGGCATCACGGACGCCGACCTGGCGCACCTGGCAGACGTCAGCGCCACCTTGCAGTTTGACGACGCGGTCAACATTCAGTTCACTTCCGGCACCACGGGCGCGCCGAAGGGCGCCACCTTGACGCACCACAATATCCTGAACAACGGTTTTTTCATTGGCGAAGCCATGCGCCTGACGCAACGCGACCGCTTGTGCATACCCGTGCCCCTGTACCACTGTTTCGGCATGGTGCTGGGCAACCTGGCGTGCGTCACGCATGGCGCTGCCATGGTGTTTCCGGGCGAAGGTTTCGATCCGAAGGCCGTGCTGGAAACGGTGCAGGCCGAGCGCTGCACGGGGCTGCATGGCGTGCCGACCATGTTCATCGCCATCCTCGACCATCCTGATTTCAAACAATACGATCTGTCGAATTTGCGCACCGGCATCATGGCCGGCTCGCCGTGTCCGATGGAAGTCATGACGCGGGTCATCGAATTGATGCACATGGCGGAAATCACCATCGCGTATGGCATGACGGAAACGTCGCCCGTCAGTTTCCAGACGGCGATCGAAGACCCGCGCGAAATGCGCGTGTCCTCGATTGGCCGCGTGCACCCGCACCTGGAAGTGAAAATCGTCGATGCGGAAGGCCGGATCGTGCCGCGCGGCGAGAAGGGCGAATTGCTCACGCGCGGCTATTCCGTGATGCAGGGCTACTGGGGTGACCCGGAAAAAACAAATGAGGCCATCGACACGGCGCGCTGGATGCACACGGGCGACCTGGCCGTCATCGATGAGAACGGTTTTTGCAGCATCGTCGGCCGCTCGAAAGACATGGTCATCCGTGGCGGTGAAAACATCTATCCGCGCGAGGTGGAGGAATTCCTGTACCGCCACCCGAGCGTGCTCGACGTGCAATGCGTGGGCGTGCCCGATGCCAAGTATGGTGAAGAACTGTGCGCCTGCATCATCCTGCGGCCGGGCACGCAGGCCACCAGCGAGGATATCCGCGCCTTTTGCGACGGGCAGATCGCCTATTACAAAATTCCCCGCTATGTGCGCTTCGTCGAGGAATTTCCCATGACGGTGACGGGCAAGATCCAGAAATATTTGTTGCGCCAGCAAGTTGCCACGGATCTGGGGCTGAGCGCGGAATAATCCTATCGCCAGCACATAAAAAAACACCGGGACGCTCGCGCGGCCCGGTGTTTTTTTGATGGCTGCAGCGTGAAGCTCAGGCCAGTTGCGCTTGCGGTGCGCGCGCTGGCGTGCGGCGGCGCATGAATGCCAGCAAGCCCAGACCGGCCAGCAGCATGGCCCAGGTGCCTGGTTCCGGCACGGCCGAGACGTTGACCGTATTGAAGCCGGAGCCGTTCATGGAAACGTGGCCATAATTGACCGAGCTGACCGAATTGGCGATCAGGGTGCCATTCATGTTGCCCGAACCCGAGAAAGCGCTGTTCGGCGCCAGGATGCTGCCGTTGATGCCGACGTTCTGCAGGCTGGTGGTGGTGGCGTTGGCGAAGTTGAACAGCGTGCGATCAGCGAAACTGGTGAAATTGTCGAAGCCGCCGCTCATGGTGATTTTGGTGGCCGTGCCGTTGATGATGATGCTGGCCGTGCTTTTCAGCGACGATACGTCCAGGATCAGGTTATGCAGGTTGTCCGCATCGATCGTGAAGACATTCACGTCGGCGTTGACGTCGCCCACCAGCTTGAAGCCGCCGTATTGGGAGATCACGGTGCCGTTCGATTGCAGCTTGGCCACATCGCCCGACAGGGTCGTCAGTTGCTGCTGGGCCGCTGCAAAGTCCAGGGTGGAGGCATTGCCCTTGCTGAAGGTGCCCGTTGGGTACCACGATGGCGCAGTCACGCTGCCGTTGGCATTGCTCACGCCGTAGACGCCCGTGCCGTTGATGCTGCCGCCGCCGATGTTCAGGTTGCTACCGGCAACCAGCGTGTTGGCGGCGCTGCCCGGCTTCTTGTTCGTGCCGACGCTGTAGCCGTCCAGGTAGATACTGCCGCCAGCGGCCAGGCTGCCGCCGACGCTGGTAAAGCCGCTGGCGTTGCTGCTGCCGATGTTGCCGAAGATGAAGGCCGAGTAGCCGTTGGCGACACCGAGGTCAATCACGGTCGCCTGGGCCGAGGAGCTGAAGGAAAAAGCGAACAGGGCGGCGCTGATGAGCGGCAAGGTGCGTGAGGCAAAAAATGTCATAAATATTCTCTAGTAATAGGGACGGAAGGGCGGGAAAGCAAGTACACCGCCATCGCGCTGGACGACATTATAATATAAAAAGCAATTGTCGTTCATTTTAGCTAATTGACTATACTTAAAGGCAACATTCGTGTGTTACCTGACGCGCTGGTACAGGCGGAAGCGCTCCACATTGTCGGTGGGGCGGCGGCCCTCCCATAGTTTGATCCAGTCCGCGCCGTGATGCTCGGGCAGCTGTTCCTTACTGTCAGGAACCTTGATGCTGTCTTGCAACAAGAACACATCGCATTGCTGCTGCTCCACGCTGGCAAACGGCAGGTGGCCGTAGTAGGCGAACGAGGCGCGCTGGGCGGCGCCGACGTTGCTGTTGATGCACTTGCTGCCTGGCGGCAGATGGATGGAAATCTGGTGCGCCACGCTGGCGTAGCTCTTGCTGTAGTTCAGCGGCGGCAGGAACAGCGTCATGATCAGGACCCAGATCAGGATCAGGCCGCCGGACGACAGCACCACGGCGCGCCACAGCACGGCAGGCTGGCGCGAGATGCGCCAGTGCACCAGGGCGATCCAGCCGGCCGTGACGCCAGCGGCCACGAAGAAGGCCACCAGTTCCAGCTCGGGCTTGAATCCTGGCACGAGTTTCAGTGCATTGTGGGCCTGTTGCGGCGGCCAGCCCGTCAGGATGGCGAACCAGAACAGCCACAGTACGATGGCGCAGATGGTCAGCACCATGACGGAGAACCAGTCGATGGCGTTGATGGCGCCCCGTTTCATGGTCAGCAGGCCGAACGCGGCCATCACGGCCAGCGGCGGCAGCAGGGGCAACAGCTGGCTCGGTTCGGGATCGGGGTGGCACAGACCCAGGATGGCCAGCATGGCGACAAAGGTCAGCGGCACGACGATGTGCAGCACGTGGCGCTGGCGGCGCCAGGCATACACGGCCCAGGCGGCGAACGGCCACGCGGGCCAGAAGAACCAGATGCCGACACGCAAGAAATATTGCAGGCTTTTCAGGCTCGGGGCGCTGAACTGGCGGCAATTCCACTCCATCCATGCCTGCAGCGGCGAATGGCCGTATGGCTGCAGCAGTTCGCCCGGCAACAGCCAGACCAGGGCCAGTGCGATGGACACGAGCACGGCCAGCGCCAGGTGGCGCATGCTGCGCAGCAGCGGCAGGCGCAGGAAGACGGTGCACAGCAGCAGGGCGATGCTCAGCGCCGCCGGCGTGATCCAGCCGCGCGTGAGGGTCAGGCCGCCCAGCGCCAGGCCCAGCAGGGCCGCATTGCGCATGGACGGGCCTTCCACATAGCGCACGGCGCGATACAGCAAATAGGCCATCAGGGACACGTACAGCGCTTCGGCCGTGATGTCGTGGCTGTGCTGCAGCAAACCCAGGCAGCCTAGATAGATGAGCACGGCGGCATCGGCCAGGGTACGGCCGAAATCGTCCGGCTCGGGCTGGCCACCGAAGGCCAGGCGCAGGGGCTGGGCGTCATTGCGGCGGCCCAGGTTGAAGGCGGTGTACCAGACGGACAAGGTGCTGACGGCGAAGATGCCGATGGTCGACATGCGCGCGCCGAAGACGTCGCCGTCGATCCAGCCGAACAGCTTGATGAAAATGGCGCCCAGCCAAAAGGCCAGCGGGCCTTCCTCGGGCCAGGACAAGCCGGCCACGTTGGGCCACAGCCAGTCGTTCAGGCCGCCATGCGCCATGGTCCACATGATGCCGAAACTGGCGGCGTCATCGTTCTTCCACGGTTCGCGGCCGATCAGGCCAGGCAGGATGTACAGCAGGCCAAGCGCAAACAAGGCCCATCGTGGCAGCGCGAGTGTGGCAGCGGCAGGAAGGCGGACTGGCTTCATCGATAATCGGTATCAGAATAGTGGCAAGACGCGACGAATGGCGTCGGGTATGCGCGAGTATAAAGTAAAGCGGCCAAAGACAAAAAAGGCAGCCGTAGCTGCCTTTTCTCTGGTAGCCGAAGCTGCCCTTTTTTTGCCGCAGAGCGGCAAAAATCAGCCTGCTGCGACTGCGGTTTTCGAACCAACGGTACCGAACTTCTGACGGAACTTCTCGACGCGACCAGCGGTATCGACGATTTTGTGCTTGCCCGTGAAGAATGGGTGCGATTCAGCCGAAACCTCGATCTTCACCAGTGGGTATTCTTTACCGTCGTGGGTGATTTTTTCGCGGGTTTGGATGGTCGAGCGGGTAACGAATTTGAAATCGCACGACAGATCGTGGAAAACAACTTCGCGGTATTCTGGATGGGTATCGACTTTCATGGTCTTCTCTCTAGTTTGGTAGCCAAACAGCACTTCGTCGGTCGTCTTGCTTCTTGACCCGATTGCCGATCACTTGCCAGGGTTTAAAATAATGCAACCGTCGATTATATAGCGCTTTCGGGCTGGCGGCAATAAAAAAGCCGCTCAATGAGCGGCTTGCATCGATAACCCAAGGCAGAAACTGGGGTCGGACCCTCAGGGTCCGACCCCGGCGGTTCAAGGGTTCACGTCAAATTAACCACCGCGGCGCATCATGTCAAAAAACTCTGCATTGTTTTTTGTTGCCTTCATTTTATCCAAAATGAACTCCATCGCCTCGATCTCGTCCATCGAGTACAGCAACTTGCGCAAGATCCAGATTTTTTGCAGCTCGTTCGGCTTGATCAGCAGTTCTTCGCGGCGGGTACCCGATTTGTTCAGGTTAATTGCCGGATAGACGCGTTTTTCAGCCAGACGGCGTTCCAGATGCACTTCCATGTTGCCGGTACCCTTGAATTCTTCAAAGATCACGTCATCCATGCGCGAACCCGTTTCGATCAGCGCCGTGGCGATGATGGTCAGCGAACCGCCTTCTTCGATATTGCGCGCGGCGCCGAAGAAGCGTTTTGGACGTTGCAGCGCGTTGGCGTCGACACCACCGGTGAGGACCTTGCCCGAGGCAGGGATGACGGTGTTGTAGGCACGGGCCAGACGGGTGATCGAGTCGAGCAGGATGACCACGTCTTTTTTCATTTCGACCAGGCGCTTGGCTTTTTCCAGCACCATCTCGGCTACTTGCACGTGGCGCGTGGCCGGCTCGTCGAAGGTCGAGGCGACGACTTCGCCGCGCACGGAGCGTTGCATTTCGGTAACTTCTTCCGGACGTTCGTCGATCAGCAGCACGATCAGCGTGATATCCGGGTGATTGGCCGTGATCGCATGAGCGATGTGCTGCAGGATCACGGATTTACCGGATTTCGGCGATGCCACCAGCAAGCCGCGCTGGCCTTTGCCGATCGGGGCGATCAGGTCGATGATACGGCCGGTGATGTTTTCCTGGCCATTCATTTCACGTTCCAGGCGCAGCGGCTCGTTCGGGTGCAGCGGCGTCAGGTTTTCAAACAGGATGCGGTGTTTCGACATCTCCGGCGATTCGCCGTTGACCTTGTCGACTTTGACCAATGCGAAATAGCGTTCGCCATCTTTCGGGGTCCGTACCTCGCCCTCGATCGAATCGCCGGTGTGCAGATTGAAGCGGCGGATTTGCGAAGGGGAGATGTAAATGTCATCGGTGGACGCCATGTAGCTGGCGTCAGGCGAGCGCAGGAAGCCGAAGCCGTCTGGCAGCACTTCCAGGGCGCCGTCGCCAAAAATCTGTTCGCCGGACTTGGCGCGTTTTTTCAGGATAGCGAACATCAGCTCCTGTTTGCGCAAGCGGGCTGCGTTGTCAATGTCAAGACCGATCGCCATCTCAAGCAGGGCGGATACGTGTAGGGCCTTTAGTTCGGATAAATGCATATGTGTTGAGTGTCCCGAGACGGGATGTAAAGGTAGGGGAGGGGACTGCGTGGCGTTGATTAATTATGGGGCAGGCTGTGCACGAATGATGGCAAAGCCGCTTCCCGGTCTATCCAGTCAGGCGGCGCTGCGGGCGCAGCGCTGCCTATCATACATTAAATGTTGCTGTCGACGAAAGCGGTCAACTGGCCCTTGGCCATGGCGCCCACTTTTTGCGCAGCTGCGACACCATCCTTGAACAGGATCAGGGTCGGGATGCCGCGGATGCCGAACTTGGCAGGCACTGCCTGGTTGGCGTCCACGTCCATCTTGGCGATCACGATGCGGCCGGCGTATTCCTTGGCCACTTCTTCCAGGATCGGGGCGATGGCCTTGCAGGGACCGCACCATTCAGCCCAGAAGTCCACCAGGACGGGCAAGTCGGATTTCAGGACGTCTGCTTCAAAAGATGCATCGCTAATGTGTTTGATATTTTCGCTCATATTTTCCTCAAATGAGGGTGGGATCAATAATGCCTGGGATTAACCATACGCTGGTTCGCCATCCATGCTTCCTGGAATGCAGCTAGCAGATGGGGACAATGGGCACGACTTCAATATTCTTGGAAGGTGCGACCAGAGGTATGCAGGCGGGGATGGCTGAAATAATAACCCATTTTTTCAAAGCGTGGCGATTATTGCAGAAAAACTTGAGGCATATCGCCACCGCGCGTGCAGGCAGGGCGGCAAAGCCGCATGCCTGCTGGCCCGCAGCGCCGTACCCGCCCTCCGGCCATCCTCCGCGCTCAGGCATGTACGCTGGCCAGACGCGCCGTGTGCTGCAGTTGCAAGTTCACCATGAGCTGCAATTCCGCGCTTTCCATCGGCTTGCGGAAGGTGCCTAATATATGCAGGCCATTGGCCACGGCCAGGCGTTCGGCCGCCAGGCGCACGGCCGAATGCAGACCCGACAGCAATACTACGCCGCCGCGGAAGCCATTCTCCGCCGCCATGCGCAGAAATTCGATGCCGTCGATGTCGGGCATGGACAGGTCGCAGATCAGCAGGTCGGGCTGGTGCTGCTTCAGGGCCGCCAGCGCCTGTTCGCTGTGCGATTCGCAGCGGATGTCGAACGGGCCCATTTGCTCGAGCATGTCGCTCAGCACGTCGAGCATGAAAACGTCGTCGTCCAGCAGCAGCACGCGCAACGGCGCCAGGCCTGCTTCGTTGTGTTCCCGGCTTGCTTGGTTTGATACAGTATTCATCGTTCTGTCTTCCTATTGATATGCTGCATCGTTGTCGATGCCGATACCTTGCCGTAAGGTGATTTGGCGGTAGCTAATCGTCATTGGCAAAGCTGGTGTTATTCATGATTTGTTCGGTAATCAGTTCCAGCAGGGGCCACAGGCGCGCCACAATGTGTTGTGCCCGTTCAGCCTCGTCGGCCGGTTCGCCCGGCGCCAGGGTTTCCAGGTTCTGGCACAGTTCGGCCAGCCCCAGGGCCCCCACGGTGCGCGCCGAGGACTTGATGCGGTGCCCCAGTTCGCGTACCTGGTGCACGTCGCCGCGTGCCAGGGCCGCATCGATGTCGCCAAAGCCATCCTGCGTCGTCTGCAGGAACTTGAAGGCAAATTTACGCACTTTTTCCGGGTTGTAGCCCAGCAACTTGGCCAGGATGGACAGGTCGATCACTTGCGGATCGCCGGCCAGCGTGGTCTTGAAGGCGGGCGCGGCGCGGCTGCGCGCGGGCGGCGACGGTGTCTCGCGCGCCGGCAGCCAGCTGGCGATGGTCTGGTACATCATGGCCGGCTGGATCGGTTTGGAAATGAAATCGTCCATGCCCGCCTCCAGGCAGCGCACGCGGTCTTCACTGGTGGCCGTGGCCGTCATGGCCAGCACGCGCAGATGCGCCAGCTGCGGGTCGGCGCGGATGTGGCGCGTCGCTTGCAAGCCATCCATCAACGGCATCTGCACGTCCATCAGTACGCAGTCGAACTGCGTCTGGCGCAGCAGGTCAAGCGCCTCTTCGCCATTGTTGGCCAGGCAGACGGAGGCGCCCGCTTCTTCCAGCAATTCCAGCGCCACTTGCTGGTTGAAGGTGTTGTCTTCCACCAGCAGGATGCGCGCATGCTTGAGCGTGCGCATGACCAGGGCGGCGTCGGCGCTGGCGCGCATGGCCGCTGCCGTCTGCGCCATGCTGTCGAGCATGGCCGGCGCCGCCTGGTCGGAAATACCCAGATTGGCCGTGAACCAGAAGGTGCTGCCGGCGCCGGGGCGGCTGTCGACGCCCACGTCGCCACCCATCAGCTGGGCCAGCTGCTTGCAGATGGCCAGGCCCAGGCCCGTGCCGCCATATTCGCGCGTGGTGGAGGTGTCGGCTTGCTGGAAGGACTGGAACAGTTTACTCATTTCATCCTGCGACAGGCCGATGCCGTGGTCGCACACTTCGAAGCGCACCAGGCAGTGCTTGGCGTCCGCCACCACTTTGCGCACTTTCACGGTGATGCTGCCCTGTTCGCTGAACTTGATGGCGTTATTGGCGTAGTTAATCAGCACTTGCCCCAGGCGCAGCGGGTCGCCCACCAGCACGGCCGGCAATTGCGGGTCGATCTCGAACAGCAGTTCCAGGTTCTTGCTGGCGGCGCGCGGCGCCACCACCGTCATCAGGGTTTGCACCACGTGGTCGAAGCTGAAGTTGACGCGCTCGATTTCCAGCTTGCCCGCCTCGATTTTCGAGATGTCGAGAATATCGTCGATGATGCCCAGCAAATGTTCGCCGGCGAAGCGGATTTTTTCCAGGTAATCGCGCTGGCGCGGTTCCAGGTCTGTTTTGAGGGCCAGATACGCCATGCCGATCACGCCATTCATCGGCGTGCGGATTTCATGGCTCATGTTGGCCAGGAATTGTCCTTTCGCCAGGCTGGCCTCTTCGGCCACCTGCTTGGCCTGGTCCAGTTGCTCCGTGCGCTGCGCCACGCGCTCTTCCAAGTGTTCATTGAGTTCGCGCAAGGCGCTCTCGCTGCGCTTGTGATACGTGATGTCCGTCAGGCTGGCCACCACCATGCCCACCTTGCCGTACTCATCGCGGATGGCCTCGGTATTTACGGACAGCCACGACAGGCTGCCGTCAGGCTGCTGCACACCCATCAGCACGTCGCGCATGGCGACACCCGTCGACAGGGTGATGTGCACGGGATGGCTGCGCTGGTCGAAAGCGGAACCATCTTCGCGGATGGCTTGCCACAGGCTGCGGTTGGCCGGACTGGCCGGACTGGCCGCCAGCATGCGCTCGGCGGCGGCGTTGCTTTCCAGGATGTGGCCTTGGCTGTCCTGCACCACCAGGCCATTCGTCACGGCGCCGAACACGGAGGCCATGCGCTGGCTGGAGTTCGACAGGGCGATGGACGCCTGGCGCCGTTCCGTGATGTCGGTAATCATCGCCAGCGTGCCGCCCGGCTCGCCATTCTCCGACTGGATACTGGTGCTCGACAGCAAGCCCCACAGGCTGGACAAGTCCTTGCGGAAGAAGCGGAAGTCGACCTGGTCCGGCTGGCTGGCCAAGCTGCCGTGGCTGGCCAGGCGCCGCTGCATCAGCAACTGGCTGTCGCGGTCCATGAAGTCGAGCATGGGACGGCCCAGCATTTCCTGCACCGTATAGCCCAGCATGTGCGCCATCTTCGGGTTGACGAAGGTGGTTTTGCCGTCCGCATCCGTCATCCAGATGCCTTCGGCCGCCGTCTGCACGATCAGGCGGTAGCGTTCCGAACTGGCGTGCAAGGCTTCTTCGGCGCGCTGGCGCTGCGTCATGTCGCGCAGCGAGACGATGGAAAACACTTGCCCGGCCATGCGCAGCGGCGACAGGCTGACCTTGGCGGGGAAGTGCGTGCCATCGCGGCGGCGCGCCATCATCACCCGGCCCGGCAGGCTGTGCCGCGCTTGCGGGTCGCCCACGGAGTGGTTGGCCGTGCTTTCCGGCACCAGTTGCTCCAGCGACATGCCCGTCAATTCTGCCAGCGGATAGCCGAAACAGCGCGCGCCGATCTGATTCGCGTAATGCACCTTGCCCTCCACGTCGGCTACCAGCATGGCTTCGGGCGCCGCTTCCAGCATCGAACGCATGCGCGATTGCTCGTCCTGCTTGCGTTCGCTGATATCGCAGACGATGCCGCTGGCGTGGGTGGCGGCGCCATCCGAGGCGCGTGCCAGCACGGCGCCGCGCGCCAGCAGCCAGCGCCAGTGGCCGTCGCTGTGGCGCAAACGGAATTCGCAATTGAAGGTGCCGTGCGCCTGGCCATCCAGATGCTGGCGAAATGTAAGACTCAGGCGTGCGCGGTCGTCGCGGTGTACTTCGGCCAGCCAGTCGGCCAGTGTATGGTCGAGCCTGGCGCTCTTGTCGCCCAGCACGTCCTGGTACTGGGAAGCGAACTGCAAGCGGTCGGACTGGCGCCGCCAAGTCCAGCCAGTCAGGGCCGCGCCGCGCAAGGCTTGCCCCGCATCCTGTTCGCTCAGGGCATGGGCGGGCAGGAGCCGGTGGCGCAGTTGTTGCCGCAGCCGCCAGGCTTGCCAGCAAGCCAGTCCCGCCAGGGCGGTGGCGCTGGCGGCAGCGTACGGCCACAGCAGTGTCGGCGCCATGCCGTGTACCGCCGCCTGCACCGGCAGCGAGAATGCCATGCCTGCCGCCAGTATCATGCGAGCGAGCCGACGCAGCGCAGGGCGCCGTCGGCGCGGTGCGCTGAAACTCGTGTGGCTGCAATACGACAAATGCATCCCTTTCTGGGGCATGATTGAACTGGGCTGACAGGGCATGATGCGCGCTCAAATAAACGCCTGCGGCGCTTTCTGGCGGCAACTATAGCATCGAATATTTAGTCGCAGTAGTTAAGTTCTGAAACGGCCAAAACGGGATTTTTTTTGCCCCGGAATGGCTGTTTTTTTTGCGATTTGGTGAGAATTCGTGAGAAAGTTGGCGCGAAATCGTGCTACTCAATTGCGGCGATAACCTTAGGCGAAGCTTCCTGCAAACTGATAGCGGTGTCCGGGATGCCACATGGTGGCGATCGAGGCGATCTTGCCGCCCGAGCGCGTCTGGCGGCGCAGCACCAGGCATGGCTGTTTGGTGTCGATGGCCAGCATTTCGGCGATGTCGCGCGGCGCCGACAGCGCCTCGATGCTGTAGGTGGCGCCTTGCAGCGGGGCGGCGGCCATCAGGTATTCGTTCGGCGTGATGCTGGAAAAATCCTGCGTCATGTAATCGGGCGCGCATTCGGGATTGACCCAGCGGTCTTCCACCTGGATCGGCACGCCGTTTTCAAAATGCACGATCAGCGAATGAAACAGCGGGTGTTCCGGCGGCAAGCCGAATTGCTTGGCCAGCAAATCCGAGGCCTTGGTGCGTTCGAGTAATTGCAAGCTGCTGCGGTGGATATGCCCACGCGCGCGCACTTCATCGGCGATACTTTTGATTTCCAACAAGGTCGCCTGGTATTTTTGCTGCGCCACGTAGGTGCCGGAACCCTGGCGCCGCGTCAGTATTTGCTCGCTGGTCAGTTCGCGCACGGCGCGGTTGACCGTCATGCGCGAGACGCCGAATTGTTTTACCAGGGCTTGCTCGGAGGGAATCACGTCGCCTTCCTTCCAGCGTCCGGCGGCGATGCCG
The DNA here is from genome assembly GCF_002327145.1 of Janthinobacterium svalbardense. Classification (NCBI taxonomy): domain Bacteria; kingdom Pseudomonadati; phylum Pseudomonadota; class Betaproteobacteria; order Burkholderiales; family Oxalobacteraceae; genus Janthinobacterium; species Janthinobacterium svalbardense. The sequence goes on along the minus strand of NZ_CP023422.1, from coordinate 5,891,605 downwards.
GCCAGCAGAAAATCCTTGATGCGCTGGAAAATGGGCGTATTTTCCTGGGTAGTATGATCGTCCAATGCGGTTTCTCCGGGGGCGCGGGCAGGGCGCGCCCCCGGCTGGAGGCGCGATGGCCGATTTTAGCACCGAGCACGCCGCCTGCCGCCAGCCTTTTTTGAATTCAAAAGCAAGCGCCGGAGTGTGGCGCGCGCGGCTGCTGGCTATGCTGGCTACTTGCCAATGACAAGCACGGAGTCCGACATGGATCACTCTTACACCACCGATGATGAACGCTGGGACGCCCTGCAGCGGCGCGCGCCCGACGCCGACGGCGTCTTTTATTACTCGGTGCGCACGACGGGCGTGTATTGCCGTCCTTCCTGCGCCGCGCGTCCCGCCTTGCGCCGCAACGTGGCGTTCCACGCCAGCTGCGAGCAGGCGGAGGCGGCCGGCTTTCGCCCCTGCCTGCGCTGCAAACCGAATTTGCCGCCGCTGGCCCAGCGCCAGGCGGCCATCGTGGCCGACATCTGCCGTTTGATCGATGCCAGCGACGAGCTGCCTGACCTGGACAGCCTTGCCAGTGCCGCCGGCATGAGCCGCTTTCACTTTCACCGTGTCTTCAAGGCGCACACGGGCATCACGCCAAAAGCCTATGCGGCGGCGCGGCGCGGCGAGCGCCTGAAGGCCGGCTTGCAGGGCGCGGCGAACGTCACGGAAACGTTATATGCGGCCGGTTTCAATTCCAGCGGCCGCCTGTATGCCGCCACGCCGGGCTTGCTGGGCATGACGCCGGGCGCGTTTCGCGCTGGCGGCAGCGGCGCCGTGATCCGCTTCGCCATCGGCGCCTGTTCGCTGGGCGCCATCCTGGTGGCCAGCACGGAGAAGGGCATTTGCGCCATTTTGATCGATGACGACCCGGAAGTGCTGCTGCGCGACTTGCAGGACCGCTTTCCGCAAGCCGAGCTGCGCGGCGCGGAAGCGGACTATGAACAGACGGTGGCGCAGGTGATCGGCCTGGTCGAAGCGCCCGCTATCGGTCTGGACTTGCCGCTCGACGTGCGCGGCACCGTGTTCCAGCAGCGCGTGTGGCAAGCCTTGCGCGACATTCCCGCCGGCAGCACGGTCAGCTATGCCGAGCTGGCGCGGCGCATCGGCGCCCCGCACGGCGCGCGGGCCGTGGCGGGCGCCTGCGCCGCGAATGCGCTGGCCGTCGCCATCCCTTGTCACCGCGTGGTGCGCAACGATGGCGCGCTGTCCGGCTACCGCTGGGGCGTGGAGCGCAAGCAGGCGCTGCTGGAGCGCGAGGGCGAGCGGTGAGGGCGCTGGACTGGCGGCAAATCGAGGATGCGCTCAATGCGCATGGCTATGCCGTCGTGCCGGGCTTGCTCGATGCGGATGCCTGCGCCGCGCTGGCGGCGCAGTATGACGAGGCGTCGCGTTTTCGCAGCAAGGTCGTGATGCAGCGCCACGGTTTTGGCCAGGGCGAGTACCAGTACTGGGCGTATCCGCTGCCCGACGTCGTCGCCGATCTGCGCACGCGCTTGTATTCGCCTCTGGCAGCGATCGCCAACCGCTGGCATGCCAGCATGGGCCTGGAGACGCGCTTTCCGCCCAGTCACGCCGATTTCCTGGCGCGCTGCCATGCGGCCGGGCAGACGCGGCCCACGCCCTTGCTCTTGCGCTACCGCGCAGGCGATTACAACTGCCTGCACCAGGACCTGTATGGCGAGCACGTGTTTCCGCTGCAACTGGCCGTGCTGCTGTCGCGCCCGCAAGACGATTTCACGGGCGGCGAGTTCGTGCTGACGGAGCAGCGCCCGCGCATGCAGTCGCGCGCCGAGGTCGTGCCGCTGGCGCAGGGCGACGCCGTCCTCTTTCCCGTGGCGCAGCGCCCCGTGAATGGCATGCGCGGCAGTTACCGCGTCAACATGCGCCATGGCGTGTCGCGCCTGCGTTCTGGCTTGCGCCACACCCTGGGCATCATTTTTCACGATGCGAGCTGAACGCTAGCTGCGACGCTTGAGTTTCCAGGATTACATGGCATGATGGCTCTTCTTGTCACTCTTTCATTTCTGCCATGTCCGCGTTGCTCCGCCTGCTGTGCCTGTTGACCATGTTCCTGTTGCCCGCAGCCCACGCGGACGATGGCGCATCCTCGCTCTTTGCGCAAGCCGCGACTACCATCGCGCCGTCACAGGCTGCGGCGGCCAGGACGGCGCCGCTGATGTTTGCCAACCGCAAGGTATTCATCTTCCGCGCCGCGCTGGCCGGCTATCCGCCCGATGAACGCGCCATCGGCGCGCAGCGCCGCCTGGAAGGCGTGCTGGCGAAAAACGGTCCCTTGCAGACGAGCACGCGCATGATTCCTGAAGGCACGCAAGTGCTGCTCGACGGCGTGCAGCTGTTCGTCGTCGTGCCCGGCGACGTCAACCAGTTGGCCGGCGACACGACGGAAAGCGTGGCGAAAGTGGCGGCTGGCGAGTTGAGCAAGGCCGTGCTCGACTATCGCGAGCAGAGCAGCTGGCGCTACCTGGCGATCGCCGCCGCCGTATGCGCGGCCGCCACCCTCGTGTTCTGGCTGGTGTGGCTGGGATTGACGCGCTTTTACCGCTGGGCCAAGCGCCGCAGCGGCATCCTGCTGGCCTCGCGCCTGCGCGATGTGCGCCTGAAGAATGTGCGCGTGCTCGACGCCGAGCACTACATCGCCTTCGCGTATCAACTGCTGAGCGCCGTGCTGTGGGGCTTGCGCCTGATGGCCACGTATCTGTGGGCTGCCTTCGTGCTGGGCCGCCTGCCCTACACGCGTTCCTGGGGCGAAAGCCTGAGCGGCTATCTGTTCGACGTGGCGGCCGATGTCTTGCACGCCATCATCGGCGCCTTGCCGGGGCTGGTGCTGGTGTGCGTGATCTTCGCCATCGCGCGCCTGATCGCCGCCACGGCCGCCTCGCTGTTCAAGCGCGTGGAAAGCGGCGAATTGCAGATCGGCTGGCTCGACAAGGACACGGCCCTGCCGACGCGCCGCATCGCCAGCGTGGTGATCTGGCTGTTCGCGCTGGCCATGGCGTATCCGTATCTGCCCGGCTCGCACACGGCCGCCTTCCAGGGACTCTCCGTGCTGGTCGGCCTGATGGTGTCGATTGGTGCGTCGAGCATCGTCGGCCAGGGCGCGAGCGGCCTGATCCTGATGTACACGCGCGCCCTGCGCAAGGGCGAATATGTGCGCGTGGGCGACAGCGAAGGCACGGTGGTCGACGTGGGCATGTTCGAGACGCGCCTGCGCACGGGCCTGGGCGAGGAAGTTGCCTTGCCGAACGCTTGGGTCATGTCGCAAACGACGAAAAACTATTCGCGCGCCCAGCCCGGCGGCGGCTTCGTGCTCGACTCCACCGTCACCATCGGCTATGCCACGCCGTGGCGCCAGGTGCACGCCATGCTGGAACTGGCCGCGTCGCGCACGCCGGAACTGTCGACCACGCCGAAACCGTACGTGATGCAACTGGCGCTGCAGGATTACTACGTGCAATACCGCCTGGTCGCCTACGCCAGCGCCGAAGTCCCCCGCCAGCGCGCCGAAGTGCTGAACCGCTTGCACCAGAACATCATCGACGTCTTCAACGAATTCGACGTGCAAATCACCTCGCCGCACTACATCGATGACCCGAAAGAGTCGCACGTGGTGCCGCCTAGTGAGTGGTTCAGGGCGCCGGCAAGGCGGGGGGAGGAAGAGACGAGTCAAGTGGTGCCTCCGAAGCCCTGAAGGTGCTAGGGAGGAAGTGGGCAAACTTCATCGATCCAGGCCTGCATGCCGCTGATAATAGGAATGACTTGCTGGCTGCCAGCAGCCGTAGTTCTCACGCAGAATTTGCCTTGATAGCCATAGGTTGGATCGGACGGATCTTTGGGGCGGCCATTTAGGAACACATGATAAAAATGCCCGGGTATCAGTTTTTCAGCGCGTATGCCCGTCGCGCCGGTAGGCACGTTTCCATAACGTATACATATGCTGGCGCGGATGGGTAGCGGCATGTCTGGAGGCATGGAGAGTCCCCATACTTCTTTTACCGGTTGCACGGACATGTCTGAAACCATGAGTGCGCCAAGAAATGGCAGGCCATTGCGCGCCTCTTCCTTTTTTGTAATTGAGAAGCAGGGCATGCCGTTGACAGAGTGAATGCGGGCATCAGCCATGCGCGACCACGCCGAGACATTGATAGTCGTCAGCGTGGCAAGCAGGAATAGCAGTGTGTGACGATGTGGCATGGCGATCCCCGCACTATCTGATGAGCGAATGTTCCGTGCAACTATCCTGTTTCCATGCTGGCGTGTCGCTGCCAATGGCGATGATTTTTCGTTCACCAGTGGCCGTGGCTAGTATGCAAAATTTTCCCATGTAGCCATAGGTGGGGTCTGCAGGATCATTTGGTCTTCCATTGAGGAAAATGCTATAGACCCGTCCTGTTTGCAGTTCAGGGGCGGGCATGCCGTCCGCTCCCTGAGGAAGATCGCCATATCGAAGGCAAATTTTTGACGAGAGCGGTACTTTTTTTCCACCAGTCATATAAAAACTCCATACACCAACGACGGGCTTTTCTGACAGATCTGAAATGCTGAGTGCTCCCAGGAGTGGCTGGCCGTTGCGATTTTCTTCCGTTAGCAAGATTGTGAAGCAGGGTGTGCCATTCACGGAACTGATTTCAGCATCGGCGATGCGTGATGTTGCACAGGCATGCAGGCCGAGGGACATGAGCAGTATGAACAGGGCATTCTGCTGCAAGGACATCATGTTTTCCCTATTTCTGAACGGAACAGATTTCATCTATCCAGGCTTGGCTATCGCTGTCGATACGAAGAATCTTGCGCTCCCCGGAGATGTCGGTGAATAAGCAAAACTTGCCCACGTAACCGCGAGTAGGGTCCGATGGATCGGCTGGCCCACCGTTCAGGAAGACGTCATACATGCGCCCCGTTTTCAGCGGCGGCGCTTTGGGTGGCTTGACCTCTGCTGTTGCTGGTGCAACTCCATACAGAAGGCAGGACCTGGCATGAACAGGAATAGTCGCTGCGCCCGGTAAAAGAAAAGACCATACTTTGACTGCTGGCTTGACGGATACATCTGTCAGTACGACCGCACTAATCTGCGGAACCCCGTTACGCGCTTCTTCCTTTTCAGAAATGGAGAAACAGGGAGTGCCATTTTTTAGCTGTACTTCCGCGTATGCCATGCGGGACATGCCGAAAGCGTCATGGTATGTCAAACAAAGGCTCATGTTCAGCATTACGGCCAGGCAGATTTGCCTTGCTTTTCCTATCTTTAAAAAACTCATGTAGTACCTCTTCATAAAGTTTTAGTGAGTGTTGATATTTAGGTTGACGCATTGCGTCTGGATCTTTTAAATACTTCAATGTGTGATAGTCGGCGAGCAGATCACCCTGGGCTTCCATGTTGTAGTCTGATAATTTTTTCTTTGGGATTAGCACATACTTGTAATCCAAACCTAGCCTGACAAGACCCCGTATCGCCACCGGATAATTTAATTGATGCTGCCAAACATGGACCATTTCATGCATGAACCAGTTTTTCGGCCTTGGCTTTTCCTTTGAAAAATCTTCTCGAAATTCCGACGGATGAAAATAAATCTCCCCATCCGGCGTCATAGCCACGTTCTTGGGCTGCAAGCCAAACCACAAATACGGCTCCCCATGCACCTTGACCTTGCCATAGTCGATCGCATCCTGGAACAGCATCCACGCCATGTCGATCTCACCCTTGGTCAGCGGGCGAACCTTGTCTTTCACTTTGACCTGTTTGACGGACGAACCGACGTCCTTGTCGGTCGTCTTGATGCCTTCCAGTTGGACGACCTTGATGGCTGGCGCAGCGTGTTTTGGCGCGGCGGCGCAACATGGCGATTTATCCGCGTGCGGCAGGAATTCGGCCTGGGTAATTTGCGCTTCCTGCTTGCTGGCCACGCGCCCCGTGCGTCCCTTTGCATCCGTCGTCCCCGTCCACGTTTCGCCATTGCTCAAGGTGAGGCGGTAGTCGGCGTGCGCCAGCGGCACCTTATTTTGCGAGACGAATTCCAGCTGCTCGTCGTAGCCGCAGCACCAGCATTCGTCGGGCTGGCCGGCCAGGCGGTGCAGTTCGCAGCCGCTTTTTGCATTGCGCAGGGTGGCGCCCAGCACGGGTTGGCCGTCGGCGCTGAAGGTGACGATCATGCTGTCGAAGTGCGCGCCCAGGTTCTTCTTCTGGTGGCTCACGAGCTTGAAGAACACGTCGCATGCGGTGGTGCTGATGACATGGTGCCTGGCCATGGAACCTCCGCGATAAAACGCCAGCGTAGGACAGCGGCGGCGGGGAAGTATTGACCAGGCGCAAGGCCTGCGCGCTTGCGCTAAGATGCCGGGCGTTTTAACACAAAGAAAGAGAACCATGTCCCGCCCATCCCACACCGAAGCCTCCCGCACCTCTCGCAGCCTGGCCGCCGCCCTGATCGGCGACCCGTTTTACCGCGCTGTCACGGTGGCGTGCGGCGAGGACGAGGCGGCCCGGCTGGAAATGCTGGGTGCTTACTTCGCGCTGGCGCTGGCCGAGGGCGAGCAGGCGGGCCGCGTCGACCTGGCTGATGACGGGGGAAATGGCGCCGCGATCTGGACCACGGATACGCCGGCGGCCCTGCGCCAGGCCGCGTACGCGCAGCGCGAAGACGCCTTGCGCGCGCTGCTGGGGGAGCGCGGCTTTGCACACTTTTCGGCCATCGTCGAGAACATGGAGCACGCGCTGGCGCCACATGGTCTGCAGGACGCGTGGTATCTGTCGATCGCCGGCATCCACCCGGACGCACAGGGCCGGGGATTGGGCGCGTCCGTGCTGGCGCCTGGCCTGGCGGCCGTCGATGCGGCTCGTGCCCTGTGCTTCCTGGAGACCTACAATGAGCGCAGCCTGCCGTTCTATGGCCGGATGGGCTTCGCGGTGGCGGGACGCTACGCGGAAGCTGTCACGGGGTGCGATTACTGGCTGATGCTAAGGCAGCCGCACGCTGCCTGATTGACCATTTTGCCAATTTCTATACACTCGTCTTTTCATTCAAGACTTGGAGATGGAAATGCCGACCCTGCCACTGCGCCGCACCCTGCTCGTTCTCGCCTGCCTTGGCACCTTGGGCCACGCCCACGCCGATACCGTCATCGACAATGCCAACGGCTACACGCTCGACGCGCACGGCAAGGTAGTGCGCTTCACGGCGCTGGCGTTTGACGACGGGGGCAAGCTGCTCGCCGTCGGCAGTGCCGCGCAGGTGAAGCGCAAGGCGGCCAAGGGCGCCACCCATGTCGACGTGCAGGGAGCAACCGTGTTGCCGGGCCTGATCGACGCGCATGGCCACGTGTTCGGCCTGGGGACGATTGCCAGCGGCGTGATGTTGTACGGTTCGTCCTCGCTGCCGGCCGCCGTGCAGGCCGTGGGCGACTTCGCCCGCGCGCATCCGGAACGCAGCTGGATCATCGGCAGTGGCTGGAACCAGGAAATCTGGAAGCTGGGGCGCTTTCCCACGGCGTTTGAGCTCGATGCGGCGGAAAGTGCGCGGCCCGTGTGGTTGCGCCGCGTCGATGGCCACGCGGGCTGGGCCAACAGCCGCGCGCTGGCGCTGGCCGGTATCACGCGCGCCACGCCAGATCCGGCGGGCGGCAAGATAGTCCGCGATGCGAACGGCAATGCCACCGGTGTGCTGGTCGATAACGCCATGGACTTGATGGACGCCGTGCTGCCTAAACCGGGCGACGTGGAAAACCGCGCTGCCCTCGATGGCGCGCTGGCGCAGCTGTCGCAAGTGGGCCTGACCAGCGTGCACGATGCGGGCATCGGCCAGATGCAGGACCGATTGTTCCGCGACTATGCGGACCACGGCAAGCTGACGGTGCGCGTGTACGGCATGATTGCCGATACCACGGATGACTTTGACGCGCTGTCGAAAAACGGCCCTTTAACTAGCTATGCGCGCGACATGTACGCCTTGCGCGCCGTCAAACTGCTATCCGACGGCGCCCTGGGCAGCCGCGGCGCGGCCCTGCTGGCGCCGTACAGCGACGATGCTTCTACCCGCGGCCTGCTGTTCTACAAGGATGATGCCATGCGCGCGAAGATGGAAAAAGCCATGCGCGCCGGCTACCAGGTGAACGTGCACGCCATCGGCGACGCGGGCAACCATCAAATCCTCGACGGTTACCAGGCCTTGAGCGCGCAATACCGCAGCGTGGGCCTGCGCCACCGCATGGAGCACGCGCAGGTGGTGCAATTGAGCGACATCCCACGCTTCAAGAGGCTCGGCATCGTGCCATCGATGCAGCCGACGCACGCCACGTCCGACCAGAACATGGCGGAGCAGCGCGTGGGGCACGAGCGCATCAAGGGCGCATATGCGTGGCGCACCTTCCTCCAGCAGGGTTCGCGCATCGCCTGCGGTTCGGACTTCCCTATCGAGTCGCCGAATCCGTTCGAGGGCATCCACGCGGCCGTCACGCGGCAAAACAGCGACGGTTTCCCAGCCGGCGGCTGGTATCCGCAGCAAGCCATGACGGTGACGCAAGCGCTGCGCTGCTTCACCCTGGACGCGGCCTGGGCGGCGCACCAGGAAAAGGTCATCGGCACCCTGGAAGCGGGCAAATGGGCGGATTTCATCGTCGTTGACCAGGACTTGTTCAAGGTGGCGCCGACGGCTATCGGCAAGACGCAGGTGCTGCAGACGTGGGTGGCGGGCAAGCGCGTGTTCGAGAAAAAATAAAGGCTGGGGTCAGACCCGGCGGGTCTGACCCCAAAGAAAACCTGTTGACTTGGTTGTATAGACAACCTATGCTGGGAGCACCAGAGCGGACCACGCATGTCCGCTTGCACCCTACGAGGAGACAGCATGAACAGCACAATGGACACCGATCCACGCTTTGATGCCAGCCGTACCATCCGCGCCCCGCGCGGCACGGTCATGGCTTGCAAGAGTTGGCAGGCCGAGGCGGCTTACCGCATGTTGCAAAATAATCTGGACCCGGAAGTGGCGGAAAATCCGCAGCATCTGGTCGTCTACGGCGGCATCGGCCGCGCCGCCCGCAACTGGGCCTGTTTCGACCAGATTCTCGCCTCGCTGCGCGAACTGGAAGACGACCAGACCTTGCTGATCCAGTCCGGCAAGCCGGTGGGCGTGTTCCAGACCCACGCGGACGCGCCGCGCGTACTGATCGCCAACTCCAACCTGGTGCCGAAATGGGCCAACTGGGAACACTTCAACGAACTCGATCGGCAAGGCCTGTTCATGTACGGCCAGATGACGGCCGGCAGCTGGATCTACATCGGCACGCAGGGCATCGTGCAGGGCACGTATGAAACCTTCGCCGAAGCGGGCCGCCAGCATTTCGGCGGCGACTGGGGCGGGCGCTGGATTTTGACGGCGGGCCTGGGCGGCATGGGCGGCGCGCAGCCGCTGGCCGCCACCATGGCCGGTGCCGTGTCGCTCAATATCGAATGCCAGCAAAGCAGCATCGACTTCCGTTTGCGCACGCGCTACCTGGACAAGCAGGCGGCCAGCCTGGACGAAGCCCTGGAATTGGTCAAATACCATACGCAGCGCAAGGAAGCCATTTCCATTGGCTTGCTGGGCAACGCGGCCGAAGTGTTGCCGGAACTCGTGCGCCGCGCGAAAGCGGGCGGCCTGCTGCCGGACTTGGTGACGGACCAGACGTCTGCGCATGACCTGGTCAACGGCTATTTGCCGCGCGGCTGGAGCGTGTCGGACTGGAAGGCGGCGCAGCAGGACCCGCAGCGCCACGCGCGTCTGACGGTGGCCGCCGCCGATTCCTGCGCCGCCCATGTGCAAGCCATGCTCGATTTCCACGCCATGGGCGTGCACACTGTCGATTACGGCAACAACATCCGCCAGGTGGCGTTCGACCAGGGCGTGAACAACGCCTTCGATTTTCCCGGCTTCGTGCCCGCCTACATCCGCCCGCAATTTTGCGAAGGACGGGGGCCGTTCCGCTGGGTGGCCCTGTCGGGCGACCCGGAAGACATCTATAAAACGGATGCGAAGATCAAGCAGCTGTTCCCGCACCATGCGCAGGTGCACCACTGGCTGGACATGGCGCGCGAGCGCATCGCCTTCCAGGGCCTGCCGGCACGCATTTGCTGGCTGGGACTGGGCGAGCGCCACATTGCGGGACTGGCCTTCAACGAGATGGTGCGCACGGGCGAGCTGAAGGCGCCCATCGTCATCGGCCGCGACCACCTCGATACGGGGTCCGTCGCCAGCCCGAACCGCGAGACGGAAAGCATGAAGGATGGCACCGACGCCGTCTCCGACTGGCCGCTGCTGAACGCCATGCTGAACACGGCCGGCGGCGCCACCTGGGTCTCGCTGCACCATGGCGGCGGCGTGGGAATGGGGTATTCTCAGCATGCGGGCATGGTCATCGTGGCCGACGGCACGGACAGCGCGGCAAAACGCCTGGCCAGGGTGCTGGTCAACGACAGCGGCTCGGGCGTGATGCGCCATGCCGATGCCGGCTATGAAACAGCGGCCGCCTGCGCCAAGCGCAACGGCCTGATTCTTCCCATGCTTCCTTGAGACTTAGACTCGAATGACTATGACACAGCACGCCAAAAGTTGGACCCTGAAACCGGGCGCGATGACCTTGGGCGACCTGCGCGCCGTCTGGGCCGCACCCGCCAAACTGATTCTCGCCGCCGAGGCGTATCCCGTCATCGAGGCGTCGGCTGCGGCCGTGCAAGCCATCGTCGCCAAGGGCGATGCGGCCTACGGCATCAACACGGGCTTCGGCCTGCTCGCCAAGACGCGCATCCCCGATGAAAAGCTGGAGCAATTGCAGCGCAACCTGATCCTGTCGCATTCCGTCGGCACGGGAGAGCTGCTGTCGGACGCCGTCGTGCGCCTGATCATGCTGATGAAGATCGGCAGCCTGGCGCGCGGCTATTCCGGCGTGCGCCCGCTGATCGTCGATACCCTGATCGCCCTGTACAACGCGGGCATCATGCCGGCCATTCCCGCCAAGGGTTCCGTGGGCGCCTCGGGCGACCTGGCACCCCTGTCACACATGACCCTGGCCATGCTGGGCGTGGGCGACGTGCGCGTCAATGGCGAATTGATGCCGGCCCCCGAGGCGCTGGCGCAGGCCGGCATCGCGCCTGTCGTGCTGGCGGCAAAAGAGGGCCTGGCGCTGATCAACGGCACGCAAGTGTCGAACGCGCTGACGCTGCATGGCCTGTTCATGGCAGAACGCCTGCTGGAAGCGGCCATGGTCACGGGCGCGCTGTCGCTCGATGCGGCCAAGGGCAGCGATGCGCCGTTCGATGCGCGCGTGCACGCCGTGCGCGGACAGCCGGGGCAGATCCTGGCCGCGCAGATGTATCGCCAACTGGTGGCCAACAGCGCCATTCGCGCTTCGCACCTGGAAGGCGACGAGCGCGTGCAAGACCCGTACAGCCTGCGCTGCCAGCCGCAAGTCATGGGCGCCTGCCTCGATTTGATCGGCAATGTGGGCCGTACTCTGCTGATCGAAGCCAATGCCGTCACGGACAATCCGCTGATTTTCCAGGATGGTCCCGGCGGACAGGCGGAAATCGTCTCGGGCGGGAACTTCCACGCCGAGCCTGTCGCTTTTGCGGCAGACACCCTGGCGCTGGCGATCGCCGAAATTGGCGCGCTGGCCGAGCGCCGCATCGCGCTGCTGATCGACGCCACCTTGTCTGGCTTGCCACCGTTCCTGGTGCGCGATCCGGGCGTCAATTCCGGCTTCATGATCGCCCATGTGACGGCCGCCGCGCTGGCGTCGGAAAACAAGTCGCTCGCGCATCCGGCCAGCGTCGACAGCCTGCCCACGTCCGCCAACCAGGAAGACCATGTGAGCATGGCCACGTTCGCCGGGCGCCGCCTGGACGACATGGCGCACAACACGGCCGTCATCGTCGGCATCGAGCTGCTGGCTGCTGCGCAGGGCATCGATTTCCACCGTCCGCTGAAAACCTCGCCGCACTTGGAACACGTGCATCACCAGTTGCGCCAGAAGGTGCCGTTCTTCGACGCCGACCGCTTTTTCGCGCCGGACATCGAAGCGGCCAAGCAGATGGTGCTGCACGGTGAATTGAGCAGCACGTGCAAGAATTTGTTCGCCCCGCTGTACGCCTGAGCGGGCGCAAGGAGACAAGCATGGATTTCCGCTTCAACGAAGGCAGCATCCCGCTGCTGGTGTCGATGCCCCACGTGGGCACCGACATACCCGATGATATCGCCGCGCGCATGACGCCGCAGGCCTTGATCAAGGCCGATACGGACTGGCATTTGCGCGAGCTGTATGGCTTTTTGCAGGAGATGGATGCATCCGTGCTGTCGGCGCGCTGGTCGCGCTACACCATCGACTTGAATCGCCCGCAGGAAGACACGAATCTGTATCCGGGCCAGGATACGACGGGCTTGCTGCCCAACGATACCTTTCACCGCGAGCCGCTGTACCTGGCCGGCAAAGAGCCCGATGCGGCTGATGTGCAGCGCCGGTTGCAGCGCTACTGGGCGCCGTATCATGCGCAGCTGCGCGGGGAACTGGACCGCCTGCTGCGCGTGCATGGCGCCGTGGTGCTGTGGGATGCCCATTCCATCGCCTCGCACGTGCCGCGTTTTTTTGAGGGCAAGCTGCCCGACCTGAACTTCGGCACGGCCGATGGAGTCAGCTGCAATAGCGGCCTGACGTCCGCCGTGGTCGATATCGCGCGCGCGCAGGATGAATTTACCGTGGCGCTCAACGGCCGCTTCAAGGGCGGCCATATCACGCGCCATTACGGCCAGCCGGACAAGCACGTGCATGCGATCCAGCTGGAGATGTGCCAGTGCCTGTACATGGACGAGACGGCGCCGTTCGGCTACCGGCCCGACCTGGCGACAAAGGTGCAGCCGCTGCTGCGTCAGATGATGGACGCGGCCGTGGCGTGGGTGGCGCGTTGAGCGGCTGCTTGTTTGCGCGCCATGCGCTGCTGCCGCAGGGCTGGTGCCGCGACGTGCTGCTGGAATGGGATGCGGCCGGCGATCTGACGCGCATCCAGGAGGATGCCGTTCCGGCGCCTGGCGTGGAAGTGGCGCAATATGTCTTGCCCGGCATGGTCAACCTGCATTCGCATGCGTTCCAGCGGGCGCTGGGCGGCATGACGGAGGTTGCAGGTGACGAGGTTAATCATGTAGCGGATAGTTTCTGGACCTGGCGCGACCTGATGTACCGCTTTGCGCGCCACATCACGCCGGAGCAGATGGAAAGCATCGCCGCACAGCTGTTCGCGGAATGCCTGCGCCATGGCTACACGGCCGTGTGCGAATTCCATTATCTGCAGCGCGATGCGGCCGGCGCGCTGTATGCGCGTCCCGCGGAAACGGCGGAACGGGTGCTGGCCGCGGCGCGCCTCAGCGGCATCGGCCTGACCATGCTGCCCGTGTTGTACAGCCATGCGGGCTTCGGCGCACAACCCCTCAAACCCGAGCAGGCGCGCTTCCGTACCACTGCGGATGATGTCTTGCGCATCATCGAGGCGCTGGCGCCGCAGCGCGGCGGGCAGGTGGAGGTGGGCTTCGCGCCCCACTCGCTGCGCGCCGCCGACGTGGCGCAGATCCGCGCAGTGGCGCAAGCGCTGCCGCCACTGCACCCCATTCACATCCACATCGCCGAGCAGCAGGGCGAGGTGCGCCAATGTGTTGACTACAGCGGCCGGCGCCCGGTGCAGTATCTGTATGATCAGGTCGATGTCGACGCGCGCTGGTGCCTCGTGCATGCCACGCATGTGCAGTCTGACGAGGTGGCGCTGATGGCCGCCAGCGGCGCCGTGGCGGGCCTGTGCCCCACGACGGAGGCGAACCTGGGCGACGGCCTGTTCCCGCTGGCCGAATTCATCGCCGCCGGCGGGCGCTTCGGCGTCGGCAGCGACAGCCATGTATCGCAGTCGCCGGTGGAAGAATTGCGCTGGCTTGAATATGGCCAGCGTTTGCAGCGCCAGCAGCGCAATGTCGCCGCCACACCCGATGAGCGGCATGTGGGCGACTACCTGTGGCAGGCGGCCTTGCGCGGCGGCGCGCAGGCGTCCGGACGCAAGCTCGGTGCCCTGGCGCCGGGCTGCCGCGCCGACTTGCTGGTGCTCGACGAGGCGCATGTGAATCTGTGCGGCGTGGCCATCGCCGATGTGCTGGGCAGTGTTATCTTCTGCGGCAACGACAAGCTGGTGCGCGACGTGCTGTGCGGCGGCCAGTGGCAGGTGCGCGGCGGGCGCCACGTGGCGCAGGACGCCATCGCGGCTGCCTACAAGCGCACCCTGGCGCAACTGCGAGCGCTCTGATGGCGACCTTCATTCCGCACGAATGCCTGCGCGCCGCGCCATGGAAAAATGGCGGCGGCAGTACGACGGAAATCGCCATTGCTCCCTTGGGCGCCGGCTTCGACGACTTCGACTGGCGTATCAGCCTGGCGACGATCACGGCCAGTGGGCCGTTTTCCAGCTTTCCCGGCATCGACCGCAGTCTGATGCTGGTCGATGGCGACAGCGTGCAGCTGACGTTTGAGGGCACGCGCAAGGTGACCTTGAGCGCGGCGCAACCGATGTTGTGGTTTCCCGGCGAGGCGGCCGTGTCCGCGCAAGTGAAAGGCGTCACGACGGATTTCAACGTGATGACGCGGCGTGACCGCTGCCGCCACCAGCTGGAAAAAATCACGGCGCCGGGCAAGCTGGCGCGGCGCAGCGCAGCGACCTTGCTGTTCGTCGCCGGCGAGGGACTCGTGCTGGCGCGCGCAAGCGACCAGCAGTTCGCGCTGGCCCGCCATGACGCGCTGCTGCTCGATGCCGACGATGCGCAGGAATGGCGGCTGGAAGCTCTGCAGCGCACGGCCGTGTTCCGCGTCGACCTGTTCATCTAACGAGGAAAACACCATGCAAGACTGGGACCTGGTCATCCACAACGTCCACCTGGCCACCATGGAGCACGGTTATGGCGAGCTGCTGGACGCGGCCATCGCCGTCAAGGATGGTCGCATCGCCTGGTTCGGTCCCGGCGACGAGCTGCCGGCCAGCGGCGCGGTGCTGCTCGATGGGCAGGGCTGCTGGCTGACGCCCGGCCTGATCGACTGCCATACGCATATCGTCCACGCGGGCAACCGCAGCGACGAATTCGAGGCGCGCCTGAATGGCGCCAGCTATGAAGACATCAGCCGCGCCGGCGGCGGCATCATGTCCACCGTGCGCGCCACGCGCGCGGCCAGCGACGACGAGTTGCTGCGGCAAAGCCTGCCCCGCGTGCTGGCGCTGCTGGCCGAGGGCGTGACCACCCTGGAGATCAAGTCCGGCTACGGCCTGGCTGCGGACAGCGAAGCGAAGATGCTGCGCGTGGCGCGCAGGATAGGCAAACAGCTACCGGTCACTGTGCGCACCACCTTCCTCGGCGCGCACGCGCTGCCTCCCGAATATGCGGGCCAGCCCGATGCGTATATCGACCTGCTGTGCGCGCAGATGCTGCCCCGGCTGGCCAGCGATGGCCTGGTCGACGCCGTCGACGCGTTTTGCGAGCGCATCGGCTTTACGCCGGCACAAACGCAGCGGGTGTTCGAGGCGGCGCGAGGCTTGGGCTTGCCCGTGAAACTGCATGCGGAGCAGCTGTCTGATTTAGGTGGTGCGGCGCTGGTGGCGCGCTACGATGGCTTGTCGGCCGACCATCTGGAATTTTTATCGGAAGAGGGCATCGCCGCCATGGCAGAACATGGCACGGTGGCCGTGCTGCTGCCGGGCGCGTATTACTTTTTGCGCGAAGTACAGCAACCTCCTGTCATCGCTTTGCGCGCGGCCGGCGTGCCGATGGCCGTGTCTACCGATTGCAATCCGGGCACCTCGCCCATGACGTCCTTGCTGCTGGCGATGAATATGGCGTGCACGCTGTGGCGCCTGACGCCGCAGGAAGCGCTGGCCGGTGCTACGTGCCATGCGGCGCGCGCGCTGGGCCTGCAGCATGAAACGGGCAGCCTGGTAGTGGGCAAGCGCGCCGATTTCGCCCTGTGGCGCATCGCGCGCCCGGCCGACCTGGCGTATGCGCTGGGCCTGAACCCGTGCGCGGGCGTGGTGCACGGCGGTGTCTGGCGCGCGCCGGTGGTAAGCTTGGCGGACTGATCATTCGTCCTGGAGCGCCGCGTGCGTGTTGTTTACCTGTTGTTGTCGCTAGTCTTCGCCACCGCGCCCATGTCCTCCCTTGCCCAGGACGGCGGCACCTTGAAGGTGGGCTCGAAGCGCTTTACCGAATCGTATATTCTCGGCGAAATCGTCAAGCAGAGCGCCGCGCCGCACGTCAGGACGGAGCACCGCCAGGGACTGGGCAATACGGCCATCGTGCTCGCTGCGCTGCAGGCGGGCAGCATCGACGTGTATGCCGAATACATGGGCACGATCGCCAGCGAAATCCTCAAGCACGACAAAGCCATTGATCTGGAACAGATGCGGCGCGAACTGGCGGCGCTGGGGCTGGGCGTGGCCGTGCCGCTGGGCTTTAATAATACCTATGCGCTGGCCATGCGCGGTGATGAACAATCCCTCGCCAGCCTGGGACAGCTGGCGCAGCACCCGGCCCTGACCTTTGGGCTGTCGCATGAATTCATCGGCCGCGTCGATGGCTGGCCGGGCCTGGCCGCGCGCTATGGCTTGCCGCAGCGCCCGCGCGGGCTCGATCATGGTATCGCCTATGAAGCGCTGGCGCAGCGCCAGGTGGACGTGATCGACATTTATTCAACGGACGCGAAGATCCGTCAGTACGGCTTGCGCGTGCTGGCCGACACGCAGCAGTATTTTCCCCGCTACGACGCCATGCTCTTGTACCGGCTCGACTTGCCGCCGCGTTTTCCCGCCGCCTGGCAAGCCTTGCAAGGGCTGCAGGGGCGCATCAGTGAGGGCGACATGATCGCCATGAATGCGGCAGTGGAAATCGATGGCAAGCGTTTTTCTGACGTGGCGCACCAGTGGCTGGCCTCCGGCACGCAGGCAAGCAAACCGTCCGCCGCGCGCAGCAAGCTGCTCGATAAAATCATCGGCGATGATCTGTGGACACTGACGCGCCAGCATGTGACTCTGGTGCTGCTGTCGGTGGCGCTGGCCTGCCTGATCGGCATTCCGCTGGGCGTGCTGGCGGCGTTTTCGGCGCCGCTGCGGCAAACGGTGCTGGCCTTCGTCGGCGTGCTGCAGACGGTGCCCTCCCTGGCCCTGCTGGCGATCTTGATCCCTGTGCTGGGCATGATCGGCACCGTGCCGGCGCTGGTGGCGCTATTCGTGTACGCCTTGCTGCCCATCGTGCGCAACACCTGCACGGGCATCTTGCAGGTGCCGCAAGGCTTGCGCATGGCGGCGCTGGCGCTGGGCTTGAGCCGGCGCGACCGCCTGCTGCACGTGGACTTGCCGCTGGCCTTGCCCGTCATGCTGGCGGGCGTGAAAACGGCCGCCGTGATGAGCGTGGGCACGGCCACCATCGCCGCCTTCATCGGCGCGGGCGGCTATGGTGAACGCATCACCATCGGCCTGGCGCTGAACGACAACGACATGCTGCTGGCCGGCGCGATCCCAGCAGCCGTGCTGGCCCTGCTGACGCAAGGCTTGTTCGAGCTGGTGGAGCGCTGGGCCGTGGCCGGCCGGCAGCACTGAGGGCGTCACAGCGAATGCAGTTTGGAGCGCACCGAGACGACGGCCTGGTGCAGGATGCGTTCAGCCTGGAAGTCGTTTTCGCGCTGTTCGGCGATGGCTTGCAAGTCGCGCGTGTAGCGTTCCAGGCGGGAGCGCAGGTAGGCGCGGTAGATTTTCATGACGAGCGGTTTGGCAGAGACATTCATGATGTGGCTCCCGTATGCGATTCGTTCATTGATTCGTTCATTGTGTGTGAGCGCATTGCCGCCATTTTGCGTCGCATCAAACGCCAGCGCGCCGTCACGTTGACGCGTTTGATATTGCGCAATGCCCCACCAGCCGAAGATGCCACACTGAATCTTCCCTGCTTGGACATCATCGGCCGCAGGCTCTGTTTTCCCTGATACCTACAAAAAACTCAAGGAGCGTCGCATGGTCATTTTTGCCGTGGTTGCTGGCTGCATCGCCTGCCTGACAGTGTACCAAATCTATAAAAATGCGCAGGGTGGCAGTGGGGTTGCGCAACAACATATCGGCTTGCATGGCACGTTGATTGAACCACGGAAATAATCAGTGTCCTCCGAGCGACACTTGGTTAGCGGACTTAAGTCAAATGTAAGGCCCGGTAAGCAAATGTAAAGGTCGACGCGTTGGCAAGTCGTAGCGTTTATATTGATAACCGTTGATTGCATTCTCCCCCTCCCACTTGACAATGGGTTCACCCCGCGGTGCCGCTAGCCTGCGGGGATTTTTTTGGAACTTACTGCGCGGCGCGCCTTGCGCCCTGGGATGCTCACTGCCTCGGCGGCCCCGTACTTGCGTACAGTTCCGCTTCTCGGCCACAAATCGCATCCGCTCGCTACAGTTCCCCTTCAATCAGGCAAGCTTCGGCGTTCCTGCCGACAATTGCGTCAAGGCATCGCCAGCGACCCGGCAGATGCGCCAGTCCGGCATCACGTCCGCGCCCATGCCCTTGTAGAAGTTGATCGCGTTTTCATTCCAGTCCAGCACCGACCATTCGAAGCGGCCGCAATCGCGTTCGACGGCCAGTTGCGCCAGGGCCACCAGCATCTGCTTGCCATAGCCCTTGCCGCGCACCGATTGCTTCACATACAGGTCTTCCAGGTACAGTCCCTTGCGGCACAGGAAGGTGGAAAAATTATGGAAGAACAGGGCGAACGTCAGCACCTCGCCATCTTCCTCGCCGACCAGCGCTTCGCACGCGGGGTGCTTGCCGAACAGACTGTCGTGCAGCATGGATTCTTTGGCGATCATCATGTGTTCCAGTTTTTCAAACACGGCCAGTTCATGGATCATGCCGAAGATGGCGGCCACGTCGGTTTCCTGGGCGGGACGGATGGCGAGGGTGGAAGAGGTGCTCATATTGCCTTTGTTGATGGAGTGGTGGAAAGGGAGGCGACGGCAGCCGTCTTGCGCGCGCCCGAGGTCAGGGCCCAGGCCACGCTGGACAGACATAGCAGCATGCCCACCCATTCGATGGGGGCGGGCCGGTACTGTTCGAATTGCACCGACAGCAGCACGGAAATGACGGGCGTGACGACGCCGATGTACACGGTCTTTTGCGTGCCGATGCGGGCTATTAAAGTGAAATACGCGCTGAAGGCGATCACCGAGCCGAAGATGGCCAGATATACCAAGCCCATCCAGTAGCTGGGGCGCGTGGGTAACTGCCAGGACTGGCCTGTGGCGATGGCCCAGGCGGCCACCATCAAGGTGCCCCACAGCATGGTCCAGGCCATGGTCAGCATCACGTTACCCGAGTGTTCGCGCACTTTCATGACGAGGGCGTTGCCGGCCGTGCTGGAAATGGTGGCCACCAGCGCCAGGATAAAGCCGAGCAGGAAGTGCCCCTTGCCGCCGCCGAGAATATCGTGCAGCGCCGCGCCGATGGACTGGTAAAACAGCAGCACGATACCGCAGATGGCGACAAACGCCGCGCAGCAGGTGCTCCAGGTAATCGGCGTGCCGAAGGCGATGCGGTTGAGCAAGGGCGTCCAGAACACCATCAGCGCGAACAGCACGCTGACGAGGGCCGAAACCAGGTATTGCTCCGAGCTGTAGGTGCACACATAGCTGAGGGCAAACGAGGCCAAGCCTTGCAGCAGCATCCATTTTTGCGCGCGCCAGGGCAGGCGCAGGGTGTCGCCGCGCAGGGCGCACCAGGCAAACAGGGTGGCGGAAGCCAGGCCGAAGCGGTAGACCACGGAAACGGCGGGGGCGACATCGCCCAGCTGCAATGTGATGGCCCAGAAGGTGGAGCCCCAGATCAGGCAGGCAATGATAAACAGGATAGGAGAGGACATCGCGCAAGTATACGGGCATCGCGCGGGGATGGCGAGTCTTGGTCGAGCTTGCTCAAAGAGCGGTCAGGAGACACCCGGGCATTGAGCCAGCGCAGTGCTTCTGAAAAATGTTGAATTTATGAAAATATTTACTTTATTATCAAGTAAATATTTTCTGAATTGCCTCTTTGAAAAGGAGCCGCCATGCCAGCCTCACTGCAGATCAAAGTCTGGAGCCTGCTTGTGTATGTCGTTGTGACCGCTGTGATTGCCATCTGGCTGCACCCGTCTGCCTTGCTCGCTGCCGGCGCATTCGGCTGAGCGCATGCGCCGGCAAGCAGATCAATGCGTGACGCGGGTCTTGCGGCCATCGGACAGCAGGCGCACGCGTTCGCCCGGGCGGAACAGTTCGTCCGCGTCCTGCACGATGGCGCGCATGTCGCCATTGTCCAGGCGCACGGTGATTTCCAGGCCGGCCTTGTTCGAGGCATTCGCTTCGATGCTCTTGCCGGCCATGCCGCCGGCAACCGCGCCGAGGATGGTGGCCGCGATGGCGCCCTTGCCGCCGCCGACCGCGGAACCGGCCACGCCGCCCAGTGCCGCGCCAGCCAGCACGCCCGTGCCCGTTTCGCCCTTGTCGATGCTTACCTGGCGCACGGATTCAACCGTACCCATGCGAACCGATTGTTCATTCTGCGCCTGGCGCGCGTTGTACACGTTCGCCGAGTTCGGTTGTACGGCGCAGCCGGCCAGGGTGGCGAGCAATGCCACTGCAATAATTGGTGCTTTCATGTAGGACTCCCTTGGACAAAAGTTAGTTGCCGATTGCGTCGACCGGCAGTAAAGATGCTGACTTATCATAAGGACACTCGCCTCAGATAACTAGTTGCGAATAGTAAAAATCTGTTACCGGTTCCGCGTGACCAAGGGGCCACCTGCCGCTCAATACGCCAGCCGCAGGCGCCGATACAAGAAGCCCAGCACGAACAGCGGACCCACGAGTAAAAAGCGCACATCGTCGAGGAACGACGGTTTCTTGCCTTCGATCTGGTGACCGATGAACTGGCCTATCCAGGCCAGCACGAACAGCGCCAGCGACACGGGCAGGATGGTCAGCGCCGGCATCATCAGTAGCAGGCCCAGCATGATGGCCAGGATCGCCAGCATGCCCGCCGCAAACGCACGCGACAGCTTGTAATAATAGTATAAGGCGAGAATACTGCCGAGCAGCGCCACGCTGGGGTGCGCGCTCCACAGCAGCCCCAGCAGACTGAAAACGATCAGCGGCACGCACACGATGTGCACCCATTCATTGACGTGGTTGCGGTGGCTTTCGCCATACTGGGCCAGCAGGGTGTCGATGGTGCGCATGGGCGGTCTCTTGTGGGGGATGGTTGTCCGGGAATTCTACACCGTCGCGTGGCCGGGTAAAATGGTCCTTCATTTTCCCTTCCGGACATCTCATTTGAATAGCCCTGCCTTCTTGCCAGATGCTGCTGCCGACCCGCGCAAGCGCTGTTTTGATCCCGTCGTCGACGCCAGTACGCGCTTGCTGATACTGGGCAGCCTGCCCGGCGAAAAATCGCTGGCGCACAGCCAGTACTATGCGCATCCGCAAAACAAATTCTGGCTGCTGCTGGGCGAGGTGCTGGGTGTGGAGTTGACCAGCCTGCCCTATGAAGAGCGTCTGGCAACCTTACTGGCGCACGGCGTGGGTCTGTGGGACGTGGTGGCGCAGGCGCAGCGCACGGGTAGCCTGGACAGCAATATTCGCGCCCGCGACGATAACGACCTGGTGGCCCTGGCCGCCAGCCTGCCACGGCTGCAGACGATCGCCTTCAACGGCGCCACGGCGGCGAAGCTGGGCATCAAGGTGCTGGGCGAGCACGCGCAGCGCTACCGCATCGTCAGCTTGCCGTCGAGCAGCCCCGCCTACACCTTGGCGTATGCGCAGAAATTGCAGGCGTGGCTACCTATGCGCGACCAACAGGAGCCGGCCGCGCGCTGATTATGTCGCCGGTTTTACACCGGCGCGTACGGCTGCGCTTCCAGCGGCTGCCCCTTGGCATCGAACTTTAGCGCCACTGACAATTGCGTCACGCCGATGGTGGCCAGCGCATCGCAGATGTCGTCGACTTCGTCCTGCAGGTCGGCGGCCAGGTCCAGCGGCTTGTCGGCGCTGTGCAGCAGCTCGCCGCCCGCCGTGCTGACATTGACGCGCAACAGCATTTCGCCGTGCTCATCGGCCGGGCCGACGACCACCGAGACGTCGCCGGCATCCACGTTGTTTTCCGCCAGCGCGTGGTTGATGCCGGACATCATCTGCAGCATCGCGTACTCGCTCATGCCTTGTTCCTTGCCACCGTGGAACAGATCCTGGTAGAGGAAGCTCACTTCCAGGGCGCTGGCGGCCGGCGCCAGGCAGCGTTTCACCAGGTCGCCCACTTCCGTCGTCCACTGCTGGTAGCGGGCCAGGCGCGCGTCGAACCAGGCGTCGAGCGCCGCTTCATCCTTCGGTTCCGCATAGAACGGGTCGTCCACGCGCTTCAATGCAAAGCCCAGCAGGAAGCGCAGTTCGATGGCCGTGTCTTGCGGGCCGAAGGCCGTTTCGTTCCAGCCGACGATGCTGCTTTCCAGGCCCGGCGTGGCGACGATTTTCTTGTCTGTCATCGACGAGTACGCATCGCGCACCATCTCATGCAAATGGCTATAGGTGATGCGGTCGATTTCATCGAGGTCGTAGGCATGGCTCATCAAGACCACCTTGGCCTTGGCGCTTTCCAGTTGCGACTGTTGAACACTCTTGACCAGCGCTTCGAACGCGTCCTGGTCCTGGAAGCTGTCCGCTTCCTTCAAGCCACCCGTGCTTTGCACCAGCAGCGGTACGACGAAGGCGTTGATTTCCATGGTGGGGGCATTCTCGCGGCGGATCGTCACGACGGACGCGGCTTCCTCGATATGGCTGCGCAAGTATTGATAGGCGCCCACGTCTTCGTACTTGGCGCGCTCGATGGCGTCGTACAGGATTTCATCCTTCTTTTGATTCAAGGCCTTGCGGATCAGGCGGCCGAATTCGACGGCTTGCTCGGCCAGCACCGTGCCCTGCGATTCGCTGTCTTCCTGCTCCGCCAGGTTCAGGGCCATCGTGCACAGCATGCGCGTGACGGACTCATCCTTGTCTTCAGGCGTGTTGGCGGATTTACGTGGGACAGGGCGCTTATTTTTGGGCATGGCGATCAACAGGTTAAGAAATACGGTCAGGCAAACGGAAACGGGCGCCAGGGCTCTGCCAGGCGCCGGGACAGATCATACAGGCGGCCGCGGCCGCCTGATACCTCAATGGTCGGTATCGAACATCTCGTGCAGCTCGTCGAGCAGGTCGGCGGCTTCTTCCTGCGACAGGCCGAGATGCTGGCAGGCGAGTTCGCCGCCCTTGTCCCATTCCAGCGAGGTACTGTTGCCATGGTAGCGCTGAATGCCCTTTTCGGCCAGCAGCGACAGGGCGACGAGCGAGCGGATGGCGTCGTCCGTGGACGGGTCCGCCAGCACCGTGTAGTCGTGGTGGTGCAAAATCGCCCAGGAGACATCGGAAGACAGGCCCCAGTTGCGCGCCAGCAAGCAGCCGATGGCCGCGTGGTTGGTCTGGTGGCGCGCGTCTTCCAGGCGGGTAAAGCAATTGTGTGCATCGTTGGCCGCTGCCGCGTACGTCTTGACGTAGTCGGGAAAGCGGTTCATCAGCAGGGGCACGCCGATATCGCAGAACAGGCCGAAGGTGTGGGCAATGTCGGGCGGGGCGATGCGCAGCTTGCGGGAGGTAAACACCAGCGCGCGCGCGCGCTTGGCCGACACATCCCAGAAGTTGGTCAGTTCCACGCCTTCCGCTTCCAGCGCCTGGCGCGCCAGCAAGCCCGTCATCATGGCGCTGCACTGGTTGATGCCGAGAAAGTTGATGCCTTGTTCGACGGATTTGGCCTTGCGCGCGGCGCCATAGAACGGTGAATTCGCCAGTTTCAGCAGGGCGCCGGACATGCCGACATCGTCGGCGATGATGCGCGCGATGCGCCGCGGCGACGGGTCGGCTTCGGCCAGTTCGCGCTGCAAGTCGACCAGCAGGCTGGGGCGTGGCGGAATGCGGATGGAACGCATCAAGGCGTCGACCGGATCTTCCTGCACTACCTGCTTTGACGCTGCCGCTCTCATCATCACGCTTTCATCATCATTTTTGTGCCCGGTGCTTATTCTGTCGCGCGCTGCCGCTGCCCGCTTCATGAGCGTCTGGCGCAGTGCCCAACGATTATCGCTGTTTATGCGTGGCAATAGTTCATCTCGACAATATATTCTGGAAAAAATCCCCGTTTTGACCTTGTCCAACCGCTATTTTCGTCATTTTACGACGCTGTCCTACCCGGATTGGGTGAGCAAAAGATTAAGCTTTACTTGTTTTTAAGGTAGGGCAAGGCGTGCGCCGGGAAACGCGGCAGTACAATTACCGCATGAAAAAACTCCTCGCCGGTATCGATTTTGCGGACGATTCTTGCAGCGTGGCGCGCCAGCTGATCGGCGTGACCGTGCTGGTCGACGGCGTAGGTGGGCGCATCGTGGAAACGGAAGCGTATGACCGGCTGGACCCCGCTTCGCACACGTATGCCGGCATGACGCCGCGCAACGCCGCCATGTTCGGCCCGCCCGCGCACGCCTATGTCTACCGCTCGTATGGCATCCACTGGTGTTTGAATTTTGTCTGCCGCGAAGCGGGGCATGGGGCGGGCGTGCTGATCCGCGCCATCGAGCCGCTGGCGGGCCTTGACCGCATGCGCGAGCGGCGCGGCGTCGAGGAACTGCGGCGGCTGTGTTCGGGGCCTGGCAAGGTGTGCCAGGCACTAGGGGTCACGCAGATGCATAACCGGCTGGCGCTCGATGCGCCGCCGTTCATGCTGCTGGCCCGCGAGGATGACGTGACGGTGCAAGCGGGGCCGCGCATCGGCATTTCCAAGGCGATGGAAACACCGTGGCGCTTCGTGCTGGCCGGTTCGCCATATTTAAGCAAACCCATGCGCGCGCCAGCCGCTTAGCTGCGCCGGCGCTGTGGCGCCGTGCTTGCGCCGCGCTGGGCAGACTTGCCGCGCAGCGGGCTGTGCAGTGCGCGCCGCTCCTGTTGCGCACTGGCCGGATGCCGGAACGCTTCTGCTTCGGTATGGCCGCTCGGCGCTGCCGGGCGCTCGTCCAGGGTGAACACGCTGACTGCCGCCGACAATTTGACGGCCTGGTCCTGCAAACTGGCCGCCGCCGCTGCCGCCTGTTCCACCAGGGCCGCATTTTGCTGGGTGACGTCATCCATTTGCGTGACGGCCTGGTTCACTTCCGTGATGCCCGAGGCCTGCTCGGCGCTGGCCTCTTTGACGCGCTGGATGATGGCATTGACTTGCT
This sequence comes from Janthinobacterium svalbardense, assembly GCF_002327145.1. NCBI lineage: Bacteria > Pseudomonadati > Pseudomonadota > Betaproteobacteria > Burkholderiales > Oxalobacteraceae > Janthinobacterium > Janthinobacterium svalbardense. The sequence continues at coordinate 5,866,213 of NZ_CP023422.1, read as the reverse complement.
GTACCGAGGCCACGATGGCGCCCATGCTGTCGCCCGCTTGCTGCACGGCCACGCTGCCGCCATCGATGGTAGTGACGGAGGTGGCGATCAGGGTCTTGATTTCCCTGGCCGCCTGCGCCGAGCGTTGTGCCAGGGTGCGCACTTCGGACGCCACCACGGCAAAGCCGCGGCCTTGCTCGCCCGCGCGCGCCGCTTCCACCGCGGCGTTCAGCGCGAGGATATTGGTCTGGAAGGAAATACCATCGATCACGCCGATAATATCCACGATCTGGCGCGAATTGGCGCGTATCGTCGCCATCGTCGTCACCGCTTGCTGCATCGACTCTCCCCCTTGCACGGCCAGGGTGGAGGCTTGCCCCGCCAGCTCGCAGGCCAGCTGGGCGTTGTCGGCGTTGTCATTGACGGCTTGCGTCAGCGCTTCCATGGCGCTCGACGTTTCTTCCAGCGAACTGGCTTGCATTTCCGTGCGCGCCGACAGATCCAGATTGCCGGTGGCAATTTCGCGCGACGCCGTGTCGATCGAGTGCACGGCGCCCATGATGGTGCGCAAGGTCTGGTTCAGGTGGGCGATGGTCTGGTCCAGCACGCGCGAGGTGGCGGCGATCTCGTCATTGCCTTGCTTGGGCGCACCGGCGATCAGCTTGCCCGCCGCCAGGTCTTGCACGGCGTCGGCGATACCGCGGATTTCCAGCAGCATGGCGCGCCGCACCAGCATGGTTACTACGATGGAGGCCAGGATGGAGAGCATGACGGTCAGCAGCAGGCTCCAGCCCAGGCTGCGAAACTCGGCGCTGGCCGTCGCATGGGCCTGGCTGCTGAGCGTCGTTTCCAGGGCCGACAGCTGCGCCAGCTGCGTATTGAACTGGCCGAATTGCGTTTCCGCCTTGAGCATGGAATTGGTGGCGATCGACTGATCCATCTGCGCCATTTCCATGGTTTCCAGCACGGCCTTGCGATATCCGGCCAGGGCCGTGATGGCGGCATCGACCAAGGTGCGTTCGGCACCCGTGGCCGTGGAACGCAGTGTGGCCAGCTGGGTGCCGATGGTCGCGTGACGCGCCTTGATCTGTTGTTCCAGCGCGTCGATGCGGGCCTTGGCGAAACTGCCATTCGTCCACGACAGCAATTGGTACATATTGCCATGCACATGTTTGGCCTCGCCGACGACGTCGGCGGCCGCTTTCAGATGCGCGATGCGCACCAGCACCATGTTTTCCAGTGAGGTATTTTGCCGCACCATGCCATACCAGGCGCCGCTCGAGCTGAGTATCAGCAGCAGCAAGACCAGGGCGGGCGCCAGCAATAATTTTGGTCCGATGCGTAATTGATTGAGCATGCTTGACTCCTGGCTATGGCTGTTCCAGGCACTGGCTGCGCACAGCGTTCGTGTACGCCGCCGTTGCCTTATTTTTTGTAGATCCCCGCTTCCAGCACCACGTCGTTGACGCGCAGGATGTACGTGGTCTTCGGCTCGATCTTGCCGCTGGTGGGATTCTTGTACTGGTAGTCGACCCAGCCCTTGCCCTGCTTTTGCGCCAGCTCAATGATTTCACGGCGATATTTCTTGCCATTCGCATCAGGCACATCCGTCAAATCCTTGCCCACGATGGAAGGATTGATGGGGTGGGCCAGCACGATGCCCGTCTTGATGTCACGCATGTCCACATACAGCGAGCCCTGCACGAAGTCGGGGTCTTTCGCCGTGATTTTCTTCATCATCTCTTCCTTGCCATGCGCCTTCATGAAGGCGGCGCCCCGTTCAGCCATGGCGATGGCGTCTTTTTCCGTTGGTTCGACGGCGGCACTGACGCTGCCGCCGGCAAATGCCAGGCACAGCAGGCTACCCGTGAATAAGCGTTTCATGACTGCTCCTTGTGAGAATCGAGGGATGTGTTGCACAGCCGTAATTTACGTCGTCGACGGCCCCATCAAATTGCGATGGAACAAACTAAGGTGTTGCTTGTAGGCAGCGAACAACGTATCGGAATGCTTGTTGATGTGTAGCAATTTGGTTCTTTATGGCAAGAACTATGATGACTTTCACAGCATGCCGAGCTGGCATGGCCTGTGGGAGAAAGAGGCTGGAATTGGCCGATATAGGGTCAATTTCATGAAAGTTATCGCTATTTATTGGCAAGGAGACTATCGTGTCCGCACTCATTACCGAGCCGTTTTCACCCAAGTTCAAGCCGTATACGCGGCAAACCATTCATCAGGCGCGGCAGTGGGAATGGCTGCCAGAAGAGCAGCGTGTAGCCGTGCAAGTGGTGTCGCACGTCTTGCCGTTTCGCACCAATGCCTATGTGCTTGACCAGCTGATCGACTGGAACAATATTCCTGACGACCCCATCTACCGCCTCGTCTTCCCTCACCGCGACATGCTGCCGCCCGAGCAGTACGCGCACTTGCGCGACCTGGTGCTGGTGCAGCGTGACAAGGCTGCCATCGATGCCTATGTGCATGGCTTGCGCTTGGGCATGAATCCCCATCCGGCCGGGCAGATGACGCATAACGTGCCTAAAGTCAACGATGCACCCGTGCGCGGCTTGCAGCATAAATATGCGCAAACGGTGCTGTTTTTCCCCAGCGCGGGCCAGACGTGCCACGCGTATTGCACCTTCTGCTTCCGCTGGCCCCAGTTCGTCGGCATGGATGACATGAAGTTTGATGCGCGCGAGTCGCATGAGCTGGCCGCCTACCTGAAACTGCATCCGGAAGTGACGGATGTGCTGATCACTGGCGGCGACCCGATGATCATGAATACGCGGCAACTGGCCGCCTACCTGGAGCCGCTGCTGGCGCCGGGCCTGGAACACATCCAGAACATCCGCATCGGTACCAAGGCGGTGGCGTATTGGCCGCAGCGTTTTGTCTCCGACCGCGATGCGGACGATTTGTTGCGCCTGTTCGAGCGCATCGTCAAGGCGGGCAAGAACCTGGCCGTGATGGGCCATTACAGCCATGCCGTCGAGTTGCGCCAGGATATCGCGCAGCAAGCGGTGAAACGCATCGTCTCCACGGGCGCCACCTTGCGCATGCAGGGGCCGCTGATCCGCCACATCAATGAAGACCCGGCTAGCTGGGCCGAGCTGTGGCAGACGGGCACGCGCCTGGGAGCGATTCCGTATTACATGTTTGTCGAACGGGACACGGGGCCGCGCGGCTATTTCGAGTTGCCCTTGGCGAAGGCACATGAAATCTTCCAGGCCGCCTACCAAATGGTGTCCGGCCTGTCGCGCACGGTGCGCGGGCCCTCCATGAGCGCGTTCCCCGGCAAGATCGTCATCGATGGCATCGTCAGCATCAATGGCGAAAAACTGTTTGCCCTGCAATTTTTGCAGGCGCGCAATCCGGATTGGGTGCGCCGGCCGTTTTATGCGAAGTTCGATGCGGAAGCGACGTGGATGGACGATTTGAAGCCCGCGTTCGGCCACGATAAATTCTTCTTCGAGACGGATGAACCTATGCCGCAGTTGCCGCATAAGATCATCCGCCTGGCACAGGCCGCCTGAGCATGCACGCCGCCGGCGCCTCTTCCCGTTGCGGGGTGGCCGTGTTTTGCCTGGTGTTCCTGCCGTTCGCGCTCGGGCATTACCTGTCGTGCCTGCTGCGCGGCGTGAATGCCGTGCTGACGGCGGAGTTGCTGGGTGCCATCGCCCTGACGCCAGCGCAGTTGGGCTTGCTGACCAGCGCCTTTTTTCTCGCCTTTGCGCTGGTGCAACTGCCGATCGGCATGGCGCTCGACCGTTACGGCCCCCGCACGGTGCAACTGTGGCTGCTGGCGCTGGCGGCCCTGGGTGTGTGGCTGTTCAGCCGGGGCCACAGCTTTGCCGAGCTGATGTGGGCGCGCGCGCTGATGGGGGCAGGCCTGGGCGGCTGTTTCATGGCCGCAGTGAAAGCGATCTCGTGCGCCATTGTGCCCGCGCGCCTGCCTTCCGTGCATGGCTACCTGATCGCCATGGGCGGCCTGGGCGCGGCCACGGCCACCATGCCCATCAAGCTGGCCCTGCACTACACGGACTGGCGCGGCGTGTTCCTGGGCCTGGCGCTGGCGGCGCTGGCCATCGGCGTGCTGATCCGCCTGCTGTCGCCGGCCATGCCCGCGCCCGCCACCGCGTACTCGGTGAGCAAGGTCAGTGTCTGGAGCGTGTACCGCGATCCCGGCTTTCGCCGCACCATCGCGCTGATCTTGCTGCCGCACACGGTGTTCTTTGGCGTGCAGGGCTTGTGGGTAGGGCGCTGGCTGGCCGACGTGGGTGGCATGTCCGACGATAGCGTGGCATATTTGTTGTACCTGGGCATGGCGGCCGTCATCTTCGGCGCCATCGGTATGGGCATGCTGACGGAGTGGGCTGGGCGGCATGCAATTGAACCCATGCAAGTGGCGGCCGCCGGCATCGTCCTGTTTGTCTCCGTGCAAGTGGCGATGGCGTGTAACGTCGTGCCCAGCCTGCCCGTGCTGTCCGTGCTGTTTACCTTGCTGGGCACGGTAACGGGCCTCGAATATGCGATCGTCGCGCAAAGCATGCCGGCCAGCCTGACGGGCAGGGCGGCCACCTGCCTGAATTTGCTCATTTTTACGGGCGCATTCCTGGTGCAGGCGGGCTTTGGCCTGATCCTCGGCTGCTGGCCCTGAACAGCTTGCAGCAGTACCCGCCGCAAGCGTACCAGGTGGCGTTTGGCGTGCTGGCGGCCTTGCAACTGCCGGGACTTGCGATGTTTTTCATTCACCGCTACAGGCGCGCCGGGCCATCCGGTAAAATGGCAGCCTGCACAGCGGCAATGATCAACTCCAAGGAAGACTATGAAACTCGTTCGTTATGGACGTCCAGGCAAGGAAAAACCGGGCCTGATCGATGAAGAAGGCAAACTGCGCGACCTGTCCGGCGTGATTGCCGATATTGACGGTGCGCAACTGTCCGACAAGGCCCTGCGCAAGCTGGCCAAGCTGGACGAAAAGACCTTGCCCCTGGTGCGCGGCAATCCACGCTTCGGCGTGCCGCTGGCGAAAGTCGGCAAGTTCATCGGCATCGGCCTCAATTACGCGGATCACGCAGCCGAATCGGGCATGCCGATTCCCGCCGAACCCATCGTCTTCATGAAGGCGATCACTTGCCTGAATGGCCCGGACGACAATGTCGTGTTGCCGAAAGGCTCGAAAAAGACGGACTGGGAAGTGGAGCTGGGCGTCGTCATCGGCACGCGCGCGCAATACGTGAGCGAAGAGGATGCGCTGAAATACGTTGCCGGCTATTGCGTCGTCAACGATATTTCCGAGCGCTCGTTCCAGCTGGAGCGGGGCGGCCAATGGGATAAAGGCAAGGGCTGCGACACCTTCGGCCCCATCGGCCCGTGGCTGGTGACGCGCGATGAAGTCATCGACGAGCAAGACCTGGACCTGTACCTGGAAGTCAATGGCAAGCGCATGCAGACCGGCAATACGCAAACCATGATTTTCACGGTGGCGCAGATCGTCAGCTACCTGTCGCAATTCATGACCCTGGAACCGGGCGACGTCATCGCCACGGGCACGCCGCCGGGCGTGGGCCAGGGCCGCAAGCCGCAGCGTTTCCTCAAAAAAGGCGACAGCATGCGCTTGGGCATCCCCGGCCTCGGTGAACAGCAGCAGGACGTGGTCGCCTGGACTGCCTGATGGCCGGTAGCGATATCGACCGTTTGCCCGCGCTGCCGCTGGACCGGCTCGACGTCCAGCAGCGCGCCGCCGCGCAAGCCATCATCGACGGTCCGCGCGGTGCCCTGTACGGCCCCTTCGTGCCGTTGATCCGCAGCCCCGAGCTGATGGAAACGGCGCAGCGCATGGGAGAATATTTGCGCTACCGCAGTGCCATCGGCACGCGCCTGTCCGAGCTGGCGATCCTGGTGACGGCGCGCCAGTGGGACCAGCAAGTCGAGTGGGCCATCCACGCGCCGCTGGCCGTGCAGAATGGCATCGCGCAGGCGGCCGTGGACGCCATCGCGGCGCGGCGCGCGCCGCTTGCCCTGAAAGAAGACGAGCAAGCCGTGCACGACTTTTGCATCGAGTTGCAGCGGAACAAGAGGATCAGCGATGCCACGTATGCGCGCGCGCTGGCGCTGTTCGGCGAACACGGCGTGGTCGACTTGATGGGTATCAATGGCTATTACACTTTCCTGGCCATGGTCATGAATGGGGCGCAGACGGCGGTGCCAGCCTTGGGCGTGCCGCCCCTGCCCGCCTGATTAGAGGACTTCTTCGGGCAAAGATGGACAAAGTGTAATGAAGTTGCAATTATTCAATATATAATTTTGCTTCCCTTCCATTGCCAACAAGCTCAATGAAAACTCGTCCGTGCTTCACCCTGATGGGCCGCGCCTTCCTGGTGCTGGCCCTTTCTTTTTTCCCCTTGATGACGGTACGGGCGCTGGCCGCCGAAACCGCCGCTAGCGCTAGCCCCAGCGCTTCCGCACTGGAAAATTCCGTCGTCAAGGTGTTTTCCACCCTGCGCGGGCCGGACCCCTATAAACCCTGGAGCAAGGCCGCGCCGCAAGAGGTGACGGGCTCCGGCGTCGTCATCGAAGGCCGCCGCATCCTCACCAATGCGCACGTGGTCGGCTATGCCAGCCAGGTGCAGATTCAGGCCAATGGCGCGGGCGACAAGATACCGGCGACCGTGCTGGCCATCTCGCGCGGCATGGACCTGGCCTTGCTGAAAATCGACGACGACAGTTTTTTCGCCAGCCATAAAGCGGTGCCGCGCGCCAATGTCTTGCCGGACGTGCGCGATGCCGTGCTGGCGTATGGCTATCCGACGGGCGGCACCTCGCTGTCGATCACCAAGGGCATCGTCTCGCGCATCGAATTCGTGCGCTATAACTTCCCCGTCTCCGGCTTGCGCATCCAGATCGATGCGGCCATCAACCCGGGCAATAGCGGCGGCCCTGTGATTGCGGGCGAGAAGATGATCGGCCTGGCCTTTGCCGGCATGCTCAATGCGCAAAACATCGGCTACATCATCCCCAACGAGGAAATCGAGCTGTTCCTGCGCGACCAGGAAAGTGGTGCGCCCCAGGGCAAGCCGGCCATGCGCGACGTGACGCAAACGCTGGAAAATCCCGCGCTGCGCACCTACCTGAAGCTGGCCAAGGGTGTCGAGGGCGCCGTCGTGATGACGCCGGCCAGCAAGAACGCCGCCTATCCGCTCAAGGAGTGGGATGTCATCACGCATATCGGCGAATTTCCCATCGACAACCAGGGCATGGTCAAGCTGAATGCCAACAGCCGCGTGCGCTTCCAGTACCGGGTGCAGCAGCTGGCGAAAGACGGCGAATTGCCGTTGACGGTGGTGCGCCAGGGCGCACCCCTGAAAATCAAGGTACCCGTCTCGGCGGCGCACCCGATGCTCATTGCCAGCCTGCAGGGCAATTACCCATCCTATTTCATTTTCGGCCCGATGGTGTTTTCGCGCGCGACCACGGAATTCATGGCGGCGCCCAATGGCAACCCTGCGATCCTGGGCGGCATGGCGTTTGCCGGCAATCCCCTTGCCACGCGGCGTGGCGACGCGCCCGATAGCGAGCGCGAAGAGCTGGTGGTGATTGCCGCGCCGTTCTTCCCGCACAAGCTGATGAATGGCTACAGTACCCGTTTCTTTTCGGTCGTCGATTCCGTCAATGGCGTGCGCGTGCGCAGTCTGGCGCACCTGGTAGCCTTGCTGCGCGACCAGACCGATGAGCTGCTGACGTTCCGCTTCCAGCAGCGCGATGCGGAAATGCTGGTCGTACCCCGCAAGGACATGCTGGCGGCGACGGAATCGGTGCTGACGGACAACGGCATCCGCTCGGAAGCATCGCCCGATATGTTGAAGATATGGAATGAAAAAACGCCGGCGAACTGATCGTTCCCGGCGTTCCGTACACCAACAGGCGCGGCACACACCGCGCCTGTTTTACTTTAGGCCAATACTTTTTTCAGCCACGCGCCAATCGCGTCGATCTCTTCCTGGCACAGCGAGTGCTGCATCATGTACTCGTGCCATTCCACCTTGTAACCCATGCCGGCGAGCAAGTCGCGCGACTGCTGGGCGCGAGCGATCGGCACCACGGGGTCGGCCGTGCCATGCGCCATGAAGATCGGTGTGTCCAGGCTGGCCGGCGTGCGCTCGGCTGCCGTCTTGTCGGCCAGCGGCAGGTAGCCGGACAGGCACATCAGGCCGGCCAGCGGTTCCGCATGGCGCAAGCCCGTTTGCAGGGCCATGGCGCAGCCTTGCGAGAAGCCGGCCAGGATGATGCGGCTGGCGGGAATGCCGCGCGCCTTTTCGCGCGCGATCAGCGCCTCAATTTGGGCTTGCGAGGCGCGCAGTCCACCCTCATCTTCGCGGCGCACCAGGTCATTTTCGCGGATGTCGTACCAGGCGCGCATCACGTAGCCGTTGTTGATGGTGACGGGCATGGTGCCGGCACTGGGGAAAATGAAGCGGATGGCGGGGCAGCCGCGCAGGTCGAGTTCCTTCACCAGGGGCACGAAGTCATTGCCGTCGGCGCCCAGGCCGTGCATCCAGATGATGGAAACGGTGGGGTTCGGTGCGCTGTCGAGTTGTATGGTTTCCAGCAAGGTGCTCATGTATTTTCCTCAGGTAGGGGTTGCGCCGGACGCAGCGCCGATTTGGGACGGAAGGCCTTGCAGATGGCCGGGTCGGTTTCCATGTAGGGACCTTTGATGAGGTCGATGCAATACGGCACGGCGGCAAAGATGCCGTTGACCAGTTGATTTCCATCAGCGTCTTTCAGGCCCTCTAATGTTTCCTTGATGGCTTTCGGCTGGCCCGGCAAGTTCATGATCAGGCAAGCGCGCTCGGGCGTCTCGCGGATCACGGCCACCTGGCGCGACAGAAGCGCCGTCGGCACGAATTGCAGGCTGATCTGGCGCATCTGTTCGCCGAAACCGGGCATTTCCTTGGTCCCGACGCTGAGCGTGGCGTCCGGCGTTACATCGCGCCGCGCCGGGCCCGTGCCGCCCGTCGTCAGGATCAGATGGCAGTGGCTCAGGTCGACCATGTCGATGAGGGTGTTTTCAATCTGCGAGCGCTCGTCCGGGATCAGGCGTTTTTCCAGGCGAAACGGCGTGCGGATGGCGGCGGACAGCCAGCTTTCCAGCGCGGGGATGCCCAGGTCTTCATACACGCCGCCGCTGGCGCGGTCCGAGATCGACACGAGGCCGATAATCAATTCGTCTTCTATCGTGGTCATGCGGCACCTGTCTATGTCGTAAAAAAACCGGGCTGATCCCGGTTTTTAGCTACTTTCGGGGTCAGACCCGCCGGGTCTGACCCCAGTTTTTTACTCGTCGTCGTCGCCTTCAACGTCATCTTCGTCGGCATCTTTCTTGCCGCCGTTTTTCTTCTTGGCGATCTCTTTCAAGATCTGGAAGATTTCACGGTAAGCTTTTGGCGGCTTGTTCTCGGCCTGCTCCTTGCGGGCATTGCGGATCAGGGTGCGCAGGTGCTGCACGTCCAGTTCCGGGTTTTCCGACAGCAAGACGGTCAGCGCCTTGTCATCCGTCAAGAGTTTGTCGCGGCGGCGTTCCATCGCATGCATATTGGCCGTGTCGGCTTTCGACAAGCCTTTCCAGCTATCGATGGTGCGTTGGATGGCGGCAACTTCTTCTTCATCCAGGGTGCGCATTTTCTTGCCCACGTATTGCAGCTGGCGGCGGCGGCCTTCGTGATCCCTGATTTGCTGGCATTCGAGAATGGCGTCGCGCACGTCTTCCGGCATCGGGACGCGCTTGACGCGGTCGCGTGCTTCATTGACGAGTTCTTCGCCCAGCTTTTGCAGGACGGTCATCTGGCGCTTGAGTTCCGACTTCGACGGACGTTCATATTCCTGTTCGAATTCGGTGGATTGGAAGCCGCAAGCTCCCCGGTTTGGATTTGGCATGATAAGGCGGGATTGGCCGCGTAGGCCGCACCTGTAAACTGTAAACGACTGCTATGATACCCTTTTTAGCGGCTTTCCGAAGAAAACAGCGCATGAACGACTCCGTATTTACCCATAGTCAAGAGCAATTGCAGCAACTGGCCCGTGATGTGTTGTCTTTTGCGCGGGAAGCGGGCGGCACCGACGCAGCCGTCGAAGTCAGCGAAGGCGGCGGCTTGTCCGTTTCTGTACGAAAAGGCAAGATCGAGACGATCGAGCAAAACAAGGACAAGGGCATGGGCGTGACCGTGTTTGTCGGCAAGAAACGCGGCAATGCCAGCACCTCCGACTTTTCGCCATCGGCCCTGCGCGCCACGGTGGACGCCGCCTACAACATCGCCCGTTTCACGGCCGAAGACGATTGCGCGGGCCTGGCCGACGCGGACATGCTGGAAATGTCCCCCGCGACTTGCAACTGTTCTATCCTTGGCTCATTTCCGCCGAGGAAGCCGTCGTGCTGGCCCAGCGGGCTGAAGCGGCCGCGTTTGCCGTCGACCCGCGCATCACGAACAGCGAAGGCGCGGGCGTGCACGTGCAGCAATCGCATTTTGTCTCCGCCAATTCGCGCGGCTTCATCGGCGGCTACCCATTCTCTCGCCACACCCTGTCCGTGGCGCCCATCGCCGGCAAGGGTGCGAAGATGCAGCGCGACGACTGGTATTCGTCCGTGCGCGACGCCGCCAAAATGTCGAGCCCGGAAGCCATCGGCCGCTACGCCGCGGAACGCGCCCTGTCGCGCCTGAACGCGCGCAAGCTGGGCACGCGCACCTGTCCCGTGCTGTTCGAGGCGCCGCTGGCGGCCGGTTTGCTGGGTACCTATGTGCAAGCGACCTCGGGTGGCGCCCTGTACCGCAAGTCCACTTTCCTGAACGATTCCCTGGGCACGCAAGTGCTGCCGTCGCATGTGCAGATCTTTGAAGATCCGCACGTGATCGGCGGCGTCGGTTCTGCGCCGTTCGACGAAGAAGGCGTAAAAACCGTCAGCCGTGACGTCGTCAAGGATGGCGTGGTGCAAGGCTATTTCCTGTCGACTTACACGGCCCGCAAGCTGGGCATGCAGACGACGGGCAACGCGGGCGGCTCGCACAATCTCTACCTGACCTCGTCCCAGACGGCCGCCACCGATGATTTCGTTGCCATGCTGAAAAAGCTGGGCACGGGTTTGCTGGTGACGGAATTGATGGGACAAGGAACCAATTACGTGACGGGCGACTATTCGCGCGGCGCCTCCGGTTTCTGGGTGGAAAATGGGGTGATTCAGTATCCGGTGGAAGAAATCACCATCGCCGGCAATATGCAGGACATGCTGCGCAACATCGTCGCCGTGGGCGCCGACGTGCTGCGCCGTGGCACCAAAGAGACGGGTTCCATCCTCATCGAGAGCATGGTGGTGGCGGGCGGCTGAACGGATGCATTCCTCCTTGTCAAAAGGCGCCGCTGGCGCCTTTTTTCTTGTCCGTGTGGTTTTTCGGGCAGCGGCCTGATCGTCATACGGCGGAAATATTCGCTTCGTATGATGACGCCACCTGACGTTATTTGCGTGGTTTAGATGCTTTTAATGTAAGTAAGCCGAACTTCGTGATATTTCATGCAAGATGCGAGTCTTGCAGTGACGCGTTGTTGTTGATCCAACCTGCATAGTGAACTCTCCATGACCTACTCCCGTACCCGCATCGCCCGCGCGGTGGCCCTGTTGTGTGCCATGAACGCCCTGTTCTCCACCCAAGCGCAAGCCCATGGCGATGCGTCTGCCGCACCAGCTGCCGCCAGCGATTTCCTGGATGCACCGCAAGCCGTGATCGTCACCGGCACGCGCGGCAGCAACCGCACGCAGTTCGACACCATGGCGCCCGTGGACGTGTTCAACCGCGAAGATATCGGCGCCGTCGCATCGTCGGACTTGAACGATGTCCTGGCGCAATTGGTGCCTTCGTATGTGGTGCAGCGCCTGCCGATGGCCGATGGGCAAGTGTTCGTGCGCCCTGCAACCCTGCGCGGCCTGTCGCCGGACCAGACTTTGGTGCTCGTGAACGGCAAGCGCTTCCACCGCAGCGCCCTGCTGGGCGCGCGCGGCGCGCAGGCGCCCGACCTGGCGCAGATTCCCGTGTCCGCCATCAAGCGCATCGAAGTGCTGCGCGACGGCGCCTCGGCCCAGTACGGCTCCGACGCGATCGCCGGCGTGATCAACATCATCCTCGACGATACATTGGGCACGGAGCTTTCCGTGCACCACTCGCAATACTCGGAAGGCGACGGCAAGGGCAATGAGCTCAACCTGAAGACGGGCTTTGCCTTTGGCGAGACGGGCAAGGCGACGATTTTTGGCGCGCTGGCCCAGTCCGATCCCACCTCGCGCACGCGCCAGCGGGCCGACGCCATTGCCTTCCAGAACGCCCATCCGGCACTGAAGGTGCCCAATCCCGTGCAGCGCTGGGGCCAGCCTGAGCTCGATAGCAAACGCATCGGCTTCAATGCCAGCATGGCCCTGTCCGACACGGTGGAACTGTACGGTTTCGGCCTGTTCAGCCGCAGCGACGGTACCTCGGATTTTAATTGGCGCAATCCCGACACCAGCACGGGCGCGTATAAAACCAGCAGCCTGTTCCCAGGCTGGGACTTGCGCAGTCTGTATCCGCTGGGCTTCAGCCCCAGCTATTCGAACGACCAGGATGATTTACAGCTGGTGGCCGGCGTGCGTGGTCACTTCAACGAGCGCTTCGGCTGGGATGTGAGCGCTTCCTACGGCCGCAACCGCATCGACTATCACTTGGCCAATTCCATCAACGCCTCGATGGGGCCGACCAGCCCGACGTCGTTCTACCTGGGCCAGTTGTCGCAGGCGGAAAAGATTCTCAACGCCAATTTTAATTATGAGTTGCCCGTGGCATCCTTGTCGCAACCGGTCAATATCGCGTTTGGCGCCGAGGCCCGCAACGAAACGTATGGCGTGAAGGCAGGCGATACGGCGTCCTGGACGGTGGGGCAGGGCGCGGCCATCGGCCTCGACGCGAACGCCAACGGCGCACCGGGTTTCAGCGACCGCCAGGCGGGCAGCTGGGGCCAGGACAGCTATGCGGCCTACCTGGATGTGGAAGTACCCGTCACGAAGGCACTGAGCCTGGGCGGCGCGGCCCGCTACGAGCATTTCTCGGAATTCGGCGGCACCGTCAACGGCAAGTTGTCGGCCCGCTATGCCTTGAGCGCGGACCTGGCCTTGCGCGGCTCGTACTCGACGGGTTTCCGCGCGCCAACGCCCGGCCAGTCGAATACCAACAGCACGAATCAAGGCCTCGACACCAAGACCCTGCTGTTGTTTACCAGCGGCCGCCTGGCCAACAACGATCCACTGGCCATCCTGCTCGGTGCGCAGGCGCTGAAGCCGGAAAAATCGAAAAACCTGTCGCTGGGCTTTACCTGGAAGATGCAGGCCGGCTTTTCCGGTTCCGTCGACGTGTATGACATCAAGGTCAGCGACCGCTTCAGCACGTCCGCCGCGTTTGCCGTGCCCGCTGGCGTGGCCAACCCGTTGCGCTACACCTCGGTCAGCTATTTCACGAACGACTTCGACACCACCACGCGCGGCATCGATATCGTCGGCAGCCACCTGAGCCGTATCGGCGACGGCAAGCTGAACCTGACGCTGGCCTACAACTACAACACGACGAAAGTCGATGGCGGCAAGTCCAGCCTGGTGACCAATCCGGCCCAGCGCCAGGTGTTCGAAGAGCGCTTGCCGCGCCAGAAAGCCACCATCAGCGGCAACTACGAGCTGGGCAGCTGGAATACCCTGGCCCGCGTGCGGTACTACGGCGCGTGGACGGACAATTCCGGCAACGCCACGGGCGATATCTTCCAGCGTTTCGGCGCCATGCAATTCCTTGACCTGACGGCCAGCTACAAGATCAGCGACAAGCAGTCCGTGCGCGTGGGGATAGATAACGTGCTGGACAAGTATCCTGATGAAGCAAGCTTCCAGGCCAGCCGCGGTCTGATCTATTCGCGCAATGCGCCCTACGACACGGACGGGCGCAATCTGTACGTCGAGTACAAAGTGAAATTTTAAGGGGAGATCATGATGAATCCACAACGCCGCGCCTTGCTGCGCGCGAGTTCGCTGGCGGTGGCGCTGCCCTTGACGGCTGGCGCAGCATCGGCAGCGTCCGCTTTGCCGGTATTTTTGCCAGCAGTGCCGGCTGGCAGCACGCCGGAAGCCCTGGCCAGCAATCAGCCGTACTGGCAGGCGGTGGCCGCGCAATACGACACCACCGATGCCGTCGTGCAATTGGACAACGCCTTTTGGGGTTCGATGGCCAGGCCCGTGCTGATGCATTACCAGCAGCAATTGAGCATGGTCAACCGCGACAACGCTTGGTATGCACGCATGCGCTTTCCGGCCGACTTCGAGGCGGCCCGCGCCGCGGCGGCCAGGGCGCTGGGCGTGGGTATCGATGAAATCGTGCTGACGCGGGGCGCCACGGAAGCGCTGCAAGTCTTGATCGCCGGCTACAACCGCCTGCAGCCGGGCGATACGGTGCTGTACGCGGATATCGATTACGACAATATGATCACCGTCACGCGCTGGCTGCAGCAGCGGCGCGGCGCCCAGGTAGTGTCGATTGCCATGCCGGAACCATTTACGCATGACAACGTCATTGCTGCCTATGTTGCTGCCATGGAGCGCCATCCGCAGCTGAAACTGATGCTGCTTACGCATGTCAATCACCGCAACGGCATGGTCTTGCCGGTGGCCGAAATCAGCCGCCTGGCGCGCACACGGGGCATCGATGTCATCGTCGATACGGCGCATGGCTTTGGCCAGCTGGACATGACGATTCCCGACTTGCAGGCGGACTTTGCCGGCATCAACCTGCACAAATGGATAGGCGCGCCCGTGGGCGTGGGCGCCGCCTACATCAAGCGGGGCAGGCTGGCCGATATCGACCCGTACATGGGGGAATCGCGGGGAGAAAAGGCGGGCGACGATATCCGTACCCGCGTGCACACGGGCACGGTCAATTTCGCCGCCTATCTGAGCTTGCCGACGGCGCTGGACTTGCATGCGCAGATCGGCGTTGCCAACAAGCAGGCGCGGCTGCGGCTGCTGCGCAACCGCTGGGTGGAAGCGGCGCGCGGCATCGATGGCATCGAGGTGCTGGCGTCCAGCGATCCCCGCCTGACGAGCGCCATCGCCTCGTTCCGGCTAAAAGGCAAGACCAGCGTGGCGGACAATTTTGCCCTGTCGAAAAAGCTGGTGCAGCTACACGGCATCTTTGCCGTGCCGCGCGACGGTCTTGCCAGTGGCGCGTGCGTGCGCGTCACGCCGGGCATCTTTACGCCCGAGGCGCACCTGGACAAGCTGGTCGATGCCCTGCGCCAGGTGGCCAAGGGCTGAGTTTGCTTCTGCAGGGGATGGCCTCAGTACTCTTCCCACTCGGTCTCGGCGACCGCGGCCTGTGCGACCACCTTGTCTGCTTTCCTGGCCGGTGCGGCAGTGGCCGTGACGCGTGGCGCGGCGGCAGGCTTGGCCGGCGCGCGGATGGCTGGAACCGGAACCGGTGGCAGCGCTTGCGTGCCGTCGAGCTTGAACACGCTGACGGCTTCGGCCAGGATGGCGGCCTGATCCTGCAACGCTTCGGACGCGGCTGCCGCTTCTTCCACGAGGGCGGCATTTTGCTGTGTCACGGCATCCATTTCCGTGATGGCCTGGTTGATCTGTTCAATCCCCGTTTCCTGCTCGTTGCTGGCGGACGTGATCTCGGCCATGATGTCCGTAACGCGCCGCACACTGCTGACGATCTCTTGCATGGTGCTGCCGGCCTGGTTCACCAGGTTGCTGCCGAGATTAACCTGCTGCACGGAGTCGTCGATGAGGATCTTGATTTCCTTGGCGGCGGCGGCGGAGCGGTGAGCCAGGTTGCGCACTTCCGTGGCCACCACGGCAAAGCCGCGGCCCTGTTCGCCCGCCCTGGCCGCTTCCACTGCCGCATTCAGAGCCAGGATATTGGTCTGGAAGGCGATGCCATCGATGACGCCGATGATGTCGACGATTTTCTTCGACGAGGCATTGATCGTATCCATGGTCGTGATCACTTCCGCCACCACCTGGCCGCCTTTGCTGGCCACGCTGGAGGCCGATTGCGCCATCTGGTTGGCCTGGCGTGCGTTTTCGCCATTCTGCTTGACGGTCGACGTCAGTTCTTCCATCGACGATGCCGTTTCTTCCAGCGAGCTGGCTTGTTGCTCCGTGCGCGAGGACAAGTCCATATTGCCGGAGGCGATTTCACGCGAGCCATGGGCGATGGCATCCGTGCCATGACGCACGCGGGCCACGATGCCTTGCAGATTGTCGTTCATTTCTTTCAGCGCACGCAGCAGCAAGCCCGTTTCATCGGTGCCGCGCGCGTCGATGCTGCCCGACAGGTCGCCGGATGCCACGCGTTGCGCCACTTTGACCGCTTCGCCTATGGGGCGGCTGATGGAGCGGCTGATCAGGATGGCCAGCACGATGGCAATGAGCGTCGCGGCGATGGACAGGGACAGGGTCAGGATGATGGCCAGACGCCCGTCGGCGGCGGCTTGCTTGCCTTCGCTTTCCATCAGCGATTCCTGGAAGCCGGCCATGGCCGCCAATGCCGTCAGGAATTTTTCTTGCGGATAGCGCAGCTGTGTCAGCAGGAAAATGCCCGCCGTTTCCGATTTGCCTTCTTGTAACAGCTTGATATTCGCATCGCGCGTCTTGCCATACGTTTCGCGGCTGCTCATCACGGCCTGGAGCAGTTCCTGGCCCTTGGGCGTATTGACCAGGGTTTTCAGGCGCGCCAGCAGTTCCACGTTCTTTTTGACCGACGCCTGCACCTTGGCCACGGAACTGCTGACTTCGTCGGCATCGTTGGCGCCGATGATGGCAAGGCTCAAGAGGCGGGCCTGGATATTGATCTCGGACTGAATGGTGTTTGACAGCATGACCTTGACATAGCGGTCATTGACAATCTTTTCCGTCGAAGCATTGATGTTGCGGATGCGGCTCACGGAAACAAAGGCCACCATGGCAAGCAGGACAATGATCAGGCCGAAACTCAAGGCCAGCCGGGTACTGATGTTAAGCTTGGACATAGGGTATTCATCCTCAACGTAAAGCGGAAAGCGTGCGCTTGGCATGGTCCTGCGGACAAGCGGCGCCTGTGCATGACGATGCTGATGCGGTCAGTTTGCGTTACAGAAAGCTAATTCGGCGGGGATAGGGCCGTGGATGCGTATTTCCGGTGGCGGGAAGTCATGGCGACCCACCCGGTGGCGTATTCTTGCGGGGCCGCGCAGCGTGGCACGGCCCGATTCTGTTGGATAGTGTAGGACGATAATTTCTGACAGGCAAGATGTTTGCGAAAAAAACCATTCGTCCAGCAACGCTTGCCGTGCGGTCAAAAAAAATGCCCCGGCGTGCGGGGCATGGGGCTTACGCGGGCCGGTCCGGCCCTGATGCTCAGGCGCGCAAGCTGGACAGGATAGGCTGCAGGACGGCCGCGCCCAGGGCAGCGCTGCGGGCGCCGCTCCAGCCCGTTTGTGGGTCGGGATCGTTGGCATTGTCCTTGAACGGCAGTTCCAGGGTCAGTGCCAGGCAGCCGAAGGCGTGCGTGATGTGAGGCGAACCCATGGTCAGTACTTCCGGCGTGAACGGGCCGTCTTCATAGCCGTGCTCATCCTGGAAGTCGGGGCTGGCCACCTTGAAGTCGGCGATAAAGCGGTCTTGCTCGGCTTTTTGTGCTGGCGTGAAATTTTCCAGCGCATCGCTGCCGGCGACGAACACGTAAGGCAGACCTTCGTCGCCATGTACGTCGAGGAACAGGTCGCAGCCGATTTCATGCATTTTCTGCTTCACCAGGAATACTTCCGGGCTGCGTTCCATGGTCGGCGTCATCCATTCACGGTTCAGGTTGGCGCCGGCCGCGTTGGTGCGCAGGTTGCCATGCACGGAACCGTCCGGGTTCATGTTCGGCACCACGTAGAAGACGGCGTCTTGCAGGCACTGGCGGGCAAACGGATTGGCCTGGTCCAGCAAGGCGTCGAGCATGCCCTCGACAAACCATTCCGCCATCGTTTCACCGGGATGCTGGCGCGCGATGACCCAGACTTTCTTCTCGGCATCGGCGTCACCGACCACCAGCAGATTCATGTCGCGCCCTTCCACCGTGCTGCCCAGGTCGATCAGGCGCACCAGCGGCGACGCTTGCGCGCTGTCGATCAGGGCCAGATGGCGATCCCATGGGTACGGCTCGAAGTAGGCGTAGTACACGCTTTCTTCCTCGGGGGTGTGTGCGATGGTCATCACCGTGCCGTCGAAGCTGGTTGGCACGCGGAACCAGGTTTCGCGGTCATAGCTGGCGACAGCCTGGTAGTCTTTCCAGCCGTCCGGATAGGCCGACTTGCCTGCATTCATGAAGCGGATTGTGCACGCCTCGCCTTGCGCGCCTTGCAGGCGGAAATAAAACCACTGCGTGATGTCGGCGTGGGAATCCTTGCGGATATTCAGCTCGATGGATTGGGCATCGTCGGCGCGCAGCACCTCGATCGCGCCGGCGTCGAATTGCTGGCTGATTTTAATGGTCATGAGTGTTCCTGATAAAAACATATGGGTTTTGCATCGTGTGCAATGGCGCGATGATACCCGTTTTAGCCGCGCCTTTGTGCTGGCGCAAACGACGCGGGACGTGCTTTGCTAACGTGATAGCTCCAACATGGGGAGAGCATCATGGACGACAACGGCAAGCACATACGCGAACTGGAAAAGAAAGTCAGCGTCCTCAGCGACGCCCTGGCGCACCTGGGCAAGGGCACCACCTTGCAGGAATTACTGCGCATCCTGCGTTTCCCCGGCTATACGACGCCGGCCGAATTTACCTTCAATGCCGCCATCCTCGACACCATGCTGGTGCAGGCCAATGCGCTGGAAAAGCTGGGGCAGGATTTGTTGGCTGGGGCGAAGCAGGTAGTTGTCAAACAATGAACGTTGGATAAGAGGCGCTTGCTGAACGCCTGAAAAATGTTCAGGGCAAGGCGCGGGGCCGCAGGCAGTACGAACGTACGCCCAGGCCCTGCAACGCCGCCATGGACGTTTTGTCAGGTGTTCAGGCCGCCGAAACGTTCAAAGAACCACGGCTCCACGTCCGGTGCATGCTCATCCTCGCGCCGCAGGGTGGCCAGGATATGGTCCTCGGCCGCCGCATGGGTGATGCGGTAGAGGTCGCGCGCCAGTGCATACGCTTGCGTGCCGGGCCACGGTTCGGGCAGCAGTTCGACGGGCAACTGTGGGTCGTGCAACTGCACGCGGCGGTAGGCGTGTGTCAGCAGCGAGCGGATGACGAAGGCTTGCTCGGCATCGAACACGGGCGCTTCTTGCAGCAAGGTCAGCAGCGGCTGGAAGCTGGCGATGAATTTTTCGTAGCCGGCCATCACTTCCGACAGGTCCCAGCATTCGCCCACCATGTCGCGCAAGGGGCGTGTGCTGACATCCGGCAACTCCGTAGTGTGGCAGACATACAGCTTGCCCTGTACCTCGTTGCGCACGAGGATGTCTTCCAGCGCCTCCGAGTTGCTGGCTGGATGGCCAAAGATGCCAGGAGAGATCAAGCCATAGCCCGCCCACAATAATTCCTTGCGCAGCGCCCCTCGCTCGGCGGCGCCGATGCTGCCGGCCGGCCCGATCACCAGGGTCCAGCTGCCATCCCAGTGCACGACCAGTGGCGCATAGATGCGGCGATACGCGCGCTCGAAGCGGGCCAGCGCCTCCGGGCGTATGGTATAGGCGCTGCGGCGGCCGTCGCGTTGCGAGCTGAGCCAGCCCTCCTGCGCCAGGCGGAACACGCTGGTGCGCAGCAAGCGGTCATTCACACCAAACGGTGCCAGCAGTTCGATCAGGCTGCCCAGCCAGATGGCGCCGCCGCGCGGCACGATGGCGTCGCCGAAAATCGTCATCACCAGGGACTTTGAGCGCGGTGGGTCGCTTTCCAGGAAATCGGCTATCCATGCCGTGCAGCGGGTGTTCTTCATGTGGTTCCGGTCTGGCCGTGTTGCGGTCGATTCAATAAAAGCAGCAGTTTACTTGGCTGCGCGGGTAGCGCGTCAATAATTTGCAGGAAGCGCTGGTGGCACTTCGCAGTGTTTTCTCATCAGCAATATCATACGCACAACCGCACAAGATACGAATTTTTAAAATGATTCACATCAAGTGTATGCAAATAGTTTTTTGTATCGTATTATCTGTTGATCGCACCGCGTTGCTGCGCAAAATCAAAGACATGGGAGACAGATCATGTACGCACAAATGGTTGAAACCGGCCTCAAGAACGTCCGCTCCATCGACGACATGGGCCAGGAAGAGCGCGCTTTTCAGGCGCGCATCGACGAAGGCATCAAGATCGAGGCCAAGGACTGGATGCCGGACGCTTACCGCAAGACCCTGATCCGCCAGATTTCGCAGCATGCGCATTCGGAAATCGTCGGTCAATTGCCCGAAGGTAATTGGGTCACGCGCGCACCGACCTTGAAACGCAAGTCCATCCTGCTGGCGAAGATCCAGGACGAAGCGGGTCACGGCCTGTACCTGTACAGCGCCGCCGAAACCCTGGGCGTGTCGCGCGACGATCTGCTCGCTGCCTTGCACTCGGGCAAAGCCAAGTATTCCAGCATCTTTAACTATCCCACCCTGTCGTGGGCCGACATGGGCGCCATCGGCTGGCTGGTCGACGGCTCCGCCATCATCAACCAGATTCCCCTGTGCCGCTGCTCGTATGGCCCGTATGCACGCGCCATGATCCGCGTCTGCAAGGAAGAATCATTCCATGCACGCCAGGGTTACGACATCATGATGTCGCTGTGCAAGGGTACGCCAGAGCAGAAAGCCATGGCGCAGGATGCGCTGAACCGCTGGTGGTGGCCGTCCTTGATGATGTTCGGTCCGTCCGATGCCGCCTCCGTCAACAGCGCCCAGTCGGCACAATGGCGCATCAAGCTGTTCTCGAATGACGAATTGCGCCAGCGCATGGTTGACCAGACCGTGCCGCAAATCGAGTACCTGGGCTTGACCGTGCCCGATCCCGACCTGAAGTTCAATGCGGAAACGGGCCACTATGAATTCGGCGAGATCGACTGGTCCGAGTTCAACAATGTCCTGAAGGGCAATGGTCCGTGCAACCGCGAGCGTTTGCAAACGCGGGTGAAAGCGTATGAAGACGGCGAGTGGTTCCGCGATGCCTTGCTCGCGTATGCAGACAAGCAAGCCGCTAATAAAGCAGCAGCGTAATTACATAAGACAGATAGGGGAGAGCAACATGAGCAAAGAATGGCCATTGTGGGAAGTTTTCATCCGCAGCCAGCACGGCCTGGCGCACAAGCATGTGGGCAGCCTGCACGCCTCCGACGCCACCATGGCGGTCAACCATGCGCGCGACGTCTACACGCGCCGCAATGAAGGCGTGAGCATCTGGGTGGTGCGCGCGGCCGATATCGTCGCCAGCAGCCCCGGCGACAAGGGCGCCCTGTTCGAGCCGTCGAACAGCAAGGTGTACCGCCATCCCACCTTCTTCCCGATGCCGGAAGAAGTCAAGAACCTGTGATGGGAGCGCCTGCAATGGATGACAAAGTCAATTACCTCCTGCGCCTGGGCGACAATGCCCTGATCCTCAGCCAGCAGCTGTCGCAGCTGTGCGGCAAGGGTCCCGCGCTGGAAGAAGACATGGCGCTGACCAACGTGGCGCTCGATCTGCTGGGCCAGACGCGCTTGTGGTTCAGCTATGCGGCTGAACTGGAAAACGCGGGCCGCGACGAGGATGACATCGCCTTTTTGCGCGACGCCCACGACTTCAAGAATTGCCTGCTGCTGGAGCAGCCGAACGGTAATTACGCCGACACCATGATGCGCCAGTTCTTCTTCGACACCTGGCACTACTTCCAGCTGCTGGAACTGGCGAAATGCAGTGATCCACGCATCGTCGAAGTGGCGCAGAAGTCGGTCAAGGAAGTGACGTATCACCTGCGCCGCAGCGGTGACCTGATCGTGCGTCTCGGCGACGGTACGGCGGACAGCCATGCCAAGACGCAGGCGGCGGCCGACAAGCTGTGGATGTACACGGGGGAGATGTTCAAGTACGACGCCGTCGACCAGGCCATGCTTGCAGCCGGCATCGCGCCGCCATCGGACGTGTTGCGCCAGGCCTTCCTCGAACACGTGGCCGAGATCTTTGCCGAAGCCACCTTGAGCATGCCGGCGCCCGACGCCTGGATGCAAAAGGGCGGCAAGCAGGGCACGCACACGGAACACCTGGGTTTTATTCTGGCCGAGATGCAGTTCCTGCAGCGCGCCTATCCCGGGGCGGAGTGGTAGTGAACACGCCCATGGCAACGCTGGACGCGGCCCAGGTCTGGGCCTGGCTGGGCGACGTGCCGGACCCGGAAATTCCCGTCATTTCGGTGGTGGACCTGGGCATCGTGCGCGCCGTCGATGTGGTCAGCAGCGAAGAGTGCATCGTGACGATCACGCCCACCTATTCGGGCTGCCCGGCCATGCAGGTGATCGCCGATGCCGTCACGGATGCCTTGCGCAGCCATGGCGTGGCCAAGGTAACGCTGGTGAACCAGCTGGCACCCGCCTGGACCACGGACTGGATGAGCGAGGCGGGCAAGGCCAAGCTGAAAGGCTATGGCATCGCCCCGCCGCAGCAGCAGGTGATCGACATCAGCGGCCTTCGTAGCGCAACAGCGGGTGGTGTCAAGCGCCAGCCCATGCCGACGCTGGAGGTGGTCTGCCCGAATTGCGGTTCCACGCATACGCAGCTGACCAGCCAGTTTGGCTCCACGCCGTGCAAGGCCCTGTACAAATGCCTGGCTTGCCGCGAACCGTTTGATTACTTCAAGTGCCACTAAAAAAATCAGGCACACGTTCCGAAGAAACTGGAGATGAAGCATGAGTAAATTTTATCCGCTGTGCGTAGCGAACGTGCGCAATGAAACGCGCGACACCATCGCCGTCACGTTCGACGTGCCGGCCGAACTGCAGCAGCAGTTCCGCTTCCAGCAGGGCCAGCACCTGACCCTGCGCGCCAATATCAATGCGGAAGACGTGCGCCGCTCGTATTCCATCTGTTCGGCGGTGCAGGATGGTACCCTGCGCGTGGCCATCAAGCGCACGCCCGGCGGCGCTTTCTCTACCTGGGCGAACGATACCCTCAAGGCCGGCGCCACCATCGAGGTGATGCCACCCATGGGCCACTTCAACGTGCCGCTCGACTGCGTCAACCGCAAGCACTACCTGGCGTTTGCGGCCGGCAGCGGCATCACGCCCATCCTCTCCATCATCAAGACGACACTGCTGACGGAGCCATTGAGCCGTTTCACCCTCTTCTACGGCAACCGCGCTTCGTCGTCCGTCATCTTCAAGGAAGAATTGACGGACTTGAAGGACGTGTACCTGGAGCGTTTGAACCTGGTGTACGTGATGAGCCGCGAGCAGCAGGATATCGAGCTGTTCAACGGCCGCATCACGCAGGAAAAATGCGAGCAGTTCCTGCAGCACTGGATCAAGGTAGAAGATTACGACAACGCCTTCATCTGCGGCCCGGAAGACATGATGCTGGGCGTCTCCGCCGCCCTGCAGGCGGCCGGCATGCCCAAGCAGAACATCAAGATCGAACTGTTCGCCGCCAGCATCCCGAAAAATGCCCACAAGCCGCGCGCCCAGTTCGACGCGGGCGCCGTGCAGGAAACGGAAGTGACCGTCATCATGGATGGCAACCACACCACCTTCACGATGGACAAGGACAAGGAATCCATTCTCGACGCGGGCCTGCGCGCTGGGCTGGACATGCGCTACTCGTGCAAGGGCGGCGTATGCTCGACCTGCCGCTGCAAGATCCTCGACGGCAAGGTCGAGATGGACGTCAACTACGCGCTGGAAGACTACGAAGTGGCGCGCGGCTTCGTCCTCAGTTGCCAGAGTTTTCCGCTGACCGACAAGGTCGTGGTTGACTTTGACCAGGCTGAATAACATCAGACCCCAAGCGAAGACTGGGGTCGGACCCTCAGGGGCCGACCCCGGCACTTGCAGCTGGGTTTAAAAAATTGAAGCGAGACGCCATGACCTACCAAAACATCCTCTTCACCATCGAGCAGGGCATCGCGACGCTCACCCTGAACCGTCCCGACAAACTCAATAGTTTTACGCAAGCCATGCACGAGGAAGTGCGCGATGCGATTGCGCAAGTGAACGCCGACAGCGCCGTGCGCGTGTTCGTGCTGACGGGCGCGGGCCGTGGCTTTTGCGCGGGCCAGGATCTGTCCGACCGCGCCGTCGAACCGGGTTCGAAAAGCGTGGACCTGGGCGAGTCGGTGGAAAAGAACTATGCACCGCTGGTGCTGGCCTTGAAAGCACTGCCGATGCCCGTGATTTGCGCCGTCAATGGCGTGGCCGCCGGCGCGGGCGCCAACCTGGCGCTGGCCTGCGACATCGTCATCGCCGGCAAGTCGGCCAGCTTCGTCGAAGTGTTCTGCAAGCTGGGCCTGATCCCGGACACGGGCGGCACTTTCTTCCTGCCGCGGTTGATCGGTTCGGCGCGCGCCATGGGCCTGGCCATGCTCGGCGAAAAACTGACGGCCGAAAAAGCCGAGGACTGGGGCCTGATCTGGAAATGCGTGGACGATGCGCAGCTGGCCGAAGAAACGCGCAAGCTGGCCGTGCACTTTTCCACGGCGCCGACCAGGGGCCTGGCCTATACCAAGCAGGCGCTGGCCGCCAGCGGTGCGAATACCTTGCCGCAGCAGCTGGCGCTGGAAGCGCGCATGATGAGCGATCTCGGTCACAGCGACGATTACCGCGAAGGCGTGGCCGCCTTCATGGAAAAGCGCGCACCGCAATTCAAGGGACACTGATATGAGCGCATTGGCACACAATAGTATCGTCGCCGTCATCGGCAGCGGCGCCATGGGCGCCGGCATCGCACAGGTGGCTGCGGCCGCCGGCTACACAGTCAAGCTGTACGACACGCGCGCGGAAGCCGTCAGCAAGGCGCTGGCCGACATCGGCAAGATGTATGCGAAGCTGGCTGAAAAGGGCCGCATGACGGCGGAAGAAGCCACGGCCGCCACGGCGCGCCTGCAGGCGGCCGGCAGCCTGGCCGAGGTGAGCGACGCTTCTCTGGTGGTGGAAGCCATCGTGGAAAATCTCGACGTCAAGCGCGGCCTGTTCGCCGAACTCGAAGCGTTAGTCAGCGACGACTGCATCCTGGCGACAAACACGTCGTCGATTTCCGTGACGGCCATCGCCGCCAAGTTGCGCCGCCCTGAACGCCTGGTCGGCATGCACTTCTTTAATCCCGTGCCCCTGATGGCGCTGGTCGAAGTGATCAGTGGCCTGGCCACCAGCGAACAAGTCGCCGCCACCGTGTATGACACCTCGATCGCCTGGGGCAAGAACCCCGTGCATGCGAAATCGACGCCCGGCTTCATCGTCAACCGTGTCGCCCGTCCGTTTTACGCGGAAGGCTGGCGCCTGTTGAACGAACAGGCGGGCGATGCTGCCACCATCGATGCCGTGCTGCGCGAAGCGGGCGGTTTCCGCATGGGGCCATTCGAGTTGATGGACCTGATCGGCCACGACGTCAATTTCTCCGTCACCCAATCCGTGTTCGGCGCCTATTTCAACGACCCGCGCTTCACGCCGTCCGTGCTGCAGCAGGAAATGGTCAACGCCGGTTTCCTCGGCCGCAAATCGGGCCGTGGCTTTTACCTGTACAGCGAAGGCGCGCCTGCCCCCGTGGCGCAGGCGGAAAGCGCGCAAGCGACCCCGGAATTCGTCGCCCTGTCGGCGGCCATCGGCGGCGATGGCCGTGGCCACAGCGGCGTCATTCGCAGCCTGGTGCAGCGCCTGGAGCAGGCCGGCATCACCGTCAGCCGCCGCGTCATGCAGGAAGGCCAGGCGCATGACGAAGCGCCGGCCCTGCATTGCCACGGCGCCGCGATTTATCTCACGGACGGACGCAGCGCCACCCAGCGCGCGCACGACAACCAGCATCCTGACACGGTGCTGTTCGACCTGGCGCTCGATTACGCCGGAGCCAAGCGCATTGCCGTGGCGCGTGCCGACCAGTGCAGCGATGCCGCCTACGCAGCTACCGTCGGCCTGTTCCAGGCAGCCGGTTTCATCGTCACGCGCCTGGACGACGTGCCTGGCCTGGCCGTCATGCGCACGGTGGCCATGCTGGCCAATGAGGCGGCCGACGCCGTCAACCAGGGTGTGTGCACGGTAGCTGCCGTCGATATCGCCATGCAGAAGGGCGTCAATTATCCGCGCGGACCGCTGGCCTGGGCCGATGCGGTGGGCGTCCAGCAGATCGTGACCGTGCTGCACCACCTGGCGCATGGCTATGGCGAAGACCGCTACCGTGTCTCGCCGCTGCTGCGCCGCAAACTTGCCACTGGAGCGACGTTTCATGCCGAATGATATGTCAAATAAGGACCACAACATGACCGCGCAAGCTCTGGCTGAAGCGGCCGCCGCTTCCATGCTGTCGCGCGACAACGCCACCGCTGCCATGGGCATCGCCCTGGCCGAGGTGGGACCCGGCCATGCGCGCATGACGATGACGGTGCGCCCAGACATGCTCAATGGTCACCAGACCTGCCACGGCGGCTTTATCTTTGCCCTGGCCGACAGCGCCTTCGCGTTTGCCTGCAACAGCTACAACATGAATACCGTGGGCGCCGGCTGCAGCATCGATTATCTGGCGCCGGGCCGCGAAGGCGACGTGCTCACGGCGCATGCCGTCGAACAGGCGCTGGCCGGCAAGAGCGGCGTCTACGACGTCAAGGTCAGCAACCAGGATGGCCGCGCCGTCGCGCTGTTTCGCGGCAAGTCGATCCGCGTGGCGGGCGAAGTCATCAGCAATTGAAGTGACAAGAGCAGGCTTGAACTGCCAGTACCGATTGAATAGTTAAGGAATTAAACAGGAGACAATGATGGTCCAACGTACGCCTTCCCCCAATGACCTCGAACCGATCGAGCGCGCCAGCAAGGATGAATTGCAGGCGCTGCAGCTCGAACGCATGAAATGGACGCTCAAGCACGCGTATGACAACGTGCCCCATTACCGCGCCGCTTTTGACGAAGCGGGCGTGCATCCGGACGACCTGAAGTCGCTGTCCGACTTGTCGAAATTCCCGTTCACCGATAAAAAAGTCTTGCGCGATAATTACCCGTTCGGCCTGTTTGCCGTGCCGCGCGAGCAAGTGGTGCGTATCCACGCATCGAGCGGCACCACGGGCAAGGCCACGGTAGTTGGCTACACGCAGAACGACATCGATACCTGGGCCAACGTGGTGGCGCGCTCGATCCGCGCTGGCGGCGGCCGCGCGGGCGACATGGTGCATATCTCCTACGGCTACGGCCTGTTCACGGGCGGCCTGGGCGCGCACTATGGCGCCGAACGCCTGGGCTGCACCGTCATCCCGATGTCGGGTGGCCAGACGGAAAAGCAGGTGCAACTGATCCAGGATTTCAAGCCATCGATCATCATGGTCACGCCGTCGTACATGCTCAACATCATCGAGGAATTCACGCGCCAGGGTCTCGATCCGGCTGAATCGTCGCTGAAGGTGGGCATCTTCGGCGCCGAGCCGTGGACGGACGCCATGCGTGCGGAAATCGAAGCGCGCGCCGGCATCGACGCCGTCGACATCTATGGCCTGTCCGAAGTGATGGGGCCTGGTGTGGCGTCCGAATGCATCGAAAGCAAGGACGGTCCCGTCATCTGGGAAGACCATTTTTATCCCGAAATCATCGATCCGGAAACGGGCGAAGTGCTGCCGGATGGCTCGGAGGGCGAACTGGTCTTCACCTCGCTGTCGAAGGAAGCGCTGCCTGTCATCCGCTACCGCACGCGCGACCTGACCCGCTTGCTGCCGCCCACCTCGCGCTCGATGCGCCGCATCGGCAAGATCACGGGCCGCTCGGACGACATGCTGATCATCCGCGGCGTGAACGTCTTCCCCACCCAGATCGAAGAGCTGATTTTGAAGATGCCGAAGCTGGCGCCGCAATACCAGCTGGTGGTCACGCGCGACGGCCACCTCGACAAGCTTGAAGTGATCGCCGAGCTGCGTATCGACCTCACCGCCACCATTTCGGCCAGCGAGACCGATGGCTTGGCGCGCGAGCTGGAACACCGCATCAAGACGCATGTGGGCGTGAGCACGCGCGTGCGCCTGGTGGCCGCCGCCGGCATCGAACGCACCCTGACGGGCAAGGCCCGCCGCGTGGTCGACCAGCGCCCGAAGCTTTTCCCCTGATAGTCCGAACAAGGAAGCATACATGAACGAAGCCTTTATCTGTGATGCCGTGCGCACTCCCTTTGGCCGCTATGGCGGGGCACTCTCCAGCGTGCGCGCCGACGACCTGGGCGCGCTGCCGATTGCCGCGCTGATCGCCCGCAATCCTTCCGTCGACTGGTCCGCCATCGACGACGTGTTCTACGGCTGCGCCAACCAGGCGGGCGAAGACAACCGCAACGTGGGCCGCATGGCTGCGCTGCTGGCCGGTTTGCCGGCAGCAGTGCCGGCCAATACCATCAACCGCCTGTGCGGCTCCAGCCTGGATGCCGTCGGCATGGCTGCCCGCTCCATCAAGGCGGGCGAGGCGGAGCTGATCATTGCCGGTGGCGTGGAAAGCATGACACGCGCGCCTTTCGTGATGGGCAAGGCTGACGGCGCATTCTCGCGCGCGGCGAAAATCGAAGACACGACCCTGGGCTGGCGCTTCGTCAATGGCAAGATGAAAACGCAGTACGGCATCGACACCATGCCGGAAACGGCGGAAAACGTGGCCGTGGAATTTGGCATCAGCCGCGCCGACCAGGATGGTCTGGCCTTGCGCAGCCAGCAGCGCTGGGCGGCCGCTAACGCGGCTGGCGTCTTCGATCGCGAAATCGTGCCCGTCGCCGTGCCGCAGAAAAAAGGCGAGCCGAAGATGGTCACCAGCGACGAACATCCGCGTCCCGATACCTCGATCGAGATGCTGGCAAAGCTCAAGGGCGTGGTCAAACCGGATGGCACGGTCACGGCTGGCAATGCCTCTGGTTTGAACGACGGCGCCTGCGCCATCCTGCTGGCGTCCGCCGCCGCCGTGGACAAGTACAAATTGACGCCGCGCGCAAAAGTGCTGGGCATGGCCACGGCCGGCCTGGCGCCGCGCATCATGGGCTTTGGCCCCTCGCCAGCCTCGCGCAAGGTGCTGGCGCAGACGGGATTGAGCATCGAGCAGATGGATGTGATCGAGCTCAATGAAGCGTTTGCGGCGCAGGCGCTGGCCGTCACGCGCGACCTGGGCCTGGCGGACGACGCGGCCCACGTGAACCCGAATGGCGGCGCGATTGCCATCGGCCACCCGCTGGGCGCATCGGGTGCGCGCCTGGTGATGGCCGCATTGAACCAGCTGGAACGCACGGGCGGGCGCTATGCGCTGTGCACCATGTGCATCGGCGTGGGGCAGGGTATTGCTGTCGTAATTGAACGCGTATAAAAAAGTAAAAAAGGCGCAGGCTGGTAAAAAAAGCGCCAACCATACATTGACCGTAGTGCCAACCTGGTGGAGACCACAATGATTGCCAATATTTTCAAGAAAACCCTGATCGCTGGCGTGCTGGCCATGTCCGCCGCAGGCGCGTATGCGGCCGAGAACATCAAGATCGGATCCGTGCTGTCCGTCACGGGACCTGCCGCCTTCCTGGGCGACCCTGAACTGAAAACCCTGCAGCTGTATATCGAGAAAATCAATGCGGCCGGCGGCGTCCTGGGACGCAAGCTGGAACTGGTGCACTACGACGACGGCAGCGATGCGGCCAAGGCCAACGGTTTTACCAAGCGCCTGATCGAGTCGGACAAGGTCGATGTGCTGATCGGTGGCACCACCACCGGCGCGACGATGGCGATGGCGCCGCTGGTGGAGCGTGCCAGCATGCCGTTCATTTCGCTGGCAGGCGCCGTGGTCATCATCGACCCCGTCAAGAAATGGGTGTTCAAGACGCCCCATACGGACCGCATGGCGGCCGAGAAGGTGTTCGAGGACATGAAGAAGCGTGGCATCAGCAAGGTCGGTCTGCTGTCGGAAACGAGCGGCTTCGGCGCATCGGGCCGCAAGGAATCGCAGATCGTCGCCTCCAAATATGGCATCACCCTGGTGGCCGATGAAACCTACGGCCCGAAAGACACGGATATCACGGCGCAGCTCACGCGCATCAAGAATACGGCCGGCGTGCAAGCCGTCTTCGTCTTTGGGCTGGGCCAGGGTCCTGCCGTGGTGACCAAGAACTATGGCCAACTGGGCATGTCCGCGCTGCCGCTGTACCAGTCGCACGGCGTGGCGTCGGACGAGTATCTGAAGCTGTCGGGCAAGGCCGCCGAAGGCGTGCGCCTGCCAACACCGGCCCTCTTGATCGGCGCCATGCTGCCCGATAGCGACGCGCAGAAGGCCATCGTGGTCGGCTACGACAAGACGTATAAAGAGCGCTACAAGATCGATCCGTCGACCTTTGGCGGCTATGCACTCGATGCCCTGAATCTGTCGGTCGATGCCATCAAGCGCGCCGGCGGCACGGATCGCGAAAAAGTGCGGGCGGCGCTGGAAACGACCAAGGGTTTTGTCGGCACCACCGGTGTCTTCAACATGTCGGCCAAGGACCACATGGGCCTGGACCTGTCGGCGTTCCGCATGGTGGAAGTGAAGAACGGCGAATGGCAATTGTCGAAATAATGTTCGAAATTTGTTCGAAATAAGTAAGCCAGAAGTACCTGCGCGGGCTGCCCTTGAAGGCGGTCCGCGCGTAGCCGAACATAATGGAGACACCATGGAAGTCGCTCAATTTCTACAATTTCTGTATTCCGGGATGACGGTCGGTTCCGCCTACGCACTGGCGGCGCTGGGCTTTACCATCATCTACAACACCAGCGGCGTGATCAACTTCGCCCAGGGCGAATTCATCATGCTGGGCGGGATGCTGGCCGCCGTGATGTCGGCCGCCGGCGTGCCGCTGCCGCTGGCCATCATCCTGGCCGTCATCGCCACGGGCCTGGTTGGCCTGCTGATGGAAAAAACCGTGATCGAACCGGCGCAAAATGCGCAGGTCATTACCCTGTTGATCATCACCATCGGCGCCTCGCTGGTACTGCGCGGCCTGGTGCAAATCTGGCTGGGCAAGGATACGCATACATTGCCAGCGTTTTCCGGCGACGCGCCGATCGAATTTTTGGGCGCCAGCCTGCTGCCGCAAAGCCTGTGGGTACTGGGCGTGACGGTCGTCATCGTGCTGGTGCTGGGCTGGTTCTTCGGCCGCACCCTGATGGGCAAGGCCATGCTGGCCACTTCGCACAACAAGCTGGCGGCGCAATTGGTGGGCATCAACACGCGCAAGGTGCTGCTGTTTTCGTTCGGCCTGTCGGCCCTGCTGGGCGCGGCGGGCGGCATCCTCGTCGCGCCGATCACGTATACCTCGTATGACGCGGGCATCATGCTGGGCCTGAAAGGCTTTGTCGCCGCCGTATTGGGTGGCCTGGGCGGCGGCGCCGGCGCGATTGCCGGTGGCCTCATTCTCGGCATTGCCGAAGCCATGACGGCCGGCTACATCTCCTCGGCATATAAAGACGCGGTGCCGTTCGTGCTGATCCTGTTGATCCTGTTCTTCCTGCCGCAAGGCTTGTTTGGCGCTAAAAATTCGGAGCGTGTATGAAGAATTTCTTTACCCGTTCGCGCCACGGTGGACTGCTGGTGCTGGCCCTGGTGCTGGCCATCCTGCCGCTGTTCCTCACCAATGCGTTCTACTATGACGTGGCGATCCGCATTGCCCTGAACGCCATCGTCGTCATCGGCCTGAACCTGTTGATGGGCTACACGGGCCAGATCAGCCTCGGTCACGCAGGTTTCTATGGCCTGGGCGCGTATGCGTCGGCCGTGCTGACCACGCATTACGGCTGGCCGCCGCTGGCCGCCCTGGCCGCCGGTGCCGTCGCCACCGGCTTGCTGGCGCTGCTGCTGGCGCGTCCCGTGTTGAAGCTCAAGGGCCATACCCTGGCCATGGCGACTCTGGGCCTGGGCATCATCATTTCCATCGTCATCAACAACGAAACGCAATGGACGGGCGGCCCCGATGGCATCGGGGTCTCCGCTTTCAGTGTCGCCGGGCTGGAAATCGCCGGTGAAAAATCGTGGTACCTGGTGTGCGCCGTGCTGCTGTTGCTGGTCACCTGGCTGGCCCTGAACCTGATCGATTCGCCCGTCGGCCGCGCGCTGCAGGCGATCCACGGCTCGGAAGTGGCAGCCCGCGTGGTCGGCGTCGATACGACCCGCTTCAAGGTGCGCGTGTTCGTGCTGTCGGCCGTCATTGCCAGCATTGCGGGCAGCATCAGCGCCCACTACATCGGTTTTATCACCCCCAACCTGGCCGGCTTCTTCCACTCGATCGAGCTGGTAACGATGGTGGTGGTGGGCGGCATGGCATCGATCTTCGGCTCCATCATCGGTGCGGCCCTGCTGACGATCCTGCCGCAACTGCTGTCCAGTTTTGAAGGCTGGGAAACGGTGGTCTTCGGCGTGATTTTGATGGCCACCATGATTTTCATGCCCAAAGGTCTCGTACCGAGCCTGGCCAGCCGTTCGCGCAAGCGGGCAGGGGTGCCCAAGGCGCCCGCCGCATCAAATAAACCACCGGCACAGGAGGTGTGAGATGCTGACGATTAACAATCTGAGCAAGAGCTTCGGCGGCGTGCACGCGGTGCAGGACGTGAGCTTCACCGTCAAGGAAGGCAATATCCACTCCGTGATCGGGCCGAACGGCGCCGGCAAGACGACTCTGTTCAACCTGATTACGGGTGTGTACACGCCGACCCGGGGCGAGATTTTGCTGAATGGCGAAAATGTGGCCGCCATGCCGCCCGATGCGCTGGCGCGGCGCGGCATGAGCCGCACCTTCCAGAACCTGCAGGTGTGCATGAACATGACGGCCATCGATAATGTCATGGTGGGCGCGCATCTGCGCCTGAACCAGAACCTGTTCGCCTCCATGCTGCGTTTGCCGTCCGTGCGCCGTGCCGACGCGGCCTGTCGCGACGAGGCGGCGGACCTGATGGAGTTTGTCGGCGTGGGGCGGCATATCGATGACGAGGCGGGGCAGATGTCGTATGGCGCCTTGAAACGCCTGGAAATCGCGCGCGCGCTGGCGGCCAAACCGAAGGTGCTGCTGCTCGATGAGCCGGCGGCTGGTCTGAACCATACCGAGACGGGCGAGATCGAAGCCTTGATACGCAAGGTGGCGCAATCGGGCGTGACGGTGGTGCTGGTCGAGCATGATATGAAACTGGTGATGAATCTGTCGGACCATATCCTGGTGCTCGACTATGGCAAGAAGCTGGCCGAAGGGACCGCCGCCGAAGTGCGCGCCAACCCCGACGTGGTGGCCGCGTATCTGGGAGTGGCGGCATGATGAAGATGGAAAAACCTCAAACTCCGCTGGTGCTCGATATCGCCGGCTTGACCAGCCATTACGGCCGCATCCAGGCCCTGCACGGCATCGACCTGCAGGTGCGCCAGGGCCAGCTGGTGGCGCTGGTGGGCGCGAATGGCGCCGGCAAGACGACCCTGCTGCGGGCGATTTCCGGCGTGCAGCCGATCAGCGCGGGCAGCATCGTTTTCGCCGGCCAGGACGTCAGCCGCATGAGTGCCGACAAACGCGTGCGCAGCGGCATTTGCCAGGTGCCGGAAGGGCGGCAAGTGTTCGGCCCCATGACGGTGGAAGACAATCTGCGCCTGGGCGCCTTTACGCGCCCCGCGCAGGACGTGGCGGGTGACATGGAGCGCATGTATGGGCTGTTCCCCATCCTGAAGGAAAAGCGCTTGTTGCTGGCCGGTACGCTGTCCGGTGGACAGCAGCAGATGCTGGCCATGGCGCGCGCGCTGATGGGCCGTCCGCAACTGCTGCTGCTTGATGAGCCGAGCATGGGCCTGGCGCCACTCTTGATCGCGGAAATCTTCCGCATCGTCGCCGAACTGCGCGACCAGGGCATCACCATTTTCCTCGTCGAGCAGAATGCCCACGCGGCCCTGTCGATTGCCGACGTGGGTTACGTGATCGAGACGGGCGCCATTACGCTGTCCGGCCCCGGTCCCGAATTGCTGCATAACGAGCAGGTACAAAGCGCGTACTTGGGTATGTAACCCGAAGGGCGGGCCCTGAGGGTCCGACCCCGGCAGTTGAGGTCTTGGGCTGAAAGCACGCTTTATCTCAAGGCATATAGGAGTTTTTATGGTCAAAGTCTACGAAATCAACGGCGTCACCCCCGTCGTCCACCCCAGCGCCTATGTGCATCCGAGCGCGGTATTGATCGGCGACGTGATCGTTGGCCCGCGCTGCTATATCGGTCCGCTGGCCTCGATCCGCGGCGACTTCGGCCGATTGATCCTGGAAGAGGGCGCGAACCTGCAGGATACCTGCGTCATGCACGGTTTCCCCGGTTGCGACACGGTGGTCGAAGTCGATGGCCACATCGGCCACGGCGCCGTGCTGCATGGCTGCCGCATCGGCCGCAATGCGCTCGTCGGCATGAATGCAGTGGTGATGGACAATGCCATCATCGGTGAGGAATCCATCGTCGCCGCCATGAGTTTCGTCAAGGCGGGCATGATCGTCGCGCCGCGCAGCATGGTGGTGGGCACGCCCGCCAAGGTGATACGGTCGCTCACCGACGATGAAATCAAATGGAAAAGCTCGGGCACCAGCCAGTACCACGAACTGGCCGTGCGCTCCATGCAGACGATGCGCGAAGTGGACGCCCTGACGCAAGTCGAGGCGAACCGCCAGCGCCTCAATTTTGAATCCGCCTTGCCGCTGCACTTGCACAAGAACGCCGCAGCGCAGTAAGCACGCAGTAACCCAACATAGGAGTAAATCACATGGCTCACATATCCACCCTGCAAAGCCTGATCGCCGGCCGCTGGCTGGGCGAAAGCGCCGCCGTGCCCCTGCATAGCGCCTTGAACAACCGCGTGATCTATCACACGCATGCCGAGAAGATCGACTTCGACGAAGCCGTTACGTATGCCCGCAAGACGGGCGTGCCGGGCCTGATGGCGCTGGACTTCCAGCAGCGCGCCGCGCGCCTCAAGGCGCTGGCCCTGTACCTGGTCGAGCGCAAGGAAGAACTGTATGCGATCTCGCACCTGTCGGGCGCCACGCGCGCCGATAGCTGGGTCGATATCGAAGGCGGCACGGGTACCCTGTTCGCCTACGCCAGCATGGGCAGCAACGAGCTGCCGTCGTCGAACGTGCTGCACGAAGGCCCGGCCATCGCGCTCGGTAAAAAAGGCGGCTTCGCCGGTACGCACATTCTGGTGCCGCGCGGCGGCCTGGCCGTGCACATCAACGCCTTCAATTTCCCCATCTGGGGTCTGCTGGAAAAATTCTCGCCGAGTTTTCTCGCCGCCATGCCCTGCATCGCCAAGCCGGCCACGGCGACGAGCTACCTGACGCAAGCCGTCGTGCGCATGATGCATGAATCGGGCTTGCTGCCGGCTGGCAGCTTGCAACTGGTGATCGGTTCCACGGGCGACTTGCTGGACCGTTTGAATGGCCAGGATTTCGTCACGTTTACAGGCTCGGCCGCTACGGCGGCCAAGCTGCGCACGAATCCGAACCTGATCGCCCAGTCCGTACCCTTCAACGGCGAAGCCGATTCGCTCAACTGCGCCATCCTGGCGCCGGACGTCACGCCAGACGACGTGGAATTCGACCTGTTCGTCAAGGAAGTGGTACGCGAGATGACGGGCAAGTCGGGCCAGAAGTGCACGGCGATTCGCCGCATCATCGTGCCCGAGCACCTGATGGATGCCGTCGGCACGCGCTTGCGCGAGCGCCTGGCCAAGGTGGTGGTGGGCGACCCGTCCATCGAAGGCGTGCGCATGGGCGCGCTGGCCTCGAAGGAACAGCAAAACGATGTGGCGGAGCGTGTCGCCACCCTGTCGCAGGGTAACGAGGTGGTATTTGGCGCGGCCGACGGTTTCAGTCCCCTGGGCGATGGCGCCCTTGACGGCAGCTTTTTCTCGCCGACCTTGCTGCTGTGCCGCGACGCCTTCGGCAACGATGCCGTGCATGATGTGGAAGCATTCGGCCCCGTCAGCACCATGATGGGCTACAAGGATATCGACGAGGCGCTGGCGCTGGCCGCGCGCGGCAAGGGCAGCCTGGTGAGTACTCTGGTGACGCGCGATCCGAAGATCGCCGCGCGCGTGGTGCCGCAAGTAGCGGCCACGCATGGCCGCGTGCATGTGCTCGAGCGCGTGGCCTCCGTCGATTCGACGGGCCATGGCTCGCCCTTGCCGCAACTGAAGCACGGCGGCCCTGGCCGCGCGGGCGGCGGCGAGGAACTGGGTGGCGTGCGCGCCGTGCGCCACTACCTGCAACGGGCGGCCGTGCAAGGCTCGCCGACCATGCTGGCGGCGATCACCGGCGAATACGTGCGCGGCGCGGATGTCAACGAAAGCCCGATCCATCCGTTCCGCAAGCACTTCGAAGACCTGAAGACGGGCGATTCGCTGCTGACGCACCGCCGCACTGTCAGCGAAGCGGACATCGTCGCCTTTGGCGGCATCTCGGGCGATTTCTTCTACATGCACTTCGATGAAATCGCGGCGAAAGAGTCGCAGTTCGGCAAGCGCATCGCCCACGGCTACTTCGTGCTGTCGGCCGCCGCCGGCCTGTTCGTCTCGCCTGGCGTCGGTCCCGTGCTGGCCAACTATGGCTTGGATAACCTGCGTTTCGTCGCCCCCGTCGCCATCGGCGATACCATCCGCGCGCGCCTGACCTGCAAGCGCAAGGTCGACCGCAACCGCAAGGACGTCTTTGGCGTGGGCCAGGGCGTGGTGGCGTGGGACGTACAGGTGACCAACCAGAACGAGGAACTGGTGGCCAGCTACGACATTCTGACCCTGGTGTCGAAGCGCGAGTAAGCGTTTTCGCAGCACGGCATCGACCGGCGCCACCCGCGATCTTTGCGCGGGTGGCGTTTTTTTATCCGAGTTCCTTTCGTCTTGAATTATCCATAAGTGTATGAAAAATATACCGAAAGTGTGGTTTTTTCCATCTGCTCATTAGATAAAATCCTCTAGAAACCATGTTTTTTCGATGAAAAATGGCAAAATCGGTAATTGCCATAGGAAAACTTTTCAAAGCAGACTTTTTCTCTGTAGCATGGTTCTACTCACTGGTCACACCGTCATTCATGCCATGCAAGGCGACGGCGGCGCAAAAAAGGACCCGGCCTGTTATGGCCGGTGAACCATCGACCTCGAGCCCAACTCCACGATTAACGTTCACCGCTACGGGTATTTAATTACTATGAATAAACACGTCCTGATTTTTCTGCTGGCCATGCCCCTGGCCATCAGCCACGCCTACGCTGAAGATGTCGCCAGCGGCCCGACCGTCAAGATCAGCGGTTTCGGCACGGCCGCGCTAACTGTGGCCGATACCGACAAGGCCCAGTTCGCGCGTCCGAACCAGGCCGCCGGCGCCGGTCGGACAGCCCGTACGGGCGTCGATTCGAACCTGGGATTGCAGGCCAATGTCACCGTCAATCCCTGGTTGTCGGCCACCGTGCAAGGCCTGGCGCGCAAGGATGGCGAAGATGATTTCGGCGCCGAACTGGCGTGGGCTTTCGCCAAGGCCAAGGTGTCGGACAGCTTCAGCGTCCGCGTTGGCCGCATGGGTCTGCCCGTCTTCATGATTTCCGATTACCGTAACGTGGGCTATGCCAATACCATGCTGCGCCCACCGGGCGAAATGTATTCGCAGGTGCCTCTGAACAGCATCGATGGCATCGATGGCACTTACCAGTTCAGCTTGGGCGATACCAGCATCACCACGCAGCTGGCGCTGGGCCGCACCAAGGCCACCCTGGCAACGGGACCCGATTCGACCGTGCATGTGGAAGGCAAGTCCATCGTTGCGCTGAACATGGTGGCCGAACATGGTCCCCTGACCCTGCGTTTCGGCCGTGCCGAGACCAAGCTGACGATCAATGATTCGCCCAGCCTGAATACCTTGATGGGCAGCTTGCGCGCGGCCGGCAGCGGCTACCGGATCGCCCAGCTGGGCGCCCTGGCTGATGCGCTGGAAGTCAAGGACAAGAAGGCGTCCTTCACGTCCGTGGGCCTGGGCCTGGACTGGAACAATGTCCTGGTACAGTCCGAGTATGCCAAGCGCAAGACGGACAGTTATATCAGCGACAGTACCTCGTGGTACGTGATGGGCGGCTACCGCATCGGCGCCTTTTTGCCGTATTACAGCCATGCCAGCCTGAAGGCCGATGATCGCGTGAATAACACTGTGCCGGCTGCCTGCCCGGCCGGTTATCCAGCCGCCTGCACGCCAACCCTGCGCGCACTGTCGGCCGGCGTCAATACCATGGCCAACACGCGCAACCAGCTGGAGCAATCGACGGACAGCATCGGCGTGCGCTGGGACTTCCACCGTTCGGCCGCCTTGAAGGTGCAGATCGACCGCATCAAGCCGAAGAATGGCCAGGGCCTGTTCGTGCAAGCCAAGCCGGGTTTCAGCGGCCCCGTCACGGTGGTGGCTGCCGCCATCGATTTCGTTTTCTAAGGAGCGCCACATGAAACCATTTATTTTGCATATGGCTGCCTTGCTGGCCTTGTCGATGAGCGTTCCCGCCATGGCCGAAGTGGTCGTGGTGGTCAATCCCAAAAGCGCCGCCGGCGCGATGACGAATGAACAGGTGGCGCAATTTTTCCTCGGGAAATCGACGGCCATGACGCCGATCGACCAGCCGGAAAGCGCCCCCGTGCGCGCCGAGTTCTACAAGAAGGTGACGGACAAGGAACCGTCGCAGGCGAAGGCCCTGTGGTCCAAGCTGGTCTTCACGGGCAAGGCGACCTTGCCGAAAGAGGTGGCCAATAGCGCCGACGTGAAAAAGGCCGTGGCCGCCGATCCGAAAGCCATCGGCTATATCGAAAAGAGTGCCGTCGACGCCAGCGTCAAAGTAGTGCTGACGGCGCCATAAGGCCGGCTCGGGCCGCGCGCCATGCGGCGGCCCGATAATTCATCAGAATCAGGAGACAGCAATGAGCATCAAACGCAAGATATGGGCGCTGCCCGCCGTATCGGCCGTGATCTTCGGCCTGGGACTGGCCGTCAGTGCCTACCTGTCTACGGCCGCGCTCAATTCCATTCACGCCACCGAAAGCGCCGACTATCCTGTGCTCGACATGGCCAAGTCGCTGACGCTGGACCTGGCCGCCGTCGGCGATGGCTTGCGCGACGCCGTCAGCGAAGGTGACAAGGAGCGCATCGGGCAAGTCGATGGCCAGGCTGTCAAGCTGCGCGCGAAGCTGGCCGCCTTTGCCGCCATTCCCGGCCAGCGCGAGCACGGCATGCAATTGGCGAAGGAGTTCGATGCCTACTATGCGCCGGCCATGAGTGCGGCGCGCATCATGCTGGAAATGGAAGAGGGCGACCCGCAAGCCACTGTGGCCCGCATGCAGGGCGCGCTGGCGGTGCTCAATACGGACCTGGCCAAGACCAACGAACAGGCGCAAGCGCAATTCAAGCAAGGCATCGAGCGCAGTGCGGCGAATGTGCGTCATGCCCTCAATACCAGCATCGCCGTGGCGCTGGCCGTCATTGTTTGCCTGGCGGCCGTGTCGCACTTTGTCGTGCGCGCCATCTGGCAGCAGTTGGGCGGCGAACCGGAATATGCGCGCCAGATCGCGCGCGCCGTGGCCGATGGCGACCTCTCGATGCACATCGAGACCGAGGCGGGCGACCAGGCCAGTCTGCTGGCGGCGCTGAAGGAGATGCGTGGCCGGCTGGCTGGCATGGTGTCCGGTATCAAGGCATCGGCCGAAACCATCCAGGTGGCCAGCGCGGAAATCGCGCAAGGCAATGCGGACCTGGCCGCGCGCACGGAATCGCAGGCGGGCAGCCTGGATCAGACGGCGCGCAGCATGGATAGCCTTACAAGCACCGTGCGCGACAACGCGGCCAATGCGGGCCAGGCGCATGCACTGGTGGTGTCGGCGTCTTCTGTCGCCGTGAAAGGCGGGCAAGTGGTCAGCCAGGTGGTCACCACCATGGGCGAGATCAATGACTCGTCCAGGCGCATTGTCGACATCATCGGCGTGATCGACGGCATCGCCTTCCAGACGAATATCCTGGCCTTGAATGCGGCCGTGGAAGCGGCGCGCGCGGGCGAGCAGGGACGCGGTTTTGCCGTGGTGGCATCCGAAGTGCGCAACCTGGCGCAGCGCAGCGCGGCAGCGGCGCGCGAGATCAAGCAATTGATCGGCGATTCGGTGGCCAGGGTGAATGTCGGCTCGAAGCTGGTCGACGAGGCGGGGCTGACCATGGGCCAGATTGTCGAGTCGGTGAAAAAGGTGGCCGACATCATGGCCGAAATCAGCGCCGCCAGCCAGGCGCAGAGCGCCGGCATCGGCGATATCGGCGTGGCCATCGGCAGCATGGACCAGATGACGCAGCAAAACTCCGCGCTGGTGGAAGAGGCGTCAGCGGCGGCCGAATCGCTGCAGGAACAGGCCGTGCAACTGGGCACGGCGCTGGCCGTGTTCAAGCTGGCGCAGGACGGCGCGCCGGCAATCAGCCCCATGCCGGCGGCACGGCGGCTGGCGTTGAGGTAAGCTGCCTAGGCATGCATACCGAACGGATCGTCGATGCTGTGCGCCGGTTGCGTGAACCAGCGCGGACCGTCTTGCGTCATGTAGAAATGGTCTTCGTGGCGGATGCCGAATTCGCCGGGGATGCAGATCATCGGCTCGTTCGAGAAGCACATGCCCACGTCGAGCGGCGTCGTGTCGTTGCCCACCAGGTAAGGCCACTCGTGGATATCGAGGCCGATGCCGTGGCCCGTGCGGTGCGGCAGGCCCGGCAGCTTGTAGCCGGGGCCAAAGCCGTCTGCCTCCAGGGAGACGCGCGCGGCGCGGTCGACGTCGCCGCAGGGCACGCCCAGCCGGGCGGCGGCGAACGCGGCGGCCTGGGCCGCCTTTTCGCTGTTCCACACGCTGCGCTGGCGCGCGCTGATCGCACCAAACACATAGGTACGCGTGATGTCGGAGATGTAGTTCATCACCTGGCAACCCGTGTCGATCAGCACCGTGTCGCCCGCCTTCAAGGTTTGCACGTAGTTGACGCCATGCGGGTAGGCCGTCGCTTCGCCGAACAGCACGATGCAAAAATACGAGCGCGGCGCCCCCACCTTGCGGTGCGCGCGCTGGATGAATTCTTCCACTTCCACCGTCGTGATGCCTTCGACCAGCATGCTGGCCGTGGCCACGTGCACGGCCAGGGTCATGTCCATCACGCGCTGCATCAGGGCGATTTCCGCCGCTGACTTGCGGCTGCGGCAGTACGCCGTGACGGCGCGCGCGTTTTCCAGCGCATAGCCGGGAGCCAGCGGCCGGATGCCGTCGTAGATGAAGAAGGCGGCGCTTTCGCAGATGCCCACGCGCGGCGGTTGATTCGCATCCTGGGCTACCCCCATGCGCGCCAGCACGTCGGCGAACAACTGGTACGGGCTTTCATGCTCTTCCCAGCAATTGACCTTGCCCTCGATGAGCATGAAGCCCGTCAAGGTGCTTTCCTCGAAGGCGGGGGCGATGTATTCGATCTCGCCGCTGGCCGGCAGGATGGCGCCCACCATGCGTTCGCTGGCATACCATTTGGTACCCGTAAAATAGGTGAGGTTAGCGCCCGCGTTCAGGTAGATCGCGGCGATGCCCTGTTCGCGCATGAAGTCCTGCGCCCTGGCGATGCGTTGCGCATGTTCGTCCTTGCCGATGGCGACCATGCCGCCCGTCATGTCCGACAGCGATGCCAATGCCTGTTCGATGGAAATGCCACCTATGCTCATGCCTGCTCCTTTGCTCGATGCTGAATAGGGAATGCGGGCATGATATCAGTTCGCGCCTTTCGGCTTGAGTCCCGGCGCGCCGCCAGCGGCATCGGGCTGGGCCAGCATCAGGTCGTGCGGATAGGTAAAATGCCAGTCCGCGTAGCGCTGCTTGCGGCGCAGGCTGGCGTCTTCGTCGAGAAAATGATCCTGCTTGATGGGTAGTTGCGGCGAGAGCGAATGGATGCCGACGATGCGCCCCTCCTGCCGCAGCACGCCCCATTCCGCCTTGCCG
Source organism: Janthinobacterium svalbardense (assembly GCF_002327145.1). Taxonomy (NCBI): domain Bacteria; kingdom Pseudomonadati; phylum Pseudomonadota; class Betaproteobacteria; order Burkholderiales; family Oxalobacteraceae; genus Janthinobacterium; species Janthinobacterium svalbardense. Next base: position 5,824,023 of record NZ_CP023422.1, on the reverse strand, counting down.
GTGACGGGGTCCGCATACAGGCGGCGCAAGTGCCGCCGGGCGTTGGCAAAGCGTGGGTCGCGCAGCAGTTCCTGCAAGGTCAAGGGATAGCGGGGTCGCCCGTCGCCCGGCGTGCTGTCGTAGTAACGGCCCAGCGCATTGCGGAATTCATGGCCGATGAACAGCAGCTCGCGCTCCTTCTCGCGCCGCGCGGCCGTGGCATGCAATTCGCTGGCCAACACCAGGCCGACACCCATGAAGGCCACCAGCATCAGGGTCCAGATATACGCGAAGCCCCGTGCGCGAAGTCGAAAACTAGAGCTGCTCAAAGGGGATGCCCTCGCGCGTCTTGCCCTTGGCGCCGCTGCGCACGTCGGCCACGCCGCTGATCTCGCCGTTCGGAGAAGGGATCAGTTGCCAGGTGGCGGCGGACTCCGTGACGGGGTCCAGCGGTACGCTGCGGAAGTAATGGTGGGTCACCAGGTCGGCCAGTGCGGCCGGATATTCTCCCTTGTCGGCGTAGTATTTATCGAGGCCGCTCCTGAGCACTTGCAGGTTTTCCTTCAGCGCGACTTCCTTCGATTTTTCCACGGAGCCGAAATAGCGGGGAATGGCAATCGTCAGCAGCAGCGAGATGATCGCCAGCACCACCAGCAATTCGACCAGGGTAAAGCCGCGCCGTGGGGATGAACAGGGCATGGGGATCACCATTGATTGAGCGGCACGCCGTTCAGGCCTGCCTTGGTCGAGCGCGAGGCGACGTCGAATACGTCCTCGCCTTCGCTGGGATTGTCGGGCGGCGAGGCATAGGCGCGCTTGCTCCAGCTGTCGGCGGCGCTGCCTTCTTCCCTGGGCTGGAACGGGTCGCGCGGCAGGCGGCGCAAAAAATAGATGTTCTGTTTCGAGGGACTGCGCTGGTCGGGCACGCCCTCGACCAGTTCATCGAGTTTCTTCGGATAGCCGGATCCTCCCAGCGACAGCTTGATGCGGCCATTGTCCGAGGCGCGCTTGTAGGTATCGATGGCTTCGCGTATCTCGATCAGGGCGCTGCGCAATTGCTGCTCCTTCGCCCGTTGCACGGCCACCTGCGCCATCGGCACGGCCACCGTGGCCAGGGTCGCCATGATGGCCAGGGTGATCATCAGCTCGATGAAAGTAAAACCTTTATGCTTCACTGGCCACCTTTGCTTGTCTTGTCGGCGGCGGGCGCTTCGTCGCCGCCCGTCATGGGCGAGCCGGTACGCGGCGCGGCCTGCTCGGGTGCGGTAATGGCTTCCGGCGTGCCGCCCACGCTGGCACGGCCGCCCACCGCTGCCTCGGTGCCCGAGTTGAACTCGGCCGTCATCAGGTCCGGGCGGCGGATGCTGCGCAGCAGGCGCGGCGTGATCGACAGCACGATCTCGCTGCGCATGGCGTCATCCTTCTGGCTGCCAAACAGGCGGTTCAACACGGGCAGTTCGCCCACGCCGGGCACCTTGTTGGCCGTGCCCCTGTCCTCGTCGCTGATCAAGCCTGCCAGCACCTGCGTCTCGCCATCTTTCAGTCGCAGCACGGTGGAAGCGCTGCGCGTGCCGATCTGGTATGCCTGCGTGCCCGTCTTGCTGATCACTTCCTTGACGACGTTCGACACTTCCAGGTTGATCTTGATGGCCACCTCGTCGTCCAGGTAGACGTTCGGTTCGACGTCGAGCTTCAGGCCCACGTCGATGTAATTGACGCTGTCGGAACTGACGCCGTTATTCGTTGTGACGGTAATGACGGGCACGCGGTCGCCGATGAGGATCTTGGCCTTTTCCTTGTTGCGCACGCGGATGCGCGGGTTGGCGAGGATATTGCTGTCGCTATCGGTCTTGTTGGCGTTCAGGGTGACGCCGCCGATGCCTAGGTTGATATTGTCGCCATTGATGCGGTGCAGGTCCGCCACCTTCAGGCCGCCCAAGCCGCTGCCGACACCGGCCAAGGTCAGGCTGGCCTGGTCGGGCCAGCGCACGCCCAGTTCCATCAGGCGCGTGCGCTTGACTTCCAGCACTTCCACTTCCAGCATCACTTCCGGGTCGGCCAGATCCTGCACATTGATGATGCGTTCGGCCATGCGCACCATTTCCGGCGTATCGCGCAGCATGATGATGCCCAGGCGTTCATCGGTGACGACGTCCTTGGCCTTGAGCAGGGTCTTGATGGAAAACGCCACCGTCTTGACGTCCGCATTGGCGAGAAAGAAGGTGCGTACCACCAGTTGCTGGTAATCCTTCACCTTTTGCGGCGTGTTCGGGTAAATCGTGATCGACTTGTCGCTGGTGACGCTTTGTTCCAGCTGGTTGGCGCCCAGCAGCATGGCAATCGCCTCTTCGATGCTGGTGTCGCGCACGGAAATGGTGGCGCGCAGGGCGGGGTCGACTTCCTTGTCGAAGACGAAGTTCAGGCCCGAGACCTTGCTGATGAAGTCGAACACGGAGCGCAGGGGGGCATCGCGAAATTCGAGGGTCACGGGTTTGCGGTAGGCGGCCGCCAGCTTGCCGCCGGCCGGCCGTGCCTTGGCCTGCGCGTCGCCGATACGGCTTTTCAGGGCCAGCGCTTCGCGCTGCGCGGGACGTTCCTGCAGTACCTGGCGCAAGGCTTCCTGCGCTTGCGCGATATTCGCTTCGCCGCCGCGCTGGTAGCTGGCCTGCGCGTCCTGCACCAGCTTGCGGTGCCGTTCCTCCTGCACCACGCCAGCCAGGCCACGCTGTGCCACGTCGTTGCTGGCGTCCAGCACCAGCGCCTGCTGGTACAGCGCTTGCGCTTCGGGCAGCTTGCCCTGCTGGCGCAGCGCTTCCGCAGCGCCATTCAGCTTGTTCAGCGCGCGCATCCTGCCATTGGTGACGGCGATGCGGTACTTGGCGTTGGTCGGTTCGGCTTGCGCCGCCTGTTCCAGCAGGGCCAGTCCCTGTTCCGTGCGGCCCGCGCCCAGCATGACCTGGCCATCGTTGTAGGCCTGGTTGCCGGCGCAGGCGGCCAGCAGGGACAGCACCGGGAGCAGGGTGAGGATAGTACGAGACATACGTGCGGCGCGTCGTTTCAATTGAGGTCCCCTACGGCGAGTGTCTGTTTCAGGTTGAGCGGCAGATAGGTAAATTGCAGGGCGCCCTGGACCACGCCATCGAAGCGGTAGCGCTCTTCGAGCGTGTCGCCTGGCCGCGCCACCACGTTGCGTTCGCCCGTCTGCAGGAAGTAGGCCGCCTTGCCTTCATCGACAAAGCGGCCAAGGAATTGAAACGGCAGCGGTGGCGGCGCGTTCGCATCGACGCGGGCAGCGGGTAGTGCGGCCTGGGCTGCCTGCTGGTCGAGCATGATCTTTTTCGGCGTCTCCGGCTGCCAGCTTTGCTTGGCGAACAGGGTGGCCGCTTCCTCGTCATCGAGGCCCCGGCGCGGTTCGATGGCCAGCGCGCGATTGGGTTGCGCAGCAGCAGTGGCTGCAGCGAGAGGCGCGATCGCCACCCGCTCCACCTGGCGCGTGGTGGCCGTGGCCGGGCCCACGATGCTGCCTTCATCCTCGGGCGCGAAGAGGGCGGCGAGCAAGGTCGCCACGGCGGCGGCTCCCAGTACGGCCTTTTTCATCGGCGCACCTCCGCCTTTTTCACCAGCAGGATGAACTGGATGCGGGCGTCGATCTCGCCCGCTTCGATCTGCTCGCGCTTGAAGAGCACGGAGTCGAGCGTCAGGGTGGGCAGCGCCTGCAGCGCGTCGACGATAAAGGTTTGCAGCTGCGCGTATTCAGCCTTCACGGGCAGGGTGATCTGGTAGCGTAAAAAGGCTGTGTTACCGTCTTCCTGCGGCTTGTAGTCGGCCTTGGCCAGGGTGACGCCGCTCTTTTGCGCCACTTCCAGCAAGGCCTTTAACTGTTCGGGAATGCTGTCATGCGCGGGCAGGTAGGCGTGAAAGGCGGCCAGGCTGTCCGCATCGGCATCGAGCGTGATTGGTGCCGACGGCAGCGCCGATTGTCTGGCAGCCGCGGCCAGTTGCGCCGTCAATTGCTGCTGGCGCGCGGCCAGCGCATCGCCCTGCTGCATGGCGAAAGCGGCCAGCGCCAGGCAGGCCGCGCCGATGGCGCAAGGCCAGCCCAGGCTACGCCACAGCCGTTGCGCTTCCCACTGCAGGCGCGGCGGCATGCGCAGCTGCAGGCGCGGACGGGCCACGGGCGCGCTGGCTTTTAGTGCCGGTTTTATTGTCGCCATTGCGCCTCCAGCTGAAAACGGTAAGGGTGTTCGGGGGCGTTCGCATTCATCTCGTGCTTGAGCAGATACACGGAGCTGAACATGGGCTGCTGGTTCAGGAAGGCCAGGTAGTTGAGCATGTCCTGCGGCGTTTCCGCTTCGGCGGCGATTTTCAGGACGCTGGCGCCGTCCTGCCCCTGCTGCGCGTTCAGGTCCAGTCCCAGCAGGGCCACGCGCACGTCGCGCGGCGCCTGCACCGTCCGGACCAGGCGCGTGACGGGCAGGTTAAGCTGGCGCACGGCGGCGGCCACCTGTTTCAGTTCGAGGTCGCGTTCGCGTTGCTGGCTTGCCGAGAGAGGGGCGCGCACGGGGCGCGCTGGCTGCAGCTGCGCCAGTTGGGCTTCCAGGCGCCGCGTTTCCTGCGCCTGCACCAGCCAGTACACGGCGGCCGGCAGCAGCATCAGGCCGCTTGCCAGGCACAGGGCCAGGCGCCAGCCCTTGAAGGTCTGCCTTGCTCCGGGTGGCAGGAATTCCAGGCGGCTCAGGCCCATGCGGCCTCCCGCATCAGGTGGGCGCCGCTGGCCACGGCGATGGGCACGAAGCGTTCTGGCACCTCCGCTTGCGGCACGCCGCTCAGGTCGAGCAGCGCCACGTGTTCGATGGCGTCGAGCTGCGGCGCGCGCAAAGTCCAGCGCCGCCACGCGCTATCCAGTTCCTCGCCCCAGGCGGCACCGCAAGACTGGCTGTGCAGGGCCGTGATGCGCCCGCCGCTCGTCGTTGCCAGCAGCAGCCGTCCCGCTTCCACCAGGGCGAAGGCGTTTGGCTTGCCGCTGGCGATGCTGCGCCAGGCCGGCCCGACGATGGGTTCGATGGACAGGCAGCGCCGGCCATGTGCTGCCACTGCATCCTGCACGCCTTGCAGCAAGTCCCCATCGATGCCGCAGGCCAGGCGCGGTTTGCCATAGGGCGCGTCGTCGGCAGCCAGGCGCCAGGCGCGCGCGCCATCGCCGTAGACGGCAGCGAACTGGCCATGCAGGAAGCGCTGTGCGCTGCTCCGGTCGAGCAGGGCGCCGCTCCACGGCACCATCAGCATGGCGCACCAGCGGCTGGCCAGGCTGACGGCCAGCGGCAGTCTTTTTTCATTGTGCTGTTCGAGCCAGCCGCGCAGGGCGGCCAGCGCCACTTGCCAGCTGGCCTCGGGATTCGCAATCGGCAGGTGGAAGGTGCTGTCGGCCACGGGACGGCCGGCGCGGCGCAGCACGCCGTACAATCCGTGCGGCGCCAGGTGCAGGCACACGGTGGCGCGGCTAACACGTTCAATAAGTGACACGATTGAGCTCCGCTAAAGTGGTTTCGCCGCGCCGCACCAGGTCCAGGCCCGCTTCGCGCGCCAGGCGAAAACCGTTGCGCGCCGCTTCTTCCTTCATCTGGCTCAGGGGCGCGCGCGTGCAGATCATTTCGCGCATGGCGTCGCTGAGCATCAAGACCTCGGCAACGGCCTTGCGGCCCTTGTAGCCGGTGCCGCGGCAATGGCCGCACCCCTTGCCGGCCATGAATTGCCAGTCCTGCAGCTGGTGCAGGGCCAGGCCGCTGTCGCGCAATTGCTGCGCATCGGCCAGTACCTCGGCGCTGGCGTCGACGGCGCAATGGACGCAATTGAGGCGCAGCAGGCGCTGCGCCACGATGCCGTTCAGGGCCGCCGCAAAGCTGTAGGCATCGACGCCCATGTGCAGGAAGCGGCCTACCACATCAAAGACGTTGTTCGCGTGCACGGTGGTAAACACCAGGTGGCCCGTGAGCGCCGCCTGCACGGCGATCTGCGCCGTTTCGTCATCGCGGATCTCGCCGATCATGATCTTGTCGGGATCGTGGCGCAGGATGGAGCGCAGGCCGCGCGCGAACGTCAGCCCCTTTTTTTCATTGACGGGAATTTGCAGCACGCGCGGCAAGCGGTATTCAACGGGGTCTTCGATGGTGACGATCTTGTCGCGTCCTGTATTGATTTCCGTGATGGCCGCGTACAGGGTGGTGGTCTTGCCGGAACCCGTGGGCCCCGTCACCAGCAGCATGCCGTGCGGCTTGGCCGCCAGGCGGCGTATCTGCTCGATGGCATCCTCGTTCAGGCCCAGGCTTTCCAGGCGCAGCGCCTGCGCCGCTTCCGTCAGCGCGCGCCGGTCCAGCAGGCGCAGCACGGCGTCTTCGCCAAAGATATTGGGCATGATGGAGACGCGAAAATCGATTTCCGCCCCTTTGACGCGCACCTTGAAGCGGCCATCCTGCGGGATGCGCCGCTCGGCGATGTCCAGGTCGGCCATGACCTTGATGCGCGAGATGATCTGTTCGGCCATCGCCAGCCCCTGCACCTGGCCCGCCTGTACCAGCACGCCGTCGACGCGGTATTTGATCACCAGGCTGGCCACGTCGCATTCGAGGTGGATGTCGCTGGCCTGGAATTTCAGGGCATCGTAGATGGTGGAGTTCACCAGTTTCACGACCGGGCTGCTGTCCTCGCTGATGCGGATCAGCGAGATATCTTCGATACTCTGGTCGAGTCCCGGCACGTCATCACCGTGTTGCATCTCCTGCATCGCCTGCTGCACGCTTTCCTGCTGCAGCAAATAGGCGGCCAGGTCGTCCGGGTGCGCCAGCGCCACCGTGAAGGGCATGGACAGGGCGAAGTCGGCCCATTGCAGCAAGTCTTCGGCAAACGGGTTGCCGATGACGAGCACGGGCGGCGCGCCCGGAGCATCCGGCTGCAGCAGCACGCAGTCGCGCTGGGCGCAATCGGTATAGGGCAGCAGGGCAAAGGCGGGCAGGGCGGCCTGCAGTTCGGCCATCGTCCAGGCCGGATAGCGGAACAGGGCGGCCAGCTGGCGCAAAAAGACCTCTGGGGGCAGGGCCGCCGTTTCCTGCAGCACGGCCATCTGCGGGCGACCCTGTTCCAGCGCGCTGGCGTGGGCCCGGCGCAGCATGGCCGCATCGAGGACGGTGCGTTCTTCGTCGCGCGCGTTCATGACATGACCTTCAAGATAAGCTCCCCGCCAGTTCAAAGATCGGCATGTACATCAGTACCACCACGCCGCCGATCACCACGCCGATGATGGTCATCAGGAGTGGCTCGAGCAGGCGCGATGCCCAGTCCACCCAGCGGGCGAATTCCTCGTCGTGGAACTTGGCCGAGCGTTCCAGCATGTCGCCCAGGCGGCCCGTGTTTTCTCCCACTTTCAGCAGCGATTGCGCCACCGGCGTGGCCATGCCGGCGTGTTCCAGCGCGGTGGAAAACGGCATGCCTTCCTGCACCGCGCGGCGCGCCTGTGCCAGCTGTTCCTGTTGCGCCGGCAGCAGCATGGGTGCCACCATGGCCAGTGCCTTGTGCAGCGGGATGCCGGCGTGCAGCAGCAGGCTCAGGGCGCGGTAGAAGCGGGCCAGGCGGAACTCCGCCGCCTTCCCCGCCAGCACGGGCAGGCGCAGCAGGCGCAAAACCAGGGCCTGGCGCGCGCCGGCATTGGCGATGCCAAAGACCACGGCGCCGACCGCAGCGGCCAGTGCGCTGGCGCACAGCAGCGGATGCGCGGCCAGGGTCTGGCCAAAACCCAGCAGCATTTGCGACATCCACGGAATCTCGCGGCCCGAGCTTTCGTAGACGACGCTGAATTTGGGCACCACGTAGCCGAGCAGGAACAGCGTCACCAGGCCGCCGACGACGAGCAGCATGCACGGATAGATGGCGGCGGAAATGAGTTTTTTGCGGATGGCGTCGAACTGCAGCTGGTAGCCGACAAAGCGCGCCAGCGCTTCCGGCAGGTTGCCCGAGCGTTCGGCCGCATGCACGGTGGCGATGTAAATGTCAGGGAAGATGTCGGGGAAACCGGCCAGGGTGTCGGAAAAGCTTTGCCCTTGCTGCAGGGTGAGCACGATGGCGGCCAGGGTGGTCTTGGCGCCCGGGCGCGTTTCCTTGTTGTGCAGGGTGGCCATGGCCTCGCCCAGGTTCAGGCCCGCTTCGAGCAGGGCCAGCAGCTCCTGGCTGAATTGCAGCAGGGGCAGTCCCTGTTTGCCCGGGCGTAGCGCGGCGCCCGTGTCTGAGGTGGCGCCAGCGTCGACGGCAAGCACGCGCCAGCCACCGCGCACGGCCGCGCGGATCGCCTCGGCCTCGCTGGCGGCGTCGACGGCCAATGCCTGGCTGCCGGCCGGGCCCTGCACCTGGAGGTGGAACTGCATCGCCGGCTCAGGTGAGCAGGGCGACGGAAGTAGACAGGGACAGGCTGACGGGGAGGTAGGTGCGTGCGGTCAAAGTAGGCATCGGTCAGGAACAATCCAAAAAAAGTTCAATTCGTCGCGGGTACCGGCAGCAGCAAAATGCAATCACTGCCTCAGGGTAGACTTGAATTGCCAGAAAATCAATCGTGCGGTGTCGCATGCGCGGGCAAGCCCTTGTATCGATGGCTTGCCCGCATGTTCAGCCGCTTACTGGGTGATCAGGCTGACCTTGTCGATCACGAACGAGGTTTGCAGCGAGGCGTCCTCGGTCGCGGCAAACGACAGTTGGACGGTCTGGCCCTTGTAGGCGATCAGGTTAAACGTGCGGATCTGGTAGCCGGCCGCCTTGTTCACGTTTGAGTACGAGGCCAGGGTACCGAGCACCGTGCCGGCGCTGTTCTTCACGGTGACGACCAGCTTGTCGTACACGGTATTGCCCGTTTCCGCCGTGTCGATATGCAGCGCGAAGGTCAAGCTGGCCGAGGTGGCGGCGGCAGGAATGGCCACGCTTTGCGTCAGCGATTCGCTGGCCGTGGCGCCATTGCCGCCCAGCCAGGCGTACTGCGTGCCTTCATACGCGGTTTGCCCCGTGAAGGTGCCGATGGCGCCCGTGGTGCCGCTCCAACCCGTGGCGCCGGACTCGAAGCCGCCGTTCGTCACGCGTTCGGTGGCGCTGCTGGTGCCCACCGTCAGCGTGGCGTTGTTCGACGTGGCCGTCACGGCGGGCGAGGAGGCATCCGTTACCGTGGCCTTGAAGACGGCGCCGCTGTCGGCCGCCACAGTGGTAAAGCTGTAGGCGGGCGAGGTGGCGCCGCTGATCACGGCGCCGTTGCGGTACCACTTGTAGGTGTACGGTGCCGTGCCGCCGCCCGCGCCCACGGCGAACGAGGCGGTGGCGCCCGGTGCGACGCTGATGCTGGCCGGCTGGCTGGTGATGCTCACCGCGCCGCCCGTGGTCGATTCATCGACGTCGGTGCCGACGTTGATGGCCGCATACGCGCGCTTGACGGCCGTCGCCTCGGCGCTGCCCACGCCATACAGTTCCTCGGCGGCCAGCAGCACCTTGTTGCGCGCATCGGCGTAGTTGGTCGAAGAAGTAAACTTGGTGGTCGCTGCCTTGAACCAGATGCGGTAAGCCTTGTCGCTGCCGATACCCGTCATGGCCAGCGGGCTTTTGTTCAGGTAGGAGCTGTAGTAGTCGCTGCTGGACGTGGAATTCGAGCCTTGCGACAGGAAGTAGAACATGCGGTTGTTCGGGCCGCTGCTGTAGTGGACGTCGAGGTTCTTGATGGTGCTGCTCCATGCATTCGGGCTGCTGCCATCCTTGCTCGGCTTGTACAGCCAGCGCAGCGGCTGGCCATTCTTGGCGATTTCCTTGCCCGTCATCCAATCGTTGCCCGTGTTGGGGATGCTGGTGCCAGTGCCGCCGGCGCGCGCATACGCTTCCACCATTTCGCCGGCGATGTCCGAGCTCGATTCGTTCAAGCCGCCCGACTCCTGCGAGTAGATCAGGCCCGAGGTGGCGTCCGTGATGCCGTGGCCCATTTCATGGCCGATCACGTCGATGGAGCCGAGGTTGTTGAACGAGCTGCCGCCGTCGCCGATGTACATGCACTTGCAGCTGCTGTCGTAGTAGGCGTTGTCGTAGGCCGTGTTGACGTGGGCGGCGATATGGGTGGCCGTGTTGTTGCCGTCCAGGCTGGACCAGCCCAGCACATTCTTGTGCGTGTCGTAGGTGTTCATCAGGCCCCACATTGCGTTGACGGCCGCCGTCTGGCCGTTGGCGTTGGTGGTGCTGCCGCCGTTGATGTATTGCTGGCCGTCGCCCCAGGTATTGCTGGTGCTGCTGTACACGCTGCCCGATGTGGTGCCGTGGTTGGCATTCGTGATGGCCATGCCGCCGAAGCTGCCGCCCGTGCCACGGCTGGGATCCTTCATGCTGTAGGTGCTGCCCGTGAGCGTGGTGTTGAGCGGAACTTGGCCGTTGTACTGGCTGTTGCCGATGCCGGCGACGGTTTTCAGGGCTTTCCACTGGCGCAGGATGCGGCCGTCCTTGGCGCTGACGATGGTGTCGTAGTAGACGGGCTTGTTGCCGCTGATCATGCGCGTCTGCACCAGGTAGGCCAGCTCGTAGTGGTCGACCACGTCCTGCACGTCGAGGGCGTTCAGTGCCGCTTCCGATTTGTTTTCGGCGCCAGCCACGCGCACGGTTTTCATCACCGGGTAGATCAGCAGTTGCGCCTGCGGCGGCACGTGGTCGACGGCCGGCACGCCGATGCTTTTCACTGCGGCGGCGATGGCGGCAGCAGCGCTGACTGCCGGCGTGGTGTCGATATCGGTGGTGGCGCTGCGGGTGACGGCATTGATGCTGCCGCTACCGAGGCCCGAAGCGCGGTCCGACACAGATTCGCTGACGATGTCGCCAGCGCTGTTGCTGACCACCACCGTCTCGGAACCGAAGACGGGCAAGCCCTTGTAAGTGTGCTGTACGCGGCTCACGCGCGTGCCGCTGACACCGGGATGCTGGGCGCCGACGGCAAAGCCATGTTCGGTATTCAGGCCGCGGCTGCGCGCCTGCGCGGCCAGCTTGTTGACCAAGCTGGCGTTCTCTTGTGGAGAGGCCAGGGTGACGGGGGCGGCCATCAGGGTTTGTGGCAGCGGCGTGGCGGCATCGGCCGTGGTGGCCATCAGCGGCAAGGCGGCGATGGATGCGGCAACTATCGTCAAACGTAAATTCATTTCTGCTCCATGGTATCGGTTAAGGAAATGGTGAATGAGCTGGCCGCGATGCCTGATGGCCACCCCGGCCTGCCTTGCGGCGAGCGGATAGCCTGCCGTTTTGTGGTGGCGTGACGCCGGGTAGGGGGACACTAAACTTGTCGAGATCGCCATGTCAAAAAATTCAAGAAATGGGTCACTACGCGAGTTTTTGTTAAGAATTGAACATTTATCGGCGCGGCATCATCGCAAAGTTTGATGTATCGCAAGCTGCGATTTTTGTTTTGGACTACTTCCCCGAATGGCGTGTTCTGTTGGAAAAACACTGTTGCCTTTTTTAAATGTTGCGATCTACACTAGCTCTTCGCGTTGCCCCCAGCGGAGCACGCGAAGACAATAAAAGCGCACGCGGCAATGACCGCGTCCAGATACAGCGCATCGGGAAAAAAATCGGGAGTTTCACATGACATCAGTTCTGTTTTCTGCTGTTGGTTTCAGCCATTTCCCCTCTGGAGCGGCCAGTATGCTGCATCCGCCTTCCTAGCCGCCGCTATCCGGCTCCTCCTCCCCTGCGACGGGGGGCTTTTCGTGAGTCCGACCGCGCCACCCGGCGTGGCCGCTGGCACAGTGCATCCTTTTTTCAGGAAGGGTTGCCGGCTCCTGGTGCGTGCACCGGAATCACCGGCCCGACGAACTATGCTTTCGATAGCGACCAAAGTGGAACAGATCGTGATGGAATCGGCGTTTCTCAGCGAGGGGCTGGGCCGGGGCTTGCTCAACCTGTCGGAACTGGCGCGCCAGTTGCAGCCGCAATTGCAGACCGACTTATGGAAACCGGTGGGGCAGGCCGCCGTGGTGATGGCGCTGCGCCGCCTGGCCGAGCGGATGCCGCAGCAGAAAAGCGGCGAGATCGTGCTGGCGCACCGCGCGGGCGAACTGTCCACGCGCAGCGAATTGATGATTTTTACCTACCGCTACTCCGACCAGACGTATGCCTGCCAGCGCCAGTTGCTGGCGCTGGCAGCGCCCCAGCGCGGCACGTTCATTACGGTCACGCGCGGCGTCAACGAGGTGATGGTGATCTGCAGCCGTTCGCTGCATGCGCTGGTGGAAGAGGTGTTCGGCGAAGAGCAGGAACTGGCGCGCCTGGAACGGGTGACGGCCGTGACCTTGCATCTGGCGCCCGAAACCTGCTATACGCCGGGCGTGTATCACGCCATCCTCAAGCGCCTGGCCTGGGAGCGCATTAACCTGATCAATATCATCTGCACGTATACGGAGCTGACCTTGCTGCTGGAAGCATCGCAGACGGGGGCCGCTTTTTCCGTGCTGTCGAAAATCGTCGCGCAATGAAAAACGCCCCGCTTGCGCGATGCAGCGGGGCGCTTGAGCGCGCAAGCGCGGTTTATTTTTCCAGTTGCGTGCGCACGCGGGCGATTGCGGCGCGCACCTGGCGCGGCGCGGTGCCGCCCACGTGATCGCGCGCGGCGACGGAGCCTTCCAGCGTCAGCACTTCAAACACGTCTTCACCGGTCAACGGGGAAAACGCGCGCAGCTGCTCCAGCGTCAGGTCGGCCAGGTCGCAACCGGCATCGACGCAGGCGCGCACGGCCAGGGCCACCGCTTCATGGGCGTCGCGGAACGGCAAGCCCTTCTTGACCAGGTAGTCGGCCAGGTCGGTCGCCGTGGCATAACCCTGCAGGGCTGCCGCGCGCATCGCTTCCGGTTTCACCGTGATGCCGCCGGCCATGTCGGCGAAGATGCGCAAGGTGTCGATGACGGTGTCGACGGTGTCGAACAGCGGTTCCTTGTCTTCCTGGTTATCCTTGTTGTAGGCCAGCGGCTGGCCTTTCATCAGGGTCAATAGGCCAATCAGGTGGCCATACACGCGGCCCGTCTTGCCACGGGCGAGCTCGGGCACGTCCGGGTTTTTCTTTTGCGGCATGATCGACGAGCCAGTGCAGAAGCGGTCGGCGATGTCGATGAAGCCGATGCGAGGGCTCATCCAGATGACCAGTTCCTCGGCCATGCGCGACACGTGCATCATCAGCACGGCGGCAGCGGCGCAGAATTCGATGGCGAAATCACGGTCCGACACGGCGTCGAGCGAGTTGTGGCAGACGTCGTCGAAGCCCAGCGTTTTTGCCACGCGCAGGCGGTCGATGGGGAAGGTGGTGCCGGCCAGGGCGGCGGCGCCCAGCGGCAGGCGGTTGACGCGCTTGCGGCAATCGGCCATGCGCTCGGCATCGCGGCCGAACATTTCGACATACGCCAGCATGTGATGGCCGAAGGTGATCGGCTGGGCCACCTGCATGTGGGTAAAGCCCGGCATGATGGTGTCGGCATGCTGCTCGGCCAGGTCCGTCAGCGCGCTGCGGAACGTCGCCAGCAGGGTGGTGATGTCGTCGATGGCGGAACGCACGTACAGGCGGATGTCGGTGGCTACCTGGTCGTTGCGCGAACGGCCGGTGTGCAATCGCTTGCCCGCATCGCCTACCAGTTCGGTCAGGCGTTTTTCGATATTCAGGTGGACATCTTCCAGATCCAGCAGCCATTCGAACTGGCCGGCGGCGATTTCCTGCGAGATTTGCGCCATGCCGCGCACGATTTCCGCGTAGTCGGCCGGGCTGATGATGGCTTGCGCATGCAGCATTTCCGCATGGGCGAGCGAACCTTCGATGTCGAACAGCGCCAGGCGCTTATCAAAAAATACAGAAGCTGTGTAGCGCTTGACGAGGTCCGAGACCGGTTCGGAAAACCGGGCCGACCAGGCTTCGCCCTTTTTGGAGAATTGATCAGTCATGAAAGAAGTCCTTTAGTGTAGGGCGATTATAAACAAGGTTGGCCAGCGGTAGGGCTTTTAGGACCTTGCAGGGCGCTGAAATGGCCAGGAATGGGGCTGGCAAGCGTCAAATGGCAGGCGCGGGCGGTGCTTGCGCGTTCCATCCGGGCTTTTTGTATTCTGTCCCGCGAATCGTGCGTTTGGTCGCAATCCGATGGCAGTTCAGGGGTGATCGGCCTACAGTTCAATCATCGCAACACACAACCAGCCACTCAAAGGACACCATCATGAACATCGCTAAAAACATGGAAGCCATCTTCGTTGCCATCATCGCCATCGCCGCCGCCACCAGCCTGGCCACCGCCGCCGTGCCGAAATTGCGCGCCGCGCCAGCCCCCATCGCCGCCAGCGCCGATCAAGCCACCATGCACACCGTGTATGTCAGCGCCAAGCGTCTGAGCGCAGAAGAAAAAGCCGCCCTGTAAGCGTGGCGGCCGCATGCCAGTCGCAGCTACGGCAGCAGCAGGCAGTACCCCCGTCATCAGCAGTCAGCAGGGGCGGCGCGCCGATTCTTTCGTGCCGGGTAACAGCAGCGCGCAAATCGCCGATGATCAGTTTTTTCCACGACAGGCGGACAGCGTGATGCCACACTTGAAGATCAGCACCGACAAGGCGGAACTCGACGTTCCAGCCATCCACCATTTTCTCAGCACGCAATCGACATGGGCCATCGGCATCCCGCAGGCCACCGTACAGCGCGCCATTGACCATTCGCTGTGCTTTGGCGGCACGCTCGACGGGTGTCAGGTGGCGTTCGCCCGCGTGGTCAGCGACTACGCCACGTTTGCCTATCTGGTCGACGTGTATGTGCTGCAAGAGTACCGCGGCCGTGGCTACAGCAAGCGCCTGATGGAGGCCGTGATGGCACATCCCGACTTGCAGGACTTGCGCCGTTTCATGCTGGCCACCAGCACGGCGCATGGCTTGTATGTGCGTCACGGCTTTACCGCGCCGCTCAGGCCGGAGACGCTGATGGAGCGGTATTTTCCCGATATTTATCGGCGTTGAACAGCTGGCACGGTTTGCGCGCGACCCCGGTCTTGCCCTGATATCTCCGTTTTCTCGATCAACAACGCGACAATCCACTATTGGATACTGACTCCATGACCTCTTATTTTCTCTGGCCTCTCCTTGCTGTTTCGCTCACGGCGACTGGCGCACCCATGCTGGAGGCATTCAGTCCGGCGCCTTGCGAGACGGGCATTTTTCGCCAGGACCGGACTGGCTTCGTCGCCGTCACCAAAGGGGGCAAAGGGTACAGCTACACCTTCAGCGACGGGACCGTTGGCAACACGCAGGATGCCGGGGCATTGGTCGTGTGCGGAAAGGACGCCGTGCTTGTCAGCGGCAAGGAACGCTGGCCGAAAGTGGCATTGGCCGAAGCCAATACGCGCTTTGAATCGCATGGCGTCATGCTCGCTGGCCGCTTGCTGGAAGCGCCGGGCGCAGGCAAGAACACGCCGCTGGTCGTGTATGCCCATGGTTCCGAAGGCAGCGGCTGGATCGACCACGCGCGTGATCCTTACCAGATGGTTGGACGGGGCGTGTCTGTTTTCGTGTATGACAAGCGCGGTACAGGGCTATCCGAAGGCGAATATACGCAGAATTTTCCGCGCCTGGCCGATGACCTGGTGGCCGCGTCGCACGAAGCCAAACGGCTGGCGCAAGGCCGCTACGGCCGCTTCGGCCTGATGGGGGTGAGCCAGGGCGGCTGGATCGCCCCGCTGGCGCAGGCGCGCGCCAAGGCGGAATTTCTCGGCATCGGCTACGGCCTGGTGGCCGATATCACGGAGCAGGATGCGGCGCAGGTCGCCATGGAATTGCGGGACAAAGGCTATGGCGGCGACGTCATCGCCAAGGCCAGGATGGTGACGGATATCACGGCAAGAATCGTCAAATCCGGCTACAAGGATGGCCTGGACGACCTGGCGGCATTCCAGCAGCAGTTCGGCAAGGAAGCGTGGTTTGGCCTCATCAAGGGAGGCTACACGGGCGTGTTGCTGGGCATACCGGTCGATGAGCTGCGTAAGCATGGCGTGCCGCGGTTCGACAAGCTCGGTGTCGACTGGTCGCAAGATCCGGTGCAGGTATTGCGCCAGGTCACAGTGCCGCAGCTATGGGCCTTGGCAGAGGACGATCGCCAGGCGCCGCCGGCTGTCACCGTGGAGCGCCTGACGGCATTGCGCGGCCAGGGCCAGGCCATCTCGGTCTACCTCTTCCCGCAGGCAGATCACGGCATGCGCAGCTACGCGCAGGCATCGGATGGAACGCACAAACCCACCGTCATCACGCCAGGGTTTTATGATTTGATGGCCGACTGGGCAAAGGGCGGCGTCGATGGCGCGTACGGACAGGCGTACCGCAAATAAGAACGCCACGGCGGCTGTGCATCGCCGTGGCGTTGTTTTACTGCCAGTGCATCAGGCAGGGTGGAATCAGCAGCAGCAGCGCCAGCACCAGATAGATCAGCTGCAGCGGAATCATCCACTTGGCCCAGGTAATCCACGGCACGCGCGCCAGCGCCAGCACGCCGACGGTGATGCCGGAAGTGGGAATCATCGGCGTGGTGAATTCGCCGAACTGGAAGGCCAGGATGGCCGTCTGGCGCGTCACGCCCACCAGGTCGGCCAGTGGCGCCATGATGGGCATGGTCAGCGCCGCCTGGCCGCTGCCGGAATGGATGAAGAAGTTGATCACTGACTGCATGAAGAACATCTTTTGCGCGGCAAAGACGGGGCTTGACGACGCCACCAGGGGCGTGAGCGCATGCAGCATGGTGTCGATGATCTGCGCATCGCGCGCCAGGATCATGGTGCCGCGCGCCAGCGCGATGACGAGTGCCACGCTGACCATGTCGCGCGCGCCTTGCACGAAGGATGCCACCAGGCTGTCCATGTCGAGCCGGCCAACCAGGCCGACGACGATGGCCATCACCAGGAACAGGGCGGCGATTTCATCGATGAACCAGTCGTACTTGACGACGCCGACGACCATCGTCAGCAAGGTCGCCATGAAAATCCACAGCACCGCGCGGTGCGTGCGGGTCATACCGGCAAAGCTGTCGAGGTCCATCGAATGCTCGCTGCGCTTTTCGATGTCGAGCAGGTAGGTCGGGCTTTTCTCCGGATGGCGCTTGATGCGCGCCGCGTACCACATCAAAAACACGATGCTGACCGCCGTGGCGATGGCCCACACGATCAGGCGGTAGCCGATGCCGGAAAAGATCGGCACGCCGGCGATGCCCTGCGCGATGCCGACGTTGAACGGATTTAAAAAGGCGGCGGAAAAGCCCACCTGCGAGCCGATGAAAGGAATCGACACGCCCGTGATGGTGTCATAGCCCAGCGCCAGCGCCAGCGGTACGAAGATCAGGATGAAGGGAATGGCTTCCTCGTTCATGCCGAAAGTGGCGCCGCCCAGCGAGAACATGGTGAAGAAGACGGGAATGATGGCGGCGCGCACGAAGCGCGAACTGGTATGCGCCTTGGCGATGGCCTTGATCAGCGAATCGAAGGCTTCGGTTTTTTGCAGCACGGCGAAGGCGCCGCCGACGATCAGGATGAAGCCGATGATCAGGCTGGCATCGACGAAGCCCTTGATGGGCGCCATCATCAGCGCGGCCAGTCCCTGCGGCTTGTTGTCCACGTAGTGAAACGTGCCGGGAATGATCAGCTGTTTGCCGTTCACCAGTTGGGTATCGAATTTCCCGCCCGGTACCAGCCAGGTCGCCAGGGCGATCATGGCCAGGATGCCGCACAGCAGGACGAAGGTATTGGGCAGCTTGAATTTTTTCATGGCGCTTTTTTTGGAATTTTTATTGGCTCAGCAGGCTGCCGCCGCGGAAGGCGATGGCGCCGGCGACCTTGCCGACGTTCATGCCGCGCAAGACATGGCGGTGGGCGCTGCGCGCAAAGAAGACTCCGGCGACGCTGCAGCGCAAGGTCGTCGTCTCGCCGCTGACCGGATCGATCAGGTCGGCCAGCGCATCGCCGGCGGCCAGCACCTCGCCCATTTCGCGCAGATACACCAGCACGCCGTGATGCGGCGCGAGGATCGGTTCCACGCCGGCCAGCGGCGTGGGCTGGCATTGCGGTGCAGGCAGGTCGTCGCCGGCGCCGGCGATCTCCAGCACGCCCTCGATGGCAAGAAAGCGCAGCAGGGCGGTGGCGTCGCGCTCTGCCAGGGCATAGCTCACTTCCACTTCGCCGCGCAATTCGACGGTGGTCGACAGGCAGGCGGCGGGAATCGGATAGCGGCCCTGGAAGTGTGCGTCCAGGTCCCACCACAGGCGGCTGCAGGCTTCGTCGAACGGCTCTTCGCCGGCCGCCAGTTCCAGCAGCACGGCGCGCGCGCCCAAGAGCGCGGACAGGGGCGCGATCTGCGCTGCCAGCGGCGTGCCCGTATAGATGTGCAGGGCCGCCTCGTTATCGCAATGCAGGTCGAGCACGATGTCGGCATCAATGGCCATGCCCAGCAGCGTCTTTTTCAGCGTCTCCGCATCCGTGGACGGCCGCCAGGCGGCGACGGCGTCGCGCGCATGCTGGCGTATCAGCGCCACGTTGGCTTGCGCATCTTGCCCCAGCTTGCCATCGAGCGTGGTTTTCAGTTCATCGGCCACGTGGCGGTAGGCGCGGTTGAAGTTGATGCCGGTGGTCAGGTCGAAGCGGCCGAACGGCGCGCCATGGATGGCTTGCGCCAGGCCGATGGGATTGGCGGCCGGTACCAGAATCACTTCGCCGTGGATCTTGCCCGCCGCCTCTAGCGCCAGCAACTCGCGGCGCAAGCATTGCGATACCAGCATGCCCGGTACTTCGTCCGCGTGCAGCGCCGCCTGGATATACACCTTCTTGCCGCTGCGGCTATTGGCTGCTGCGGCGCCGAAGTGGAAGCTGCTCAATTGGCAGGTGATGCTGGCGTGCGCAGTGGAGATGGGATGCTGTTGTACTTGCATGGAAAATTCGCCCCAAAACGGGGCGCGGTTGATGGATTTCGGTCGATTATGTAGCATTATTTTCACGAAGTAAATCAATGAAAATCCTTTTACAAATATTTGTTGAGTTTTCTTTTTGATATGAGTAGAGTAAGTTCCAGCGACCCGTTTTCGCCTTTTTATGCGTCATCCGCCATGTACAAGAACACAGGCCGCCAGTGATATGAAATCCTCCGCCAGTCCTGCCCGTAACAGCTTCCGCGCGCCGGTGGCCGCCGCCCTGTCGTCGCCCGATGCCGCCTTCGCGCAATCGCCGTTGGGGCAAACGCTGATGCACCTGCTGGCCAGCGGCTCGGCCTCGCAGCGGCAGATCGCCGATTACCTGCTGCGCAACCAGATGCGCGTGACGGCGCTGGGCATCGAGGAACTGGCCGACAGCTGCCAGGTATCGACGGCCACCATCAGCCGCTTCGCGCGCGACATCGGCCAGAAGAATTATTCGGCCATGCGCAGCGCCATGGCCGAAACCCTGCAATCGCTGTTGCAGCCAGTCGACAAATTGCGCCGTACGATACAACGGCGTGGGCGCGCCACATCACCCGTCACGGAAAGCCTGGAGTATGCGGCCGCGAACATTGCCGCCACCTCCGATGCCCTGTCGCCGCCTGCCATGCAGGCCGTGGTGCGGCGCCTGACGCGCGCCAAGGTGGTGTATGTGATGGGGTTTGGCCTGTCGGCCAACCTGGCGGGCATGCTGGTGCAGCATCTGCAGCCGTTTTGCCCGCATGTGGTGGAAGTGGTGGGCATCGGCGGTTCGGAAGTGGCGGCCGGGCATCTGGTCAACCTGACGGCGCACGACGTGCTGGTGGTGATTTCGTTGCCCCGCTATACGCTCGACTGCATCGGCCTGGCCAGCTTTGCGCGCGACCGCGGCGCCTGCATCGTGGCGCTCACCGATTCTCCGGCATCCCCCCTGGCCGAACTGGCCGATCACGCCTTGTATGCGCAAAGCACGCATCCCGTCCTGCCCAGCAGCGCCAGCACGGCACTGGCCGTGATCGAGGCGCTGGCCGTGGCGCTGATGGTATCGAACAAGAACAACGTTGAAAAAGCGGCCCGCCTGAGCGAAGTCATCGCCGCCTATTTGTACGGCGGCGAGCATGGCGTGCCGGGGCCCCGGAAAGCAGTATTCAGGCAGCGCAAGGCAGTATAAAAATCATGATAAAAATCAGACATACACCATTGGGGGGAGTTGCAATGCACATGAAAAGACAGGACGGCCGTTCCGTATTGCCACGCGAGTCGCTGCTGGCGCAAGGCGTGCGCCTGGCGCTGGGCGCCTTGAGCGTGTCGGCGGCGCTGGGCATGCTGGCCAGCGGCGCGCAGGCACAGGAACAGGAGCAGGCGCGCGATGGCGAGCCGGCGCCGAAAAAAATGCAGCGCGTGGAGATCACGGGTTCGGCCATCAAGCGCCTGGAATCGGAGACGGCGCTGCCGGTGCAGGTCATCACGCGCGCCGATATCGAGAAGGCGGGCGTGACGACGGCGGCCGAGCTGATGGCGCGCGTGTCGGCCAACGTGGGCGGCCTGACCGATGGCGTCAGCATCAATGTGGGCGGCGACCAGCGCGGCTTCAACAGCGCCAACCTGCGCGGCGTGGGCACCTCATCGACCCTGGTGCTGCTCAATGGCCGGCGCATGGCCAACTTTGCCTCGCCCGGCGACGATGCGGGCGTGGACCTGAATAACATTCCCGCCGCCGCCCTGCAGCGCGTGGAAGTATTGCTCGACGGTGCCTCGGCCCTGTACGGCACGGACGCCATCGGCGGCGTCATCAATTTTATTACGCGCAAGGATTACCAGGGCGTGGAGCTGAATGTCTACGGCAGCCGCACCGATGAAGGCGGGGCCGGCAAGCGCACTGCCAGCATCACGGCCGGCACCGGTGACCTGGCGGCGGATGGCTACAATATCTTTGCCGTGGTCGACCTGCAAAAAACCGACCGCCTGAGCACTTCGCAGCGCAAGTTCATTCCGAACCTGCATGTGCCGGAACGCCTTGGTCATTTGTTGTCCAGTTACACCAGTCCGGCGAATATCCGCCTCTCCAGCGACCAGCGCGACTACCTGCAGGAACAGGGCTTCCTGCTCAATGGGAAGCCGATCACGAATCGCCTGATCAACCTGTCGATTCCCGGCTGCAGCGGCCCTGCCAATGTGTACCTGCCGGGGGGCACGGGCGGCGTCGATGCGTGTACCTATAACTATATGGGCGACACCGAGCTGTATCCGAAGACGGACAAGCAGAACCTGCTGACGCGCGGCGTCCTCAAATTGAACAATGATCACCAGCTGTATGCCGAGGTGGCGTTGAGCCGTTCGCGCAGCTATTACGTGGGATCGACAGCGCGGCCGGATGGTGAAATCGACGCCAGCATGGTGCCGCAGCTGAGCGCGGCCGGTCTGACTGACACGCTGGCCCTGCGCATCCGCCTGAACGAAGCGGGCATGCGCACCAGCGAATTGACCAGCGAAAGCCAGCGTTACGTGGTGGGCGCCACCGGCACCGTGGGCGGCTGGGATTACGACGTGGGCTTGAATCACAGCGTCAACGTGGTCAGGGACAAGGACACGCACGGCTACCTCCTGGCCGACCAGCTACAAAAGGGCATCACGGATGGCACCATCAATCCCTTCGGCCCGTCCAGCGCGGCGGGCAAGGCACTGCTCGATAGCATCCAGATCAACGACGAGGTGCGGCATGCGCGCGGCGTCATGGACTCGCTCGATTTCAAGGTGTCGCGCGCGCTGATGGCGCTGGGCGGCGGCGACCTGGCGCTGGCCGTGGGCGGCGAAGTGCGGCGCGAGCGCACGGACTTCCGGCCATCGGCATTGTTGATGAGTAATAACATCACCAACGACGAAGCGCCCGAAGGGGGCGTGGCCACCAGCGACAGCCGCAATGTGCAGGCCATCTACAGCGAACTGCTGCTGCCATTCAGCAAGCAGTGGCAGGCGCAGCTCTCGGGCCGCTATGACCATTACCAGCAGGTGGGCGGCGCCTTGAGTCCTAAAATCGGCCTGACCTACATGCCCAGCAAGCAGGTGCTGCTGCGCGCCTCGGCCGGCAAGGGCTTCCGCGCGCCATCGATGTCGGACCTGCACCGGCCCACCGTCTATAGCCAGACGGCGACCCTGCCCGATCCCGTGTACTGCGAAGCCGAGGACAACGACTACTCTGTCTGCGCCGACAACTGGCGTACGCGCCGCTACAGCAACGACAAGCTGAAACCGGAACGCAGCCGCCAGTTCACGGCCGGCCTGGTGCTCGAGCCCAGCCAGCACTGGACCTTCAGCTTTGATTACTGGAACATCAAGCGTACGGACCTGATCAGCGAAATCGGCGACGACATCATCCTGTCCAACCTGGCCAAATACGGCAACCTGGTGCACCGCGATGAAGACAATGGGATCGACTACATCGAGCTGCGCAAGGAAAACCGCGGCGCGCAAAAAGCCGCGGGCATCGATATCACGGCCGACCTGCATGGCGTGAAAACGGCGTGGGGGCGTTTCGGCGGCCACCTGAGCGGCACGTATGTGCTCGACTCGAAAATCCAGACCAGCCCCGGAGACGTTTTTATCAGTAACTTGAATAAATTCGTCACGGACGGCGTGGTGCAGCGCTGGCGCCATACGATCACGCTGGACTGGGATAATGGCCCGTATTCGGCCAGCCTGTCGAACACGTATTCGAGCGGCTATGATGACCAGAATTCGGCCATCAACACGGACGACGGCAGCGTGGTCAAGCCGAACCGGGTGAAGGCCTACACGCTGTGGGACATGTCGGGTGCGTATGCGGTCAGCAAGCAGTTCAAGCTGCGCGCGGGCATACAGAATCTGTTCAATACCAGCCCGCCGTACTCGAACCAGGCGTACTTCTTCCTGTCCGGCTATGACCCTACTTATTCGGACCCGCGCGGCCGGCGCTTCTATGCCAGCGCCAATTACAGCTTCAAGTAGGGCGGCAAAGCAGGAGATACCGCAATACGGCTGTCACACGCAGCGGGTAGTATCGTAGCTCGATGGCGTAGGTTGCAAGCAGCAGTTTTGGCAGCAAGGGCGCGCGCCAGGCGCGTGCCCCTTTCCATGTATTCGAGAGGCACCATGAAATCATCTTCAAGCCTGTATCACACCTTCCGCGCCGCGCTGCTGTTCGCGCTGGCATTGTGCAGCTTCCATGCCGTGGCGGCGCCTGGCGGCAGTGCCATCGGCAGCGCCCCGCAGGGCACCCTCGTCATCATTGGCGGCGGCCTGCGCGCCGACAATGCCGAAGTCTGGCAGCGCATCGTCAAGTTGTCGGGCGGGCCGGGCGCGCGGATCGCCGTGCTGGCCTCGGCCGCGATGAATCCGGAAAAGTCGGGTGAAAGCATCATCCAAAAACTCAATCAATATGGCGCCGATGCCTTTTTCGTGCCGCTGGCCGTCAAGCTGCCCAATCGCGATTACCGCAAGGCGGCCGAAGATCCGGCCATCGTCACGCAGATCAAGTCGGCCAGCGGCATCTATTTTGCTGGCGGCGACCAGGGCCGCATCACGCAAGCCTTGCTGCGCCCGGACGGCAGCCGCACGGCCGCGCTGGAAGCCATCTGGTCGGTCTACCGCAATGGCGGCGTGATCGCCGGTTCCAGCGCCGGCGCCGCCATCATGAGCACCACCATGTTCTACGATGCCAAGCCCGTGCTCGACATGCTCAAGATGGGCGTCACGGATGGCCGCGAGATTGCGCCGGGGCTGGGCTTCATCGGCAGCGATGTCTTCGTGGACCAGCATCTGCTGGTACGCGGGCGCTTTGCGCGCATGATTCCCGTGATGCTGAAAAAAGGCTATCACCTGGGGCTGGGTATCGATGAAAACAGCGCCATGGTGGTCGACGCCATGCGCGACGTGGAAGTCATCGGCTACAGCGGCGCCTTGCTGATCGACTTGTCGGGCGCCATCAGCGACCGTGGTGTGAAAAATTTCAATATCAGCAACGCGGCCATCAGCTACCTGGACCGGGGCGACAAATTCAACCTCGTCACGCGCGTGTTTACACCCTCGCCGGACAAGGCCGACAACAAGCTCGATCCGAACCAGCCCGACATGCGCGAACCTGTGTTTACCAACGATATCCTCGGCAATAACGCCGTGCTGGACCTGATGGGCAACCTGATCGACAACGCGCAGCAGGAAGCCATCGGCATCGCCTTCGGCAACCCGCGCGACCCGTACCCGGACCTGGGTTTTGAATTCAGGTTCAGCAAGACCGTCAACAGCGTCGGCTACAGTTCGACCGAGGCGGAAGCGTATTCGGTGCTGAAGCTGCGCCTCGATATCCGCCCGATCCAGCTGCGCCAGCCGCTGTACCGCTACAAATAGGCGGCGCGCTATCGCCGCCAGCGGGGCCATGCGGCGATCGTCAATGCCCTGAGCAGCCACTCGACGGGGCCATACGCGTGGCCGCGCAGCCACCGGCGGCTCAGTGGCAGCTGCAGGCTGAAGATGATGACGGCCAGCGCCAGCGCCCCGAGCGGCGAGACGCTGCCCATCAGCCGTGCGCCATACGCGAGAAACAGCCAGGCACAGATGGCCGACTGCAGCAGGTAGTTCGACAGGGCCATGCGGCCCGTATCGGCCAGCAGGGAAAACAGCGTGCCACCGCGCAGGCGCTCGAACAGGGCCAGTGCCAGCGCCAGGTAAGCGCCGGCCAGCAGCGGCGCGCTCGCCAGGCCCACGGCCAGTCCCGCCACCTGCCATGCCTGGCTTTGCGCATACACGGACGTCCACGCGTAGAAGGCAGCGCCGGGCAGGCCCACCAGCAACCCGGCCCACAGCAGACGGCGGCGCAGCGGCAGATACGCGCTTGCGTGCAGCAGCATCTCGCGCTTGCCGGCGGCCAGGCCGCACAGGAACATGGCCAGCGCGCATGGCGCTTGCACCAGCAGCAGGACGATCCAGATGTCACTCAGTTCGCGCAAGTGCTGATGGACGACTGTGGCCGGGGTGGCGCGCCAGGCGGCCAGCGCGCTTGCCGCTTTCTGCGCCATCGCCACGGCGTTGTCCGCCGCGTCGCCCGCCGGCTGCAGGCTTTGCAGCCAGGCCATCCATCCCCAGAACGCCACGCAGACGGTGACGAGCATCAAGGCCAGGGACAGTGCCTGGCGTTCTCCGCAGCGGTGCAGCGCCAGCAGCACGATGCCCAGCACGGCGTAGGTGGTGAGTATGTCGCCATGAAACAGCAACACGGCATGCAGGGCGCCGATCAGCCACAGGCCCGCTTGCCGGCGCAGCATGCGCGGCACGAACGGCGCACCGGCGCGCGCCGCCGCCTGCATCTGCAAGGTGAAGCTGTAGCCGAACAGGAAGGAAAACAGCAGATAGAACTTGGTCTCGAACAGTAGGGCGACGAGAAAATGCGTGGCGCGGTCCACGCCGCCGTGAAAGGCCGGATCGGTCAAGCCCAGGCCGAACCAGGGCGTGGCGAAGGCGCCGATATTGACGACCAAAATGCCGAACAGGGCGCAGCCGCGCAGGGCGTCGACGTCGGCGATGCGCGCCGGCGGGGTTTGCATGACGGCGCTCATGCCAGGGCAGGGCGCAGGAAGCGCGCCAATAACAGGTGCAGGCTGGCGCGCTGCGCCGGCGGCGCGTAATGGGGATCGACGGCGACCCGGTTGAAGATGCCGTCGATCAGCGCGGCGATCCAGCCGGCCGTTTGCGCGGGGTCGAGCGCGGCGTCGACCTGGCCTCGCGCAGCAGCGCTTTCCAGCAGCGCCTGCACGCCGGCGCGCAGCACGGCATCGTTGCGCGCCACCCTGGCCGCGATATCCGTGTCGCGCATCGCCTCGGCCGCTATTTCCAGTGTTAGTCCCGCAAAGTCCGCGTCTGCCGCCAGTGCCAGTACCAGGTCCATGAAATCGAGCAGGGTGCCGTACGCATCATCGCTGGCTTGCACGCCGGCGAAATAGGCGGCCGTCTCGCCGCCTTCCTGGTCGACGATGGCGGCGATGATGGCTTGCTTGGTGGGGAAGTAATGAAACAGGTTGCCGGGACTCATGCCCGCTTGCGCGCAGATGGCGGCGGTGCTGGTCTGGTGAAAGCCCTTGCGCGCGAAGCAGCTGCGCGCGGCGGCGAGAATGGCATCGCGACGGGCCGCGTGTTTGCCGGGATCGATGGTGCGCATGGCGGTTGGCTCTCCTTTTAATTGATCGACTAGTCAGTCTAATATAAATGGATTGCGTGGCGCGGTCAAGCGGGTGCGTGAAATAGGTGCTTTGCAGTGCGTATTCCTGTCGCTACAATGTGCCGCACCGGATTTTTCCATGCCCGCCGCTGGCGCCGCTGTTTGTTTGGAAAACCGCTTCTTTTACCCGTTTTTCTACCGTGTCAGGAATGAAATGCAGCAGACCCCGATTCGATCCTTCCTCTGCGCGCTGGCGCTGGCCGCCGGCATCGTCCCTGTCGCGCACGCTGCCGGTGTCGCCCAGCCGGCCACCATGCGCCTCGATTACCAGCACAGCGGCAATGCGCTGGGCGAGCATTATGCGGTCGAGCGCGTGCTGGTCGAACCCTTGCCATGGCCGGGCAATCTGGCGCGTCCCATCGACGACAGCAACCGTGGCAACAACTTGCTGGAAGTGGTCGATATCAAGTCGGGCAAGGTGCTGTATTCGCGCGGTTTTTCTACCATTTTCGGTGAATGGGCCAGTACCGACGAAGCGAAAACCACCACGCGCGCGTTCCAGGAATCCGTGCGTTTCCCGCAGCCCGAGCTCCCCGTGCGCGTGCGCATCCTCAAGCGCGACGAGCGCGGCCTGTTTTCCGTTGTGTGGAGTACCGATGTCGACCCGGCCGCGCAGGACGTGATTCGCAAGCAGCCGCCGGCACCCGTCAAGCCGATACCGATCCGCATCAGTGGCCCTTCGTCCGGGAAGGTCGACCTGCTGATCATGGGCGACGGCTACACGGCCGCCGAAATGGGCAAATTCGAAGCGACGGCGCGCAAACTGGCCGAACATCTGTTTACGGTGTCGCCATTTCGCGAGCGGGCCGATGACTTCAATGTGTGGGCCATGGCCGCGCCGACGCAGGAATCGGGCGTGTCGCGTCCATCGACGGGCGTGCACCATGCGTCGCCGCTGGGCACGCGCTACGATATCTTCGGCAGCGAGCGTTATGTACTGACCACCGACAACCGCGCGCTGCGCGACCTGGCGCAGTATGCGCCGTATGAATTCATCGAAATCCTCGTGAATAACGATACCTACGGCGGTGGCGGCATCTTCGGCCAGTTCAGCACGGCCGCAGCCAACAACGACTGGGCCAATTACCTGTTCGTGCATGAATTCGGCCACCACTTTGCCGGCCTGGCCGACGAATACTACACCTCGCCCGTGGCCTATCAGTCAAATGGCGAGCGGCAGGAACCGTGGGAGCCGAATGCCACGGCGCTGCGCGATCCGGCCAGGCTGAAATGGCAGAACCACGTCAAGGCCGGCACGCCGCTGCCCACGCCGTGGCCGAAGGAAGCGTACGACAGCCATGCGCGCGAATACCAGAAGCAGCGCGCCGCCCTGCGCGCGGCCAACCGCCCGGAAAGCGAGATGAGCGACTTGTTCAAGGCTGACCTGGCGTACACGCAGCAGCTGTTCTCGAAGGCGCCGCAGCGCCATGCGGTGGGCGCCTTCGAAGGCGCGAACTATGAGTCGTCCGGCTACTACCGCCCCGAGATGCAGTGCATCATGTTCGACCGCAGCGAGACGTTCTGCTCCGTATGCCAGGATGGCATCAGCACCATCATCGACCTGTATTCGCGTCCTGCGGCGGCGCCGCGCCAATAATGCCGTTCAGCGCAGTTCCGTAAGGCATGGCGGCCATGTTGCAATGCAATAGCATGGCCCCCATTCCATCTCTCCCCCAGCGCCTGTCATCCGCCGCCGTCCAGCGCTGCTTGTGTTTCAAGCAATGTTCATCTGCGCTGGAAAAGTCTCTTTTCTTCCCGTCAGCCCAGCAGTATTATCAAATATGCATGCCCGCACGCTTGCTTGAAAAATATTTCATTTAGATAATATTGAGGTAAAATTTGATTTACATCAATGCTGCATTGCCGCAATCGCACTTATAGTTGACCTAGCTCAAAAGCTTTATGCATGCGGACCGGACTTATCGGGAATCACGTATCTAAATGCTGTAGAGTAATTTTCGCCCCGTACCAGTTCCCCGAGAATGCACTGGTGCTGGCCTCGAATTTCAGTGACGGAAGCCCGATTCATGAAGATGCAGATTCCCGCGCCTGACGCGTGCAGTACCTTACACCCCCACACTCCCATTGCTTTGCCGTATGCGCGCGCCGGTGGCGTCACCCTGGCCATGTGCGCCGCCGCCATGCGTGCCGGCGCGGTGCGCTGCGTGCATGCGGCCACGCCCTGGCCCGCCCTGCGTCCAGTTCAGGCATGACGGGCGCCTTGCAGCAGTACTTGCCTTTGCAGGGCAAGCGTGGGCTTGTGGTCGGCATCGCCAACGCGCAAAGCATCGCCTGGGGCTGCGCCAGCGCATTGCGCGCGGCCGGTGCCGAACTGGCCGTGACCTGGCTCAATGACAAGGCGCGTCCGCATGTGGAGCCGCTGGCGCAGCAAGTGCAGGCGGCCATCATGGCGCCCCTCGACGTGGCCGTGCCAGGCCAGCTCGAAGCGCTGTTTGCGCAGATCGAGCAGCAGTGGGGGCGGCTCGATTTCGTCGTCCATTCCATCGCTTACGCGCCCAAACAAGACTTGCATGGCCGCGTCACGGACAGTTCGGCCGACGGCTTCGCGCAGGCGATGGATATCTCGTGCCACTCCTTCATGCGCATGGCGAAGCTGGCCGAACCGCTGATGCCGGACGGTGGCAGCCTGATGACCATGAGTTACCTGGGCGCCGAGGAAGTCATCGCCGACTATGGTCTGATGGGTCCCGTGAAGGCGGCGCTGGAAGCATCGGTGCGCTACCTGGCTGCGGAACTGGGTCCGCAAGGCATCCGCGTCAATGCCATCTCGCCGGGGCCCCTGGAGACGCGGGCCGCTTCCGGCATTGCCCATTTCGACCGCCTGATGGCCGACGCCATCGAACGCTCGCCCATGCGCTGCCTGGCCACCATCGAGGACGTGGGCGCGCTATGCGCCTTCCTCGCCGGCGACGGCGCGCGCGCCATCACCGGCGGCACCTTGTATGTCGACGGCGGCTACAACATTCTGAATTGACTGGAAGAAGATGATCATGCCTGTTCCCGCTTTATCTGCGTGCGCCAGGATGGCCGCGCTGGCCACTGGACTGGCCGCCACGCTGGCCCTGGCCGGCTGCGCCTCGATGGCGCCGCCGTATGCGCCACCGCCGCTACCCGTGGCGGCGCAGTATCCGGAAACCGATCCCGCCGGCGCGCACGCGGCGAACATCGCCTGGCAAGCCTACTTTGCCGACGCGCGCCTGCAGGCGCTGATTGCGCAGGCGCTGGCCAGCAACCGCGATATTCGCATCGCCGCCCTGCGCGTGGAAGAGGCGCGCGCCGCGTATGGCATCCAGCGCGCGGAACAATTCCCCACCATTGCGCTGGGCGCCTCCGGCAGCCGTGCGCGCGTGCCTGGTGACCTGAGCGTGACGGGCCGCCCCATGACGAGCGCGCAGTACCAAACGGGCTTGAACGTGAGCGCCTGGGAGCTTGATTTCTGGGGCCGCGTGCGCAGCCTGAAGGACAGCGCGCTGCAAACCCTGCTGGCCAGCGACGAGGCGCGCCGTGCCGTCGGCGTGGCCCTGGTGGCGCAGGTGGCCAATGGCTACCTGAGCTTGCGCGAACTCGATGAACGGGTGGCGCTGGCGCGCGCCACGGTCGACAGCCGTGCCGAGTCGCTGCGCATCTTTACGCGCCGCTTCGAGGTCGGTTCGATTTCCAAGCTGGACCTGACGCAGGTGGAAACCCTGCTCAGCCAGGCCCTCTCGCTGTCGGCGCAGCTGGAGCAGGCGCGCGCCGTGCAAGCGCATGCGCTGGCCCAGCTGGTGGGCGGCCCGGTCGACCTGACGCCGGGGGCTGGTGACGTGCGCCGCTTCGACGATGCCAGCGTGCTGCAGCCGCTGCATGCGGGCCTGCCCTCGGCTTTACTCACGCAGCGCCCCGACCTGGTGGCGGCCGAGCATCAGCTGCGCGCCGCGCAAGCCAATATCGGCGCCGCGCGGGCCGCCTTCTTCCCGACCATTTCGCTGACGGCCGCCTACGGCACGGCCAGCGCGGAATTGAGCGGCCTGTTCGATTCTGGCAGCGGCGCCTGGAATTTCGCGCCGCGCCTGGTGCTGCCGATCTTTGACGCGGGCCGCATCCGCGCCAACATGGACCTGGCCGAGGTACGCCGCGACGTGGCCGTGGCCAATTATGAAAAGAGCGTGCAGGGCGCGTTTCGCGAAGTGGCCGACGCGTTGTCGAACCGGCGCTGGCTGGCGCTGCAGGTCGACATCGGCAAGACCACCCTGGCCGCGCAGAGCGAACGCGCGCGCCTGGCCAAGCTGCGCTATGACAATGGCGCCGCGCCCTACCTCGAAGTGCTCGATGCGCAGCGCGACCTGCTGACGGTCGAGCAGCAACTGGTGCAAACGCGCCGCGCGCTGCTCTCCAGCCAGGTCAGCCTGTATGCCGCGCTGGGCGGCGGCGCGCCTGTCGCCGCCGCCGCTTCCACCCACTAATTTGATCGCCCCGATACCATGAATGCTCAACTGAAGAAAAAACTCATCCCCGCTGCGCTGGTCGTGGCCGTTCTCGTGCTGGGCTATGTGGCCTGGCAAAAAATGCGTCCTACCGGCCCCGGTGAAGGTTTTGTCAGCGGCAATGGCCGCATCGAAGCGACCGAAATCGACGTCGCCACCAAGCTGGCCGGAAGGGTCAAGGAGATCCTCGTGCGCGAGGGCGACTTCGTCAAGGCGGGCCAGCCGCTGGCCAGCATGCAGGTGGACTCGCTGACTGCCCAGCGCGACGAGGCGCGCGCGCGCCAGCAGCAGGCCTCCGACGCGGTGGTCGGTGCGCAGGCGCAGGTGGCCGTGCGCGAGAGCGACAAGGCGGCCGCGCTGGCCCTGGTGGCGCAGCGCGAAAGCGAACTCGATGCGGCCCGCCGCCGCCTGGCCCGCTCGGAAACCTTGTCGAAGGAGGGCGCTTCCTCGGTGCAGGAACTCGACGATGACCGCGCCCGCGTGCGCAGCGTGACCGCAGCCCTGAATGCGGCCAAGGCGCAGGTCACGGCGGCGCAGGCTGCCATCGACGCGGCCAGGGCGCAAGTGGTCGGTTCGCGTTCCGCCGTGACGGCCGCCGAAGCGACCACCGCGCGCATCGACGCCGACCTGGCCGATGGCCAGCTGGCGGCGCCGCGCGACGGCCGCGTGCAGTACCTGGTGGCGCAGCAGGGCGAAGTACTGGCCGGTGGCGGCAAGGTGCTCAACCTGGTCGATCTGTCGGACGTCTACATGACCTTCTTCCTGCCCGAGACGGCGGCCGGCAAGGTGGCGATGGGCGGCGAAGTGCGCATCATCCTCGATGCGGCGCCCAACTACGTGATTCCGGCAACGATTTCCTTTGTCGCTGCTAGCGCGCAGTTCACGCCGAAGACGGTAGAAACGGCCAGCGAGCGCCAGAAGCTGATGTTCCGCGTGAAAGCGCAGATCAGCCGCGAGCTGCTGCAAAAGCACCTGGCGCTGGTCAAGGTGGGCTTGCCCGGCGTGGCCTGGGTACGTCTCGATGCGCAGCAGGCATGGCCGGCTGAACTGACGGCCAAAGTTCCGCAGTGAGCATGGACGTGACCCCATTTGTCGTCAGCATCAAGGGCGTCAGCCAGCATTACGGCAAGACGGTGGCGCTCGACGCCATCGACCTCGATGTGCCGGCCGGCCGCATGGTCGGCTTGATCGGGCCCGATGGCGTGGGCAAATCGAGCCTGCTGTCGCTGGTGGCCGGCGCGCGCGCCGTGCAGCAGGGCAGCGTCATGGCGCTGGGCGGCGACATGCGCGATGCGCGCCATCGCGACGACGTCTGTCCGCGCATCGCCTACATGCCGCAAGGCCTGGGCAAGAATCTGTATCCGACCCTGTCGGTCGAGGAAAACCTGCAGTTTTTCGCGCGCCTGTTCGGCCACGATGCCGCCGAACGCCGCCGCCGCATCGACCAGCTGACCCGCAGCACGGGCTTGCACCCCTTCCTGGCGCGCCCGGCGGGCAAGCTGTCGGGCGGCATGAAGCAGAAACTGGGCCTGTGCTGCGCCCTGATCCACGATCCCGATCTGCTCATTCTCGATGAACCGACCACCGGTGTCGATCCGCTGGCGCGGGCCCAGTTCTGGGACCTGATCGCCGGCATTCGCGTGCAGCGCCCGCAAATGAGCGTGATGGTCGCCACCGCCTACATGGACGAGGCGCAGCGCTTCGACTGGCTGGTGGCCATGGATGACGGCAAGGTGCTTGATACGGGCACGCCGGCCGAACTGCTGGCGCGCACGCAAAGCGACAACCTGGAGGCGGCCTTCATCAAGCTGCTGCCGGAAGCCAAGCGCGCGGGTCACCAGCCTGTGGTGATCACGCCGCTGGACGCTGCCAGCGCGCAGGACGTCGCCATCGAGGCGCAAGACCTGACCATGCGCTTCGGCGATTTTACGGCCGTCGACCATGTGAATTTCCGCATCGGCCGCGGCGAGATTTTCGGCTTTCTCGGCTCGAACGGCTGCGGCAAGTCGACCACCATGAAGATGCTCACGGGCCTGCTGCCGGCAACGGAAGGCAAGGCCTGGCTGTTCGGCAAGGAAGTCGATTCCAACGATATCGATACGCGCCGCAGGGTCGGCTACATGTCGCAGGCATTCTCGCTGTACAGCGAACTGACAGTGCGCCAGAACCTGGTGCTGCATGCGCGCCTGTTCCACGTGCCGGAAGCACAAATCGCTGCCCGCATCGACGAAATGGCGCAGCGCTTCGACTTGCGCGAGGTGATGGACGACCTGCCCGACAGCCTGCCGTTGGGCATACGCCAGCGTTTGTCGCTGGCCGTGGCCATGGTGCACAAGCCGGAAATGCTGATCCTCGACGAGCCCACGTCCGGCGTCGACCCGATCGCGCGCGACAATTTCTGGCGCCTGATGATCGAGCTGGCGCGGCGCGACCGCGTCACCATTTTCATTTCCACCCACTTCATGAACGAGGCGGAGCGCTGCGACCGCATCTCGCTGATGCATGCCGGTAAAGTGCTGGTCAGCGATGCGCCGGCCGAACTGGTACGCAAGAAGGGCGCGCCCTCGCTGGAAGCGGCCTTCATCGCCTACCTGGAAGAGGCGGGCGGCGGCACGGCAGCGGCCGAAGCGCAGGAAAGCGAGGCGCCGGGGCAAAAGGCGGCAGTGCAGGCACCGCAGCAGAAGCAGCCGCGCAGCCGCTTCAGCCTGGGGCGCATGCTCAGCTACATGTGGCGCGAAACGCTGGAATTGCGGCGCGACCCCGTGCGCCTGACCCTGGCGCTGGGCGGCTCCGTGCTGCTGTTGTTCGTCATCGGCTTCGGCATCAGCCTGGATGTGGAAGACCTCAGTTATGCGGTGCTCGACCACGACCAGACCACCCTGAGCCAGAATTACACGAACAACCTGGCCGGTTCGCGCTACTTCGTCGAGCGAGCGCCGCTGCGCGACTATGCCGATATCGACAAGCGCATGCGCAGCGGCGAACTGTCGCTGGCGATCGAGATTCCGCCCGGCTTTGCGCGCGACGTGCAGCGCGGCGCGCCAGCCCAGGTGGGCGCCTGGATCGACGGCGCCATGCCGATGCGCGCCGAAACCGTGCAGGGCTACGTGCAGGGCATGCATCAGCTATGGCTGGCCGACCAGGCCCTGCACCGCTATGGCATCACGATGAGCAATCCCGTCGCCATCCAGACGCGCTACCGCTACAACCCCGACGTGAAAAGCCTGCCGGCCATGGTACCGGCCGTGATTCCCCTGCTGCTGCTGATGCTGCCGGCCATGCTGGCGGCGCTGTCCGTGGTGCGTGAAAAGGAACTGGGCTCCATCATCAACCTGTACGTGACGCCCGTCACGCGCCTGGAATTCTTGCTCGGCAAGCAGGTGCCGTACGTCGTGCTGGCCATGTTCAACTTCGCCCTCATGGCGCTGCTGGCGGTGACCGCCTTTGGCGTGCCGATCAAGGGCAGTCTGCTGACCCTGATCGGCGCCACGTTCATCTTCAATATCTGCGCCACCGGCATCGGCCTGTTCGCTTCGACGTTTACGCGCAGCCAGATCGCAGCCCTGTTCGTGACCATGATCGGCACCATGATCCCGGCCATCCAGTTTTCCGGCCTGCTCAATCCCGTCTCCTCGATGGAAGGCGTGGGCAAGGCGATCGGCCTGATGTATCCGGCCACGCACATGCTCAATATCAGTCGCGGCGTGTTCAACAAGGCGCTGGGCTTTGGCGACCTGCACGCCTCGTTCTGGCCCCTGATCGTGGCGATCCCCGTGATCCTCGGCGTGACGGTGGCGCTGCTGAAGAAACAGGAGAGCTGATATGCGGCATCTTGAAAATATTTACCGCCTGGGCGTGAAGGAAATCTGGAGCCTGATCCGCGATCCGATGATGCTGATCCTGATCCTCTACACCTTCACTTTGGCCATCTACGTGGCCGCCACGGCCAAGCCGGAAACCCTGCACATGGCCTCGATTGCCATCGTCGACGAGGATGGCTCGCCGCTGTCCGGGCGCATCGCCTCGGCCTTCTTTCCGCCGCAGTTCACGCCGCCGGCCATGATCAACCAGAGCCAGGTCGATGCGGGCCTGGACGCGGGCCAGTACACCTTCGTGCTGACCATCCCGCCCAAGCTGCAGGCGGACGTGCTGGGTGGGCGCCAGGCGGAGCTGCAGCTGAACGTGGACGCCACGCGCATGAGCCAGGCCTTCAGCGGCAGCGGCTACATCCAGCAGATCGTCGCCGGCGAAATATCGGAATTCGCCAAGCGCTATCGCGGCGCGACGGTCTCGCCGGTGGAGCTGGTGATGCGTGCGCGCTTCAATCCTTCGCTGAGCCAGGCGTGGTTTGGTTCGCTGATGGAACTCATCAACCAGGTGACGATGCTGTCGATCATTTTGACGGGTGCGGCGCTGATCCGCGAGCGCGAACACGGCACCATCGAGCACTTGCTGGTGATGCCCGTGACGCCGGCCGAAATCATGCTGGGCAAGGTCTGGTCGATGGGCCTGGTGGTGCTGCTGGCCGCCGCCCTGTCGCTGAACCTGGTGGTGCGCGGCATGCTGCATGTGCCGATCGAAGGCTCGATCGCGCTGTTCCTGTGCGGCGCAGCCTTGCACCTGTTTGCCACCACCTCGATGGGCATTTTTCTGGCCACCGTGGCGCGCAGCATGCCGCAGTTTGGCATGCTGTTGATCCTCGTGCTGCTGCCGCTGCAGATGCTTTCGGGCGGCAGCACGCCGCGCGAAAGCATGCCCGAACTGGTGCAGAACATCATGCTGATCGCTCCGACCACGCATTTCGTCGAACTGAGCCAGGCGATCCTGTACCGGGGCGCCGGCATCGACGTGGTGTGGAAACCGTTCCTGGCCCTGCTGGCCATCGGCACGGCCTTGTTTACCTTCGCGCTGGCGCGCTTTCGCAAGACCATCAGCCAGATGGCGTAGCCCCCGCGCCGGAATGTTCCGGCGTTTGTTTGCATGAAAAGGATAGCCATGAAGATCGAAACTGCTCCATTTTTCTCCACCGGCGGCTTGCCGTCGCTGGGCGTGCTGGGCGACTATGCGCGCGACTCGTGGCAGCGCATCGTGCTGTACGCGGACGTGATGCGCCGGCGTGGCAACCAGTACCAGGAGCATCTGGCCGAGGAAGTGCCGAACGTACTGGACTTTCCCGCCGAACTGGTGATGTCCGGCCTGGAGCTGGCGCGTCCCGTCAACTACGGCCTGGCGCGCATATTGACGCCAGATGCACCGGAGCCAGATCAAGCCAAGCGGCCGTTCGTCGTCGTCGACCCGCGCGCCGGTCACGGTCCCGGCATCGGCGGCTTCAAGGCCGAGAGCGAAATCGGCGTGGCCCTGCGCGCCGGCCACCCGTGCTACTTCATCGGCTTCCTGCCCGATCCCGTGCCGGGACAGACGGTGGAAGACGTGATGCACGCCGAGGCGGCCTTCCTGGAAAAAGTCATCGCCCTGCATCCGCAGAGCGAAGGCAAGCCTGTCGTCATCGGCAATTGCCAGGCGGGCTGGCAAATCCTCATGACGGCGGCCATGCGCCCGGAGCTGTTCGGCCCCATCATCGTGGCTGGCGCGCCCGTGTCGTACTGGGCCGGCTGGCATGGCCGCAATCCGATGCGCTATGCGGGTGGCCTGATGGGCGGCAGCTGGGCCACGGCCCTGGCGGGCGACCTGGGCAAGGGCCGTTTCGACGGCGCCAGCCTGGTGCAGAATTTCGAGAAGCTGAACCCGGCCAATACCCTGTGGGGCAAGCAGTACAACCTGTACGCGAACATCGATACGGAAGCGCCCCGTTATCTGGAATTTGAAAAATACTGGGGCGGCCACGTGTTCCTCAACGACGTCGAGATGCAGTACATCGTCGACAATCTGTTCATCGGCAACCGCCTGGCCACGGCGGAGTTGATAACCTCCGACGGCGTGCGCCTGGACTTGCGCAATATCCGTTCGCCCATCGTCGTGTTCTGCTCGAACGGCGACAACATCACGCCGCCGCCGCAGGCGCTGGGCTGGATCACGGACCTGTACCGCGACGACAACGATGTGCTGCTGCACGACCAGACCATCGTGTATGCCGTGCATGACAGCATCGGCCACCTGGGCATTTTCGTCTCGGCCAAGGTAGGCCACAAAGAACACCAGAAATTTGCCAGCAATATCGACCTGATCAACCTGCTGCCGGCCGGCATTTACGAAGCGCGGATCGTCGACAAGACGCCCGATACGCCGAACGCGGACCTGGCCAGCGGCGACTACGTGCTGCAGGTCGAGCACCGCGGCATCGAGGATGTGCGCGCCATCGTGCAGCCAAGCGTGGAAAATGACCGCAAGTTCGCCGCCGCCGCGCGCGTGTCCGAAGTGAACCTGGCGTTGTACCGCACGTTTGCGCAGCCGTGGGTGCGCGCCATGGTCACGCCGCAGTCGGCGCGCTTGCTGCAGCTCACGCATCCGCTGCGCGTCTCGTACGAGCGCTGGACGGACCACAATCCGCTGGCCAAGCTGGTGGCCAAGGAGGCGGAAAAAGTGCGTGCGCACCGCCAGCCGGTGGCGCCGGACAATCCGCTGCTGGCCATGCAAGAGGCCATCTCCGGCGCCATCACGGCCGGCTTGAACAGCTGGCGCGACTGGCGCGATACGGTGCAGGAAACGACCTTCGACCTGGTGTACGGTTCGCCCCTGGTGCAGGCGCTGACGGGACAAGCCCTCGGCGACACCACGCCGCCGCGCCCGCATCCCGGTATCTCGCCCGAGCATTGCGAATACGTGCGTTGCGAAACGCTCAAGATGGACGCGGACATGCAGCATGGCGGCCTGGTGGAAGCGGCCGTGCGCGCGCTGTTCTACATCTACCGCTTCCGCATGATCGCCGACGAGCGCAGGGTCAACCTGGCCCTCAAGTTGGTCAAGCCGCAGTACACGCAGGGCTTCAGTATGGAAGAATTCCGCGGCATCGTGCGCCAGCAGGCGCGTTTGATGCTGCATGATTTCGATGCCGCCATCGCCGCCTTGCCGACTTTGCTGGCACGCGCCGAACCGGATGCCATCGGCGCGCTGGGCGAATGGCTGCAGCAAGTGCTGCAAGTGCCCGAAGCGCCGACGCCGGATGAGGAAGCGAGCCTGCAGCAAATGCTGGAGGTCTTCGATCGCGCGGTCAAGGCGCACGCGAAGGCGCTGCCACCGGCCGCGCGCGCATCTCAAACTGCGTCCCAGCCTGCTATCCAGGCCAAACCTGCCAAAAACACTACCTCTGCCTAGAAGACCATGATGACTACCACCCAAGACGATGATTTGCATATCGTGCGTAACCGCACCTTCGACCAGATCGCCATCGGCGACACCGCCAGCATCACGCGCACCCTGAGCATGGACGATATCGCCCTGTTCGCGGTGATGTCGGGCGATGACAACCCGCAGCACCTGGATGCCGAATTTGCCGCCTCCAGCCGCTACCAGGGCGTCATCGCGCACGGCATGTGGGGCGCCGCCCTCATTTCGGCCGTGCTGGGCACGCGCCTGCCCGGCGCCGGCACCGTCTACACGGGCCAGACCCTGCGTTTCCTACAGCCCGTGCGCGTGGGCGATACGCTGGCCATCAGCGTCACCGTCACCGCGCGCGAGCCGCGCAACCGCCACGTGACCCTGGCCTGCCGCTGCGTCAACCAGCATGGCGCCGTGGTGCTCGACGGCGAAGCGCAGGTGATCGCGCCCGCTGAACAGATTGAAAGAGTGCGCGCCACCTTGCCCGAAGTACGCCTGCATAACGGCGACGGCACGCGGCGCCTGCTGGAACACGCGCGCACGCTGGGTCCGATCCGGGTAGCCGTGATCCACCCCTGCGATGAACTGAGCCTGGCGGGCGCGCTCGATGCGCATGCGGCCGGCCTGATCACGCCCGTGCTGGTGGCGCCGCGCGCGCGCCTGGAAGCGGTGGCGGCCGAGGCTGGCCTGAACCTGGAAGGCATCGCCATCGAGGATGTCGAGCATAGCCATGCTGCCGCCGCGCGCGGCGCCGAGCTGGCGGGCAAGGGCGAAGTCGAGGCGCTGATGAAGGGCAGCCTGCACACGGATGAACTGATGTCGGCCGTGCTGGCCGCCAGCGCCGGCCTGCGCACCAAGCGCCGCATCAGCCACTGCTTCCTGATGCAGACGCCTGCCTATCCGCGTCCCTTCATCATCACGGATGCGGCCATCAATATCGCGCCGAACCTGGCCATGAAGGCCGACATCGTGCGCAACGCCATCGACCTGGCGCACGTGATCGGCGTGGCCTGCCCGCGCGTGGCCATCCTGGCCGCCGTGGAAACGGTGAATGCGGACATGCCGGCTACCTTGGACGCGGCCGCCCTGTGCAAGATGGCCGACCGTGGCCAAATCACCGGAGCGATCCTCGATGGCCCGCTGGCCTTCGACAACGCCGTGTCGATTGCCGCCGCCACCGTCAAGGGCATCGTCTCGGAAGTGGCGGGCCGCGCCGATATTTTGCTGGTGCCCGACCTGGAAAGCGGCAACATGCTGGCCAAGCAGCTTGAATACATGGGCGACGCGGACAGCGCCGGCATCGTGCTGGGCGCGAAAATCCCCATCATCCTGACCAGCCGCGCCGATTCGCGCGCCAGCCGCATCGCCTCGTGCGCGATCGCCGTGATGCTGGCCAATCATTACCGGAGCACGCCACCATGAACGCACCCTTCCAACATGCCGACGGCGCCCTGATCCTGGTGCTCAATTGCGGCTCGTCGAGCATCAAGTTCGCCCTGTTCGAGCAAGCCGGTGGCGTGCTGCCGCAGCAGGCGCAATGGGGCGGCAAGGTCGAAGGCATCGGCCGTGAAAACGCCACTTACCGCGCTGGCGGCCTGCCGGCAGTCGCCTTGCAGCTCGATGCGGAGCAGCCGCATCACGCGGCCCTTGAATACATCCGCGCGCAAGTCGTGGCGCAACTGGCCGGGCGCCCGCTGCGCGCCGTGGCGCATCGCGTGGTGCATGGCGGCAGCAAGTATTTCGCCCCCGTGCGCATCGATGCCAAGGTGCTGGCGGACCTGAAAAGTTTTGTGCCGCTGGCGCCCCTGCATCAGCCGTTTGCGCTGGAGGCGATCGAGGTGCTGCTCGAATCGCGGCCCGATATCGCCCAGGTGGCGTGCTTCGACACGGCCTTCCACCACACGGTGCCGCAGGTCGAGCAAATGCTGGCCCTGCCTTACGATGCGTGGGAGCGGGGCTTGCGCCGCTACGGCTTCCACGGCCTGTCGTACGAATACCAGTCGCTGGTGCTGGAGCAGCGCTTTGGTGCTGTCGCGCGCGGCAAGGTCATCGTCGCCCACCTGGGCAGCGGCGCCAGCCTGTGCGCCATGGAGAATTTGCACAGCGTGGCCACCACCATGGGCTTTTCCGCGCTCGATGGCCTGATGATGGGCACGCGCTGCGGTTCGCTCGATCCGGGCGCCGTGATCTATCTGATGGAAATCGAAAAACTGTCGCTGGAAAAAGTGGCGCATGTGCTGTACCACGAGTCGGGCTTGCTGGGCGTGTCGGGCGTGTCGGCCGATCCGCCGGTGCTGCTGGCGCAGCAGGACCGGCAGGATGCCACGGGCGAGCGCATCCGCGCCGCGCTGGCCCTGTATATCCGCCGCATCGTGCGTGAAATCGGCGCCCTGACGGCCGTGCTGGGTGGGCTGGACATGCTGGTATTTACGGCCGGTATCGGCGAGCATAGCGCCGAACTGCGCCAGCGCATCTGCGCCGAACTGGGTTTCATCGGCCCCGTGCTCGATGCGCAGGCCAATGCGCGCAACGCCAGCCGCATTTCCACCGATGCCAGCCGCATCGTGGTGGGCGTGGAGCCGGCCAATGAGGAGTGGGTGGCTGCCCGTCATGCGGCCCTGGCCGTGGGCGCATGAGGATCTGAAGCGTCAGGCCGCGCTCGATGGAGAATTTGCCGAATTG
The DNA here is from genome assembly GCF_002327145.1 of Janthinobacterium svalbardense. Lineage (NCBI taxonomy): Bacteria > Pseudomonadati > Pseudomonadota > Betaproteobacteria > Burkholderiales > Oxalobacteraceae > Janthinobacterium > Janthinobacterium svalbardense. The sequence continues at coordinate 5,783,375 of NZ_CP023422.1, read as the reverse complement.
CACATATTTTCCCTTGAGTGCCCGTTGAGTGCGATAGCGCACTGTGTGGTTTGCCAGTTATCTTTACTATGAAGTCATGCCATTGCGCTACATCCAGAAACAGCGCGATGCCTGGCAAATTTTGAACATTTTGCCCGCCTTTAGTAAGAATAAAATTAAACCATATTGAAAGGTCTCATCATGAACAAATTACTCGCCGCACTGATCGCCACCCTGTTTGCTACCGCCGCCTTCGCTCAAACCGCGCCGGCTACCGAAGCTGTCGTGAAAGCCCAGGCTTCCGCGCAAAAAGACGTCAACAAGGCTGCCGCTTCGGAAGCCAAAGTCGATGCCAAGGCTGACGCCAACGTCGCCAAGGCTGAAATGAAGGCCGACGACAAGAAAGCCGACGCCCATCACAAGGCCAACAAAACCAAGGCCAAGGCCCACGACAAAGTCGTCAGCGCCGATGCGGAAGACAAGCTGAAAGCGGAAGCCAAGGCTGACAAGGCTGCCGCCAAGGCCGATGCGAAAGCGGGCAGAACCTCCGTGAAAGCGGACGCCAAGGTCGCCAAGGAAAAAGTGGAAGCGAACGCCGATAAAGCCCTCGCCGCCACCAAGACGGTAGAAGCCAAGGCCAAGGCCGATGCTGAAGTCAAGGCAGCCGCCGCCAAGTAATTCTCCGTTTGCGGGCCACGGCCTGCAAGCCCCAAAGACAGCTTAGGCTGTCTTTTTTTCGTCTGCCACTTTTCTTGGCCACCGCTTGCCAGTCTTGATCTGGCGCAAATGCTCCTCTTTTCGGCGTGCCATAGTGAACTGGCAAACAGACGAAGGGAGACATCATGAGCACCGCTAAAACGAAAAAATCACCGGCCACCGGTTCAGCGGAAGGCGCGCCAGCCATGTCCGCCATGCAGTCCATGCCGGTCGAAGGCGACGTGCAGGCCGGCGCCGATGCGCCCGGCGGCGACGTCATGCCAGGGCAGCGCCTGGGCGTGTCGTACGCGGACCAGGCGGCACTCACCCAGGGCGTGGCCGCTGCGGATGCCAGCGCCATGCCGGGCAGCGGCATGCAGCAGGCATCGCAGGGCATGGCAGGCGCCAGTTGCATGCACGTGGGCGGCGGCATGGGTGGCGACCGCGATGGCGACCGCGATGGCGGAGGAGGCGGCATGGGCGGCGACGCCGGTGGACAGGGCGGAGGCACGCCGCAGACGCGCACCTGCGCCACGATGGACGTGCATCGCCGCCTGCTGACCGAAGATCCCTCCTATGCCAACGTGCGCGCCGATATCGAAAACCTGGCCGGACTCTACGAGGGTGACAGCGGCATTGCCGGCCGTTCCGGCGTGACGCAGATACCGGTGGTGGTGCACGTGGTGTGGAATACGGCCGCGCAGAATATTTCGGATGCGCAGATCGCCAGCCAGATCGATGTGCTGAACCGTGATTTCCGGCGCGTCAATCCGGATGTGAACAGCACGCCGGCACCGTTCCTGCCGCTGACGTCCGATGCGCGCGTGGAGTTCGTGCTGGCCACCACCGATCCGAACGGTGCGGCTAGCAGCGGCATCGAGCGGCGCCAGACGGCGGTGGCCTCGTTTGGCGCCGACGATGCCGTCAAATCGCAGGCGACGGGCGGCATGGATGCCTGGCCGGCCGACAGTTACCTGAATATCTGGGCGTGCCAGCTCGGTGGCGGCTTGCTGGGCTACGCGCAGTTTCCCGGCGGGCCGGCCGCCACCGACGGCGTGGTGATCCTGCAATCGGCCTTCGGTACGAGCGGCACGGCGGCGCCACCGTTCCACCTGGGACGTACGGCCACGCATGAAATCGGCCACTGGCTGAACCTGAACCATATCTGGGGTGATGATGGCACGGGCTGCTCGGGCACGGACAACGTCGCCGATACGCCGAACCAGGGCGGACCGAACACGGGCCAGCCTTCGTTCCCGCATATTTCCTGCAGCAACGGACCGAATGGCGACATGTTCATGAACTACATGGATTACGTCGACGATCCCGCCATGTTCATGTTCACGGCGGGCCAGGTGGCGCGCATGCAGGCCTGCCTCGATGGTCCGCGCGCCAGCATCGGCACGGGGACGGGTGGCACGGGCGCCACGCCGCGCCAGAGTTCCTCGCCCGTCGTGGCCTGGGGCGCGAATCGCCTCGACGTCTTCGTGCTGGGCACGGACCGCGCGCTGTATCACAAGGCCTGGAATGGCTCGGCCTGGGCGCCATCCGTCAGCGGCTACGAAGGGCAGGGCGGCATTGGTACCAGTGCGCCGCAGGTGGTCTCGTGGGCGCCGAACCGGCTCGATGTATTCGTCACGGGGACCGACAGCGGCTTGTTTCACAAATGGTGGAACGGCACGGCGTGGGGGCCGTCCTTGACCGGTTATGAAGCCATGGGCGGCTTGTGCGTGGGCGACCCGCGTGCCGTGGCCTGGGGACCGAACCGCCTCGACGTGTTTGTCGTCGGCACGGACCGCGGCCTGTATCACAAGTGGTGGAACGGGTCCGCCTGGGGGCCATCCCTGACGGGTTACGAAGCCATGGGCGGTCTGTGCCTGGGCCAGCCGGAAGCGGTGGCCTGGGGACCGAACCGCCTTGACGTGTTCGTCATCGGCACGGACCGGGCCCTGTACCACAAGTGGTGGAACGGCACGGCCTGGGGACCGTCGCTGACGGGCTATGAGCGCCTGGGGGGCATCTGTACCTCGTCGCCGAAGGCGGTGGCGTGGGGACCGAACCGCCTCGACGTATTCGTCACGGGCACCGATGGCGCGCTGTACCATAAATGGTGGGATGGCACGAAATGGGGGCCTTCCAACGACGGCTTCGAACGCCTGGGCGGCGTCTGCGTAGGCGAAGTGGAAGCCGTCTCGTGGGCGGCCAACCGGCTCGACCTGTTTGTCATCGGCACCGATAGCGCCTTGTATCACAAGGCGTGGAACGGCACCGCCTGGTCGCCGTCCCTGACGGGCTTTGAAAGCCTGGGCGGCGTGTGTACCTCGCGGCCGCGCGCCACGGCCTGGGCGCCGAACCGCCTTGACGTGTTTGTCACAGGCACGAATGGCGCCCTGTTCCACAAGGCGTGGAACGGCACGGCCTGGTCGCCGTCCGTGAGCGGCTATGAAAGCCTGGGCGGCGTGGTATCGTGTTTCTGACGTCAATGTGTTCAATGGGAGGTGGCATGCACGGCATGACAACGGCATTGCCCAGCGGTAGCTGGACGCATTCCTTCGAGGAGGATGCGGACGGTATCGAGGTGTACCGGCCCACGGCCACGTTCGCCTTTCCTCCCAGCCGCAAGGGGCGCAAGGTGCTGGAGTTTGGCGCCGGAACCCGGAGCCTGGAAGGCGGGGAGGTGAGCATGACCAGCCTGTCGCCCGGCCCCGATGACCGTCCCCGTGCCGGCCCGTCTACCCGGCTGCTTCCCCTGGGCATGGGGCGGTATGCATTGGCTGGCGCACCGGGGCCGCAAGAGGTGATCGACATCGTCGAGGCAACGCCCGACGTGCTGCGCCTGTCGCGGCATCAAGGATGACCCCGGAGCTTGTACGCGAGCGCCGTGCGGTTGCCCACGCCGAGTTTCTGGTAAATCGCATGCAGCTGGTTGCGTACGGTGGCCGGCGACTTGCCCAGTTCCCTGGCGATGCTTTTATACGGCAAGCCTTCGGCCGCCATGGCCGCTACCAGCTGCTCGGCCGGGGTCAGGCGCTGCATGGCAGCTTGCCTGTATCGTTGTTTGTCATCCTTGTTCTCCTGTCCTTGGGCGGCATGCCGGTGGCCTGCCTGCAGGAGTAACGGGAACGGGGGACGTATTTGTAAAATTATTTTCCCCTGCCGCCGTTATGCGGCGATAGGCGAAAAAAAGACAGGCGAACCTGTCTTTTCGTGTGAACCGATGGCGCTTAGCCGATGGCCGCCATCGAGACTGGTTTCAGCTTGGCCGCCAGTGCCTTGCCCTTCTTCGCGCGCTTGCCGAAGTGCTCGGCCAGGGCTGTGGCACCGAGCGACGCATCTTGCGGTTTCGCGGCCCGGCCGATACCCGAGACCACCACGCCGCGCTGGGTGATCGGCTGCACGGCCAGCAGCTTGTCCTTGGCATCGAGGTCGATCAGCTTGACGCCGGTGCCGCCCTTGGTCAGGGTTTTCATTTCATCGAGGCCGAACACCAGCAGGCGCGCGCCTTCCGTCAGGCAGGCCAGGGCGCTGGCCGCCTCGGGGATGACTTTCGGCGCCAGAGGCACGTCGCCATCGTCCAGGGTGATGAAGGCCTTGCCGCCTTTCAGGCGGCTGCTCATGTCGCCCGCTTTGGCGGTGAAGCCGTAGCCGGCGCTCGACGCCAGCAGCAAGTTGGTCGCGCCATTGCCCGCAAAGTAGTGCAGGATGCGCACGGCATTGCCCGGTGTGCCGCCGCTCAGGTCGCACAAGGTCGTGATTGGTACGCCGTCGCCGCGCGCGTTGGGCAGCGCCGAGACGGGAACCGAGTAAATCTTGCCGTTGTTGCCAAAGCCGAGCAGGGTGTCGACCGTGCGGCATTCGAAGGCGCCATGCAGGGTGTCGCCCGCCTTGAAGGTGAATTGCGCCGCATCGTGGCCGATGCCGGTACGTGCGCGTACCCAGCCTTTTTCCGAAATGATGACGGTGACCGGTTCATCGACCACCTTCTGTTCGGCCATGGCTTTTTGCGCTTCCTCGATCAGGGTGCGGCGTGCGTCGCCGAACTGCTTGGCGTCCGCTTCGATTTCGCGGATGATGGCGCGCTTCATCGAGCCCGGGTTGTCGAGCAGGTCTTGCAGCGACTTTTCTTCCTTGCGCAGCTCGGCCAGCTCCTGCTGGATCTTGATCGTTTCCAGGCGCGCCAACTGGCGCAAGCGGATTTCCAGGATGTCGTCGGCCTGGCGTTCGGACAACTTGAACGCTTCGATCAGGGCCGTTTTCGGTTCATCCGAATTGCGGATGATCTGGATCACCTTGTCGATATTGAGCAGGATCGCTTCGCGTCCTTCCAGGATATGGATACGGTCCTTGACCTTGCCCAGTTTGTAGCTGGTGCGGCGCGTGACGGTCTCGAAGCGGAAATCGATCCACTCGCGCAGGATGTCGCCCAGGCCCTTCTGGCGCGGACGGCCATCGCCGCCTATCATCACCAGGTTGATCGAGGTCGACGATTCCAGCGAGGTGTGCGCCAGCAGCATCAGCATGAATTCCGTCTGGTCCTGGTTCTTCGACTTCGGCTCGAACACCAGGCGCACGGGCGCGGCGCGGCCCGATTCATCGCGGATGGTGTCGAGCGAATTGAGGATCAGCGCCTTCAGGGCTACCTGGTCCGGCGACAGCGCCTTCTTGCCCAGCTTGATCTTCGGATTCGTCAGTTCCTCGATTTCTTCCAGCACCTTTTGCGACGAGGTACCCGGCGGCAGTTCCGTCACGACGGCTTGCCATTGGCCGCGCGCCAGCTCTTCGATCTTCCAGCGCGCGCGCACCTTCATGCTGCCACGCCCGCTCGCATACATGTCGGCGATCTGCGATGGCGGCGTGATGATCTGGCCGCCGCCGGGGAAGTCCGGGCCGGGAATGAAGGCCATCAGCTCGGCGTGCGTCATCTTCGGATCGCGGATCATGGCGACGGCCGCTTTCGCCACTTCCGCCAGGTTGTGCGACGGGATTTCCGTCGCCAGGCCCACGGCGATGCCGGAGGCGCCATTCAGCAGCACCATCGGCAGGCGCGCCGGCAGCAGCTTCGGTTCTTCGGTCGAGCCGTCGTAGTTGGGCTGGAAGTCCACCGTGCCCATGCCGATTTCATCCATCAGCAGCTTGGCGATCGGCGTCAGACGCGCTTCCGTGTAACGCATGGCCGCCGCGCCGTCGCCATCGCGCGAGCCGAAGTTGCCCTGGCCATCGATCAGCGGGTAGCGCAAGGAAAAATCCTGCGCCATGCGCACCAGCGCGTCGTACACGGACTGGTCGCCGTGCGGATGCAATTTACCGAGCACGTCGCCGACCACGGCCGCCGATTTGCGCGGCTTCGCCGTGGAATTCAATCCCAGCTCATTCATCGCATACAGGATGCGGCGCTGCACGGGTTTCTGGCCGTCGCACACGTCAGGGAGGGCGCGGCCCTTGACGACGGAGATGGCGTAATCGAGATAGGCGCGCTCGGCAAAGGTGGACAGGGTCAGCGCTTCGCCGTCGAATACCGGTTCATCCGGCAGGGTCGGCTCAGGCTGGGCATCGTCAAATAAATTGGTTTGTGTGGACATGGCGCTTGTTTCAGTATGAAGTAGTTGCGTTTGAATTCATGGGGCCGATTATGACAGCCCGGTTGCTTGTGCGGATCTGCGCTGCTGCAGATAAAGATGACGCACGGTGAAATACAGGACGGACAGCGCCAGTACGGCGCTCAGCTTGACGATGGCCAGGTCTGGCGGGCCACCGAGCTGACTGGCGAGCAAGAAGGTGGCGGCTGCGGGCGTGATGGCAATTGGCCAGGCTGCGCGCCAGTTCAGCTCGAAAGGAGCAAACAGCATGCCGATGCAGGACCAGAAAAACAGCACGGCACCTAGCACATGCGCTGGCGCTGCATGCAGATGTATGGCCAGGAACGCGATGGTGCAACCGATCATCCAGACAGCGCGCAGGCGCGGCAGGAGCTGCGCTGGTCCGCCGCTATCGACATACAGTCCCTTCATCGAGCGCAGTGCCAGTACCTGCACGCAAAAAAGCAGCATGATGCCGTCGCTCAGTGCCAGGCCGGTATCGGTCCTGTCCAGCGTGAAAACCATGGTTGCCGTAAAGGCGATCAGGATGCAAGCCAGCAGGCGTCCGCGCAGCAGTGCGTAGTTGGCTTTCGCGGCCAGCAGCGCCGTGATGCACAGTCCTAACGAAGTGGTTATGCGCAGTGGAGCAGCAGGCGCTGGTATGAATAGCAGCAGCGCCAGGCACAGGAACGGCATGATCCAGCCCAATTGCCCCAGACCGGGGTGCCTGCGCAACGCTGGCAGGCAGGCGTGCAGTTCCTCTCGCAAGGAGGCCATCCATGCATATGCCGGCGCCGGCTTTTGCCATGCGTTCATGGCCAACAGCAGGAATGCCAGCACCTGAAAACCGATCAGGCTGGCATAGCCGCCGGCGTTGCTCAGTTCCAAGCCTGCTACGCTGATCACGCCCGAGAGCATGAAATGCAACACGAAACCCAGGCCGCACGAAGCCAGCGCCGTCTGCTTGAAGTAGCGCTTGGAAAAGACCGCCTGTTCCCATTGCTCGAACAGGTCGGCATCGAGTTTATAGGCCAGCATCTCGGCGTGCTGCCAGCGTATCGTCTGCAGCAGTTCGCGCAGCTGCAGCGTAAATTTTTGGTCGAACAGCTGGCGCGCGTAGGCGCTTGGTGCCTGCTGCGACATGAGGCAGTCCAGGCCGGGATAGCTGTCGCGGTTGTCGCTGAAATGGGCGAACGAGCGGTCTGCCCGGTAGCGCTGCACGGCGCTGCGCACCAGATCCGCATGGCTGCGCGCCAGGTAGGAAAAGTCGCGGTCCCAGCCCAGCTGCTCGAACAGGGCCTGGCGCAGCGCCAGATCATAGCCGGCGCCGGCGCAGTAGCGCAGCGCGCACAGCTCGAATTCCTCGCGCACGTCGAGGTTCAGCATGGCGTCGTCCTGCAGCATGCGGGCCAGCGCGTCGCCGGCATCCGCATGCCGCGTCAGCGCCAGGCAGCCTTGCCATAGATTGGCCGCTTCCTGGACGGGATCGACGGCGACCACGCCCCAAAGTTCCGGCGGCGCTGCGCTCTCCTGGGCTATGACGCCCCACAGTTCTGCGGACGGCTCCTGTGCGGGTTCGTCGATGACGCCCCACAGCTCGGCTGCTTCCATGCGCGGCGCTGCCATCGCTGCCGCTTCGGCCTCGGCCGCTTGCGCTTCCGGCAGCTCCGCGGCAAACAGGTGCGCATGGCGCAGCGCGTATTCATACGCCTCGCGCAGCTCCTGGAAGGCGGCCGGATCGTCTTCGGGACGCGTCACCTTCAGGCGCTTCGCATACGCGCGCTTGAGGGCGCGCTCGTCGCCCGTCGGCTCCGTGCCCAGGATATCCCACAGGCTGCGCTGTCCGTTGTGCATGCCGCCGTCCATTTACAGGAAGCTCTCGCTCTCGACCTGGCGCAACACCTCGTCGAGCGCCTGGCGCGCCTTGCGGATGGTGTTCGGGTCCTGCGTCTCCAGCGCGGCCTGGAAATTGGCCGTGTGCGCCGCCAGGTACTGGCGCACGTCGCCCAGCGACTGTTCGTACAGGCGATCGGCGCGCGTGACGAGGGTGCGGTTTTCCATCTGCTCGCGCGGGTGGATCTTCAGGTCGGCCAGTTCAAGAAAGCGCTGCTCGATCTGTTCCGGCGTCATCACGCCCGCATTGTCGCTGATGATCATCTTGTGGCGTTCCTGCGTGGCCAACACCGTCACTTCCGCTTCCAGCACGCCGCTGACGTCGTAGGTGAAGCGCACGTCGATGCCGATCTCGCCCGCTTTTTTCGCGGGGATCGGGAAGCTGATCTTGCCGAGGAAGACGTTGTCGGCCACCAGGCGCGACTCGCCCTGGAAGATCGCCACGTTGATTTCCTTCTGGTTGTCGTAGATGGTGGTGATGTTTTCCGTGCGCGAGACGGGCACCACGGAGTTGCGCTCGATGATGGGCAGGTAATGCCCGCCTTCATACTGGTTTGCGCCGACCTGGCGCGAAATCGAAATGCCCAGCGAATACGGTGCCACGTCCGTCATGACCACTTCGTCGAGGGCCGCGTCGCGCATCTTCAGGCCCGCCTGCACGGCGGCGCCCAGCGCCACGGCTTCGTCCGGGTCCAGGTGGATGGCGGGGAAGCGGCCGAACATGCGCGAGACGAGTTTGCGCACCAGCGGCATGCGCGTGGCGCCGCCGGCCAGCACCACTTCATTCAATTCCGCGGCGCGGATGGTGGCGTCGCGCAGCGCCCGTTCCACGGGCAGGCGCAGGCGGGCCAGCAGCGGTTCGCACAGCTGCGCCAGTTTGTCTTCGCTGATCTCCCAGCTGTATTCCTTGTCCTGGTAGCGCGTGGCCATGCGCACGGATGGCTGCTCCGACAGCAGGCGCTTGACGCGTTCGGCTTCATCGCGCAGCAGCTGCTGCTGGCGCGGGTCGAACAAACGGCTGCCGGCCGCGTCGCGCAAGCCGCTGCCGTCCAAAAAGGCGTCGACCAGCACCGTGACGAAGTCTTCGCCGCCCAAAAAATTGTCGCCGGCCGAGGCGCGCACTTCCATCACGCCTTCGAACAGTTCCAGGATCGACACGTCAAACGTGCCGCCGCCCAGGTCGAAGACGAGGAATTTGCTTTCCTGTTCCTTGTCGCGGATGCCGTAGGCCAGCGCGGCGGCCGTTGGCTCGTTCAGCAGGCGCTCCACGCGCAGGCCGGCCAGCTGGCCGGCGATGCGCGTGGCCTTGCGCTGCGCATCGCTGAAATACGCGGGCACGGTGATGATGGCTTCTTCGACCTTGTGGCCCAAAAAGGCTTCGGCATCTTCTTTCAGCGCGCGCAGCACCATCGACGATAATTCTTCCGGGCGGAATTGCTGCGTGCCGAGGGTGATCTTCTTTTCGCTGCCCATGTAGCGCTTGAAGACGGCGGCCGTCAGCTGCGGGTGCGTCTGCAGGCGTTCGCGCGCGGCGCGGCCCACCAGCACGCTGCCGTCGTCGTCGATGCTGACGCACGACGGCGTCAGGTGTTCACCCAGTGCATTCGGAATGATGGCAGCCTTGCCGTCGCGCCAGATGGCGACCAGGCTGTTGGTGGTGCCCAGGTCGATACCGATGATCATCAGATGTCCGCCTCCGCCTCATTGCCGTGTTCCTCGATCCAGGCGCGGCGTCCTGCCGCTTCGCCTTTGCCCATCAACATGTTGAAGCGCGCGGCGCATGTCATGTGGTCGATTTCACCCAGGGTCACGGGCAGCAAACGGCGCGTGTCCGGGTTCATCGTTGTTTCCCACAGCTGTTCGGCGTTCATCTCGCCCAGACCCTTGAAGCGCGAGATCGACCAGGCGCCCTGTTTCACGCCTTCCTTGCGCAGCTTGTCCTCGATGGCGACCAGTTCGCCGTCGTCGAGCGCATAGATCTTTTGCATCGGCTTCTTGCCGCGCGCCGGCGCATCGACCCGGTACAGGGGCGGTCGGGCGATGCAGATGTGGCCCTTGTTGATCAGGGCCGGGAAGTGCTTGAAGAACAAGGTCAGCAGCAGTACCTGGATGTGCGAGCCGTCCACGTCCGCATCCGAGAGGATGCAGATCTTGCCGTAGCGCAGGCCGGACAGGTCGGGCGAGTCGCCCACGCCGTGCGGATCGACGCCGATGGCCACCGCGATGTCGTGGATCTCGTTATTCGCAAACAGGCGATCGCGGTCCGTCTCCCACGAGTTCAGGACCTTGCCGCGCAGGGGCAAAATCGCCTGGAATTCCTTGTCGCGGCCCATCTTGGCCGAACCGCCCGCCGAGTCGCCCTCGACGAGGAACAGTTCATTGCGCGTGATGTCCGACGATTCGCAGTCGGTCAGCTTGCCCGGCAGGACAGCGACGCCCGAGGATTTTTTCTTTTCCACTTTTTGCAGCGAGCGCTGGCGCGACTGCGCCTGCTTGATCACCAGGTCGGCCAGCTTCTTGCCGTAGTCGACGTGCTGGTTCAGCCACAGTTCCAGCGGCGGCTTGGTGAAGGTCGAGACCAGTCGCACGGCGTCGCGCGAGTTCAGGCGTTCCTTGATCTGGCCCTGGAATTGCGGGTCCAGCACCTTCGCCGACAACACGAACGAGGCGCGCGCAAACACGTCTTCCGGCAGCAATTTGACGCCTTTCGGCAGCAGCGAGTGCATTTCGACGAAGTTTTTCACGGCGCCAAACAGGCCGTCGCGCAAGCCCGATTCGTGCGTGCCGCCATTCGAGGTGGGAATCAGGTTGACATACGATTCGCGCACGATGGCGCCTTCTTCCGTCCACGCCACCACCCAGGCCGCGCCTTCGCCTTCGGCAAAACCTTCCGAATCCGGGCCCGCGTACTGCGCGCCTTCGAACAGGGGAATCAGGGTTTCGCCATTCGATACCTGCGCCAGCGATTCGGTCAGGTAGCCGCGCAAGCCTTCCGCGTACTGCCAGGTTTGCGTGTCGCCCGTCTTGGCGTTGGTCAAGGTGACGGTGACGCCGGGCAGCAGCACGGCTTTCGAGCGCAGCAGGCGCTGCAGCTCCGTTTGCGAGATATTCGGCGAATCAAAATATTTCGCGTCAGGCCAGGCGGTGACGCGCGTGCCCGACTTCTTGCCGTCGCGCGGGGCGGGGCGGGAACTCAGGGGTTCGATCACGTCGCCATTCGCAAACACCATGTGATGCAGGCCGTTGCCGTCGCTTTCCTTGCGCCAGACGGTGATTTCCAGGCGCGTCGACAGCGCATTGGTGACGGACACGCCGACGCCGTGCAAGCCGCCCGAGAACGCGTAGGCGCCGCCCGAACCCTTGTCGAACTTGCCGCCCGCGTGCAGCCGTGTGAACACGATTTCCACCGTCGGCACGCCTTCTTCAGGGTGGATGCCGACGGGAATGCCGCGGCCATTGTCTTCGACGGTGATGCTGCCATCCGTATTTTGCGTGACGGCGATATGCGTGCAATGACCGCCCAGCGCCTCGTCGGAGGCATTGTCGATCACTTCCTGAATGATGTGCAGCGGATTTTCAGTGCGGGTGTACATCCCCGGGCGCTGCTTGACGGGTTCCAGTCCTTTCAGGACACGGATGGATGATTCGCTGTAGTCGGATGCTGGTTTTTTAGTGGCCATACGTGTTCAAGCTAAGTAAAGACAGTGGTTGGAACGCCAGGCCGGGACGCTGCAGGACGCAGTGACAACGGCGGCGATAACTGTATGAATATACAGTATATTCCGTCCAGCGTCACTGGCAGAGGGCAGTGCGGCAGGCTTGGCGTCCTTGTGCGGACGCTCGCGCATTCTATCTTGTCCAGCGAGCAATAGCGCTACTCCAGGGCAACAACAGTGCACCGTGCGCGTGGTTTGGCGCCCATTGTGGACGATTTTATGCGGCAAAGCCGCCGTTTTTACATCTTGTTTACAAGCACCTCTCCAGTCTTTACAAATTTTTTAGACCCTTTTGGCTAATCTGCTCACTATCAAAACAAACCTGAATGAGGGTGGGAATGGATATCGTGTATCTCGGCTTGATTGCCGTTTTTTTCGTCGTGGCGGCCGGCTTTGCCGTCGCCTGCGACAAATTAGGGAGCGTCAAATGAACGCGTTTTATGTGCTGGGCGCCGTGGTCTCGGCTGGCCTGCTCGTGTACTTGCTGGTGGCGCTGCTGAAAGCGGAGGAACTGTGATGACGACGCAATCGATATTGCTGCTGGTGGCCTTCCTGGCCGTACTGCTGGCCGCCGGCTATCCGCTGGGCCTGTACATGGCCAAGGTGGCCGGCGACGGCCCCGTGCGCGGCCTGGGCTGGCTGCAAAAATTTGAAAACCTGCTGTACCGCTGCTCCGGTCTGCCTGCCGACAAGGCCATGGGCTGGAAAAGCTACGCCATCGCCCTGATCGTGTTCAACGCGCTGGGCGCCGTCTTTGTGTATGGCCTGCAGCGCCTGCAGGGCTTCTTGCCTTTGAATCCCCAGGGCCTGGGCGCCGTCAGCCCCGATTCTTCGTTCAATACCACCGTCAGCTTCGTCACCAATACCAACTGGCAAGGCTACGGCGGCGAACAGACCATGAGCTACCTGACCCAGATGCTGGGCATGACGTGCCAGAACTTCTTTTCGGCGGCCACCGGCATTACCGTGATCTTCGCGCTGGTGCGCGGTTTCGCCTCGCGTTCGGGCAAGTCGATCGGCAATTTCTGGGTCGACCTGGTGCGCGCCACGCTGTACATCCTGTTGCCGCTGTCGCTGGCCCTGTCCGTCGCTTTCATGGGCGAAGGCATGATCCAGAATTTTTCCGCCTACAAGGAAGTGACCCTGCTCGACCACGTGGCGTATGAAACGCCGAAAATGACGGCCGACGGCCAGCCCGTGCTCGATACGGCCGGCAAGCCCGTGATGGAAGCGCAAGTGGCAACCACGCAGACGATCGCCATGGGTCCCGTCGCTTCGCAGGAATCGATCAAGCTGTTGGGCACGAATGGCGGCGGCTTCTTCAATGCCAATTCCTCACACCCATATGAAAATCCCACGGTGCTGTCGAACTTCCTGCAGATGCTGGCGATTTTCATCATTCCTGCCGGCCTGTGCTTCACCTTTGGCCGCATGGTGGGTGACCTGCGCCAGGGCTGGGCAGTGCTAGCCGCGATGAGCCTGATCTTTGTCGTCATGACGACTGGCGTGATGAGCGCCGAGCAGCAAGCCAATCCCGCCTTGCAGGCGCTGGGCGTGGATCAGCAAGCCAGCAGCCTGCAATCGGGTGGCAATATGGAAGGCAAGGAAACGCGCTTCGGCATCAGCTCCTCGACCCTGTTCGCGGCGGTGACGACGGCGGCATCCTGCGGCGCCGTCAATTCCATGCACGACTCCTACATGCCTCTGGGCGGCATGGTGCCGCTGGTGCTGATGCAATTCGGCGAAGTGGTGTTCGGCGGCGTGGGCACGGGCCTGTACGGCATGCTGATGTTTGCCATCCTGGCTGTCTTCATCGCTGGCCTGATGATAGGCCGCACGCCTGAATACCTGGGCAAGAAAATCCAGGCCTATGAAATGAAGATGGTATCGCTGGCCATCCTGGTCACGCCAGCCCTGGTATTGACGGGTACGGCGATCGCCGTGATGGTCGAGCCGGGCAAGATCGGCGTCGCCAATCCGGGCGCGCACGGCTTCTCGGAGATCCTGTATGCCTTCACGTCGGCGGCCAACAACAACGGCAGCGCGTTTGCCGGCCTGTCCGCCAACACGCCGTTCTACAACGTGATGCTGGCGATCGCCATGTGGTTCGGCCGCTTCGGCGTGATCGTGCCCGTGCTGGCAGTGGCCGGTTCACTGGCGGCCAAGCAGCGCCTGTCGGCCAACGCCGGCACCATGCCCACGCACGGCCCCATGTTCATCGGCTTGCTGATCGGCGTCGTCGTGCTCGTCGGCGTGCTCAATTACGTTCCCGCGCTGGCCCTGGGCCCGATCGTCGAACACCTGCAACTTTTCACCAGAGGCTAATAAAATGTCACGCACAAGCCTGACCTTGTTCGATTCCGCACTGATTGGCCCTGCCATCGTCGATGCGTTCAAAAAACTTGACCCCCGCACGCAGTGGCGCAGCCCCGTGATGTTCGTCGTCTACGTGGGCAGCATCATCACGACCCTGCTGGCCATCCAGGCCCTGAATGGCCAGGGCGAGGCGCCGTTCGGCTTCATCATCGCCGTCGCCGTGTGGCTGTGGTTTACCGTGCTGTTTGCGAACTTCGCCGAAGCGCTGGCCGAAGGCCGCAGCAAGGCCCAGGCGGCTTCGCTGCGCGCTCTGAAGCAGACGGTGATGGCAAAGAAAATGCAAACGCCGAAGTACGGCACCTCCTGGCTGCCTACGCCAGCGACCGATCTGCGCAAGGGCATGACGGTGCTGGTCGAGGCGGGTGACGTGATTCCCGCCGACGGCGAAGTGACGGCCGGCGTGGCCTCCGTCGACGAAAGCGCCATCACGGGCGAATCGGCACCCGTCATCCGCGAATCGGGCGGCGACTTTTCCGCCGTGACGGGCGGCACCCGCGTGCTGTCGGACTGGCTGCTGGTGCGCGTTTCCGTCAACCCGGGCGAAGCCTTCATCGACCGCATGATCGCCATGGTCGAAGGCGCCAAGCGCCAGAAGACGCCGAACGAGATCGCCCTGACGATTTTGCTCGTCGCCCTGTCGATCGTGTTCCTGATCGTCACCGTGACCTTGCTGCCGTATTCGCTGTTTTCCGTGGCGGCGGCCGGCAGTGGCACGCCCGTCACCATCACTGTGCTGATCGCACTGCTGGTGTGTTTGATTCCGACCACCATCGGCGGTTTGCTGTCCGCCATCGGCGTGGCCGGCATGAGCCGCATGATGCAGGCCAATGTGATCGCCACTTCGGGCCGCGCCGTGGAAGCGGCGGGCGACGTGGACGTGCTGCTGCTCGACAAAACGGGCACCATCACCCTGGGCAACCGCCAGGCGTCAAACTTTGTACCTGCGCCCGGCGTGACGGAGCAGCAGCTGGCCGACGCGGCGCAACTGGCCTCGCTGGCCGATGAAACGCCGGAAGGTCGCAGCATCGTCGTGCTGGCCAAGCAGAAGTTCAACATCCGCGAACGCGAGATGGCCAGCCTGCACGCCACCTTCGTGCCCTTCACGGCGCAAACGCGCATGAGCGGCGTGGATATCCCGGGCGAGCAGCAAGTGCGCCAGTTGCGCAAGGGCGCGGCCGATTCCATGAAAAAATATGTGGAAGCGCTGGGCCAGCCGTATCCGACCGAGGTGGCGCGCGCCGTCGACGATATCGCGCGCCGCGGCAGCACGCCGCTGGTGGTGGTCGACGACGGCCGCGTCATGGGTGTCGTGGAACTGAAGGATATCGTCAAGGGCGGCATCAAGGAGCGTTTTGCGGAACTGCGCCGCATGGGCATCAAGACCGTGATGATCACGGGCGACAACAAGCTGACGGCTGCGGCGATTGCCGCCGAGGCGGGCGTGGACGATTTTCTTGCCGAAGCGACGCCAGAAGACAAGCTCAAGCTGATTCGCAGCTACCAGTCCGAAGGCCGTCTGGTGGCGATGACGGGCGACGGCACCAATGATGCCCCGGCGCTGGCGCAGGCCGATGTGGCCGTGGCCATGAACTCGGGCACGCAGGCGGCGAAAGAGGCGGGCAATATGGTCGACCTCGATTCGAATCCGACCAAGCTGCTGGAAATCGTTGAAATCGGCAAGCAGATGCTGATGACGCGCGGTTCGCTGACGACGTTCTCGATTTCGAACGACATCGCCAAGTACTTCGCCATCATCCCGGCGGCGTTCGTGGGCACCTATCCGCAGTTGAAGGCGCTCGACATCATGCACTTGTCCAGCCCTGCGTCGGCCATCATGTCGGCCGTGATCTTCAATGCCTTGATCATCGTCGTGCTGATTCCCCTGGCGCTGAAAGGCGTGCAATACCGGGCCATCGGCGCGGCCAGCCTGTTGCGCCGCAATCTGCTGATCTACGGCCTGGGCGGCATCATTTTGCCCTTCATCGGGATCAAGCTGATCGACATGCTGCTGTCCGCACTCAATTTAGTCTAAAGGAACCATCATGAGCACTATCGTACGTCCCGCCCTGGTCCTGTTTGCCGCGCTGACCGTGATCTGCGGCGTGGTCTATCCGTTTGCCACGGCCGGCATTGGGCAGCTGGCTTTCAACGATGAAGTCAACGGCAGCATCGTCGAGCGGGCTGGCCGCCCCGTCGGCTCGATGCTGATCGGCCAATCCTTCACCTCGCCGAAGTATTTCTGGGGCCGGCCATCGGCCACCGCGCCGATGGCCAATAACGGCGCCGGTTCGAGCGGCTCGAACCAGGGACCGACCAATCCGGCTCTGGTGGACGCCGTCAAGGCGCGCATCGCCGCCCTGAAGGAAGTTGATCCCGGCAATACGCGCGCCATTCCCGTCGACCTGGTGACGGCGTCGAGCAGCGGCCTGGACCCGGAAATCAGTCTGGCGGCAGCCTTGTACCAGGCGCCGCGCGTGGCCCGCGTGCGCGCAGTGCCGCTGGCGCAGGTGGAAAACGCCATCGCCAAGGTGCAGAAAACCGCGTATATCGGCTTTTTCGGCGAACCACGGGTGAATGTGCTGGAACTGAATCTGGCGCTTGATGCGGCCGCGAAGTAAGATGATGCAGGGGCAGAGCCGCCGGTTTTGCCCCTGGTTTTGAGATTAAAGATGCCCATGCTCCCCAACGACAGCCAACGCCCCGACCCTGATGCCCTGCTGGCGCAAGTGCAGGCGCAGGAAAAGAAAGCCGCGCGCGGCCGGCTGCGCATTTATTTCGGCGCCTCGGCCGGCGTCGGCAAGACCTATGCGATGCTGGCCGCCGCCCGCAAACTGCTGGCCGATGGTCAGGACTTGCTGGTGGGCGTGGTGGAGACGCATGGGCGCCAGGATACGGCAGCCCAGCTGGACGGCTTGCCCGTGCTTCCCTTGAAGGCCATCGAATACCGGGGCAAGACCTTGTTCGAGTTCGACCTGGACGAAGCCCTGCGGCGCGCGCCGTCGCTGATACTGATGGATGAACTGGCCCATTCGAACGTGGCCGGTTCGCGCCATCCGAAGCGCTGGCAGGATGTCGAGGAATTGCTGGCGGCCGGCATCGACGTGCTGTCGACCGTCAACGTGCAGCACCTGGAAAGCCTCAATGATGTGGTGGGCGGCATCACGGGCGTGCGCGTGGCCGAGACCCTGCCCGACACGGTGTTCGACCGCGCCGATGAAGTGGTGCTGGTCGATATCCCGGCCGACGAACTGCTGCGCCGCCTCAAGCAGGGCAAGGTATACCAGCCGCAGCAGGCCGAGCGGGCATCGCAGCATTTTTTCCGCAAGGGTAACCTGATCGCCTTGCGCGAACTGGCCTTGCGCCGCACGGCGGACCGGGTGCAGGACGACGTGCAGGCATACCGCGTCGAGAAATCAATCAATCCCGTGTGGAAGACGGGCGCCGCGCTGCTGGCCTGCGTGGGACCGCACGCGGGGGGCGAACACGTGATCCGCAGCACGGCGCGCCTGGCCAGCCAGCTGAATGCGGAATGGCACGCGCTGTACGTGGAAACGCCGCGCCTGCAGCACCTGCCGGCACGCGAGCGCGAACGCATCCTGAAAACGCTGAAACTGGCGCAGGACCTGGGCGCGCGCACGGCCATTGTGCCGTCCGCCGACATCGCCGGCGCCGTGGTCGAATATGCGCGCAGCGCGAATATCTCGAAAGTCATCGTGGGCCGTGGCCGTGGCCGAACCAGTGTGCTGGCGCGCCTGTGGCAGGCGCCGCCGTCCGTGCGCATGGCCAGTCTGGCGCCCGATATCGATTTGATCGAGGTCGGCTTGCCACCTGCCGATGCGGCGCTGCGGCGCGCGGCGGGCGACGATGCGCAGGCGCCGCGCAGGCCGTCGCGCCATTTGCGTTACCTGCTGGCCGCCGGTGCCAGCCTGGGCACGGCCCTCGCCTCGGTGCCCCTGCAACCCTACCTGGACCTGGCCAATATCGCCATGCTGTCGTTGTTGACGGTGGTGCTGGTGGCCGTGCGCCTGGGGCGCGGACCGGCGGCGCTGGCCAGCCTGGTGGGCGTGGCCTGCTTCGATTTCATCTTCGTACCGCCGCGTTTTTCGTTTGCCGTAGGCGATTTTCAGTACGTGATCACCTTTGGCGTGATGCTGGCCGTGGGCCTGATCACGGGCCACCTGACGGCCGGCCTGCGCTTCCAGGCGCGCGTGGCATCGCACCGTGAAGCGCGTGCCCGCGCCCTGTACGAGTTTTCGCGTGAATTGTCCGGCGTGCTGCAGACGGAGCAGATTTTCGATATCACGAAAAGTGCCATCGAGCGGGCTTTCCGCGCGCGTGCCACCTTGCTTTTACCTGATGACGAGGGCAGCTTGCAGACGCCGAACGGCGGCGAGCCGCTGGACATGGGCATCGCGCAGTGGGCCTTCGACCATGCGCAGGCGGCGGGCACGGGCACGGATACCTTGCCGGCTTCGCCCATTTTTTACCTGCCGCTGATTGCGCCGATGCGCACGCGGGGCGTGCTGGCGCTGTTGCCGCTGGAGGCTGCCCAGCACGGGCGCTGGCTGCTGGTGCCGGAACAGCGCCAGCACCTCGATACCTTTGCCGCCCTGGCGGCCATCGCGCTCGAACGCGTGCACTACATCGACGTGGCCCAGGGCGCGCTGCTGCAGATGGAGTCCGAGCGGCTGCGCAATTCGCTGCTGGCGGCCCTGTCGCACGACTTGCGCACGCCATTGACGTCACTGGTGGGACTGGCCGAATCGCTGGCCCTGTCGCGGCCTGCGTTGTCGCCCGCGCAGCTGGACATGGCGCGCTCGCTGCAGTCCGAAACCGTGCGCATGAGTGCCCTGGTGGCGAACTTGCTGGACATGGCGCGCATCGAAAGCGGGCAGGTGCGCCTGAACCTGCAATGGCAGGCGCTGGAAGAAGTGGTGGGCAGCGCGCTGCGCGCCAGCGGCCCGCAATTGCAGCAGCATGCCGTGCAGACGCAGCTGGCGCCGGATTTGCCGCTGGTGCGCTACGACGCCGTGCTGATCGAGCGCGTGCTGTGCAACCTGCTGGAAAACGCGGCCAAGTACACGCCGCCCGGCAGCACCATCACGGTCGCGGCCGGGGTGCACGGCCAGTTCCTGCAGGTGAGGGTGTTTGACGATGGCCCGGGCCTGCCGCCCGGCCGCGAAGAGGCTATTTTTGAAAAATTCACGCGCGGCGAACGTGAATCGAACAAGCCGGGTGTCGGACTGGGGCTGGCCATTTGCCGCGCCATCGTCGAAGCCCACGGCGGCACCATCCACGCGCAGCCGCACGCGCCGGGACAGGGCGCTGCCATCGTCTTCAGCCTGCCGCTGGGCACGCCGCCTGCGCCGCCAGAGATCGAACTCGATGACGCCAACGACTATGCAACAGGAAAACCATCATGAACGAACCTTCCGCCACCGCCTTGCTGGTCGAGGATGAACCGCAAATCCGCCGCTTCGTGCGTGCCGCGCTGGAAGACGAGGGCTGGCAGATTTTCGAGTCCGCCACCATGCAGCGCGGCCTGATCGATGCGGGCACGCGCCGGCCCGACCTGATCGTGCTGGACCTGGGCCTGCCTGACGGCGACGGCATCGACTTCATCGCCGACATCCGCAAATGGTCGGCCGTGCCCATCATCGTGCTGTCGGCACGGGTCGACGAAGAGGACAAGATCCGCGCGCTCGACGCGGGCGCCGACGATTACCTGACCAAGCCGTTCGGCGTGGGTGAGCTGCTGGCCCGCGTGCGCGCCACCTTGCGCCGCCAGCGCCAGCCTGCCGCCAGCGACGATGGCGTGGTGCAGTTTGGCGACGTGCGGGTTGACCTGAAGGATCGCCTGGTGACGCGCAACAAGCAACTGGTGCACATGACGCCGACGGAATTTCGCTTGCTCTCGGTGCTCGTGAAGAACGCCGGCAGGGTGGTCACCAATCCGCAGCTGCTGCGCGAAGTGTGGGGGCCGTCGAATAGCGAAAACGGCCATTACCTGCGCATCTACATGGGGCATCTGCGCCAGAAGCTGGAAGCCGATCCGGCCCAGCCGCAGCACCTGCTGACGGAAACGGCCGTCGGCTACCGATTGCTCTTGCCCCTTTAAATAGCTTTCTTTCTCCTGTTTGAAAACAGGCGCCGCGCGCGCCAGGGGGACGCTTTACCCATTGTTTTGCAGCGGCGGGCCAGCTGCGCCATGTTGGCAAAGGCCCATACCACCCATGAAGAAGAAAAAACCATGAATAAAATGCTACTTGCACTTGCCGTCGCGACCGCCATTACGGGCAGCCTGGCCCACGCGGAAGAGGCCAAGCCCGACAACGAAGTCAGCTTCAACGTGGCCGGCGTGTCCGACTACCGTTATCGCGGCATTTCGCAGACGCGCCTGAAACCCGCGCTGCAGGGCGGCGTCGACTACGTCAACAACCCGACCGGCCTGTATGCGGGCGCCTGGGCTTCCACCATCAAGTGGACCAAGGATGCGGGCGGCAGCGGTGACGTGGAAGTGGACCTGTATGCGGGCAAGCGCGGCCAGCTGACGACCGATATCGGCTACGACGTGGGCGTGCTGGCGTATGTGTATGCGGACAACGGCTTGAAGCATGTCGCCGGCCTGGCCGACGCGGACACGCAGGAAGTCTACGGCCAGCTGTCGTACGGCCCCGCCTATATCAAGTATTCGCACGCCGTCTCCAACCTGTTCGGCATCGTCAACAGCAAGAACAGCGGCTACCTGGACATCGGCGCGAATATCGACCTGACGAACGGCTGGACCGGCAACCTGCACGCGGGCCACCAGAAGGTCAAAAACAATGATGCATCGAGCTATACGGACTGGAAAGTGGGCGTCACGCGCGATTTCGGTTTGGTGACGGGTGCGCTGGCCGTGATCGGCACGAACGCGGGCAAGTCGGCCTATGCGTCGCCAGTGAATGGCAAATTCATGGGCAAGACGGCGCTGCTGCTGACGGTCAGCAAAACGTTTTAATTAACGGAGATGAGAGGAGAGGCGGCGCATGCGCCGCCTTTTTTTTGCATGCAGAGCTAGGCAGGCAGGTTAAAGACGGCGCAATACAGCTGTCCCAGGCTGACCACGCGGGCGGCCGGAATCTGTGCGGCCAAGGCATGGGCGGGGGCCGCTTGCGTGTCCGTTGCCAGCAGGACGCGCAGGTCCGGATTGACGCTGCGCGCGTGCGCGATGCGGCGCGCCAGGCCAGCCTGCGCGTCGCCGTCCACGACGCCGTCCAGCGGCACCACCAGTACGCGCGCGGCGATCAGGGCCGAACGGCTGCCCATGGAGTCGCGGCCTTCGCTGTCAATGACGATGTCGTGGTAGCAGTTCACCAGGTGTTCCAGCTCCGGCTGCAAGCCCTTGGCGCTGATGGCGCGCGCCATCAGGTGCGGCCGCGTCAGGCTGCCATGCTTGGCCACATCGTGCATATTCCTGGCCTGCGCCATGGCTCCCTGGCGCGGATCGGCATCGAGCAGCAACACCTTGCGTCCGGCCAGCGCGCGCGAGGCGGCCAGCCGCCCGGCCAGGATGGATTTCTCCATCCCCCCGCGTTCATCCGTGATGGCGATGATCATCTTGGCGCACGGCAGGCATGATGTTGGAAGCGGAGACCAGCTGCAGCAAACAGCCTTCACGCGGCGCGTCCCTGTCGCTGGCTGTCCATACGGGCAGTTCCATCAGGGGATCGAGTGCTTCGGCCAGCTTGTGCTGGCCGGCGGACGACATCGGCGTCATCGGCAGGCGCAGCTCGTCGCGTACCTTGCCTTGCATGGCCAGCGCCGCCTTCACTGGGCCAGGATTGGGTTCGGCAAACAGCAGCCGGATGACGGGCAGCATGACCTTGAACAGGGCGCCGGCGGCGCCGTGGCGGCCCTGCCTGACCAGGTGGTACAGCTGCGCATACAGGTCGGGGCGTACCTGGGCGGCGGCCGACATGGCGCCGTGGCCGCCCATGGACAGGCTGGCCAGCAGCAGCGCATCGTCGCCGCACAGCACATCGAGGCGCGTGTCGAGCAGCAGTTCGCCCAGTTGCTGCAGCTTGCCGCCCGCTTCCTTGATGGCGACGAAGTGCGAGTCGCGCGCCAGCAGCGCCGCTGTCTGCGGTTCGATATTGACGCCCGTGCGTGCCGGCACGTTGTACAGCACGATGGACTGGTCGGTGGCGGCGGCGATGGCCTCGAAGTGGCGCACGATGCCGTCCTGCGAAGGGCGGACATAGGACGGTGCCGAGATCAGCAGGCCGGCCAGCGGATGGTCGTGATAGCGCTGTACCGTGGCGACGACGCTGCGCGTATCGCTGCCGCCGATCCCCATCACGACGGGGAAGCGTGGACCGATGGCTTCGAGCACGCTATCGAGCAGCATGGTGTGTTCCGTGGCGCTCAGCATGGCCGCTTCGCCCGTGGTGCCGCACACCACCAGGCCATCGACGCCGCTGGTGGCCAGCTCGCAAGCGAGCTGCTGGGCGGCGTCGAGATCGATCTCGCCATCACGGAATGGCGTGACCATCGGCACCCAGATGCCCTGGAAGTGCGCGGTGATGCGCGATGAAGACATCGCCTGCTCACAGGCATACTGGTTCATAGTGATTTCCCCTGGCTGATGCGGCCAAATTCCGCCGCCGGCAGCAGGCGCATGACGGCATCCATGGTCAGGCGCAGGGCCGGCTCCGTTACGCACAGCCAGACCTTCATGCGTTCGGCGTGGTCGACCGCCTCGACGCGCATGAACGACAGCATGCCGCCGCACGTCCTGACGACCAGCTGGCGCAGCTCGGCCAGGCAGGACTTGTCGACCGTGATATGCATGAGGAAAGTGGGCAGGCGGGGATGGCGGTGGGGCAGTGCTTGATGCGCTTGATGCGTTTGCAGGCGTGAATGGGGTTCCATGGTGGCTTTGCAGCGGTGGTTGAGGTACGTTCAAGATTAGCAGCGGGGGCGTAAAGATTCTCTAAAAAGCGGGGCCTTTGGTGTAAACGGACTGTATGCAGTTTTACTGCCGGCGTGTTGCGTGGATGCGCCGCGCATGTGCTTTTGTTACAAAATTGAATCGTGCTTTGGGAGGCAGGGGTTTATATTGAAAGCGTCCCCGCTTTCAGTCAGCCTTGCCATGTCAGACGAAAAAGATCCCCAGCATCCCCCTTCCACCGATCCCGCAGCGCCAGCGCCGTCAAGACCTGACCGCGTGGGCCGCCGGGCGCCCGATGATGAGCACCGCGCGCGCGACGCGGCCCCCCGCTACCTGAAGGATAACGACACGCCGCTGGCGCTGGCCTGGCGCGTGATTTCGTCGCGCTACCGCTCCATGCGCGACAAGGCCAGCCGCGATTTCATGCGGCGCACCCTGCGCATCGGCATCTCGGCGCGTATTTTCCATCCCGAGCCGGGCGCCACTGGCCTGCGCAGCAAGAACCTGCAATACCTGGAAGAGTCGATCGCGCAGTGGGTCATGTCGCGCGATGTGCTGGTGTTCATGATCCCGACCGTCAATACCAGTGGCCAGCTACATCCGAGCAATATCACCTTGCGCCACTATGCGCGTCACCTGGACGGCCTGGTGCTGCAGGGCGGTGCCGACGTCTCGCCGCAGACGTATTCCGAGGCAGCCACGCGGCCGGAATGGAACGGCGACCGCGCGCGCGACCTGTACGAACTGGAACTGCTGCACGAATTCGTCGACGCGGGCAAGCCCGTGCTGGGCATTTGCCGCGGCTGTCAACTGATCAATGTGGGCTTTGGCGGTACCCTGTACCAGGACATCGCTTCGGACGTGGAAGGTGCGACGTCCCACGTCAACGACCTGTATGACCGGCACCGCCACACCATCGTCTTCCCGAAAGGCTCGTCGCTGGCGGGCATGTTCCCGAAGGCGGGCGAGGCGCTCGTCAATTCCATTCACCACCAGTCGGTCAAGGACCTGGGGCGCGACGTCACCGTGGAAGCGTATTCGCAGGGCGACAATATCGTCGAAGCCATCCGCTACCAGCGGGCGCGCTTCGTCATGGGCTTGCAATGGCACCCGGAATTCCATTCGGCGGGCGGCGTCGAACTGCTCGATTGCACGCCCATCCTCGATAATTTTTTGCGCGCAGCGCGGGAAACGCGGTTTTGAATACGCATCGGATCCGCCGGCGCATTGTGCTGGCCGGCCTGCTGGCGCTGCCCCTGACAGGTTTGCGCGCGGCGCCGCACCCGCGTGAGGGGGCGCGGCCGTTTGCGCTGACGTCCGCTGCGCGCGCCCGCACGCTCAAGGCGCGGGTGGCGCCGGCCATTGCCGAGCAGGTGCTCAAGGCGGCGCGCAAGGATGCGGCCCGGCCCGTGCACCTGATGGCCGAAGTGCGCACGGGCGGCTTGCTGAAGGGAGAAGGCGGACGCGAGACCAGCCAGCAGGCGCAGGAGGACTGGCGCCAGGTGCGCTTGCAGGCGCTGGCCTGGCGATTATCGGGTGAGATGGCGCATTTTGAAGCGGCGCGCCAGCTGTTGCTGGCCTGGAGCGGTACTTATCAGCCATCGTTCAGTCCCGTCGACGAGACGGAGCTGGCCAGCCTGCTGATCGGCTTTGACCTGGTACAGGAGCGCTTGAACGGCGTCGAGCGCGAACAGGTGCAGGCGTTTTGCCGCACCCTGGCGCAAGGGTATCTGAGTGATCCCATCAAGGTGGGCGGCCCGTCCACGGCGCGCAACAACTGGCATAGCCACCGCATCAAGATCGGCACGGCCGCCGCGTATGTCACGGGCGACGCCTTGCTGATCGCGCGCGCGAAGGAGCGCTTCCTGGCGCACGTGCCGCGCAATATCGGCGCTGGCGGCGTGCCCTTCGACTTCGAGCAGCGCGACGCCCTGCATTACACCACCTA
Source organism: Janthinobacterium svalbardense (assembly GCF_002327145.1). Classification (NCBI taxonomy): domain Bacteria; kingdom Pseudomonadati; phylum Pseudomonadota; class Betaproteobacteria; order Burkholderiales; family Oxalobacteraceae; genus Janthinobacterium; species Janthinobacterium svalbardense. The sequence goes on along the minus strand of NZ_CP023422.1, from coordinate 5,758,259 downwards.
TAGCCTGGAGCCGCTGCTGACGACAGCCCTGATGGCGCAGGCGCATGGCGACGACTGGTATGGCGCGCCGGAAGCGCGGCGCCTGGCCGAAGCGCTGGCCTGGCTGGCGCCGTATGCGCAGGGCAGGAAAACGCACGAGGAATTCGCGAAAAGCGCCGTGCCCTTCGACCGCAAGCGCGTGGCGGCCGGCGAAAAGGGTTTTACGGGGAACTGGGAGCCGAAGGGCGCCGCCAATGTGTATCTGCTGGCGGCGCGCTTCGATCCCGCTTACCTGTCGCTGGCGCTGGAATTGCGCCCGCCAGCCTGGGCGCTGGCGCTGTACGGCGCTTAGTGAGAACTTCGCGTTAAAACTTCGTACGTACGGTGAACATCACATTGCGCGGTTCGCCGTAGAAGCCCGTCTGGAACAGGCCCAGTCCCGTGAAGTATTTCTTGTCCAGCAGGTTGTTCACGTTGAGACTGGCCGTGACGTTCTTGCTGATCTCGTAGCGCGCCATCAGGTTGAGCAGCGCGTAGCTGCCCTGCTTGATGCGTGAATTGTCCACGATGGCGGGGTTCCAGATATTGCCGTAGTAGCTGCTTTGCCAGTTGATGCCGCCACCGACGCTCAGCTTGTCCAGGCTGGCTGGCAGGCGCCACGTGCCTTGCACGCGCAGCAGGTGGGCCGGCTGCGTGGTTTGCAGCATGGTGGAAAAGACGTCCTTGCCATCCGCGTCGCGCACATGGGTGTAGGTGTAGCCGGCGCTCAGCTTCACATCCTTCATCACTTCGCCCGTCACCTCCATTTCCACGCCGCGGCTGGTGACGCCGTCGATGGCTTTATACGCTTCTTCGCCGTTGACTTCGCCCACAGAACTGGCCACGTTGCTTTGACGGATCTGGAACAGGGACGCGCTGGCATTGACCTTGCCATCCAAATATTCTGCCTTCACGCCTGCTTCAAAACCCTTGCCGCGCACGGGCGACAGAAAGTTGCGGTTCACGTCGCGGTTGCTCTGCGGCGCGAAGATGCTGGTGTAGCTGCTGAATACGGAGTACGTTTTGTCGAGGTCATACACGACGCCCGCATACGGCGTGATGACGTTGTTTTCCTCGATGCGCGAGGTGATGCGCGCGCTCTTGGGGTCGAAGAAGCTGCGGTCCTGCTCCTGCTTGTAGTTGCTCACGCGCGCACCGACGATGACGGACAGCGCATCGACGGGATGCAGGCGCACGGCGCCATACAGGCCGCTCTGGCGCGTGCTGTCGTTGTCGTTGCCCAGGCGCTTGAAGGCCGGTTCCGCATACTGGCCGCGCCAGTCAAAGTAGCTGCCATCGAGGGTTGGATAGACCGATTCGTAGACGGGGCCATCCTGCTTTGCCGTCGAGGTGGAGTAGCCGAGCATCGCTTCATGCCGGCGGCCGAAGGCCGTGAATGGGCCGCTGGCGTCGACGTTGACGGTGCTCTGGCGACGGTCGCCCTTGTATTTTCCCATGAAGAAAAACGCGCCTGCGCCTGTGACAGGGTTGGGATTGCCGCCGCTGGCCGAACCGAGCACGCTGTCATGCTTGCTGCGCAGCTGGTTGGCGCTCAATTTTACTTTCCACTCGTTGGCGAACGTATGTTCCAGCGACGTGAACAGCGTGGTGTTCTGCATGTCGCGGCGGCTCCAGTCCGTAGCCGGATTCCACTCGGTGGGGAAATCCGTGCGGCTGCCGTCGGAAAGCAGCACAGGGAAACCCGTCCAAGTCGAGCCGCGCGGTTTGTAATCCTGGTGCGTGAAGCCGGCCGTCAGCAGGGTGACTTGCGTCAGGTCCGCCTCGATGATGCCGTAGGCGACGGATTTTTGCTGCGTGTAGCGGTCCAGGTAAGAGTGTTTGTCCTGGTAGGCGCCCACCAGGCGGCCGCGCAGCGTGCGGCTGTCATTCAGGGGGCCGGAGATATCGGCTTCGGCGCGGTAGTTGTCCCACGATCCCGCGCCCAGGGTCGCTGAACCCTCGAATTCGGCGGTGGGGCGCTTGCGCACCATGTTGACGGTGGCCGACGGGTCGCCCGAGCCGCTCATCAGCCCCGTCGCGCCCTTCAGCACTTCGATGCGGTCGTAGATAGCCATGTCGCTGTTGGTCGTGCCCCAGTCGTAGACGCCGTCATAGATTGCCGACACGCCGTCGTACTGGAAATTGGTGACGGCAAAGCCGCGCGCCTGGAAACTCCAGCGGTCGCTGTCATAGTTTTGCACGCTCACGCCATTGACGTTTTTCATGACGTCGGAAACGGCGTTGCTGTTCTGGTCATCCATCTGCTGGCGCGTGACGATGGTCAGCGACTGTGGCGTTTCGCGTTGCGTCAGGGCCAGGCCGGTGGCGCCGCTGGCGGGGCCGCCCGTGTAGTTGCCCGTGCCGCTGGTGGCGGCGCTGCGCTCGGCCGCCGCCACCACGGTGACGCCGCTCATGACGGCCACGCCGCGGCTGTCCGCCGTGGGTGCGCTGGCGCTGGCGGGGATCTTTTGCAGCAGGTAGCCGCCATTCGATTGCGGCACGGCTTGCAGGCCGCTACCGGCCAGCAGCACGCGGAAACCGTCCTGTACGCCATAGCTGCCTTGCAGGCCGGCGCTGCGCAAGCCTTGCGTGGACTCGCTGGAGAACGCCAATAGAATGGCGCTGTCGCTGCCGAAGCGCGTCAGCACGTCACCGAGCGCGCCGGCGGGGATGCTGTAGCTGCGCACTTGTCGGGTTTGCGCCTGGGCTGATGCCGGCAGGGCCAGGACCATGCCGATCTGCGACAGGGCGCAGGCCAGGACGGTGCGGGTAAGGAGGGAACGCGAAGCGTGGTGCATGGAATAAAACCTTTCGTGGATGCGCAAGATGGAGACTACCTGTCTACCAAGTCACGCGAGCACGGCGAAACAGCTCACTTTGCAGAAAATTTAATTCAATGCGCCGCCAGTTCGATCCTGACGACTTGATGGCCCCAGAAGCGCGTGACGGTATTGCGCCGCAGTTGCAGGCTGGCGCTGACGGCGTCGAGGATGGCGCCCACATCGGCCAGCGGGTAGGAGCCGGACACGCGCAAGCCTGCGACGGCGGGCGTACAGCCCAGCGGATGGTCGCTGTAGCGCGACAGCTCGGTGAGGAAATCGGCCAGGCGCATGTCGCGCGCCACCAGCATGCCATCGAGCCATGCACCGCCATACGGTGCCAGCGCCTGTCGGTGGCAGCTCTTGCCGTCGAAATGCGCGCCTTCGCCGGGATGCAGCACCAGGCGCTGTGCGCCATCGCCGGCCAGCACGGCGACGGCCCCTTCGAGCACGCCGGCGCTGGCGTATTGCTGGTGCAGGCGCACCGTGAAACGCGTGCCCAGCGCTTGCAGGCTGCCGTGCGGCGTATCGACGAAGAACGGACGTTGTACTGCATCCTTGCCGGTGGCGATGAAGATTTCACCGGCCAGCAGTTGAATGCGGCGCTGCTCACCGTTGTACGCGATATTCACGGCGCTGCTGGTGTTGAGCGTGAGCTGCGTGCCGTCAGCGAGGGTCACGACGCGGCGCTGGTTGACACCCGTGCGGTAGTCGGCAGTCCAGCCGCGCCAGGGGCTGCGGCGTTCGAACGCATACAGCGAGGCGCCGCAGGCCAGCAGCAGGGCCAGGCTCTTGACGGCGTGGCGGCGCGGCGCGTTGGCTTGCACGCAGGCGCGCAGCAGGCTCGCGTGCGCTGCGGGTGGCAGATGCTCGTGCTGCATTTGCAGCTGCTGCCACGCCTGCGTGGCGCTGCCGGCCCGCTGCAGATGGCGTTTTACTGTCGCCAGCGAGATGCCGAGCTGGCGCGCGATGTCTTCCTGCGGCAGTTCGTCGAGCTGGCGTAGCAGGAAGGCCCGTTTCACGGGGGGCGGCAAGCCGTCGAGCATGCGGTCGAGTTCAAACACGGTGGCCAGCAGCAGCGCCCGTTCTTCCGGCGATGGCGCATGCGGGGGCGGCAGCTGTGCCAGCACATCCAGATAAGCCTGTTCCAGCTTCTGGCGACGGTAATGGTTGAACAGCACGCGCTGCGCCACGGTAGCCAGAAAGGCACGCGGTTCGCGCGCGGCGACGGCTTCCTCGCGGTCGAGCAGGCGCATGAAGGTATCCTGCGCCACATCGGCCGCGCAAGCCGTGCTGCCGAGTTTTTTACGCAGCCAGCCCTGCAGCCAGCCGTGGTGGTCGGCATACAGTGTCGCGATGTCCTGGCGTTGTAGCGGCTCTGCCAGCGGCATCGCGTTCCCCTTGCATGGCCGGTCCGGGTGGACGGGTGTTTTTAAACAATAATAAGAATCATTCTCACTTATTGTAACAAGCGGGGGAGGTGGCTGTAAATGACGGGGAAGTGGGGTGTGGTTTTTTTGCGCGTTGCTGGCGTTGTTTAGACCCCAGAAGCAAGATCTGGGGTCGGACCCTGCAGGGTCCGACCCCGGAAGTTCAGGTGTTGGGCTGGACGTGCTAGGCCTCAGTAATTCATCGGTTCGCCCCGGAAGCAGCGGATCGCCGAATCGACCATGCCTTCGGCGCTGCCCTGCAAGCTGTGCTGCTTGCGCAGGTATTGCGCGTCGCTCCATTGCTTGGCCACATCCGACAGGTGTTTCAGGGCTGGCGTGCTGCCCAGCGCCTCGGCGTGCGGTTCCATCTTGCGCAGGGTGGTCATGATGTCTTCGCGCAGCGACATCGTTTCGTAGGTTTTCGGATGCGTGATGGCGCCATCGAGGCCGAAGCGGCAAGCCTGGAAGCGGTTGTAGTTATACACGAGGTAATCGTCTTCCACCGGCGGGGTTTCGCGGCGTTCGAGCAGGTAGCGGCACAGCGCCTGCAGGTAGGCGGCCAGCGCGGCGGCCCGTTCCACCGTCAGCGGCGTGTCGCACACGCGCAGTTCGATGGTGCCAAATTCCGGCTTGGGACGGATATCCCAGTAAAAGTCCTTCATGCTCTTGATGATGCCCGTGTTCTCCATCTTGGCGAAGTACTCGTTGGAGAACTGATCCCAGCTCAGCGTAAACGGCGCGCGCCCGCTCATGGGAAACGCGAACACGGAGTTCAGGCGCGCCGAATCGAACAGGGTGTCGCGTCCCTGCACGTAGGGCGAGGAAGCTGACAGGGCGATGAAGTGGGGGATGTAGCGGTTCAGCGAATGCAGCAAAAACATGGCGTCGTCGCCCGAGGCGCAGCCGATGTGCACGTGCTGGCCAAAGATGGTGAATTGCTTGGCCAGGTAGCCGTACAGTTCCGAAATCTCCTGGAAGCGGGGTTTGGAAAAGATCTTTTGCGACGACCATTGCTGGAACGGGTGCGTGCCGCCGCCGGCGATGCCGATATTGAGCTTGTCGCCGGCCGTGATCAAGGTGTCGCGGATCTCCTGCAACTGTTCCAGCAGGGGGCCGTGATGCGTGTGCACGCTCGAATTAATCTCGATCATGCTCTCGGTGATTTCCGGCGTGACGTTGCCGGGGAACGGTTTTTTATTCAGCAGATGCAGCAGGTCGGGACTGGCGGCCGTCAAGTCGTAGTCCGACAGGTTCACCAGTTGCAGTTCGAGTTCGACGCCGAAGGTCAGCGCGGCCGATTGGCCAAAGGGTTCCAGCGGCATTTAGCGCTCCTTGATTTCGTGGGTTTCTTTGGCCAGCATCAGCACGCGCTGCACCAGCACGGGGCCGATCAGTTCCAGGCCCAGGGTGATGGCGGCCAGGGCGTTCAATTCGTCGCCGAAGTTCACGCCGTGCTGGCGCGCGTGTTCGAGCAGCAGGATGATGAAGACGGAGACGGGCGTCAGCGCCACGCCCGTCAGCACGCCCTTGCGCCAGGAAATGCCGCTCACATGCGAGAACGCGGCGACGCCGACGACTTTCGTCAGCAATCGCCCGCCGACGACGGCCAGGGCCAGGCCCGCGCCGGCCGTTACGCTGGCCCATTCCAGGGTCGAGGCGGCATACACGAACAGCAGCACCGTCAGCAGCTCGCCCAATGCGCCGAAATTGCGCTGCGCCTGGCTGAAGGCGACGCGGCGGTGGCGTGCCACCAGGCCGAACGTCAGGGTGGCCAGGAGCGGCGACAGGCTGGTGGTGTAGGTCAGAGCGACGAGCAGCATCACCGACAGTGCAAAGGCGACGGTGGCATCCTGCGCCATATTGCCCAGGCGGCGCAGCATGGCCGGCACGACGATGCCGAAGACGGTACCGGCGGCCATCGAGGCGGCCAGCACGGCGGCGCTACTGCTGCTCGCCTCGATCAAGTCGGTGGAGCTCTGGAACATCCAGAAGCCGACGATGATGTTGAACGTGAAGACGGCCAGCACGCAGTTGAGGGCGGTGAGGTGGACGATGCGTTCCGTCACCTGGCCCGAGCTGCGTTCCTCGTTGATGACGCGCATGATGGTGGCCGGCGAGGTGGACATGGCCAAGGACGCCAGCAGCAGCGCCGTCATCGAGGTGCTGCCGAATTCGATGCCGATGAAGTAGACGACGGCAAAGGTCAGCAGGGATTCGACCAGGCCCGTGACGGCGATCCATGGGTTGTTCTTCAGCCAGCGCAGGTTGATGCGGTAGCCCACCTCGAACAGGATCAGGCCGAAGGCCACGTCGGCCAGCACCAGCATGGGGCCGGCGTCCGTCTGCGGCAGCACGCCTACCTGCGTCTGCGCCAGGACGAAACCGATCACGCCGTAAAAACTGATGCGCGGCAGGCCCGTCCAGCGGTGACCGAATTCGCCCACCACCCAGGCCAGGGTAATGGCGAACGGCCAGGACAGGTCGGCGGCGATCGAGATCAGACTTTGCATGCTCATTCCTTTGAAGTGGCGCTGGCACCGGCCGGCAGCACGGAGGCTGGCGCGGCAATGTCGTGGTGCAGCGATGGTGCATGGTTTGCGCAGAGCGATACGCCGATTCTACCGGAGCAGAAGGCGCGCACGATGTGCGCAATCGAACAGTGTCGCGGCCATGGCGGCCGCGCACAGGATGCAGCAGGATGGGGCAGGGCTGGTGTCAGCGTATGGTACCCGCCCGCAGCGGAGATGCTCCGCACGGTAGTTTTGTACCGCAGTGTACGGCATGGCGGCCCCGTGCCGCCATGGACTTTTTGTTGCGGGCTTTTATTTACTGAGCAGACGCATGCCCCGTTCCAGCCCGTCGATCGACAGGGGGAACATGCGGTTGTTCATCAATTGCCGCATCACGCCGATCGACTGGCGGTACTGCCACAGGCCTTCTGCTTCCGGATTGAGCCAGATGAATTTCGGGAACGCCTGGGTAAAGCGTGCCAGCCACGTCGATCCCGCTTCCTCGTTGTTGTATTCGACGCTGCCGCCCGGCTGCAGGATTTCATAGGGGCTCATGGTGGCGTCGCCGACGAAAATCAGCTTGGTGTCGGGCGGGTATTTGCGCAGCACGTCCCAGGTGGGGAAACGCTCGGCGTTGCGGCGCCGGTTGTTCTTCCACAAGGTGTCGTAGACGCAGTTATGGAAGTAAAAGAACTCCATGTTCTTGAATTCCGTCTTCGCCGCCGAAAACAGTTCCTCGGTGCGCTCGATATGATCGTCCATGCTGCCGCCCACGTCGAACAGCATCAGCACCTTGATGCGGTTCTTGCGCTCGGGCCGCATCCGGATGTCGAGATAACCGGCGTTATTCGCCGTGGCGGCGATGGTGGCGTCCAGCGCCAGTTCGTCTTCAGCGCCTTCGCGCGCGAACTTGCGCAGGCGGCGCAAGGCCACTTTGATGTTGCGCGTGCCCAGTTCGCGCTCGCCGTCGTAATCCTTGTAGCTGCGCGCTTCCCACACTTTCACTGCCGTGCGGTTGCCGCCCTTGCCGCCGATGCGGATGCCTTCCGGATTCGTGCCGCCATTGCCGAACGGCGAAGTGCCGCCCGTGCCGATCCACTTGCTGCCGCCCTCGTGGCGCTCCTTCTGCTCCTTCAGCAGCTCGTTCAGGCGGTCCATCAGCTTGTCGTAGCCGAATTTTTCCAGCTGCGCCTTCTGCTCTTCGGAGAGCTCGCGCTGCATGCGTTTCAGCAGCCAGTCGAGCGGAATCGCCGCGTTCGATTCGAAGGCCGCATTGACGCCCTTGAAGTATTGCGCAAACGCGCGGTCGAACTTGTCGAAATGGGCTTCATCCTTGACCAGGGTCAGGCGCGCCAGATAGTAGAAATCATCCATCGAGGCGCCGATGACGTTCTTTTGCAGCGCTTCGAGCAGGGTTAAAAACTCCTTGATCGAGACGGGAATCTTCGCATCCTTGAGCGTGAAGAAGAAATCGATCAGCATGGCACCTCCTGTCGCGCGGGAGGCAGTGCGGCGATGGGACGCTGCGCCAGCTTGTAGCGCAGATGGGTGGCAATTTCCGGCCATTCGCCGCGCGTGATGCTGTACATGACGGTGTCGCGCACGCTGCCGTCGCGGCGCAGTGCATGGTGGCGCAGCACGCCATCCTTTTTAGCGCCCAGGCGTTCGATGGCCGCCTGCGAGGCATGGTTGAAATTGTCGGTGCGAAAACCCACCAGCGCGCAGCCGAGGGTGTCGAAGGCGTGCGCCAGCAGCAGCAATTTGCAGGTGGTGTTGACGTGGCTGCGCTGGCAGCGCTGCGCATACCAGGTGTAGCCGATTTCCAGGCGGCCAATGGCTGGCACCACGTCGTGGTAGCTGGTGGTGCCAAGCACCTCGCCGCTGGCCACGTCGATGACGGCAAAGGCGAAGCGCGCGGGGCGCATCTCGATGCCCTTGAAAATGTACTGGTCCACCTGCTCCGGTTCGGGCACGGAGGTGACGCGCAGATTCCATAGCTCGCCATCCTTGGCCGCCGCGCGCAGGCCCTGCGCGTGGTGCGGCGCCAGCGCTTCGAGGCGGATACCGTGCAGTTCCAGGGGCACGAAGACCTTGTCCGGGCTGATGTCGTTCACCGGCGCTCCTTAGCGGTTGGTGCGCGACATGAACATCAGGCGCTCGAACAGGTGCACGTCCTGCTCGTTTTTCAGCAGCGCGCCGTGCAGCGGCGGCACCACGGCTTTATTGTCCTTGCTGCGCAGTGCCTCGGCAGGGATGTCTTCGGCCAGCAGGAGCTTGAGCCAGTCGAGAAATTCCGAGGTCGACGGTTTTTTCTTCAGTCCCGGCACGTCGCGCACTTCATAGAACGTTTGCAGCGCCTGCGCCAGCAATTCCTGTTTCAGGTGCGGGTAGTGGACGGCGACGATCTGCTCCATCGTGTCCTTGTCCGGGAATTTGATGTAATGGAAGAAGCAGCGGCGCAGGAAGGCGTCCGGCAATTCCTTCTCGTTGTTGGAGGTGATGATGACCAGCGGACGATGGCGCGCCGTGACCATTTCGCGCGTTTCGTAGACATAGAATTCCATGCGATCGAGTTCGCGCAGCAAGTCGTTCGGGAATTCGATGTCGGCTTTGTCGATCTCGTCGATCAGCAGCACCACCGGTTCGGGCGCCGTGAATGCCTGCCACAGCACGCCCTTGACGATGTAATTCTGGATGTCGCGCACGCGCTCGTCGCCCAGCTGCGAATCGCGCAGGCGCGACACGGCATCGTACTCGTACAAGCCCTGCTGCGCTTTGGTGGTCGATTTGATATGCCATTGCATCAGCGGCATGTTCAGTGCGGCCGCCACTTCCTCGGCCAGCATGGTCTTGCCCGTGCCCGGTTCGCCCTTGATCAGCAGCGGGCGCTGCAGGGTCAGCGCCGCGTTCACGGCCAGTTTCAGGTCGGCGGTGGCGACATAGCTGTCGGAACCTTCGAAGCGTTGGCCTTGCTGGGAGTGCTGTGCTTGCATGAGCGGTCTGCCAAAGTAGGGAAATGGAGAGTATAAACAGAACTGTGGCGTACCGCCACGCGGACGGCCTGTGCCCGCCTGCCTACAATGCGGGTTTTATAGGTGGACTTGCAAGAATATCTTGGCTAGAATCGGCAAGCAGCAGATTAATTGTCAACCTTAATTGTCAACACATAAGATCAAAAAAAACCAGCTCTGGCGTTTCTCCGATTACCTTTGTTCACATTGCCACTATGAAAAAAATATTTGCACTTCTCGTGCTTGCCGGCATAGCAAATGCCGTCACAGCGGCTGACATTGTAGGAAACGCCAAGGCAGCGACTGCCAAGGTGGAAATGTGTATCGGTTGCCACGGCATTCCCGGTTACAAGGCGACCTTCCCCGAAGTGTTCCAGGTGCCGATGATCGGCGGCCAGCCGGCAAAATATATCGAAAATGCGCTGCAAGCCTACAAGAAAGGCGATCGCAAGCACCCAAGCATGAAGGGCATCGCCAGCAGCCTGTCGGACCAGGATATCGCCGATGTCGCCGCGTATTATGCGCAACAAGCCAAGCCGAACTGAGGATCAGCCAGATGAAAACACTACTCGCCGCCCTCGTTTGCGCCACCGTCTCGTTCGGCGCCAGTGCCGCCGGCAATATCAATACGGGCAAGGCCCTGGCCGAAAAATACAGCTGCGCCACTTGCCACGGCAAGGATTACGGTTCGCCCATCGACCCCTCGTACCCGAAACTGGCGGGCCAGCACAAGGATTACCTGGAACACGCCTTGACGGCGTATAAACGGGGCGACAAGGCCAACGGCCGCAACAACGCCATCATGACGGGCCAGGTAAAACCGCTGAGCAACCAGGACATCAAGGACCTGGCCGCCTACCTGCACAGCCTGCCGACCACCCTGGTCATTCACCGCTGAGTTTGAGTTTGAGTTCGGCTCAGGCTTTCAGTCCCACCCGGCGCGCCAGTTTATGTAAATTGCTGGCGTCGAGCCCTAACTGGCGCGCCGCAGCGGCCCAGTTATTCTGATGCAGGAGCAGCGCTTGCCGGATGGCCTGGCGCTGGCTCGCTTCGACGATCTGATGCATCGATAGCTGCGGCGCCGCCGGCGTGCCGCACGCGCCTGGCACTGGCGGCAGCGCATCCGTGCCGGCCGGCGCCTCCAGCGCATCGAGATCGAGCATATCCGTTTCCAGGGTCACGATGTCCTTGCGGTTCGCGCCGCGGATCACCGCTTTCAGCGCGGCCCGGCTGATCACATGTTCGAGTTCGCGCACATTGCCCGGCCAGCGGTAGTGGCATAGCGCGTTTTCCGCCGCGGCCGACAGGCGCAGGCTGCGCAGCCCCAGGCGCGCGCGGTTAAGCTCAAGAAAACCGCCGGCCAGCAGCAACACGTCATTGCCCCGCTCGCGCAGCGGCGGAATCGGCACGGGATACACGGATAAACGGTGATACAGGTCGGCGCGGAACGTACCGTCGCGCACATGCTCGCGCAGGCTGCGGTTGGTGGCGGCGATCACGCGCACGTTGACCCGGCGTGGCCGGTCCGCGCCCAGGCGCTGGATTTCGCCATTTTGCAGGGTGCGCAGCAGCTTGGCCTGTATCGACAGCGGCAATTCGCCCACTTCATCGAGAAACAGCGTGCCCCCTTCGGCCGCTTCGAAACGGCCAGGCCGGTCGCTGACGGCGCCGGAAAACGCACCGCGTACATGGCCGAACAATTCGCTTTCGGCCAGGGACTCGGGCAAGGCCGCGCAATTGACGTGGATCAGGGGCTTGCCCGCGCGGCGCGACAAGCGGTGCAGGCGGTGCGCGCACAGTTCCTTGCCCACGCCCGTCTCGCCCAGCAGCAGCACGGGCAGGTCCGATTCGGCCACCACCTGCAGCTCGTGCAGCAGCTGCATGATGGCGCTGCTCTGGCCGACGAAGTCGTGTTCCTCGCGCGGCGCCTGCGCATCGGCCAGCATGGCGCCGCCCGACAGGCGCAGCGCGCGGATTTCCGTCTCCAGGCGGGTCACGCGCACGGCCGCCTCGATGGCGCAGGCCAGTTCGCCCAGGTCGCGCTGCGCGCGCGCGTCGAAGGTACCCACCTGCAGCGCATCGAGCGTGATCACGCCCCAGCGTTCGCCTTCCAGGTCCAGCGCCATGCCCATGCAATCGTGCACGGGCAGCGGCTCGCCGGCCCGCTCGGCGATCAGGCCATCGTAGGGATCGGGCAGGGAGCTGTCGTGATGGAAGCACAGCACGCCGCGCCGCTGCAGGATGGCGGCCAGGCGCGGGTGGTCGGCGATGGCGAAGCGGCGTCCCAGCGCATCGCTGGCCAGGCCTGCCATCGCCACGGGGCGCAGGTGCTCGCCATCGAGCTTGAGCAAGGCCACGGCCTCGCAGCCGAAGTGCGCGCGCAGGCTGCCCACCAGGCGCTGCAGGCGCACGGCCACGGGCAGGTCGGCGACCAGGTCGGTGAGTAACAGCAGGTGGATGGCAGTGGTGGTCATAACTACCATGCAGGGTACAACGGACCACGCCTAAACAGGGTCATACCGACCCTGCATTTTTCAAATCGTTGATTTAAAACAAGTTTTTCCTGGCACACGCTTTGCCTAGATAAGTGTGCCGAACCGGCATACAAGACCAAGGAAAGCTTGATGAAAACGACTCCCTCCCTCCGCGCCATTGCCGCCGCCGTCTGTGTCCTGGCCATGCCCCTGTCCGTGCAAGCCCAGGCGAGCCTGCCGGCCAGCGCCGCCGCCACTGCGGCCAAAACCGCGCCTGCGACGCTCAAGCGCTATGAGCTGCAAACCAATATCGTCGACGGCAAGATGGTCTTCATCGACGCCAAGGGCCAGGTCAACCCGGTGCTGGCGGCCAAGGTGGGCGATACGGTCGAACTGGTGCTGAAAAGCGGCGAAGGCGCCGAGCACGATCTGCTGATCCCGGAACTCAACGTCGCATCCGCCAAATTCAGCGCCAATAGCGGCAGCACCAGCGTGCGCTTCAAGGTCACGCGCGCCGGCACATTCACCTATTTCTGCTCGATCCCCGGCCACCGCCAGATCGGCATGGAAGGCAAGCTGGAAGTGACCGGCACGTCGCTGGCCGAAGCCGGGGCACCGAAGGCTGCCGCCGCCGGCAGCGCTGCCAGCGAATCGAGCCAGGCCGCCGCGCTGGCCTTGTACACGCCCGCGCCGTCGCCGATGCGCGGCCCCGATCCGTCCGCCGTCAACGTGGCCGCCAATCCGGCGCAGGTACCTGTCGCCATCGGCGCGCGCGCGCCGCAGTTGCTCAAGTACCGCATGGAGACGGTGGAATTGCCGGGCAAGCTCGATGACGGCACCACTTTTACGTACTGGACCTTCAACCGGCAAGTGCCCGGCCCGATGCTGCGCGCGAAGGTGGGCGACACGGTGGAACTGACCCTGTTCAATGCCAAGGACAGCAAGATGATCCACTCGATCGATTTGCACGCCGTGACGGGCGGCCATGGCGGCGGACAGCACACGCAGGTCGCGCCGGGGCAGGAAAAAACCGTCACCTTCAAGGCGCTCAATCCGGGGCTGTTCGTCTACCACTGCGCCACGCCGCTGGTGCCGCAGCATATCGCGGCCGGCATGTACGGCATGATCCTGGTCGAACCGGAAGGCGGCTTGTCGAAGGTGGACCGCGAGTATTACGTGATGCAGGGCGAGATGTATACGGGACGTCCGCACGGTGCGCCCGTGCACCAGGAACCGAACCTGGAAAAAATGGCCAATGAGCTGCCCGACTACTACGTCTTCAACGGCGAAGTGGGCGCCCTGAGCAAGACGCACAAATTGCAGGCGAAAGTCGGCGAGACGGTGCGCATCTATTTCGGCGTGGGTGGCCCGAACAAGATTTCATCGTTCCACATCATCGGCGAGATCTTCGACAAGGTGTACAGCGAAGGCTCGATCAGCAGCCCAAAACACGACGTGCAAACGACGCTCGTGGCGCCGGGTGGCGCGACCATCGTCGAACTCAAGGTGCAGCACCCGGGCAGCTATCTGCTGGTCGACCATGCCTTGTCGCGCGCCGGCAAGGGCGCCGTGGGCGTGCTGGAAGTGACGGGCGAACCCGTGCCCGGCGTCTACCACGCGGGCGCCGTGCATTAAATCTACCTATTCATCCTCAAGGAACTGTTATGGAAATGATCGAGTTATCCCTGGGCCAGCTGGCCCGCCGCATCCCTGGCGCCACGCGCCTGTTCGATGCGCACCGTCTGGATTTCTGCTGCGGCGGCAACAAGACCCTGCGCGCGGCGGCCGCAGCGGCCGGCGTGGACACGGCGCCCATCGTCGAGGAACTGCGGCTGCTGGCAGAGCGCGCAGATACCGGCGGCGAGCGTGACTGGCAGGACGCCCCGGCCACCGAGCTGGTGGAACACATCCTGGCCCGCTATCACGCCGTGCACCGCGAGCAGTTGCCCGAGCTGATACGCCTGGCGCGCAAGGTCGAGCAGGTGCACGGTGACCGCGCCGACTGTCCGCACGGGCTGGCGGAACACCTGTCGGCCATGGCGCAGGAGCTGGAAAGCCATATGCGCAAGGAAGAAGACGTGCTGTTCCCGATGATCGTGCGCGGCCAGGGCCCGCGGGCCGGCGCGCCCATCAACGTGATGCGCATGGAGCACGACGACCATGGCGTGGCCCTGCGCGCGATGGAGGCGATGACCAACGATATCACCGCACCTGGTGGCGCCTGCACCACCTGGCGCGCGCTGTACACGGGCTTGCGCACCTTCCGTGCCGACCTGATGGCGCACATCCATACTGAAAACAATATCCTGTTCGAGCGCTTTGCGCCGGCCGTGGTGCACTGACAAAGGAAAGACCCATGGGTCCCTATAAAAAACTCTGGTTCACCCTGATCGGTGTGCTGATCGTGACGTTTTCGCTGCTCGGCTACTACGGCACGGAAGTCTACCGGCAGGCGCCGCCCATTCCCGCGCAAGTGCTGGCGCAGGATGGCCGGCAACTGTTCGACCGCGAGGGCATCCTCGACGGCCAGACGGCCTGGCAATCGGTGGGCGGCATGCAGCTGGGCTCCATCTGGGGCCACGGCGCCTACCAGGCGCCCGACTGGACGGCCGACTGGCTGCACCGCGAACTGACGGCCTGGCTGGAACTGGCCGCGCAAGAGCAGCATGGCAAGGCGTACGCGGCGCTCGACGGCCCCACGCAGGCGGCGCTGCGCGAAGCGCTCAAGATGGAATACCGCGCCAACCGAGTCGATGAAGAACAAGTACTGCACCTGTCGCCGCGCCGCGTGCAGGCGATTGCCAACACGGCGCACTATTACGACCAGCTGTTCTCCGACGCGCCTGCGCTGCACGCCAGCCGCGAGCATTTCGCCATGAAGGAAAACACCCTGCCCAGCGCCGAGCGGCGCGCGCAGATGACGCAGTTCTTCTTCTGGACGGCGTGGGCCGCCGCTACCGAACGTCCGGGCCAGAAAGTGACCTATACGAACAACTGGCCGCATGAACCGCTGATCGGCAACCAGCCCAGCGGCGAAAACCTCGTCTGGTCGGTCGCCAGCGTGGTGGTGCTGCTGGCCGGCGTGGGCTTCCTCGTCTGGGGCTGGGCCTTTTTGCGCGACCATGACGAAGCGCTGCCGACGCCCGGCGCGCGCGATCCCCTGACGACGTTTGCGCTGACGCCTTCGCAGCGGGGACTGGGGAAATATCTGTTCCTGGTGGTGGCGCTGTTCATCTTCCAGGTCTTCATCGGCGGCTTCACGGCGCACTACACGGTGGAAGGGCAGCAGTTCTACGGCATCGACGTGTCGCGCTGGTTCCCGTATGCGCTCACGCGCACCTGGCATATCCAGGCCGCGCTGTTCTGGATCGCCACGGGCTTCCTCGCTGCCGGCCTGTTCCTCGCGCCCCTGATCAATGGCGGCAAGGATCCGAAGTGGCAGCGTTTGGGTGTCGACGTGCTCTTCTGGGCCCTGGTCGCTGTCGTCGTCGGCTCGTTTATCGGCAATTACCTGGCCATTGCGCAAGTGATGCCGCCCGAGTGGAATTTCTGGCTGGGCCACCAGGGCTATGAATATGTGGACCTGGGACGTTTGTGGCAGATCGGCAAGTTTGTCGGTATCTTGCTGTGGCTCGTGCTGATGCTGCGCGGCGTCGTGCCAGCCTTGCGCCAGCCGGGCGGCGACAGGAATTTGCTGGCGCTGCTGACCGCCTCCGTGGGCGCCATCGGCCTGTTCTATGGCGCCGGCCTGTTCTACGGCGAACGCACGCACCTGTCGGTGATGGAGTACTGGCGCTGGTGGGTGGTGCACCTGTGGGTGGAAGGTTTCTTTGAAGTGTTCGCCACGACGGCGCTAGCCTTCATCTTCTCGACCCTGGGCCTGGTGTCGGTACGCATGGCCACGACGGCCAGCCTGGCGTCGGCCTCGCTGTTCATGCTGGGCGGCATACCCGGCACCTTTCACCATCTGTACTTTTCCGGCACCACCACGCCCGTGATGGCCATCGGCGCGAGCTTCAGCGCGCTCGAAGTGGTGCCGCTGATCGTGCTGGGCCACGAGGCCTGGGAGAACTGGCGCCTGAAAGCGCGCGCACCGTGGATGGAGCAGCTGCGCTGGCCGATGATGTGCTTTGTCGCCGTCGCCTTCTGGAACATGCTGGGCGCCGGTGTCTTCGGCTTCATGATCAACCCGCCCGTGGCGCTGTACTACATCCAGGGACTCAACACCACCGCGACGCATGCGCATGCGGCGCTGTTCGGCGTGTACGGCTTCCTGGCGCTGGGCTTTACCTTGCTGGTGCTGCGCTATTTGCGGCCCGACTACCGCTTCAGCCCTGCCTTGATGAAGACGGCGTTCTGGGGCTTGAACGGGGGCCTGGTGCTGATGCTGTTTACCAGCTTGCTGCCGATTGGCATCATCCAGTTCCACGCCAGCGTGACGGAAGGCCTGTGGTATGCGCGCAGCGAGGCATTCATGCAGCAGCCGCTGTTGCAGAATTTGCGCTGGGTACGTACCTTCGGCGACGTGGTGTTCATCGTCGGCGCCGTCGCCATGGCGCTGCAGGTGGTGCTGGGGTTGATGGGCAAGGCGCCGAAGGCAGCTGTACTGCAACCTTCGGCGGTGTAGCCTGGTTAACGCCTGCGGACGCAGTCGATGTAGGCGTCCGTATCGGGCGGCAAGCCCGAGCGCTGCGAAGCCCAGATCATCTGGCCCAGGCATTCCATCACTTCGTGCTGGGCGGCATGGGCCGAATCGAGGCGCTGCGTGAGTTGCTGGACGGCCGGGCGGATGCCGCGCGGCTGGTCCACCTGTACCTGCTCCGTGATCGACAGATGCATGGACAGGTGCAGGAAAGGATTGGCTTGTCCCCCTTCGACGGAATAGTCGCGCGCCAGTGCCGCTTCCACATCGGAGAGCTCGTTTTCATACTCGGGATGTTCGAGGATCCAGTCGAGCGCGATGGCTTCCATCGGTGTGAGGATCTCATGGGCGCGGTGCTTGCGTAATGTTTCGCAAAAGAAGCGGCGCACATCGTCGGAAGAGGGGTTGAACATGGCTGAAGGACTATGGCTAAAGGGCAGCCGGCATTGTACCGCGTACATCAACCAAGGGCATCGGGGATGCCCTTTTTGCCGTCTGGCGCCCGCTTTCGTGACCCGATAGTCACCGCAATTTAATACCCTGCAGTAAGTATTATCCACTACCGCCGCAGGCTGGCGGTGCCAAATAACGGTGATAAAATCGCCGTTCTTGATATTTGCTCTGGACATGATGGCAATTTTGTTGCCACTCCGTGCTTCCATTGCCCGCACCTTTGCCACCAGATCTCGCTCCTGGCGTATCCCGGAGCGCGGCAGCATGCCTATCACCATCGACATTGCGCTGTCCGGCCGCCCTGGCGTTCCGGTTGGCCCACTGTTTTCATTTCATACAGCGATGGTGCCGCCACGGTGGCGCGCAAGAATCATCCTTCAGTATCCAAAAATGGAGTTACGAATGCGTAAATCGCTATTACTTTTGATGTCGTGCCTGATCCTGGCGGCATGTGACAAGACCCCTCCGGCCTCGTCCGAAAAACCGGTCGACGTGCTGCTGATCGGCGCCGGCACCATGAGCGCCACCCTGGGCAGCATGCTCAAGGAACTCGATCCCTCGCTGACGATGGAAATGGTCGAGCGCCTCGATTCTGTCGCCGCCGAAAGCTCGGATGCGATGAACAACGCAGGCACGGGCCACTCGGCGTTTGCCGAACTGAACTACACGCCGGAAGCGGCCGATGGCAGCATCGAGACCAAGAAAGCCGTTGCCATCAACGAGCAATTCGAAATTTCCAAGCAATTCTGGGCCTATCAGGTGGCCAATAAGCACCTGGGCGCGCCGCAAACCTTCATCAACAATGTGCCGCACATGGCCTTTGTCTGGGGTGACGACAATATTGCCTTTTTGAAGAAGCGCTACGCCGCGCTGCAAAAGGAAAACTTGTTCAAGGGCATGCTGTTCTCGGAAGACCCGGCGCAGATCGCGCAATGGGCGCCGCTGGTCATGCAAGGGCGCGACCAGGGCCAGAAAGTGGCGGCGACGCGCATGGACATCGGTACCGACGTCAATTTCGGCAACCTCACGCGCGGTCTGGTGAGCTACCTGACGGACAGCCACGGCATGGTGCTGCACCTGCGCCACCAGGTGGAAGACATCCAGCGCGGCGCCGATGGCGTGTGGAACGTGACGGTGAAAGACTTGAACGCCGGCAAGGAAAAGATCGTGCGCGCCAAGTTCGTCTTCATCGGTGCCGGTGGCGGTTCGCTGCCGCTGCTGGAAAAATCGGGCATTCCTGAAGCCAAGGGCTACGGCGGCGTGCCGGTGGGCGGCCAATGGCTGGTCACCACCAACCAGGAACTGGTAGCGGCGCATGCGGCCAAGGTGTACGGCAAGGCGTCCGTCGGTTCGCCGCCGATGTCCGTGCCGCATCTCGATACGCGCATCATCGATGGCAAGAAAGCCCTGCTGTTTGGCCCGTTTGCCACCTTCTCGACCAAGTTCCTGAAAAACGGTTCGTGGATCGACTTGCCTGCTTCGATTGGCACGGGCAATGTGAAACCGATGCTGCAGGCCGGCTACGACAATATTCCGCTGACGAAATACCTGGTCGAACAAGTCATGAACACCCCGGAAGACCGCTTGAAGACCCTGCGCGAATACTTGCCGAACGCCAAGATGGAAGACTGGACGCTGCAAAACGCTGGCCAGCGCGTGCAGATCGTCAAGGATGATCCTGTCAAAGGCGGCTTGCTGCAGTTCGGCACGGAAGTCGTCGGCGCCGCCGATGGCAGCATCGTTGCCCTGCTGGGCGCCTCGCCTGGCGCCTCGACCGCGCCGCCGATCATGATCAAGGTGCTGCAAACGGCATTCAAGAGCCGTCTGGCGACGCCGGAATGGCAAGCGAAGATGGTGGAAATGGTGCCGTCGTACGGTCAAAAGCTGAACAATGACCCGGCCCTGGCCAACAAGATCCGCCACTACAGCAGCAATATCCTGGGCTTGAAAGCCATTACCCTGGACGTTCCCGCCGCTAATTAACACCTAACCAAACCTACTGCGCGTCGCGCTTTGCGGCCTGCGATGCTCACCGTACTAGAGTACGGTTGCGCTTCTTAGCCACAAATCACTGCCGCTCGCTACGGTTTTGTTAGGTGTCGAAACTGTCTGCATTTTTAAAAGAAAGTTTCTTACCGGTATGTAAAAAGGGGCAGCCTGGTCAGGCTGCCCCTTTTGCGTGGGACGTGCGTTCATTGCGGCGGACTACCCCTTGCCCGGCAAGATCAGCTCCGGTGTACACCCTTCGGCGGCAATGCCGTCGCAAGGCTTGGCCAGTACCGCACCGTCCTGCGGGCGCGGCGCATGGGGTTGGCGCAGGTAGCGCGAGGTGTGGCGCTGCGCTTGCTGTGCGTTGCCATGCACGGGCCAGGTCAGGAAGCGGGACAGCTCCTGCAAGGCGCGCTGGTACACATCGCGTTTAAATTCAATGACGACATCGAGCGGGACCCAATATTCATGCCAGCGCCAGGCGTCGAACTCGGGATGGTCGGTCAGGCGCAGATTGACGTCGTTATCGCGCGCGCACATTCTCAGCAGAAACCAAATCTGCTTCTGGCCACGGTAATGGCCGCGAATCTCGCGCTTGATGAAGTGATCTGGCACTTCATAGCGCAGCCAGTCGCGGGTGCGGCCGACAATTTTGACGTGTTCCTGTCTGAGTCCGATTTCCTCTTCAAGTTCGCGAAACATGGCTTGTTCCGGTGTTTCGCCATATTTGATACCGCCTTGTGGAAACTGCCATGAGTGCTCGCGCACCCGCTTGCCCCACCACACCTCGTTCTGGGCGTTTAGCAGGATGATGCCGACGTTGGGCCGAAACCCTTCACGGTCGAGCATAATGCACCTCAAACTTTCTGCGACAGTGCGTCTTTTTTTACATAATTACCCACAACTTCGCAAGCCGGTGACCTTTTCGGGGTGCGAAAAGCGCCGGAATCGCACCAATTGAGCGCATTTGTGTAAAGTATGGACGCATCAGCCAGCTAATCCTTTAAAATTAGGTTGATTATAACCCTCTCTTTTTAAAAAGAATTCACCGTTATGCGCGCCTCCCGTTTTTTTATTTCCACACTTAAAGATGCACCTTCTGACGCGGAAATCGTCAGCCACCAATTGATGATGCGTGCAGGCATGATCAAACGCCTCGGTTCCGGCATCTATACCTACATGCCGATGGGCCTGCGCGTGATCCGCAAGGTGGAAGCCATCATCCGTGACGAGATGAACAAAGCCGCCGGTATCGAACTGCTGATGCCGCTCGTGCAGCCGGCCGAACTGTGGCAGGAGACGGGCCGCTGGACCAAGATGGGCGACGAACTGATGCGCGTGAAAGACCGCCACGGCCGCGAATACGCGATCCAGCCGACATCGGAAGAAGTCATCACCGACGTCGTGCGCACGGAAATCAAGTCCTACCGCCAGTTGCCGCTGAACTTCTATCATATCCAGACCAAGTTCCGCGACGAGCGCCGTCCCCGCTTCGGCCTGATGCGCGGCCGCGAATTCACCATGAAGGATGCCTACTCGTTCGACCGCGACCTGGCCGGCATGCAAGCGTCGTACAAGGTCATGTTTGACGCCTACACGCGCATCTTCACGCGCTTCGGCCTGAAGTTCCGCGCCGTGGCCGCCGACAACGGCGCCATCGGCGGTTCCGGTTCGCATGAATTCCACGTCATCGCCCACACGGGTGAAGACGCGCTCGTGTACTGCCCGACGTCCGATTACGCCGCCAACATGGAAGCGGCCGAAGCGCTGCCGCCAGCGGGCGAGCGCCCAGCCGCCACCCAGGCACTGACGAAAACGGCCACGCCGGACACCGTCAAGTGCGAAACCGTGGCCCCCTTGCTGGGCCTGGAGCTGTCGCAAACCGTGAAAACCATCGCCCTGACGGTCGATACGACGGGCAAGGATGAGAAAGTCACGCAACAGCATTTCATGCTGCTGTTGCGCGGCGACCATGAATTGAACGAGATCAAGGTGGGCAAGGTTGCCGGCCTGGCCGGTCACCGTTTCTCGACGGAAGCGGAAATCCTGGAAGTCTACGGCACGATTCCTGGCTACCTGGGCCCCATCGGTACCAAAGCACCCGTCACCGTGGTGGCGGACCGCACGGTCGCCCACATGAGCGACTTCGTTTGCGGTGCGAATGACGCCGGTTTCCACTACACGGGCGCCAACTGGGGCCGCGACGTGGCCGAGCCAGCCATCGTGGCCGACTTGCGCAATGTCGTCGCTGGCGACGCTTCGCCGGACGGCCAGGGTGCGTTGGCGATTGAGCGCGGCATCGAAGTGGGTCACGTGTTCCAGCTGGGTACGGCGTACTCGGAAAGCATGAAAGCCACCTTCCTCGATGAAAACGGCAAGCCTGCGCCGCTGCAGATGGGTTGCTACGGCATCGGCGTGACACGCATCCTGGGCGCCGCCATCGAACAGAACTTCGATGACAAGGGCATCATCTGGCCCGCCTCGATCGCGCCGTTTGAAGTCGTGCTGTGCCCGATGGGCATGGACCGCAGCGAACTGGTCAAGGAAGAGACGGAGAAGCTGTACGCGGCCCTGCAAGGCGCTGGCGTGGACGTCATCGTCGACGACCGTGGCTTGCGCCCTGGCGCCATGTTTGCTGACTGGGAACTGATTGGCGTGCCGCACCGCATCGTCATCGGCGAACGAGGCCTGAAAGAAGGCAAGCTGGAATACCAGGGCCGCCGCGACGCGGAAGCCACTGGTGTGGCGCCGGACGAGATCGTCGCCTTCATCCAGGGCAAAATGGCGCAGTGAAGCGTCCATCCGTAAGCAAGGTGGCTGGCGCGCTCGCGCTGGCCGCCAGCCTGGCCTGCGCTTTCCCGGCGCAGGCCGGCAACCAGAAAGAGGAGGCGCTGGCCGACTCCGTCCGCCTGGCCCTGTCGCATGCGATCCGCGACGAACGTCCGCCGCAACCCAAGTTTGCCACTCCCATCGAACTGCAGCGCTACCAGCAATGGCTGGCGCAGATGTCGCAACGCCTGCAACGCAAGCTGCCGGACGGGCAGCTGCGCACGGAATTCCTGGAAACCGTCTGGTATGAAGCGCGCCGTGCTGGCCTGGAGCCGGCCCTGGTGCTGGGCCTGATCCAGGTGGAGTCGGCCTACCGAAAATATGCCGTCTCGCTGGCTGGCGCACGCGGCTACATGCAGGTGATGCCATTCTGGACGGGCGTCATCGGCGACAGCGACCGCAGCAAGCTATTCCACATGCAAACGAATTTGCGCTATGGCTGCGCGATCTTGCGCATGTACCTGGATATGGAACGCGGGGATTTGTACCTGGCGCTGGGGCGGTATAACGGCAGCCGGGGGCGGGCCGAGTATCCGAATGCGGTAAGGGCGGCGTGGAAGCAGTGGGAATTCAAGCCGGCAGGGTGATAGGTTGGGGTCGGACCCTGCGGGTCCGACCCCAGTATTTGCCGGGTTTCATGTTTTTTAAACCCCACCGCAACGGCCGGGGTCAGACCCGACAGGGTCTGACCCCAAAAAAATGCCCCGCTCGCTGAATCAGCTGCGGGGCACTCGCTCGGTGTTGGGCCGGCGCGTATCTGATTATTTCAAATGATCGGAGATCAGTTTCGTCATTTCAAACATGGAGACTTGGGCTTTGCCGCCGAAAACAGCTTTCAGCTTGTCGTCCGCATTGATCATGCGGCGGTTGGCCGGATCTTGCAGATCGAGTTTCTTGATGTAATCCCATACCTTTTTGGTCACTTCCGTGCGCGGCAGTGGTGCTGCGCCAACAACGGCGGCCAGATCTTTCGATGGCGTCATTGCTTTCATGAATGCTGCGTTTGGCTTGCGTGGTGTTGCCGGTGCTGCCGCTTTCTTCACCGCTGCTGGTTTAGCTGCTGCTTTGGCTGCGGGTGCTGCTTTTTTGGCGGCTGCAGGCTTGGCTGCTGCTGCTGCTGCTGCTTTGGCTGGCGCTGCTACTGGGGTTTTTTTGGCTGTTGCCATCTTCGAGCCTCCTTAACAAACACATGGGAAATTGCGCAATTAATCGCACGGCTAATATTGGTGTGGATTTACCTTGTATGCAAGTGTTTTTCACGTTTTCACGAGGAAAAAGCAGGGAAATGGCGATGCTGTCGCCCGGGCGCACCGCTTGGGGGCGCAGAACGGCGTTTTTGCCCGTAAATGGCATGCTTGCTGGCTATGCGGGGAGGGGCACTGCAGGGGGAGGGAAGAGTGATGCCGGACACATGAAAATGCAATCCGGCATTATTTGAAACGGTGTTTTTACCTGGATGTGCGGCGTAATGAACGCCATCAAAATCCCCGCTCGCGGGGATTTTGATGCCTTAACGCATCCCAGGCATCATGCCTTTCATCGAGCGCATCATCTTCATCATGCCGCCGCCCGACAATTTCTTCATCATCGTTTGCATTTGCTCGAATTGCGTCAGCATGCGGTTCACTTCCTGTACCTGCACGCCGGCGCCGGCGGCGATGCGGCGCTTGCGCGTGGCCTTGATCAGTTCAGGCTTGGCGCGCTCCTGCGGCGTCATCGAGTCGATGATACCGCACATGCGGCGCACCTGTTTATCGGCTTGATCCATGTTCTTGCCGCCCGCCGCCTGCTGGAACTGGGCTGGCAGCTTGTCCATCAGGTTGGCCATGCCGCCCATCTTCTTCATTTGCCCCAGTTGCGCCTTGAAGTCGTTCATGTCGAACTTGCCGCCGACCTTGATCTTTTGCGCCAGGTCGGCCGCTGCCTTGCTGTCGACGCCCTTGCGCGCTTCTTCCACCAGCGCAAGGATGTCGCCCATGCCCAGGATGCGGTTGGCCATGCGGGTCGGGTCGAACGCTTCCAGGCCGTCGAGTTTTTCCGAGACGCCGGCAAACTTGATCGGCTTGCCCGTGATGTGGCGCACCGAGAGGGCGGCACCGCCGCGCGCATCGCCATCGAGCTTGGTCAGCACGATACCGGTCAGCGGCAGCGCATCGTTGAAGGCTTTTGCCGTGTTGATGGCGTCCTGGCCCAGCATGGCGTCGACGACAAACAGGGTTTCGATCGGTTTTACGGCGCCGTGGATGGCAGCGATTTCGCGCATCATCTCTTCGTCGATACCGAGGCGACCTGCCGTATCGATGATCAGCACGTCGTGGTAATGCTTTTTCGCCCAGTCCAGCGCGGCCAGCGCGATATCGACCGGCTTGTCGGTGCTGGCGGACGGGAAGAAGTCGGCGCCCACCTGGGCGGTGACCGATTGCAGCTGGGCGATCGCGGCAGGGCGGTACACGTCGGCCGAAACGGTCAGTACTTTCTTCTTCTTTTCTTCTTTCAGGTACTTCGCCAGCTTGCCGACGGTGGTGGTCTTGCCCACACCCTGCAGACCGGCCATCAGGATGATGGCGGGCGGTTGCTGCGCAAAGCTGATCTGCGACGCTTCCGGTCCCAGGTCGGCGCCCATCAGGGCGGCCAGCTCGCGCTGCACCACACCGACCAGGGCCTGGCCTGGCGTGAGCGAGGAAATGACATCCTCGCCCATGGCTTTTTCTTTGACTTTGGCGATGAATTCGCGCACGGCGGGCAGGGCGACGTCGGCTTCGAGCAGCGCCAGGCGCACTTCGCGCAGCATGTCGGCGGTGTTCGCTTCGGTCAGGCGCGCCTCGCCGCGCATGGTCTTGACGACTTTGGCAAGCCGTTGGGTGAGATTATCTAGCATGATGAACCTGCAATGAAAAGCTTGGGAGTGGGCGGCGCAAGCCGGACGATGGGCGCCATTTTACCCCATCGCGGGTGGCTGGCGGTCCTGCGCTGCAGCGCCCGGCGGTTGGTCGGATTTTGAATTAGTTGGTATTTCTGCCAATGCCACGATTGCATCAAAGGCATTGCGCGGTTAGAATGAGAATAATTCTTATTTACATTCTCGGGTGATGCACGCCTGAGCGGAAAGGGATGCCATGTCGGCCGCCGATTTTGCCCAGCAACAAGACTTGCACGCGCTCTACAGCAGCCATCACGGCTGGCTGCAGGGCTGGCTGCGGCATAAGCTGGGCAATGCGGGCGAAGCGGCGGACCTGGCGCAAGACACCTTTGTCAGCGTGCTGAACAATGGCACGGCGCCGCAGATCCGCGAAGCGCGGCCTTTTCTCGCCACCATCGCGCGGCGTCTGGTGGCGCACCGCTACCGCCGGCAAGTGCTGGAAGATGCGTATCTGCAGGCGCTGGCTTGCCTGCCGCCCGAGGTGGCACCCGCGCCGGAAGAACGGCTGCTGGCGCTGGAAGCCTTGCAGGAAATCGATGTCGCCCTCGATGGCTTGCCAGCGCCCGTGCGCACGGCGTTTTTGCTGGCGCAGCTGGAAGGCCTCAGCTATGCCGAGATCGCCGCGCGCCTGAACGTGTCGGCCAGCTCGGTCAAGCAATACCTGACGCGTGCCAACCGCCAGGTGTTTTTCTCCCTGCCGGCATGAGCACGCTGGCAGAACCCGCAGCGCCGGCGGCCATCGGCGAGGAAGTGCAGCAGCAGGCGGCCGAGTGGCTGACCGTACTGATGTCTGGCGAGGCCAGCGAAGCGGAGCACGCCGCCTGGCAGCGCTGGCGCGGGGCCGACCCGGAACATGAACGGGCCTGGCAGCATATCGACGCGGTGTCGCAGCGCTTCAACGGCTTGCACCGCGGTGCGGCCGCGCAGGCGCTGGCCGGCACGCAACAGAAGGCCGTCAATGGCAAGCGGCGCCAGTTGCTGGCATGGCTGGGCGTGGCCGCTGGCGGCGGCTTGCTGGCCGCGCAGACGGGCACCTGGGATGGCGTGCGCGCCTTGCGCGCCGACTACCGCACGGCCACGGGTGAGCGGCGCGAGGTGGTGCTGGACGATGGCAGTGTGCTCAGCCTGAATACGGGATCGGCCGTGAACGTGCGTTTCGACGCCAGCCGCCGTCTGATCGAACTGCTGGCCGGCGAAATCCTCGTCACCAGCGGCCACGGTGCCGGCAGCGCCGCGCCTTTGGTGGTGGCCACGCGCGAAGGCCTGGTGCGCGCGCTGGGCACGCGCTTCGTCGTGCGCCAGCAGGATGGCGTCAGCACCGTGGAGGTGTTTGAAAGCGCCGTTGAAATCCGCCCGCGCGACAGCGCTGGAGCGCCTTTGCTGCTGGCGGCCGGGCGTGGCGTGGCGTTTTCCCGCCATGCGCCGGACGCGCCGCACGCCATCGCTGCGTATGCCGATGCCTGGTCGCGCGGGCAGCTGATCGTCGACGATGTGACCCTGGGCGACTTCCTGGCCGACCTGGCCCGCTACCGCCCTGGCGTGATCGACTGCGCGCCGGCAGTGGCCCAGCTGCGCCTGTCGGGTGTGTTCCCGCTGGCCGATACCCAGCGCATCCTGAACATGCTGCCCAACTCGCTGCCGGTGCAGGTGCGCAGCCGCACGCGTTACTGGGTGACGGTCGAACCGGCACCGTAGTACCCCGCAAAAAATATTTGCAGTCGGACTGCCCGTTTTTCGTTTTCGCGGCACCTACAGGGTAGGGCGCCTGTTTTCTACCGTCTCATGACACCACTATCAGGAACTTGCATGTCGTACGCTTTAAATTTTGTCAGTTTGCCATCGTCTCGCTCCGCACTGCGTCCACTGGCGCAAGCCGCCGCAGCCCTGTGTCTGGCCGCCAGCCTGCCGGCGCAGGCGCAGCAGGCTGCGCCTGCGATTCCTGCTGCCGAGCAAACCATGCTTGGCGTGTCCGTCACGGCGGGGCGCGATGCGACGACGGAAGGCAGCGGCTCCTACACAACGGGCGTGAGCAATACGGCAACCAAGCTGAATCTGTCGCTGCGCGAGACGCCGCAGTCGGTCAGCGTGCTGACGCGCCAGCAGATCGACGACCTGGGCATCACAACCCTGGACGACGCCGTCCAGTCGATCACGGGCCTGGTCATGCAAAAAGGCAACTTTACGGGCGATTCGGGCAGCTTCAGCGCACGCGGTTTTCCAGTCGACAACATCCTGTTCGATGGCTTGCCCACCAGCCTGGGCGCGAACGGCACCTTCAATGGCGACAATGACGACCTGGCCATCTACGACCGCATCGAGGTGGTGCGCGGCGCCACAGGCTTGATGACGGGCAGCGGCACGCCCAGCGCGGCCATCAATATGGTGCGCAAGCGCCCGACGGCCACGCCGCAAGCGTCGTTCTCGGCCAGCATCGGCAGCTGGAGCAACTACCGCCTGGAAGCCGATGCGGCCAACGCGCTCAACGAAGCGAAGACCCTGCGCGGGCGCATCGTCGCGACGCTGCAGGACAAGCAGGATTTTGTCGATGTGCTGCATGGCCGCAATCACCAGCTGTACGGCATCATCGAGGCCGACCTGCGCCCCGATACCACCTTGACCCTGGGCGCCCACTACCGCAAGACGGACAACGACGGCGTCACCACGGGCGTGGTGACGGCTGCTGACGGCCGCTTCTTGAATTTGCCCCGTTCGACTTACCTGGGCACCGACTTCGATGACTGGCGCCAGACGGACAAGACCATCTTCGCCGAACTGGAGCACCGTTTCGGCAATGGCTGGAAGGCCAAGCTGGCTGCCACGCGCAAGACGCCCGAAATCGACACGACGTTTTCCGGCATCAGCCGCCGCGGCGACACCCTGCGCTTCAATTCGCAAAGCTACCGCGCCGAGCTGGCCAATACCAGCTATGACGCGTATGCCAGCGGCAGCTACAGCCTGTTCGGCCGAGAGCACGAGCTGACCGTCGGCGCCAGCCACCGCCGTTCGTCGAAAAACAGCTATGGCGGCTGGGCCCCGTACAGCTGGGGCGCGGCCGCGCCGGTGATCGACCCGTTCAACTGGGATGCGGGCAGCGTGGCGCGTCCCGTCATCAACTACGCGCAGTGGGGCACGGCCAGCATCACCGAGCAAAGCGGCGTGTATGCGGGCACGCGCCTGCGCCTGGCCGATCCGCTGTCGCTGGTGCTGGGCGGGCGCGTGAGCTGGTACAAGGACGATGCCGGCTACTCGGTGGCGCGCGAATTCACTCCTTATGCGGGTGTCGTGTATGACCTCGACAAGCAGCATTCGGTGTACGCCAGCTGGACCGAAATCTTCCAGCCGCAGGCTTCCACCGACGCCAATGGACAGCCCTTGAAGCCGATCAGTGGCACCAACTATGAAGCGGGCGTGAAGGGCGAATACTTTGGCGGCGCCCTCAATGCCAGCGCAGCCGTGTTCCAGATCCGCCAGCAAAACCGGGGCGTGGACGACCTGGCCGGCCCGAATCCTTGCCCTGGCAGCACGTGGGGCTATTGCCAGCGCGCGTCGGGCGAAGTGCGCAGCGAAGGCGTGGAGCTGGATGTGGCGGGCGCGCTGACGCCCGACTGGCAACTGTCGGCCGGTTTTACGTATGTGAAGGCGCAATTTACGCGCGACAGCGATCCGGCCAATATCGGCAAGGATTTCAACAGCCGCTATCCGCGCCAGCAGCTCAAGCTGGCCACCAGCTACCGCCTGTCCGGCGCGGCGCAAGGCTGGCGCGTCGGCGCCTCGGTGTACGGGCAGGGCGCGACTGAATCAAACGACGGCACTTATCACCTGCGCCAGGGCCGCTACGCGATCCTGGGCTTGAGTGCGGCGTGGCAGATCGACAGCCGTGCCGAGCTGCGCCTGAACGTCAACAATGCGCTCGACAAGCACTATTACCAGAGCATCTACTCCGATGTCTTCGGCAACCTGGTGGGCACGCCGCGCAACCTGATGCTGACCTTGAACTACAAATTGTAAATAATCACTTTTGAATGACCTATCTTGATGAAGGATGCATGGCTTATGAATGTGCAGTTGAATCTGGCCCACGCCAGTAATGGCGTGAGCTGGCGTATGCCACAGGGAGCGCCGCGATGATGAAATCGGCCAATATGCTGTTGTTCTCGCGCGTGCTCGCCGCCGTCTTTGGCGGCTATGCGCTGACGTCCGGCGTGGCCGTGCTGCTGTCGGCCGTGCTGCCGCTGTCGCGCGCCGAAGCCGTGCTGACGGCCACCCTGAGCGCCTTCGTCGTCTACACTTGCGCCGTGATCTGGGTCTTTGCCGTGCAAGACCTGCGCCGCGCCTGGCTCGGCATGCTGCTGCCGGCGATTCTATGCGGTGGCGTTGGCCTGCTGCTGTCGCGAGGTGCCGCATGAACGCCGTCAAGGTAGACAAAGTGGTGAAAACGCCGCAACAGGGCGGCTTGCGCCAGGCCATGGCCTGGCTGCATACGTGGAGCGGCCTGTGGATTTCCTGGCTGCTGTTCGCCATTTTCCTGACCGGTACCCTGGCCGTCTTCGACGACCCGATCGGCCACTGGATGACGCCCGAACACGCTCTGGAAGAGGCCGCGCATGCGAACGATCCGCCGCTGCCGAAGGTCACGGACCGCGCGCACCGCCTGGAGCTGGCGCTCGACTTCATGGCCAAGGAGCACCCGCAGGCGGACATGTGGGAAATCTGGCCCGTGCAGCGCCCCGGCCACGGCCTGTCCGCCTACTGGTTCCAGCCCAGCGGCGGCTATGGCTCGGCGGATCTCGATCCGCTGACGGGCGCCATCGTCAAACATGCGCGCGAGGCGACGGAGCGCGAAACCATCGGCGGCCACCATTTCGTCGATTTCCATTACGAGCTGCACGCGGGACGCATCGGCGTATGGATCGTGGCCATCACCACCATGATCATGCTGGTGGCGCTGGTGAGCGGCGTCATCACGCACAAGCGCATCTTCAAGGATTTCTTTACCTTCCGCCCGGCCAAGGGCCAGCGTTCGTGGCTCGACGCGCACAACGCGGTGGCCGTGCTGACGTTACCGTTCCAGTTCATGATCGCCTACACGGGCCTGGCATTTTTCAGCGATGACTATGTGCCGGCCCCCGTGGTGGCGCAATACGGCATGGAGAATGCCAAGAAGGCCTTTTTGGCCGACTGGAACGATGTGGGCAAACCTGCGCGCTCGGGCCAGCCGCTGGCCATTCCCGCGCTGGAATCGTTCGCGCTGCGCGCCGAACAGGCCATCGGCCAGGAAATCCGCGCCGTGGTGCTGGACAACCCGAATGACGCCTCCATGCGCGTGTGCATGTATGGCTGGAACGAGGATACGGAACTGCTCACGCGCCTCAGCGCCAGTTCGGGCCGGGCCTGCTATGCGCTGGCCACGGGCGAGCAAGTTGCCGTGCGCCTGCCGGGCGAGTCGGACACGGGCGGCGCGGGCCTGACGCGCTCCGTCATGTCGAACCTGCACATGGTGGGTTTCGGCGGCACGCCCATGCGCTGGCTGTACTTCTTTTGCGGCCTGGCCGGTACGGCCATGATGGGCACGGGCGCGATCATGTTCATGGTCAAGCGGCGCCAGAAGTCCGGCGGCGAGTTCGGCGCCTACACGCAGCGCGTGTACCGCGTCATCGCCTGCCTGAACGTGGCGGCGATTGCCGGCCTGTCGATCGCCTGCGTGGGCTTCCTGTGGGCCAACCGGCTGATCCCCGTTGGCCTGGAGCACCGCGCCGGCTGGGAAGTGCGCGCCTTCTTCGGCGTGTGGTTTTTGATGCTGGTGCATGCCTGCCTGCGCGCGGAAAAGCGCGCGTGGATCGAGCAACTGGGCTTGCTGGCGGCCCTGTGCCTGCTGCTGCCCGTCCTGAATGTCCTGAGCACGGGCGACAACCTGGTGGCGCAGGTGGCACGCGGCGACTGGGAAAGCGCCGGCGTGGAGCTGGGCAGCATGGCCTTCGGCCTGCTGGCCGCCTGGGGCGCGTGGAAAGTCCACAAGCGCAAGGAAAAGCCGCTTAAAAAAGCCGCCGCCAGGGAAAACGCTGCGCCCGCAGCCAGCCTGCAGGTCAGTACGGAAGGACAGTCATGATCAACACCATCCTGTGTGCGCTGGGCCTGTCGTATGCGGGCATGGCCAGCCTGTCGCTGGCGATGGACCGCCACCATGGCCAGGTCTGGGGCAGGGACGCGGCGCCGAACGTGCGGCGCGCGCTGCAACTGGCCGGCGCCATCCTGCTGGCGCTGGCCATCTGGCCTTGCGTGGCCGGCTGGAGCGCCACCGTCGGTGTGGTCGCCTGGCTGGGCTTCATCGGTGCGGGCGCGCTGCTGGTGGCCCTGCTGCTGCCGTATGCCCCCCGCTTGCTGTTTCGTAGTTCCCTGCTGGCAGCCGTCGCCGCGCTGGCAGGGCTTGTGACGTTTCTGCGGTGATGATCACCGCCATTTTCAAGGATAGACCGATGCATTTTTTACGCCTGGCGACACCGATTGATGTTTTGAATGTATTGAAGGCGGTTTCCTGATGGCGGCCCGCCTGCCTTCCCGCCGCGCCCGCATCCTGGGCGGCGCGGTCTTGCTGGCGCTGTTAGGCGCCGGTGCACTGTGGGCCACGCGCGGCCCGGCCACCGTGTTCGACACGGCGCCCGTCAAGCGCGGCAATATCGAGGCCAGCGTCACGGCCATCGGCACCCTGCAGCCGCAAACCTATGTCGACGTGGGCGCGCAGGTGTCGGGCCAGATCACGCGTTTGCACGTGCAGCCGGGCAGCGCCGTGGAAAAGGGCCAGTTGCTGGCCGAGATTGACCCCAGCGTGCAGCAAGCCACGGTCGACGCGGGCCGCGCCGCCCTGGCGGGCTTGCGCGCGCAGCTGGCCGATCAGCAGGCGCAGCACCGCCTGGCGGGCCAGCAGCATGGCCGCCAGAAGCAGATGGCCAAGTTCGACTCGACGCCTTTGGCCGACCTGGAAACGGCCGAAGCCACCTTGGCCTCGGCCGGCGCCAAGATTGACCACCTGAAGGCGCAGATAGACCAGACCCAGGCCAGCCTGAAGGCGGACGAGGCGCGCCTGGGCTATACGCGCATCTATGCGCCGATGGCCGGCAAGGTGGTGGGCCTGGACGCGAAAGAAGGGCAAACCCTGAACGCCACGTACCAGACGCCGAACATCCTGCGCATCGCCGATCTGTCGGCCATGACGGTGTGGACGGAAGTGTCGGAAGCGGACGTGCGCCGCGTGCGCCCGGACATGCCCGTGTACTTCACCACCCTGGGCGGCGACCAGCGGCGCTGGAGCGGCAAGGTGCGGCAAGTGCTGCCTGCGCCGCCAGTGCCCGGTGGTTCCGCCGCCGGCACGGCCCTGGCGCCGTCGACCAGCAAGGTGATCCTGTATACAGTGCTGTTCGACGTGGATAACGCCGATGGCGAACTGATGCCGCAGATGACGGCGCAGGTGGTGTTTGTCACGGCAGCTGCAAATAATGTACTGGCCGTGCCCTTGCCGGCCCTGAAACCATCGACGGAAGAGGGCGCCAAGCCGGGGCAGTTCACGGCCCGCGTAATGGATGCGGACGGCAAGGTCGATACGCGCGCCGTTACCGTGGGCGTACGCAACCGCCTCAGCGCGGAAGTGCTGCAAGGCTTGCGCGAAGGTGAATTGCTGGTCACGGGCGAGCAGCCGGCCAGCAGCGGCGCCAGCAGGTTCCAGTTATGAGTGCCATGAGCGAAGCCAGGTCGCTGGGGCAAGCCGGAGAACCTGGCCAGCCGGCGCCGCTGATTGAACTTGCCGGCATCCGCAAGCGTTACGGCGGCCACGACGGCGCGCCGGCCGTGGAAGTGCTGCGCGGCCTGACCTTGTCCATCGGTGCCGGCGAATTTGTCGCCATCGTGGGCGCGTCCGGTTCCGGCAAATCGACGCTGATGCATCTGCTGGGATGTCTTGACCGCCCCAGCGACGGCACCTACCGCTTCGCCGGCCAGGACGTGGCCAGCCTGAATCCCGATGAACTGGCGTGGCTGCGGCGCGAGGCGTTCGGCTTCGTCTTCCAGGGTTATCACCTGATCGCCACCGAATCGGCGCGCGAGAACGTGGAAGTGCCGGCCCTGTACGCGGGCATGCCGGCCGCCGCCCGCCACGCCCGTTCCGAAGCGCTGCTCAAGCGCCTGGGCCTTGGCGACCGGCTCGATCACCGGCCGAATCAATTATCGGGCGGGCAGCAACAGCGCGTGTCGATCGTGCGCGCCCTGATGAATGGCGGGCGCATCATCCTTGCCGACGAACCGACGGGGGCCTTAGATAGCAGCAGCGGCGCCGAAGTCATGGCCCTGCTGGGCGAACTGGCCGACGCGGGCCACACCATCATCCTCATTACGCATGACCGCAAGGTGGCGGCCCAGGCGCGCCGCGTGATCGAGATCAGCGACGGCGAAATCATCGCAGACTCGGGCGCCATCGCCATTCCCGCCACGTCGGCGGCCCTGCCGCCGCTGGACATGTCGCGCGCCGCCCACGATACAGGCGCATCGCTGGGCACGGAATTGCTGGACGCGGCGCGCGCCGCCTGGCGCGTGCTGTGGATCAACCGCTTCCGCACGGGATTGACCCTGCTAGGCATCGTCATCGGCGTCGCTTCCGTGATCGTCATGCTGGCCATCGGCCTGGGCACGCGCCAGCAAGTGATGGCCCAATTAGGCGCGTTTGGCTCGAATTTGCTGTACATGGCATCGCGCGGCGAAAGCTCGCGCATCCCCGGGCGCAGCATCACCCTGGCCGACCTCGATGCCCTCAAGGACGTACCGGGCATCACCCACGTGCTGCCGAATGTCACGGGCAACAAGGTGATACGCCACGGCAACCTCGACGTGCAGACCTATGTGCGCGGCACGGGGCCGGCCCTGCCGCAGATCCAGACCTGGCCGGTGGCCAAGGGCGGCTTCTTTACCGAAGAAGACGAGCGCGAAATGGCCACCGTGGCCGTGCTGGGCGCGCACCTGGCCGAAAAACTGATGCCCGACGTGCCCAACCCCGTGGGGCAGAGCATCCTGATCGGCAATGTGCCTTTCCAGGTGATCGGCGTGATGAGCGCGAAGGGCGCGCTGACGGGCGAGAAGGATGAAGACGACGTGCTGCTGCTGCCGTTTTCCACGGCCGGCATCCGCGTCTTCGGCCAGCGCGAGCCGACGTACACGGTCTTGGCGGTGGCCGACGTCAAGCGCGTGACGGAAGTGGAGGCGGCGGTCGACGCCACCATGTTCGAGCGCCACCGCATCCGCGACTATGGCATCAGCAACGCGGCCGCGTCGATCGCCGCCGAAGCCAGGACGCAGGACAACATGACCATGATGCTCAGCCTGATCGCGGCCGTCTCGCTGGTGGTGGGCGGCATCGGCGTCATGAACGTGATGCTGATGACGGTGCGCGAGCGCACGCGCGAAATCGGCATCCGCATGGCGACGGGCGCGCGCCGGCGCGACATCCTGCGCCAGTTCCTCACCGAAGCCGTGCTTGTGTCGGTGGTGGGCGGCGTGGCCGGCATCGTGGTCGGCGTGACGGTAGCCGGCTTGCTGCTGGCATGGGACGTGCCGGTGATCTTTTCGCTCTCCGCCATCGCCGGCGCGTTTGCCTGCGCCGTGGTGACGGGGCTGGTGTTTGGCTTCATGCCGGCGCGCAAGGCGTCGGGACTCGATCCGGTGGTGGCGCTGGCCGGCCAGTAGGTGTTGTAAAAACGCCGGCGCCATGCTTGCCATCGCGGCCAGGCATGGCGCCGGCGTCAAGGCCGAGCTGTGGGGCCGCACGTATCAACCTCCGCTTCAATGCCTGCTTGCCAGCGCCTTGTTCATGGCGAAGACGGTACCCAGCAATGAGACGCCGAGAAATCCGATAACGGTCCATGCGAACGACGCCACGTCTGAGCGATCAAGCAAAATGCCACCGACAACGCCGCCGCTGGCCACCGCCGTGTTCCAGCCCGTCGTGTACATCGATTGCGCCACATCAACAGACTCGCCGGCAAAGCGCGACAAGGCTGTTTGAGTGATCGTGGCAAAGCCGCCGACAGCGATGCCCCATACCGCGACAGAGGGGTAGACCACCTGCGAAAGGTCGCCCCAAAGACCCAGCAGCAGGGATGCAACGGCGAAGACCATGACGCTTGCCACGGCAAGAAATTGCAGCCGACGATCGACCATTGCACCGACGAACCATAGGCCGATGATCGAACCCAGTCCGAAGACGAACAGGATGGTCTCCACGTTCGCTGACAAGCCCGAAGGCGCGAGCAATGGCTCAATATAGATGTAGAGAATGTTGTGGGCAACAACGAAGGTGAAGACAACGAACAGCACGGCGCGAATACCGGTCTTGAAAAATATGCTGGAAAGAGCTTGGCGCTGCCCTTGCTCTGGCCAGGGAAGTCGGGGACGACGGCAATGATCCACACCATGAGCAAGAGTGCCAGGGCACTCATCAGGCCAAACGCGCCTTGCCAGCCGATGGCGCGGCCAAGCAGCGCTCCGAGCGGTACACCGAGCACCAAAGCGATGGTCGCGCCGGCACCGGATATCGCAATCGCCCGCCCGCTGAGATGGGACGGCGACATGCGCACCGCATATCCAGCCAGGA
This sequence comes from Janthinobacterium svalbardense, assembly GCF_002327145.1. NCBI lineage: Bacteria > Pseudomonadati > Pseudomonadota > Betaproteobacteria > Burkholderiales > Oxalobacteraceae > Janthinobacterium > Janthinobacterium svalbardense. The sequence goes on along the minus strand of NZ_CP023422.1, from coordinate 5,722,534 downwards.
GGGTCCAGACGATTCCGCCGAAGACACCGGCGAAGAAGCGCGCCAGCAGAGAGACGCCATAGCTACCGGAAAGCGCGGTGACGAGATTGACAAGCGCAAAACCAAAGATCGCGGTCAATAGCAACGGACGCCGCCGCATGCCTTGCGTAAGCGCAGTGACCGGAATAGCGGCGACCAGCGCACCCACCGCGTAGGCGGTAATGAACTGACCTGCCAGGCTTTCAGAGACGCTCAAGCCTTGCGCAATGGAAGAAAGCAATCCGGCCGGCATGATCTCGGTCAGCAGCGTGACAAAGGCTGCCATTGCCAGGGCAAGCAGTCCACCCAAGGGTAATCGCTCGGCGCTCTTGTGCTGAGCAGATGTTGTTGTCTGATGCATAAACTAAGTTCCTCAAGTTGAAGTCGTTCTGGTTCTTTATGGAATATCAGTACGTATGCTGCCTGCTTACCAACAAAAGAAAAATAGGCTACAGTGAACAATATATGTGACATAGCCGTCATTAATTGATGGGCATAAATGGAAAATCTTGGTTCTCTTGATCTCTTCGTACGCGCGGGGGAGGCCCGCAGCTTCACTGCGGCCGGGCAGCAGCTGGGCATCTCTGCATCAGCCGTCAGCAAGGCCATCGCGCGGCTGGAGGAACGCTTGGGGGTGCGTCTGTTCCACCGCTCTACGCGCACCATCAGCCTGACATCGGAAGGTGCGTTGTTCCTGGAGCGCTGCCGCCGTATCCTTTGCGAGGTGGAGTTGGCCGAAGCCGAACTCTTGCAAACGCAAAGCGCCCCTCATGGCAAGCTGCGCATCAGTCTGCCATCGCTCGGTACCTTGTTCATGCCCAAGCTGGCGGCCTTCCAGCGGTGCTATCCCGCTGTCGCGCTGGACATCGACTGCTCGGATCGCTTGGTGGAAGTGATCGAAGAAGGCTTCGATGCCGTGATCCGTACTGGAGAACCCGGCGATTCCCGATTGATGGCACGGACGCTCGGCGCTTATCGAAGAGTTATCGTCGGCGCTCCCAGCTATTTCCAGCGAGCTGGACTGCCGCAGCAAGCTGAAGACCTGGTCAACCACGCCTGCCTGTTGTACCGCTATCCCACGACGGGCAAAATGGACGCATGGCCGCTGAGCAGGAACGGTCAGTTCCTCTCCCTGGATCTGCCGGGCAGCATGGTAACGAATTCGCTGGACCCGCAGATCTGCTTTGCCGAACAAGGTCTCGGTATTGCCTGTGTGCCTGACATCGCCGTGCGTCGCCAGCTGGACGAAGGCCGACTCGTCACGGTGCTGGACGACTACAACCAGGACTGCACCACATTCCGCATATTGTGGCCCTCCAGCAAACATCTCTCGCCGAAGCTCAGGGTATTCGTGGACTTCATCGCGCAGAACTTGTTTCCGCTTTGACGGTGGGCGTTGTGTGATGTGCCGTGCTTTATGTATGTCGTCATACTGGGCATATGTTGCATCGTGAAATAAAAAAGATTGCTCCTGGCTCAACACACGGTACTATCTCTTCATAATAAAAAGCAGTGTTTCGCGTAGTCTTGCCCTCGCGGGCACACACCAACCACCACAGGAGAACCCGATGCAGCAAAAATCAATCTTGAAGACCGGTATCGCCGCCGCCCTCATGCTGGCGTTCGGCATGGGTGCCGTCCAGGCACAGGCACAGGAAGTCGTGCGCCTGGGTAATTTAAAATTCGCCCACTACGGCGCCGTGTCGTACATCAAGGAAATCGCGCCCAAGTGCGGCATCAAGGTCGAAGAGCATATCTTTGCCAAGGGCCTCGATGTGATGCAGGCGATTATCGCGGGCGAACTGGACGTGGGTGCGACGGCGTCCGAAGCGGCCATTTCCGGCCGTGCCGGCGGCGCGCCCATCTATGTGGTGGCCGGCTTTGCCAAGGGCGGCGCGCGCCTGGTGGGGGGCGTGGGGCAAAAGATTGCCAGCGTCAAGGATCTGAAGGGCAAACGCGTGGGCGTGACGCGCGGCGGCATCCAGGAAGTGCTGCTGCTGGCCGAGCTGTCGCAAGCGGGCCTGACGTATGCCGACACCAAGGGCAAGGACGTGCAACTGGTGTTCCTGGCCTACGCCGACTTGAACCAGGCGCTGATGGGCAAGAATATCGACGCCATGATGCAGTCGGAACCGCAATCGTCGCAGGCGATCAACAAAGGTTTTGGTACAGAAATCCTGAAACCGTACGACACGCCGATCGGCGAACCCGTGCGTACCATGGTGATGACGGAAAAGTTCTACAAAGAACGTCGCCCGGTGGCGGAAAAATTCATGCGCTGTTTCGTCGAAGCGACCAAGACCTTTATCGACAACAAGGCGACGGCGGAAAAGTATGTGCGCGAAGTCGTGTTCCGCGGCCAGATCACGAAGGATGACTTCGACGACGCGATCAGCAATTCGCCGTATTCGTACGACATCTCGCCCGAGCATATCCAGGTGACCACCGATGTGATGGTGAAAACGGGCGTGGGCCGCATGACGAAGCCGCCCGTGGCCAAGGACTGGGTCAAGACGGACTTGCTGGAACAGGCGAAAAAGAGCCTGAATGTGAAGTAAATCAGTAAAACCATCAAAAAAACCTCCGTGCCAACGATGGTCCGGAGGTTTTTATGTGCAGCGCCCTTAGCGGGCGTTAAAGCCCATCCAGCCTTTTTCCGTCTGCCGGAAGCTCAGTGTATAGATGCGCGTCAGTTCATCGCCTTTCTTGAGCTGGCGGTTGATGATCGCGCCGTAATTGTCCTGTACGATCTGGTCCGACCATTGCAGCAGGTTTTCGAAGCGCTCGGCCGTCATCGCCGCCTGGCGGGTCAGCAGCGGCGCGGGAATCGCTTTCTTTTCCTGCTGCTGCGCCCAGAAGTCGCGGAAAACCTTGTTTTCGCCGCTCATGCCGCGCGCCATCAGGCCCAGACCCATGGTCATGCCCACGGAACCATCCGTCTTCGCCTGCGTCTCGAGCTTGTCGGCCACGTCGGCCAGCAGTTCCAGGTAGCCCACCTTGGCGCGCAGGATGGCCGAGCCCTTGATTTCGTACTGTTCGTTCTCTTTCCAGCCATTCAGCTTTTCCAGTTTCGCGATCTCGAAGTAGTCCTTGTACAGGTCATAGCTTTGAATCGAGGTGCGGAAATATTCTTCGTACGTGGATTGGGAAGGCGCATTTTTCATGCAACCGCTTAATACAGTGCAGGCGGCCAGCAGGAGACAGGTCCAGGTAATTTTTCTGAAGGAAAGCATGGCGGGGGACGGTGGCCTTAGGGTGGATGAATATTGCTATGTGGACATAATTATAGGACTGGCTAATCAGGATGGCAACGTGGTTGTGCCGTGGAAAAAGTGTGCCGGTAGAAAGAATACCGAAATCTTGAGGGTGCGCTACCCCGTTGCGCCTCAGGCGCGATATCATGGCAGGCTTGCAGCATTGGCTGGCGGCGGAATGCCTGTCACCCGGGCTGTCGCTTGAATCGCGCTTGTCGGCTATGGTGTAAACTTAAACTATGCAGATCTATTTCTTTCTTATCGCCGCCCTGTTGTACGCGGCGTGCGCGGTGCTTCCCTCGTCCCGTGCCCGGCTCATTGCCGGCCTGACCGGCGTCGCCTGGCTGGCGCACGCCGCCACCCTGTGGTTCGACCTGATGGCGCCGGGCACCTTGCGCTTCGGCTTTTCCGCCATGCTGTCGGCCGCGCTGTGGGTATCGGTGGGCGCTTACTGGATAGAGAACCGCAATTTCAGTCTGGATGGACTGCGCCGCATGGTCATGCCCAGCGCCGTCATCGCCATCGGCCTGGCCTGGGCCTTTCCTGGCAGCCAGGTCAGCATGGAAGGCAAGTCGGCCGTCTTCGGCTGGCATATTGCCGTGGCCGTGCTGGCCTATAGCACCCTGACGATTGCCGCCTTTCACGCCGTGCTGATGGCGCTGCAGGAATCGCGTTTGCATACGCGCAGCGAAAGCCGCGGCTTCATCGGCAGCGCGCTGGACCAGCTGCCGGCCCTGCTGACGATGGAAAAGCTGCTGTTCCGCATGATCGGCCTGGGTTTTATCTTGCTCAGCTTGACCGTGCTGTCGGGCATCGTGTTTTCCGAACAATTATTTGGCAAGGCCTTGACCTGGGATCACAAGTCGGTGTTTACCATGCTGTCGTGGCTGTTGTTTGCCTCGCTGCTGGCAGGGCGCCGCTTCCGCGGCTGGCGCGGCAAGACGGCCCTGAGTTTTACCCTGGCCGGTTTCGCCACCTTGCTGCTGGCCTATGTCGGCAGCCGTTTTGTACTGGAAGTGGTTTTACACCGAGGATTCGCATGACACGTGTTTTATTCTGGCTGGCGCTGGTGTTCCTGGTGCTGTTTGCTATCCGCAGCAAGATCCGGGGCATGCAGCAGCGCGCCCGCGCGCAGCAGCAACAGCAGCCGAACCCGTATGCGCCGCCGGGCCGGCCACAGGAATTGCCGGATGCAGAGCTGATGCTGTGCTGCGCCCATTGCGGCGTGTACTACCCGGCCTCGGAAAACGTGCAAGCCAAGGGCCACGATTACTGCAGCCACGCGCATGCCACGTTGTAAGGGCCGGCCGGCAGTTCGCGCGCGTTGCTCATCCGTATCGTAACGTCGTCCCGCCTGCGTCCGGCGTAGCATCTGCGGCAGGCGCTTCGTCGCCGCCATTGCAGAAAGGCGCGTCCCATGTCCCGTCCCAGCCTCAGCCCGCATGCCGTGACCGCCGCCGGCATGCCACCGGCGCCTCAACTGAGCGGCAACTCCCTGCCCATGCAGGCGCTGCGTGCGCAGATCGGCCGCATCGCCCGCTGTGGCGCGCCGGTGGCCATTCGCGGCGAATCGGGCACGGGCAAGGAATTGGCGGCGCGCGCCATCCATGCGCAGGGTGCGCGCGCCAGCTTCCCTTTTATTGCCGTCAACTGCGGCGCGATTCCCGAAACGTTGATGGAGGCCGAATTCTTCGGCTGCCGCCAGGGCGCCTATACGGGCGCGCTGCATGAGCGCCAGGGCTTGTTCCAGGCGGCCCATGGCGGCAGTTTGCTGCTCGATGAAGTCGACGATCTGCCGCTGGCCATGCAGGTCAAGCTGTTGCGCGTACTGCAGGAGCGGCGCGTGCGCAAGCTGGGCGGTAGTACTGACGAGGCCGTCGACGTGCGCATCCTGTGCGCCAGCCAGCATGGCCTGGCGCGCGGCGTGGCCGCCGGCACGTTTCGCCAGGATCTGTTTTACCGCCTGAATGTGATCGAGCTGGCGCTGCCGCCGCTGCGCGAGCGGCGCGGCGATCTGCAGGTATTATGTGAGGTGATCCTGGCGCGTCTGGCGCCACACCAGGCCGTGAGCCTGGCGCCGCCGGTGCTGGCGGCCCTGGCCGCGTATGCATTCCCCGGCAATGTGCGCGAACTGGAAAATATGCTGGAGCGGGCGCTGGCCTTTGCCGATGGCGGCGTGATTGCGCTCGACGCGCTGGCCTTGCCGTCTGCGGCGGGCGGCATGCCGCTGCGGGCGCCGCCGGCATTGCCGGAGCGGCAACTGTGCTTGCCCGGCATGGCGGCATATGGCGTGCCGCCCGTCTTGCCGCTGGACATGTATTTACGCCAGGCCGAGCGCGACATGATCATGCTGGCGCTGGTGCAGGCGCGCTATCACCGCGCACGGGCGGCGCGCCAGCTGGGCCTGAGCGTGCGCCAGCTGCGTTACCGCATGCAGAAATTGACGATACAGGAAGCGTTACCTTGATGACAGCATGGACGATAGATGAAGACGGCTGGTGCGACGGCGCGCTGCGCTATGACTCCCAATACTACGATGCGCGCCCGGACGGTGCGCAAGTCGACTTGCTGGTGATCCATAACATCAGCTTGCCGGGCGGCCACTTCGGCGGACCGCATGTGTCGGACTTGTTTACCGGCCGGGTAGACTATAATGCCGATCCTTCTTTCGCCGACCTGCGTGGCTTGCAGGTGTCGGCGCACTTTTTTGTGCGGCGCGATGGTGCGCTGTTGCAATATGTTTCTACTGATCAACGTGCCTGGCATGCCGGCGCGTCCATGTTCGAAGGGCGCCCGCAGTGCAATGGCTATTCCATCGGTGTCGAAATGGAAGGCGCGGACGATGTGCCCTTCCAGCCGCGGCAATACCATGTGCTGGCGGTGCTGACGGCGGCACTGGTAGCGCGCTACGGGCTGTCCCAGGTGCGCGGCCACGCGCACATTGCGCCGGGCAGGAAGACGGATCCGGGGCCGTTTTTTGACTGGCATTTTTATCAAGTATGCTGGCTGGAAACTATGCGCGGGCAGCCTGCGTTAGCGCTTACTACGCGGGGATTGGGCTTTCCATCCGTGCCCTGAAAAGTCAACCGAAATCGTATATGAAAATACAAAAAATTACGCTGGCGGATGCCGGAAAACTATTGCATCGCCTTTCGATGGGCACTACAATTAGTGCATAACTTGGATTTAAAGACTATATGTAGTGCCATCACAGACGTTTTCAGAATTATTGCCAAAGCTACCCTGTTTGTTTATACGGCAACGGGAACTGGCGTTTCATCACCCTTGATCGTGTTTCGCGCCAGCCGGGCTGTACAGGTTGGCCGTCTGATTTTTGGCTGTATATTATTTACTATTTAGCAACAAATACCTGAGGAAACCCTGACCATCGGGCGTTCTATTCAACAACACACGCGGCAGCAAAACTGCAGGCTGACTTTAGCTGACAACGGGAGCTTCAATGCAATCACCACAAGATATTTCCATCCATCCAACGCCAGTATCGCCAGCGCCAGGCGCGGCCAATAGCGTGGCGAGCAGCGGCGCGGCATTGGGCGACTATCGCATCATCCGCCGCAACGGTGCGGTGGTGGCATTTGAGCCTTCGAAGATCGCCATCGCCATGACCAAGGCGTTTTTGGCCGTTAACGGTGGCCAGGGCGCCGCGTCGGCACGCGTCCGCGAACTGGTGGCGCAACTGACCGACGGCGTCGTCGCCGCGCTGGTGCGCCGCCATCCGGGTGGCGGCACCTTCCATATCGAAGACGTGCAAGACCAGGTGGAACTGTCGCTGATGCGTTCGGGCGAACACGACGTGGCGCGTGCCTACGTGCTGTACCGTGCCAAGCACATGGAAGAGCGCCGCTTGCAGAAGGAGGCGCTGGGCGCTTCCGCGCAAGTGACCGCACCGCAACTGAACGTCACTGACAACGGCGTGCGCCGCCTGCTGGACATGCAGGAAGTGCGCGACCTGATCAACGCCGCCTGCGCCGGCCTGGAAAAGCACGTCGATGCCGACGCCATCCTGGCTGAAACGGTGAAGAACCTGTACGACGGCGTGCCCGTCGAAGAGCTGCACAAGTCGGCCATCCTGGCGGCGCGCGCGCTGATGGAAAAAGATCCGGCCTACAGCCAGGTCACGGCCCGCATCCTGCTGCACACGGTGCGCAAGGAAGTGTTCGGCAAGGAAGTGCCGCAAGCGGCCGCTGCTGCCGAGTACCTGACGTATTTCCCGCAATATATCGCCAAGGGCATCGCCAACGATCTGCTGAACCCGGTACTTGCCAGTTTCGACCTGGAACGCCTGGCCAAGGCCATCGTTGCCGACCGCGACTTGCAATTCGGCTACATCGGCCTGCAAACGCTGTATGACCGCTACTTCCTGCACATCCATGACGTGCGCATCGAAATGCCGCAGGCGTTCTACATGCGCGTGGCCATGGGCCTGTCGCTGAACGAAGCGGACCGCGAAGCGCGCACCATCGAGTTCTACAATCTGCTGTCCTCGTTCGACTTCATGAGCTCGACGCCGACCCTGTTCAACTCGGGTACCCTGCGTTCGCAGCTGTCGTCGTGCTACCTGAGCACCGTCTCGGACGATCTGGAAGGCATCTACGACGCCATCAAGGACAACGCGCTGCTGGCCAAGTACGCCGGCGGCCTGGGTAACGACTGGACGCCAGTGCGCGCCCTGGGCGCCCACATCAAGGGCACCAACGGCAAGTCGCAAGGCGTGGTGCCGTTCCTGAAAGTGGTCAACGACACGGCCGTGGCAGTCAACCAGGGCGGCAAGCGCAAGGGCGCCGTCTGCGCCTACCTGGAAACCTGGCACATGGACATCGAGGAATTCCTCGACCTGCGCAAGAACACGGGCGACGACCGCCGCCGCACGCACGACATGAACACGGCGAACTGGATTCCCGACATGTTCATGAAGCGCGTCATGGAAAAAGGCGAGTGGACCCTGTTCTCGCCATCCGAAACGCCAGATTTGCACGACCTGGTCGGCAAGGCCTTTGAAAAGGCTTACCTGGGCTACGAAGCCAAGGCCGCCGCCGGCGAAATCCGTTCGTTCAAGAAGATCGCCGCGCTGGACCTGTGGCGCAAGATGCTGTCGATGCTGTTTGAAACGGGCCACCCATGGATCACGTTCAAGGATCCTTGCAACATCCGCAGCCCGCAGTCGCACGTCGGCGTCGTCCACAGCTCGAACCTGTGCACGGAAATCACGCTGAACACGGGTCCTGACGAAATCGCCGTCTGCAACCTCGGTTCCGTGAACATGCCGGCGCACATGAAGGAAGGCAAGCTCGATCACGTCAAGCTGGCCAAGACCATCCGCACCGCCATGCGCATGCTCGACAACGTCATCGACATCAATTACTACGCGGTCGAGAAGGCGCGCAATTCGAACATGCGCCACCGTCCGGTCGGCATGGGCGTGATGGGCTTCCAGGACTGCCTGCACATGATGCGCATTCCGTTCGCCTCGGATGCCGCCGTCAGCTTTGCCGACACCTCGATGGAAGCGGTGTGCTATTACGCCTACCTGGCGTCGACGGAACTGGCCGAAGAACGCGGCCGCTATGAATCGTATGCTGGTTCGCTGTGGGACCGTGGCATCCTGCCGCAAGACTCGGTGAAGCTGCTGGCCGAAGAGCGCGGCGGCTACCTGGAAGTCGATTCCTCGTCGGCCATGGACTGGACCCCGGTGCGCGAACGCATCGCCAAGTTCGGCATGCGCAACTCGAACTGCGTGGCGATCGCCCCGACGGCGACGATTTCGAACATCATCGGCGTATCGGCCTGTATCGAGCCGACGTTCCAGAACCTGTATGTGAAATCGAACCTGTCGGGCGAATTCACCGAGATCAACGGCTACCTGGTGCGCGACCTGAAGGCGCGCGACTTGTGGGATGAAGTCATGATCTCCGACCTGAAGTACTTCGACGGTTCGCTGGTGAAGATCGACCGCATCCCGCAAGACTTGCGCGACATCTACGCCACCGCCTTTGAAGTATCGCCAAGCTGGCTGGTGGAAGCGGCTTCGCGCCGCCAGAAGTGGATCGACCAGGCCCAGTCGCTGAACATCTACATGGCTGGCGCGTCGGGCAAGAAGCTCGACGAGACCTACAAGCTGGCATGGCTGCGTGGCCTGAAAACCACCTACTACCTGCGTACCATCGCCGCTACCCACATGGAGAAATCGACCTCCAAGACGGGTGCCCTGAACGCCGTGGCAGTCGATGGCGGCATGTCGGCCAGCGCGCAAAGCGCCCAGGCAGCGGTCGTGGCGGCAGCCGCTGCCGCCGTGGTGGCGCCCGTGGTGGCAGCTGCAGCGGACGACGCCGATGGCGAAGCTTGCTACCTGCGCCCAGGGGATGACGGTTTCGAAGAGTGCGAAGCCTGCCAGTAAAATTTTAGTTGTCAGCCCAGCGCTGCTGGGCTGATTCAATGTTGTTAATGTCCGCATTGTCCGATACAACGGGCCTGTTGCGGATCGCCGGCTCGCCGGCATGGAAAGGAAGAATATTATGTCGTTGTCCTGGGATGATGAAACCACGTCGGCAGCTGTGCCGCGTCCGGCGCAGCAAGCGCCATTGGGAAATACCGAATTGAACCTGGCGGCCGGTGCCGAGCCGTCCGAAGCGAACGCCGAGCAAGTGGCGCGCCGCGTGAATGCCGACGACAAGCGCATCATCAACGGCAAGACGGACGTCAACCAGCTGGTGCCGTTCAAGTACAAGTGGGCGTGGGACAAATACCTGGCCGGCTGCGCCAACCACTGGATGCCGCAGGAAGTGAACATGCAGCGCGATATCGAGCTGTGGAAAAACCCGAACGGCCTGACGGACGACGAGCGCCGCCTGGTCAAGCGCAACCTGGGCTTCTTCGTGACGGCCGACTCGCTGGCCGCCAACAACATCGTGCTGGGCACCTACCGCCACATCACGGCACCGGAATGCCGCCAGTACCTGCTGCGCCAGGCGTTCGAGGAAGCGATCCATACGCACGCCTACCAGTACATCGTCGAATCGCTGGGCCTGGACGAAGGCGAGATCTTCAACGCCTACAACGAAGTCAAGTCGATCCGCGACAAGGATGAATTCCTGATCCCGTTCATCAACACGCTGACCGACCCCGCGTTCACCACCGGCACGGTGGAAAACGACCAGAAGCTGCTGAAATCCCTGATCGTGTTTGCCTGCCTGATGGAAGGCCTGTTCTTCTACGTCGGCTTCACGCAGATCCTGGCGCTGGGCCGCCAGAACAAGATGATGGGTGCTGCCGAGCAGTACCAGTACATCCTGCGCGACGAATCGATGCACTGCAACTTCGGCATCGACTTGATCAACACGATCAAGATGGAAAATCCGCTGCTGTGGACGGCCGAATTCCGCGAAGAGATCAAAGTGCTGTTCATGCAAGCCGTGGAGCTGGAATACGCGTACGCGGAAGACACCATGCCACGCGGCGTGCTGGGTCTGAACGCGCCGATGTTCAAGGGCTATCTGCGCTTCATCGCCAACCGCCGCGCGCAGCAGATCGGCCTCGAGCCGCTGTTCGCGCAAGAGGAAAATCCGTTCCCGTGGATGAGCGAAATGATCGACATGAAGAAGGAACGCAACTTCTTCGAGACGCGCGTGACCGAGTACCAAACGGGTGGTGCGCTGAACTGGGAATAGTCCTTTTTCAGGCTACGCCAAGAAGCGCCGTCATCGTGACGGCGCTTTTTTTTCGCGTGCGTGGCGGCGGAAAAAAAGCATGCTTCATGCAGCGCTGCGAAGAGGCTTGCGCCAGGATTTTCGCCTGCCGCGAAGGGCCGCATGGCAGGCCCAAAAAATCATTTCCGGAGACGCTGGCGGCAGCATTTGCCGCGCGATTGTGCGATAGCACGCGTAACGTGCAAAAAAGCGGGCGAAAACGTGTCGTGCCGGTTGCGCATTGACAAGGTTTTCGTGTACTTTATGAGATTGCAAATGCGAGCGTTAGAATGCGGGGTTTTTTAACCAGCGCGGTAGCGAAAAAAGCTCGCAAAACAGGGATACAGATTTACACGGATATGCACAAAACCACACCGTTTTCGTCTGCCGCCGTGCCCGAATTTTTTCAGGCATGGCGGTTTTTTATTTGACGCATAGGTGTTGTGGCGAGCGCGATGCGAGGAGCGAAAAAACGCACGGCATCGAAAACGAATGACCGAATTCAGACTTTGCCACCAGCTGCGAGATAAAGCAGGGTGGCACCGACGATGGCTGAAGTGCTGCAAACGTGAGGAGTTGCAGCAGTTCAGCTGGTGCCGAATTCATTAGCGCAAACGACCGTTTGTGCCGATGAATAATTCGCCTGGCCTATCCCTGTGGTGGGTCGGACGGGTTTAAATCTTGTAGCTTAAATTTCTCATCTCAGATGAAGGAGAGACAAATGGCAACAGCCGCTAAGAAATCAGAAGTAAAGAAACCAGCCGCCAAGGCTGCTCCTGCCGCGAAGAAGCCGGCAGCCGCAGTCAAGACGGTTGCCGCTAAACCAGCTGCCAAAGCCGCAGCGAAACCAGCCGCCAAACCAGCCGCCAAACCAGTCGCCAAAGCCGCAGCCAAGCCTGCAGCAAAAGTGGCAGCCAAGCCAGTAGCCAAAGCCGCAGCGAAACCGGCGGCCAAGGCAGCAGCAAAACCGGCAACTAAGCCGGCAGCCAAGCCGGCAGCCAAGCCAGCCGCGAAAGTGGCAGCGAAACCTGCCGCCAAGGCAGCAACCAAGCCAGTGGCGAAAAAAGCTGTTGCCAAGCCGGCCGCCAAGCCAGTAGCAAAAGCCGCAGCAAAACCAGCGGCCAAAGCCGCAGCAAAACCAGCAGCCAAGCCAGCAGTGAAAAAAGCCGCAGCGAAACCTGCCGCCAAACCGGTCGCCAAGGCAGCAGCCAAGCCGGCAGCGAAAAAAGTCGTCGCCAAGGCAGCAGCCAAGCCGGCCGCCAAAGCAGCAGCGAAGCCAGCAGCAAAAGCTGCAGCCAAGCCAGCGGCCAAGGTAGCAGCGAAGCCAGCAGCAAAAGCGGCAGCCAAGCCAGCCGCCAAGCCAGCAGCGAAAAAAGCCGTTGCCAAGCCGGTAGCCAAAGCAGCAGCCAAGCCAGCAGCGAAAGCCGCAGCGAAACCTGCCGCCAAAGCAGTGGCCAAGCCAGCAGCGAAAAAAGTCGTCGCCAAGCCAGCCGCCAAGGTAGCAGCGAAGCCGGCAGCCAAAGCTGCGGCCAAGCCAGCGGCCAAGGTAGCAGCCAAGCCGGTAGCGAAAGTTGCCGCCAAGCCAGCAGCTAAAGTAGCCGCCAAACCGGTTGCCAAAGCAGCAGCGAAACCTGTCGTCAAGGTTGCAGCGAAACCTGCAGCCAAGCCAGCAGCCAAGCCAGCAGCCAAGCCAGCAGCGAAAGCCGCAGCGAAACCTGCCGCCAAGCCAGCCGCAGCGCCAGTCGTGGCAGCGGCACCGGCAGCAGCGGCACCTGCCGCCGTGGTCGCCAAACCAGCCGCCAAGAAGGCCGCGCCTAAAAAGGCCGCACCGAAGAAGGCAGCGCCTGTCGCCAAGCCATCGGCACCTATCGCACCTGTAGCAAAAACCGTGTTGGCACCGGCTGCAGCCTGGCCATTCCCAACCAGCACCCGCCCATCGTAATTTCAACGATACGGGTGCCTGGATGAGGCAACACGCCGCTGTGTGACTCAATCACACAGCGGTTTTTTTTTGGAGAATTAGTCGTGCTGATCGTTATCCTTACATTGATCGTTGATACCATTGCCACCTTGCTGGGCGGCGTATTGCTGCTGCGCTTCTGGATGCAGGCGGTGCGCGTGCGGCCCCCTTCATCGGTGGCGCAATTCACGTTTCAATTGTCCGACTGGCTGGTGCGCCCCCTGCGCCGCGTGGTGCCGGGCGTGGGCGGGTATGACTGGGCCAGCCTGATCGGCGCCTTCCTGATCGTGCTGCTGGCCAGCTCGGTGCTGTTTATTTCTGGTCAACCAGTCGAAGTGGTGCTGCTCAAGTCGCTGCAACGCTTCCTGCAATGGATACTCTATGGTTTCATGGCCCTGCTGATCATCGAAGCCATCTTCAGCTGGGTCAACCCGCATGCGCCGCTGGCGCCGTTTGTACGGGCCCTGAACGAGCCGCTGCTGCGTCCTATCCGCAAGGTCGTGCCGCTGGTCGGCAGCCTGGACTTGTCGCTGCTGGTAGCGCTGATCCTGTTGCAGATCGCGCAAGTGCTGGTGGGGATGATTATTGTGCTGAGGTAAAACGAGAGGGGGGTCTGGCTGCTTGCCAGAACCCCAAATGCAGATACTGGGGTCGGACCCTCAGGGTCCGACCCCAGCCTTACTCGGGCTTCGATGGATTAATAGCGGTAACCAAATGCCGCTTCGAACTGCTCGGCGATGCTTTCTGGTGTAAACACATGGTTTTGCGCGCCCTGCGTGGCGATTTTAATCGCGCCCAGCAGGCTGGCCAGGCGGCCGCTGGTTTCCCAGCCCAGGTCGTTGGTGATGCCGAACAGCAAGCCGGCACGGTAGGCATCGCCGCAACCGGTCGGGTCCAGCACTTCCTTGGCAGCCACGACAGGAATGTCGATGCGCTTGCCGTCCGTATAGATTTCCGACCCTTTTTCGCCACGCGTGACGATCAGCGCGTCCAGGCGGCTGGCGATCTCCGGCAGGGTCAAGCCCGTACGTTCCATCAACATTTCCATTTCATAGTCGTTGGCCGACACATACGTGGCTTTGTTGATGAAGTCGATCAACTGGTCGCCATTGAAGCGTGGCAACTGTTGACCCGGGTCGAACATGAAAGGGATGCCCAGTTCTGCCAGGTCGGCGGCGTGCTTGAGCATGCCCTGGTCGCCGTCGGGCGAAATGATGGCAACCTTGGCCGGGCCCGCATTGGCGATCGGATTTTCATGCGCAAACGACATGGCACCCGGGTGGAAGGCATTGATCTGGTTATTGTCCGCATCGGCCGTGACGAAGCACTGCGCGTTGTAGCTGTCGGCCTTGATCAGGATGTTGGCGGTGGAAATGCCCAGCTTTTGCAGGCGTTCCAGGTAGGCGGCGCTGTCTTGCCCCATGACGCCGACGATGCGCGGGTCGCCGCCCAGCATTTTCAGGCTGTAGGCGATGTTGCCCGAGCAGCCGCCGAACTCCGTGCGCATGGTGGGCACGAGGAAGGAGACGTTCACCTTGTGCAACTGGTCGGCCAGCAGCGATTCGCCGAAGCGGCCGGGGAATTGCATGATGGTGTCGGTGGCGAGCGAGCCGCAGATCAGCGATGTTTTGGTCATGATAGTGTCGGTTAAGGGTAAAAGATGGCGATATGGTAGCCAGACGCCGTGAGTTGGTCCAAGGTGAAATACAGTTTGATGGTTTGTTCCGAGCGGGGAGAAAAGCCCTTGCTCACATCGATCGTGGCCGGCAGGTAGTCGCGCGGCGCGATGACGCGGCGCAGCACGGGCTTGTCGTCCGCATCATTGAGGATCAGTTCGATGCTGGGCCAGGCCTGCACGCTGCGGCTCTGGTTGCGCAGCAGCGAGACGTAGGAAAAAGTGTGTTCCTTGATGGTTTGCAATTCACCCTGTTCGATGGACAGCGCCTCGATCTGCGCCGGCAAGTCGACCTGGCAGCCACTGAGCTTGCACAGCGCGACCAGGGTCGGCTTCCACTGCGGAAACTGCGCCGCCAGCGGATTGCGGAAGGTGGTCATCACTTGCAGCAATAACAGGAGGAGCAGCAGCACCGAGCCGATGGCCATGGCCGCGCGCAAGGCCTTGCCGCTCTGTTCGCGGCGCCGGCCCTGGATCACAAAGGCCGGTTCGTCGTCGGCCGGCGGCAGGACGCAGTCGTCCTGCTCTTCGGCTGGCTCCGGCGCAACGGGGGCGGCGGGCAGCGCGTCAAAAGAGTGGTCGGCCAGCGTGGGTTCCCGGCGCGCGGGGGTGGGCTTGTCCAGGCTGACTTTTTCGGCTGGGACTACTGGGGCTGCCACCGTTTCCAGGCTCGGTTCGCGGCGGCTGTCACGCAAATACGTGGCGAAGGCGGGGGCGTCATCGACCTGGCGGCGCTTGAACGGCGCCATCGGCTGGGGCAGCGGCGCTTCGGGCGGCTCGGCCGGTGGCATGACAGGGGCGGCGACAGGCGCGTCAGCCAGCGCTTCGGCAGGCAGGCTGACGTCGAGGTCCAGCTCGATGTGGTCGCCATCGTCTGCATCATCCTTGAGCTGCGCCGTTGCCGGCAAGATGCCGAACGGGTCGAACGAGGTGTCGAAGTCGAGGGAATAGATGGGTTCGTCGTCCGTGGCGGACGGCAGGCTGGTGTCGGCCGGATACGTGGTCGACAGCGCGGCGGCAGCGCTGGGGCCGGACGTTAAAAACGGCGATGCCGCAGCTGGATCGACCAGCGCGGCATTGCCGTCAAAGACTTCCCTGCACGTGCCACAGCGCACGATGCCCCCACGTAACTTCAACTGGTCAGCAGCGACCCGAAATATCGTGTTGCAATGGGGGCATTTGGTGGCGAGGGCCATTGCTGTGCTTATGCACCTTCCGCGCGGGGCGCAGGCGCTTGCGTGCTGCCCAGGCGGCCATGCAGGGCCACCCAGCCATCTTGCTCGGCCCACACACCCAGTTCGATGAACGGTGCGTAGGCTGCGGCCACTTCTTCCGCCTGGCGTGCCAGCACGCCGGACAGGATCAGGGCGCCGCCGGCGGCAACACGGCCCGACAGCATGGGCGCCATCAGCATCAATGGGCTCGACAGGATATTGGCGACGACGATGTCAAACTTGGCCGTGGCGTGTGCCGACGTGGCAAACGTGTCTGGCAAGAAATATTCGATCTCGCACTGGTTGCGTTCGGCATTCAAGCCAGCCGATTCGATCGCTTGCGGGTCGATATCGACACCGACCACGGTTTGCGCGTCCAGCTTCTTGGCCACCATGGCCAGGATGCCGGAGCCGCAACCGTAGTCGAGCACGCTCTTGCCAGGAGCGGGATTGGCTTCCAGCCATTCCATGCACAAACGCGTGGTCGGATGGCTGCCCGTGCCGAAGGCCAGGCCCGGGTCCAGTTCCAGGATCAGGCCGTCAGGATCCGGTGCCTCGTGCCAGCTGGGCACGACCCAGATATTCTTGCCGATGTGAATCGGCGCGAATTGCGACTGGGTCAGGCGCACCCAGTCCTGCTCTTCCACGGGGCGCATGGTAAAGGCGGGAACTTCCACCATGCCGACCGCTGCGGCGGCGGCAGCCACGATGGCGGCCTGGTCGGCATCGACGTCGGTCAGCGCCACCACGCGGCTGCGTTCCCACGCCGCTTCCTTCGGTTCCATGCCGGGCTCGCCAAACAGAGGCTGCTCGGCATCCGTGCCTTCATCGGCGTCTTCCACCGAGACCGACAGGGCACCCGCTTCCATCAACGCGTCGGACATGGCCTCGGCGTTGTCACGGGCGATTTCGATGACGATTTCTGTCCAGCTCATGCGTCCGCCTTGATTTCGGATTTCTTGGCGATGCTGGGGCTGCCGCCATTCAGGTTCTTGCCCAGGTCCGGCATGTCGGCCAGTTTCTGTTCCAGATAGTGAATGTTGGTGCCGCCTTCGATGAAGCGCGCGTCGATCATCAGTTCGCGGTGCAAGGCGATGTTCGTGTTGATGCCTTCGACCACCATTTCGGACAGGGCGATCTGCATGCGGCGGATCGCTTGCTCGCGCGTGGCGCCGTAAGCGATCACTTTGCCGATCATCGAGTCGTAGTGCGGCGGCACGTAGTAACCGGCGTAGGCGTGCGAGTCGACGCGGATGCCAGGGCCGCCCGGCGCATGCCACGAGACGATCTTGCCTGGCGATGGCGTGAACTTGAACGGATCTTCGGCATTGATGCGGCACTCGATGGCGTGGCCCGACAGCAAGACGTCGCGCTGGCGGAAACGCAGTTTTTCGCCGGCGGCGATGCGGATCTGCTCTTGCACGATGTCGATGCCGGTGATCATCTCGGTGACGGGATGTTCCACTTGCACGCGGGTATTCATTTCAATGAAATAGAACTCGCCGTTTTCGTACAGGAATTCAAACGTGCCGGCGCCGCGGTAGCCGATCTTGCGGCAGGCTTCGGCGCAACGGTCGCCGATTTTCTCGATGAGTTTACGCGGGATGCCTGGCGCTGGTGCTTCTTCGATGACTTTCTGGTGGCGGCGCTGCATGGAGCAGTCGCGCTCGCCCAGCCAGACGGCGTTCTTGTGTTCGTCGGCGAGGATCTGGATTTCCACGTGGCGCGGATTTTCCAGGTACTTCTCCATATACACTTCAGGGTTGCCGAAAGCCGTACCGGCTTCCGTCTTGGTCATCGACACGGCGTTGATCAGGGCAGCTTCCGTGTGCACCACGCGCATGCCGCGTCCGCCACCGCCGCCGGCAGCCTTGATGATGACCGGGTAGCCGACTTTGCGGGCAATTTGGACGATCGCTTTCGGATCGTCCGGCAGCGCGCCTTCCGAGCCGGGCACGCACGGTACGCCGGCCTTGATCATGGTTTGCTTGGCCGACACTTTGTCGCCCATCAAACGGATCGATTCGGAGCGCGGGCCGATGAAGACGAAGCCCGATTTCTCGACGCGTTCGGCAAAGTCGGCGTTTTCCGACAGGAAGCCATAGCCTGGGTGAATCGCTTGTGCATCCGTCACTTCAGCGGCGCTGATAATGGCGGGCATGTTCAGGTAGCTCAGGGCCGACTGTGCCGGGCCGATACAAACGGATTCGTCGGCCAGCTTGACGTATTTTGCGTCCTTGTCGGCTTCGGAGTGGACTACAACCGTTTTAATGCCCATTTCGCGGCAGGCGCGCTGAATACGGAGGGCAATTTCACCACGGTTGGCAATCAGGATTTTTTCAAACATGGTAGGTTCGCGTATGTCTGTGAGAGCCGGCGAGCCGGCGAAACAACAAGTGTGAGGGGCTAAAACTGCAAACGGCCGTTGCCGGCCGTGTGGACTGGGTTTTAGCCGATCACAAACAAGGGTTGACCGAATTCGACCGGCTGGCCGTTTTCGACCAGGATCTGGGTCACGACACCGGCTTTATCGGAGTCGATTTCATTCAGGAGCTTCATCGCTTCGATGATGCACAGGGTATCACCTTCCTTGACGGCCGAGCCCACTTCAACATAGGCGGCGCTGCCAGGAGCGGAGGAGCGGTAGAAGGTGCCAACCATGGGCGACTTGACCACATAGCCCGTAGGCTCGGCGGCGACGACTGCGGCCGCTGGCGCAGGCGCGGCTGGTGCGGCTGGCTGGTAGTGGGCTTGCATGCCTTGCGGCTGCATCATGACCATCTGGTTTTGCGGCATGGCCGACGATTTGACGATGCGAACCTTGCTTTCGCCTTCGGTCACTTCCAGCTCTGCGATATCCGATTCGGCGACCAGGTCGATCAAGGTCTTGAGTTTTCGTAGATCCATGTAAAACCCCTAGGAATGTAGTTTGTTTTATGAGTGATGCGGTGATGTCCAGAACCTATCGCCGCGCTAAATACGTGCAGATCGCGTAGATTAACGTTTTTTAAGTGCAAAGTCGATGGCAAGCCGATATCCATCGATACCTAGCCCGCAGATCGTCCCCTGCGCGATCGCGCTGAGAAATGAGTGATGTCGAAACGTTTCGCGTTGATAAATATTCGAGATATGGACTTCCACGAACGGGATGGCGACCCCGGCCAGCGCATCGCGCAAGGCAACGCTGGTATGGGTCAGGCCGCCCGGATTGATGACGATGGCATCGATCCCTTCCGCTCGCGCGGCATGGATGCGGTCGATCAGTGCGCCTTCATGGTTGCTTTGAAAGCAGATCAGGTCGGCACCGGCCGCCATGGCTTGCGCCATTGCTGCCTGCTCGATATCGGCCAAGGTGCTGGCGCCGTAGACCTCTGGCTCGCGCGTTCCCAGCAAATTCAGGTTGGGACCGTTGAGCAGAAGGAGGTTTTTTGCCATGTATGGAAGACCGTTTTAGCGAAAGTTCCGCATTTTGCCGCCAAAGATACGCATTGGCAAGAGAAAAAAGCACGCTCCGAATTTACAATTTATCCAGATCGGCGCGCAACTGATCAAATTTCAAGCGGCCCAGATAGGTCTTTTTGACTTCGCCATCGGCGCCGATCAGCACCGTAAAGGGCAAACCGCCGGTGGCATTGCCAAAATGACGCGACAGGTCGGTGCCGCTCAGACCGGACACATACACAGGATAGGCGATCTTGACCTTGCTGGCAAAAGTGGCAATATTACTGGCCGAATCGATACCGATACCGATCACTTGCAGGTTTTTTGCCGCATAGTGGCCTTGTACTTCAGATAACTCCGGCATTTCTTCCACGCAAGGCGGACACCACGGCGCCCAGAAATTCACCAGCAAATTCTTGCCTTTCCATTGCGACAAGGCTTGCGTGATGCCCGCCGCGTCCGGCAGGGACAGCGCATACAGCTCGTTGACGGGACCCGTCGCGCCGGGCGCGATGGTGGTCGTCAGCGGTCCCGCTGCTTTCGCTTTTTCCTTGCTCAAGCCCACGTAGGCGCCCATGCCGCCGAACATCAGCGCCACGATGGCGCAGCCGATCCAATTCTTTTTTGTCATAACTTTATCTATATCAATGTTAGTCGGCAGCCGGCACGCCATCGGCGAGGCTGGCGGCCAGCAGGCTGCGCAGCCCGGCGATGTCGGTGCGCAGCACTTTGCCGTCCGCCTTGGCTTTCAGTGCACCGCGCATATCGTCGAGCTCATACATGGCCGCGTGCACGCCTTCGTTTCTCCACAAGAAACTGGCTGTCTCGACCGCATCATAACGCGCTCCCTTGAAATGCGGGCTTTCCGACATGTCGAGCACGACATTTTTATTCAGCAGAAAGATGTGGATTTCCTTGGCGCTCTCGGCAAACAGCTGCAAATAGATCTCGTCGTGGGGGCCGGCCGTGCCGTTGAGCACGGGGCCGCTGAGCAGGGGATGAAACTGTTGCAACGCTTCCATGACCTGCAGCGCGATCGTGCGCAGCTGGAACAGGCGCGCCGGCTGGCTGTCGGGCAGGAACAGGGCATTGTATTGCCGCACCTGTTCCTCGATCATGTCGTTATCGGGCAATACGTTGGGCGGGCTGGGCGCGTCGCCCAGGACTTGCCGCGCCGCCTTGCGCTTGGCGCTGCCATAGTCGGCGCCATCCTGCGCCACCAGGCGCGCGGCAGCGGCGGCGATTTCCTGGCGCAGCTGCGCGCTATCGTCAAATGCATCGTTCGTCATGAGCGAGATGATACTCCGAAGCGGAAAAAGTCATGGCGTCAGGTAAAATCCCACACTTGCTCTTTTTTATCTCACCGTCTTACTTACTTAAGCGTGCACCTTTCGCACTGATCACATGCATATTCATATTCTCGGCATTTGCGGTACCTTCATGGGCGGCCTGGCCGTGCTGGCCAAGGAAGCCGGCCATAAAGTTACTGGTTGCGATGCCAACGTGTATCCGCCGATGAGCACCCAGCTGGAATCGCAGGGAATCGAACTGATCCAGGGCTTTGATCCCGAACAAACCAAGCTGAACCCGGATTTGTATGTGATTGGCAATGTCGTCTCGCGCGGCAACCCGCTGGTGGAAGAAATCCTCAACCGCAGCCTGCCGTACGTGTCCGGCCCGCAGTGGATCGGCGAACACATCTTGCGCAACAAGTGGGTACTGGCCGTGGCCGGCACGCATGGCAAGACGACCACCTCGGCCATGCTGGCCTGGATACTCGAAGACGCGGGCTATGCGCCGGGCTTCCTGATCGGTGGCGTGCCGATGAACTTTGGCATTTCCGCCCGTCTCAGCGGCAAAGTCGACGGCAAGAGCGCCGAGTCGGACTTCTTCGTCATCGAAGCCGATGAATACGACACGGCCTTCTTCGACAAGCGCAGCAAGTTCGTGCATTACCACGCGAAGACGGCCATCATGAATAACCTGGAATATGATCACGCCGACATCTTCCCCGATCTGCACGCGATCGAGACGCAATTCCACCATCTGGTGCGCACGGTGCCCGGCATCGGCCGCCTGGTGTTCAATGGCGACGAAGCGTCGCTGCAGCGCGTGCTGGCGCGTGGTTGCTGGAGTGAAAAGGAAAGTTTTGGCCAAGATGCTAACTGGCAACTGCAAGAGCACGCCGATGGCAGCTTCGACGTATATTTCAATGGCCAGCAGGAAGGCCATGTGGCGTGGGCGCTGACGGGCAAGCACAACCGCAGCAATGCGCTGGCGGCCATCGCCGCCGCGCGCCATGTGGGCGTACCGATGGCCCAGGCCTGCGCGTCGCTGGCCACGTTCGAGAGCGTCAAGCGGCGCATGGAAGTACGCGGCGTGGTCAACGACATTACCGTGTACGACGATTTCGCGCATCACCCGACGGCCATTGCCACCACCGTGGGCGGCCTGCGGCAAAAAATCGGCAGCAGCGCCCGCATCCTGGCCGTGCTGGAACCGCGTTCGAACACCATGAAGCTGGGCGCCATGAAAGATGCGCTGCCCGGCAGCCTGAAGGATGCCGACCTGGTCTTCGGTTACGGCAGCCATGCGGCGCTGGGCTGGAGCCTGGGCGACGCGCTGGCGCCGCTGGGCAAGATTGCCAGCGCGTATGAAGACATCGATACCCTGGTGGCCGCCGTGGCCGCCAGCGCCCGTCCCGGCGACCAGATCGTCGTCATGAGCAACGGCGGCTTTGGCGGCGTGCACCAGAAGTTGCTGGAGGCGCTGGGCCGATGATTCTGTACCTGCATGGATTCCGCTCGTCGCCGCTGTCGATGAAGTCGCGCCTGCTGGCCGCGCAGATGCAGGCGCTGGGCCGCGCAGATGAATGGCTGTGCCCGCAATTGCCGGCCTCGCCCAAGCTGGCCATCGAGCTGGCCCTGTCTTTGGTGAAAGACGTGGCGCCGGCCGAGCTGACGATTATCGGCTCATCCCTGGGCGGTTATTACGCCACCTGGCTGGCCGAGCAGCTCGGTTGCCGCGCCGTGCTGCTGAACCCTGCCATCGTGCCGCTGATCGACCTGGAACAGCATGTGGGCGTGACGACCGAGTTCCATTCGGACCAGCCATTCGAGTTCAAGCGCGAGTATATCGACGAACTGCGTGCGTTTGCCGTAGCGAAAATTACTGAGCCGCAACGTTACTTTCTGATTGCCGCCACCGGCGATGAAGTGCTCGACTACCGCGACATGCTGGCGCATTATCAGGGGGCGCAACAGTGCGTCATCGACGGCAGCGACCATGGCATCAGCGAATTTGCCGACTACCTGGCGCCCGTGCTGGCCTTTTGCGGCATCGATGCGGACGCCGCCCAGTGAGGCCGGGTTCGCTACGCCAGGCGCAATGGCATGCGCACGTAAATGCCGTCAATGCACCACCGGCCTTGCGTCACTGGCTGACGGGCGGCGGTTCGCTGACGGCCAAGCTGAAAGCGCATAGCCAGGCATTTCGCGTGCAATGTTTGCATCAGGAAACGGCACGTTGTTTGAACGACGAGGCTGCCATCATTGGTTTGCACCGCGCGGGCCGGGTATGGGAACGCGAAGTGCTGTTGCGTTGTGATAACAAACCGGCCGTGTTTGGCCATACCGTCGTGCCCATGCAGGCGACGGCCACGGACTGGCCCTTGTTTTCCGCGCTGGGCGAGCGATCGCTGGGCACGACCCTGTTCGGTGACCGCATGGTGCGGCGCGGTACCCTTGAATTTGCCCGCTTGCGCGCCGGCCACCCGCTGGTGCAGCGGGCGCAGACAGCGCTGGCACGGGAAGGGCAGCGGGTCGACGAACAGGCGCTGTTTTTTGCCCGCCGCTGCCTGTATCAGCGTCACCAGGGATTGCTGCTGGTAACCGAAGTATTTTTGCCGGCGGTGCTGGAGTTGACGTCCTTCGCTCGCACCGTTACAACCGACACATTAATAAACAAAGCATAACAATGAATCTATTTTTTGAAGAATCCGGCGATTTCAAGGTCGGCACGGTCCTGTCGCAAGCGGGTGAAGCGTATCAAGTGGAAATGGCCAGCGGCAAGCGCACCAAGGTCAAGGTCAAGGATGTGCTGCTGCAGTATGAAAAGCCGGCCCCGGCCGAGCTGCTGGAACAGGCCAAGAGCATTGCCGCCGAGATCGACCTCGATTTCCTGTGGGAAGTGGCGGGCGAAGACGAGTTCGGCTTTGCCGAGCTGGGCGCCGAGTATTTCGGCCACGCACCGTTGCCGCCGGAAGCGGCCGGCCTGATCCTGGCCCTGCATTCGGCGCCCGTGTATTTCTACAAGAAGGGCCGTGGCCGCTACAAGGCGGCGCCGGAAGCGTCGCTGAAGGCGGCCCTGGCCGGCATCGAAAAGAAAAAGCAGCAGGCGCTGGTGCAGGCAAGCTATGTGGAAGAGCTGAAACAGAACCGCTTGCCTGCCTCGATGCAGCCCATGGTGCTGCAACTGCTGTTCAAACCGGACAAGAACACCATCGAATACAAGGCGCTGGAAGCGGCGTGCACAGAATTGCACACGACGCCACCGCGCCTGATGCTGGCCGTTGGCGGTATTGCTTCGCCGAAAGACTTGCACCTGTCGAAATTCCTCTTTGAAAATTTCCCGAAAGGTGCCGGCTTCCCCAGCGTGCCCGTGCCCGCCGTGACGGCCAAGCTGCCGCTGGCCGAGGTGGCCGCCTTCTCGATCGACGACGTGACCACCACCGAGATCGACGATGCCTTCTCCGTGCAGCCGTTGCCCGATGGCACCGTGAAAGTGGGTATCCACATCGCCGCGCCGGGCCTGGGCATCCGCCCGGAAGACGTGATCGACAAGATGGCGCGCCAGCGCATGTCGACCGTCTACATGCCGGGCGACAAGATCACCATGCTGCCGGACGAAATCGTGAATGCTTTCACGCTGGCGGAAGGCACGACGTGCCCGGCCCTGTCGCTGTACGCCACCCTGGACCCGAAAGCCGACTGGGCGGTCATCAGCACGCAGACGCGCGCCGAACTGGTGCCGATCGCCAGCAATTTGCGGCATAACCAGTTAGACGACCTGGTCAACGAGGAAACCCTGGCCAGCGGCGAAGGCGAGTATCCGCACAAGGCCGATTTTGCCGTGCTGTGGCAATGGGCGCAGCAGCTGGAACAGGGCCGCATGAAGAAGCGCGAAGCGTTCGGCCTGAAGCCGGAACAGAATAACCGCGTCGATTTCAACTTTTATGTGGAAAACGATATCGTCACCGTGGCGCGCCGCAAGCGTGGCGCGCCGCTGGACAAGATCGTCGCCGAACTGATGATCTTTGCCAACAGTACCTGGGGCAAGATGCTGCACGACCATGGCGTGCCGGGCATCTACCGCAGCCAGGGCGGCGGCAGCGGCAATAGCTGGGCGGCCAAGATGCAGGTGCGCATGGTGACCCATGCGGCGCCGCACCAGGGCCTGGGTGTGGATCAATATGCGTGGAGCACCTCGCCCTTGCGCCGCTACACGGATCTGGTGAACCAGTGGCAAATCATCGCCTGCGCCGAGCATGGCGTGACGGCGCCGCTGGTGGCGCCATTCAAGCCGCGCGATGCGAATTTGTTCGCCATCGTTTCGGCCTTCGACGCCGCGTATGCCGCGTATGGCGATTTCCAGTCGAACATGGAACGCTACTGGTGCTTGCGCTGGCTGCACCAGGAAAACGCGCGCCAGGTCGATGCCGTCGTCTTGAAAGATGAAATCCTGCGCCTGGTCGACATTCCGCTCGTCATCAAGCTGCCGGGCATGCCATCGGTGGCGCGCGGCGCCCAGGTGAAACTGGACTTGCTGCGCTGGGATGAAGTCGACCTGAGCATTGAAGCGCGCCTGTTGGAAATCGCCGCCGTGCCCGATGCGGCGGCCGATGCCGAGCTCGACTACGAAGAAGATGCGGGTGACGCCGGCGCGGTGGAAGCGGCGCCGGAAGCGGCGAACCAGGTCAGCGATGCCGATGCGGAAGTGGCGGAACTGGCCAGTGAAGACGTGGTCAGCGAGCCCGAGGTCAAGTAAGGCGCCAGGCAGGCCACCAGGGCGGTGCTGAAAACTGTTGCCGGCAACGCCCTTTGACGTAGAATTCAGCCATCTTGTATCGTGTGTTGTAAGGAACTGGGTTGCGCGTGAAGTCTTTCCGAGAGTATCGTTTCCTGATGATTGCCGTGGCGGTATCGCTGCTGGCGCACGGCGCCTTGCTGGCGATGCATTTTGTCGCCCCGGCGCCGCAGCGCGCCGTCGCCACCGATCCCGGCCTGGAAGTGATCCTGGTCAACGCCAAGCATGCGAACAAACCGCTGAAGGCCGATGCTCTGGCGCAAGCCAACCTCGATGGCGGTGGCCAGGCCGACAAGGGCCGCGCCAAGTCGCCCTTGCCCGACATGCGCAAGGTGGAAGAGGGCGACAGCGTCAAGGCCAGCGCCCGGCGCATTGCCGAACTGGAACAAAAACAGCAGGAATTGCTGACACAGGCGGCCAGGCCGACGCCCTACCGCGCCGCGCCCGTCACGGAACAGGACAAACCCAATCCGCTGGCGTCCGGTTCGGACTTGATGGAAAGCAGCAAGGCCATCGCGCGCATGGCGGCCGAGATCAGCCAGACCGTGGAAGACCAGAATAAACGTCCGCGCAAGACTTTTATTACGCCCAGCACGCAGGAGGTCGGCTATGCCATGTATTACAAGACCCTGCAAAAGCGTATCGAGGAAATCGGCACCCTGAATTTCCCGCAAAAGAATGGCCGCAAGATATATGGCGAACTGGTCGTCTACATCCCTATCTTCCAGGATGGCACGATTTACCAGAAGGAAGGCGGCGCCCGCGTGGAGAAAAGCTCGGGCAACCCGGCGCTGGACGCGGCCGCCCTGGCCATCGTGCGCCGTTCGGCGCCGTTCGGCCGTTTCCCACCGAATATGTTGTCAAGTGATAAAGATGATCTGTGGGTCGTCATCACCCGTTTCAAATTTACGCGCGAAGAAAAAATGGAAGCTAACCTGACTGGCGGCAGCAATTGAACAAGCAAGAAATGAATCCTGATCAATATTGCGTCTTCGGCAATCCCATCGCCCACAGCAAGTCCCCCTGATCCACGCCGCGTTTGCCCTGCAGACGGGCGAGCCCATCGTCTACGAACGCCGGCTGGCGCCGCTCGATGGCTTTGCCCTGGCGGCCCGCACGTTTGCTGCCGAGGGCGGCAAGGGCGCGAATGTGACGGTGCCCTTCAAACTCGATGCGTGTGCGCTGGCCACCGTCCTGACGCCGCGCGCGCAAGCGGCCGGTGCCGTCAATACCCTGCGTTTCGAGGGCGAGACCATTCTTGGCGACAATACCGATGGCGCGGGCCTGGTGGCCGACATCGTGCGCAACGCTTGTGTGGCCATCGCCGGCAAGCGCATTTTGCTGCTGGGCGCGGGCGGCGCAGCGCGCGGCGCGGTGCTGCCCTTGCTGGAGCAGGCGCCGCAGGAAGTGTTCATTGCCAACCGCACAGTGGCCACGGCCGAGGCGCTGGTGGCGCAGTTCGCGGATGCGGCGAGTCACGCTGCCCAGCTGCGCGCAGGTAGCTTCGCGCAGGCGGACGGCGTCTTCGATATCGTCATCAATGCCACCTCGGCCAGCCTGGCGGGTGACTTGCCGCCCGTGCCGCCCAGTGTTTTTGGCAGTGGCACGCTGGCGCTGGACATGATGTATGGCGCCCAGCCCACCGTCTTCATGGACTTTGCCGCGCAGCATGGCGCGCAGGTGCGCGATGGCCTGGGCATGCTGGTAGAGCAGGCGGCCGAAGCATTTTACGTGTGGCGCGGCGTGCGGCCGCAGACGCAGGACTTGCTGGCGCAATTGCGGGGCAGCCTGTGAGCGGCGGCAAGAAGGGCGCGCAAAAAGGTAGAGGCGGCAGCCGCTACGGCTGGATCAAGTGGCTGTTCATCGTGCCCGTGCTGGCCTTTGTCGTCGTGCAACTGTATTTCTTCCTGCAAATCTGGTGGTGGATCGACCACAATCCATCCAGCACGGCCTTCATGCGCGAACAGTTGTCCGTCTTGCAGGACAAGAATCCGAATGCCACGATCAAGCAGACGTGGGTGCCATACAACCGCATCTCGAACAACCTGAAACGGGCCATCATCGCTTCGGAAGACGCGAATTTTTCCGAACACGAAGGCGTGGACTGGGAAGCCTTGCAAAAGGCATATGAGAAAAATAGCAAAAAACAAAAGGTCGTGGCGGGCGGTTCGACCATCACGCAGCAACTGGCGAAGAATCTGTTCCTGTCCGGTTCACGCAGCTATGTGCGCAAGGGCCAGGAACTGATCATCACGTATATGCTGGAAAGCCTGATGGAGAAGCAGCGCATCTTTGAAATTTATTTGAATGTGGTGGAGTTTGGCACGGGCATCTTCGGCGCCGAAGCGGCCGCGCGCCACTACTACCATGTCAGCGCGGCGGGCCTGAGTACGGCGCAGGCGGCGAAACTGGCCGTGATGTTGCCGAATCCCCGCTTTTACGACCGTCACCGCGATACGGGCTATCTGAACCGGCGTACCAGTGTCATCCTGCGCCGCATGGGGGCGGCGGAATTGCCTTGATGGCAGCCGGCTTTATTTGCATAAAGTCAAAGCTGCCTGATTGGCACTATTGCGGCGCAGCATCTTAATCGTCTCCCTTGGTGCAACGCCGCACTTTTTCCGTGAAAAAGCGCTGCCGGGGGTGGTCGTGAAAAGGCCTTTGCGGGTACACTTGCGCTGTTTTCATTTTTGGCGCCAGCGCCAGCACATCACGATAACCCCACATCCGGCTGAGAGCGCGCATGATCAATGTCTTTGTATTACAGAATGGCCGGCTCAACCAGGTGCCGATCGACAGCCGCGCAGACCTCGAAAATGCCGAACCGGTGTGGGTCGACCTGACCGACCCCACCGATGATGAACGGGCCTGGGTCAAGGCCATCTACAACGTCACCCTGCCGGGCGAAGACGAAGTCAAGGATATTGAAGCGTCGGCCCGCTATTACGAAGCGGAAAACGGCGACTTGCATCTGCGCACCGACTTTCTGCGTGAAGAAGACGACGGTCCCTCGCGCGTCATCACCGTGGCCTTCATTCTGGCGCGCAAGATTCTGTTTTCCATGCATACGGACGACCTGCCCGTGTTCCGCCTGGTGCGCATGCGCGCCCGCTCGCGGCCAGGCTCGATTGCCGACTACATGGACGTGCTGCTCGACCTGTACGCCACCGATGCAGAATATTCGGCCGACGTGCTCGAAGGCATCTACCAGAACCTGGAAGAAGTCAGCACGCGCGTGCTGCAAAAGGAATTTACTGATGCGCACGCGGCCGAAGCGCTGAACGCGATTGCCCATGAGGAAGATTTGAATGGCCGTATCCGCCGCAACATGATGGATACGCGCCGCGCCGTGAGCTTTTTGATGCGTGGCCGCTTATTGAATTCCGAGCAGTTCGAGGAAGCACGGCAGATTTTGCGCGATATCGAATCGCTCGATGGCCATACCTCTTTCCTGTTCGACAAGATCAACTTCCTGATGGATGCCACCGTCGGTTTCATCAACATCAACCAGAACAAGATCATCAAGATCTTCTCGGTGGCCAGCGTGGCCTTCCTGCCGCCAACGCTGATCGCCAGCGTGTACGGCATGAACTTCAAGCTGATGCCCGAACTGGAGTGGTCGTTCGGCTATCCGTGGGCCTGGGGCTTGATGATCACCAGCGCCATCGCACCGTTCCTGTACTTCCGCCACCGTGGCTGGCTGAAATAAGCCCTCTTGCCGGGACGCTCCCGCGTCCCGGATTTCAAGGCGAGCGCAGCAAATTCAAAAATCAGCGATAATCATTGGTATTGCGTGGTATTGAATTGGTATTTGCGCGTAGCCGCTTGCCTGGCGCCCCATTCTTTCCCCCGTAGTTTGCCCTTTGCAGAAAAGTATCGTCATGCAGACGTTTTCTGCGTGGTAGCGTCCGCCTGTTCCACCTATGATCGTTGCGATGCCTGCCTTGGCCGGCTGGCCGCCGCATTTCCCGTCACCGTTGTCTTCTGGAGAGTCCATGCCTGATACCGCCACCACCCCACTGCGCTTTACCCATCTGATCAGCGACTGCGATGGCGTGCTGATCGACAGCGAAGCCGTGGCCCTGCAAGCGCTGCTGGAATTGCTGGCACCACGCCTGCCGAATCTGCCTCAGGGCGTTACCCTGCAAGGCTTGATCGAGCCGCGCCTGGGCCAGCGCCTGGTGCCGCTGATGCAGGATATCTACAAGGAGCTGGGCTTGCCGCAATTGCCGGCCGACGAGATCATGGCCATCGGCAACGCCGTCGATGCGGCCTGCGATGCGCAATTGCGCGCCGTGCCGGGCGTGGCCCAGGCGCTGGCCGCCATCCCCTTACCCAAGGCCGTGGCCTCGAACAGCGTCAGCGCGCGCGTGCTGTCGGCGCTTGAGCGCACTGGCATGGCGCCGCTGTTCCATCAACGCGTATTTACGCCTGACCTGGTCGGTCACGCCAAGCCGCATCCGGGCGTATATCTGGCGGCGGCGAGCGCCTTTGGCGTGCCACCGGGCCAGTGCCTGGTGCTGGAAGACAGCGTCACGGGCGTGACGGCCGCCGTGGCGGCGGGCATGACGGTATTGGGATTCATCGGCGGCGGGCATATCGCCGCCGGCCAGGAAGCGCGCCTGAAGGCGGCCGGCGCGCATGCCGTGTTCAACGACATGGCCAAGCTGCCGGCTCTGGTGGCCGCGGTGCTGGACACCGCGACCGTCTGACTGCGCTTAAGCTAATTTAGCAAACACCTTGCGCGCAGCGGCGATGGTGGCGTCGATGACGGCATCATCGTGCTGTGCCGAGACGAAGCCGGCCTCGAAGGCGGCGGGCGCGAAGTACACGCCTTCGTCCAGCATGGCGTGGAAGAAGGCGTTGAACTTGCTGCGGTCGCCCGCCATCATTTCCGCGTAGCTGGTCGGTGGCGTGGCGCTGAAATAAATGCCGAACATGCCGCCGATGTAGTCGGCGCAGAAGACCACGCCCGCTTCCTTCGCCGCGCTTGTCAAGCCTTCGGCCAGGCGCTTGGCGGTGGCGCCCAGCTGCTCGTAGAAGCCTGGCTGCTGGATCAGTTTCAAGGTGGCCATGCCGGCCGCCACGGCGACCGGGTTGCCCGACAGGGTGCCGGCCTGGTAGACGGCGCCCAGTGGCGCCATGTGGTGCATCAGCGCGGCGCTGCCGCCGAAGGCCGCCACCGGCATGCCGCCGCCGATTACCTTGCCCAGCGCCGTGAGGTCGGGCTTGATGCCGTACAGCGCCTGCGCGCCGCCCAGGGCCACGCGCAAGCCGCACATGACTTCATCGAAAATGAGCAGGGCGCCATGCTGCGTGCACAGCTCGCGCATCGCCTGCAGGAATTCTGGCGTGGCTTTGACCAGGTTCATGTTGCCGGCCACCGGTTCGACGATCACGCAGGCGATCTCGGCGCCGAAGCTGTCGAAGGCGTCCTTCAGCTGCTTCACGTTGTTATAGTCGAGCACCAGGGTGTGTTTTACGAAATCTTCCGGCACGCCGGCCGAGGTCGGGTTGCCGAAGGTGAGCAGGCCGCTGCCCGCTTTCACCAGCAGCGAATCGGCGTGGCCGTGGTAGCAGCCTTCGAACTTGACGATCTTGTCGCGTCCCGTGGCGCCGCGCGCCAGGCGCAGGGCGCTCATGGTCGCTTCCGTGCCCGACGACACCAGGCGCACCTGCTCGATCGACGGCACCAGGCGCGTGATTTCCTCGGCCATCAGCACTTCGCCTTCGGTCGGCGCGCCGAACGACAGGCCCAGCGCGGCCGCATCCTGTACCGCTTTCACCACTTCCGGATGGGCGTGGCCGACGATGGCCGGGCCCCACGAGCCGATGTAGTCGATATAGCGCTTGCCGTCCGCATCCCAGAAATACGGGCCTTCGGCGCGCGTGATGAAGCGCGGTGTGCCGCCGACGGAGCGGAAGGCGCGCACGGGCGAATTGACGCCGCCTGGCGTGGTTTTTTGTGCGCGGGCAAACAGGATGTCGTTCTGTGAAGTCGTCGTCATGATAATCGTGCCTTGAAAGTGGATCGTTGCCTGTGTCGTCTGTCTGGTCTGCTACAGAATTATTGGGCGTCGCGCTGGCGCTGCTGCCGGAACAGCCGGTTCGGTACCAGCTTGCCCATGCCGTGGCGCTGCGCGTGGGCCAGCGCGCCGGTGGTAAATTCCTGCGCCGCCACGACCACCTGCGGCACATCGTCTTCGTTTTGCGCCAGGGCCAGCAGGGCGGTGGCCGCGGCCGACAGGGTGCTGCCGGCGCCGTTGAAGATGCCCGGCAGGTGCTGCCATTGGTCGTGGCGCACCACGCCGTCCTCGCCGAACAGGGTATTGGCGCGCAGCTTGCCTTCACCCGTGCCGGACTTGCTGGCGTCGGCCGGCATGCCGGTGACGAGCACGTATTCGCAGCCCAAGGCTACCAGGTAATCGACGTCGTTTTGCAGGGTGTCGTCCGGGTCGGCGTCGCGCCAGGTTTCGGCCAGGCGCTCCAGCTCCACCGGCGAGAGCACCAGCAAGGTCGTTTGCGGAATCAATAGCTGGCGCACGGCGGTGAGGATGTCTTCGTCGTCCATGCCCTGTTCCGGCAGCGCCGAAATGAAGGGATCGAGGATCAGCGGCACGTTCGGATAGTCGGAGACGATTTCGGCGATGGCAGTGACGTTTTCCACGCTGCCCAGGGCGCCGATCTTGATGGCCGAGACGGACATGTCTTCCAGCAGCACGCGCGCCTGGTCGGAAACCCAGTCCGGGTCGACCGCTTGCACGTCTTCCACGCGGGCCGTATCGCTGATCAACAGGCCCGTGGTGACCGACAGGCCATGGCAGCCGAAGGCTGAAAACGTGGCCAGGTCGGCCTGGATG
Source organism: Janthinobacterium svalbardense (assembly GCF_002327145.1). Taxonomy (NCBI): domain Bacteria; kingdom Pseudomonadati; phylum Pseudomonadota; class Betaproteobacteria; order Burkholderiales; family Oxalobacteraceae; genus Janthinobacterium; species Janthinobacterium svalbardense. The sequence continues at coordinate 5,690,325 of NZ_CP023422.1, read as the reverse complement.
CCGATCGCGCCGACCGGATCGGACACGCCGAAGCTTAATATGAGAGGAGAAGTTTGGTTTTGCACGGCGGGTAGATTAAGATACCTAATTCAGCATTTTACTTGATTGAAGGGTGGCAGAACGTGAGTAGCAACGAAACAACGCAGCAATTCCAAACGTGGATGTGTCTAATTTGCGGCTGGGTTTATGATGAAGCGGCCGGCCTTCCCGACGAAGACATCGCTCCCGGCACGCGTTGGGCCGATGTTCCGATGAACTGGACCTGTCCTGAATGCGGTGCGCGCAAGGATGATTTCGAGATGGTGGCGCTTTAATTTAATCCAGATCCCCGGGATGGTGCTGCCGCACGCAGGTATCGCGGCAGCCTGTGCTATGGTATGAAAGATTGTCGAATAATTACATGTCGTGTCCAATCCTGCCCGAGGCAGCGTCCGATGCCGTGTGCGCCGGCGCCATAATACTGGTCATCGACGACAGCGCCACCAGCCGCAGCGCGGCCGAAAAGGTCTTGCGCGAGGCAGGTTATCGCGTGGTGGTGGCGGAAAACGGCTTCGAGGCCCTGGCCAAGATCGCCGATTGCCAGCCGGCGCTGATCGTGTGCGACATTGTGATGCCACGCCTGGACGGCTACCGCACCTGCGCGCTGATCAAGGCCAGCGCGGCGTATCACGCCACGCCGGTGCTGATGCTGTCGTCGAAGGAAGGCTTGTTCGACCGCGCGCGCGGCGCCATGGCAGGCGCCAGCGCCTGCCTGGCCAAGCCGCTGGCGCGCGAGGCGCTGCTGGAGGCCGTGCGGCTGCACCTGGCCAGGCATTTTGAGTAAGTGTTTTTATTGATTGACAACGCAGCAAGGAAGCAGATGGCCATACACACAATTCTGATCGTCGATGACTCGGCGACAGAACGCTACTACCTGAGCGAGATGCTGGTGCGTGCCGGTTATGCCGTCTTTACGGCGCAGGACGGCGCCGACGCGCTGGCGCAACTGAAGCAGGCCAGGCCCGACCTGATCCTGATGGATGTGGTGATGCCCGGTGCGAATGGCTTCCAGATCACGCGCGCGATTGCGCGCGATCCCGAACTGCAGGACGTGCCGGTGATTATCTGCTCCAGCAAGAGCCAGGAAACGGACCGCATCTGGGGCTTGCGCCAGGGCGCGCGCGATTACCTGGTCAAGCCGGTGCTCGAAGCCGAGCTGCTGGCCAAGATCGCCGCGCTTTCCTGAGAATGCAAACGATGCCAGGTAACGGCGTGTCCACCGCGGCCTTTTCGCCTGCCGCTGCCGCCATGTCCTCCTTCGAGACGGGCGCGCGGCAGGGGCGCTTGCGCCAGTATCAGCTGCAATTGATCGAGCGGATACAGGCCGCGCGCAGCGGCGCGCTGGCAGCGCGCAAGGAACTGGGCGTAATGCTCGGAGGCAGGCCGTGCCTGCTCGACCTGACGCAGCTCGGTGAAATCGTCATCGCTGCCGGGGTGCAGATCCAGGGCGTGCCGCTGGCGCAGGATTGGTACCTGGGCCTGGCGGCCATGCGCGGACGCCTGACGGGGGTCGTCGACCTGGCCCGCTACATGGGCGAACCGGCCTGCACGCCTGGCAATCACTGCCGCATCATCACCTTTTCTCCCCGCCTGGGCCTCAATTGCGCTGTGCTGGTCGAACGCGTGCTGGGCTTGCGGCAGCTGCGCACGCTGCAATCGGTGCGCGTTCACGATGCGGCGCAGGGTGTGCTCCCATCGTGGGCGGCGCAAACGCTGCGCGACAGCGAAGGGCAGCAGTGGCTGCGCCTGGACCTGGCGCAGCTGGCGCAAACGGAGCGCTTCCTCGATGCCGGTTTTGGCGGCCTCGCCGACCACAAGGATATTTGCTGATGGGTGCCAATTCCCCTATCCTGGCCGCCAGCATGCCTGAGGCGGAACATGCTGCCGGCGAGCCAGCGGCGGCGGCCGACCTGCCGCTGCGCCTGCGCGACGCGCTGGGACGGCGCAAGTCGCTGGCCCAAGCACCCGTCAGCGACTTGAAGCTGCCGCTGATCGGCCATTTGCCGCTGCAAAAGCAGCTGAGCATCCTGTCGACGGTGATGGCCCTGAGCCTGGCCGCCAGCCTGCTGTTCGTCGGCCTCAATACGCGCAGCGGCAATATCGCCTCGGCGCAGACGCAGCTGGCCAGCGACGCGCTGATGCATTCGCAGCGCCTCGGCAAGGCTGCGCCGAACGCCGTGCAAGGCAATCCGGAAGCCTTCCGCCAGCTCGAGGAAAGCCGCAATGAACTGAACCAGGATTTCCGCCTGATGCTGCGCGGCGGGACGTATCACGGCCGCGATATCGGCGAGTCGCGTTCCGGCCTGCTGGCGGCGGTCGCCGACGCGCGCAAGAAGTGGGCCAGCAGCGACCGTGCGGCCAGCACCATCTTGCGCCTGAAAACGGAGCTGGGTGAATTCGACAAGACCTTGCAGCAATTGAACGCGCTGTCGCCGGCGCTGCTGGCGCAGACGGAGGAAATCGCGGCGCTCAAGGTGCAGCGCGGCGGCAACGCGCGCGACCTGGCCGTCATCGGCCGCCTGATGATGCTGAGCCAGCGCATGAGCCGCAGTGCCAGCGAGTTCCTGTCGTCGGGCAGCATCAGCTCGGAAACGGCATTTTCTCTGGGGCGCGACACGACGTATTTCCGCACTGCTGTCGAAGGCTTGCTCAATGGCAGCGTGGCGCTGCAATTGGCGCCCACGCGCGATGCCGAACTGCGCGACCGGCTCGTCGCGCTGAAGGGCAGTTTTGACACTTACCAAAAGCTGGTCTCGTCGATACTCGACCGCCTGGACAAATTCAGTTCGGCGAAAAGCGCCGAACAGCTGATCTTCAACGAGAACGAAGACCTGCGCCAGCGCTTGACCCTGCTGCAGCAGATGTACCACGTGAACCAGGAAACGCTGGGTACGGCCTTCTGGATGATGGTCGGCGGCGTGTTGCTGACCCTGATCGCTGCGGCCGGTATCGGCCGCGTGCTGCTGCAGGACTCCGTCAACCGCACGCGCGACGCCGAGCGGCGGCGCCAGGAAGCGGAAATCCTGCGCCTGCAGTCGCAGGAAAAAGAGGAAGTGGCGAAGGCCAGGAATGAGCAGAACCAGGCGGCCATTCTGCGCCTGATGAACGAATTGCAGAAGGTCGCCGACGGTGACCTGACGGTGCAGGCCACCGTGTCGGAAGACATCACGGGCGCCATCGCCGATTCCGTCAACTACACGGTGGAGGAATTGCGCGGCCTGGTGGGGCGGGTGACGGCGACGGCCGAACAGGTCAACCGCGCCTCGACGCAGGCGCAAAGCATCTCCAGCAAGCTGTTGATCGCTTCGCAGCAGCAGTCGCGTGAAATCCAGGGCGTCAGCGCCACCGTGGTCAAGATGGCCAATGCGATTACCGACGTGTCGAAGTCGGCCAGTGTCTCGGCCGACGTGGCGCGCCAGTCGGTGGCGGCGGCGCAGCAGGGGGCGACGGCAGTGGAAAACGCCATCAAGGGCATGCATGAAATCCGCGAGCAGATCCAGGATACCTCCAAGCGCATCAAGCGCCTGGGCGAATCGTCGCAGGAAATCGGCGAAATCACCGAGCTCATTTCCGACATCACCGAGCAGACTAACGTGCTGGCGCTGAACGCCGCCATCCAGGCCGCCTCGGCCGGCGAAGCGGGGCGCGGCTTTTCCGTCGTCGCCGAGGAAGTGCAGCGCCTGGCCGAACGCTCGGCGGCGGCCGCCAAGCAGATCGGCGCGCTGGTGCGTACCATCCAGGCCGATACCCAGGACGCCACCCGCGCGATGGAAAAATCCACGCACGGCGTGGTCGAGGGCGCACACTTGTCCGACGCGGCCGGCGCTGCCTTGAACGACATCAGCCAGGTGTCGAAACACCTGGCTGAACTGATTCAGGGCATCTCGTTTGCCACCGGCACGCAGGCCGGTTCGGCCAGCGGCGTGGCCTTGAATATCCAGCATATCCTGAGCGTGACGGAGCAGACCCAGGATTGCACGCAGCAAACAGCGCAGTCGATCCACAAGTTGTCGATGCTGGCGCAGGAACTGAAAAACTCGGTGTCGCGCTTCCGCGTCGCCGCCTGAACGCAGCGCCAGTCCTGGCGCTGCGTGTTGTGCGTACCGATTTTTGCGCTACGATTTCTTTACCGAGGCATGCATGAGCACACCTGATAGTCCGCAGCAGTTCAAGCCGTTCGACAGCGAACCTTTGTCGTGGGTGATGGTGGAAATCCGCGAAGCGCTGGGCCGCTCGAAAACAGCGCTGTTCGAGGCGGGTGGCCGCGAGCGCGAGGAACGCGCCACGGCCCTGCAGCATGCGCGCTCGCATCTGCACCAGGCGCATGGTGCGCTGGTGATGGTGGACGTGGCCGGTGCCAGCCTGCTGACGGATGGCGCGGAACAGGCGCTGGCGCGCTTTCGCGACGGCAGCCTGGAATACACGCTCGACCATGCGCAGATCGTCGCCCGGTTGTATCAGGCCCTGACCGAATACCTGGAAGACCTGGTGGCCGGCACGCCGCCGCAGCCGACGCGTTTGTTTCCCTATTACCGCGACCTGCAAACCATGCTGGGCGCCGAGCGCATCCACCCGGCCGACCTGTTTTTCCCGCCTGCAGCGATGCTGGAAGGGCATGCCATCGCGCTGGCGGAATCGCCGCCGGCAGCCGATTATCCAGCCTGGCGCGGGCGCTTTGAAAAGTCTTTGCTGCCCTTTCTGAAAGCGCAGGATGAGGCGGCGCGGCGCCAGCACGCCAGTGACTTGCATGCCACCTTGACTCTGGTGGCCGACGCGCAGCAGGAAGCGCCGGCGCGTACCTTCTGGTTCGCCATGCAGGCGTTTGCGGGACTGGCGGCCAGCGGCGAGGGCATGGGCACGCTCAACGTCAAACAGCTGTTCGGCCTGATCAACCTGCAATTGCGCCGCCTGGCGCAGGGCACGGCCAGCCTGCCCGAAGCGATGCTGCGCGACGCCCTGTACTTCATCGCCGCCGCCACCGAGCCGACGCCGGAGGCACGCCAGCTGCGTGCCGCCTTCGCGCTGGAAGGCATGGTGCCCGCCGACGTGGAGGCACGGCGTTACGGCCAGGTCGACCAGGAAGCCTTGCAAGGCGCACGCACGGCCCTGGCGCAGGCGCGCGCCAGCTGGAGCCGTCTGGCGCAAGCCGACCTCGATCCCGCCCTGGGCGACGCATTCGAACAGTCCTTGCAGCAGGTGGCGGCACAGACCGACATTCTGCGGCAGCCAGCCCTGGCCAGCCTGCTGCGCGAATGCGCGGCCGTGGCGCGGCTAGCCGTGGCCAGCGGGCGCAGTGCGGCGCTGGAGAATGAAATCGGCATGGCGCTGCTGTTTGCCGATACGGGGCTGGAGCAGGTGCGCCGCCTGCCCGACGATTTCGCCGGCAATGCGGAAACCATCGCTGCGCGCCTGCAGGCGCTGCTCGCTGGCGAAGCACCGCCGCCCGTCACCGCTGGCGAGTTGTCGCGCCAGATCGAGCAGGGCCAGACCATCGCCGCGCTGGCCGAGGACATGAAGACGGGCCTGCGCCAGGTGGAAAAGGTGCTCAACGCATACTACGCGGATGCAGCGGGTGCAGCGGGTGCTGGGACGGCGGGGGCCCTGGATGGCGTCGCGCCCATGCTGGAACAGTTGCAGCAGCAGCTGGCGGGACTGGGACAGGAAGACGCCCGCGCCGCCGTGCTGCAGGTCGATGCGGCTGTGCGGCAGCTGGCCTCTGGCGACGCCAATACGGCAGCCAAGGCGGAGGCGCACGCCGGGGCGCTTGACGAGATCGCGCAAAATGTCAGCGCGCTGGGATTTTTTGTCGATATGCTGGGCCGCAACGCGCAAGCGGCCAGCGGGCGTTTCCACTTCGATGCCGCCGCCGGCACCTTCCGCGCGCTGCCATTTGAAAAAGTCGCCGCCGCCGGCGCCGTGCCGGTGCCCTTGCTCGACCAGGCCCTGGCGCCCGCCGCGCCTGCCGGCATGGATGCCGCGCCGGCCGCGACCGATGTCGACGCGGAGATGCTCGACATTTTTATGGCCGAAGCGCGCGAGGTGCTGGCCTTTATCGACACCACCCTGGCCCTGCCGCGCGAGCAGGCCGCCAGCGGCGACCACCTGGCCATGCTGCGCCGCTCTTTCCATACCTTGAAAGGCAGCAGCCGCATGATCGGCCTGGCACAGTTTGCCGAGGCGGCCGGCGCCATCGAGCGTGTCATGAATACCTGGCTGGCAGAAGCGCGCCCTGTCAGCGATGACCTGTTTACCTTGCTCAATTACGGCTGGTACCAGCTCAGCGAATGGGTGGCCGAACTGGAAGGCGGCGCAGGGCGCGAGCGCGAGGCCGGCATGCTGCTGGCGGCGGCCGAGCGCGTGCGCGAAGGCGGTCCGTTCGAACTGCGCAAGCCTCGCCCTGCTGCTGCTGCTGCTGCTGCGGCACCGCTGGCCAGCAACGGCAATGTGATCGGCTTTCCGTCCGCCACGGCGCCCGCCGCCCACGATGCGCCTGACGATAACCTCAAGCACGTTGGTGAACTGCGCATCAGCCTGCCCTTGTACAACATTTACCTGGCCGAGACGGATGAATTGCTGCGCGTGCTGACGCGCGACTTCGGTGAATGGCGCCATGAGCAGCGTGCCGTCAGCGCGGAGGCGCTGCAAGCCGTGCATACGCTGGCGGGAACGTCGGGCACGGTGGGTTTCCAGTCCCTGCGCGACCTGGCGCACGCGCTGGAAACCGTGATCGAAACGGTGGTGCCGCCGCTGGCCGGCCTGCGCGCCGAACAGCACGACGTGCTGGAGCAAGCCACGCAGCGCATCGCGCAAATGCTGCAGGCGTTTGCACTGGGCGACCTGGCGCCATCGCAGCCAGACTTGATCGAAGCGCTCAATACCCTGTGGCGTGCATTGACGGCGCCGCCCGGCGAGAGCCCGGAAGAGCGGCTCGACGCCCTGTTTTCCGCCGCTTACGCCAGCATCGTCGGCACGCCGGCGCAACCTGCCGAGCAGCTCGCCGAAGTCCCTCTGCCGCAGCTCGAGACCTTGTTCGAGGCGGCGTATGCGAGCATCGTCGCCGACGCGCTGCAGCCCGCTGCGGCTGAAGTGCCGGCGCCCATGCAGGACAGCGGTGCCAGCGACGACCTGTTCGACGCCGGTTTCGAGCACGCACCGCAGCTGGAACACGCGGCGCCGGAAGCGCCGGCGCCCGCCATCCTCCCGGCCGATGCGGCCGCGCTGCTGGCGGCCAGCGCCGGCATCAGCGATGAACTCGACCTCGATTTATTGTCCGTCTTTCTGGAAGAGGGCGCCGACCTGCTGCCGCAGATCGGCGAGGCGCTACGCAGCTGGCAGCAACAGCCGCACGACAGCGGCCAGGCGCAGATGCTGCTGCGTACCCTGCACACGGTCAAGGGCAGCGCACGCATGGCCGGCGCCATGCGCCTGGGCCAGCATGCGCATGAAATCGAGACGCATATCGAAAACATGCTGCACGCTGGCACCGCCACGCCGCAGGCCTTCGAGGAATTGCTGGCCCACTACGACCATGCGCTGCACCTGTTCGAACAGCTGCAGCAGCCCTTGCTGCCCTTGCCGGGCATGGAGGATACGCCGGCCGCCGAACCGAAGGCTGCGCTGGTGCGCGTGCGCGCCGACATCCTCGACCGCCTGGTGAACCAGGCCGGCGAAGTGTCGATCACGCGCTCTAAAATGGAAAATGAAGTGGGCGTGCTGGGCGCTTCGTTGTCCGAGTTTTCCGACAACCTGGCGCGTCTGCGGCGCCAGCTGCGCGAAGTGGAAATGCAGGCTGAATCGCAGATCGCCTCGCGCATGGCCGTCGGCAGCGAGCGCGAATTCGATCCGCTCGAATTCGATCGTTTTACGCGCCTGCAGGAACTCACGCGCATGATGGCCGAAAGCGTCAACGACGTGGCCTCGTTCCATGAAAACCTCAGCCTCAGTGTCGACGCGGTGACGGACGACCTGGTGCTGCAGGCACGCCTGACGCGCGAGCTGCAGCGCGACCTGATGCAGATCCGCATGGTGCCGTTTGCCAGCATCGCCGAACGGCTGTTCCGCGTGGCGCGGCAAAGCGCCAAGGAAGTCGACAAGCGCGTCAACCTCGACATCCGCGGCGGCGGCGTGGAAATCGACCGCAGCGTGCTCGAACGCATGGCGGCACCGTTCGAGCACCTGCTGCGCAACGCCATCGTGCACGGCGTCGAGCCGCGCGAGGCGCGCCTGGCTGCGGGCAAGAGCGAGACGGGCGAGCTGCTGGTGCAGGTCAGCCAGCAGGGCAATGAAGTGGCAATCGCCTTTTCCGACGACGGCGCGGGGCTGGACCTGGAGCGTATCCGCGCCAAGGCGCACGGCGCCGGCCTGGTGGCGACGGATGCACCTTTGACCGACGCGCAGGCGGCCGAACTGATTTTCACGCCCGGCTTTTCCACCGCCGACAGCCTGACCGAACTGGCAGGGCGCGGTTTCGGCATGGACATCGTGCGCTCCGAAGCGCTGGCCCTGGGCGGGCGTGTGGAAACGCTGACGCAGGCGGGCCAGGGCATGCGCTTCACCATCCACTTGCCGCTGACCCTGGCCGTGACCCAAGTGGTGCTGCTGGCGGCGAACGGCAAGACGTATGCCTTGCCATCGGTGCTGGTGGAGCAGGTGCTGCACCTGAAAGGCGAGCAGCTGGAGCAGGTGCGGGCAGCCGGGTGCGTCGAGTCGCACGGGCAGTCGCTGGCGCTGCACCACCTGTCAACCATGCTGGGCGAGACGCCGGCGGCGCAGGCCACGCAGCGCCATGCGCCGGTGCTGCTGCTGAGGAATGGCAATGACAGGCTGGCGCTGCAGGTCGATGACGTGGTGGGTAACCGCGAAGTCGTGGTCAAGCATGTGGGGCCGCAGTTGGCGCGCATGCCGGGCATCGCCGGCGCCACAGTGCTGGGCACGGGCGACATCGTGCTGATCCTCAATCCGGTGGCGCTGGCGCAGCACCTGGAACACCATCCGGAACTGCTGTCGCAATACGCGCTGGCCAGCAGCGAGCAGCATGCCGCCTCCAGCGCGCTGGCCGTGCCAGCCGTGCGCGTGATGGTGGTCGACGATTCGCTGACGGTGCGCCGCGTGATGCAGCGTTTGTTCGAGCGCGAAGGCTACCAGGTGCTGCTGGCCAAGGATGGCCTCGATGCGCTGGAGCAGTTGCATGCACTGGAACCGGCTGCCATGCCGGCCCTGCTGCTGGTCGACGTGGAGATGCCGCGCATGGACGGTTTCGACCTGACACGCAATGTGCGCAGCGACGACAAGACACGCGCCATCCCCGTCATCATGATCACCTCGCGCAGCGCCGACAAGCACCGCGCGCACGCGTTCGAGCTGGGCGTGAATGCGTATTTCGGCAAGCCGTTCCAGGAAGAGGAATTGCTGGCGGAAGTGGGGCGCTTGCTGGCCGACGGCGTGGCGTAACCCGGCGCCACCACCGGCCGGATTACGCCACCACCTTCACCACCGCATAGCGCGCCAGCGTCTCCTTGCGCGCCTCGTCGTGCTGCACCAGCGGCTCCGGATAGTCGCGTCCCAGCACGATGTTTTTTTGCTCGAGCAGCATGCGCGGCACCAGCCAGGGCGCGTGGATTTCCTTGTCGCCCAGCGCCTTCAACTGTGGCAGGTAGCGGCGGATGAAGCGCCCGCCGGCATCGAATTTTTCCGATTGCGTGATGGGGTTGAAGATGCGGAAGTAGGGCTGGGCGTCGCAGCCGGACGACGAGGCCCATTGCCAGCCGCCATTGTTCGAGGCCAGGTCGAAGTCATTCAGGTGCAGCGCGAAATACGCTTCGCCGCGGCGCCAGTCGATGCCCAGATCCTTGATCAAAAAGCAGGCCGTGACCATGCGCAGGCGGTTGTGCATATAGCCCGTCTGGTTCAGCTGCGCCATGGCCGCGTCCACCAGCGGATAGCCGGTGCGTCCCTCGCACCAGGCAGCAAAGGCGGCATCGGCCTCGGGTCCTGTTTCCCAGGCGATCGCGTCGTAGGCCGGCTTGAAGGCGCCGCCTTCCACATGCGGGTTCTGGTACAAAATCATGGCGTAGAAATCGCGCCAGATCAGTTCGGCCAGCCACACGGGCGCGCCGTCGCCGCCACCGCCCCGGTCCATCAGGTCGACGATGGTGCGCACCAGGTAGCGCAGCGATACGGTGCCGAAGCGCAGATGCATGGACAGGTAGGACGGCCCCTTCAGGGCAGGGAAATCGCGCGCCACGTCATAGCGGGCCAGGCGCGGCAGGAAATCCTCGAACAGTCGGCTGGCGCCCGACATGCCGGTGGGAATAGCCAGTTCGGCCAGGTTGCTGGCCTCGAAACCCAGCTCGCCCAAGGTGGGCAGCGGGGCCGGCGTGCCGCTGCGCGGCGGCGCCAGGCTGGCCGCGTGCGGTTCGATATCGAGCGGCGCCAGGCAGCCCGGTTCGGCGCGCATTTTCTTCAGCCAGGCATTCTTGTACGGCGTGTAGACGGTGTACGGCTTTGCGGAGAGCGTCAGCACTTCGTCCTTTTCAAAGATGACCTGATCCTTGAAACTGAACCACAGGCGCGTTTCGTGCGTGAGCGCGGCGGCCACCCTGGTGTCGCGGGTGATCGCTTGCGGTTCGTAGTCGTGGTTGGCAAACACGGCGTCGGCGTTCAGCTCGGCGGCCAGGCGTGGGATGGCTTCGGCGGCGTCCGCGTGCAGCACGATCAGGTCGCCGCCCAGTTGGCGCAGCTCGTCGGCCAGTTCGGCCACGCTGGCATGGATGAAATCGACCCGCCGGTCGCGGCGCGGCAGCATTGCCAGGATGGCGGTGTCGTATACGAAGACACAATGTACGGCCTGGCTCTGGCGCAGGGCGTGATGCAATGCAGCATGGTCAAATGCGCGCAGATCGCGCCGGAACCACACCAGGGAAGTCTTGATTGTCATTATTTTGCGTGTTCAGGGTCAAAGATAGGCCATTTTTTGCCGCCAACAGGGCTTTATGGCCGCGCGCGTCGCGCCTTTGGCGTCGCTGCGGCGGCAATTCAGTGTAAACTAGCGGGTATGTTCGTGGTGGTTTATGTGCGACAGCGATTGTGCAATCAATTTTACAATTGGCATTGAAATGCGTCGGCAGGCAAAGCGAATTGATCATTAATTTACAACATAACAAGAATAGCGCCTGGCAACACGGTGCGCGCCGCCCAGCATTCGCGGCCGCTTGCGCCAGGCGTACGATAGCGGGGTAAGCGAGACTTGCCAGCAAGCCCACAGAGAGAGCATCGCGTATGAAAAAGAGTAAAATCGACCAGACTCTACCAGGGCATCGTTTGATGCAGGGTATGGGAGAGCCGGCTGCGACCGGTTCATCCACCTTGAATCTGGCCAACCATTTCCTGATTGCGATGCCGGCCATGCAAGATCCGATCTTCGGCGGTACGGTCGTGTACGTTTGTGAACATAATGAAAACGGCGTGCTGGGCGTCGTCATCAATAAACCCACCGACATGACCATGGAAGTGCTGTTCGACCGCATCGACCTGAAACTGGCGGCTGGCAGCGACACGCCCATCATCAACGAGCCGATCATGTTCGGCGGTCCCGTGCAGGACGACCGCGGCTTCGTGCTGCATACGCCGGGCGCGCACTATTCCTCGTCGCTGACGGTGACCGATGAAATCGCGTTTACCACCTCGATCGACGTGCTCGAAGCCGTCGCCAAGGGCGATGGTCCCGAGCGCATGCTGGTCTCGATCGGCTACTCGGGCTGGAGCCCGGGCCAGCTGGAAGACGAGATCGGCCGCAACGGCTGGCTGACGGTGGGTGCCTCGGCCGACATCCTGTTCGACTTCCCTATCGAGCAGCGTTACGTGGCGGCCATCAAGCTGCTCGGCATCGATCCTCTCATGCTGGCGTCGGAAGCCGGACACGCATGAGCGGTGACGCCATCGACACCATCCTCGCCTTCGATTTCGGCTTGAAACGCATCGGCGTGGCCATCGGCAATAGCATGATTTGCCAGGCCAAGCCGCTCAGCGTGATCACGGCCACGGCGAATGAGCCGAAGTTTGCCGCCATCGATAGCCTGATCAAGGAGTGGGGCGCGAGCCGCATCGTGGTGGGTTTGCCCAGCCATCCGGATGGCACCGAACACGAGATGAGCGCGCGTTGCCGCCGTTTCGCCAACCAGGTGCATGGCCGCTTCAACCTGCCCGTGGAACTGGTCGACGAACGTTATTCCTCGGCCGTCATCGCCGCCAAACGCGGCGAAGTCATCGATGACCGCGCCGCCGCCATTATCCTGCAACAGTATTTCGACGCGAATTATTAATCTGACCTTAGCCTCCAATCCTGAATGATTAAGAACTCTATGCCGCATCCTACGAATCCTTCCCAACTCGACGCCGAGGCCCTGTACGCGGTCTTGCTGCAGCAGGTGCAGAGCGGCCTGGCGGGCATCCCCAATGTGGCCATCGTCGGCATCCACTCGGGCGGCGCCTGGCTGGCCGAACGCCTGGCGCGTGACCTGAACTTGGTCGACCGCCTGGGCGTGCTCGATGTGTCGTTCTATCGCGACGACTTCGCCCAGAAGGGCCTGCATGCCGACGTCAAGCCGACGCAAATCAGTTTTGACGTGGCCGGCGCCACCATCCTGCTGGTCGACGATGTGCTGTACACGGGCCGCACCACGCGCGCGGCCATCAATGAATTGTTCGACTATGGCCGTCCGGCCAAGATCATGCTGGCCGCCCTGGTCGACCGCGGCGAGCGCCAGCTGCCGGTAGCCGCCGATTTCGTGGCTGCCTTCACTGCCGTGTCGGCGGGCCAGGCCCTGGTCCTGAAGCAAACCGACGATGGAAAATTCACGCTCACCCTAGATACCCACCATGCTTAATCCGCAACTGAATAAACACGGCGAACTGCAACATCTGCTGACGATTGAAGGCCTGCCGAAGTCTATCGTCAACCACATCCTCGATACCGCTTCCTCGTTCGTCGGCATTTCCGACCGCGATGTGAAAAAGGTGCCGCTGATGCGCGGCAAGAGCGTTTTCAATCTGTTCTTTGAAAACTCCACGCGCACCCGCACCACCTTCGAGATCGCCTCGAAGCGCCTGTCGGCCGATGTCATCAACCTCAATATCCAGGCCTCGTCGGCCAGCAAGGGCGAGTCCCTGCTCGACACCATCGACAACCTGTCGGCCATGCATGCCGACATGTTCGTCGTGCGCCATGCGCAGTCGGGCGCGCCCTACCTGATCGCCAAGCACCTGATCGACACCAAGCAGCCGCACGTCCACGTCGTCAACGCGGGTGACGGACGCCATGCGCACCCGACCCAGGGCTTGCTCGACATGTACACGATCCGCCACTACAAGAAGGATTTCACCAACCTGACGGTGGCCATCGTGGGCGATATCCTGCACAGCCGCGTGGCGCGTTCCGACATCCACGCGCTGACCACGCTGGGCGTGCCGGAAGTGCGCGCCATCGGCCCGCACACTTTGCTGCCGGGCGGCCTGGAACAAATGGGCGTGCGCACCTTCACCAACATGGATGAAGGCCTCAAGGGCGTGGACGTGATCATCATGCTGCGCCTGCAGAATGAACGCATGAGCGGTGCGCTGCTGCCCTCGGCGCAGGAATATTTCAAGAGCTATGGCCTGACGCCCGAGCGCCTGGCGCTGGCGAAACCGGACGCCATCGTCATGCATCCGGGCCCGATGAACCGCGGCGTGGAGATCGATTCGGCCGTGGCCGACGGTCCGCAGGCGGTGATCCTGCCGCAGGTGACGTTCGGTATCGCCGTGCGCATGGCGGTGATGAGTATTTTGGCTGGTAATCAGGGCTGATAGCCCAAGGACGAGTAAGCGAGCATGACGACACTACATATCAAGAACGGCCACCTGATCGACCCTGCCAACGGCATCGATGGCTTGCAAGACCTGTTTATCGCCGACGGCAAAGTACTGGCCGTGGGCAGCGCCCCGGCCGGTTTCAAGGCTGATACCACCTTTGACGCGACTGGCCTGGTGGTGTCCCCCGGCCTGGTCGACCTGTCCGCGCGCCTGCGCGAGCCGGGCTACGAATACAAGGCGACGCTGGAATCGGAATTGCAGGCGGCGCTGCAAGGTGGCGTCACGAGCCTGGTGTGCCCGCCGGACACCGACCCGGTGTTAGATGAGCCTGGCCTGGTGGAAATGCTGAAATACCGCGCCAAGACGCAGAACAAGGCCCACGTGCACCCGCTGGGCGCGCTGACCATGGGCTTGAAAGGCAAGTCGCTGACGGAAATGGCGGAACTGACGGAAGCGGGCTGCATCGGCTTCGCGCAGGCGGAGGAACCAATCGAAGACACCACCGTGCTGCTGCGCGCGATGCAGTACGCGAACACCTTCGGCTACACCGTTTGGCTGCGCCCGCAAGATCCGCATATCGGCCGTGGCGGCATCGCCCACAGTGGTCCGCTGGCCTCGCGCCTGGGCCTGTCCGGCGTGCCCGTGATGTCCGAAACCATCGCCCTGCACACGATCTTTGAATTGATGCGCGCCAGCCGCGCGCGCGTGCACCTGTGCCGCATCTCCTCAAGCGCGGGCCTGGAACTGATCCGCGCTGCCAAGGCCGAAGGCTTGCCCGTCACCTGCGACGTGGGCGTGCACCATGTGCACCTGACGGACGCCGATATCGGCTTTTTCGATTCGAACGCGCGCGTCACGCCGCCGTTCCGCAGCCAGCGCGACCGCGATGCGATCCGCGCCGGTCTGCTCGACGGCACGGTGGACGCCATGTGCTCGGACCATACGCCCGTCGACGATGATGAAAAACTGCTGCCGTTCGGCGAAGCGTCGCCGGGCGCCACGGGCCTGGAACTGCTGCTGTCGCTGGCCCTGAAATGGGTCGACGACTATGCGCTGGCGCAGCCACAAGCGGGCGCCCGTCCGCTTGCGCGCGCCGTGGCCAAGGTGACGTCCGATGCGGCGCGTGTCGCCGGTATTCCGGCCGGCAGCCTGGCCGTGGGCGAAGCGGCCGACATCTGCGTCTTCGATCCCGCCGCGCGCTGGACCGTGTCGTCGGCGTCGCTGGCCAGCCAGGGCAAGCACACGCCTTTCCTCGGCTATGAGCTGAGCGGCATCGTCAAGGCGACCATCGTGGCCGGACAGGTGGCGTTTCAACGCTAATTGTAGCTAGTGCACCAGCGAAGGTGTCGAAGCCGGGGTCAGACCCGCCGGGTCTGACCCCAGATTTTGCTTGGGGTTGAGAGCCTTATTTAATTTCTTGGTGTCATTTGAAACTTCTGCTTACCTACCGCCTCGCGCGCATCGCCATTCACCTGGGCTGCGGCATGGCCAAGAGCGCGGTGCTGTTCCCCTGGCTGGACCTGGACGGGCGCAACCGGCGCATCCGCCGCTGGTCGACGCAGCTGCTCGACATCTGCGGCGTGCACGTGGAGCAGCCTGCCGACAGCGTGCCGGCCCTCGCGCATGCGATGGTGGTGGCGAACCACGTTTCGTGGCTCGACATCTTCGTCATCAATGCCGTCCATCCCTGCCGTTTCGTCGCCAAGGCCGAAATCCGCGCCTGGCCGATCCTCGGCTGGCTGGCGGGTCGCGCCGGCACCATCTTCATTTCGCGCGGCAGCAAGCGTGACCTGCGTCTGATCTTCCAGGGCCTGGTGGATAAATTGACGGCGGGCGAGCGCATTGCGTTCTTCCCCGAGGGTACCACCGCCGCGCAAGGGCAGATTTTGCCGTTTCACGCCAACCTGTTCGAGGCGGCCATCGACGCGCAAGTGCCGGTGCAGCCGTTCGCGCTCGTATATGTGGATGACAAGGGGGCCTTGCATCACGCCGTCGATTTCATCGGCGAGATGAGCTTTGCGCAAAGCATGGTGGCGATCTTGAGCGGCCCGCCCATCACGGCGCGTCTGACCTGCCTGGCTTGCGTTGCTACGGCCGACGCGCACCGGCGCGAACTGGCTGCGGCAACGCAGGCGGCGGTGGCCGCTGCGCTGCCGCTGGACAAGGCCGCTTAGTTCTTCACATGCAGCCAGCGCGCGTGCGCGGCGCGGGCCAGGTAGTCGAGGATGAAACCGAGTATGCCGATCAGCACGATGGCGGCCATCAGTTCCGAATACGCCAGGCGGTCGCGCGTGTCGAGGATGAAGTAGCCGAGGCCGGCCGAGACGCCCAGCATTTCCGCCGGTACCAGCACGATCCAGATGATGCCGATGGCCAGGCGCACGCCCGTCAGAATATCGGCCGTAATGCCCGGCAAAATCACCTTGAAGACGATCTCGCTGCGCGTGGCCGACAGGCTGCGCGCCAGCAGCAGCCAGTTCGGATCGAGGCGCGCCACGCCGGCCGCCGTATTGAGCAGGATCGGCCAGACGGCCGCAAACGTCAGCAGGAAGTACACGGGCGCGTCACCGACGCCCAGCACCATCACGGCAATCGGCATCCACGACAACGGCGAAATCATGCGCAGCAGCTGGAACAGCGGCATGGCCGCGCCGGAAAAGCTTTTCGACATGGCCACCAGCACACCCAGCGGCACGCCGATGATGATCGCCAGTCCCAGGCCGACAGCTACCCTTTGCAGGCTCAGTACCACGTGCAGCCAGATATCCGAACCGCCCAGCATTTCCCGGAACGCCAGCGCCGTGGGCAGCGGCGCGAAGGCGGTGGCGATGGGCGTGGATTTCTCCAGTGCCGTCACGCCCATGGACCACAACAGCAAGGCACAGGCCAACCCCACCAGGGGCAGGCCGAACTTCGTGAACAACTTCTTTGCCATCGTCAGACCGCCACGGTTTCGCTGCGCAGCAGGTTGGCCGGCAAGCCGAAGGCAGCCGGGCCGCCCACGGCGGTGATGGCCTTGCGCACGAAGCGGTCATCGACCAGGTCGCGCGCGGCGAATTTCGGATCGAGATTGGCCAGGAAGCGCGTGTCGCCTTCGACCTTGGTACGGCCGATGGCGCGCACCAGTTCTTCCGTGTACGAGGCGAATGGATAGGGCTGGAAGTCGATGCAGCGCTGCTGCCAGTTCTTGTGCACGATCAGGCCCTGCTTTTCGTAGCTCGCGTAATCGGTGGTGGCCAGCACCTTGGTCAGCACCTGTAGCGGATGCGGCGTGTAGCGGTGCTCGCCCACGTTCGACAGCAGCTTGGCCGTGTC
The DNA here is from genome assembly GCF_002327145.1 of Janthinobacterium svalbardense. Taxonomy (NCBI): domain Bacteria; kingdom Pseudomonadati; phylum Pseudomonadota; class Betaproteobacteria; order Burkholderiales; family Oxalobacteraceae; genus Janthinobacterium; species Janthinobacterium svalbardense. Next base: position 5,673,123 of record NZ_CP023422.1, on the reverse strand, counting down.
GACCTGGTTCGAGCGCGTCCACAGCTGCGCCTTGACGATGGCGTTGGTCACCTTCTGCGCCCATTCGGGACGCGTGTTGATGTCGCGCTCGGACAGGAACGTGACGCAGCACGCATGGTTTTTCCACACGTCGCCCGAGAAGCGCAGGATTTTGCCGATGCCGGCGTTTTCCGCCGCCGCATTGAACGGCTCGGCCACGATGTAGCCGGCAATCGACTTGCTGGCCAGGGCCGAGACCATTTCAGCCGGCGCCAGCACGATCAGGTTGACTTCATTCGATTTGATGGTGGCGTTGCGCGCGCGCGTGACCGGGGTCAGGCCATTCGAGGACAGGATTTGCTGCAGCAGGATGTTGTGGATCGAGTACCAGAACGGGATGGCGACCGTGCGCCCACCCAGCTCGGAGACCTTGTTGATCTCGTTGGCCACCGTCAGCGCGGAGCCGTTGACATGGTTCCAGGCGACGACTTTGGCGGGGAACTTGGCGCCGTAGCGCACCCACAGGGTGGCCGGCGACAGCAAATGGATGACGTTGACCTGGCCGGCGACGAAGGCTTCGATGATCTGCGCCCAGCTACGGAACAGGCGCGGCGTTTCCGCCTGCAAGCCTTCCGCTTCAAACAGCTTGCGGGCGTGGGCGACGAGCAGCGGGGTGGCGTCGGTAATCGGCAGGTAGCCGATTTTCACCGGCTGGTCGTCGCCTTTCGGACCTTGCTGGGCCATGGCGTCGCCGGCGAACAGCAGCGGCGAAGCGACGCTGGCCGTGGCCAGGGCCGACATGCGCAGGAAGTCGCGCCGTGTCAGGCCGCAGTCGCAATCGGACGAGGCGCAGATATGCAGGGGTTTGTTTTGATCTTCGAATGTCATGGGAAAGTTCCGGTCGATTAGTGGGGAGCAAAGGCGGGCGTTTGATCCTGCTTTTGCAGCGCCTGCAGGGCGTCGAGGATGTCCATCTTGAGGGCGATCACCTCGGCGCTGTGGCCGATGCGCGGCTGGGCGATGGCCACGGGCCATTCGCGCACGATGTTGCCCGGTTTGCCGCCCATCAGCAAGATGCGGTCGGCCACCAGGATCGCTTCATCGATATCGTGCGTGACGAGCAGCACGGCCGTATGCCAGCGGTGCACCACGTCGACCAGCAGCGACTGCATCTCGGCGCGCGTGATGGCGTCGAGCGCGGAAAACGGTTCGTCGGCGAATAGCAGTTCCGGTTCGCGCGCCAGCGCACGGGCCAAGGCCACGCGCTGCGCCATGCCGCCCGACAGCGCGGACGGATACAGCTTTTCGCGGCCCTTCAAACCGACCGCTTCGATGGCTTGCGCCACGCGCGCCTGGTGCGCTTCGCGCGTGAGCTGCGGCTGGTGCTTGAAGTCCAGGCCGAAACCGGTATTGCCCGTGACGTTCAGCCACGGCAACAGGCTGGCCTGCTGGAAGACGAGGGCGCTGCGCGGGTCCGGTTCGCGCATGGGGGCGTCGAGAAACTGGATCGCGCCCGTCGATGGCGGCTGCAAGCCGGCCAGCACGCGCAGCAGGCTCGATTTCCCGCAGCCGCTGCCGCCCAGCAGGCAGACGATTTCGCGCTTGCGCACGCCCAGCGAGACATGCTGGAACACGGGTGCCGTGCCCGGATAGGCGTAGCTCAGGTCCTGCGCCTGCAAGGCCCAATCAGCAACGTTCATGCCGGCGCTCCCGCTGCCTTGGCAGCCTGCTGGCTGTCGAACAGCTGCAAGGCTGCCTGCAATTGCGTCAGGCTGGGGGTGACGATGGGGATGAACGACGATTCGCGCCAGCGGCGGGCAAAGCCCTGCTGTTCCGCGTTCAGGTAGGCGCGCCCGCCCATCGCCTGCAGTTCCAGCATCAGTGCCTGCTGCAGCACGTCGGCCAACTGTATGCGCAGGCGGAACATGGCCGGTGCCTGCGTCTTGAAGCGGCCATCGTGCACGCCGGCCAGCAAGGTGGCAACAGCCGCCTCCAGGGTCGCTTGCAGCGCTTCGATGCGCGGCGTGAGCGCGTTGCGCGAGCCGGCCGAGATCTGCGCCGCTTTTGTCAGGCTGGCGCGCGCCAGGCCGATCGACAGGCCGCACTGCATGCCGAGGAACGAGGGGCGTACCTGCGGCAGCCAGGCTGGCGCGTTGTCGCTGATGATGTCCGCAGCGGGGATGTGCACCTGCGTCAGCTTGACGGAGGCCGTATTGCTGCCGCGCAGGGCGATCAGGTCCAGGTCGTCGCTGCGCTGCACGCCCGGCGTGCCGCTGTCAAAGGCGACGATGGCGGGTGGCGCGCCGTCGTTCGGCGCCACGGCGGCCGCCGCGACAAAGCCCGCCTTGCGCAAGTTCGTCACCCAGGCCAGGCCGCCGTCGACCAGCAAGCCGTCATCCTGGCGCACGCCCGTGATTTGCAGCTGCTCGATGCCGGACAAGAATTTCATGGCGTTCGACAGGCCGCTGGCGCCTGCCTGCGTGCCAGCCAGCAGGCCGGGCAAGCGGCGCTCGGCCAGCGCGCGATTCTCGCTTTGCAGCAGGAATTCGATGAAGCAGCGCTGGCCCCAGAAGACAAAGGCCGCCGTGACCGATTGCTCGGCGACGTTGGCGATGGCATTGATGGCGTCGCGCACGTCACCGCCCGCGCCGCCGTGCTCCTGCGGCACGCCGATGGCCAGCAGCTGGTCGCCGGCCAGCGCGGGAAGTACAGTTTCTGCCAGTTCCGACGATTGGTCGAGCTGGTCGGCATGCATGTGCAGCCAGTGATTGAGGTGGCCCATGTCAGACGGCGCCAGGCAGGTAGGGCGTCAATTGCGGATTGACGGGCGTGCCGGCCAGGCTGTTGGAAAAATTGCACAGGGTGGCCAGGCTGATGCCCAGCACCACTTCCAGCGCCTGCTGTTCGTTGTAGCCGGCGGCCAGGAAGGCTTGATATTCGGCGTCGCTGACGGCGCCGCGCGTGGCGATGACGGCCGTGGCGAAGGCGGCGACGGCGTCCAGCTTCGTATTGCCGGTCGGCTGGCCATGCTGCAGGGCGCGCACGATGTCGGGCGTCTGGCCCGCTTTTTTCAGCGAGATGGCGCTATGGCCGGCGATGCAGAAATCGCAGCCATGGATGCGCGCGGCGGTGATTTGCACCACTTCGCGTTCCATTAACGTCAGGCTGGCGCGCGCATTGATGCCGGAAACGGTCAGATAGGTTTCCAGCGCCAGCGGGGCATTGGCCAGCACGCCGATCAGGTTGGGCAGGAAGCCATTGTTGGCGATGGCCTTTTCCACGAAGGGGCGGCTATCGGCCGGGGCGGTATCGAGAGTGTGCAGCGTCAGACGGGACATGGGGTACCTTGCTAAGTTGGTAAGTCACCCGGGCATTATATCGGCCATATCGCGCACGCAACAGACGTCAGCGTCGTCCTTTTGTGCTCGTTCGTCTGTGATTGTGCGATCCTTGATTTTAGCTGGCCAACTGGCGCAATCTCTGGTCGCGCCGGTAGGCGCCCGGTTGCTCGCCCGTGACCCGCTTGAAGGCGCGTGTAAAGGCGGCGTGCGAGCGGTAACCCACCAGTTCGGCCGCGCGTTCGACGGAGACGCCGTCGTGCAGCCGGCGCGCGGCGATCTTCATGCGCAGCAGGAGCAGGAACTGGGCCGGCGAATGGCCGCTGGCGCTGGCGAAATGCTTGCAGAAGCTGGCGCGCGACATGCAGGCTGCCTTGGCCATGTTCTCGATCGACCAGTCGGCTGCGGGGGCGTCGAGCATGCGTTCGAGCAGCGGCGAAAATGCGGGCTGGTGCAGCAGCGACAGCAGGCCGGCCGCCACCTGCTCGCCTTGCGCCACGTGGCGGATCAGGTAAAAGAACAGCAGTTCGACCAGGCGCGCGATGAGCGGCGACGGTTGTTCCGGATCGCCGCCCGCTTCAAGCAGGATCAGGTCGAACAGCGCGGCTGCGGCGCTGAAGGCGGGCGCGTCGCCGCGTATCAGCAGATACGGCGGGAAGGAGTCGACGATCAGTGCGGAGAGGGCGCCGCGAAATTGAAAGAAGCCGCAGGCCAGCGCCGTCGCTGGCTGCTGCGTGGGTGTTTGCAGCGGCAGCATGGCTTGCGCGCTGACCGCCTGCAGCGGATCGCTGTGCGGGCTGAGGAAGTGCGGCAAGTCGCGCAGCAGGAAGACGCCATCGCGCGGGCCGAGCGCTATCGGCGCCGCGCCATCGAGGTGCAAATAGCAGTGGCCATCGAGCACCAGGTGAAAGCTGCCCAGTTCCCGGCCCGCCGTGGAGGCGCGCCAGCGGCCACAGTACTGGCCCACATGCAGGACGGCGGTGTCGAGGTCCAGGCTGCCGAGCAGCCAGCGCGCCAGTCTGTCGGTATCAGGATGCATGGGATGGCACAGGCAAAAGCTGCATCATACGGCGCCGACGCGCCAGGGCCAACGACCGATTTCGACTAAGCATATGCGCGCGGTACTGCTTACTGCTTGCCACTGTGCCGCTGGAAGGCGGGACAGTCGACTTGCAGCAGCGAGCGGTCTTCCAGGCACACGGCCGACAGTTTTCCGCCCCAGACGCAGCCGCTATCGAGGCCGATCAGGTCGGGTCGCAATTGCAATCCCAGCGCCGACCAGTGGCCGAAGACGACAGTGTCGCCCGCGCTGCGCCGGCCCGGCACGTCGAACCAGGGCAGCAGGCCGGAGCCCGGCGGCGCGCTGCCGCTCTCCTTCATCTTGAAGTCCATCACGCCGTCCGGCGTGCAAAAGCGCAGCCGCGTCATGGCGTTGACGATGCAGCGCAGCCGGTCGGCGCCCTGCAGGTCGTCGCACCAGGCGGCCGGCTCGTTGCCGTACATGCTGCGCAGGAACGCCACCCAGCCATCGCTGCGCAGCATGGTCGACACTTCCTCGCTCAGGGACAAAGCCTGGGTCGCGCTCCATTGCGGCAGCAAGCCCGCATGCACGAGCACATGTCCCTGGTGCTGCAAGGCGAGCGGACGCTGGCGCAGCCAGGTGATCAACTCGTCGCGATCGGGCGCGTCGAGGATCTCGCCCAGCGTATCGGACGCATGCTCGGGCCGGATGCCGTTGGCCACGGCCAGCAAATGCAAGTCATGGTTGCCCAGGACACTGTCGGCCAGACCTTGCTGCGCCAGCGCATGCACATGGCGCAGGGTGGCCAGCGAGGCCGGGCCGCGATTGATCAAGTCGCCCGCGAACAGCAGGCGGTACGGGCCATCCGCTGCCGCCTGGATCCGTTCGATCAGTTCGACGGTTTGTGCATGGCAGCCTTGCAGATCGCCGATAAAGTAAGTTTTCATGTGTGCCAGGGTGAAGTGAACTACGCGCAGGCATTATAAGCATGGATGCTCCTAGAGCATATCCCGGTAGTGAGCGTCTTCTTAATTTCCTGAGGATTACTTAGCTGAATATTTAGCTGCTTTATCGCGATAATCATTTCTTGGCATATTTTCTGGAATCGATGACCATGCCATGCCAGCCAGAATGTCATTTTATTCATGTTTATTCATTTTTCCGCGTGTGGTTCCGACATATTCTTCATTTAATCTTAATGTTGAGCCGGTAAATAAATCGGGGTCTCTCATTCAAGCGACGAGGGATTACGCTACACTGCGCGGATTTTTATGCAATGTAGTATATTCCACGTGATTTTATTATTTAATTGAATGTAAAGGATATACGGGATGAATCTGTCAACGATGACGATGCTGGAATTGCGCAAGCTGGAAGATAATGTGAAGCAGGAATTGAACAGCCGCGAGCGCGAAGATTTGAACAAGGCGCGCGAACAGATCATGGCCATCGCGCAGCAAGCGGGCATTCCGCTGAAACAGCTGATACTCGATGGTATGCACCCGCGCACGGGCAAAGTCGCGGTACGTTACCGCCATCCTGACAATGCTGCTGAACAATGGACAGGCCGTGGTCGCCAGCCGCTGTGGGTCAAGCGGTGGGTGGAATCGGGCAAGTCCATCGATCTGCTGCGCGTATAATTCGGTATACTCTTGGCGCAGTGGCAAGCTGCCAGCCACGCGCTGTACCTTGCCAGGCACCCTATCGATACCCTTACTTTATAGCGCGCACACCATGCTTCCATTGTCCAGAACGATCTTCAAGGCCTACGATATTCGCGGCATCATCGCCAAAACCCTCGATGCCAGCGTGGCCTACAAGATAGGTCAGGCATTTGGCCAGGCCGCCCTGGCCAAGGGTGAGCAGCGGGTCGTGATCGGCCGCGATGGCCGCCTGTCGGGGCCTGAACTGACGGCGGCGCTGGCGCAGGGCTTGCAAGCGGCAGGCGTCGACGTGATCGACCTGGGCGTGGTGGCCACGCCGATGGTCTACTTCGGCACGAATGTGCTCGACACGCGTTCCGGCATCATGGTCACGGGCAGCCACAATCCACCCGATTACAACGGCTTCAAGATGGTGCTGGCCGGCGAAGCGATCCACGGCGAAGCGATCCAGGCGCTGTACCACAGCATCGTCGCCCACGATGGCAGCGCCAGTACCACGCCAGGAAGCTACACCACCCATGATATCCGCGCCGCCTACCTGCAGCGCATCCTGGGCGACGTCAAGCTGGCGCGCCCGATCAAGATCGCCGTCGACTGCGGCAATGGCGTGGCCGGCGCATTTGCCGGCGACCTGTTCCGCGGCATGGGCTGCGAGGTCATCGAATTGTTCTGCGACGTCGATGGCAATTTCCCCAACCACCATCCGGACCCGGCGCATCCGGAAAACCTGCAAGACCTGATCCGCTGCCTGGCCGAGACGGATGCGGAAATTGGCATCGCCTTCGATGGCGATGGCGACCGCCTGGGCGTGGTCACCAAGGATGGGCAGATCATCTACCCTGACCGCCAGATGATGCTGTTTGCCGCCGACGTGCTGACCCGCCATCCGGGCGCGCAAATTCTGTACGACGTGAAATGCACGCGCCACCTGGCGCCGTGGATCAGCAAGCATGGCGGCGTGCCGCTGATGTACAAGACTGGTCACTCGCTGGTAAAAGCCAAGTTGCGCGAAACTGGCGCACCCCTGGGCGGCGAAATGAGCGGCCATATCTTCTTCAAGGACCGCTGGTACGGTTTCGACGACGGCATGTATTCGGCCGCGCGCCTGCTGGAAATCCTGACACGCGAAGCCGATCCTTCGGCCCTGTTGAACTCTCTGCCGCAGTCCGACAGCACGCCGGAACTGCACCTGGAACTGCAGGAAGGCGAGAACGTCGCGCTGATGGACATGCTGCGCCGCGACGCCGTCTTCCCCGGCAATGAACAGATCATCACCATCGATGGCTTGCGCGTGGAATACGCGGACGGCTTCGGCCTGGCCCGTTCGTCGAACACCACGCCGGTGATCGTCATGCGCTTCGAGGCGGAAACGCCGGCAGCCCTGGCGCGTATCCAGGGACAGTTCAAGAGCGTGATCCTGGCAGCCAAGCCTGACGCCGTTCTGCCGTTCTGACAGCATGGCCGGTCAACCTGGCGCACAGGCGCCCTTGAAAATCCTGCTGGTGCGGGTATCTTCTCTGGGCGACGTGCTGCATAACCTGCCGATGGTGGCGGACATCGCACGCCATTTCCCGAACGCGACCATCGATTGGGTGGTCGAGGAGGGCTACACCAGCCTGGTGCGTCTGAACCCGCGCGTGGGTACCATCTTCCCGTTTGCGCTGCGGCGCTGGCGCAAGAGCCTGGGCAAAAAAGAGACGCGCGCGGAAATCGCCGCCTTCTTCCGCAGCCTGCGCCAGACGCGTTACGATTACGTGTTCGATACCCAGGGCTTGCTCAAGACGGGCATCATCATGGGCGCCGCGCGCCTGGCGCCGGGCGGACAGAAGGTCGGCCTGGCGAATGGCAGCGAAGGCTCGGGCTACGAAGGTATCTCGCGCATCTTTCACACGAAAAGCATTCCCCTCGACCCGCGCACGCATGCGGTAGCGCGCGGCCGCCTGGTGGCTGCTGCGGCACTCGGCTACACGCTCGATACGCCGGCCGATTTCGGCTTGCCGGCAGTGTCAGGCAGCGAGCCGCGCCCGGACTGGATGGGCGAGGCGCCATACTGCGTGTATTTCCACGGCACGGCGCGCGACGCCAAGAAATGGGCGCCGGAAAACTGGATCGCCCTGGGCCATGCGCTCGCGCCCATGCCGATTTTGCTGCCCTGGGGCTCGCCCAAGGAAAAGGCCGAAGCAGAAGTGCTGGCGGCCGGCCTGCCGCATGCGCGCGTGCTGCCGAAGCTGTCGATGGGCGATGCCACCTTGCTGGCGCGCCACGCGGCGCTGGTGGTCGGCGTCGATACGGGCCTGACGCATATCGCCGCCGCCTTTGTGCGTCCGACGGTGGAAATCTATGCCGATTCGCCGCTGTGGAAAACGGAAGGCAACTGGTCGCCGAAAATCATCAACCTGGGCGACAAGGGCGCGCCGCCCGGCGTGCCGGAAGTGCTGGCCGCGGCACAGCGCCTGCTGGCCGAGTATCCTCCCGCCTGACGTCTACCGCCTGACTTCAACATTAAACAATCATGCGACTTCTTTATACCCTTGCCTGGTGGCTGGCTTTGCCCCTGGTGCTGGCGCGGCTGTGGCTGCGCGGACGCCAGGAACCGGGCTACCGGCAGCACTGGGGCGAGCGCCTGGGATTTTACCCTCGCCAGCTGGCACCTGCACCAGCCACGCTCTGGCTGCACGCCGTCTCCGTCGGCGAGACGCGCGCGGCCGAGCCGCTGATCGATGCGCTGCTGGCCGCATGGCCTGATTGCCGCATCGTTCTCACGCACATGACGCCCACAGGGCGCGCGACCGGTAAAACCCTGTTCGCCAAACATGGCGCGCGCCTCGTGCAAAGCTACCTGCCGTACGACACGGGCGCCATGCCTGCCCGTTTCATCCGTCACTTTGCGCCGCGCATCTGCATCCTGATGGAGACGGAAGTGTGGCCGAACCTGATCCACCAATGTAATCGTCATGGCGTGCCGGTGGTGCTGGCCAATGCGCGCCTGTCACAGCGTTCGCTGGGCAAGGCGCAGCGCCTGGGCAAGCTCATCACCGATGCGGCGCGCGGCATCACCCTGGTGGCGGCGCAGACGCAGGACGATGCCGAGCGCGTGCGCCTGCTGGGCGTGCAGGAGGTGGTGGTTACGGGCAGCATCAAGTTCGATGTCGTCGTGCCCGCGGCGGCGCTGGCGACGGGGGCAGCGCTGCGCGCCGCCATCGGTGCGCGGCCCGTGCTGCTGTGCGCCAGCACGCGCGAAGGCGAAGAGCAATTGATCCTCGATGTGTATACCCGCGCCGGATTGCCCGCCAACGTGCTGTTGCTGATCGTGCCGCGCCATCCGCAGCGCTTCGACGAGGTGGAAAAAATGATCGTCGCGCATGGTCTGGCCGTACAGCGCAGGTCCGGCCTGGCGCAGGACGATGCCGTCGCGGCGGGCACGCAGGTGCTGCTGGGCGACTCGATGGGCGAGATGTTTGCGTATTACGCGGCCTGCGATTGCGCCTTTGTCGGCGGCAGCCTGCTGCCACTGGGCGGGCAAAACCTGATCGAGCCGGCGGCCCTGGGCAAACCCGTGCTGATCGGCCTGCACACCTTCAATTTCGCGCTGGTGACCGAACAGGCGATCACCGCCGGCGGTGCCGCGCGGGTGGCGGACGCCGACGCGCTGATGGCGCAAGCGTCTGCCTTGCTGCAGGATCCGGTGCGTTTATCGTCGATGGGAGAAAAGGCGCTGGCTTTCGCGGCGCAGCACCGTGGTGCCACGCCGCGCACGGTCGCCGCCATCAAGACCCTGCTGCCCGTTTAATTGAACAAGACGGGGAGTTCCTGCGAGCGTTTTCTGAGCGCCTGCTTGGCGCCATCGTAATCGGGATAGATCGATTCCACGGTGGCCCAGAAGCGGGGGCTGTGGTTCATTTCCAGCAGGTGCGACAGTTCATGCGCCACCACGTAGTCGATCAGCGGCAGGGCGAAGTGGATCAGGCGCCAGTTCAGGCGGATCTTGCGCTCGATGGTGCAGCTGCCCCAGCGCGTGCCGGCCGACGACAGCGATAGCGAGTCGTAGCGCACGCCCAGCTTGTCCGCATACAGGTCCAGCCGCGCTTCGAACAGCTGGCGCGCCTCGTGCTGGAACCAGCCCTTCACTTTGTCCTTCAACTGCTGCTCGCTGCCCGTGGGCGTGACCCATACGTGCAGCTCATTCGTCTCGCGCTGGAAGCTGGCGCGGTGGCGCGGCGCCTGGTGCAATCGTAATGTGATCTCGCCACCGAGGTAGGGCAGCGCGGCGCCATCGACCCATGCCACGGGCGGACGCTGCTGGCGCTGCACCTTGCGCTCGCCCCGTTCCAGCAGCTTCGAGACGATCCAGCCTTGCTTGGCGCGGATGGCATTGTCGATTTCGGCCAGGGTGACGCGCTTGGGCGCGGTCACGCGCAAGCCGTTATCGTCGATCATGAAACCGATGGAACGGCGCGTTGAGCGGCGCAGTGCGAATTCGACCAGGTGGCTGCCCAGCTGCAGTTGACGCAGCGGAGGGCCATCGGCAGGGCGCGGCGGGGACGGCAGGGGCGACGGGGCGGGGCGAACGATGGGTGGCGCGGGTGCCACTAGCGGTGCTGCCACGGGCGGCGCTGGCGGTGCCGTGGGGCGCACCGCCGGGGGCGTGCTGGTCGAGACGTCATGCGCGAACAGATCCAGTTGCTGGTCGCCGACCTTGATGCTCTTCATCTGCTGGCGCAGGGTCGGCTCCTGGATGACCGCGCTGATGCCGTCTAGCCAGCGTTGTAGGCGTGAGGCGAAATGACGCGCATTTCTGATTCTATCCAATTTTCCACCTGTTGCATCATGCTGTCCGGGGTGTGCCCTTCCGGCGAAATCGGTTTGCCTATCGAGACGGTGATCAGTCCCGGACGTTTGAGGAATGACTGCTTGGGCCAGCATTCGCCTGAATTATGCGCAATCGGCACCACCACGGCGCCCGTGGCAATGGCCAGGCGCGTGCCACCGCTCTTGTACTTGCCCGCCTGGCCCACGGGGATGCGGGTGCCTTCCGGGAACATGATAATCCATTGGCCGTCGGCGAGGCGGCGCTTGCCATGCGCGACGACGCTCTTGAAGGCGTGCTTGCCTTGTTTGCGGTCGATGGGGATCATGCGCAGCAGCGCCATGGCCCAGCCAAAGAAGGGGATGTACAGGATCTCCTTCTTGAACACATACACCAGCGGACGGGGAAGGCTGGGCAGCAGGAAGATGGTTTCCCAGGCCGACTGGTGCTTCGACAGCACGATGGCCGGCGCATCCGGGAAGTTCTCGGCGCCCTTGACTTCATAGCGGATGCCGCAAATGACCTTGGCGCACCACAGGATAAACACGTTCCAGCGCGAGGTGACCCAATAGCGCTTGTTGTAGCTCAATGGCGCGGCAAAAAAACACACGCAGGCCCAGACGATGGTGGCCACGATCATGATGGTCATGAACAGCAGGGATCGCAGGAACAGGGAAATATTACGCAATGCGGTTCTCCGAAAATTAGATACTGAATGCCACGGTGGGCGCTGGCGCCGCTGGCGCCTTGAGCAGGTGGCTGACCACGGCGGCCAGGTCGGGGAAGACCTGGGTACCGGGTGGCAGGCCACCGGTTTCATTGGTTTTTTCGCCCTTGCCCGTCAACACCAGGTAGGGCACGCAGCCGCTGATGAAACCTGCCTGCAGGTCGCGCAGCGAATCGCCAACGGTGGGCACGCCTTTCAGGCTGGTGTTGTAGCGCTTCGAGATTTCATGGAACATGCCCGGTTTCGGCTTGCGGCAGTCGCAATTGTCCGCGCCTGCGTGCGGGCAGAAGAAGATGGCGTCGATGTCGGCGCCCACCTGCTGCGCCAGGGTGTGCATCTTCTGGTGGATCGCGTTCAGCACCGTCATGTCGAAGTACTCGCGCGCGATGCCCGACTGGTTCGAGGCGACGACGACGCGATAGCCTGCCTGATTCAGGCGGGCGATCGCTTCGAGCGAACCGGGAATCGGCAGCCATTCGGCCGGCGACTTGATGAAGTCCGGCGAGTCATGATTAATGACGCCGTCGCGGTCGAGAATAATCAGTTTCAGCGCCGGCGTGCCCATTATGCCGCCAGCTTGGAAATGTCGGCCACGCGGTTCATCATGCCGTGCAGCGACGACAGCAAGGCCAGGCGGTTGTTGCGCAGGGCGACATCCTCGGCCATCACCATCACGTCGTTGAAGAAGCCGTCGACGTCGTCGCGCAGCTGCGCCAATGTTTGCAGGGTGCTGGTGAAGTCGCCCTTGGCGAAGGCTGCGTCGACTTCCGGCTGCACGCGCGAGACGGCGGCGGCGAGTTTTTTCTCCGCTTCGTCCTGCAGCAGCGCCACGTTCACGCCACTGTCGGCAACCAGCTTGAGCGCTTCCTCGTTCTTTTTCAGGATGTTGGTGATGCGCTTGTTGGCGGCGGCCAGCGAGGCGCTTTCCGGCAGGGCGGCAAACGCCTGCACGGCTTCCAGGCGCTGCACGATGTCGTCCAGGCGATCGGGGTTTTGCGCCACGACGGCTTCGATTTCATTCGGCGAGAAACCGCGTTCGCGCAGGATGCCGCGCAGGCGCTCGAGCATGAAGGTGGTCACATCCGCGACCGGGTCCTTGAAGCCGGGAATGGCTGCGAATTGCGCGGCGGCGTCCGCCAGCAAGCCCTGGATCGACAATGGTAAACGCTTTTCCAGCAGCATGCGCAGCACGCCCAGCGCATGGCGGCGCAGCGCGAACGGGTCCTTGTCGCCCGTGGGCGCCAGGCCGATGGCCCAGATGCCGACCAGGGTTTCGAGCTTGTCGGCCAGGGCCACGGCGGTGCCGGTGGCGGTCGATGGCAGGCTGTCGCCGGCAAAGCGCGGCTGATAGTGCTCGGAAGCGGCCAGCGCCACTTCTTCCGGCTCGCCATCATGGCGCGCGTAATACGTGCCCATGATGCCTTGCAGCTCGGGGAATTCGCCCACCATGTCGGTCAGCAAATCAGCCTTGGCCAGCAGTGCGCCACGTTCGGCCAGGGCCACGTCGCCCCCCAATTTTGCCGCGATGGCGCCGGCCAGCGACTTGACGCGCTCTGTGCGTGCCGCCTGCGTGCCCAGCTTGTTGTGGTAGACGACATTGGCCAGCAGCGGCAGACGCGATGCCAGGGTCTTCTTCTTGTCTTGCTCGAAGAAGAACTTGGCGTCGGACAGGCGCGGGCGCACGACGCGCTCGTTGCCGCCGATGATGTGTTCTGGCGTGTCCGTCTCGATGTTGGAGACGATCAGGAAGCGCGAGCGCAGCTTGCCTTCGCTGTCGGTCAGGGCGAAGTATTTTTGATTTGTCTGCATGGTGAGGATCAGGCATTCCTGCGGCACGGCCAGGAATTCTTCCTCGAAGTGGCACTCATACACGACCGGCCATTCGACCAGGGCGGTCACTTCATCGAGCAGCGCTTCTGGCATCAGCACCTGGTCGGCACCGGCCTTGTCCAGCAACTGGGCGCGGATGCGCTCCTTGCGTTCCTCGTTGCTGGCGATGACGCTGGCGTTGAGGATCAGCGAGGCCGCATAGTTTTCCGAGTGCGCGATGGTGATCGGTGCACCGTCGGTGAGGAAGCGGTGGCCCAGGGTGGTGCGGCCGGCCGTCAAGCCCAGCAGGGTCAGAGGCAGCACGTTGATGCCGTGCAGGGCGAGCAGGCTGTGGGCCGGGCGCACGAATTGCACGGTGGTGCCATCCGGGCGCTGATAGCTCATCAGTTTTGGAATCGGCAGCTTGGCGGCCGATTCCGTCAATGCCGCCTGCGCGCCAGCGGCGAGCTGGCTGCCCGGCGCCGTGTAGGTATAGAAGAAGCTTTCGGCCTTGCCGTCGACGGCGCGTTCCAGCTCCGCTACCGTCAGGTCGGGGAAGCCCAGCGCGGCCAGTTTCTTGGCCAGCGGCGGCGTGCCGTTGCCGTTCGCGTCCAGCGCCACGGAGACGGGCAAGACTTTTTCGCGGATGGATTTATCGGGCGAGACTTCGCGCACGTTGGTGATGGAGACGGCCAGGCGGCGCGGCGAGGCGTAGCTGGTGGCGACGCTGTCGGCTTCCAGGAAGTCGCGCGCTTTGAGGCCATTGACGATGCCGGCGGTGAAGGCGGCGCCCAGTTTGGCCAGCGCTTTCGGCGGCAGTTCTTCGGTCAGCAGTTCGATGAGCAGTGTTTGGTTCATGGTGTTCTTGTCTGGTACGGCGGTGTATGAGCTAGGCGATCAAGCGGCGGCGGGTTGGTCTGCGGCGGGCAGCATCGGGAAACCGAGGCGCTCGCGCGAGTCGTAATACGCTTGCGCCACCAGGCGCGACAGGGTGCGCACGCGGCCGATATAGGCGGCGCGTTCCGTCACCGAAATGGCGCCACGCGCATCTAACATGTTGAAGCTGTGCGAAGCCTTCATGATCTTCTCGTAGGCGGGCAGGGTCAGTTGCAGCTCGATCAGGCGCTTCGCTTCCGCTTCGTAGTTGCCGAACTGTTCGAACAGCAGGTCCGTGTTCGCGTGCTCGAAGTTGTAGGTCGATTGCTCCACTTCGTTCTGGTGGAAGACGTCGCCGTAGGTCAGTTTTTTCGTGATGCCGTTCTCTTCCCACTCGGTCCATACCAGGTCATACACGTTTTCCACGCCTTGCAGATACATGGCCAGGCGTTCGATGCCGTAGGTGATTTCGCCCAGCACCGGCTTGCAATCGAGGCCGCCCACTTGCTGGAAGTAGGTAAATTGGGTCACTTCCATGCCGTTCAGCCAGACTTCCCAGCCCAGGCCCCAGGCGCCCAGGGTCGGGCTTTCCCAGTCGTCTTCGACGAAGCGCACGTCATTCTGCTGCAAGTCCAGGCCCAGGGCGGCCAGCGAACCCAGATACAGATCGAGGATGTTTTCCGGCGCGGGCTTCAAGACCACCTGGTACTGGTAGTAGTGCTGCATGCGGTTCGGGTTCTCGCCATAGCGGCCATCCTTCGGACGGCGCGACGGCTGCACATACGCGGCGCGCCAGGGTTCCGGGCCGATCGCGCGCAGGAAGGTGCCGGTGTGGAAAGTGCCGGCGCCGACTTCCATGTCGTAAGGCTGGAGCAGGGCGCAACCTTGCTTGTCCCAATAGGTTTGCAAGGTCAGGATAATTTGTTGAAATGTGAGCATCGTATGAGTTCGCCGCGCGGGAGGCTGCGCTTTGTTAAGGTTTGCTTGAAGCCCGCACGCTGCTAACAAGCGCGTGCGGGCCGGGATTTTGCTAATTTTAGCGGTTTTTACGGGCCCACTGTGACTCTTCGGGCAATATCGGCCGCTTATTGCTGCGCAGCGCGGGCACGGCGCGCGGCGCGCGACAGCAGGAAGGCCGTCAGCAAGGCCAGCGCGGCCAGGGCCAGCACCAGTTTATTGTCATACAGAATGTATGGCGTCATGCCGCCCATGCCTTGTACCTTGGCCGCCAGGGTGGCTTGCTGTTCCGGCGGCAGCAGGCTTTGCACCACGCCCTTGCCGTCGATGACGGCGGTGGCGCCCGTGTTCGTCGAGCGCAGCATGGGGCGGCCCGTTTCCAGGCTGCGCATCTGCGAAATTTGCAGATGTTGCGGGATGGCGATCGAGTCGCCAAACCAGGCCAGGTTCGAGATATTCAACAGCACCGAGGCCGATTGCTTGCCATTGCGGTGAGCGCTGGCCAGTTGGCCGGCGATTTCTTCGCCAAACAAGTCTTCGTAGCAGATATTCGGCAGCACCAGCTGGTCGCGCACGGGCAAAGGCGCTTGTACTTCCGCGCCGCGGCCCATGTCGCCCAGCGGGATGGCCATCATGGCGACAAACCAGTGCAGGCCGGGCGGCACGAATTCGCCGAACGGTACCAGATGGTGCTTGCGGTACTGATAGTACGGACCCGGCGTGCCGTTGGGCGTGATGCCCACGGCCGCATTGTAGAAGCGCTGCTGTTCGTCGAGCACGGGCATGCCGAGCAAAATCGTGCTGCCCGTCTGCTGCGCGTACGTACCCAGGCTATCCAGATAGCCTGGCGGCAGCTGGTGCGGCAGCACGGTGACGGCCGTTTCCGGCGTGGCGATCAGGTCGGCCGGCGCGCTGGTGATGGCGCTCTGGTACATCTGCAGGGCGCCCAGCACGAAGCCGGGGTCGAATTTCTGCTGCTGCGGCACATTGCCCTGCAATAGGCGCACCGTGATCGCGCGTCCGACCGGATGGGTCCAGTTCACGTATTGCAAGCCAACGCCGGCCGCATACAGCGCGATGACGCCGCCCAGCGCTAACCACCGCGTGCGGTGCAGGGGGTGGACTAGCAGCAGCAGGGCACCGGCCGACAGCGCCGCCAGCCAGCCCAGGCCATACGACCCGACGATGGGGGCAAAGCCGCCCAGCGGGCTGGCATTGTGGGCGTAGCCCGTGGCCAGCCACGGGAAACCCGTAAATAGCCAGCCGCGCGTCCATTCGAACAGCGTCCAGGTAGCCGGCAGCACCAGCAGGGTCATGGCGGGCAGGGACAGCACCCAGCGCTGGCGCAGCCAGGCCGCCGCGCCCATGGCCAGGGCCACGTAAATGGCCATCAAGAGGGCCAGCAAGGCCACGGCGATGGCGGCGATCGGTGCGGCCATGTCGCCATAGCGGTGCATGGAGATATACAGCCAGTGCGTGCCGGCCGCGCACCAGCCGAAGCCATAGGCCCATCCGATCAGCGCGCCGGCCTTGACGTTTGCCGCGCGCAGCACCTGGTAGAACAGCACGCCCAGGCTGAGGATTTGCAATGGCCAGTAGCCGAAAGGGGCGAACGCCAGCACCGCGACGGCACCGGCAACGGCGGCAGTCAGCATGCGCGCCCACGTGCTGCGGGGCGGTTTGGCGGGGGCGTTGGGATCCAAGCGTCTGAAACGCATTTACAGCACGCGCATGTCAGAGTTCCAGTTCCGGCACGTTGGGCAGGCGCTCGACGAGCAGCACGTGCACCTGGCGCGCATCGGCGCGCAGCACTTCGAAGCGCAGATTGCCCAGGTCGAAGATATCGCCCTTGTGCGCCATGCGGCCCAGGTACTTCGAGACCAGGCCGCCGATGGTGTCGACGTCGTCGTCCACCAGGTGGCTGCCCACCTCTTCGTTGAACTGTTCGATCTCGGTCAGCGCCTTGACGCGCCAGCGGGGGCCGAACTGGCCTTCCTTGAGCGAGAGGATGTTGTCCTCGGCTTCGTCGAAGTCGTATTCGTCCTCGATATCGCCGACGATCTGTTCCAGCACGTCTTCGATTGTGATCAGGCCGGCGACGCCGCTGTATTCATCGACGACGATGGCCATGTGATTGTGGTTGGCGCGGAAATCGCGCAGCAGCACATTCAGGCGTTTCGATTCGGGGATGAAGATGGCGGGGCGCAGCATGTCGCGCACGTCGAAAGTTTCTTCTGCGTAATAACGCAGCAAGTCTTTCGCCAGCAGGATGCCGATGACCTTGTCGCGCTCGCCTTCGATCGCGGGGAAGCGCGAGTGGGCGGTGGACAGGACTTCCGGCATCCATTCCTCGATCGGCTTGCTGATGTCGATGACATCCATTTGCGAACGGGGAATCATGATGTCGCGCGCACAGAGATCCGATACCTGAAACACGCCTTCGATCATCGACAGGGCGTCGGCGTCGATCAGCTTGCGTTCATGCGCATCGTGTAGAACATCGAGCAATTCTGCACGGTTCTCTGGCTCGGGGGATATGAGTGCGGTCAGGCGTTCAAACAGTGACCGGTGGGGCTTGACGTCAGTTCTGACGCCACTAGGGTGCTCGGGCATAGTAGGCGTGAGCCGTTGTTGCGAAGGGATATAGGATACACCAAAAGTGGGGGAATACCGGATTTCCCCGCTTTTGATGCAAATTTAATACGTTGAAGTGCGGCGTTGCCCGACGTTTCAGGCGTCCTGGCCCAGCACGCGGCCGCGCAAGGCCGCCACGTCCGCCAGCCAGTCCGTGAAATGCTCGCTGTCCTGCCACAGCTGGCGCAGTTCCGACGACTCGGCCACGATCTTGTCCAGCGCCTGGCGCGCCTTTTCCAGCAGCGGCGGCGTGACTTTCTTCTTGCAGGCGGCCACCCATTCGTCCACTTCCGCCGTGGCCGGGTCGTTTTCTCCCGGCTTGCCTTGCAGGCGCGCGATCACTTCCAGCGCGGCCAGCGCCTCGGCGGCGAACGGCGCTTCGAGTTCCGCCTCCTGGCTGTCGATGACGTTGTCGAGCGTCGTCTCGACCAGTTCCAGGGTTTTGTATTCGTGCAGATCCTGCGCCCAATCCATGGCGTAGTCGTTGCCGAAGGCATCCAGTGCCCAGGTTCCCATAGTTGTCCTTGCGTAGTTGTGCGATGGTGCTATTGTGGCATGCCCTGGCTGCTGGCCACCACCTGTTCGCGCAGCCAGCGCAAACCCGCATCGTGCTCGCTGCGCGGATGCCAGGCCAGCGACAGATCCAGCGCCGGCACGCTCAATGGCAAATCAAACGTGTCGAGCTGGCCTTCAAAGCGCTCCAGGAAGCGTGACGGCAGCGTACAGACCAGGTCCGTGGCCGCCAGCATCGGCGGCACCAGGTTGTACTGGGCCACGGCGATCAGTACGCTGCGCGTGCGGCCTTGCTGCGCCAGTTGTTCATCCATGAAGGCATGGAAGCTGCCATTGGTCGAGACGACGATATGGCGCAGCGCGCAATAGCTGTCCAGGTCCAGCGGCCCGGTGCCGCGCGGATGGCCCTTGCGCTGCGCCATGCGGTGTTCGACCAGCAGTACCGGGCTCTTGTCCAGGGTGGCGGGGACAAAGCGGCTGCCACCGACCAGCAGGTCGATCTCGCCGCGTTCCATCTGCCCGGCCAGCTGTGCCGGTTCGGGCGTGCGGAACGCCAGCTTCAAGCCTGGCCCGCCGAACGCCGCAACCTGCTGCACCACCGGCAGCATCAGCATCAGCACGGCGTTGTCGTTGCCGGCGATATGGAAGGTACGCTCGGCCGTGCGCGGATCGAACGGCGGCGCATCGCGGCGCACGGCTTGCCCCAGCATCGCCAGCGCCGTACGTAGCGGCGCCTGCAATTGAAGCGCGCGCGGCGTGGCCAGCATGCCGCGCCCGGAATCGGCCGGCACCAGCAGGGCGTCGTCGAACAGTGCGCGCAGCCGGGCCAGCTGGGCCGACATGGCGGGCTGGCTCAGATGCAGCCGGGCGGCCGCGCGCGTCACGTGTTTTTCTTCCAGCAGCACGTCGAGCGATACCAGCAGGGGCAGGTCGACACCGCGAATATCCAGCATTTGGATGGCTCCAATTCAAATAATCAATTTCATTTATGTGTCGGGAAGGAGTCTACTGCCGTATCACCATTTTTGAAAGAGATTCCATGTTTGCCATCAAACCCCTGGCCGCGCTGCTTGCCGGCCTGACGTTATCCCATGCGGCGTTGGCCGCCGCCCCATTTGATCAGACGCCGGCACCCGGCATCTACCGCATGATGCTTGGCCAGTTCCAGGTCACGGCGCTGTCCGACGGCACCGTCACCATCCCGCTCGACAAGCTGCTGACCGAGATCAAGCCCGCCGCGCTGGCCGCCAGCCTGCGCGCGGCACATTTGCAGCCGATGACGGAAACCTCGATCAATGCCTTCCTGATCAATACCGGCAAGCAGCTGGTGCTGGTCGATACGGGCGCGGGCGACCTGTTTGGCCTGCCGATGGGCGCGCAGGCGGGCCGCTTGCAGCGCAGCCTGCGCAATGCCGGTTACGCACCCGAACAGATCGATGCGGTGCTGCTCACGCATATCCATGCCGACCATTCTGGCGGCCTGTCGCACGATGGCCAGCGGCTGTTCCCGAATGCGCATGTGTATGTGGACCGTCAGGACAGCGACTTCTGGCTGAACCGGGCCAACCAGGCCAGTGCCGCCGAAGGCCAGCGCCACGGTTTTGACGAAGCGCAGGCCATGCTGGCGCCGTATGTGGCGGCCGGCAAGCTGACCCCGTTCCAGGGCGGCGCCGAGATCGTGCCCGGTATCCGCGCGGTGGTCGCCCATGGCCACACGCCTGGCCACAGTTACTATGCGGTGGAAAGCGGCGGGCAAAAACTGCTGCTGCTGGGCGACATGCTGCATGCGGGCGCGGTGCAGTTTGCGCACCCGGGCACCACCATCCGTTTCGATGTCGATGCGGCCATGGCGAAAGCGCAGCGCGCCGGCGAGATGGCCGATGCGGCGAAAAACGGTTACTGGGTCGGCGCGGCGCATCTGAGTTTTCCCGGCATCGGCCATATCGCCAGGGATGAGAAGGGCGACGGCTACCGCTGGCTGCCTGCCAATTACAGCGCCTGGTGATGCCGTAAAAAAGCCGGCGCGTGCCGGCTTTGCGATTACTTCTGGTCCGCGTACGGGTCGCTGATGCCCAGCGTCGCCAGGATCTCGGTCTCCAGCCCCTCCATCTCGGCCGCTTCCTCGTCATCCATGTGGTCGTAGCCCTGCGCATGCAGCACGCCGTGCACGATCAGGTGGGCCGTGTGCTCGTCCACGCTTTTCTTTTGTTCCGCCGCTTCCTTTTCCAGCACGTCCGTGCACAGGATGATGTCGGCGCGCGTCGGCTCGTCGTCATTCAATTCTTCGCCTTCGTTGTAGGCAAAGGTCAGCACATTGGTGGCGTAATCCTTTTCGCGGTAGTCGCGGTTCAAGGTACGGCCTTCTTCGGCGTCGACGAAGCGGATGGTGAGTTCGGCGGGCGCAAACAGAGCCGCCTTGACCCAGCGGCGCACTTTGGGCCGCGTGATCAGGGTTTCCAGGCGGGCGTCCGGGTATTGCACGGACAAGGACAGTTTATTTTTTTCGGACATTTTTGGCGGCAGCTGGTGTCAATAAAGGAAGTAACTGGGCGGCGCTGGCGCCGGCCGCTTGCGCCGTTTCATACGCATCGACGATGCGCGCGACGAGCGGATGGCGCACCACGTCGCTGCTGTTAAATTGCGTAAAGCCGATGCCGCGCACGTCTTTCAGCACGTGCACGGCGTCGATCAGGCCGCTTGTCTGGCTCTTGTGCAGGTCGACTTGCGTCACGTCGCCCGTCACCACGGCCTTGCTGCCGAAGCCGATGCGCGTCAAAAACATCTTCATCTGTTCGACGGTGGTGTTTTGCGCTTCATCGAGGATGACGAAGGCGTGGTTCAGGGTGCGCCCGCGCATGTAGGCCAGCGGGGCGATCTCGATCACCTGTTTCTCAAACAGTTTTTGCGTGCGGTCAAAGCCCAGCAAATCGTACAACGCGTCGTACAGGGGCCGCAAATACGGGTCGACCTTTTGCGCCAGGTCGCCCGGCAGGAAGCCCAGGCGCTCGCCCGCTTCAACGGCGGGGCGCGTCAGGATGATGCGCTTGACGGCGTCGCGTTCGAGCGCGTCGACGGCGCAGGCGACGGCCAGATACGTTTTACCGGTACCGGCCGGACCCACGCCGAAGCTGATGTCGTGTTCGAGGATGTCGCGCAGGTAGGCGATCTGGTGCGGCGTGCGCCCGCGCAGGTCGCTGCGCCGCGTTTTCAGCACGGGGCTGGCGATGTCCGGCTCGACGAAGGTGCTGGCAGGCGCGTTGACGTGGTGTTCCGAGGCGGCGGACAGGCCTGCGCGCTGTTCCACCAAGGCCAGCTGCACTTCTTCCAGCGGCACGACCTTGTTGGCGATGGCGTAGAACTGGTCGAGGATTTCCACGGCCCGTTCGGCATTGCTGCCGCCGACGATGAATTTCTCGCCGCGGCGGAAGATCGTCACGTCGAGGGCGGCGGAAATCTGGCGCAGGTTTTCATCGAGCGGCCCGCACAGATGCGCCAGGCGCGTGTTGTCCAGCGGCTCGGGGATGAAGTAATGCGGCTGTATCGGGGCTTTGGTTTTCAACTGGCTCTTTTCAATGCGGAAGCGCCGGCGACGAGTTCGCCGCGCAGGGTGTAGGAATGGCTTTCGGTGATGCGCACGTCGACCAGCTGGCCGATCAGTTGCAAGCCGTTCGGGCCGGCGTCGAAATTGACGACGCGGTTGTTTTCCGTGCGGCCTTGCAGTTCACTGTCATCGGTGTCCTTCTTCGAACGGCCTTCGACGAGGATGGTTTGCACGCTGCCCACCATGGCCAGGCTGTATTTGCGCGTGTTGGCGTCGATGGCCGCCTGCAGCTGCTGCAAACGGGCCAGTTTCATTTCATGCGACGTATCGTCTGCCAGGCTGGCCGCCGGCGTGCCGGGGCGCTTGCTGAAGATGAAGCTGTAGCTGTTGTCAAACCCCACGTCGGCGATCAGCTTCATCATGGCGTCGAAGTCGGCCTGCGTCTCGCCAGGGAAACCGACGATGAAGTCGGAGGAAATGGCCATGTTCGGGCGCACGGCGCGGATGCGGCGGATGATGGACTTGTATTCGAGGCCCGTGTAGCCGCGCTTCATGGCGCCCAGGATCTTGTCGGAACCGTGCTGCGCCGGCAGGTACAAATGGTCGACCAGCTGCGGGATCTTCGCATAGGCGTCGATCAGGCGCTGCGTGAATTCCTTCGGGTGGCTGGTGACGAAGCGCATGCGCGCGATGCCGGGAATGTCGGCCACGTATTCGAGCAGCAGGGCGAAGTCGGCAATGTCTCCGCCTTCCATCGCGCCACGGTAGGCGTTCACGTTCTGTCCCAGCAGGGTGATTTCCTTGACGCCCTGGGCAGCCAGGCCCGCCACTTCCGTCAGCACGTCTTCGAAGCGGCGCGACACTTCCTCGCCGCGCGTGTAGGGCACGACGCAATAGCTGCAATATTTGCTGCAGCCTTCCATGATGGAAACAAACGCCGACGCGCCGTCCACCTTGGCTGGCGGCATGTGGTCGAATTTTTCGATTTCCGGGAAGCTGATGTCGACCTGCGAGGCGCCGCTGGAACGGCGCAGTTCGATCATCTGCGGCAGGCGGTGCAGGGTTTGCGGGCCGAAGACCATGTCGACATACGGCGCGCGCTTGACGATGGCGTCGCCTTCCTGCGAGGCCACGCAGCCACCCACGCCGATCAGCAGGTGCGGCTTGGCCAGTTTCAGCTCGCGCAGACGGCCCAGGTCGGAAAACACTTTTTCCTGTGCCTTTTCGCGTACGGAGCACGTGTTGAGCAGGATCACATCGGCATCTTCCGGCGTGTCGGTGCGCACCAGGCCGTCGGAAGCGCCCAGTACGTCGGCCATCTTGTCCGAGTCGTACTCGTTCATCTGGCAGCCGAAGGTTTTAATGAATACTTTTTTCTGCATGGAGTCGGATGCTTATCGGTAAATGTGGCGGCAAGTAAGTGAGACAACTAAGTGGGACAACTAAGTGTGGCGGCAAATAAGCCGGGCAGGGGGCTTGTGCCGTGCGCCGCTCGGGGCGGGAGGCGGTGTATCACCGGCCGGGCGCCTCTGGCTGCCCGCTGGCAGGCTCGCTGCAAGTTCAGGCCATAGTTTAGCGTAAATCGCCGGGACGGGCCATGTTGTGCTGAGCATGCCGACAAGATTGCAGCCTAAATACGGCGCCCGGCACGGCGATGCCGCAGAGCACTTATTGCCGTGCGACACCATTGATTTGTAACAAGTTGCTGCAAAGCCTTGTGTGCGGCCGCTGGCATCCTAATGTGTTGAAATAGCATCGTTGGCAAGCCAACTAGCAGCTTGATTGATATTTAACAATCAGGAAGTTTGCGCGAGGCGCAGATGCCGCCTGTTTGGACTAGTATATTGCTTTATATGCAATTCATTTCAGTGGGTTGCAGTGCATGTACTCACGCGGCAAGCTGCGCACGTTGGCTGTGCGAGTCCTGTGCAGGCAGTGCGACAAGGAGGGAAGGCGGAGGGGAGGCTGAATTCGATGGAAAGACGTTTATTTAAACACTCTAAGCCAGCCTTAAGTTCGTATCGGCATTCTTTGAACATTCACTAGACGAGGAAAAATCATGGCACATCATGCATTAGCATCGCAAGAGAGTTACAACCCGAATCACCTGCTGGATATTCTGCTGAGCAAGATGCAGCTGAAAAACGACGCAGCCCTGTCGCGCTTGCTAGAAGTGGCGCCACCTGTCATCAGCAAGATCCGCCATCACCGCTTGCCGGTCGGCGCCTCGCTGCTGATCCGCATGCACGAAGTGACGGGCATGAGCATCCGTGACCTGCGCGATTTGATGGGCGACCGCCGCACCAAATATCGTCTGTCTGACGCCCAGGGCCGTCCAAAAGCGGAAGACCGCGGCGATGCGCAAGAATCGAATTACGCGCACTGATGTGGCGGTTGCACGCTGACTGTGCCGCTTGCGTCACTGCTGGCGGCAACAGGCTGGTGTGGACCGGGCAGCATGGAGACACCGCAGTACCCATAACGGCTTTCGCTTCGCGGCGAGAGCCGTTGGCATTTGGCGCAGCGTTTAGCTCAGCAGTGCCGAGGTAATTTCGTCGTAGCGCAACTCCGTTTCGCGGAACAGTTGCAGATACGTTTCTTCGCTCAGGCCCAGCGCATCCCAGGCCACCGGCGAGACGCGCGGCACCATGTCGTCGCCCGCCTGCGCCAGGTCGAGCGCACAGACGATGGCATTGGCGACGTGGATCAGCGCTGCCAGGAAACCGGCCCCTGGCGTTTCCGGCTGCAGGTAGTTGGCCAGCGCCAGGCGCATGGTGTCGGAAAAATTCCAGTGTTCGGCCAGTGCCACGCCTGCCTGCACGTGGTCCACGCCCAGCACGGCCCGCTCCGCTTCGAGCAGGCTGCAATCGTGCGCTGCCTGGTGCACGATGACTTGCGCGTAGTGTGCGGGAAAGCTGCTGACCAGCACCAGGCGACCGATGTTATGCAGCAAGCCGGCCGTGAAGGCGTAATCCTGGTTGAAGCGGATCTGCCGCGCCAGCACCTTGGCGCATCCGGCCGTCGCTACCGAATGGCGCCAGAAGGCCTTGTCGTCGAAGCCGGGGCAGCGCCCTTCCGGGAAGCAGCCCGTGATGGCGGCCGAGGTGATCAGGCTGCGCGTGGTCTGGAAACCCAGATAGGTGATCGCCTGCTGGATGGTGGTGGCCTTGACTTGCAAGCCATATTGCGAGGAGTTGGCCAGGCGCAGGGTTTTCGCCGTCAGCGCCTGGTCGTATGAGACTTTTTTCGCCAGCACGGAAATATCGACGTCTTCCTGGTCTATGCTGTTGAGCAGCTCCATGACGACGGCGGGCAAGGAAGGCAGGTCATCGAGGTGGGCGACGATATCGTCGAGCGTCAGCTGGGTGCTCATGCTGGCTCTCCCGTGCCCAGGCGATATTGCGTGACATAGTTGCGCAGCAAGGTCGTGGCCGCGTCCTCGGGATCGTCCGGATTCAGCTTGCGGAACAGGTAGGCCAGCCGTTCGCTATCGGCCGCCTGCTGCGCGGCCACTACCTCTGGCGAAGGGGGCGGCGCCTGGATCGGCAGCATGGCGATGCCGTGGCGCGGCATCAGGGACAGCATGTTTTCCGTCAGTACCGCGCCTTGCGGCAACAGCACTTGTCCATGCGCGTCGAGCAAGACATCCGACAAGATCATGCCAGGACGAACTTGTTCCAGTGGTAGATGTTGATGCGTGACCGCCATGACGACTCCTTAGATGATTGCGGGATATTACCATTGCCATGACGCAATGTCTCAACCTGTATCAAGGTCCCTGTCTAAAGTGGAAATACTGTAAATCTTGCCAATAAGCATGTCATACCGTACATTTGATACAGGCAGTTGCATTGCTGACGTATCTGCGCCCGCGCCGCGGGCCGGCGGCTGGCCTGGCCCTGGGAGTGTTGATCGATGGTGAGTATCCAAGTCCGGCTGACCCTGCTTTTTGTCGTGATCGTCACCTTGGTGCTGGGTATTTCCGGCAGCTATACACAATATACCTTAAGCAAGGAACTTGAATCGGGCAGCGCGCGCCTGCGCAGCGGCGTGCTCACGCGCTTGCAAACGAGCTTGCCTTCGGCCCTGTGGGACCTCGATAAATCCAAGGTCGACAGCATTGTCGCGGCCGAAATGCTGCCGCCGGAACTGGTCGGCATCCGCGTCTACGACGCTTCCGTGGGCCTGTTCGCGGGGGAAGTGCGCGACGCGGCCGGCACCCTGGTGCCGTTGACCTCCGACGTGGCCATGGGCGGCACGCCCGTCGAGGCGCCGCTGGTGTTCCGCGATGCCGTGGCGGCGGCCACGGGCGGCAAGCCGGTGATCGTCGGCAAGGTCATCGTCAATTTCAGCCGCGCGCAGATCGATGCGGCCCTGCGCGGCGAAGTGCGGCGCAAGGTGCTGGAAGTATTACTGCTTGACATCATCCTGGTGGGTGCCCTGGCGCTGAGCCTGCGCATCGTCTTCGGTCCCTTGAAACAGTTGCGCGACGGCTTGATCGACCTGGCCACGCGCGGCAGCGACGAGGTCGAAGAACTGCCGGAAAACCGGCGCGACGAACTGGGCGACGTGATCCGCGGCTTCAATGCCGTGCAGCGCAAGCTCAAGTCCATCATCGAGGGCAGCCGCGAGGCGGAAGACATGGCACGTCGCTCGCAGCAGGAGACGGCGCAGGCGATGGACGAGCTGCGCCGCGCGCAGGAATCGTTGCTGCAGTCGGAACGCCTGGCCTCGCTGGGCAGCCTGGTGGCCGGCGTGGCGCACGAAATCAATACCCCGGTCGGCATTGCGCTGACCAGCGCCTCGGTGCTGAAGGAAGCTACCGATCACATCAGCGCAGCGGTGGCCGGCGGCAGCGTGAAGAAAACCGATATCGTGCGCTACCTGGAAACGGCCGGCGAGAGCGCACGGCTGATCATGAACAATGCCTATCGCGCCGCGCACCTGATCCACAGCTTCAAGCAGATCGCCGTCGACCAGGTCAGCGAGGCGCGCCGTTTGTTCGAATTGCGCGACTATATCGGGGAAGTGATCTCGAGCCTGCAGCCGACCCTGAAAAAGACGCGCATCAGCATCGATATCGATTGCCCGCCTGACATCATGCTTGACAGCTATCCGGGTGCGCTGGCGCAGGTGCTGACCAACCTGGTCTTGAACTGTGTCGAGCATGCCTTCGATGCGGACACTGTCGGCAACATCCATATCGGCGTGCGTCGCGACGGCGAGTGGATCGCCATGCAGGTGCGCGATAACGGGCGCGGCATCGCGCCCGACATGCTTGACCGCGTGTTTGACCCGTTTGTCACCACGCGGCGGGGGCAGGGCGGCACGGGACTGGGCTTGAATATCGTGTTCAACTTGATTGCCAAGCAGTTTGGCGGCACCATCACGGTCAGCAGCACGCTGGGACAGGGCGCAACATTCCTGCTGCGCCTGCCCACGGTGACGCCGTTGCCGGACAGCACCAGCAGCCCGGCATAGGCAAGGAGAAGAGATATGGCACAGCTAGAAAACAGTCAGCAAGTGGCGCTGCTGCGCGGGATCAATGTGGGGCGCGCCAAGCGCGTGGCCATGGCCGACTTGCGCAAGCTGCTGGGTGACCTGGGTTTTGCGCAGGTACGCACGGTACTCAACAGCGGCAACGTGGTGTATGACGGTGGCGCGGTGGCGCCGGCCGAGGCTGCTGCCCGCATCGAGGAAGCGCTGGTGCTGAAACTGGGCGTGGCGGCCCGGGTGACGGTGCTGTCGGCCAGCCAGTTTGCCGAACTGATCGAACAAAACACCCTGGCGCCGGCGGCCGATGCGGCCCGTCTGCTGACCTTGGTGCTGAATAATTCGGCCGATATCCAGCGCCTGGCGCCGCTCTTGCAGCGGCCGTGGCAGCCGGAAGCGCTGGCGCTGGGGCGATGGGCCGCGTATGCCTGGTGTCCCGATGGCGTGCTGGCCAGCAAGGTGGTGGCGTCACTGGGCGCGCTGCTGGGCGATGGCGTCACCTCGCGCAACTGGGCCACCATGCAAAAATTACATGCGTTGCTGAACGGGCCCGAGGTGGCAGCCACCTCGGCCAAGGAGCACTGATGCCTGCCATCGCGACGCCATGAACTGGGATATCGTCAAGGGCGTGCTAATCCTGCTGCTCGCCGTCAGCGCGCTGGGCACGGCCTTCGTGCTCATGTCCGCCTCGGGCCCGGACAAGGCGGGCTGCATCGCGCGCGCCCTGAAGTCGGGTACTCCGGTGGGCAATATCGAAAGGGTGTGCCGCTTGCTGGACAAGTAAAAAAATTCCGCACCAGGCGTAATGCCGTTCAGTTAAGCTGTCCGACGCATTGAAAGGCAAAGGTGTCAGGTGTAAAAACGTCAAAATGGCGGGCCGGAGACGCGAGCCCGAGAAAATGCCGATGGCGGCGTTGCAGCTCCTCGCCGTACATGCGTACTGTCTTCGTCGCTGCGCCTTGCCCTCGACATTTTTCAGGCTCGCTTGGCCCGGTACACCTGTGCGGGTGACTGGGGCTTTAATCCGTTTTGCAGCTCTACTGGTCGCGTAGGGGCGCTATCTGAACTGCATTACCGCACCAGGCGGAATTTTTTTGACGTAGCGGCATCGGTCGCCGAAATAAGGTCAGCCATCGAATTTTTCCTGTTTTTCACCGTGCATGCTCAATGCCAGCAAACCCAGTCCCACCAGCAACATCGAGACCATGCTCGCTTCGGGCACGGGCGGCGGCACGTTCGGCTGTTGTACGGCAGGCGTGGCGGCGGCGGTGGGGGGCGCCAGTGCGCTTTGGCGCGTACCGGCGTTGAGCCAGCGCGGGGTCGCATTGAGCGTCGAGTGCTGCGTCAGCAGGCGTGCATACGGCAAGTCCGGCGTTTCCCAGGTGGGATTGTCCGTCATGTTGTTGAAAGCGAGACTGTCGTCGCTCACGGCGGGCGCGCTGGCGGCCACATTGCCGGCATACGCCGACAGCGCCAGCACGGCCACGCATAGCGGCTGAAAAATCTTCATCGTTGACTCCCTGGTTCACCGCGCGGCGTGGCCGAAACCGGCCTGCACCTAAACGGATAATGCGCCTGTACGGGGGCGTATCACAATTTTTCTGATGAGGTCTTATTACAGCACAAGTCGTGGCAATTTTGCTACGTATATTTGCTTTAAATTACGAATATTTATCATTTTGATAGCGTGAAGGCTATCGCTGCGGCACACTTCGCATGAGCACGCTATCAGTGAAAAATACTGTTGTTTTTTTGTGCGAATCACCAGCAGAAAAACAATATATTGATTAGTATATTGTTTATCGCATGATGATCAATATGACCGCCGGTGGGAGGGCAAGATGGAGACAGTTGCAACACAGCACGCCGAATACAACCTCGACGCCATGCGTGGCTCGGCCTACAAGGCCAGCTCGCTGCTCAAGGCCATGGGCAATGCCGACCGTTTGATGCTGCTGTGCCAGCTATCGCAGGGCGAGCACTGCGTCAGCGACCTCGAACAAAAAGTGGGCATCGGCCAGCCGACGCTGTCGCAGCAGCTGGGCGTGCTGCGCGAAGAGATGCTGGTGGCCACGCGGCGCGATGGCAAGCAGATTTATTATCGTGTCGCCAGCGCGCCCGTGCTGGCCGTGCTGCAAGTGCTGTACGCGCAGTTCTGCGCGCCGCGTCTGCCGTTCAACGACGAAGCGGACTGAGGCCGACCATGACTATTGCTTGGCAGCACTTCACGCCGTGGGCCTCGCTGGCCGGTGGCATGCTGATCGGTTTGGCGGCTGCGCTATTGATCCTGTTCAATGGACGCATCGCCGGCATCAGCGGCATCCTCGGCGGCTTGCTGCGCCCGCGCAGTGGCGACCTGGGCTGGCGCATCGCCTTTCTTGCCGGCCTGGTCGGCACGCCCCTGCTGTGGCAGTTGTGGCAAGCCTTGCCGCCCGTGCAGATCGAGGCGGGCACGTTGGCCCTGACCGTGGCGGGCCTGCTGGTGGGCGTGGGCGTGCGCTATGGCGCCGGCTGTACCAGCGGCCACGGCGTGTGCGGCCTGTCGCGCCTGTCTCCTCGTTCGCTGGCGGCCACTTGTGTTTTCATGGCGGCCGGTTTCCTCACCGTCTATCTGTTGCGCCACCTATGAGTAAACTACTCCTTTCCCTGTTGAGCGGCCTCGTCTTTGGTCTGGGCCTGATCGTCTCCGGCATGAGCAACCCGGCCAAGGTGCTCGGGTTCCTCGACCTGGCCGGCGCCTGGGACCCGTCCCTGGCGCTGGTGATGGGCGGCGCCATCGGCGTGGCCATGCCCGCCTTCTGGCTGGCAGGACGGCGCAGCACGGCGCTGTTGGGCGAACCCCTGCAATTGCCTGCGTCGCGCCGCATCGACCGGCGCTTGCTGCTGGGCAGCCTGGCCTTTGGCGCGGGCTGGGGCATCGCCGGTTTCTGTCCCGGTCCCGCCCTCGTCTCCCTGCTGGCGGGCCAGCCGAAGGCCTGGATCTTTACCGGTGCGATGCTGGCCGGCATGCTCCTCTTTGAAGTGCTGGAGCGCCGCAAGCTGTCCGCGCCAGCCTGAGACGGTACAATCTGGCGCATCGCCACTTTGGATACCGCTTACATGACAACCGTGATTTTCCGCGCCGGCGCGCGCGCCGCCCTGCTGTGCAGCATGCTGGCGCTGGCCGCCTGCGGCAGTTTGCTGAAGAAGGAAGCCCCGCCCGCTCCCGCACCCGTGGCCGACACCTTGCCTAATCCGCAAGTGCTGCTGCTGGGCGAAGTGCATGACAATGTGCAAGGCCAGCGCTTGCGCGTCGCCGAGTTGCAGCGCCGCCTGGCGGCCGGCTGGCGTCCCGTGATTGTCATGGAGCAATTCGATCGCGAAAACCAGGCTTTGCTGACGCGCGCCGCGCGCGATTGCGCCGACCCCGATTGCATCATCCGCGTGATGGAACAGCCGCGCTGGGACTGGAGCTTGTACCGGCCCGTGCTGGACCTCGTCATCAGCTATCAATTGACCCTGGTCGCCGGCAATTTGTCGCCGGCCGATGCTTCGTGCATCGTGCGCGACGGCATCCAGTGGGCCATGCCGCCCGCCATGGTGGCCACTTACCTGGCCGCGCCCGTGCCGGCCGATATCCTGGAAGGGCAACAGAAGGAAGTGCAGGCGGCCCGCTGCAATATGCTGCCTGAGATGATGATCAAGGGCGTCGTCAACGCCCAGGTGGCGCGCGATATCTGGATGGCCAAGCTGATCCGCGACCAGGCGCCGCGCGACGTGGTGCTGATCGCCGGCAATGAGCATGTGCGCAAGGATATCGGCGTGCCCCGCTGGCTGAAGCTGGCCGACCCGCAACTGAACCTGCGCAGCATCGGTTACCTGGAGCAGGGTAGCACCGGTTTCAAGGGTACGTTCGACCTGACGCAAACGATGCCGGCGCAGCCGCGCCCGGACCCGTGCGCCAAGTTCAAGAAATAATCACTGCTGCACCCGCACCAGGGCGCTGACCCGGCTTGCCGTATCGAGCAGTTTCGGCAAGCTGTGTTCCAGCAAATGCGCCACGGACGGCCCCGCCGTCTGGCCGCTGACGTTGATCGCCGCCACCACCTTGCCGGCCCGGTCGAACACGGGCGCGGCCAGGGCGATCAAGCCCTGTTCCAGCTCTTCCTGCACCAGGCACCAGCCCTGGCGCCGCACTTGCGCAATCTCTTCCATCAAGACCTCGATATCGACCTTGGTCGCCGGCGTGATTTTCAGCAATGCCATCCTCGACAGCCGTTCGCGCAGCGCCTCGGGCGGCAGGCCCGACAGCAAGACACGTCCCATCGAGGTGCAGTAGGCGGGCAGGCGGCTGCCGATGCCCAGGTTGATCGACATGGTGCGGTGCGCGGACAGGCGCACGACATACACGATGTCGTCGCCGTCGAGCACGGTGGCCGAGCACGACTGGCGCAAGGTCTGCATCAATTCTTCCAGCAGCGGCTGTGCCTGCGTCCACACGGGCAAGGACGACAGATAGGCGTAACCGAGGTCGAGCACCTTGGGCGTCAGGCGGAACAGCCGTCCATCCGCTTCCACATAACCGAGATGCAGCAAGGTGTGCAGGATGCGCCGCGCGCCCGCGCGCGTCAGCTGCGCCCGTTCCGCCACTTCGCTCAGGGTCTGCTGCGGCGCCTGCGCGCCAAAGCTGCGCAAGACGGCCAGGCCCCGCGCGAACGATTGCACATAGCTGTCGCCGGGACGGGGGGCGCCGTCGGCATCAGGGAGTTCTTCGGCGGAAACGGGCGTACTGCGGCGGTCGGTCATGGCGATTCCAATGGGGCAAGGTGGCAATTATAGCCATGGCGGTGGTGAAAACGGCAAATTGACAAGCGCGCCGATCAGGCATATTCTCACGAATAAGTTCTAAATACGAATATTTGTTCACAATGCGAACAAATGGATGATGGATTTGATTGGGAGGAGACAGCAATGATCGACAAACTGCGTTCCAGCGTGCTTGATGCGCTGGCCGATATCCACGATGGCGCCACCGTCATGATTGGCGGCTTCGGCGGCGCGGGCCAGCCGGCCGAGCTGATCGACGGCTTGATCGCCCAGGGCGCGCGCGACCTCGTCATCGTCAACAACAATGCGGGCAATGGCGATACGGGCCTGGCCGCCCTGCTGAAAAACGGGCAAGTGCGCAAGATCATCTGCTCGTTCCCACGCCAGGCCGATTCCCACGTGTTCGACGCGCTGTACCGCGCGGGCAAGCTGGAGCTGGAACTGGTGCCGCAGGGCAATCTGGCCGAGCGCATCCGCGCCGCCGGCGCCGGCATCGGCGGCTTTTTCACGCCCACGGGCTATGGCACGGACCTGGCCAAGGGCAAGGAAACGCGCGAGATCGATGGCCGCATGTATGTGTTCGAGTCGCCCATCCATGCCGATTTCGCGCTGATCAAGGCGGAGCAGGGCGACCGCTGGGGCAACCTGACCTACCGCAAGACGGCGCGCAACTTCGGCCCCATCATGGCCATGGCCGCCAAGGTCAGCATTGCTTCCGTGCACGAGGTGCTTGACTTGGGCAGCATCGACCCCGAACACGTCATCACGCCGGGCCTGTTCGTGCAGCGCATCGTGCAAGTGCCGCGCACGGCCACCGGCCCCGCCGGCTTCAAAGCTGCCTGAGGAGTATCAAGTGAACAAATGGAATCGAGATCAAATGGCGGCCAAGGTGGCGGCCGACATCCATGAAGGCAGTGTCGTGAACCTGGGCATCGGCTTGCCGACCCTGGTGGCGAATCACTTGCCGGCCGGTGCGGAGATCATCCTGCACAGCGAAAACGGCGTCATCGGCATGGGCCCCGCGCCCGCACCCGGCGAGGAAGACTACGACCTGATCAACGCGGGCAAGCAGCCCGTCACCTTGCTGCCCGGCGGCAGCTATTTTCATCATGCCGACAGCTTCGCCATGATGCGCGGCGGCCACCTGGACATCTGCGTGCTGGGCGCGTTTCAAGTCTCCGCCACGGGCGACCTGGCCAACTGGCACACGGGCGCCCCGGACGCCATTCCTGCCGTGGGCGGCGCCATGGACCTGGCCATCGGCGCGAAAAAAACCTGGGTCATGATGGAATTGCTGACCAAGACGGGTGAAAGCAAGCTGGTGCAGGCCTGCACGTATCCGCTCACGGGTATCGCTTGCGTCAGCCGCATCTACAGCGACCTGGCCGTGCTCGACCTGGGACCAAACGGCGCCGCCGTCGTCGAGCTGGCCGCTGGCTTGAGTTTTGCGCAACTGCAAGCGTTGACGGCCGTGCCGCTGACGGATGCCCGCTAATCCAACATCAAACCACTTTCTTGGAGGAAAGAACATGACCCACGCATACATTTGCGACGCGCAGCGTACGCCATTCGGCCGCTACGGTGGCAGCCTGTCCGGCGTGCGCGCCGACGACCTGGGCGCCGTGCCCATCCGTGCCTTGATGGCGCGCAACCCCGACGTGGACTGGACGGCCGTCACGGACGTGCTGTACGGCTGCGCCAATCAGGCGGGCGAAGATAACCGCAACGTGGCGCGCATGGCGGCCTTGCTGGCCGGCTTGCCCGACAGCGTGCCCGGCGCCACCCTGAACCGTTTGTGCGGCTCGGGCCTGGACGCCATCGGCAGCGCCGGGCGCTTCATCAAGAGCGGCGAGGCGGGCTTGCTGATCGCCGGCGGCGTGGAAAGCATGAGCCGTGCGCCGTTTGTCATGGGCAAGGCCGGCAGCGCCTTTGCGCGCGGCATGAAAATGGAAGACACGACCATCGGCTGGCGCTTCATCAACCCCTTGATGAAGGCGCAGTACGGCGTCGATTCGATGCCGGAAACGGCGGAAAACGTGGCCAGCGATTTTGGCATCAGCCGCGCGGACCAGGATGCGTTCGCCCTGGCCAGCCAGGTGAAAGCACTGGCGGCGCAGCAGGCGGGCGTGTTCGACAGTGAAATCTGTCCTGTCAGCATCGCCCAAAAGAAGGGCGAGCCCATTATCGTTGCGCGCGACGAGCATCCGCGCGCCACCACGCTGGACACCCTGGCCAAATTGAAACCCGTCGTGCGCGCGGATGGCACGATTACGGCCGGCAACGCGTCCGGCGTCAACGATGGTGCCGCGGCCCTGCTGCTGGCCGACGAGGCCAACGCGGCCCGCTTTGGCCTGACGCCGCGCGCGCGCGTGGTGGCCATGGCGACGGCCGGTGTGGCGCCGCGCATCATGGGCATCGGCCCCGCGCCCGCCACCTTGAAAGTGCTGGCCATGACGGGGCTGACCCTGGCCGACTTCGACGTCATCGAACTGAACGAAGCGTTTGCCGCGCAAGGCCTGGCCGTGCTGCGCCAGTTGGGCTTGCCCGATGACGATGCGCGCGTCAACCCGAACGGCGGCGCGATTGCCCTCGGCCATCCGCTGGGTGCGTCGGGCGCGCGCCTGGCCATGACGGCCGTCAACCAGCTGCACCGCACGGGCGGGCGCTATGCCTTATGCACCATGTGCATCGGCGTGGGCCAGGGCATCGCGCTGGTGCTGGAACGGGTCTGACCCTGCGCGCCCATAGGCGAAAAAAAAGTTGCCGGCGCTACGTATTAACGCGTATGTCGGGCGGCTTTTTGACCCGGATCAAGGGCGTATGATGCAAAACCAGCCCGGGCAACCGGGCTGGCGCTGGCTTTTTTACACGAACAAGAAGACTGATATGACATCCCACGATACTCCGCATGACGTTGCGCAGCTGACTTCCCAGCAGCGCATCAAGGCCATCATTGGCGCTTCCTCCGGTAACCTGGTCGAATGGTTCGACTTCTACATTTACTCGTTCTGCGCGCTGTACTTCTCGCACGCTTTCTTCCCTTCCGGTAATCCCACCACGCAGCTGCTGCAGACGGCCGGCATCTTTGCCGCCGGCTTCCTCATGCGTCCCGTGGGCGGCTGGCTGTTCGGCCGCATCGCCGACAAATACGGCCGCCGCCAGTCGATGATGATTTCCGTGCTGATGATGTGCGGCGGTTCCTTGATGATCGCCGTGCTGCCCACGTATGAAACCATCGGCGCCTTCGCGCCGTTCCTGCTGCTGGTGGCGCGCCTGTTCCAGGGCCTGTCCGTGGGCGGTGAATATGGCACCAGCGCCACCTACATGAGTGAAGTGTCGGAATCGGGCAGGCGCGGCTTCTTCGCTTCGTTCCAGTACGTGACCCTGATCGGCGGCCAGTTGCTGGCGCTGCTGGTGCTGGTGGTCTTGCAGCAACTCTTGACCTTGGAAGAGCTGCGTGCCTGGGGCTGGCGTATCCCGTTCGTCTTCGGCGCCCTGGCGGCATTGGTGTCGCTGAACCTGCGTAAATCCCTGACCGAAACAACCACCGCCAGCGAGCGCAAGGACAAGGACGCGGGCAGCCTGCGCGGCTTGCTCAAGCACAAGCGCGCCTTCATCACGGTACTCGGCTTTACGGCCGGCGGCTCGCTGGTGTTCTACACGTTTACCACTTACATGCAGAAATACCTGGTCAACACGGCCGGCATGGATACCAAGACGGCCAGCGCCGTCATGACCTGCGCCCTGCTGGTGTACATGATTTTGCAACCGGTGTTCGGCGCCCTGTCCGACCGTATCGGCCGCCGTACCTCGATGCTGTTCTTCGGTGGCCTGGCCACCCTGTGCGTGCTGCCGATCATGCATGCCTTGAAAGACATCACCAGCCCATACGCGGCGTTTGGCCTGATCATCATCGCGCTGGCCATCATCAGTTTCTATACGTCGATCAGCGGCTTGATCAAGGCGGAAATGTTCCCCGTCGAAGTGCGCGCGCTGGGCGTGGGCCTGTCGTACGCGGTCGCCAACGCCATGTTCGGCGGCTCGGCCGAATACGTGGCGCTGCAGTTCAAGGCCTGGCACGTGGAAGACTACTTCTACTGGTACGTCACCGTCATGTGCCTGATTTCCTTCATCGTCGCCATCCGCATGCCGGACCCGAGCCGCTCGGGACTGCTGAAGTAACGTTGTCGTAAAATGGGGGACACTGCGGTGTCCCTTTTTCATCACAGCCTTTTTATCGTGCCGATCAGGAGTCTTCATGTCGTATGTCATTCCCGCCGCCATCCAGCCCAGCGTTCCCGTCACCGGCAGCGTTGATACTTTCCCGGTCCACCGTATCTATTGCGTGGGCCGCAACTATGTCGACCACGCCAAGGAAATGGGACACACGGGCCGCGAGGCGCCGTTTTTCTTCATGAAACCAAACGATGCCGTGCTGCCCGTGCCAGCTGGCACGACGGGCGAGCTGCCTTATCCCGCGCAAACGCAGGATTTCCAGCACGAGATGGAACTGGTGGTGGCCATCGGCAAGGGCGGCAGCGATATCGGCGTGGCTGATGCGCTGAGCCATGTGTGGGGTTATGCGATCGGCCTGGACATGACGCGCCGCGACGTGCAGGGTGCAGCGAAAAAGCAGGGCCGTCCATGGGAGACGGGCAAGGCCTTCGAGCACTCGGCGCCCATCGGCCCCATTACCCCGGCCGCGCTGGCGGGCGACGTCCAGCATGCCGCCATCACCCTGCACGTGAACGGTGAGCTGCGTCAAGGCAGCAGCGTCGACATGCTGATCTGGAACGTGGCGGAAACCATCGCCGACCTGTCGACCTATTTCACCTTGCAGCCCGGTGACCTGATCTACACGGGCACGCCGGCCGGCGTGGCAGCCGTGCAGCGCGGCGACGAGCTGGTGGGGGCCATCGATGGCCTGGGCACTTTGCGCGTGAAAGTGGTCTAAGCTGACAAGGAAAACGGCATGATGAGCGACACTTATTCTGTAGCACAACCCACGCGCGCCGAGATCGACGCCTTGACGGGGCCGGCCCTGCTGGAATTTGGCACGGGCTGGTGCGGCCACTGCCGTGCCACCCAGGCGCCGCTGGCCGCCGCGTTTGCGCAGCACCCCGGGGTGCCGCACCTGCGCGTGGAAGACGGCCCCGGCCGCGCGCTCGGGCGTTCATTCCGGGTGAAACTGTGGCCGACCCTGATCTTTTTGAAAGATGGCCAGGAAGTGGCGCGGATCGTGCGTCCGCTCGACAGTGCCGAGATCGCCAGGGCGTTCAGCCTGATTCACCCAACGGCAAATGC
Source organism: Janthinobacterium svalbardense (assembly GCF_002327145.1). Lineage (NCBI taxonomy): Bacteria > Pseudomonadati > Pseudomonadota > Betaproteobacteria > Burkholderiales > Oxalobacteraceae > Janthinobacterium > Janthinobacterium svalbardense. The sequence continues at coordinate 5,635,654 of NZ_CP023422.1, read as the reverse complement.
CGGGGTCGGACCCTCAGGGTCCGACCCCAGTCCTCGCCGCTAGGGTTGGCACTTCAAACGACCTTGCCGCACTGCAGCACTGCGCGTATGATAAGCCGCTTACAGCAAGATCAACCGCATCCTTCGTGATGCAGCGCGATCATCGCCGGCCCGCTCCACCCGGAGGGGCCGCAGGCAAGGATTCACCACAAATGACCGATGCCGCGATGCCGACGCGCGGGTCTGGTACGGAATGCCTGGCGATACGCCGGGCCTGATACACGTCGCCCATCCCCTGACGCCTTTCCTGCCGTGCCCCGGGTAACCGGATGGCGCACGACCGTTGTTTCTCTAAATCAGCACTGATCACAGCGCGATAGCGCGCGTTGCCAGCAGTTCGCTACGGCAACAAAAACCGTTGTTTTTGTTTGCAAATTTAATAGCAAATGCGCGGCAAATGCGTGCGTGCACGGCTATGATATGTGAACAATGCGCCTAAGTAATCGTCGGGAAATTATTGTAAATTTATGACGAACAGAAGCGGATGCGATGCAAGGCGGCTGTCGCGACGCAGTGCGAGCACTGCGAGCGGCTGCCAACGCAGCAGCGCGCCGCTTATGGAAGTCAGAAATAACAATAATTTACTGGCGGTTACTGATACAACGTGCTGTGCTGCTGCCTGAAAAAACATCCAGAGAATGGCCTTTAGACACCCTCCCCAAGGAGCGCAGTAAATGAGTAAGCCCCCGAGCACCCCCCCAAGAAAAATTCCCCCGGCACGGTGCTGTTCGCCAGCCTGATCGGCACCACCATCGAGTTCTTCGACTTTTATATTTACGCTACTGCCGCCGTGCTGGTGTTCCCGAAACTGTTTTTCCCTGCCGGTGACCCGTCGGCCGCCGTGCTGCAGTCGCTGGCCACGTTTGCCATCGCCTTCTTCGCCCGCCCCATCGGTTCGGCCGTGTTCGGCCACTTTGGCGACCGCATCGGCCGCAAGGCCACCCTGGTGGCGGCCTTGCTGACCATGGGTATTTCCACCGTCATCATCGGCTTGCTGCCGACGTATGCCGCCATCGGCACCCTTGCGCCGTTGCTGCTGGCGCTGTGCCGTTTTGGCCAGGGCCTGGGCCTGGGCGGAGAATGGGGCGGCGCGGTGCTGCTGGCCACGGAAAATGCACCACCGGGCAAACGCGCCTGGTACGGCATGTTCCCGCAGCTGGGCGCGCCAATCGGCTTCTTCCTGTCGGGCGGCATCTTCCTGCTGCTCAGCGAAACCCTGACCGATGAGCAATTCTTCAGCTATGGCTGGCGCATCCCCTTCCTGGCCAGCGCGCTGCTGGTCATCGTCGGCCTGTATGTGCGTCTGAAAATCACGGAAACACCGGACTTCCAGAAGGTCATCGAGAAGAACGAAGTCGTCAAACTGCCCGTCGCCACCGTGTTCCGCCAGCATGGCCGCATGCTGTTCCTGGGCACCATCATTGCCCTGGCCACCTTCGTGCTGTTCTACCTGATGACGGTGTTTGCCTTGAGCTGGGGTACGACCAAACTGGGCTTCACGCGCAAGGAATTCCTCGTCGTGCAGCTGTTTGCCGTGCTGTTCTTTGCGTTGACGATTCCGTTTTCGGCCGTGCTGGCCGACCGCCGCGGCCGCCGCGCCACCATGATCTGGGTTTCCGTCGCCATCGCCATCTTCGGCCTGGTGCTGGCGCCCATGTTCGGCTCCGGCGTGACGTGGGAAGTGACGCTCTTCATGGCTGTCGGCCTGGGCCTGATGGGCATGACCTACGGACCGCTGGGCACCATGCTGTCCGAGCTGTTCCCGCCCGAAGTGCGCTACACGGGTGCCTCGCTGACGTTCAACCTGGCGGGTATTTTGGGCGCCTCGCTGGCGCCGTACATCGCCACCTGGCTGGCCACCAACCATGGCTTGCAATACGTGGGCTATTACCTGTCGCTGGCGGCCGTGCTGACCCTGGGCGCGTTGCTGATGGTGGGCAAGCCGAGGGCAGGCAAGGAAGCCTGGGAATAAACGCCCGCGCCGGCTGAATCCCCTGATGGAACGAACCCCGGAAGCTGGCATCCAGCTTCCGGGGTTTTTTTATGCGGCCTGCACCACGCCATCATCCTGGCCGACAGACCTACTTACCACTTCGGCGTGTACTTCAGGGTGAGTTGCACGTTGCGCGGGTCGCCAAAGTAGTTATTCGAACCGGTGGTGTTGTAGGCCGGAATGATGTAGCGCTTGTCGAAGACGTTGTTGACGTTGACCGACAGGGCCACCTGCGGCGTGGCTTGCCAGGCCAGGCGCGCATTCCAGATCGAGAAGCCGGCAAGCTTGAAGGTGCGCTCGGTATCGACCGTATGGCTTTGCATGTTCACGCCGGCGCCGACGCTGAACTTGTTCCACTCACCTGGCAGGGTATAGCCGGACCACAGGCGCAGCATGTGCTTCGGCGTCCAGGTCGAGAAGACCTCGCCCTTGTTGTCCGGATCGTTGAGATAGGTTGTCGCCGTATAGGCATAGCCGGCCGACAGCTGCAGGCCGCGCGCCACCTCGCCGGCCACTTCCGCTTCCAGGCCCTGGCTGCGCACCTTGCCCGAGGCGCGCGAGCAGTACCAGCCGTCGCAGGCGAAACCGGCCGCGTAATCGTTGACAGCGCGGTCCTTGTGCTCGTAGCGGAAGATGGCCAGCGAGGTATTGACTTTACCGTCCAGCAGTTCGCCCTTGACGCCCGCTTCGTAGCTGTCGCCCGTGATCGGCTTGAGGATCTGGCCCGCCGCGTTGCGGTTCGTCTGCGGCTGGAACACGCCCGTATAGCTGGCGTAGGTGGACCATTGCGGCGTCAGCGCATACATCAGGGCTGCCGATGGCGTGAACTTGGCCGTGACGCTGGTGGTGTCCACTGTGCCACCCTTTGGGGCATACACGAAGTCATACCAGCTGAAACGCCCGCCCAGCAGGGCTTTCAGATGGCTTGTCAGCTGGCCGTTCCAGTTGCCGTACAGGCCTTTCTGGCGCATGTCGTAGGTGCTGTTGGAGCTCACGCCGCGCGCGGCGATGGTGTCGAAATCCTGCCACGGGCGGTGATGATCGATATTGAAGATCTGCGCGCCTTGCGTCCAGGCGCGCGCATAGCGGTCGTCGGAATGGAACTTCACATAGCTGGCGCCGACGACGACTTCCTGCGCGATGCCCAGGCCATCGAATTTGCCGCGCACAAAGGCGTCGATGCCGCGCTTCTGGTTCTTGAAATCGGTGGAGAAGTCGCCGTACATGGAACCGCTGCCATTGGCCTTGATGGTGCCGGCCATGCGCTGGTGGGTCGAACTGGTGCTTTCATTGACGCCCAGCGCGGCCGTCTTGAAGCTCCACTGGCTGTTGAAGTGGTGCTCCAGGTCCAGGTTGACGGTGGTCTGTTCCACCTTGCTGCGGTTCCAGTCGGCGCCCGTATAGGTCGAACGGGGCAATCCCAGTTCGCTGCCGTCGGCGTAGCGCGCCAGGCCGATGAACATCGGGCGGCCACGCCCGTTGACGTTGCTCACGGCCAGGCCCAGGGTGGTGGCGGGACCGAGGTCGTAGTCGAGTGCCGCATACACGGTGCGGTTCTTGCTCCACACCTGGTCGATGAAGGAGTGGCTGTCGTCTTCATCGACGATGGCGCGTCCGCGCAGGCTGCCGTCCGCATTCAGCGGCGTGCTGACGTCAAGCTGGACGCCATAATGGTCCCATGAGCCGGCGCGGCCCGTGAGCGCGACCTGGCGCGTGGCAAGTGGGCGCTTGCGCACCAGATTGACGGAGCCGCCCGGGCTGCCCGTGCCTTCGAGCAGGCTGGAAGCGCCGCGCAGCACTTCCAGGCGGTCGTAGATGACCATGTTTTCCTGGCCCCAGTTACCCAGTGCATAGGTATTGCGGTCGATGGGCACGCCGTCGTATTGCCATTGATCGATCTGGAAACCGCGCGCCGTGATCACCACGCCCGGTCCCACGCCATGCACGCCGACGACGCCGGTGACGTTATTGACGGCCTCGCGCAAGTCCGTGATGCCCTGGTCATCCAGGCGCTGGCGCGTCAGCACGCTCACCGATTGCGGCATGTCCTTCATCGATTGCTCGCCCTTGCCGAGGGTGATTTTGCGCGCCGTGTAGGAGCCGCTGCCTTCCGTGGTGGCGCCTTGCTCGGCCTGGCCGACGATGGTTATCGAGGGCATGGTGCGCTCGGCCGCCGAGGCTGCACCGGCCGCCGCCGTGGGGGCGGATGCCGGCGCTGCCATCAGCACATAGCCGGTCGCCGTCTTGCCGATGGCGTAGCCGCTACCGCGCAGCAGTACGGCAAAGCCGTCATCGATGGTGTAGCTACCCTGCAGGCCGGCCGTGTGCAGCCCCTGCACCTTGGCAGCGTCGATGACGATGGACACGCCTGCCTGCTGCGCATAGCGGTTCAGGGCGCCGGCCAGCGGGCCGGCGGGGATGGTGTAGCTGGCGGCCGCTGGCGCGGCCTGGGCCAGCACCTGGGTGTGCAGGCCGGCGCCGGCCAGCAGCAGGGCAGCCAGGGCGAATGGATGCAGCCGCGTGCGCAGCGCGCGCGGTGAGGAAACGTTAACGATTCGAGCGGACATGGTGACAGCCTTTTTTGATTGATCTCAGCTGCCTTGACGCACGAGATGCACAAAGTGGAACCATGCACGTGAAATAATGCGCATTATTTTTTGGCCGGAGCGTCGACCATCACCAGATAGCGCGTCAGCATGCGGATGCGTAACTGCGGAAAATTGTCGATGAGTAGCTGCAGCGCCTTGTCCGTGTCGTCCAGCGGCAGCACGGCGGCCACGCGGATGCCCGCGATCTGCGCGTGGTCGTAATGCAGCTGGCCGGGGCGGTGACGGGCCAGCTCGTCGAGCACCTCGGCCAGCGGCAAGTCGTCGACCACCAGCTGGCGCGCGCGCCACGCGTCCTGCACGCTGGCCGCATCGATGCTTGTTAGCGGTCCGACGCCATCATCCGTGATGCGCGTGCGCTGGCCCGCCTGCACCACGACGGCCGGATGTTGCGGCACCTGCGCCAGCACTTTGGATTCCAGCATGCTCAGGATGGTGGCGCCGTCTTCGCTGCGTACGGTAAAACGCGTGCCCAGCGCGCGGATCGCCGCCTGCTTGCTGTCGACGATGAAGGGGCGCCGCGCATCCTTGGCCACGTCGACGAGGATGTCGCCACGCACCAGCTCCACATGCCGCTCGCCCGCGTTGAAACGCACGTTGACGGCGCTGCCGCCGGCCAGGGTGAGGCGGCTGCCATCGGCCAGGGTATGCGTGGACCATTGCCCGGTGGGGCTGCGCAGGTCGGCCAGCAGGTAGGCGGGGCGCTCGCCGATGAGCAGCGCACCGGTCAGCAGCAGCACGGCCACGGCGCTGGCGGCGGCCAGCTGGCGGGGACGCTTTGGCGCGATGGCGGCCAGGGCGGCGCGCGCGGGCCGATGGTCGCCGCCGGCCGGCTCACGCACGGCGCTCAATTGCCGCAGCAGGTTTTCCATACCGGCGGCAGCTGTCGCGTGCAGCGGGTCGGCCGCCTTCCACGCGGCGAAGCCGGCCTGTGCGGTGTCGCGCTCGGCCGGGTCGTCGGCGCTGAGGCGCACGATCCACCGTGCGGCCTGCTCGGCTGCCACATCGGTGCGGGGGCGATTCATGCCGCCATGGCCGGGCAGGCGTGGCGGCAGGCCAGCAAGGCTTGCACCAGGTATTTTTGCACCATGCGCGTGGAGACGTTCAGTTGCGCGGCCACGGCGGCCTGCGATTGCTCTTCCAGGTAGTGCAGCAAAAAGGCGTCGCGTGCCCTGGCCGATACGCTGGCCAGCGCCGTGGCGATCTGTTCGAGCGCTTGTACGGCCATCAGGATCTCGTCCGGCGAGGGCGCGCCGGGCAGGCTGTCGGCCAGCAGGGCCAGTTCCGCCAGGTAGCTGCGTTCGAGTAGTTGACGGCGCGCGCGGTCGAGCAGCAAGCGCTTCGCCGTGGTGGACAGATAAGCGCGCGGCTCGCGCATGCCGAACAGGGCGTCGCGCGAGGCGATGATGCGCACAAACGTATCTTGCGCCACATCGGCCGCGCCATGCGGGCAGCTGAGTTTTTTGCGCAGCCAGCCGAGCAGCCAGCCGTGATGCTCGCTGTAGAGCGACTGCACTTGCTGTTGCAGGCTGGGCTGGGCGATGGACATAAGGTTAGTTAAAGCTATGAATGAGAATTATTCTCATTGTAAGCGCCAGTGGCGGCTTGCCACAATCCCCGATTGCTTGCGGATGGGGCAGGTGTTGCGCGCAGGCCGCATGCGCGGCGGTGCCGGAAATGAAAAAACCCGCCGCTGCACGGGGCAGGGACGGGTTCTTCATACTGCAAATTCTTGGTGGTGATAGGTGGACTTGAACCACCGACCCCAGCATTATGAATGCTGTGCTCTAACCAACTGAGCTATATCACCAAACAGACCGGTCAGACCGGATGCTGGTTTTGATCAGGGTAAACCTGATCGATGTTCTTTGGTGGTGATAGGTGGACTTGAACCACCGACCCCAGCATTATGAATGCTGTGCTCTAACCAACTGAGCTATATCACCCAACAGCCGAGCATTATCCAGTCTTCCCATTTCCTTGTCAATGCTGGTGCAAAAAAATGTGCGGTTTTTTCGTGTTGGATTGTTGACGTGACTATTTCAGCAACGCTTGGATCTGCGCCAGCATGGACGCGGCTGGATCAGCGCCCAGGCAATCGATGACGCTGCGTTCCGGCATCGCGCGTAACCAGGTCAGCTGGCGCTTGGCTAGCTGGCGCGTGGCGATGATGCCCGTCTCGCGCAAGGTGGCGCGGTCGATGCGGCCATCGAGGTACTCCCAGGTCTGGCGGTAGCCCACGCAGCGCATCGAGGGCAAGCCCGGATGCAGGTCGCCGCGCCGGCGCAGCTGCTCCACTTCATCGAGCAGGGCATCGTCTTTCAGCATGAGGTCGAAGCGCGTGGCGATGCGCGCATGCAGCACGGCGCGGTCCGACGGTTCCAGCGCGAACGATTGCAATTGAAAAGGCAGCACGGTCTTTTCGCGCCGGGCCAGCAGGGCCGACATGGGCTGGCCGGAAAGGGCGATGATTTCCAGCGCGCGGCCGATGCGCTGCGCGTCCTGCGGCGCCAGGCGTGCGGCCGTGATGGGGTCTTGCTGCGCCAGGCGCGCATGCATGGCGGGCCAGCCGATGGCGGCCGCGTCTTCTTCCAGTTGGGCTCGCAGTACGGGATCGGCGCCGGGCAAGTCGTCGAGGCCATCGGCCAGGCCTTTGAAATACAGCATGGTGCCGCCGACCAGCAGCGGCAGTTTGCCGCGCGCGCAGATTTCGCTCACCAGGCGCAGCGTATCGTTGCGGAACTGCGCCACGGAATACGCATCGAGCGGGTCGATGATGTCGATCAAATGATGTGGGACCTGGGCCAGTTCTTCTTGCGACGGCTTGGCCGTGCCGATATCCATGCCCCGGTAGACGAGGGCGGAATCGACGGAAATGATCTCGGACGGGATGGCTTGTGCGATGGCCAGCGCACTGGCCGTCTTGCCGCTGGCCGTGGGACCCATGATGGCGACGGCCAGGGGGAGGTGTTGAGTGTTTTTCATGATACTTTTTGATGTACTTGCGATGGGAACCCCAAGGCAAAGGCTGGGGTCAGTCTCTTCAAGATCGGGATACGCCCCATTGGGCCGCATCCCCCCGGCGGGTCTGACCCCGGATTTTTATTGCCCGCGCAGGAACAGTTTATCGAGCGCGTTAATTTCGACCTGCACCCAGGTGGGCCGGCCATGGTTGCACTGGTCGGCGCGTTCCGTGCTCTCCATCTGGCGCAGCAGGGCATTCATTTCCTGCACCGACAGAATGCGGTTGGCGCGCACGGCCGTGTGGCAGGCCAGGGTGCCCAGCAATTCGTTCTGACGCTCGATCAGCACGCGCGAGCCGCCGTATTCGCGCACGTCGCGCAGCACGTCGCGCGCCAGCGTTTGCGCGTCGGCGTTTTTCAGCAGGGTCGGCACGGAGCGCACGGCCAGCGTCGTGGGCGACAGGGCGGCGATGTCGAAGCCCAGCGCTTTCAAGGTGTCCTGGTTTTCATTTGCCGTCGACACCTCGATCGCGTCCGCGTAGAACGTCACGGGGATCAGCAAGGATTGCACCTGCATGTCCTGGCCCGACACTTGCGCCTGCAGCGCGTTCTTCAGCTGCTCGTACAGGATGCGCTCATGCGCGGCATGCATGTCGACCAGCACCAGGCCCTTGGTGTTTTGCGCCAATATATAAATGCCGTGCAACTGGGCCAGGGCAAAGCCCAGCGGATATTCTTCGCGCGCCATCGCTTCGGCCGAGGCGATGTACGGTTCCACCTGCGTGATCGGCGAACTGGCGGCGCCGCCGAACAGGGCGCCATAGGCCGCCGTGTCTTGCCCCACGCCTGGCGCGTCGGCAAAGAAGGGGCGGGCCGCGCCGGGTGCCGCTGGCGCGAAGGTATTCGTGAATTGCGCGCCGAACGAAGTCTGCGTCTGCTCGCGGCGCCAGATGCCCGCGCCAGGGCTCGCATCGCCGCCGCCCAGGGTCGACGCTGCCGGCAGGGGCGCCGGCACGCTGCCAAACGCCGTGGCCGAGGTTTGCGCCAGCGCGCGCTGCACCGCGTGGAAGACGAATTGGTGCACGGAGCGGCTGTCGCGGAAGCGCACTTCGATCTTCGACGGGTGCACGTTGACGTCGACCAGGGCCGGGTCGAGGTCGAGCGCCAGCACATAGGATGGGAAGCGGTCGCCATGCAGCACGTCCTGGTAGGCCATGCGCACGGCATGCACCAGCAGCTTGTCGCGCACGAAGCGGCCATTGACATAAAAGAACTGGCCATCGGCGCGCGCCTTGGAGGCCGTCGGCAAGCCGGCAAAGCCGTGTATGCGCAGGGTGCCGGCCGATTCGTCCAGCGCCAGGCGCGCCTCGGCGAAGTCATTGCCCAGGATGTGGGCGCTGCGCTTGGCCAGTTCGCTGATATTCCACTGGTCGATGGTGCGCCCGTTGTGCGACAGCGAGAACGACACGTCCGGTCGCGCCAACGCGATGCGGCGTACGACTTCGGCGCAGTGGCCGTATTCCGTCTGCTCCGATTTGAGGAACTTGCGCCGCGCGGGCGTGTTGAAATACAGGTCTTGCACATCGACCGTGGTGCCGTGTGCGCCCGACGACGGCGCGACGCTGCCATTGTGCGAGCCGACGATTTCCCATGCATGGGCCGCGTCCGCCGTGCGCGAGGTCACGGTGACGGCGGCTACCGAGGCGATCGAGGCCAGCGCCTCGCCCCGGAAGCCCAGGGTGCCCACGTTTTCCAGGTCGTGCAGGGAGGCGATCTTCGACGTGGCGTGGCGCGCCAGGGCCAGCGGCAACTGATCTTTATCGATGCCGCGCCCGTTGTCGGTAATGGCGATGCGTTTCACGCCCCCTTCTTCCAGGCGCACGGTGATTTGCGTGGCCCCCGAATCGAGCGCGTTTTCCAGCAATTCCTTGACCACGGCCGATGGCCGCTCGACCACCTCGCCAGCGGCGATTTGCGAAATCAACTGGTCAGGCAGGGCCTGGATCGGGCGGTGGGGCGTGATGGGAGCGTTCATGCCCTGATTATAACGGGTTCGCAAGGGGAGGCGCTGCTGTGCTGATGCCTGAAACCCAAAACGAAGACTGGGGTCGTACCCTGAGGGTACGACCCCGGAATTTGCCCTTCGGGGTGTGTTATTTCCCCGCCTCGCGCACCGGTATCGGCGCATTGCACAGGTCGACGTGGCCGGCCGTGACCTTGCTCCACGGGCCGCCGCGGTGACGCTGGGCTTCCAGCACGGCCTGGTAGGCGGCGCTGTCGGTACGCATCACTTCCAGGTTCGCGCGCTGCTCTGGCGGCATGCTGGCGGCCAGGCGGATGGCCTTGATCGGCACGTTTTTCTCGGGGCTGTCATAAAAACCCATGGGCGCCGTGCCGCGCGGCAGGGTCGACAGCAATGGCATGCCGGAGACGACTCTGCCGACGACCGTGATGTCGCGGTCCAGGTGGCGCGGCGACTGGCCGATGACGGCGTACAGCTCGGTGCCGCCGCCGCTGTCGCTGGCACTGTCGCGGCCCACGCCCACGGTGGCGTAGCAATGCGTGAGCCAGGCCGTGCCGGTTTTCGGATCGCGCGCGGACGGGAAACCGTTGGAATGGCCCACTTGCGGCGCATAGCCGTCAAGGTCCGGCAGGCGCGTGAAGCTCTTGATGTTTTTCAAAGGTACCGTAAATTCGCCGGGCAGGGTGCGCTGCGCGTGCTGGATCGGCTTGGGATTTTTCTCGTTCGGATCGCCCCACTGCGCCACCCAGTTGTCCTGCGCGCGCGTGATGGCCAGGCCGTCGTAATACTGTTCGGCGACCAGGGCCTTGATGTTGGCCACGTGCTTTGGCGCGAAGCCGGGCGCCAGTTCGATCACCACGCGGCCTGAGGGAATGTCCATGTACAGGGTGTTGTCCGGATCCAGCGCACGCCAGTCGGACGGTTTCGAGGCCTTGATCACGTCGGCCAAGGTCGCTTTGGCGGGCAGTTCGGCGGGCGCCTTGATCTGGACAGGCGCCGCGTGGGCGGACAACTGGGCAAGGCCCAGCACGCTGGCCATGCTCAGGCCACTCAGTGAATGCAGATACATATTCTCTCCTGGTCGGCGCGGGTTGCACCGGTCAGAAAGTGTATACCGGAATGGCAATATTTCGTTGGAAAAACATTGCAGATAGCAATACTGATAGTGGCCTGCCGAGGCGGCAATTCCTTAACCTTTACTTAAATTGCCACACGCGCAAGGGCGCCGCATAATTAATCCTGAAATATCGGGCCGGGGACTGCCGTTGCGCTGGCCGGGTGGTGTATGATTCCGCCGCTACCTTTAGGGAAAAATATATGGATTTTGTGCAATTCCTCGACATGATCGTGCATGTCGACAAGACGCTGGGTCTCTTGATCGAGCAGTACGGTACCCTCGTGTATGCAGTGCTGTTTGCCATTATTTTTTGCGAGACAGGCCTCGTGGTGCTGTTCTTTTTCCCTGGGGATACCTTACTATTTATCGCCGGCGCGTTTTGCGCGACGGGACAGATGCACCTGGGCTTGCTGATTGCCTTGCTGGTGACGGCTGCCGTCACGGGCAACACGCTCAATTACTGGATAGGCGAGGCCATCGGGCAAAGGGTGTTTACCCACGATTACCGCTGGATTAACAAGGATGCCATGCGCCGCACGCATGAATTCTTTGAAAAGCATGGCGGCAAGACCATCATCCTGGCCCGTTTCGTGCCGGTGGTGCGCACCTTCGCGCCGTTCGTGGCCGGCATTTCCGACATGACGCATGCGCGCTTCCAGATGTACAACGTGACGGGCGCCCTGTTATGGGTGGTCGGTCTGGTGACGGCGGGCTACTTCTTCGGCAATATCCCATGGATCCGCGATCACCTGACCTTGATCGTGCTGATCGGTGTCGGCGCCGCCGTGGTGCCGGTGGTACTGGGCGGCATGTGGAAACTCTACAAGCGCATGGTCGGCAAGTCGGCTTGACGCTGCGTCGATCCAGGGCAAGCACGCTGCGGCGCCGTCCGCAGCTGGCCCTGGATTAGCTTTCTTCTGCGCATTTCTGCGCATTTCTGTTTTACTCCCCCGCTGATTCAAGTTTTGTTGCTTTCCAGCCGTAAACCAGAGGGTGTTCTCACTTTCTGGATTTCCATGCGACATTTGAGCGCCCTGTTAGCTTGCAGCCTTGCCGCGATGGCGGCCATGGCAAGCGCCAAAGATGCCCCCGCTGCGGCGAGCGCCAGCACATCCGCGCCCATGTCGGCGTCGGCGCGCGCGGCCGCCATGAAAACCCTGACCGAATCGGTGAAGGGCAAGGAGGGCAAGAAGGAGGTCAAGGCGCCTGTCGTCGTCGCGCCCACGGCGCGCGAGAAGGAAGAAGCGGCCGAAGTCGACCTGTCCGAACGTATCGCGGCGCGCCTGGCGGAAATGCGCGCCACCCAGGCGGCCCGCGCCGCCGCCCGCGCCAAGCGCGCCGCAGTGGTGAAAGCGGCACCACCGCCACCACCGCCCGTGGCGCGCGGCACGCACTGGTCGTACGAGGGCGACAGTGGCCCGGCCAACTGGAGCAAGATCAATGTCGACTGGGCCAAGTGCAGCAATGGCAGCCGCCAGTCGCCGATCGATATCCGCGATGGCATGAAAGTGGAACTCGAGCAGATCAGCTTTGACTACCACCCGTCATCGTTCAATGTGCTCGACAATGGCCACACGGTGCAGGTGGGCGTGAGTGGCGGCAATTACATCACGGTGCAGAACCGCATGTTCGAGCTGCAGCAATTCCATTTCCACCGCCCGTCCGAAGAGCGCATCAATGGCAAGGCGTTTGAAATGGTGGTGCACCTGGTGCACCGCGATGCGGAAGGCCGGCTGGCCGTGCTGGCCCTGCTGCTGGAACGCGGCGCGCCGCAAGCGACCATCCAGACCGTGTGGAATAACCTGCCGCTGGAAAAATTCGAGACCATGCAGCCGACCATCCTGCTCGATCCGGCCGAAATGCTGCCGGCGCGGCGCGATTACTACACGTATATGGGATCGATGACGGAGCCGCCGTGCAGCGAGGGCGTGTTGTGGCTGGTGATGAAGCAGCCGGTGCAGGCGTCGCCGGCGCAGATGGCGCTGTTCAGCCGCTTGTATCCCTTGAATGCGCGCCCAGTCCAGCCGGGCAATGGACGCATCATCAAAGAGTCCAATTAAATAAATGCGAGGTGCTGGCGGCCGCTCCATTCGGCGCCGGCGGCCAGCAGGTCGGGCTGGATCAGCGCCGGCTCGATGCAGATGAAGCGCTGGTATTCGTCGTCGGCCAGGTCGGGCAGGGCGGCTGCGTCTTGCGCGCCCGGGTTCCACACGACGGCATCCGTAAAACCCTGCTGCTCCAGGCGCAGGGTGTGGCTGCCAGACTGCAGGTGCAAGGCGCCTGGCAGCTGGTAGTAGATGCGGTCCAGCTTGTCCGCGAATTGCAGCAGCTCTTCCGCCTGCAAGGCATCTTGCGGCGTCTCGTCCGAATAGCGCACGCGCTGCAGGCCGCCAATGCGCGCCTCGCTCAATTGATCGATCGCAAAATAACTGTGCAGGGCGGCCGAGAACGGGAATGCCTGCTCGCCCGTGTTGTGCACGGACAGGTTCAGCTCCAGTGATTGGCCTTGCACTGCCACGCGCAGGCGCAGGGTGAAGGCCCAGGGCCAGGTGGCGGCGATTGCGTCCGGCAGGTCCGTGTGGTGCAGGATGAATTGCGCCCATGCGGCGCCATCGGCGTCGCCCGTCGATTCCAGCTGCCAGGTCGCCACGCGCGCGAAGCCGTGGCGCATGCCCGTGCCGCGCGCGCCGAACTGGGGGAAGATCACGGGTACGCCGCCACGGATGGCGCGGCTGCCATCGAGGGCGGAGTCGCGGCTGCAGAACAGGCGCTCCTGGCCATCGCTGGTCTGCCACGCGAACAGATGGCCGCCATACAGTGTGACGGTGGCCTGCGCGCCATCGGCGGCGCGGATGGTCACGGCCGGCAATTCGCCAAAAGTACTCTTGTTCATGCGGGTGTCCAATCAGGTCAGACGGCTTTTCGCCAGCGGCGGATTCTTGGCAAAGTAATTCTTGATGCCCGTGACGATGGCGTCGGCCATCTGGTCCTGGTAACCGTTGTCGGTCAGCTTGGCTTCTTCTTCCGGATTCGAGATGAAAGCCGTTTCGATCAGGATGGAGGGGATATCCGGCGCTTTCAGCACGGCGAAGCCGGCCTGTTCGACGGAGCCCTTGTGCAGGCGGTTGATGCCGCCGATTTCGCGCAGCACGGCCTTGCCCAGCTTCATGCTGTCGTTGATCTGTGCCGTCGTCGACAGGTCGAGCAGCACGCTGGCCAGCTGCTTGTCGTGGTTTTTCACGTTGACGCCGCCGATCAGGTCGGCCTGGTTTTCCTTGTTGGCCAGCCAGCGCGCAGCCGTTGAGGTAGCGCCCTTTTCGGACAGCACGAAGACGGAGGAGCCGCGCGCCGTCGGCTGGATGAACGCGTCGGCGTGGATCGAGACGAACAGGTCGGCCTGCACCTTGCGCGCCTTTTCCACGCGCATGCCCAGCGGGACAAAGAAATCGGCATCGCGCGTGAGCATGACGCGCATGTTGGGCTGCAGTTCCAGCTTGGTTTTCAGGCGCTTGGCGATGGCCAGTACCACGTCTTTTTCGCGGCTGCCGCGGCTGCCCATGGCGCCCGGGTCTTCACCGCCGTGGCCGGGGTCGAGCGCGATGGTAATCATGCGCATCACCTTCTGGCCCGGCAGCGGGCGCGCTTCGGGGCGCTGTTCCGGGCGGATATCGGGCACGGGCGGCACGATGGTCGCCACCGGCGGCGCGATGGCCACGGGCGGCTTGCCGCTGTCGGGCAGGGGCAGCGCGGGCGGCGGCGTATGCGTGCCGGCCATCGGTGGCTTGGCGGGATCGCTCGACCAGTCGCCCTTTTCGATCATCTGCGCGATCAGGTCCGGCTCGTGCACGGGATACAGATCGAAAATCAAACGGTGGTTGTAGGAGCCGGCCGGCGGCAGGGTAAACAGCTGCGGCGTGACTTCCTCTTTCAGGTCGAACACCAGGCGCACCACGTTGGGCCGGTTCTGGCCCACGCGCACCTGCTTGATGTACGGGTCGTTCGACTGGATCTTCGCCACCAGGCCCTTCAAGGTGGGATTGAGCTCGAGTCCTTCGATGTCGACCACCAGCCGTTCCGGGTCCTTGACGATGAAGTGGGTCGCCTTCAGGATGCTGTCGTTTTCCAGGGTGACGCGCGTGTAGTCCTCGGCCGGCCAGACGCGCACGGCGAGAATTTGCGCCGCCATCGCCGACATGGGCGCGAACACGGACAACAGCAGGGTGCCGCCGGCCTTGAGTACCGTGCGCCGGGTGATGGGCGAGGAGATCAAAGGTTTGGGGCGAATTTGAGACGGTGAAGGCATGACAGACCCAATTCAGAAGACGCTTGCAATTCTACATCACGTCCTGACCCCGCAACGTTCAAATAAATATTCAGGTCGGCCGGCGGCAGCACCGGTTCGGCTTTCTCCGGCCATTCGACGATGCAGATATTGCGGCCGTCGAAGTCTTCGCGAAAACCGGCATCGAGAAATTCCTCGGCACTGCCCATGCGGTACAGGTCGAAGTGGATGACGTTGACGCTCTCGCCATCGAGCCGCACCGTGTACGGTTCGGACAAGGTGTAGGTGGGGCTTTTCACGTGGCCTGCATGGCCGGCCGCGTGCAGCAGGGCGCGCGTGAGGGCTGTCTTGCCGGCACCCAGGTCGCCGTGCAGGTAGATCGCCAGGCCGGGCGCCAGTGCGCGCGCCAGTGCGGCGCCCAGCGCGGCGGTGCCGGCTTCATCGTGGAGGTGGGCTTTGAAGTGTTCGGTCATGATCTTCGGTATCGCATAAAATGGAGGCTGCTGTCATTGTAACCGCCCGCGCGCCTGCCGTTTTCCGTAAAGTCCCCTATGTCCGCCACCGTCACCGATCTCGCCGTCCTGGCGCGCACCATCAAAGAATGGGGGCGCGAGCTGGGTTTTGCCGAGGTGCGCATCGCCGACGTGGACCTGTCGCACATGGAAGCGCCCTTGCAAGCCTGGCTCGATGCAGGGTATCACGGCGAAATGGATTACATGGCCAGCCACGGCATGAAGCGCGCGCGCCCGGCCGAACTGGTGCCGGGCACGGTGCGCGCCATCAGCGCGCGCATGAATTATCTGCCGCCGGCACTGGGGCCCGACTGGCGCACGCACGAGGCGGCGCGCGACGCCGATCCGTCGGCGGCCGTCATTTCCGTGTATGCGCGGGGCCGCGACTATCACAAGGTGATGCGTTCGCGCCTGCAGCAGCTGGCTGAGCGCATCAAGGGCGAGATCGGCGACTTCGGCTACCGCGTCTTCAGCGATTCGGCGCCCGTGATGGAAGTCGAGCTGGCGCAAAAGGGCGGCTTGGGCTGGCGCGGCAAGCACACCTTGCTGATCAACCGCCAGGGCGGTTCCTTCTTTTTCCTGGGCGAGATCCTCATCGACGTGCCGCTGCCCGTCGATCCGCCGGAGACTCCGCGCTGCGGCCAGTGCTCGGCGTGCATCACGGTGTGCCCGACGCAGGCCATCCTGGGGCCGTACCAGCTCGACGCGCGCCGCTGCATTTCCTACCTCACCATCGAATTGAAGGGCGCCATTCCCGTCGAGATGCGCCCCTTGATCGGCAACAAGGTGTACGGCTGCGACGATTGCCAGACCGTCTGCCCGTGGAACAAGTTCGCCCAGCGTGCCGTCGTGCCCGATTTCGACGAGCGCCACAGCTTGGGCAGCGCGGGCATGGTGGAGCTGTTCGCCTGGACGGAAGAGGAGTTCAACCGCCGCATGGAAGGCAGCGCGATCCGCCGCATCGGCCACGAACGCTGGCTGCGCAACCTGGCCGTCGGCATGGGCAACGCGGCCGCCAAGGCCCGGGGCCAGGCCGACATCGTCGCGGCCCTGCTGTCGCGCCGCGAGCACCCGTCGGCCATCGTGCGCGAACACGTCGAATGGGCGCTGGCGCTGCACGGCGTCGCCTAGAGCTGTTTGAGGCGCAGCGCCTGCGCATTTTTCACCTACTTTTTTTCAGCGATGGTTTTTGTCGGGCCTGGTGGGCTACCCGATGATGAAAAGACGAACATGACAAACTCTCCTTGACTTATCGATATATCGTTATAAAATGAAGATACCTACTAACGATATATCTTTAAAGAGAAAACATGAGAAACTCACGCCACGCAGAACACGGCCATTGCGGCCAACATCAGCACCACCATCACGGCGAGCATCGCCACGAACACAACCCTGAACACTTCATGCACGGCCGAGGCCCACGCGGCTTTGACGAGCGCGGCGACGGCATGGGCCATGGCGGCCCCGGTGGCAGGGGCGGGCGCGGCGAACGGGCCGAGCGCGTCTTCGGCCGCGGCGACCTGCCGCTGATCGTGCTGGCGCTGATCGAAATCAGCCCCCGCCACGGCTATGAAATCATCAAGGCCATCGAAGAGCGTTGCGGCGGCGCCTACGCCCCTAGCCCCGGCGCCGTGTATCCGACCTTGACCTTGCTGGAGGAGCAGGACCACGTCACGTCCTCCGAAAGCGCCAGCGGCAAGAAGCTCTACACGATCACGGAGCTGGGGCGCGCGTATCTCGACGAGAACCGCGCCCAGGTGGACGGCATCCTGGCCCGCCTCGACATGTTCGCCCGCGTCCAGGCGAAAAACGCCCTGCCCGAGCGCGTGCACCAGGCCATGCACACGCTCAAGCATGCGCTGTTGCTGAACAAGAGCAACTGGAGCGAGGCGGAAGCCGAGCGCGTGTCCGCCGTGCTGGAACAGGCGGCGAACGCCATCGTCGATGGCCACTGAGCCCACTTTACAAGGACAAGCAATGACTACCGCATCACCAGCAACACCACGCCCGCATGCCATCGAGCGCGTGCGGCATGACTTGAAACTGCGCGTGCTCACCGTCGTGCGCACCGAGCAGCTGACGCCGCACATGCGCCGCATCACCCTGGCCGGCGACGACCTGGACGGCTTTGTCTCGCCGGCGCACGACGATCACGTGAAACTGTTCTTCCCCGCCCCGGGGCAGGCTAGCCCCGTGTTTCCCGTGCTGGGCAATGGCCCGAATCCCATCCAATACGCGGAAGGCGCGCGTCCCATCGCCCGCAACTACACGCCGCGCCGTTATGACACCGAACGGCGCGAGCTGGAAATCGACTTCGTGCTGCATGGCGACGGCCCCGCATCGCTGTGGGCGGCGCAAGCCGCACCCGGCCAGACCCTGGGCGTGGGCGGCCCGCGCGGCTCGATGCTGGTGCCGCTTGATTTCGACTGGTATGTGCTGGTGGGCGACCAGACGGCCCTGCCGGCGATTGCCCGCCGCCTGGAGCAGTTGCCGGCCACGGCGCGGGCGATGGCCGTGATTGAAATCGTCGAAGACGGCGAACAGATCGCGTTGGACAGCGCGGCGCAGCTGGACGTGCGCTGGGTGGCGCGCAATGGCCGCCAGGGTCCGCTGCTGCTTGATGCCTTACGCCAGATCGCGCTGCCGTCCGAGGGCGATGGCTATGTGTGGGTGGCGTGCGAGCATGCGCAGGTGCAGGGCTTGCGCGGGCATTTTGTTGAAGCCGGAGTGCCGAAGCAGCATCTGCATGTGGCCAGTTACTGGAAGCATGGGGCGGCGGAGCATCATGAGCATCATGATGAGTGATGGTGGTGGTGTCGGGTTACGCAGCGTAATCCGACATCACCCGCAGCATCACTTCAACAACCCCGCCAGCTCCACCGCCGTCTTGACCTGCATTTTGTCGAAGATATGCGCGCGGTGGACTTCCACTGTGCGCATGCTGATGCCCAGCTTGTCGGCCACCACCTTGTTCATCTTGCCCGCCAAAATCAGGTCCAGCACTTCGCGTTCGCGCATCGACAGGGTGGCCAGGCGCGCGTGCACGGCGGCCAGCTCGCCTGCCTGGCGCGAATTGGCCAGGCCCTGCTGCACGCGGTCCATCAGGTCGTTGTCGTTGAACGGCTTTTCAAAGAAATCGAAGGCGCCCCGTTTCAGGCTGTCGACGGCCATCGGCACGTCGCCGTGGCCGGTGAGGAAAATCACCGGCAGGCGCGCCGTCAGGTCGCGCTTGACCAGCTGGTCGAACAGGGCGATGCCGTTCATGTCGGGCATGCGCACGTCGAGCAGCACGCAGTCGCCGGCGGCGTCGAAGTTGCCGTCGAGGCTATCGAGGAATTGCTGGGCGCTGGCGTAGATGCGCGCGTCGATGCTGCGCGAGGCGGCCAGCCAGGACAGCGAGTCGCGTACGACCTCTTCGTCGTCGATGATGTGTAGCATGGTGTCTCCGGCTCGTCGTTATTGGTTATTGATTAGTGCTTGGTGCTTGGTGCGCGGCGCGGCCGGCACGCTGAATGTAAAGATAGTACCGCCAGCGGGGTTGGCGCCGAAGGTCAGCGCGCCGCCGTGAAATTCAATGGCGGTGCGGCAGATGTTCAGGCCCATGCCCATGCCTTCGGACTTGGTCGAGAAAAACGGCGAAAACAGCCGCTCGGCCACGTCTTGCGGGATGCCGTGGCCATGGTCGATCACGTCCACCGTCACCATGCCTTGCTGCGCGTCGTGGCTGGCCCGCAGGCGCATGATACGCCGTCCGGGCGCCGCGTCCTGCATCGCCTCGATGGCGTTGCGCGTCAGGTTCAGCAGTACTTGTTCGATCATCACGGGGTCGGCGCGCAGCAGCGGCAGGTCCGGCGGCAGCTCTTCCTGGATGGTGACATAGTATTTGCGTGCCTGCAGGTCGATCAGCGCGCGGATGCCGTCGATCAGCGTGCGGATGGCGATATCCTGGCGCTGCGGTTCGCTCTTGCGCACGAAATCATGCACGCTGCGGATGATCTGGCCGGCCCGCTGCGCCTGCGCGCCGGCCTGCTCCAGTGCTGGCTTCAGGGTGTTCGGATCGATGGGCGCGTCATGCTCGATGGCGCGGCGGATCAGGTTCAGCGCGCCCGTGGTGTAGCTGGAAATGGCCGCCAGCGGCTGGTTCAGTTCATGCGCCAGCATCGAGGCCAGCTCGCCCATGGTGGCCAGGCGCGAACTCGTTTGCAGCTTTTCCTGCTGCTGGCGATTCAATTCCTCGACCCGCTTGCGGTCCGAGATGTCGAGCACGGAGCCCATCCAGCCTGTCTGCTTGCCGTTCTTGTCCACCAGCGGCGCTTCGAAGATCAGCACGGCCACGCGTGTGCCGTCGGGGCGCTGGAAATAGGTTTCGAACTGCGGCGTGGGATTGCCGGCCAGCGCCTTGACGAAGCGTTGCTGGTATTCCTCCAGTGCTTCCGGCACCCAGTAGGGCATGGGTGGCAAACGGCCCAGGATTTCCTCGGCCGGAAAGCCGACGATCTGGCAGAACGCTGGATTCACATACGTGACTCTTCCTTCCAGGTCGCGCGCGCGCATGCCCGTCACCAGCGAGTTTTCCATCGCCGTGCGAAACAGCATCTGCTGGCGCAGCGCCCCTTCGGCCACCAGGCGGCGCGAAATATGCCGCCACAGGGCCAGCAAGCTCCACAGCAAACCCAGCGACAGGGCGATGACGGAGCCGACCAGCAAATTGGGCAGCAGCTTGGGCTGGCTTTTCACGCTGTCGGTAAACAGGGTGATGCTGGCGCCGGGCACGTCGAGCGCGCGCTTGTGCGTGTACACGCCGTGACCGGGGCCGGCGGCGGCGCGCCGCGCCAGCACCTTGTCGTCGCGGTCGATCAGTGAAATCTGGTTATCCTGGGCGAACCACCACGGCACCATTTCATCGAGCAGGCTGCTGATCTGGTAGGTGGCCACCAGGCTGCCCACGTAGCGCTGGCCATCGAACAGGGGCTGGTGGTAATCCATCAGCATGGCGCCCGGCGGCACGTCGGGAAAACCGCTTTGCTGCGAAGGCTGGGCGTACTGGCCACGGTGCAGGCGGCGCGCATTGTCGGCCGCCGTCAGCGAAGCGGGCGAAAACGCCAGCGCGTGCGGCAGGCTGTTGTCGCTGCTGGCCAGCACCTTGCCACGGGTGTCGAGCCACAGCACGCGCTGCAATTCGCGGCCATTGCGCAGCATCTGCTGCAGCCGTTCGTGCACTTTTTCCGCGCTCAGCGAGGCGCTGGCGATGTCCACGCCCAGGTTGAACAGGCTTTCCTCGTTGCGCGCCAGCTGGAAGCGGATGGTTTGCTCCACCCACAGGGTGTCGGCGATCAGCTGCTCCTGGCGCTCGTTGCTTTCCATCTGGCGCGCCTGCCAGGGCAGCCAGAACAGGATGGAGAGGAACAGCAGCAGCAGGATGACGGGCAGCAGCCAGCGCATCGGGCTCGATAGTTTGAAGCGGCGTGCAAGGGTGGGGGGAGTCGGCATGGCTGGCAGGGTAGCGGCTTATCGGGAGCTGGCTATTGTGGTTAACCACAATAGCCGGGACAGTTTCTTTGGCACAATATCCAAGTAGACAAATAATAAAGTTTTTTAAAAAACCACTCAGGAGACAAAAATGCAGATGAAAACCATGTTCGTCGCGCTGTGCGCAGCCATCGGCGCTACCGCCGGCGTCCACGCTTACGCGCAAGCCCCCATCGTCATCAAGTTCAGCCACGTCGTGGCGACCGACACGCCGAAAGGCCAGGCAGCCGAGCGCTTCAAGCAGTTGGCCGAAAAAGCCACGAATGGCAAGGTCAAGGTCGAACTGTACCCGAACAGCCAGCTATACAAGGACAAGGAAGAGCTTGAAGCCCTGCAGCTGGGCGCCGTGCAGATGCTGGCGCCGTCGCTGGCCAAGTTCGGCCCGCTGGGCGTGAAGGAGTTCGAAGCGTTCGACCTGCCTTACATCTTCCCCACCAAGACGGCGCTGTACAACGTCACCGAAGGCGAAATCGGCAAGAGCCTGTTGAAGAAGCTGGAACCCAAGGGTATCACGGGCCTGGCCTACTGGGACAATGGCTTCAAGGTGATGTCGGCCAACAAGCCGCTGCACAACCCGGCCGACTTCAAGGGCTTGAAGTTGCGCATCCAGTCGTCCAAGGTGCTCGACGCGCAAATGCGCGCGCTGGGCGCCAATCCGCAGGTGCTGGCCTTCTCGGAAGTGTATCAGGCGCTGCAGACGGGCGTGGTCGACGGCACGGAAAATCCGCCATCGAATATGTACACGCAAAAGATGCATGAAGTGCAAAAGCACGTGACCGTATCGAACCACGGTTACCTGGGCTATGCCGTCATCGTCAACAAGAAATTCTGGGATGGCTTGCCGCCCGATATCCGCGGCCAACTGGAAAAAGCCATGCGCGAAGCGACCACGTTTGAAAAAGCCATCGCCCAGCGTGACAACGACCAGGCCCTCGAGGCCATCAAGAAATCGGGCAAGACGCAGATCTATACCTTGACGGTGCAGGAACAGGCCGAGTGGCGCAAGGCCCTGGCGCCCGTGCAGAAGGCCATGGAAGGGCGCATCGGCAAGGATCTGATCTCGGCCATCAACAAGGAAAGCGCGAAGTAATCGCGCTGGCCGCGCCACCTGGCGCGGCTGTCAGGCACAGCCTGTCTTTCTGTAGCAACGGTACCTGCGCGTCCTGCGCGGGTGCCAGCGTACCCGCATTCTTTGAAAGTCCACCATGAAATTTCTGGATCACCTGGAAGAGTGGCTGATCGCGTCTTTGATGGGCGCTGCCACCTTCATCATTTTTGTTGCGGTCGTGCACCGCTACCTGTCCGGCTTGCCGATTCCCGGCCTGCAAGACTTCCTGATTCAAATCAATACCAGTTGGGCCCAGGAACTGTGCATCTACATGTTCGTCTGGATGGCCAAGTTCGGCGCCGCGTATGGCGTGCGTACGGGCATCCACGTGGGCGTTGACGTCTTGATCAACCGCATGAACCCGCGCTGGCGCGACCGCTTCATCGTCTTCGGCCTCGGTGCCGGCGCCCTGTTTACGGGCATCGTCGGTACCTTGGGCGCCAGCTTCGTGTGGTCGATCGGCCACACGGACCAGACTTCGGCCGACATGGAAGTGCCGATGTGGCTGGTCTACCTGGCCGTCCCGCTCGGTTCCTACCTGATGTGCTTCCGCTTCCTGCAGGTGATGGTGCATTTCATCAAGACGGGCACCTTGCCCAAACACGACCACTCGCACGTCGAGGGGCTGGAAGAGGAATTGACGGCGGAAGAAAAAGGAGCCAAGGCATGAACGCGCTGATTATTTTTGTGTTGCTGCTGGCGCTGATGCTGACCGGCATGCCGATTTCCATTTCGCTGGGCCTGACGGTACTGACGTTCCTGTTTACCATGACCAGCGTACCCATCGAATCGGTGGCCCTGAAGATTTTTACGGGCATCGAGAAGTTCGAGATCATGGCCATTCCGTTCTTCATTTTGGCGGGTAACTTCCTCACGCATGGCGGGGTGGCGCGGCGCATGATCAACTTCGCCAGCTCCATGGTGGGCCACTGGCATGGCGGCCTGGCGCTGGCCGGCGTGATGGCGTGCGCGCTGTTTGCCGCCGTTTCCGGCTCCAGCCCCGCCACCGTGGTGGCGATCGGCTCCATCATCCTGCCGGCCATGGTCAAGCAGGGCTATCCACGCGGTTTTGGCGCCGGCGTCATCACCACCTCGGGCGCGCTGGGCATCCTGATTCCACCGTCGATCGTGATGGTGATGTATTCGGTCAGCACCAACACCTCGGTGGGCAAGCTGTTCATGGCGGGTGTGATTCCCGGCATGATGCTGGCCATGCTGCTGGGCCTGACCACGTGGTTTTTGGCGCGCAAGCACAACTATCCACGCATGAAAAAAGCCAGCTGGGGCGAACGCTTCGTCACCTTCAAGAAAAGCGCCTGGGGCCTGCTGCTGATCGTCATCGTCATGGGCGGCATCTACTCGGGCGCCTTCACGCCGACGGAAGCGGCCGCCATGGCTGCCGTGTACGCCTTCATCATCGCCGTCTTCGTCTACAAGGACTTGAAGATCAAGCAAGTGGGCAAGGTCTTGCTCGATTCGGCCGCCATGTCGGCGATGCTGTTGTACATCATCACGAATGCCGTGCTGTTCTCGTTCCTGATGACCAGTGAAAACATCCCGCAAGCGATGGCCGAGTGGATCACGGGCAAAGGCCTGGGCGTGATCAGCTTCTTGCTGGTGGTCAACGTGCTGCTGTTGATCGCTGGTAACGTCATGGAGCCGTCGTCGATTGTGCTGATCATGGCGCCGATTTTGTTCCCCGTCGCCATGAAGCTGGGCATCGATCCTGTGCACTTCGGCATCTTGATTGTGGTCAATATGGAGGTCGGCATGTGCCATCCGCCCGTGGGCCTGAACCTGTACGTGGCGTCCGGCATTACCAAGATGGGCATTTCGGAGTTGACCGTGGCCGTGATGCCGTGGCTGCTGACGATGCTGGCCTTCCTGATGCTGATTACCTACGTACCACAAATCTCGCTGTGGCTGCCAAATTTAATTTACAACTAAAACAGTTGTCCCCGTCATGGTGCAAAAAAAGTCGATCCGGCCGAATAAATGCGCTATGATGGGCAGCCTTAAGGGGAAACACGTAGTTGCTTATACGCCCTGGTAGCAAGGCTGAAATACAGAATTGGCAACAAGGTTGGTGGGGGAGTAGTCTATAAAAACGGTATTGATACCGGGGATATATTGAGGAGACACACGTTTCACAGAAGTTGTTGAGTTATCGCTGTCTGCCGCCACAAGCCGGCACCGGCGGACCCAAACGACCGGGAACGTGAAGCAATATTTGAAGCGCACCGACTGGTGCGCTTTTTTTTCGTGCGCGGGAAACGTTCGCCCACCTGTCCGCAGACGGTGCATAATCGTCAGAGTGCACCATGGTGTGCCTGCAAGTTGTATATTTGCCACACTTGAATAATGATCAGCAGATGAAAAAACAACAGGGAAGTGAACTGTTCAGTGCCATCGTGGCCGCGCCGTTCGGCGCCATGGGCGTACGCGCGCAGGACGGCCAGTTGCGCGAACTGGTCTACCTGCCGCCGCACTTCGCCGAAAAGGCGGCGCAGGATGCCGTCTCCGAGCGCGCGTGCGTGCAGCTGGCGCGTTATTTCGTCGACCCCGATCATGTCTTTGACTTGCCGCTGGCCGAGCTGGGCAGCGCCTACCAGCAACGCGTATGGGCGGCGATTGCGGGCATCCCGCGCGGCCGGGTGCGCACGTATGGCGACGTGGCGCGTCTGATCGGCTCGGCGCCGCGCGCCGTCGGCCAGGCCTGCGGCGCCAACTGGTATCCCGTGGTCATACCCTGCCACCGGGTCACGGCCGCTGGCGGCCTGGGCGGCTTTGCCCATCACGACGACGCCACGGGATTCCACCTGGGCGTGAAGCGCTGGCTGCTGGCGCATGAAGGCGTGGCGGCTTACTTATGATGAACAGCCTGCTGGCGCCCGATAACGCCACCCTGATCGATGAATTCTGCGACAGCCTGTGGCTGGAAGACGGCCTGTCGAAAAACTCGCTGGACGCTTACCGGCGCGACATGCGTCTGTTCGCGCGCTGGCTGGAAGTGGCGCGGCCCGGACGCGAGGGCCTGTACGAGGTGTCCACGGCCGACGTCGAAGCGTATTTCGCCGCCCGCCACGACGAGAGCAAGGCGACGTCGTCGAACCGGCGCCTGTCCGTGCTCAAGCGTTTTTATCAGTTGGCCTTGCGGCACAAGCATATCGCGGCTGATCCCTGCCTGAAGATGGTCTCGGCCAAGCAGCCAGCGCGCTTCGTGCATACCCTGAGCGAAGCGCAGGTGGAAGCGCTGCTGGCGGCGCCCGACGTCAGCACGCCGCTGGGTCTGCGCGAACGCACCATGCTGGAGCTCATGTATGCGAGCGGTTTGCGCGTGTCGGAGCTGGTGGACTTGCAATCGGTGGAACTGAGCCTGAACGATGGCGTGCTGCGCATCACGGGCAAGGGCAGCAAGACGCGGCTGGTGCCGTTTGGCGAGCAGGCGCGGCTGTGGATCGAGCGCTACCTGAAGGAGGCGCGCGGCGTCATCCTTGATGGCCAGATGGACGATGCGCTGTTCGTCACACGGCGCGGGGGCGCCATGACGCGGCAAATGTTCTGGGTCATCATCAAGAAACATGCGCTGAACGCCGGCATCACGGCGCCGCTGTCGCCGCACACCCTGCGCCACGCGTTCGCCACGCATTTGCTGAACCATGGCGCGGACTTGCGGGTTGTGCAATTGTTACTGGGACACTCCGATATTTCCACCACACAGATTTACACGCATGTGGCGCGCGAACGGCTGAAACTGCTGCATGCGCAGCATCATCCGCGAGGCTAAACATTTGGTGTTTGGTCCAATTACGTCATAATGTGCCTTATGTGCTTATCTGTAACATCTAAAAACTAAAGAGGTAGTAAATGGCCAAGACAAATTTCCAATACGAAAAACGGCAAAAAGAGCTGGAAAAGAAGAAGAAAGCCGAGGAAAAAGCCAGGCGCAAGCTGGAAGCGAAAAACAATCCCAAGGCTGCCGATGGCACTGAAGGCGAAGAAGCAGATGCAGACGATGCCGATGCCGATGACGCCGCAGATGCGGCGGCCGAAGGCGACGCTCCTGCCCAGCCGCAGTAATTGCCCGTTCCTGATGACCGGTGCGGCGCCGCCGCGCCGGCATCTCTTCGTTCTACCTTTCCCCTTCCGCTATAAGCGCGGCCGCTGGCCGATGGCCAGTTGCAGCTGCGTGCTGGCGATGGCCACGTCGGCGCGCGCCTGCAGATAGCCCTGCCAGGCGTCGTCGGCCGAGTGCTGCGCGGCCAGCCATTCCAGTAACGAGGCATTACCACTGAAGTAGGACAGGCGGATACCGTCAACGACCTTTTGCGCATCGAGCAGCACGCCGTCGCGGTAGCGCGCCAGCCGCTCCTGCGCCGTGCGCAGATGCAGCTGCGCCGCGCGCACGTCCGTTTCCGCTTTCAGCTCGGCCTGGCGCAAGGCCAGCATCGCTTGCGTGACGCCGGCCTCGGCCTGCACCACGTCGCCCTTGTCGCGCCGCGACAGCGGGATGAGGATGGCCAGCGAGATGGACAGCGCGCGCGAACGGGGCGACCCTTCCACCGGTTCGCCATGGGCATCGATGCCGTCGTGGTAGCCGCGCACGGCGGCCAGGCCCAGCATCACGGTGGGATCGACGGAGCGGTTGGCGCGCACCAGCGCCGCGCCATCGCGCAGATTGTCCAGCGTGGCGCGGGCGATGCGCACATCGCTGCGTTCGCGCAGCGCCTGCGGTACGAGGGTGCCGGTGTCGCCGCCCGCAAAGGCGGTGAAGTCGCAGGCCAGCTGCGCTTCGGGAAACAGCGCATCGAGCTGGCGCCCCAGCGGCGGCGACAGTTCCAGCATGGCGCCCTGCGCCTCGCTGCGTGCCTGTGCCAGTTCGGCCTGGAACTGGTCGCGTTCCACGCGCGACTGCAGCAGCTCGATGCCGCCCACGTCGCCTGCCTTGCGCCGCACCACGTTTGCCTCGACCACTTTCGACAGGGCAGCCATGGTGTGCTCCTTGCGCGCCAGTACCTCGCGCGTGCGGCACGCTTCCGTGTAGGCTGCCGCCGCAGTGGCGTACAGTTCGTTCCTGAAGCCGGCCACCGTTTCCTCGGCGACGGTGACATTGCTGCGCGCCGCTTTCAGGCGCGCGGCGCGCTTGCCTCCCGTCTCGATGGCCATGCTGATGGCCGGGTTCCACGTGACGGGACGGTGCTCGACGCTGCGTACGGTCTCGCGCGTGGCGCCCACGGTCAATTCCGGATCGGGGCGCAGTCCGGCGATGCCGATGCCGGCCCTGGCCGAGCCGATGCTCTCGTTCTGCGCTTTCAGCTCCAGGCTGTGCGTTTCCACGGCGCTCAGGTAGGTGTCGAAGGTCAGAGGCGCGGCGATGATGGCGGGCGAGATCAGCCAGCCCGCCAGGATCAAGTTAAAGCGTGTCATGGGATGCTCCATCAGTGTGGTTACGGCGTTGTTCCAGATGCGCCTCGATCAGGTAATACAGGGCCGGCAATAGCAGTAGGGTGAGCGCCGTCGCCGTCACCAGGCCGCCCACCACCACGGTGGCCAGCGGGCGCTGCACGTCGCTGCCCAGGCCCGTCGCCAGCATGGCCGGCGTCAGGCCCAGCGCGGCCACGGTGGCCGTCATCAGCACGGGCCGCATGCGGTCGCGCGCGCCACCCAGCACGGCATCGCGCAGGCTCTTGCCTTCGTCGGCGCGCAAACGGTTGATCTGCGCCAGCATCAGCACGGCATTCAATACCGCCACGCCGAACAGGGCGATGAAACCGACGGCGCTCGAGACATTCAAGGTCATGCCGCGCAGGTGCAGCGCGGCCAGGCCGCCCAGCATGGCCAGCGGCACGGCCAGCAAGACCAGGGCCGGCTGGCGCAGGTTGCGGAACTGGCCGAACAGCAGCAGGAACATGGCGCCCAGGGTCATCGGCAAGATGATGGCCAGGCGGCTCTCCGCGCGCTGCAGGTTTTCAAACTGGCCGCCCCATTCGACGCCGATGCGCTGGTGCTCGTCGGCGACGGTCCTGGCCACCAGCGGGCGCGCTTCGGCCAGGAAACCGGCCAGGTCGCGTCCGCGGGCGTTCAGGCGCACGATGATGTGGCGCCGTCCCATCTCGCGCACGATCACGCTTTCGCCCGAGGTGGTGCTGATCTGCGCCACCTGCGCCAGCGGCACCTTGGCGCCGTTGGCGGCCGTCAGCATCAGTTTGGCGATGGCGTCCGGACTGGAACGCACCTCGGCGGGGAAGCGCACGGCGATGTCGTAGCTTTTCTCGCCCACGTATACCTGGCCGATGGGCGCGCCGCCGATACCGGTCGAAATCAGGTCGGCCACGTCGGCCGCGTTGATGCCGTAGCGGGCCGCCTTTGCCCTGTCCAGCTCCACCTTCAGGTTGGGCAGCGGCGGCTCCACGTCCACCGCCACATCGGAGGCGCCATGGACTGTTTTCAGCGCTTGCGCCACCCTGCCGGCGATGCCGCGCACTTCGTCGAGGTCGTCGCCGAATATCTTCACCGTCAGGTCGCTGTGCGCGCCCGACAATTTATCCTGCACGCCGTCGATCATCGGCTGCATGAAGGCCACGGTGACACCGGGCATGCGGGCGAAGCGCTCGCTCATTTTGGCGATCAGCTGCTGCTTGTTCATGCCCGACTTCCAGCTTTTGTAGGGATGCAGGCCCACGCTGGCCTCGATGTGCGACGGCGTCCAGTAATCGGTGCCGTCGTCGTTGCGCCCCGTCTGCGTGACGATGGTCGACACTTCAGGGAACTCCAGCGCGGCGCGGCGCAGTTCGCTGGCCATCTCGGACGCCTTGTCCAGGGTGATCCCGGGCGGCATCTGCACTTGCAGCCATAGCGAGCCCTCATCGAGATAGGGCAGGAAGTCGCGCCCGATGCTGCCGCCCAGCAGGGCCAACCCTGCCAGCGAGGCGGCGCACACCATCGCCACCCAGCGCTTCTTGCCCACCATGCGTTCGAGGAAGCGGCCATATGCTGTCGCCAGCTGTTCCAGCACGCGGTTATGGAAGGTGCGGCGCGGCTTGCGCAATGCCAGCCAGGCCAGGCCCGGTATCAGCACCAGCGCCACCACCAGCGCGCCCACGAGTGCCGCACCGACCGCATACGCCATCGGCGAGAACAGCTTGTATTCGATGCGCTGGAAGGCGAACAGGGGCAGGTAGGCGGCGATGATGACGGCCATGCCGAACATGATGGGGCGCGCTACCTGCAGGGTCGCCTCGATCGCGTCATCGATGGTGAGGGGCCGCTGCTGCTCGCGCTCGCGGCGGCGCAGCATGTTTTCCAGCACCACCACGGAGCCGTCGACGAGGATGCCGAAGTCGATCGCGCCCAGCGACAGCAGGTTGGCGGGAATTTTAAAATGGTGCATGAAGATGAAGGCGATCAGCAGGGCCAGCGGAATCGTCAGCGCCACGATGGCGGCCGCGCGCGGGCTGCCCAGGAACAGCAGCAGCACCAGGGCCACCAGCAGCATGCCTTCGCCCAAGGTATAACTGACCGTGTGCAAGGTGGCGTCGATCAGCGCGCTGCGATCCAGGTAGGCGACTACCTTGACGTCTTTCGGCAGCAGATTGTTATTCAAATCGTCCACGGCCGCATGAATGCCCGCCAGTGCCTCGGAGGGATTGAAATCCTTCAGCAGCAGGGTGATGCCCTCGATGGTGTCGGGATTGTTGTCCTTGCCGAGGATGCCGCGCCGCTCCACGTTGCCGTAGGCGAGCTTGCCCAGGTCCTGCACCAGCACGGGTACGCCATGCTTGCTGCTGACGACCACGTTGCCCATGTCGTCCAGCGAATGCAGCAAGCCCACGCCGCGCACCACGTACGATTGCTGGCCGCGGTCGATCACGCTGCCGCCGCCACTGATGTTGTTGGCGTTGATGGCGTCCTTCACCTGCGCCAGCGAGAGGCCGTAGCTGTCCAGTTTTGCAGGGTCGAGTTCCAGCATGAATTGCGTCGTCAGGCCGCCGAAATTGCTGACGTCAGCCACGCCGCGTACCTTTTGCAGGCGCGGGATGACCGTCCAGAACTGCAGCTCTGACAGTTCGCGCAGGGAGCGTGTTTTTGATTCCAGCGTGTAGCGGTAGATCTCGCCTGTGGGCGAAGTGTAGGGATCGAGTCCCGGCTTGGCCTCGTAGGGCAGGTTCACGCTGGCGAGCCGCTCCTGCAAGCGCTCGCGCGTGAAGTAGCCATCGCTGCCATCTTCGAACACGACGGTGATCAGCGACAGCGCGAACAGGCTGCGCGTGCGCAGCACATGCATGCCGGGCGTGCCCAGCAAGGCGCGCTCCAGCGGTATCGTGATCTGCTGTTCGATTTCCTCGGCGCCCAGGCCCGGCACCTGCGTGACAATCTGCGAGGTGACGTCGGCAATGTCGGGGTAGGCTTCGATGGGCAGCTGCTTCCAGCAATACACGCCGTACAGGGTCACGCACAACAGTACCAGCCAGACGATGCCGCGCCGCTGGCAGCAGGTGGCGATGAAACGATCAACCATTGAGCAGCACTCCTTCCTTGACGACGATGCGTTCGCCCGCCTTCAGGCCGGAGACGATTTCCACCTGGTCGCCCCGGCTGGCGCCCACCTGCACCACGCGCGCCTCAAAACGCAGCGGGCCGCGTTCGACCATCACGCGCGTCACCAGACCGCTTTGCAGCAGCGCCGCCGCAGGCACCATCAGGCCGCGCCGCGTGGCGCCGGCGAAACCGGCGTGGGCGAACATGCCCGGCTTGAAAATGCCGCTGCGGTTGTCGATGGCCACGCGTACCTTGACGGTGCGCGTCTCGCTATCGAGCACGGCGCCCACATAGGCGACCTTGCCTTCGAAAGCTTTGCCGGGCCAGGCGTCGAGCGTGATGCGGGCCGCCTGGCCGACGGCCATCTGCGCCAGGTCCCTTTCGGCCACGTTGGCCGACAGCCACACGGTGGACAGGTCGGCCACCGTCATGATGGGTGCGTTGATATCGTTCCAGTAGCCGCCCTGGGCGCCTTCCATGGCGATCACGGTGCCGGCGATCGGCGAGCGCAGGACGTAGTCGCGGCGGGTGCCTCGTGTGCCGCCGGCGCTGGCACCGTACTGTGCCAGCTTGTCGGCGCTGGCATGCGCATCGCTGTTGGCCTGGTCGAAGGCCGCCTGGGCCGCCTCGTAATCCTTGTGCGCGGCAATCTCCGCCTCGAACAGGGTCTTCTGGCGCTGCAGTTCCTGGCGCGCCTGCAGCAGGGCGGACTTCGCCTTGCTATCGTCCGCGTGCGCGGCGCTCAGCTCCGCCGAATCCAGGGTGAACAGGGCATCGCCGGCCTTGACGCTGTCGCCCAGGGCGCGCTGCAGGCGCGTGATGCGGCCCGACAGGGGCGGCGTGATTTTCACCAGCTTTTCCGGCATGGCTTCGATGCTGCCCGGCGCATCGGTCTGCGTGGCGATATCCTGTTCTTCCGCCGGCGCGATCTGCAGGCGCTGGCGCAGCGGCGACATCTTGTCGACGGTGATGCTGCCGTCGTCCTGCTGCGTCGACTGGACGGGCGGCGTGGCCGCCGCCGTCGGTTTGGCGCAGCCGGCCAGGGCCGAGCAGGCGAGAGCGAGGGCGCAGCTGGCGCCCAGGGCGTTGCGGGTGGTCGTGTTCATCCCGTGTTTCCTTGTTATTGATGGTGATGGGGCATGCGTGGATGCCGTGCCCAGGCGGGCGGTCAGAGGGGAGCGCGGGCAGCGATATGACAGCGCCGGAAAAGCATAGCAATGTCGTCCTGAAGAAGCTCCCAAGAACGCCTGAATCATTCTTCAGGTTCGGTCGCGCCAGGGCCTGGCGCGTTAAAATGCGCGTATGGAAAACATAGGGCTCGATGAAAGGCAGGCATGAGAATCCTCTTGGTGGAAGATGACCGCAAGGCGGCGCGCCTGCTGGCGCGCGGCTTGCAGGAAGAGGGCTTCGTCGTCGACGTGGCGCACAGCGCCGAAGAGGGCGAGGACGAAAGCTATGCCGTCGCTTACGACTTGATCGTGCTCGACTGGATGTTGCCGGGCAAACAGGGCATCGATTTTTGCCGCGATTTGCGCGCGCGCGCCATCCAGACGCCCGTGCTGATGCTGACCGCGCGCGACGCCACGGCCGACCGCGTGGCGGGCCTGAACACGGGCGCCGACGATTACCTGACCAAGCCGTTCGAGTTCGAGGAACTGCTGGCGCGCATCCGCGCGCTGCTGCGCCGCTCCGACATCAGCCGCCCGCTGGTGCTGGCGCTGGCCGACCTGACGCTCGATCCCGTCAGCCACCAGGCGACGCGGGCCGGCGCGCCGCTGGTGCTGACACCCAAGGAATATGCGATTCTGTTGATCCTGCTGCGCCAGGCGGGCGAGGTGGTCAGCCGCGCACGCCTGGCCGAGCAGATCTGGCAGGCGGACCTGATCGGCATCGACAACCTGATCGACGTCCACGTGCGCAATTTGCGCGGCAAGGTCGATGCGCCCGGCCTGCCGCCCTTGATCCACACGGTGCGCGGACGCGGCTTCCGCCTGGCGGAAAACAACGGTGGCTAGCTTTCGCAAGCGCCTGCTGCGGGTGCACCTGGCCGTCATCCTTGCCATCGTCGCCTGTACCGCGCTGGCCGGCTATTGGGGCCTGTCGCGCGCCGCGCATGGCCAGCTCGATGCGGCCCTGCTGGCGCTGGCCGAGACGGAAATGGCCATGCTGCCGGCCGCGCCGCGCCAGCCCGTGCAGGTGCACGAGGTGGCGCCGGGCCTGGCGCCGCCTTCCCTGACGCGGCTCGACCGCCTGGTGCAGATCATCGACGGCGAAGGCCGCGTGCTGGCGCGCAGCCGCAACCTGGAAGCGGCGCAGCTGCCGGCGTCACCCATCCTGCTGGCGCGCCTGGCGGCTGGCGAGACCGTCTTCGAAACCCTGCCCAAGTTCGGCGAGGAGCCGCTGCGCATGGTTTCCATCCCCATACCCGCGTCCGGCGAGCGCCTGGCGGTGCAGGTGGCCGGTTCGCTCGATGACGTCAACCACGTGCTGGCCGCGGCCACCGTGCTGTTTGGCGCCATGGCGCTGGCCTTGCTGGCCGCCGTCGGGCTGGCTGGCGAAATGCTCACGCGCCGCGTGCTGGGCGCTATCGACGACGTGGTGCAGCAAGCGCATTCGATCGGCGAAGCCAGCCTGCACCAGCGCCTGCCCCATCCCGGCACGCAAGACGAGATCGGCCGCCTGGTCGATACCCTGAACGCCATGCTGGAGCGCCTGGAACATGGCTACGATGCGCAGCGGCGCTTCACGGCCGACGCCTCGCATGAATTGCGCTCACCCCTGTCGCGCCTGCGCACGGAAATCGAAATCACCCTGCGCCGCCCGCGCGAGGCAGCTGAATATGTCGATGCGCTGGCGTCCTGCCTCGATGAAGTGCAGCGCCTGACGACCCTGGTGGAAGAACTCTTGATGCTGACGCGCCTGGACGTGGGCCAGGAGCGCAACGCCGTGGAAACCATCGCACTCAATCCCCTCGTGCGTGCGGCCGCGCAGCGCCTGGAAAAGGCGGCAGCGCAGCGCGGCATCCGCATCGTCTTCGATGCAGGCGTGGCCGTGCACGCGCGGGTGGCGGCCGGCCCGGTGGACCTGGTGCTGGCCAATCTGCTCGATAACGCCGTGAAGTTTTCGCCGCCGGGAAGCAGCATCAGCGTGCACGTGGCGCGCGAGGGCGAGCATGTGCTGGTGGGTGTGAGCGACGCTGGACCGGGCATCGGCGTGGAAGACTTGCCGCATCTGTTTGAACGTTTTTACCGGGGCGCCCAGGCGCGCGCGGGCGAGGCGCCCGGCTTCGGCCTGGGCCTGGCCCTGTCGCAAGCGATCGTGCACGCATACGGCGGCAGTATCGAGGCGCAGAACCGCCCGGAGGGCGGCGCGCTGTTCCTCCTGCGCCTGCCCGCGTCAGATTGACGGCGCCACGCCTTCCCAGCGCACCTGCCGCACTTGCGGCCAGGCGCCCGCGCGGTTGACGAAGCGCACCAGTACGGCGCGCTGCACGGCCTGGCACAGCACCGTGGCGATCAGCTGCACCACCTGCCGGGCCTCGTCCCAGCTGCGCAGCATTTGCGACGGCGCCAGGCCAGCACCCTTGAGTTCGGCCAGCAGCAGGCGCACCACGTGGTCGGCTTGCGCGGCCGGACAGGTGACGGTCAGGCGGTAGGTGGCGACGGCCGGCCCCCGTTGTATGAACCACAGCATCCATTTTTTCATCGTCACACTCCCCGCTCGGCGACAAATTCCGCGTTATTCACCAGCGCCCAGCGCACGGCCGAGACGCTGCCTTCCAGGCTGACCTGGCTGACGATCTGCTCCAGCAATCCCAGGCTGGACAAGGGCGTGAGCAGGTCGGCGCGCACTTCGATGCGCCCCGCCTGTGCCGCGTCTTCGCTGTGCAAGGATTGCAGCATCAGCGCCGGCATGCCGCTGATCAAGCGCAGCATCAGCTTGCGCACCTGCACTTCCTGCTCCGCCTCGCACACGGCCGTCACGCGGTAGATGCTTTCCGTCTCGATGCCCGCCTCGCTGCCGTGCGCATTGATGCGTTGCGCCAGGTGGCGCAGCACCAGGTTGGCGACCAGCACGAAGAGCGTGCCGATGGCCGCTTCCAGCGCAAACCCGAGTCCGCACAGCACGCCGATGGCGGCCGAGCACCACAGGGTGGCGGCCGTGTTCAGGCCGCGTACCGTCATCCCTTCACGCATGATGACGCCGGCGCCCAGAAAGCCGATGCCCGACACCACCTGCGCGGCGATGCGCAGGTGGCCATCGGGATCGCCTTCGAGCACGGAGACCATCACGAACAGCGAGGCGCCGACGGACACCAGCGCGTTCGTGCGCAGGCCCGCCATGCGCTGGCGCAGCTGGCGTTCGGCGCCGATCATGGCGCCCAGGGTCAATGCTGCGGCAACGCGCAGCGCAAAATCAAATACCACCATCAGTTTCTCCCGGCTGGGGAGGAACAGGCGAGTGCACAAGGCGAAGAGTATCCGCCCGGATTGGGGCCAGCAGACGGGGATGACGAGCGGTGAAACGATGAGGGGGAAGTGGCGGCGAATGGACATCGCCGCTGGTAAAACCGCACCTTGCCATGGGCCAGGCGGGCGGAATGCGCGCGTCTTGCCTAAGGCCGATCGCCGATGGTCAATCGACTACTGTCACTGGAACAAGCACCCACGAGTCACTCCATATCATTGATAACGGGGGACAGTCTAGCCAGTGGGGCCGCTTTGGTCAACTGAAGCTCTCTTCAGGAAGCCGCCGCGTCGTCCCCGCCAATGCGGGGACGGTGAAGGCGACCGGTAGAAACTTAATGGGCTGCGGGTGCCTGGTCAGCGTCGGCATGGGCATGTTCGCCGCCACCGAAAAAGCGCGCGGCGCGCTTGCCCAGGCTGTCGAGGTAGGTATAGGCGACGGGCACCACCACTAGGGTCAATAGCGTCGAGGTGATGACGCCGCCGATGACGGCGCGGCCCATCGGCGCCTGTGATTCGCCGCCGTCGCCCATGCCGATGGCCATCGGCAGCATGCCGAAGACCATCGCCAGGGTCGTCATCAGGATGGGGCGCAAGCGCACTTGCCCCGCTTCCATCAGCGCCTCGAACTGTCCCAGCCCTTCGCGCTGGCGCTGGTTGGTGAAGTCCACCAGCAAAATCGCATTCTTGGTGACCAGGCCCATGAGCATGATGAAGCCGATCACGGAGAAAATGTTCAGGGTGCTGCCCGTCATCAGGAGTGCCAGCAGCACGCCGATCAAGGAGAGCGGCAGCGACACCATGATGGCGATCGGCTGCAAAAAGCTGCCGAACTGCGAGGCCAGCACCAGGTAGATGAAGATCACGGCAATGCCCAGCGCCATCATCGCGCCGCCCATGGTTTCGGCCATCTGCTGCGCATTGCCGGCCACGTCGAAGCGCACGCCCGGCGGCAGGTCGATGGATTTCATGGCTTTCTGCACGTCGGCGTCGACGTCGCCGGCAGGGCGGCCCTGCACGCCCGCATAGATGGCGACGCGGCGCTGCAAGGCCTGGCGTTTCAGCACCTGCGGGCTGGACGAGGGCACGAATTCGACCACCTGGCGCAGCGGAATCATGACCGGTTTGCCGTTCGCATCAAGCTTGCTGGACGCCAGCGACAGGTCGGCCAGGTCGGCCACCTTTTGCCGGCCCGACTTGGGCAGCTGCACGTTGACGTCATAGTTTTGCCCGTCGCTGGCTAACCAGTGGCTGACCGTGTCGCCCGCAACAAAAGGTCGCAGGGCATTGCCGATCTGCTGCACCGACAATCCCAGGTCGCTGGCCAGTTCGTTGTTGATCTTCACCGTGGTCGACGGGTTGGCGCCTTCCTGGCTGTATTCCATGTCGGCCAGGCCCTTGATGTTGCGCATCTTGTCCATCAGGCGGTGCGCCACCGCATCGAGCTTGCCTTCATCCGTGCCGAGGATGGCGATGAAGATGGGGCGGTTGCCGACCGACAGGGTGATGCCGGCAATCGGCGCCAGGCGTTCGCGGATCAGTTTTTCCAGTTCCTGCTGCGAGCGGCGCTTGTGCGTCTTGATGTCCGTCAGCTTCAGGTTCACGTCAGCCGCATTGCGGCCATCCTGGGTGCCCACGTTGGCCACCAGGCTGTCGATCTCGGGAAATTCCTTCAGCGCCGTTTCGATCTGGCGTACTTTGCTGTCCGTGTATTCGAGGCTGGAGCCGACGGGCGTCTTGAAGCGCAGGTTGACCCAGCCCTGGTCCGTCTCGGGGAACATCTCGCCGCCGATCATCGGCACGAGCATCAGGCTGCCCGCGAACAGGGCGAAGGCGGTGGCCAAGGTCGTCTTGCGCCAGCGCAGGGCCACTTTCAATACCTTGCCGTACCAGACGTGCAGGCGGTCGATGCCCGTCTCGATCCAGGCCATGAAGCGGCCCAGCCACGGCACGTACTTGAAGCGGTCCTTGACGGGGTCGCGCCAGACGGACGACAGCATGGGGTCGAGCGTGAAGCTGACGAACAGGGAAACGAGCACGGCGACGGCCACGGTGATGCCGAACTGCAGGAAGAAGCGGCCGATGATGCCGTCCATGAAAGCGACGGGCACGAACACGGCGACGATGGCGAACGTGGTGGCCATCACGGCGAGACCAATTTCATTGGTGCCGTCGTTGGCAGCCTTGTAGTGATTCTTGCCCATGCCCAGGTGGCGCACGATGTTTTCGCGCACCACGATGGCGTCATCGATCAACAGGCCGATGCACAATGACAGCGCCATCAGGGTCAAAAAGTTCAGGGTAAAACCGAAAGCCTTCATGGCGATGAAGCTGGCCAGCACGGAGATCGGCAGGGTCAAGCCCGTGATGATGGTCGAGCGCCACGAGTGCAGGAACAGGAAGACGATCACCATGGTCAGCACGGCGCCTTCGATGATGGTGCGCTTGACGTTATTGAGCTGGCTTTGCACGCGCTCCGATTCGTCGTCCAGCACGCGCAGGGTGATATCGGGCGGCAGCGTCTTTTGCAGGTCCGCCGCCACTTTCAGGATGCCGGTGCCCACTTCGACCACGTTGGCGTCCTGCACCTTGGTGATTTCCATGGTCACGGCCTGCTGGCCATTCATGCGCGAAATCGACAGTTCTTCCTGCTCGCCGTCGACCACGGTGGCCACCTGGTCCAGGTAGACGGGACCGACGGCACGGCGCGCCACGATGATCTTGCCGAATTCGCGCGCATCCTTGATCTTGCCTTCCACGCGCACCAGCTGTTCGGCCGCGCCATGGCTGATGGAGCCGGCCGGCAAGTTGGTATTCGTCGCCTGAATGGCGCGAATCACTTCATCGACGCCGATGCCCTGGGCATTGAGTTCGATCGGCTTCATGCTGATGAGGATCTGGCGCGCGCGCAGGCCGCGCAGCTTGACTTGTCCCACGCCGGCCACGCCCTGGAAGCGCTTGCTGATGATCTGCTCCGTCATGGTCGACAGCGAGCGCAGGTCATGCCCGGTGGATGTGAGCACGATGGTGGCGATGGGGCGTTCGTTGTCGCCCTCGGCGCGGGCGATGAACGGGTCCTTGGCTTCCTTCGGAAAGCGCGGGCGCACCAGGGCAACCTTGTCGCGCAAGTCCTGCATGGCCTTGTCCATGTTGGTCGACAGCTCGAATTCCAGGTACACGCCGGCGCGTCCTTCCCACGAGTTGGCGCGGATGGTCTTGATGCCGCTGACGGTGTTGACGGCGTCTTCGATGGGGCGCGTGATGTCGTTTTCCACGGCTTCCGGCGAGGCGCCCGGGTAGTTCACTTCAATGGCGGCGAACGGGAACTGCACGCTGGGCATGCTCTCCACGCCCAGGCCCCGGTAGGAGAAGATGCCCAGCACCACCAGCGCCACCATGACCATGGTGGCGAAGACGGGGTTTTGAATACTGACTTTGGTCATCCACATGGCTTAATCCTTCCGTGCCAGCACGGCCGCCGGTGCGGCTGGCGCGGTGGCGGGCGCGGCGAAGGTCACGCTGTGTCCCGGCTTGACGCCATCGAGTTTGGCGACGATGACTTTGGCGCCCGGCACCAGGCCGGATGTGACTTCCGCATAGCCTTCATCCTCGTTGCGCAGTCCCAGTGTGACGGGCTGGGCGACCACCTTGTTGTTCACCAGCGCGTACACGACGGGGCCCTGCTTTTCATGGCGCACGGCCGTCAACGGCACCAGCGGCGCCACGGGCGAGCGCTCGGTGACGATGCTGCCCTTGGCGAACATGCCGCCGCGCAGCGCGCCATCGCCATTGTCGACGGCGATGTAGACGAGCATGGCGCGCGAGCCGCTCTCGGTGGTGGGGTTGATGCGCGTGACCTTGCCGGCAAAGTCGCGCGCGCCGAAGCCGTCGACCTTGAAGTGCACGTCCTGGCCCAGCTTGATGCGGGGAATGTCCGCGCTGGGCACGGGTGCTTCCAGTGTCAGTTGCGCCAGGTTGACGATGGTGTAGACGGGCATGTCGGGCGAGACTTTTTCGCCGGCCTGCAGATGGCGCTTGCTGACGATGCCGGCCATCGGTGCGCGGATCACCGTGTCAGCCAGCGCGATGCGGGCGATATCGACCATGGCGGCGGCGGACTTGACGTTGGCGCGCGCCAGGTCGACGGAGTTTTGCGTCGTGTCGTAGGCCGTCTGCGAAATGTATTTTTGCTTGAGCAGGGCCTGGCTGTTCGCCTCATTCTTGGCCGCCATGGACAGGCGCGCCTGCGCTTCGTCTAGCATGGCTTGCTGCTGCGTCAGGCGGGCGCGCAGGTCGGCCGCATCCAGGCGCACGAGGATTTGCCCGTTGGCCACTTGCTGGCCTTCCTGCAAGGTCGTTTCCTGGATCACGCCGGAAACCTTGGCCTTGATGGTGGCCTGGGTCACGGGCGCCAGCGAGCCGGCCAGGGGCAGGCTGATGCTGAGTGCGCGCGCATCGATGGCGGCCACGTCGCCCTGCGCCAGCTCATGCACGGGCGCCTTCTCCTGTTCCTTCTTCTTGCTCGCTTGCTGTTCGGCCGCCTTGGTCGCCTGTTGCTTCGATTGCATCACCGTCCAGCCGCCGCCGGCCAGGCCCAGCACGACCAGGATCAGCACGGGGGTACGCCAGCGCCGGCGGCGCGTGGCGGCAAGGGGAGAGGCGGGGGGCAGAGTCTCGTTTTTCATAGATTTTTTTTCAGGAGCGGCGCAGGGGCTCGGCGCCAGGTCTCGGTACGGACCCGGCCTGTCGCTGGCCGGGAGGGAATTCGGGTAGCGCATCGCCGTGGCGGCCGCAGGCAGCACGCCTGCCGCTGCGGCCGTTCACGGCGATGCGCATGTTGCCACTTTAGGAAGATTCAAGTCCGGCCGCCATCGCCGTGCGACAGATTGCACAAAATCGGGGCTGAAATGCAAAAAACGGCGACCAAAGACCACTGCCAGCATGCATGCCGCGCACGTCACGATGCTTGCGCATGCTCAAGAAGCCGATTCGCCAGCGCGCAAGAATGGTCGGGATGGTTGCGCCACCGGACAGGCCACACGCCCGCCGGTTGTCGCGTTGCCACGCCACGGGGGGCCTGATGTCTGATCGGATTGTCGGAGCCGCGCCGTCGCCGGGGCGCCTGCTTGCCGCTGCCGAGCCGCAGGCCGGGCCGGCCGCCAAGGCATTGGACTTGCTGTCC
The DNA here is from genome assembly GCF_002327145.1 of Janthinobacterium svalbardense. Taxonomy (NCBI): domain Bacteria; kingdom Pseudomonadati; phylum Pseudomonadota; class Betaproteobacteria; order Burkholderiales; family Oxalobacteraceae; genus Janthinobacterium; species Janthinobacterium svalbardense. The sequence goes on along the minus strand of NZ_CP023422.1, from coordinate 5,595,293 downwards.
ATCATCGTCGCCGCTGTCGAACAGGCGCCTGGCCTGGCCGTGCGTGGCATCGACCGCGACGGCATCGTGCGCTACTGGAGCTTGGGCGCGGCGCGCCTGTATGGCGTGGCGGCCGAGTTTGCGCTGGGCCAGCCGTGGGCCAGGGTGGCCGCTTCGCTGCCCGATGCCGCCAGCTTGGCCGAGGAGGGGGCCGGCGAACTGGCGGCCGTGTGGGAGAGCGGCAAGGCGCGCAGCACACGCCTGTGGAAGCTGGACGCCGATGGGGCCGCGCCACGCTGCATCTGTTCCACCGTGTTTCCCGTCATCCAGTCCGGACGTGTGCGGCAAGTGGTGTGCATCGATGTCGACATCACGGCCAGCGGCCAGGATGGCGCCGCGCAGGGTGCCTTGCTGCTGATGGGCGACAATTTTCGCCAGCTGTACGACAAGTCCGCCGACGCCATCGTATTGCTGCGCGACGAGTACATCGCCGAAGCCAATCCTGCCGCCATTGCCCTGTTTCAATGTGAAGACCGGCCAAGGCTGCTGGGGCGCCGCCTCAGCGACTTTTCGCCGCTGCGCCAGCCCGATGGCGCCTTGTCGTCGTTGCGCGGCACGCAGCTGGCAGCGCAGGCCCACGCCGACGGCAACTGCCGCTACGACTGGCGCTATCAGACGTGCGCGGGCCAGCTGTTCTGGGGCGAAGTACTGCTCACTTCCGTCACGCTCGACCACACCTATCTGTTTTACGCCGTGATCCGCGATATTTCCTCGCGCAAACTGGCCGAGCGGGCCCTGTACCTGTCGATGCAGGTCATCGAGCATGCCAGTGTCGCCATCGTGGTGATGGACCCGCAGCAGCGTGTCGTCAGCATGAATCCTGCGTACAGCGAAATCAGCGGCTACAGCCTGGACGACATGCTGGGCAAGCCTTTCGTCCAGCACGGCGTGGAGCCGGACGCGCCGGCTTTTTTCGACCATGTGTGGGACGAAGTCGAGGCCAACGGCTATTGGCAAGGCGATATCGCCGGCCAGCGCCAGGCGGGCGGGCGCTACCCGGCCTGGCTGTCGCTGACGGCCATCCGCGACAGCCAGGGGCAATTGAGCAATTACCTGGCCATCCTCAGCGATATCAGCGAGCGCAAGAAAAACGAGGAGCACACGCGCCACCTGGCCGAGCACGATTTCCTGACCGACTTGCCGAACCGGGTGCTGCTGCTGGACCGGCTGTCGCAGGCGCTGGCGGCCGCGCGGCGCAAGCGCAGCATGCTGGCCATTTTGTACCTGGACCTCGACCACTTCAAGCACATCAATGACAGCATGGGCCACCACGTGGGGGATTTGCTGCTCAAGGAAGTGGCGCGGCGCCTGGTGCGCTGCGTGCGCGGCGTCGACACCGTCAGCCGGCATGGCGGCGATGAGTTCGTCATCATCCTGGCCGAGGTGGGCGGTATCGACCAGGTGGCCCATGTGGCGTCCAGCCTGCTGCATGCCGTCACGCAGCCTTATCAGCTGGGCGAATATGAGCTGCAGGTATCGACCTCGATCGGCGTGGCCATCTTTCCCAGCGATGGCGACAGCATCGACACCCTCGTGCACAACGCCGATATCGCCATGTACCATGCCAAGGAAAGCGGGCGTAACAATTTTCAGTTTTTCAATGCCGAGATGAATGCGCAAATCGTCGAGCGGGCCAGCCTGGAGCAGGGCTTGCGCGCCGCGCTGGGGCGCGATGAATTCGTGCTGGAGTTCCAGCCCGCGCTCGATGTCGCCAGCGGGAAAGTCGTCGGCGCCGAAGCGCTGTTGCGCTGGCGCCACCCGCAACTGGGCGTGCTGCCGCCCGAGCGCTTCATCGCCGTGGCCGAGGAGTGCGGCTTGATGGTGTCGATTGGCAACTGGGTGCTGCAGCAAGCTTGCCGGCGCGCGCGCGCCTGGCACGATGCGGGCCAGGCCTGGCGCGTGGCCGTGAACCTGTCGCCGGCGCAATGTCTGCACAATAATTTATTGCTCAGCGTGCAAGAGGCGCTGGCCGTGTCGGGGCTGCCTGCCGCCTGCCTGGAACTGGAAGTGACGGAGTCCTTGCTAATGAAGGGCGGCGCGCGCCTGGCTGGCGTGCTGGCGCAGCTGCGCGCGCTGGGCGCCAGGCTGGCCATCGACGATTTCGGTACCGGCTATTCGCGCCTGGCCAATCTGCGCCACTACCCGGTGGATAAACTCAAGATCGATCCATCCTTCCTGCCTGCCGCAGCCGGCGCGTCTGACACGATGGTGGCCGCCACCATCATCGCCATGGCGCGCGAACTGCAATTGACGGTGATTGCCGAAGGCGTGGAAACGGCGCAACAGCTGGCTTATCTGCGGGGGCAGGGCTGCCAGCAATACCAGGGACGCTATGCCAGCGCGCAAGTCGAGGGTAGTGTTCTGGCGAAGTTATTGAACTAGTCAATATTTCCCAGCAGCTTGATGCGCGCCAGCACCTGGCCATGGTCGGAGGCGTGTGGCAGGCCCAGCAGCAAATGGTCGTTGAGATAAGTCACTTCCTGCAGCACCCCGATGGCGCGCGGCGAGGCGTGATGAAAATGCTCGGATACGAGGATGTGGTCGATCGTCATGTAGGCGCTGTCGTGGATATTCGTGTAACCCACGTGGCGCAGCGCATCCTGGCGCAGGGCGATGGCGTTGGCGTCGTACAGGCGTTCTCGCATTTCCATGCCGGGTTCGCACGGTGCGCCCGCGCCCATGACGATGGCCGTGGTGACGGCATTGGCGATGTCGTTGAAGTCGCCGAGCACGATGCGGGGACGGCTGCTGTGACCCAGTTCGCTTGCCAGCACGCGCAGGGCCACCGCTTCCGCGCCGCGCCGCTGCAGCGAGCGCAGGTTGGCCAGTGCGTAGGCGGCCGCGTCGTAGCCGTCGCCATGGCGGTAGTCGGGCCGGCGCGATTTCAAGTGCACCACGACGACGTCGGTGAGTTGTCCGCCCGGCAAGATGACCTGCACGTGCAGGGGGGCGCGGGCGAAGCGGCAGGTGTTGTCATCGGCGGACACGCTCACGCCGGCCGGGAAACTCGCCCAGGTGACACCAGCGCCGGCCAGCGGCAGGCGCGATACCAGCGCCACCGTGGGCAGCATGCGTCCTGCCGCATCCATCGCATCGTGGCCGGCCAGGGTGGCTGCGCGGTAATGGCGCGTGCGCGACAGCACGTCGCGCAAGGCCGCTTGCGAGAAAATTTCCTGGAAGCCGATCACGTCGGCGTCGAGCAGGTCGATTTGCCGCGCCGTCCATTCCGCCTTGGCGTCGTATTGCGCCGGGCTCAATGGGTCCAGGTTGTCATACAATTTCGCCCCGGCGGGGGCAAGGTTGCAGACATTGAATGTGGCAAAGCGGATTTCTTGCTGCATAATTAGCACTCCTCACTGAACGATCAGCGTATCACGCATGGCTAAAAAAGAGCATATTTCCGAAACTCAGGCGACGCAGCTGCTGCGCAAGCATCAGGTTTCCTTCGATGAACACCCCTATCCCTACGAGGAGCACGGCGGCACCAGCGTCTCGGCGCGCGAGCTGGGGGTGCCCGAACATGCGGTGATCAAGACCCTGGTGATGCAGGACGAGACGGCCAAGCCGTTGATCGTGCTCATGCATGGCGATTGCAAGGTGTCGACCAAGAACCTGGCGCGTGGCATCGGCTGCAAGTCCGTCGAGCCATGCAAGCCTGAGGTGGCGCAGCGCCATTCCGGCTACATGATCGGCGGCACCTCGCCGTTCGGCACCAAAAAAGCGATGCCCGTGTACGTGGAGCAATCCATCCTGGACTTGCCGCGCATCTACATCAATGGCGGGCGGCGCGGTTTTCTCGTCTCGCTGGCGCCGCAGGTGCTCATGGATTTGCTCAATGCCAAGCCGGTGCAGTGCGCGCTGCAGGATTAAGGAAATCGTCCAAAGCCTGTTGCGGGGCATGGAGCATGGTGTATATTCTGCTGCGCCAGCCTCGACGCTGGTGCAATAAACACAATAAAGGGAAGAAATGAATCCAGTAATCACAACCGTGGCAATGACAGTGGCCGCTTACTTGCTCGGCTCGATATCGTTTGCCGTGGTGATGAGCAAGGTCTACGGCATTGCCGATCCGCGCACCTATGGCTCGAAAAATCCGGGCGCCACCAACGTGCTGCGCAGCGGCAACAAGGGCGCGGCCATCATGACCTTGCTGGGCGATGGCGCCAAGGGCTGGCTGGCCGTGTTCCTGGCTGACCATTTTGCCAGCGCCCTGGGCGTGGGCGACACGGCCGTGGCCCTGGTCGCCATCGCCGTTTTCCTCGGCCATCTGTGGCCCGTGTTCTTCCGCTTCGTCGGCGGCAAGGGCGTGGCCACGGCCCTCGGTGTGCTGCTGGGCATCAATCCATGGCTGGGCCTGGCGACCCTGGCGACCTGGCTGATCATCGCCTACGCGTTTCGCTATTCTTCGCTGGCAGCGCTGGTGGCGGCCCTGTTCGCGCCGTTTTACTATGGCTTGCTGTTCGGCGTCGATCCCATCTTGCTGGCTGTCATCGTCATGAGCGTGCTGCTGGCCTACCGCCACAGCCAGAACATCGCTAACCTGCTCTCTGGCAAGGAAAGCAAGATCGGCGGCAAGAAGGATGCGGCCAAGGCCGCTGGCAAGAAGAAGTAAGCGCTTGATTTCCCGCGGCCCGCACGCATATGCTGTGCTTGCGGCGCCGCGCGGTGCGGCCGCCACCGACTCGCGCAAAGGCTGCCCACCATGAGTTCCACTTCCGCCACACCCGTTCCCATCCGTATCGACTTCGTTTCCGACGTTTCCTGTCCCTGGTGCGTGATCGGCCTGAAATCGCTGGAGCAAGCCTTGGACAAGCTGGACGGCACCGTCCAGGCCGAGATCCACTTCCAGCCCTTCGAGCTGAACGCCAATATGCCGCCCGAAGGCGAGGATATCGGCGAACACATCGCCCGCAAATACGGTTCCAGCCCGGAACAGATGGCGCAGTCGCGCGAAGCGATCCGCGCGCGCGGCGAGCAGTTGGGCTTTACCTTCGCCATGGACAAGCGCGGCCGCATCTACAACACGTTTGATGCGCACCGGCTGCTGCACTGGGCCGGGATCGAAGGGCGCCAGAAGGCACTCAAGATGGCGCTGTTCGATGCGTATTTCACACAGGGCCAGAATCCGTCCTCGCACGAGGTGCTGCTGGCCGTGGCCGGCAAGGTGGGCCTCGATAGCGTGAAAGCGGCCGAGCTGCTGGCCTCCGATGCCTATGCGGACGAGGTACGCGCACAGGAACAGTTCTACCAGCAGAACGGCATCAACTCGGTGCCTGCCGTCATCATCAACGAGCGCCACCTGATTTCCGGCGGCCAGCCGCCCGAAGTGTTTGAGCAAGCCTTGCGCCAGATCATCGCTGGCGCTTGAGCGGGGCGCCAATGGCGCGCGCCATGGCAGACTTTTTGCGCTACACTCGGCTCAGAGGAGGATAGTCAAATGCCAACAGCCAGCTGGAATGGCGCCGTCATTGCGCAAGCCACCGATGCGCAGGTGCAAGTCGTTGAAAACAATGTGTATTTTCCTTTGTCGGCGGTGACGCAGGAGTACCTGCGTCCGAGCAGCCACACCAGCATCTGCCCGTGGAAGGGCACGGCCAGCTATTACGACCTTGTCGTCGATGGCCAGACGAATGCCAACGCCGCCTGGTATTACCCCCAGCCCAAGGACGCCGCCAGGCAAATTGCCGGCCACGTCGCCTTCTGGCGCGGCGTGAGCGTTGAGCGTTGAGCGCTGACCTGACGCCCCCTATTTCCTGACCAAGAAAGCAGACGATGGACTTACGCCTCGCCGTGTACCAACTCGCCTCGGCCCATGCGCTCGATGCCCAACAAACCCGGCAGTTGCAGGAAGTGGCCGGCTTCCAGCGCGAACCCGCGCGCCTGGCCTACTGGCTGCCGCGCGGCGTGGCCGTGCTGGGCGCCGCGCTGCTGGGCATGGGCTTGATCTGCTGGGTCGCCGCCAACTGGGAAGATCTGGGCCGCATGGGCCGCTTTGCCCTGCTGCAAGGCGTGTTGGCAGCCACCTGCGTGGGTGCGTTTGCCGTACCCAAGGCGAGAGTTCCTTTGTTGCTGCTGGCCTTGCTGGCCATCGGCGGCCTGTTTGCGTATTTCGGTCAGACGTACCAGACGGGCGCCGATCCGTGGCAGCTGTTCGCCGTGTGGGCCGCGCTGGCCTTGCCCCTGTGCCTGGTGGCGCGCAGCGACGTGCTATGGACACCGTGGATGCTGATTTTTTCGACGGCCGCCGCCCTGTGGATGCAGGCGCATGCGCACCACAGCTGGCGCATCAGTTCGGCCGACTTGACCATTTTCGTCAGCGGCTGGCTGGCCGTGCTGCTGGCCTGTGCGTTTGTTTCGCCCCTGCTGGCGCGCTGGACGGGCGCGGGCAGCTGGGCCTTGCGCCTGGGCCTGGTACTCGCCACCATCCTCATCACGGGCACGGCCGTCAGCGCCCTGTTCGGCAGCGAAGTCGAATCGCCGTACTGGGCCGGGCTGGGTTTGCTGGCCGTCGCCGCCGTCCTGCTGGCCACGCGCAGCTTGTTTGACGTGTTCGGTCTGAGCGCCGTCGCGCTGGGCCTGAACACCCTGCTGGTGTGGGGGCTGGGATACATGCTGTTCAATGGCGGTGGCAATGGCGATGGCATCGGCAAGCTGGTGATGCTGGGCTTGTTTGCGGCCGTGCTGCTGGCGCTGACCGTGCAAGGCATTTTGTGGCGCACGCGCCAGGAGGCGGCATGAGCAATATCAACAGTCAGCGAGCCGATGCGCTCGCCACCCTGATCGACGACGCCACGCGCGCCGGCCTGCTGCCGCCAGGCGCTGCCCGGCCGCTGCAGGATGTCCGGCCGTGGCCGCTGGTGCTGATGACGGCCTTCGGCGCCTGGCTGGCCGCCATCCCCCTGGTCCTGGCGCTGGGCGCAGGCCTGGAAAGCGTGGTGCGCCACGGTCCCGGCGCGTATGTCGTGGCCGCCATCGTGCTGGTGGTGTCTGTGCTGCTGATCCGCATGCGCGGCGTGGCGCTGTTTGTCGAGCAGTTGGCCGTGCCCTGCCTGCTGGTGGGCGGCAGCTTGCTCGGCTATGCCCTGTACCGCGATTGTTCCACGCAGACGGCATCGCTGCTGCTGTGCCTGGCCTGCCTGGTGGTGGCCGCTGCCTTGCCGCGCGATTGGCTGCGCGTGCTGCTGGGGCTGGTCGCCTGCGGTTTGCTGGGGCTGGGCATCATCGATAGCACGCGCGACTGGATTTTCGAGAACGATCCCACGCAACTGTATCTGGCCTGGATGCTGGCCCTGGCACTCTGGCTGGGCGCGCACTGGCTGCAGAAGCAGGCCTTCAACGATGGCCGCGGCGCACCCGTCGCCGCCTTCCTGGAATCGCTGTCGACGGGGTGGGTCCTGGCCATCTTGCTGGGACTGGTCTTCTGGTCCGGCATGACCTTCATGCTGGGCGGTGCGCTCGGCGGTGGTATTGCCGGCGACGTGGCGCGCGAAGTGACCCGGCACCAGGCCGTCGCCTGGTATGCGCAGGCCTTGAACGGCGTCTCGCTCGTGCTGGCCATGGCGGCGGCTGCCTGGACGGCATGGCGCTGGCCAGCGCTGCGCCAGTTGCCCGCCATCGGCGTGGCGCTGGTGCTGGTCGTGCTGGCGTGGTTCATGCCGGCGCTCGGGCCCGTGCTGCTGATCCTCGCGTATTGCGTGACGAGCGGGCGCACGCGCGTGGCCGTGGCGGCCGCGCTGGCGGCGGCGTGGATCATCGGCAGTTTTTATTACCAGCTTGCCTGGCCACTGGCCAGCAAGGCGGCGCTGCTGGCCGTGGCCGGCGCCGTGCTGTGCGCCCTGTCGTGGCTGGCCACGCGCGGCGCCGTGCTGCATCTGGTGGAAAGCAAACCAGCGGGCGTGGCGGCCGAGCATCGCGCCGTGCGCCTGGGCGTACTGGGGGGCTTGCTGCTGGTGCTGCTGGTCGCCAATGGCGGCATCTGGCAGAAAGAGCAACTGATTGCCAAGGGGCAAGCCATCTTCGTGGCGCTGGAACCCGTCGATCCCCGCTCGCTGATGCAGGGCGACTACATGCGCCTCAATTTTGTCAACCTCGGCGTCCTCAGTACTTTGGCCAGCGTGGACAGGGCGCCCGGCCGGCCCCTCGTGGTGGCCAGGCGCGATGCGCGCGGGGTGGCCGAGCTGCTGCGTCCGTACACCAAAGAGGCGCTGGCGCCCGGCGAATTCCTGCTTGAACTGACGCCGAAGGATGGCAACTGGGTGCTGGTCAGCGATGCCTGGTTCTTCAAGGAAGGCGAAGCGGCGCGCTGGGAAAAGGCCCGCTATGGCGAGTTCCGCGTGCTGCCCGATGGCCGCGCCTTGCTGGTGGGCATGCGTGGGGAAGATTTACAGGCACTGTAACCGCTTGATTGAACAAACCCAATGGCAGAATCCGGGGTCGTACCCTGAGGGTACGACCCCGGCCTTTGCTCTTGGGGTGGCCGCATCCTGTAAAATTGCCCGATGGATAATATTACGCATTCGGTCATCGGCCTCGGGGTCGGCGAACTGCTACATCGCAGCCTGCCGCCCGAGCCGCACCCCCCCGCCCAGCGCACCCGGCGTGCGCTGTTTCTGTTTACGGCCTGGTTTGCCAGCAACGCGCCCGACCTGGACCTGGTGCTGACCAAGCTGCTGCCGCGCCCGTTCGGCTATATGCTGCACCACCGTGGCCATACGCATACCTTGCTGCTGGCCTTGCCGCAGGCGCTGCTGTTGCTGGCCCTGCTATGGCTGCTGTGGCCCGGCGCGCGCCGCCTGTTGAAGGACAGCGTGCCCGCCAGAGTGGGCCTGGCGGCCTGTTTGCTGCTGGGATTCTGCTTGCATATGGGCATGGATTTCCTCAATTCCTATGGCTTGCACCCGTTTTATCCGTTCGACAGCCGCTGGCTGTATGGCGACATGGTTTTCATTGTCGAACCCATGTTCTGGGTGCTGCTGGGCGTGCCCGTGATCATGTCCTTGCGCTACGGCATCGTCAAAAGCGTGCTGCTGGCCGCGCTGGCGGCGGCCCTGTGTTTCTTCACCTATCAATCCTACCTGGCACCCGCTTCGCTGGCTGTCTTGCTGGGGCTGGGCGTGGTGCTGGCCGTGCTGCAAGGGCGCGCCGGCGAGCGGGGACGGGGAGCGCTGCTGCTGGCCTTCGCGCTGGCGGCCACCTTCATCGGCACGCAGGGCGTGGCCTCGGCCATCGGCCGTACGCGCATCGAGGCGGCCGTGCAGCGCCTGGACCCCGGCACGCGCGTGTGGGATGTGGCGATGACGGCGTTTCCCAGCAACCCGCTGTGCTGGATCTATGTCTCGCTCGACAGCAAGACGGACGTGTACACCCTGCGGCGCGGCACCCTGAGCCTGCTGCCCGAATCGCTGGCGCCTGCCGCCTGCCCGGCGGGGCTGGCCGAGACGGGCAAGCAAGGACAGCCGTTGGCGCCCGGCATTGCCGTCTCCGCGCAGGCGGCGGGCAGCCTGGCCGCCTTGCGCACCTTGCAGGCGGACAATTGCTATGTCGACGCCTGGTTCCGCTTTGCCCGCATGCCCCGGTTGCATGCGGACAAGCTGACGGACGTGCGTTTCAACCCCGGCATGCTGCCCAATTTTACGAGCGTGGAACTGGCGCAGTTCCGCAGCCGCCCGTGTCCCGCCTACGTGCCGGGCTGGGACCGCCCCCGTGCCGACATGCTGGCGCCGCCGAAATAGAGAACGGATGTGTTGCTTTTAGGAAAAAAATATCGCGTGTGGGCCTGCTTCGCCGTGGCCCAGCATGCGACACTACCAATTCAGCAAGAATGATATTTAGTTAGGACTATTTTGGAAGAGCAACACGCCTTACCCTATCTGCGAGAAACCCTGCTGTTTCTTGCCCTGGCCGGGATTTTTATTCCGCTATTGCAACGCCTGAAAGTTAACCAGGTGCTCGGTTTCCTGGCCGTCGGTGCCCTGTTCGGCCCGTTCGGCTTCGGCTTGTGGGCCGGCGATTTCACGTGGCTGACGTATTTTTCGTTCGTGCGCGCCGAGCAGGTCAGCGGCCTGGCCGAGCTGGGCGTGATGTTTTTGATGTTCATGATCGGCCTGGAACTGTCGACGGAACGGCTGTGGGCGCTGCGGCGCTGGGTGTTTGGCGCGGGCGTGGGGCAGGTGGCGGTCAGCGCTTGCCTGATCGGCGGCGTGGCGTATTACTTCGGCTTGTCGCTGGAAGCGTCCATCGTGCTGGGCCTGGTGCTGTCGCTGTCGTCCACGGCCGTGGTGATGCAGCTGCTGACCGACCAGCGCTCGCTGCAGACGCCGGCTGGCCAGGCGGGCTTTTCCATTTTGATGTTCCAGGATCTGATGGTGGTGCCGCTGTTCATCCTGATCGACGTGTTCGCCAGCGGGCGCAGCGACGACCTGGCGTATCTGCTCAGCTTTGCGGCCGTGAAATCGGCGGGCGCCATCCTGCTGATCTATCTGCTGGGGCGCCGCGTGATTCGCCCCCTGTTCCAGTTTTTCGTCAAGAAACGCCAGCCGGACGTGTTCATGGCCCTGACCCTGCTCAGCACCCTGGGCATCGCGGGATTGACGTATCTGGCGGGCCTGTCGATGGCGCTGGGCGCCCTGCTGGCCGGCTTGCTGCTGGCGGAGACGGAATTTCGCCACGAAGTGGAAGTGACGATCGAGCCCTTCAAGGGCTTGCTGATGGGCTTGTTCTTCATGTCCGTGGGCATGCAGATCGACGTGCGCGAAATCCTCAAGTCGCCGATTCTGATTCCCTTGGCCGTGCTGAGCCTGTTTGCGTTGAAAACCCTGGTTATCAGCGTGATTTTCCGCCTCGGCGGCTTTCACTGGGGGCGTGCCGTGGAAACGGGCGTGCTGCTGGGGCAGGGCGGCGAGTTCGCCTTCATCGTCGTCGCTTATGCGCTGGGCACGAAGCTGATCGGTCCGCAGGTGGCGCAATTCGTCATGCTGGTGGTGGGCCTGAGCCTGTTTGCCACGCCGGCGCTGGCCAAGGCGGCGCGCGCGTTCGGCAACTGGTGGGAAAAGCGCCACCACCATCAGCTGGCCGACCTGTCGCGCGGCGCGCTGCCGCCGCAGGGCAGCACCGTCATCATCGCCGGTTTTGGCCGGGTGGGGCAGTTGCTGGCGAAGGTGCTGACGGAACAGGATATCGCCTATGTGGCGATTGAAAATGATGCGCGCCTGGTGACGACCCTGCATCCGCGCGGTTTCCCCGTGTATTTCGGCGATGCGTCGCGCGCGGAACTGCTGCAAAAAGTCAATGCGGACCGGGCTGCTGCCGTGGTGCTGACCATGGACCACGCGGCCTCCGTGCTGCATGCCGTGAAATCGATCCGCCGTGAATATCCGCAGCTGCCCGTGTATGCGCGCGCCCGCGACGAGGCGCATGCGGTGGCCCTGATACAGGCGGGCGCCACCCTGGTCGTGCCCGAGGCGCTGGAGTCGGCGCTGCAGCTGACGGCCACCGTGCTGCACACGGTGGGCCTGTCGGAAGCGCGCACGACGGACATCGTGCAGGCCGAACGCGACCGGCGTAATGCCGTGTTGCTGGCGAAAAAGCTGTCGTAGTGTTGTTGTAGTGAAAGCTGTAGCGCAAGCGTGCGTGTCGCCGTGCTTTGTAAATTATCTATACAATAATAGTATATGAGCACACTACCCACATGAAAGCCGCGACGAAGAGCGCAGCAGCACCCTTGACGCCGCAGCAATTGGCGGCGCAGGAAACGCAGCAAAAATTTGGCAAGCCCGAGCGGGGCTGGCGCGAGCAGGTGTACACCGTCATTTTCGAGGCGGAAACGCGCACGGGCCGCGCCTTCGACCTGCTGCTGATCGCCGCCATCCTGATCAGCGTGACGGTGGTCGTGCTCAGCAGTGTCGCCTCCGTGGCCGAGCGCTATGGCACCTGGCTGACGGCGCTGGAATGGTTTTTCACCATTTTGTTTACCATCGAATATTGTGCCCGCCTGGCATGCCTGCAGCATCCGGTGCGCTACGCCAAGAGTTTTTTCGGCATTATCGACTTGCTGGCCATCGTGCCGACCTACATCGGCTTGCTGTTGCCGGGCGCGCATGTGCTGATCGACGTGCGTATTTTGCGCCTGCTGCGCATGTTCCGTATCCTCAAGCTCACGTCGTATGTGCATGAATACACGGTGCTGGGGCGGGCCTTGGTGGCCAGCCGGCGCAAGATCCTCATTTTCTTGTCTTTTGTCATGATGGTGGTCTTTCTGTTGGGTACTGTGATGTATGTCGTGGAAGGGCCCGATCACGGTTTCAGCAGCATCCCCACGTCGATATACTGGGCCATCAGCACCATGACCACGGTGGGTTTTGGCGATATCACGCCGCGCACCGACATCGGGCGCACCATCGCTTCTCTGATGATGCTGCTCGGCTGGGGCATCCTGGCAGTGCCTACCGGCATTATCAGTGCCGAAATGACGGTACAGCGCAGTTCCAAGCTGGTCACCACGCGTACCTGTCCCACGTGCCTGAAAGAAGGGCTCGATGACGATGCCAATTTCTGCAAGAACTGCGGCGTTGCATTGCCGCCGCTGGCACGCGATTAGCTGATAAACCCTTCATCAACCGTATTTACTTTACTTTGTTAAGGCCAACATGATTCCAGTTCGCCTGATCGCGACGGGCAAAGCCGTGCCGTCGCATAGCGTGACTTCCGCCAGCCTGGACCTGAAATTGGGCCATCCGGCTGGCTACACCCTGCGCAAGAGCGGCGTGCTGTCGCGCTTTGTCGCCGCGCCCGATGAATCGCAGAGCCAGCTGGGCGCCGCTGCCCTGCTCGACGCGCTGAAGAACGCCAGCCTGCGTCCGTCCGACATCGACTTGCTGATCTGCGCCTGCGGCGTGCCCGAGCAGGCTTTGCCGAACACGGCCTGCTTCGTGGCCGAACATGCGGGCTTGCCGCCAGGCACGCAAAGCTTCGACGTCAACGCCAGCTGCCTCAGTTTCATGGCCGCCTTCCGCGTGGCCGCGTCCATGCTGGCCGGTGGCGCCTACCGGCGCATCGCCATCGTCTCGTCCGATCTCGCCTCGCGCGGGGTCGACTGGAGCGAGCCGGAAGCGTCGATGATCTTTGGCGACGGCGCCGCCGCCGTCATCGTCGAGCGCGGTGACGGCAGCGCCGGCATCCGCGCCTACAAGATGGGCACGTATCCGGAAGGGCGGCGCTACTGCGAAATTCGCGGCGGCGGCACCGAGCGCAATCCGCGCAACGGCTGCGAACCGGGCGATTACCTGTTCCGCATGGATGGCAAGGCCGTGTTCCGCCTGGCCGTCAAGGTGATGCCAGATTTCCTCGCGGAACTCATGCAGGAATCGGGCGCCGGCCTGGAGAAAGTCGACGTGGTCGTGCCGCATCAGGCCAGCCCGCTGGGCCTCGCGCATGCGGCGCGCATCCTCGACGTTCCCGATGCTAAAATCATCAAGATCTTTGAAACGCATGGCAACCAGGTGGCGGCCTCCTTGCCTACCGCCCTGCACGAGGCGGTGATGACGGGGCGGGCCGTGACCGGCCAGCGTTTGCTGATGATGGGCACGGCCGCAGGCCTGACCATCGGCGGCATGATTCTTGATCTGTGAAGGTGGTGCGATGAGGCGGATACTGGTCACGGGAGCGACGGGCGGCTTGGGGCGCAATGCCGTGCGCACTCTGCTGGCGCAGGGCGTGGAAGTGCGCGCCACGGGCCGCAACGCCGCTGTCGGCCGTGAACTGGAGCGCATGGGTGCGCAATTCGTCGCGCTCGATCTGGCGCAAGCCTCGCCGCGCCAGGTCGATGAGCTGGTGCGCGGCATGGACACCGTCTGGCACTGCGCCGCGCTGTCCTCGCCGTGGGGCGCCGAGCGCGACTTCATCGCCGCCAACGTCACGGCCACGGGCCAGCTGCTGCGCGCGGCCGCCAGCTTGCACGTGGCGCGCTTCGTGCACATCTCCACACCGGCCATGTATTTCGATTACCGCAACCGCTACGAGGTGCCGGAAACCTTCCGCCCCGACGCTTTCGTCAACGCGTATGCGCGCTCCAAGGCGATGGCGGAAAAGCTGGTGCAGGAGTCGGTCGACCGGCATCGCGGCATGACGTGCGTGATCCTGCGCCCGCGCGCCATCTTCGGCCCGTACGACCAGGTGCTGATTCCGCGCCTGGCGCGCGTGCTGCAGGAGCGCGGCGGCAAGCTGCCGCTGCCCAATGGCGGCGCGGTCAGCATCGACATCACCTATGTCGACAACGTCGTGCACGCGATGTGGCTGGCCACCGTGCACAAGACCATCGCTTCCGGTGCCGCCTTCAACATCACGAATGGCGAACCGGCGCGCCTGTGCGACATTTTGCATACGCTGTTTTGCGAGCACCTGCAGCAGCCGTTCCAGATCGTCAGCGTGCCCTACCGCGTGCTGGCGTTGGCGGCGCGCCTGATGCAGTTCGCTTCGCGTTTTACGGGGCGCGAGCCATCGCTCACGCCTTACAGCATCGGCGCGCTCAGTTTCGACATGACGCTCGATAATGCCAAGGCGCGCAAGGTGCTCGGCTACCGTCCCATCGTCAGCCTGCAGGAAGGCATCGCCCTGACGGCGCAGTGGATGCGCCAGGAAGCGGCGGCGCACAAGGTGGGCAAGGAACGCAATGGCTAGCATCACCGCATTTCGCGTCGGCCATTGCACACATCCCTCGTGCATGGTCTTGAAAGGCAGCGGGCTGGCCAGCCGTTGCTTCCCCTCGCGCGCCTACCTGATCGAAACGCGCGCGGGCCTGTACCTGTGGGACACGGGGTACGCCGAACACTTCCGCGCCGCCACATCGAAAGGCGTGTACCGCCTGTACGCGTGGGTGACGCCGATTTCGTTTGACGAGAATGAATCGCTGCATGGCCAGTTGCGCGCGCACGGCGTATCGCCCGGCGACATCCACACCTTGCTGCTGTCGCATTTCCACGCCGACCATATCGCCGGCCTGCGCGACTTTCCCGGCGCGCGGCTGATGGCCTCCCAAACCGGCTGGGACGCCGTGCGCGGCCTGTCCGGCGTGGCTGCCGTGCGCCAGGCCTTCGTGCCCGAGCTGCTGCCGCCCGATATTGCCGACCGCCTGGCTTTTGTCGAAAGCGTGCCCGAGACGGCCTTGCCGGCGGCCCTGCTGCCGTTTACGCACGGGCGCGACGTCAGCGGCACAGGCGAGATTTACATCGTCGACTTGCCCGGCCACGCCATCGGCCATCTGGGTGCCTTCGTGCTGCAGGACGGCGGCTGGACCTTGCTGGCTTCGGACGCGGCCTGGGTGCCGGAGAGTTTTCAGCAGCTGCGCGGGCCGTCCGAACTGTCGTTCATCATCCAGCACAAGCGCGCGCCATACTACGCCACCCTGAACCGGCTGCACCAGCTGCACCAGTCGGGCAATGCGCAGATTCGCATCACGCATGAAGATACGCTCGATTATTTACCTGTGGCGGGCCGTCCGTGAAGCGTATTTTCTGGTTATTGCTGTCGTACTGGCGCACGCGCCGCCTGCGTTTTACCGACCGCGCGCAGCTGGAAAGTTACCAGCAGGAGCAGCTGGCGCGTTTCATCGACACCCTGTGCGCGCGCAGCCGCTATTTCGCTCCCTATCGCGCGCTTCCCCTGGCGCAGTGGCCTACCATGAACAAGGCGCTGATGCTTGAGCATTTCGACGCCATGAACACGGAGGGCGTCACGTTGGCGCAGGCCATGGACGCGGCCATGGCGGCCGAGCATAGCCGCGACTTCACGCCCGCCGTCGGCGACATCACCGTAGGCCTGTCGTCCGGCACCTCGTCGCGGCGCGCCGTGTTTACCATCAGCCCCCGCGAAAAGGCCCAATGGGCTGGTGTGATGCTGGCCAAGGCGCTGCCCGACGGCCTGTTTTCCGGCGAACGAGTCGCGCTGTTCCTGCGCGCGAACAGCAATCTGTACACGGCCGTGCGCTCGCCGTGGCTGACCTTTGCGTTCTACGACCTGTTCAAACCGTTCGACAGCCTGTGCGCGCAGCTGGCGCGCTATCAACCTTCCGTCATCGTCGCGCCGGCCCAGGTGCTGCGCCAGCTGTCCTTGCGTGTCATCGATGGCAGCCTGGCGCTGGCGCCGAAAAAGGTCATCTCGGTCGCCGAAGTGCTGGAAGCGCAGGACCGCGCGCTGATCGTGCAGGCGTTCGGCGCCGTGCATGAAATCTACCAGGCCACCGAGGGTTTTCTTGCCAGCAGCTGCGAACACGGCGTGCTGCACCTGAACGAGGAATACGTACACATCGAGCCGCAATGGCTCGACGCTGAAGAACGTCGTTTTGTGCCCGTGATTACGGACTTTACGCGCATGACGCAGCCCATCGTGCGCTACCGCCTCGACGATATTTTGCTCGCGCGTGCCACGCCATGTCCGTGCGGCCGCGCCACCCGCGCCATCGATGGCATCGAAGGGCGCTGCGACGACCTTTTGCTGCTGCCGTCCGCGCGCGGCGCCGCCCCCGTCGCCGTGTTTGCCGACGTGTTGACGCGCGCCTTCGCGCAAGCCTTGCCGCCGGACGCCGACTACCGCCTGGTGCAGCAGGGCGACAGCGCCTTGCTGCTGCATGCGGCCCTGGACGACGCTGGCCTGGCGGCCTTGCGCGCACATCTGGCAGCGGTGCTGCGCGGGCTGGGCGTGGCCGTCGACGGCCTGGCCTGGACGGTGAGTGGCGAACTGCCTCCCTTTGACCCCACCATGAAACGGCGCCGCATCCGGCGCCTTGCAAGCGCATGAACCCTTCTTCCATGACTTTAGCTTGCCGCCTGCTGCATTTGCTGGCTGGCTGGGGCAGCGTCTGCCTCGTGTATTTTTCCAGCGATGTGCTGCAAGGGCAGGGGGTGCTGCTGCCGGAAACGGCATTGGATCGCGCCATTCCCTACAGCGACGCCGCCATCTGGCTGTATCTGTCTTTCTTCATCCTGATCCCGTACGCCTATCTGGCGGCCGATGCGGCGAGAGTGCGCTGGCTGGCGCGCGCCATGGCGCTCTCCGCGCTGGCTTGCGGCGTGGTCTTCCTGCTGTACCCGACCACGCTCGCGTATCCGCCCGTGGGTGACGGGAATGCCTGGAGCACGCAGGCGCTGCGCATGCTGCAGGCGGCGGACTCCGCGCAAAACTGCCTGCCGTCGCTGCACGGCGCCCTGACATTATTATGCGTGTGGGCCTTGTACGACAAACGCCACCTGCTGCGCTCCGCGCTGGCCCTGGTGCTGGGCGTGGCCATCTGCTACGCCATCATCGCGCTGCGCCGGCATGTCAGCATAGACCTGGCCGCCGGCCTGGCTGTTGGCATCGCTGGCGGCATGCTGGCGAAAATGCAGGTATTCTGGCTTACCCGCCGCGCCATTTCCACTGAAACCGCATCATGATGAATCCCTTTGCCCTGTCGTTTTTGATCATGCTGGCCTTCGTGCTGGCCGAACTGCTGATCCTCAAATGGGTGCGCAAGACGCCGGTGCCGTGGAAAGACGTGATTTTCAATCTCAATTCCGGCCATATCCTGATGTGGGTGTTCCGTGGCGTGGAAGTTGCGGCCTTCGCCCTGCTGCTGCGCCATGTGAACCTGCACATCGTCGACCAGTGGCCCGTGGCCGTGCAATGGGTCTTCGCTTTTTTTGCCTGGGACCTGTGCTTTTACTGGATGCACCGGCTGCACCATAAAATCCCGCTGCTGTGGGCCGTGCACGTGGTGCACCACCAGGGCGAGCATTTCAACCTGTCGCTGGGCGTGCGCAATTCCTGGTATTCGTCGCTGACGAATTTTCCCTTCATTGCCATCCTTGCCGTGCTGGGCGTGCCGCTGGAAATCTTCCTCGTCGTCTCGTCGCTGCATTACACGGTGCAGTTGTATAACCACAATGCACTGGTGAACAAGTCCGGCATCCTCGACAAGTTCATGGTCACGCCGTCGCACCACCGCGTGCACCACGGCACGGATAAACGCTACATCAACCGCAATTTCGGCGGCACCCTGCTGCTGTGGGACAGGCTGTTCGGCAGCTTCCAACCGGAACTCGACGGCGTGGAAATGCGCTATGGCGTGAAGGGCATGACACCCACGCACAACCCTCTGTTGGCCAGCAACGGAAAATTATTTACATGGCTGCGCGCGCGCTTTCCCCACTGGCAGTCGCGCGGCACTTTCGAGGTACCCGAACTGTTCATCGGCATCGGCGGCGTGATCCTGTTTGGCCTGGTGATCTATTACGTCAACCACGAGGCGGCGCTGGCCGGCGCGCAGCAGGCGATCCTGTTCGCGCTGATCTTTGGCGGTACGCTGGCGCTGGGCGGCTTGTCCGATGCGCGGCGCTGGGGTGCCATCGCCTGGGTCGCCATCGCGTTGGCCATGCCGATCCTGTATCTGGGCTGGTATGGCGCGCGCGACGCCTGGGGCATGGTGTTTTTGGCCGCGCTGCTGGCGCATGGCCTCGACGGCGCGCGCCGCCTGTGGTGGCCCGCAGCGGCAGGGACGCGCGCGTGACGCCTTTGCCTTCGTTGCCGCCGCTGCGCTTCCAGCCCGCGCGCGATTCGGCCTTCCGCCGCGAACTGCGCGCGCGCGCCGACGCCTATCTCGCCAGCGAAGGAACGCACCGCTTTGGCGACCTGCGCCTGCATGCGAAAGCCGTGTTCCTGGCCGCGCTGACGGTGGGGCTGTATGCGCTGGCCTTGAACGCCGACAGCACCTGGCCGTTTGTCGCCAGCTATGTCGCCTGCCTGGTCGCGGCCATGGCGCTGGCCATGAATGCCTTGCATGACGCGGCCCACAGCGCCGTCTTCCGCCGGGGACGCCTGAACCGCATCCTGATCCGCCTGGTGGGCTTGCCCGTGGGCGTGGACACGGATTTCTGGACCATCCGTCACGTGCACTTTCATCACACGTATGCCAACGTGGAAGGCTATGACCTCGACACGGAACCGAACCCCTTCCTGCGCCAGACACCGTTCCAACGCTGGTCGCCGCAGTACCGCTATCAATACCTGTACTGGCCCGTGGTAGCGGCCCTGTCGCTGCCTTATCTGAACTGGTATGGCGACTGGCTGGACCGCTTCGGCAAGACGCCCGTGGCGGCGCACAGCCGTCTGCAGGGCTGGCGCGGCTGGTTGTCGTTCCTGGGCTGGAAGCTGGGCCACGTGGCGCTGGTGCTGGCGCTGCCCATGTGGGTGCTGCAGCAGCAGGGCATAGGCTGGGGCGTGGTGCTGGGCGCGTATTTCGTGGGCCAGATGCTCGCCTCGTGCGCGCTGGTGGCGCTGATCCTCGGCACGCACTGGGCCGAAGTGGAGTTTTTCCAGCCGGGTGCGGACGGCACCCTGCCGCACGACTGGTATCAGCACACCTTTTATACGGCTTGCGACTGGACGCCGCAACCGCGCCGTTTGCGCTGGCTCGGCTACTGGCTCGGCGGCTTGAACCTGCATCTGACGCACCATCTGTTCCCCACCTGGAACCACCGCCACTACCCGGCGCTGGCGCGCATCATCGCCGAACTGGCGCCACGCCACGGCCTCGTGTACCGCGAACTCGGTTACAGCCAACTGCACGCCTCGCAGCAAGCCTTCCTGCGCGCCATGGGGCAGCCGCCCGCACGCACCTGACGAATCGTGCTTGACTCGATTTCTGTTTCGTCTTACATTTCTGCAACGACAGAAATAAGAGAAATCATGGAATTAAGCCCGACTACTCAGAAATACATCCTCCACTGGGGGGAGATGGGCACCCGCTGGGGCGTCAACCGCACGGTGGCGCAAATCCACGCGCTGCTGTTCCTGGCCAACGAACCGCTGACGGCGGAAGACATCGCGGCCAGCCTGAACGTGGCTCGCTCGAACGTCAGCAACAGCCTGAAGGAATTGCAAAGCTGGGGCCTGGCGCGCATCACGCACGTGATGGGAGACCGGCGCGACCACTTTGTCGCCCTGCAGGATGTGTGGGAAATCTTCCGCGTCATCATGGAAGAGCGCAAGCGGCGCGAGATCGATCCCACCCTGACGGTGCTGCGCGAATGCGCGATCGAGGGCGAACAGGATGCGGCGATACCGCCGGAAACGCTCGCGCGCATGGGCGAAGTGCTGGCCTTCCTGGAAATGCTCAGCAGCACCTACAGCGACTATAAAAACCTGCCGCCGGCTACCCTGCAGCGCATGCTGTCCATGGGCGGCAAGGTGGCCAAGTTCCTCAGCCCGGACGACAAGCCGGGCAAGCCAGGTAAAAAACCATGAACGGCCCGTCCGAAGGAGAGCTGTTCAGGAAGGTCATGGGCGAGCAGTGGCTGACGCTGCACCCGGACATCCGTCGCCGCTTCGAGAAAAATCCCGCGCCGGGCCAGCCCCTGTACTACCGGGGCGAGCTCAGTGAGCTGACCAGTTCGCGCCTGGGCAAGGTACTGGGCTGGCTGACGCGCCCCTTCATCGACGGCGCCCTGATCCCGTATGACGATCACGACTTCCCCGTGGATATCGAAGTCTATTCGCGTCCCGCGTGCCCCTTCATCTTCAAGCAGCGCACTTACCGCCTGCATGGCCGCGCGCCGATCCGCTTCACGTCCTACATGGCCGAAAGCGCAAAAGGCGAAGTGCTCGAATACGTGGGCATGGGCCTGGGCATGAAGCTGCTGTTGCACGTCGAGGATGGCAACCTGCATTTCACCAGCGACGGCTATTTTCTCGATCTTTTCGGCTGGCGCCTGCCGCTGCCCGGCGTGCTCACGCCGGGCAAGACCTATCTGTGCCACCGCAACGACACGCCGCAGCAGTTCAACATCCGCATCGAGATCCGCCACGCCCTGTTCGGCACCACGTTTACCCAGGTCGGCGTGTTCCGCGAATCCGCCGCGCCGGAAATTCACAAGGAGACACCATGAATACGCATCTGCTGGCCCTGCAACTGATGGCGGCGCAAGGCTGCCTGGGCGCCTTCGACACCATCTACCACCATGAAATCACGGAAGCGTTGCCGCAAAAGGCCTCGGCGCGCCTGGAATTGACCATCCACGCCACGCGTGCGCTGATCTACAGCCTGCTGTTCGTCGGCCTGGCCGCCTGGGAGTGGCATGGCGCCTGGGCCTGGGTGCTGGTGATCGTGTTTGGCGTGGAAATCGTGCTGACCCTGTGGGACTTCGTGGTGGAAGACCAGACCCGCCTCTTGCCTGCCACGGAGCGGGTCACGCACACGGTGCTGGCGATCAATGCAGGCGCCTTCATCGCGCTGCTGGCCCTGAACAGCAGCGAGTGGGCGACCTTGCCGACGGCCCTCGTGTGGCAGCCGTATGGCTGGCTCAGCGTCTTCCTCGCCCTGTGCGGCGTGGGCGTGGGTTTGTCCGGTCTGCGCGACGCGTATGCCGTGTGGCAGCTGGGGCGGCGCAAAGAGGTGGCGGAAAAAGAGACGGAGGATTTGCAGTTTGCCAGTACACCGCAGTCCGTGCTGGTAACGGGCGCCACGGGTTTCATCGGCCAGCAGTTGGTCAGCGCCTTGCTGGCCGACGGTCACGCGGTGACGGTGCTGACGCGCCAGCCGAAGCAGGCCGCGTGGACCTTCGACGGCCGGGTGCGCTGCATTCAGTCGCTGAACGAACTGGCGGATGCGCAGCGCATCGACATGGTGGTCAACCTGGCCGGCGCGCGCATCGTCGGCAAGCGCTGGACGGACGCGCGCAAGGCCGCCTTGCGCCGCAGCCGTGTGGTGCTGACGCAGGAACTGGTGGCGTGGATCGCCCGCGCGCAGCACAAGCCGCGCGTGCTGCTGTCGGCGTCGGCCATCGGCTATTACGGCGTGCAGCCGCAGGGCGACGCGACGGAACTGGCTGAAGACGACGCGCCGCAAGCCATCTTCATGTCGCAGCTGTGCCAGGAATGGGAAGCGGCCGCGCGCCAGGCGGAGAAATTTGGCGTGCAGGTGGGCTGCATGCGCTTTGGCCTCGTGTTTGGCCACCAGGGTTCGCTGCCGCAGATGCTCTTGCCGATCCGCTTCGGCGTGGGTGGCCCGCTCGGTAGCGGCAAGCAATGGGTGTCGTGGGTGCATGTGCGCGACGTGATCCGCGGCATCGCCCATCTGGCGCGCCGCAGCGAACAGGGCGCGGTGAGCGGCGCCTTTAACTTCTGCGCGCCCGAAGCCATCGAACAGCGCCGCTTCGCCCAGGTGGCGGGCACCGTGCTGCACCGCCCCAGCATCATGCCCACGCCAGCCTTCCTCATGCGCGCCTTGCTGGGCGAGCAGGCCGACTTGCTGGTGGAAGGTCAAAGGATCGCCCCGCGCCGCTTGCTGGCCGACGGTTTTGTCTTCCGCCATCCGCAGCTGGAAGGCGCGCTGCGCAGCCTCTAGCCTGGCGTAGAATGGGGCATTGGATATGCCTTGGAGCACAATCTATGCCCCGCTTCAGCCATACGATAGACAGCCATGTTTACCAGTTCGCCAGCCTGAAGGAGCTGCTGGCCAAGGCCACGCCGCTGCGTTCGGGCGACGTGCTGGCGGGCGTAGCGGCGGCCAGCGCGCGCGAGCGGGTGGCGGCGCAGCTGGCGCTGGCGGAAGTGTCGCTATTGACCTTCCTCAATGAAGCGCTGGTGCCGTACGAAGACGATGAAGTCACGCGCCTGATCATCGATAGCCATGAGCGCTCCGCGTTTTCCCCCATCGCGCACCTGTGCGTGGGCGACTTTCGCGACTGGCTGCTCGACGACGCGACGGATACGCCAACGCTGGCGCGCGTCGCCGCCGGCATCACGCCGGAAATGGCGGCCGCCGTCTCAAAAATCATGCGCCTGCAGGACCTGGTGCTGGTGGCCAGGAAATGTAAAGTCGTCACGGCCTTTCGCAATACTCTGGGCCTGGATGGTTGCCTGTCCACGCGGCTGCAACCGAATCACCCGACGGACGACGCCACGGGGATTGCGGCGTCGATCCTCGATGGCCTGCTGCTGGGCAGCGGCGACGCCGTGATCGGCATCAATCCCGCTACCGACAATGTGGCGCAGGTGGTCTCGCTGCTGCACCTGCTCGATGCCGTCATCGACCAGTACCAAATCCCCACCCAGTCCTGCGTGCTCACGCACATTACCAATACCATCGAAGCGATACGCCGCGGCGCGCCCGTCGACCTAGTGTTCCAGTCGGTGGCGGGCACGCAGGCGGCCAACCGCAGCTTTGGCATCGACTTGTCCCTGCTGGCCGAGGGACAGGCGGCGGCCCTGTCGCTGGGGCGCGGTACCGTGGGCAACAACGTCATGTATTTCGAGACGGGGCAGGGCAGCGCCCTGTCGGCCGGCGCGCATCACGGCATGGACCAGCAGACGTGCGAAGCGCGCGCGTATGCGGTGGCGCGCGCGTATCAACCGCTGCTGGTCAATTCGGTGGTGGGCTTCATCGGCCCCGAGTACCTGTATGACGGCAAGCAGATCATGCGCGCGGGGCTGGAAGACCATTTCTGCGCCAAGCTGCTTGGGCTGCCCATGGGCTGCGACGTGTGCTACACCAACCATGCGGAGGCGGACCAGGACGACATGGATGCCTTGCTGACCATGCTGGGCGTGGCCGGCTGCAATTTCATCATGGGCGTGCCGGGCGCGGACGACATCATGCTGGGCTACCAGAGCACCTCGTTCCACGACGCGCTGTATGCGCGCCGCGTGCTGGGCCTGCGTCCGGCGCCCGAATTCGCAGCCTGGCTGGCGCGCATGCAGATCACCGATGCGCAGGGCCTTTTGCGCACGGCGCTGGCACCGGCCTTCCAGGCGGCCCTGCATCGCCTGGGGGCGCAAGTGTAAATTGACGCCCTGCGCCGCTGCGCTGGTGCGATAATCGGCAATCTCCCCATCCGACGCCAACATGCTGCCACCCGACCCCGATTCCCTCGATCCACAGGACTGGGACGCCTTTCGCGCGCAAAGCCACCAGATGCTCGACGATATGCTCGACTATCAGCAGCAGATCCGCCAGCGGCCCGTTTGGCAGCCGGCGCCCGACAGCGCGCGTGCCCGCTTCGCGCAGCCGCTGCCACGCGCGCCGGGCGCACTGGCCGACGCCCACGCCAGCTTCCTGCAGGACGTGCTGCCCTATGCCGTCGGCAACGTGCATCCCGGCTTCATGGGCTGGGTGCATGGCGGCGGCACGCCTGTGGGCATGCTGGCCGAGATGCTGGCGGCTGGCCTGAATGCGA
The DNA here is from genome assembly GCF_002327145.1 of Janthinobacterium svalbardense. NCBI lineage: Bacteria > Pseudomonadati > Pseudomonadota > Betaproteobacteria > Burkholderiales > Oxalobacteraceae > Janthinobacterium > Janthinobacterium svalbardense. Next base: position 5,571,054 of record NZ_CP023422.1, on the reverse strand, counting down.
ATGTGGGTGGGCGCAACCAGATGCCGGTCGAGGTGGAGCGTCAGATTTCGCGCTGGATGGCCGAACTGTTCGGCTTTCCGGATACGGCCAGCGGCATTTTCGTGACGGGCACCTCGATGGCCAACCTGATGGGCGTGCTGGTGGCGCGCACGCAGACGCTGGGCGTGGCCGCGCGCCAGCAAGGCTTGCAAGGCGCGCCTCTGGTGGCCTACACCTCGGCCGCCGCGCATGGTTGCATCGCGCAGGCCATGGACCTGTCGGGCCTGGGCACGGCCGCCTTGCGCCGCGTCGCCGTCAATGGGCGCCTGCAGATCGACGTCGCTGCCTTGGCCCATGCCATCGCCACGGACCGCGCGGCGGGCTTGCGTCCCTTCTTCATCGCCGGCACGGCCGGCACCGTCGATACGGGCGCCATCGACGATTTATCAGCGCTGGCCGCGCTGGCCGCGCGCGAACAGCTATGGTTCCACGTGGATGGCGCGTATGGTGCTCTGGGCATGCTCTCGCCCCAGATAGCCCCCCTGCTGGCTGGGATCGAATTGGCCGATTCGCTGGCCTTCGATTTTCACAAGTGGGGACAGGTGCCTTATGACGCGGGCTTTTTCCTGGTGCGCGATGGCGCGCGGCACATGGCCGCCTTTGCCGCGCCGGCCGCGTATCTGCGGCGCGAGGCGCGTGGACTGGCCGGCGGTTCGCCATGGCCCTGCGACTTCGGCCCCGATCTGTCGCGCGGTTTCCGTGCCCTGAAAACCTGGTTCACCTTCAAGGTGCATGGCGCCGAGCGCATGGGCGCGGCGATCGCCCACACCTGTGCGCTGGCGCGCTACCTGGCAGAACGCGTGCAAGCCACGCCGGAACTGGAACTGCTGGCGCCCGTGACGTTGAATATCGTGTGCTTCCGCCATCGCGGCGTGGCCAGCGGCGATGGCGACGCCTTCAATGGCGAGATCGTCGCCGACCTGCACGAGTCGGGGATCGCTGCGCCATCGACCACCACCATCGGCGGCAAGCTGGCCATACGCGCCGCCATCGTCAATCACCGCACGCGTGCCGAGGATATCGACGCGCTGCTTGCGGGCGTGCTGCGCTTCGGCGCGGCGCGCCTGTCTTGAAGGGAATGTCCATGTACGATTTGATGCAACACGCGGCCACGCCGTATGCGCCGCTGATCGGGCTGGCGCCGTTGATGCGCCACGCCTTTCTGCGGCACGACCTGGCGCCGCTGGGGGAAGCGCTGCTGGCGCGCGCGCAGGCGCATCCCGAGGACGCGCATGCCTACATGGATTTTTCCATCGTGCTGCAGCTGAAAGGCCAGCGTGAGATGGCGCTGGCCGTACAGGCGCAGGCGATCGAACTGCAGCAGTTGTATGTACTGCCCGCGCAAGCGCCGGCATCCGGGCCGGGCATCAAGGTGCTGATGCTGACGGGGCCGGGAGACCTGATGTCAAATACGCCGATTGAATTTCTCGTCGAGCAGTCTGACGTGACGCTCGAACTGCTGTATGTCACGGCAGAGGGGACCTGGCCGGACGAAGTGCCGCAGCATGACGTGCTGCTGATCGGTGTGGCTGAATCGGATGCGAACCAGCCCTTGCTGGCGCGCCTGGCGCAATTCGTGCGGGACTGGCCGCGCCCCGTCGTCAACCTGCCGCAGCATATCGCGCATACCTCGCGTGATGGCCTGTGCGACAAATTGCAGGGGCTGGCCGGCGTGGCCATGCCGCGTACGGCGCGTATCAGCCGCGAACAGCTGGCAGCGCTTGCATCCGGACAAATGCCACTCGACGCGGTGCTTCCCGGCGACGCCTTTCCCCTGATTGTGCGTCCTCTCGGTTCGCATGCTGGGCATGACCTTGAAAAGATGACGCAGGCGAGTGACTTGCTCGCGTATCTGCAAACCGTCGACGCGGAACGTTTTTATATTTCCCGTTTTGTCGACTATCGTGGCGAGGATGGGCAGTTCCGCAAGTACCGCATCGTGCTGATCGACGGCTTGCCATACATCTGCCACTTCGCCGTCTCGTCGCACTGGATGATTCACTACCTGAACGCGGGTATGGATGAAAGCGCTGCCAAGCGTGCCGAGGAAGCGCAGTGCATGCTGAACTTCGAACATGCGTTCGCGCGGCGCCATGCTGCCGCACTGCGCGCCATCGATGCGCGCATGGGCATGCCCTACCTGGGTATCGACTGTGCCGAAACCCGCGACGGCGAGTTGCTGGTCTTTGAGGCCGACAACGCCATGATCGTGCATGCCATGGATGCCGAAGAGATGTATCCGTACAAGCGTCCGGCCATGCACAAGGTATTCACTGCTTTTCGCGCCATGCTGGCGCGGGCGGCGGCCGGTAACTGATCAGTTGCCGAGCAGCTGCTCCAGCAGCCGGCGCTTGGCCGCGCTGCGCCCGGCCTCCCAGTAGTTGTCGAACTGCAGTAGCAGTTTGCCATCGCGGTGAATGCGAATGCACTGCGGCTTGCCCAGCATGACGGCGTGCACGTAGCTGGCGAATGATTCGGCAAAGTCTTCATGCATGCTGGTGGCCGCATACAGGGTGGCGAAGTTCGCGCTGCGCAGCTGCGCGTAGGCGTCCTGCATCTGGCTGGCGGCCAGGCGAGGCGCCTGGTAGTACGCGATATCGCCACGTAGCGGGAAGTCGTTTCCGGACAGGGGCACGACCTCTTTCTCCGGCGTGATGCGCCAGGCCAGGGGCAGGTAACGGTAGTCGTCCGTCTCGCGCATGGCCTGCGCATCGTTCCACCATTCGGGCAGCAAGCCCCTGCCAGCGGCCAGCACATGGCCGAATTCATGCAACAGCAGGTATTGCAGCGCGCCTTGGCGGTGATCGTCCTGTGGCGCGGCGATCTGCGCTTCCAGGCGGTAGCCGTGCACTGGCGTGAACGGCGTATTTTCTTTCCAGCTCGCCCAGGCATTCGCCGTGCGCGCCTCGAACGCATCCACATCGAGCGCCACGACCACGCCCAGGATCACCCCTTCGGCGCTGGCGACGATATCGCTGATGGCCGAAGAACCCAGTTGCCGCGCAAAACGCACGCCCAGCAGCACGCCATCGAGCAGGGCCAGCACGCAAGCCGGCATGCCGGCCATCGCCGCGCGCACATCGGCGTGAAAGTCGGCACGCACTTCTGTCGAGGCAGGCTTCGCGGCCACGCCGTTGGACGCATTGACTTGCGCCACATGGGCGATGATTTCATCCTGGGCGGGACCGAGACGTTCAAGCAGGGGCAAGTCGTATTGCTGGTCCCACAGCGTGGCATCGGCTGCAACAATCATGGCACTCCTCGAATGGATAGGGACGGTGATAACATGCTTAGCGGCGCAGTGTAGCAAGGATACGCATGCGCGGGGAGGATGACATGGCTGACAAGCACACCTTTGGCGACAGTTCCTGGCAAGCCCTGCGCCGGCATACGGCGGCGCGCATCGCGCTCGGGCGCCACGGCGTCAGCGTGCCGACCAGTGCGCAGCTGGCGTTCCAGCTGGCCCACGCACAGGCGCGCGACGCCGTACACCTGGCGCTCGATGGCGAGGCCCTGGCACGCGCCCTGGCCGCGCAAGGGCAAGACTGCGTGCAGCTGCACAGCGCCGCCACCACGCGCGCCGAGTATCTGCAACGCCCCGACCTGGGGCGCCGGCTCGACGACGCTTCACGCGCGCGGCTGGTGGCCGGTGCTACGCGAGTCGACCTGGCGCTGGTGGCGGCCGATGGCCTGTCGGCGCTGGCGCTACAACGCCACGCGGCGCCGTTCCTGGCCACCTTGCGCGCACGGCTGGCGGCAGAAGCGTGGACGCTGTCGCCGGTGTACGTCGTGGCGCAGGGGCGGGTGGCCATCGGCGACGAGGTGGGGCAGTTGCTGCAGGCGAAGGCTGTGCTGGTGCTGATCGGCGAGCGGCCGGGCCTGAGTTCCCCAGACAGCCTGGGCCTGTATCTGACGTGGGCACCCACAGTGGGCTTGCTGGACGAGCGCCGCAACTGCATCTCGAACGTGCGTCCCGAGGGCCTGGCGTATGCGCAAGCGGCGTACCGGCTGCACTACCTGCTGTCGCAGGCGTTCAGCCGGCAGTTGTCGGGCGTGGCATTGAAGGATGAAACGCTGGAAGAGGGCGCGGCCCTGGCGGGCTCGCGCAACTTTCTGCTGGAGTGATCAGACTTCGCGGATTTCGTCCAGCGGCCAGCGCGGGCGCACATTGAACGAGTAATCGTACTTGGCGGCCTGCGGGTTGATCTGCAGGCGCATGGCGCCGGCAAAGGCGATCATGGCGCCGTTGTCGGTGCAAAATTCCAGCTCCGGGTAATACACCTTGAAACGTTTCTTGGCGGCGGCCGCGTTGAGCGAGGCGCGCAGCTGCGCGTTGGCGCCCACGCCGCCGGCGATCACCAGGCGCTTCAATCCCGTGTGCTTGAGGGCAGCCACGCATTTGGCCGTCAGCACGTCGACGATGGCGTCGACGAAGCCGCGCGCGATATTCGCCTTGTCCTGCTCGCAGATATTGGCGATGACTTTTTCTTCGTGGTTCTTCACCACCGTCAGCACGGCCGTCTTCAGGCCGGAAAAGCTGAAATTGAAATCCTTCGAGTGCAGCATGGGGCGCGGCAGCTTGTACGCCAGCGGATCGCCGAATTCGGCCAGGCGCGAAATGGCGGGGCCGCCCGGATAACCGAGGCCCAACAGCTTGGCTGACTTGTCGAACGCCTCGCCTGCCGCATCATCGAGCGTTTCGCCCAGCATGGTGTACTGGCCCACGCCATCGACGCGCATCAGTTGTGTGTGGCCGCCCGACACCAGCAGCGCGATGAAGGGGAATTCCGGCGGCTCGGACGCCAGCAGCGGCGACAACAGATGGCCTTCCAGATGGTGGATACCGAGCACCGGTTTGTTGATGGCCAGGCCCAGGCTGCACGCGACGGAGGAACCCACCAGCAGCGCGCCAGCCAAGCCAGGACCTTGCGTGTAGGCGATGGCGTCGATCTCGGGCAGGGTGATGCCGGCCTTGGCCAAGGTCTCTTCCAGCAGCGGGATGGCGCGGCGGATATGGTCGCGCGACGCCAGTTCCGGCACTACGCCGCCATATTGCTCGTGCATGGCGACTTGCGAATAGAGGGCGTGCGACAGCAGGCCGCGTTGCGTGTCGTACAAGGCCAGGCCGGTTTCGTCACAGGAGGATTCGACGCCAAGAACAATCATGAAGGTGCGGGGTAGGGAGGAGTAATCCGCCATTGTAAAGGAAAGCCGGGCAGTCCAGCGTGCGGCCGGCGCACCATTTCGGCGGCAGTGTGCACTTGCGCAGTGCGCCGCACTGGTGTTTTGTTCCCGATTTCCCCCTTTTTTTGCCTGTGTTGGCACTGGCATCGCTTTTGCTTAGGCAAGCGTGTGCCTTTTTCAAGGAGCTAGCAATGCCGGAACAATGGAAAATGATTTGCCGCCTGAAGGACATGCCGCAGGCGGGCGCGCGCATGGTGCAGCGGGGACTGGCGTGGCAGGACTTGCCGGGCGTGGCGCTGTTTCGCGCGGTGGACGATACGGTGTACGCGCTGCTTGACACGGTGCCCTGCCTGGGCGGCCCGCTGGCGCACGGGGTGCTGATGGAGATAAACCTGATGGGGCCGAAGAACAGCTGGATCATCGAGCTCGATTCGGGCCGCCTGGTGGCGCCCGTGCAGGGCATGGCGCGCATGTACGCCGTGCGCATCATGGACGGGCGCATCTACCTGGACGTCAATGAACTCAACATCCCGGCCAGCAAGGCCGAACAGGCGCTGGCGGGATCGTACGCCGTGCTGCCGCATGTGCAGATGGCAGTGTGAAGAAAAAAACGGCGCACAGGGCGCCGTTCATAAACACAGGCGTATTACGCCGGGCGGTTCAATAAATGCGCATGCGCATCGCGCAGCATGGTCGCCGTCGTGTCCCAGTCGATGCAGCCGTCGGTGACGGAGCAGCCGTAGGTCAGTTGCGACAGGTCTTGCGGGATCTTCTGGTTGCCGCCAACGATGTTCGATTCGATCATCACGCCCACCAGCGAGTGGTTGCCCTGGCGGATCTGGTTGACCACGTCGGCCATCACCAGCGGCTGCAGTTCCGGCTTTTTATAGCTGTTCGCGTGGGAGCAGTCGACCACCAGGTTGGCTGGCAGCTTGGCCTTGGCCAGCGCCTGTTCGGCGATGGCGATCGAGACCGAATCGTAGTTCGGGCGGCCGTCGCCGCCGCGCAGCACCACGTGGCCATACGCGTTGCCGCGCGTGCGCACGATGGCGACATTGCCTTCGGCGTTAATGCCCAGGAAGGAGTGCGGGTGCGCCGACGACAAGATCGCGTTGACGGCGATGCTGATGTCGCCATCGGTGCCGTTCTTGAAGCCGACTGGCGTCGACAGGCCGGACGACATTTCACGGTGCGTCTGCGATTCGGTGGTGCGCGCGCCGATGGCTGTCCAGGCGATCAGGTCGCCCAGGTATTGCGGCGAGATCGGGTCCAGTGCTTCGGTGGCGGTAGGCATGCCCAGTTCGCACACGTCGAGCAGGAACTTGCGCGCCTTTTCCATGCCTTCGTTGACCTTGAACGAATCGTCCATGTAGGGGTCGTTGATATAGCCCTTCCAGCCCGTGGTGGTACGCGGTTTTTCGAAATACACGCGCATCACCAGCAGCATCGTGTCCTTGACTTCCTCTTGCAGCGCTTTCAGGCGGCGTGCGTAATCGAGGCCGGCGACGGGGTCGTGGATCGAGCACGGACCGACGACGACGAACAGGCGCTGGTCCTTGCGGTCGATGATGTTGCGCAGCGCTTCGCGGCCGCGGCTGACGGTGTCGAAGGCACTCTCCGACAGCGGCAGTTTGGCGTGCAATTCGGCCGGTGTCGGCATGGGCGCGAAGGAAGTGACGTTGATATTTTCGATGTCTGGCGTATTCATGATTCTGGCTCGGCTTTCGCTATTGCGTTCTTTAAGAGGCAATAGTGTAGCGGAAATGCGGCCTGGCGGCGTGGCTGGCCGCCAAATGGCAGCGGATGAGTTGTTATTGTGGCAGGCTGGCCTACTTAGGCCGCCACGCCCGCGCTTCCGCTTGCCCGGCTGTTGCATCGGCGCCAATCCGTGTAAGCTGGCGCCATGACGACTGTTTCCATCCCCCATACCGATGTGGCCGGTGAGCCATTCCCCGCTGCACGTTTCATCAAAGAAATAGGACGCGGCAAGAACGGCGCGCGCAGCATGACGCGCATGGATGCCCGCGCCCTGTACCGCGCCATGCTTGAGGGCCGCGTGTCGGACCTGGAGCTGGGCGGCATTTTGTTGTCGATGCGCATCAAGGGTGAGTCCGTGGACGAGATCGCCGGTTTCCTCGATGCGGCCGAAGCGTCGTTCGCCCCGCTGGCCGCGCCGGCCGGCGAGTACGCACCCATCATCATTCCCAGCTATAACGGCGCGCGCAAGATGGCCAATCTGACGGCCTTGCTGGCGCTGCTGCTGGCGCGCGCGGGGGCGCCCGTGCTCGTGCATGGCGTGGCGAGCGACCCGGGCCGCATCACCACGGCAGAAGTGCTGGCCGCGCTGGGCGTGCCCGCCTCGCCGGACCATGCGCAAGCCGAGGCCGCCATGATGCGCGGGGAAGCCGCCTTTTTGTCCATCGAAGCGCTGGCGCCGCGCCTGGCACACATGCTGTCGCTGCGGCGCGTGCTGGGCGTGCGCAATTCCACGCATACCCTGGTGAAAATCATGCAGCCGTTCGCCGGGCCGGCCCTGCGCCTGGTGTCGTACACGCACCCGGAATACCTGGAAATGCTCGGTGAATATTTCCTGACTGCCTCTGATCCCGCGCGCGGCGACGCTTTCCTGATGCGCGGCACGGAAGGCGAGACGGTGGCCAACGCCAACAAGGCGCAGCAGATCGACTGGTTCCAAGGCAGCGAACGCACGGTGCTGGTGGAAAAGCAGTTGCTGGTCGAGGAGTTGCCCCATTTGCCCGCCGAGCGCGATGCGGCCACCACGGCCGCCTGGATCGCTGCCGTGCTGCGCGGCGAGGTGCCCGTGCCGCCGTCGATCGCCGGGCAAGTGGAGCAATGCCTGATGGCATCGCGGCAGATTGCAGCACGGCCGCGCTAGCCGCGTCGCCGCAGTTTACAATGGCGTCTTTGTAATCAGCGGTGAGCGGAATTCTTATGGCAAAACAATTTGATGTGGCAGTGATCGGCGCGGGCGCGGCCGGCATGATGTGTGCGGCGGTGGCCGCGCAGCAAGGCAAGCGCGTGGTGTTGATCGATCACGCGGCCAAGCTGGCCGAAAAGATCCGCATCTCGGGTGGTGGACGGTGTAATTTCACCAATATTAACGCCACACCGCAAAATTTCCTCTCGGAAAATCCGCATTTCTGCAAAAGCGCGCTGTCGCGCTACACGCCGCAGGATTTCCTCGCGCTGGTGAAAAAATACCGCATCGGCTACCACGAGAAGCACAAGGGCCAGCAATTCTGCAATGAATCGGCCGAGCAGATCATCGACATGCTCAAAGACGAGTGCGCCGCTGGCGGCGTGCACTGGCGCATGCCGTGCAAGATCGACAATGTTGTCCAGCAAGATGATGGCGGCTTCGTGCTGCAGACCGATAGCGGCGACATCGAGACGGCCAGCATCGTCATCGCCACGGGCGGCCTGTCGATCCCGAAGATCGGCGCCACGGATTTTGCCTACCGCATCGCCAAACAATTCGATCTGATGATGGTCGAGCCGCGTCCGGCCCTGGTGCCGCTGACGTTCGATGCGGACAGCTGGGCGCCGTTCGCGGAACTGTCCGGCATCGCTTTGGAAGTGGATGTGGAAACGGGTAGCCTGAAAGGCCGCAAGGCAACGGGTGCGCGTTTCCGCGAAGATTTGCTGTTTACCCATCGCGGCCTGTCCGGTCCGGCGATTTTGCAAATTTCCAGCTACTGGCTGCCGGGCGAGCCCGTCGTCATCAATCTGCTGCCGGAAGTGGACGTGGCGCAGACCCTCATCGAAGGCAAGGGCACCTTGAAGAAGCAGTTGGGCAATATCGTGGCGCAATGGCTGCCACAGCGCCTGGCTGACTGCTTGCTGGCCGTCAACGGCCTGGCGCCGGATGCGCGCATCGCCGACATGCCCGATGCCCAGCTGCGCAAGCTGGGGCAGGCCATCAATGCCTGGTCCATCGTGCCGAACGGTTCCGAAGGCTACCGCAAGGCCGAAGTGACGCGGGGCGGCATCGATACGCGCGAACTGTCGCAGCAGACCATGATGGCCAATAAAGTGCCGGGCCTGTATTTCATCGGCGAAGCGGTCGACGTGACGGGCTGGCTGGGCGGCTACAACTTCCAGTGGGCCTGGGCCTCGGGCGTGGCGGCAGGAATTGCCTTGCAGTAATACTTGGTTGTTGCATGGCCGCAGTTTGTGACCACAGGTGATAATTTTCTTGACTTCAATGAAACGGTGTTGAATACTTGGCATGTAAATTGACTTCCAGACATTTTCTGTGTCTGATGGCAATTAAATAAACATTACCCTGGAGTCACCATGAAACGCCTGATCGCCGCCGCTGCAGTTGCCTTGCTCAGCACCAGCGCCTTTGCCAGCACGCCCGTGCTGAGCAATGGCGGTTTTGAAAACAATACCGTCGGTGGCGGCTACGTCTATGGCGACGTGGCGCCGGGCTGGAGTTTCACCGGTGGCGCCGGCGTGTCGGCCAGCTACACGGCCTGGAATGGCGTGGCGCAGGAAGGCAACGCCTTTGCGTTCCTGCAAAACACGGCATCGGTCTCGCAAAGCTTCGTCAGCGCGGGCGCGGCCAATTACACCTTCGCCTTCAACCTGGCGCTGCGCCCTGGTTACGACCAGGGCCAGTCCGTGACGGTCAGCCTGGACGGCACGCAACTGGGCCAGTATGGCGTGAGCAACACGGGCTGGACCAGCTTCAATGTGAATGCGCTCAACATCGGCGCAGGCAACCATACCCTGAGCTTTGCCGGCACCAATCCGGGCAATGCCCGCGATACCTCGGCCTTCCTGGACGGCGTCAGCATGAATGTCAGCGCCGTGCCGGAACCGGGCACGTATGCCATGCTGCTGGCCGGCCTGGGTTTGCTGGGTTTCATGGCGCGCCGCCGCAAGAGCGCTGTTTAAGCAATGCCGGCTGCCCGATGCGTGGTTTACGCCACATCCGGGCAGTAATCGCAGGCTGCATGCCGCACGCGAGTGGGGATGGGACTTCCCTTTTCGAATAAAAGCTGCTACTATCTATCTCTTCCTATACACCACCTCAACGGTTTGAATTTTACATGACCACTATTCGCCTTAAAGAAAACGAGCCGTTCGAAGTCGCAATGCGTCGCTTCAAACGCACCATCGAAAAAACTGGTCTGCTGACCGAATTGCGTGCTCGCGAATTCTACGAAAAACCAACAGCTGAGCGCAAGCGCAAGCTGGCAGCTGCTGTCAAGCGTCATTACAAACGCATCCGCAGCCAACAACTGCCGAAAAAATTATTCTAAGACTGTCCAGTCAGAACCAACCCGGGTAGTACGGCGCATTGTTCGCCACGGGTTTTGTTTTGATTCGCCTGGAGTGATACTTCAGATGAGTCGCATACCCGCTCCGGTTCGCCGCAGCGGGTTTTCGCTTTTGTGGCCGCCTGCTTAGCCTGCGCGCACTAGCATCGAGCCCCATTACCACTTACCAACACGAGGATTGCCATGAGCTTGAAAGAACAAATTACCGAAGACATGAAAAACGCCATGCGCGCCAAGGAAGCGGGCAAGCTGGGCACGATTCGCCTGTTGCTGGCGGAAATCAAGCGCAAGGAAGTCGACGAGCGCATCGAATTGACGGATGCCCACGTGACGGCCATCGTGGAAAAAATGATCAAGCAGCGCAAGGATTCGATCACCCAGTTCGAAGCCGGTGGCCGTGCCGACCTGGCCGACATCGAAAAAGCCGAGCTGGTGCACCTGGCCGGCTACATGCCTGCCGGTCTGTCGGATGAAGAAGTGGCGGCCGAAGTGGCTGCCGCCGTGGCCGCCTCGGGCGCCGCCGGTCCGCAAGACATGGGCAAGGTCATGGCCATCGTCAAGCCGAAGCTGGCCGGTCGCGCCGACATGACGGTGGTGTCCGCCCTGGTCAAGAAAGCCCTGACGCCAGCAGCGTAAGCATGTCATAGTAGTAATCTAGTAATCGGCTGCCGGCCCATGCTGGCAGCCGCTCAAATCGCCCACACGTTGACCTGGCTCAACCTCAGGCCACGTGCGGTAGTATAGTCTGACCTATAACAAGACCCGCCCTAGCCAGTGATACCTCAATCCTTCATTTCCGATTTGCTCAACCGCGTCGATATCGTCGATGTGGTGGGCCGCTATGTGCAACTGAAAAAAGGTGGCGCCAATTTCATGGGCTTGTGCCCGTTTCATAGTGAAAAATCGCCCAGCTTTACCGTCAGCCCCACCAAGCAGTTCTACCACTGCTTCGGCTGTGGCGCGCATGGCACCTCGATCGGCTTCCTGATCGAATACTCGGGCATGGGCTTTGTCGATGCCGTCAAGGACCTGGCGCAAAACGTGGGCATGGTCGTGCCGGAAGCTGATGACAAGATCCCGCCAGCCCAGCGCGCGCAGATCCAGGCGCAAAGCATGGCCCTGTCCGACGCCATGACGCAGGCTTGCGATTACTACCGTGGCCAGTTGCGTCACGCGCCGGAAGCCATCGCCTACCTGAAGAACCGGGGCTTGACGGGCGAAGTGGCCGCTCGCTTCGGCATGGGTTTTGCGCCCGGCGGCTGGGATAATTTACGTTCCGTCTTCCCTGATTACGACGTGACGGCCCTGGCCGAGGCCGGTCTCGTGATCGACAAGGTCGATGAAGAGGGCAATAACCGCAAGCGCTATGACCGTTTCCGCGAGCGCATCATGTTTCCGATTCGCAATACCAAAGGCCAGGTCATCGCCTTTGGTGGCCGCGTGCTCGACCATGGTGAACCGAAATACCTGAACTCGCCGGAAACCCCCTTGTTTTCCAAGGGTTTCGAACTATATGGGTTGTTCGAGGCGCGCCAGGCCATCCGCGACGCCGGCTATGTGCTGGTGACGGAGGGTTATATGGACGTGGTGGCGCTGGCGCAGATGGGTTTCCCGCAGGCGGTGGCGACCCTGGGCACGGCGTGCACGCCCACCCACGTGCAAAAACTGCTGCGTCAGACCGATAACGTGATTTTCAGCTTCGACGGCGACAAGGCCGGCCGTCGTGCCGCGCGCCGCGCGCTCGAAGCGAGCCTGGCCCACGTGTCGGACAACAAGACCATCAAATTCCTGTTCTTGCCATCGGAGCACGATCCGGATAGTTATATCCGCGAATTCGGCACCGAAGGTTTTGAGCAGCAAGTGCATGAAGCCATGCCGCTGTCGCAATTCTTGCTGAAAGAAGTGTCTGGCGAGCATGATCTGTCGGAACCGGAAGGGCGCGCCCGCGTGCAGTTCGACGCCAAGCCTCTGCTGCAGTTGATGGCGCCGTCGTCCCTGCGCCTGCAGATCGTGCGCGGCCTGGCGCAGCTGACGCAATCCACGCCGGCCGAAATCGAAGCCCTGTTCGAGCTGGCGAAACCGGTTGCCGTGGCGCGCCGCGCGCCGCCGAAATCGGGTCGCCCTGTGCCCGTGGGACTGGAATTGAAGATCATGCGCATGCTGGTGGCGCATCCGCCCCTGAGCCTGCGCATCGACGAGGCCGCCCTGACCGCTTTCCAGCACCTGGGGCCGGATGCAGCCCATAGTCTGGGGCAACTGGTGGCTGTGGGTCAGGCGCTGGGCGAACACGGCAGTTTTGCCGCGCTGGCGCAGCAGTTGAAGGAGCTGGGCAGCGAATACGACGAGATCATCGGCGAGATCGCGGCCGGCACGGAATCCGATTACGACAGCGAATTGTCGTGGCTGGTGAGCACCATCCGCGAGATCAAATTGAATGCCTTGAAGGCGGAATTGCAGCAATTGTTTGCGTCGGGTTTGCCATCGGAGAAAATTGGTGTACGCTACCGCGAAATCACGCAGGAGCAAGGCGAGTTGGAACGCGAACGCGATGCCGAGTTGGTGAATCGCTAATCTTGCTCTGAGGGTATGGCGCGCACTGGAAAAACATTTTTCGCGTGCTATAATTAAATGCTAAGTATTGTGTGCTTTGGCAAGCTAGTTCTGTTTCGTAAATAGTATTTGTTTTCAGTAAGTTAGGCTCTTGATCGGCGCGGTGGATCGTGTCGGCAGCCAGGGCCAACTGGCGTTTTCGGCGTTGCGGGCAAGGCTCGCAGACGCTGGCAAGCCGCGCCAGGCTCTCGCTCCCAACGCGGTCGATGCAGGAATTTTTGCCGAGACGGCTGGCAACAGCCGGTGGACAGGAATTGCTGCGCTTCCCGCGGATCGTGGCCGATGAGGTGTAAGTAACGTAACAGTGTCGGATTTGCGTTGTCGGCAGGTTCGAAGATGGTGGTTCCCGCAGGTAGACAGGGAACTGGCAGCAAACTTTATCCTAATCCACCGTAAAGCAAGTCGTTGTGTAATCGAAAGCGCCTGTGCCAATCAAGAAACCCGAATCCAAAGCGGCTGTAAAGCCCACTAAAGTTACCACGAAAGCCGAAAAGGCGCTCGACCGGCCAGAAGCGCGCGTGACCAGCGCGCCCGTGGTCAGCCAGACCACCGACGCCGCCACCTTGGCGGCCATCGATACGTCCGGGTATGTCTTGCCGTCGGTAAAAGTACCAGGCCGCCGCGGCCGCAAGCCAAAAGAATTCCAGCCAGAAAATGATGAAGTCGCCGCCCTGAACGCCGTCGAGCGGGCCGAACTGAAGGCCGTCGACAAGGCCAAGGCCAAGGATCGCAAGGCAAAAGAGCGCGCGTTGCTGAAAGACGCTTTCTCGTCCGATACGGAAGCGAGCGAGGAAGAACTCGAGCGCCGGCGCCAGAAACTCAAGACCCTGATCAAGTTCGGCAAGGAACGTGGTTTCCTGACCTACGCGGAAATCAACGATCACTTGCCCGAAAACATCGTCGATCCGGAAGCCATCGAAGGCATCATCGGTACCTTCAATGACATGGGCATCGCCGTCTACGAACACGCGCCCGATGCGGAAACGTTGTTGCTGTCCGATAACGTTGCCGTCGTCACCAGCGACGACGAGGCGGAAGCGGCGGCCGAGGCCGCATTGTCGACCGTCGATTCCGACTTTGGCCGCACCACCGACCCCGTGCGCATGTACATGCGCGAAATGGGCTCGGTCGAGCTGCTGACGCGTGAAGGCGAGATCGAGATTGCCAAGCGCATCGAAGATGGCTTGAAAGACATGATCCAGGCCATTTCCGCCTGCCCCGTGACGATCGCCGAGATCATCGCCGCCGCCGACCGCATCGCCAACGAAGAGATCAAGATCGATGAAATCGTCGACGGCCTCGTCGATGAAAGCGAACCGGTCGCCGCCGCTCCTGTCGTGGCCGCTCCCGTCGAAGAAGACGAGGAAGAAGGCGAAGCGGAAGAAGAGGAAGTCGAAGAAGAGGAAGAGGCGAACGCTTCCGGCGCGGCCGGCTTCTCCGCCGAGCAGCTGGAAACGCTGAAACGCACGGCGCTGGAAAAATTTGCCGTCATTTCGCATCAGTTCGACAAGATGCGCCGCGCTTTCGAAAAAGAAGGCTACAACTCCAAGCCCTACGCCAAGGCGCAGGAAGCCATTTCGCAAGAGTTGCTGGGCATCCGCTTCACGGCCAAGGTGGTGGAAAAGCTGTGCGACACCCTGCGCGGCCAGGTCGACGAGGTGCGCCATATCGAGAAGCAGATCCTCGACGTGGCCGTGAACCGCTGCGGCATGCCGCGCGCCCACTTCATCAAGGTCTTCCCCGGCAATGAAACCAACCTCGAGTGGGTCGATGGCGAAGTCAACGCAGGACACGCGTATAGCGCCATCCTGGGCCGCAACATTCCGACCGTCAAGGAACTGCAGCAGCGCCTGATCGACCTGCAGGCGCGCGTCGTGCTGCCGCTGCCGGACTTGCGCAACATCAACCGCCAGATGGCGGCCGGTGAAATGAAAGCGCGCAAGGCCAAGCGCGAAATGACGGAGGCCAACTTGCGCCTGGTGATTTCGATCGCCAAGAAATACACGAACCGCGGCCTGCAATTCCTCGATCTGATCCAGGAAGGCAATATCGGCCTGATGAAGGCCGTCGACAAGTTCGAGTATCGCCGCGGCTACAAGTTCTCGACGTATGCGACCTGGTGGATCCGCCAGGCCATCACGCGCTCGATCGCCGACCAGGCGCGCACGATCCGCATTCCCGTGCACATGATCGAGACGATCAACAAGATGAACCGGATCTCGCGCCAGATCCTGCAGGAAACGGGCGCGGAACCCGATCCGGCCACCCTGGCGATCAAGATGGAAATGCCCGAGGACAAGATTCGCAAGATCATGAAAATCGCCAAGGAACCGATCTCGATGGAAACGCCGATCGGCGACGACGACGATTCCCACCTGGGCGACTTCATCGAGGACAACAACACCCTGGCACCGGCCGACGCAGCGCTGCACGCGTCCATGCGGGGCGTCGTCAAGGACGTGCTCGACTCCCTGACGCCACGCGAAGCCAAAGTGCTGCGCATGCGTTTCGGCATCGAAATGTCCACCGATCACACATTGGAAGAAGTAGGCAAGCAATTTGACGTGACGCGCGAGCGCATCCGCCAGATCGAAGCCAAGGCGCTGCGTAAGCTGCGCCACCCATCGCGCTCCGACAAGCTGAAAAGCTTCTTGGAAGGCAACTAGAAGCCAATAGGGCTTGACGTGCGCCCCTGATACCCCTATCCTCGCGTGTCCGTTTCCAAAACGGCCGCGCGAGGCGGGCATCAACAGCGCCGCCACGCCGCAGTCCCCCTTGGGCCTCTAGCTCATGCTTGGTTAGAGCAGCGGACTCATAATCCGTTGGTGCCGTGTTCGACTCACGGGAGGCCCACCAGAATTTGCAGCAATAGAATGAGCCCCGGCGGGTGACTGCCGGGGCTTTTTTCGTGCTGTCGTACAATCGCGGCATGGCGATTGATCAAGGATGAAACGAGATGACGGCTGAAGTGAAGATTGACGATATCGTCGTCGGTGATGGCAAGGCGGCGGCGCGTGGCGCGCTGATCACGGCGCATTACCGGGGCTGGCTGGAGGATGGCACGGAATTCGACTCGTCGCACAAGCGGGGCGAGCCTTTTCGCTGTGTGTTGAGCAATAACAAGGTCATCCAGGGCTGGATTTTGGGTTTGCACGGCATGCAGGCCGGTGGCAAGCGCAAGCTGTGGGTGCCGGCGCATCTGGCGTATGGCGAGCGGCAGGTGGGTTTGATACCGCCGCATTCCAATTTGATCTTCGAGATTGAGTTGCTGGAAGTGCTGACGCGCGATTGATGTTTGGATGGTGCAATCAGGCAGATACGACGCCGGCTTTTTTCAGCAGCAGTTGCTCGACATCGGCGCGCAGCGCCTGTTGCGTGGGAAAGTTGGCATAGCGCAAGGTCACATAGCCGGCTAGCCTGAGCATGGCGTCGCGCTCCTTGTCCTCGCGTTCGCGGCCGGCGTGGCTGCGGTCGTCGAGCTCGATCACGGCGATGACGTGCAGTTGCTGGCTGCACAGCACAAAATCGGCCACCTTGCGGTCGAAACGGTTTCTGTTTCCCCACCCTTTTGCCGTCACCAGCGCGGAAAATGCCACTTGCGCCAGCACCGTGCATTCCGGCAAGGCCGTCTGCAGCAGGTGGTACATTTGCCGCTCGCGTGCCGTCATGACGGGTTTGCTTTGCAGCCCCAGCGGCCTGCGCGACTTGCCAGTTTGGCGCTTGGCCAGCATGGCAAAGAACAGGATCAAGGCCGCGATGGCGAGCAGGACAATGAAGGGCGGCATGGGATGGCACCAGGATGGACGAGTCCTGATGGTACGCGAGTAGCGGCCTGTTTTCGTGCCGCTGCCAGCGTATTTCAGTTGGTGCGCTTGTGGAAGATCAAGCCTGCTTCAGCTTGACTTGCTTCAGGTTCAGCGCTGGCACGATGTCATGCAGGCTGGCCGCTTCACAAGTGGGGATGGCGGCCGAGGTATTGGCCATGCTGTCCGGGTTGAACCAGCAGCTGTCGATGCCGTAGCGGTTGGCGCCGAGGATGTCGGCGTCCAGGCGGTCGCCGATGATGATCGTTGTTTCCTTGCGGAATGCACGCGCCATGTTGACGGCGTATTCGAAGAAGCGCACGTCCGGCTTGGCGTGGCCGCATGCTTCGGAGGTGGCGACGAAGGAAATGTAGTCGCTCAGGCCGGAGGCAGCGATGCGGCGGTTCTGGATGGATTCGACGCCGTTGGTGATGATGCCCACTTCGCCGATGCGCGACAGCGTTTCACACACTTGCCTGGCGCCATCAATGAGCACGACCGTGTCCGGCAGGGATTCCAGATACAAACGGCTGGCCAGTTCCGGGTCGATGGCGATGCCGTTCAGCGCAAACGTCTTGCGGAAACGCTCCACCTTCAGGAAGTCCTTGCTCACGGTACCCATCTCGAAACGTTTCCACAGGTCGACATTGATCGCCTGGTACTGGGTGAACAGCGCGTCGATGCTGTCGCGCAAGCCCAGTTCGTGCATGGTGTGCAGGAACGAGCGTTTTTCGGACGCCCGGAAATCGAGCAGGGTATCGTCCAGGTCAAACAGGAATAGCTGGTAGGTCATGGTATGTATTGAAAGGAACTTGTCTTGCATCGTAGCACGTAGCGCTGAGTTCGGTTGGCGGTGCCCCGAGCGGACGATCCGCTACAATCGCTGCCAGACTCGTCACTTTCACTCCATTCCTGCCATGACCCAGCTCTCCGTCAACGTCAATAAAATCGCCCTGCTGCGCAATTCGCGCGGCCGTAATTTCCCGGATCTGCTCGCGTTTTCCGCGCGCTTTCTCGATCTGGGCGCCGCCGGCATCACCTTGCACCCGCGCCCGGACCAGCGCCATGCGCGCTACGATGATGTTGCCCCATTGCAGCGCCTGTGCGCGGAGCGGGGATGCGAGCTGAATGTGGAGGGCTATCCGGCGGCGGATTTTTTGGATGTGGTGAAAAAGGCCCCCCCCGCGCAATGCACGCTGGTGCCCGATATGCCGGGGCAATTGACGTCCGATCACGGCTGGGACATCGAACAGCATGCAGCGTTGTTGCGTCCCGCCATTGCGCAATTGAACGACCTGGGCATCCGCGTCAGCCTGTTTGTCGATGCCGATTATCCGACGCTGGAATGGGCGCGCGAGGTGGGGGCAGCGCGCGTTGAACTGTACACGGAACGGTTTGCCGAAAGCCATGGCAGCGAGCAAGGCGATGCCGTACTTGAGACGTATTTGCAGGCGGCGCTGCGGGCACAGGCGGTGGGCCTGGGCGTGAATGCCGGGCACGACCTCGATTTGCACAACCTGACGCGTTTCCTGGACATTCCCGGTATCCTGGAAGTGTCGATCGGCCATGCGCTGGTGGTCGAATGTCTTGAGCTGGGCATGGACAAGGTGCTGGGCCGCTACCTTGAAATATGTCAACCTTCGCATCCTTGAACGGCTACGGCAGCCTGCCGCTGTAAGCTGAGCGGGACTGGGCCTTCTTCGACGCCGATTTCGCTATCTCGGCAGAGACGCTAACTCAAGTGCAGGCGCTGACGCCCGATGTGGCGGCGCAACTGTGGACGCGGCATGTGTCGGTCCATGCCGATGAAATACACCCCATGCAGTTGCGCGAGGGACATCGCTTGCAGCCCACAGTATCGGGGCCGGACTGGCTGGCCGAGTTCGATGCCGTTTCCAGCGAGGATACGGCGCAGGCGGGTCGCGTGGCAAGGTTTCTCTCTTCCCATTTTCATGCTGCAGAAGCCGCACCCGTTTTTTTCATGACCAGCCGCACGCTTGCTTATGCGCTGACACCGGCCGCGCTTGCCGCATGCTGGCCTTGCTTGCTAGCCATTTCTGACGAGGGTCCCTTGCTGTACCAGCCTGCCACGGGCAACTTCGTCTATTTCTCGCCACAGGGAGTGCTGGCGGGTGGCGAGGATGGCTTAGTGCCAGATTCTTGAGTGACGTTTACATATCCACCCACCAGTTGAGCAAGGTTTCATCATCGTCGTCGTCGAGGTTGACGTAGATGTTGGCGAAATACCATTCCACGCCCGTCGCCGTGCGGAAGGCGTCGAAGGGGCCGTTGATGCTGTAGATGCCGTGGTGTCCCGGCACGCTGAAGGTGAGATTGCCCTTGTATTGGCCATCCATGGTGCCGCCCAGTTGCTCCTGCACGTCGCGCTCGAGCTGGTCGACTGCTTCTTGCGGCACGTCGTCGGCATAGATCTGGATGCAGAAGTTGCCGCCGCGCTTTAAGACTTCGGCGGGGGCGAGCGGGTCGACGATGCTCACGATGTCGCCGCGCGCCAGGTTCAGGGTCAGGCCGGGCGAGGCCAGCAGTTCGTAGACGTGTTCGTCGATCTGGCGCGCTGGCAGGGTTTCATACACGGGGCCGTCGCTGTTTTCGCCTGCCAGTACGCGGATGTGCGGCAAGCCTACACAATTGATGTCTTCCATTTATTCTTTCGTAATGCCGGCGCGCTGCGTTGCGGGTCGCGCCAGGTTTGGGGTTATGGCAATATTGTACCGGGACCGTGCCAGCTGGCGGGGTACGCAACGGTGCAAACGAGGAGACGCAATGGCGAATGCGGTGCAGGCAGGCGGTTGTTTATGTGGCGCCGTGCGCTTCGAAGTAACAGGCGAGGGCAGCGATCCGCACAGCTGTTCCTGCCGAAATTGCCAGCAGCACACCGGCGCCTCGACGGTGGCGTGGGTGGAGTTTGCGCGCGATCAAGTACGCTGGACGGGCACGGCCGGCGCACCGGCCACTTACCGCTCTTCCGAGTATTCCAGCCGGGCCTTTTGCGCCGCTTGCGGCAGTTCCATCGGCGCCATCGACGATGCGCCCACGGTGGCCTTGCTGGTGGGCAGTTTTGATGATCCTGGCCAAGCCGCGTTTGCGCCCGAATACCACTCGTTTGAAGATCGCAAGCCGCATTGGTGGTTGGTCGCCACTGCCGCTGCTGATGAGGGGCATCTGGTTTGCAGCAGAGTTAACGCCCGGGAATGAAAAAAGCACGCCGAAGCGTGCTCGCGCTGATTAATTAGCGCTGATTACTTAGTTGTGTGCGCTGATGCCGCTACGGAATTGTTCGAAACCGGCGCGCGCTGCCTTGTAGCAATTGCCGGCGGCCGCTTCCAGGCCTTCGCGGTCGAGCACTTCGACCGTGCCGCGGCGGTACTGGATCAAGCCTTCGTCTTGCAGCTTGCGCGCCGTGACGGTGACGCTTTCGCGGCGCACGCCCAGCATGTTGGCCATGGTGTCTTGCGTCACCTTCAGCTCGTTCGACAGCGAACGGTCGAGGCGGTCCAGCAGCCAGCGGCACAGTTTTTGTTCGATGCTGCAATGACGGCCGCCCACCACATTCTGTGCCATTTGCGCAAACATGGCGCTGGTGTAGCGCATCAGCAATTGCGCCAGCGCGCCGCCCTCATTGAACACTTCGCGCAGGAAGGCTGTTTTCAAGCGGTAGCCGTAGCCTGCCGTCTGCACGATGGCGGTGCAGGTGGCGCGCTCGGCTTCGTACAGCACCACGCCAGCGACGCCTTCGCGGCCGATGACGGCGATCTCGGTGGTGGCGCCGTCTTCCATCACATACAGCAGGGAAACGATGGCGTTGGTAGGGAAATACGTGTATTCAATCTTGCCGCCGCAATCGAACAGGTGCTTGCCGGCAGGCAGAGCCACCAGTTCCAACTGGCAAAACAGGCGCTCCAGATCGGCGCGCGACAAGGCGCGCAGCAATTCGTTCTGTTGCGCGCCCGTGATGCTGATCATGGGCGTTGTTGGCGCGGCTTGCCAGTTGTGCTGGGCGGCGGCGTGGCTATTCGTTGCTGGGGTCAGGTTGCTATAAGCTTTGTACATGGTAGCCTCGTCTTCTGATTTTGTTGGATGGCGCTGCTTTTCTGGCTTGCTAGCGTTGTGCTGAATCTTGTATCCACTATAGGACCAGGGGACGCGGGTGGGCATCGGATGAGCCGACGCGCTTATGTAGGCTAGGAACATTGCCTCGTGTCATCCAACTCCTACGCCTGCTTCTGCCTTTTTCTCTATGGAAACAACGGTGCCTGGGCAAAATGCGACACGCTGCCCGCTACACGCGAACTTTGACTGCACGCAGCGGTCAAACCACTCTGCGTGGTAGCACAACGGTGATAAAATGTTGCCTTGCGGAAATTCGGTGCGCGTTTCGATAGAAGTTGCTGCGCTTGCTCTTCAACCCTGGTCACTTCCGCTTCATCCTGCCCTCATTGCCCTCATTGCCCGCGCCGTGCATATGCCGGTGCGCGCACCTTTCTTGTCCCGTTTACCCGTTTAATGAAGGAAAGCAACGCATGAAATGGTTTTTTGATTTGAAAATTGCCACCAAGCTGATCTTGTCGTTTGGCGCCGTGCTGTTGTTGACGGCGGCGCTGGGTGTGTCGGCGATCTTTTCCATGGCGCGTATCAATACCGCGTCGACGGACCTGTCCGCCAACTGGATGCCCAGCGTGCTGGCAGCGATGTCCATGCGCAGCGATGTCAGCGATTTCCGCCGCTGGGAACTGGCGCACATGCTGGCCGCGCAGGATGCCGACATGGCGCAGAACGAAACGCGCATGACGGAAACGCAGACCAAGCTGAAGGCCGATGGGGACAATTACCGTCGCCTGATTTCCGAACCGGGCGAGCAAGAAGTCTTCGAGCGCTTCCTGGCGCTCAACGATGAATTCATGCGCCTGCACGCAACCATGCTGAGCCTGTCACGCGAGATGAAGAAGGAAGAGGCGCGCGCGCTGGCCGTGGGACCGTCGGCCAAGGTCATGGCGGACATGATGGTGGAACTGGATAAACTGGTGTCGATTAACACAGACGGCGGCGTGCGCTCGAGTGCCAGCGCCGATGCGACGTATGCGGCCTCGCGCGCCAGCCTGATCGGCTTGCTGGTGGGCATCGTCGTTATCGGCATGCTGCTGGCGCTGTGGGTGGCGCGCAGCGTGGCGCGTCCGCTGATCGCGGCCGTTGGCGTGGCGCGCCAGGTGGCGGCCGGCGACTTGACGGCGCATATCGTTGTGCAATCGCAAGACGAAACGGGGCAATTGATGCAGGCCCTGAAAGACATGAATGCCAGCCTGCAGAACCTGGTGGGCCAGGTGCGCAGTGGCACCGATACCATCGCCACGGCGTCGAGCCAGATTGCCGCCGGCAACCAGGATTTGTCGTCGCGCACGGAGGAGCAGGCCAGTTCGCTGGAAGAAACGGCTTCCTCGATGGAAGAGCTGACCTCGACCGTCAAACAGAATGCGGACAATGCGCGCCAGGCCAACACCATGGCGCTGACCTCGTCGAGCATCGCCATCGAGGGCGGCAAGGTCGTCAGCGAAGTGGTGGGCACGATGGCGTCGATCAATGCTTCGTCACGCAAGATTGTCGACATCATCGCCGTCATCGACGGCATTGCTTTCCAGACCAATATCCTGGCCCTGAATGCCGCCGTCGAGGCAGCGCGTGCGGGCGAGCAGGGGCGCGGCTTTGCCGTCGTGGCCACCGAAGTGCGCAACCTGGCGCAGCGCTCGGCTGCGGCGGCCAAGGATATCAAGGTTCTGATCGGTGATTCGGTCGAGAAAGTCGAGGCGGGATCGAAACTGGTGGACCAGGCGGGCCGCACGATGGATGACATCGTTGCCAGCATCACCCGCGTGACGGACATCATGAGCGAGATCACTGCCGCCAGCAGCGAGCAGAGCGCCGGTATCGAGCAGGTCAACCAGGCCATCGCCCAGATGGACAAGGTGACGCAGCAAAATGCGGCCCTGGTGGAAGAGGCGGCGGCAGCGGCTGAATCGATGCAGGAGCAGGCCGCCAGCCTGAGCGAAGTGGTCAGCATCTTCAAACTCGATGTTGCCAGCGCCGCCGTGAGCCGGCCGCGCGCGCCAGTCAAGGTGCCGGCAGCTGTCGCGCCCGCACCGGTGTCGCGTCAACTGGCCAGCACGGCGCGTCGCACGGCACCAGTGGATGAGTGGGAAAGCTTCTAGTCAAGCGCGCTTGCGCGGTTTCTTGATCCCCTGGGTGGCGGGCGCGGCAGCGGCTTGCTGGCGCTGTTGCCATGCCCTCAGGGCATCTTCGTAGGCGGCCAGGTCTTCCTGGTACATTTCCAGCACGCAAAAGGTGCAACCGCTGTGGCAGCACTCGTCATTGCCCGGCTTGCTGGGCGCTTGCGGTTGCGGATCGTGGGGTAAGGGCGGGGTGGGCATGGTGAGGGCAGGCGACGGCGGAGCTGGCATCGAAGTTGGCATCATACGGCATCCCGACGTGCCGTTGCTGGAACGCTTTTTGCTCAAAAATCACGGTTTCCGTGTACAGTTGCGGTGAATTAGGGTATCGTTTACAGCACTGATATTGTATCTTCTGCGCGCGATGTTCCGCCGGCGCGATCTCCGCCGCCATCGCAGCACATCTCTTCGACGCTCCCGCATACGCCATACAGCATGTCCCGGAGCACGGAGGTGCCGCAAGAACAATGATCCATGGCTTGCAAGACGGAGCTGCCTGTGCCCCGAAATGTTGTTTATTGAGAAAGCATGGCTTCCGCAGTGCGGAGGCACACCAGAAAATTTATGTCTGAAACCGAATCGACTCCTACGCCCAGCCCGGCGATTGCCCCTGAAGCGGCGCCCGCCGCTGCACCTGCACCTGCAGCATCCGCTGCTCCCACCCTGACTTTCGCCGACTTTGGCCTCGCGCCTGAAATCCAGCGCGCACTGACCGATCAAGGCTACACCCGTCCGACACCGATCCAGGAGCAAGCCATTCCCGTGGTGCTGCAAGGGCGCGATGTGATGGGCGCCGCGCAAACGGGCACAGGCAAGACGGCCGGTTTTTCCTTGCCGATCATCCAGTTGCTGCTGGCGCATGCCAGCAGCAGCATGTCGCCGGCGCGCCATCCGGTGCGCGCGCTGATCCTGACGCCGACCCGCGAACTGGCGGTGCAGGTGGCGGAAAACGTCAAGGCCTACGCCAAGCACACGCCGCTGCGTTCGACGGTCGTTTTCGGCGGCATGGACATGAAGCCGCAAACGGTCATCCTGCGCGGCGGCGTGGAAATTGTCATCGCCACGCCGGGCCGCTTGCTCGACCATATCGAGCAAAAGAACATCAGCCTGAGCCAGGTGCAGATGCTGGTCATGGATGAAGCCGACCGCATGCTGGACATGGGTTTCTTGCCGGACTTGCAGCGCATCATCAACTTGCTGCCGAAGCAACGCCAGAATCTGATGTTCTCGGCCACGTTCTCGCCAGAAATCAAGAAGCTGGCTGCCACCTTCCTCAACGATCCGCTGACGATCGAAGTGGCGCGCAGCAACCAGACGGCCGACAAGGTCACGCAAGTGGTCTACAAGGTGACGGAAGATCAGAAACACGCCGTGGTGGCCCATTTGCTGCGCCAGCGCGACCTGAAGCAGGTCATCATATTCTCGAATACCAAGATTGGCGCTTCGCGCCTGGCCCGCGTGCTGGAGCAGGAAGGCATGAGCGCCACGGCGATTCACGGCGACAAGAGCCAGCAGGAACGCATGGCGGCGCTGGAATCGTTCAAGAAGGGCGAGATCGACGTGCTGGTCGCCACCGATGTGGCGGCGCGCGGCCTCGACATTTCCGACCTGCCCTGCGTGATCAACTTCGACTTGCCGTACAACGCGGAAGACTATGTGCACCGCATCGGCCGTACGGGCCGCGCCGGCGCCTCGGGCGACGCCATTTCGATCTATTCGGATAAAGACGAGCGCTTGCTGGTCGATATCGAGAAACTCATCAAGCAAAGCATCAAGCGCGGCGAATTGACGGGCTTCAATCCGGCTCCTGCCCGCAGCAGCGACAGCGAACGCCGTCCGCCGCGCCGCACCGAAGGTAGCGAGGCGCGTCCCGCGCGCGCACCCGAGAGCCGCCATGCTGGCGACAGCAGCCGCGACAGCCGCTCTGCCGAGCGCAGCAGTACGCGTCCTGCCTTTGGTCCCGGCGCCCGCCGCGAAAAGGCCGATCCCTGGTTCCTGAAGCCGTACGAACCTGCCAAGGCCGCCGCTCCCGCTGCCGCCAGCATGGCGCCTGCCGCGGCCAAGCCGAAGCAGAAGGTGGCAGCGTTGTTGGGTGGGCTAGTCAAACATTAAACGTGGATGGCATGGAGTTAGACACGTACCAATGTTTTGCGAAGGAATGATAAACAGCCAGGCTTGTACCTGGCTGTTTTTTTGCTGGCGAGGAAGCGGCATGTACCGGCGGCCTACGCAGTGCCCCGGTATGAGCGTGGCACTGTCTGCATTTGTCGCGAATGTCTTACTTGAGCAGACTGAGGTTGTTTTCGCGCCACCAGTTGCGGCCAATAACAAATATCAGCGATAAGAGCAGGCCGAAAAGTGCCGCCTTGCCGACAACTTGAGAGAGTCGGTCGGCACGATTTTCTGGCAGGCTTGGACCGGCAATGAAACGGCTCTTTTCGAGGTAAATATTCAGCGCATTTTGATTGTCGATCGTGATCGAGTTGTAAACTTGCTTGATAACCTCATCATCCATATTTTTGTTCTTGAATACTTCGATTTTCAGTGGTTCCAGTCCCCGCAGCACTTCTTCTCCCGAGCTGGTACTGTTGATCAGGTCTTTTGCCTTTTTGTAGTATTCGAGGAGCAAGGTATTTTTACTTTGTTCCGTTTTCGCCTGCAGAATGGCTTCGGTGGCCTCTGAGATTTCCACTTCGCTGGTCATCAATTGCGTGACTGGCGAAAGATAGCGGGCATTGTCGTCATTGATCGTGACGATCTGGCGTGATGCCTGACTGGCTGGCTCTGGGTAACGATTGACGATCTGTTTCAGGTCACTACCCTTGCGCTTGAATTTTTCCAGTCCTTCCTTTTCCTTGATGATGTCGTTATCGAGCTTGGTGATTTTTGTGGTGATTTCAGTTTGTTTGAAACGCAAATTATCTGAATAAATCAGGTAAATGATCGTATCGATCGCATAGCGTCCCATCAGCGCGACCATGCGCTGGGCTCCCTCAGGAGTATCGTTGACTGCGCTGATCCGCAGGCCGATGACATTGTTATTTCCGTCTTTTACCTCGCCGGCTAATTCTTTGGCATCAAGTTTGGTAAACGGAAAAACAGGTTCGATCATTTGGCTGATGCCTTCTCGCGCAGAGAATGCGCGGCGCATTTTTTCGAAATCTTTCGCATCGAGTGTCTTGTTCTTTTCCGAAAATTCGACAAAGCGTCCGCTCGTATTGAACGCGGCAGCATAGCGTTTATAGTTCGCCAGGCTGATGCCAGGATTCGGTTCAGGATCTTTTATGTTCTTTTGTACGGTAACGGGGATTGGACCGCCGAATTGAAAGAATCCCTCGCTGCGATACTTCGGGAATGCATACACAGTGGCAGCGCCAATGGCCGCGCTTAAAATGGTGACGCCAAGAATGACACGGCGGGAATGCCATAGAGAAGTCAGGAAATCATTGAAATTAATGCTTTCGTCTGCAGGATTATTCCCTTTTTCCCTTAATTGCGAAGATTGGTCCATGAAATTTTCTTTAATAAAAAGCGTTTGAGATGAGCGAGGTGGCGCAGAGGCCCAATGCTGCTGGAAAATATTTATTCAGAGACATAGCTGACTTGCGGGCCTTCCCCGCCGGAGCCAACAATGGTAGCCAGACGACTGCGCTGTGCGGCCCTGGTATGGCAATGAGGGCGCCGTATGCGCTTGCTATCCACGGATACCGCAAGCGCACATTATAAATGTCGCTGGCAACGACAGGAGGCCAAATTGTGAGGATTTGTCAGGCCGCCGGGTGAGCTCGGCGGCGCAGTGCGCCATGTCCCGCTGATGGGGCCTATTTTTTCTTGCGCAAACGCTGCCTTAGAATCATCCATTGCGGCGATTTAAAACGCACGATTTGAGTATACAGCCACACATAGGTGACGATAAACAGCAGTGAAAAGGCGACGAGTACCCATTGATAGTGCCAGAAAAGCGTAGCAGGGATGACTGCAGTCAGTGACAGTAGCCACAGATATGGAGCGGTCAGCGAGTTGCGGCGCGTCAATGCATGGGCGTCGCGCTTGCCTATCGTCCAGCGCACCAGGCGCTTGAATACTAGCATGTGCAGGTGGATACCATCAGGTAATCCCGGAGAGACGCCGCGAATGAATTTTCGGCGGTAGATGGAAAAGATGGTCTCAAAGACGGGATAAATCATCAGCAGGACCGCATACCAGGCAGAAACATCTTTGTTGCGCACAACCAGCAATACCGCCAGTTCGCCGAGCATGAAGCCGATGAAATACGCTCCCCCATCGCCCAGGAATATCAGCCCGTTCGGATAGTTCCATACAAAGAAGCCGGCAATCGCACCAATCAGTATCAAGCAGGCTGCCATAACATGAAAGTCCCCGACCAGAAATGCCACATAAGCCATGGAAAGGAGCATGAAAATCGACACGACACTTGCCAGGCCATTAAAGCCATCGATGATATTGATGGCATTCGCGATGCCTGACACCGCAAGCACGGTCAACGGCAATGCAATCCAGGCATATTTGAGCCAGGCATCCACCAGGGGAATATCGATACGGACGATCTTCGCATCCATCACATAATAACCAATGACGACGGAGATCATGGTCAGCAGCAAACGGCGGAATGCACTGACTTGCTTGGTGAAGTCTTCAACAATGCCGCAGCCAAATGCCAGGCTAGCGCACAGAACCAATAGAAACACCCATGCGCCCACCTCTGGTGTTCTCCAGAAAGTGACCGCAGTGCCGGTGAATGTCGCCGCATAAATTGCCAGTCCGCCGATACGGGGCACGGGTCTGGCATGAATTTTTTGCACACTGGCCAGGTCATGATCCAGCATGTTCTTCATGTTTCTGGATAGCTTGATAATAAAGAGTGTTGCAAAGAATGCGGTGATGAAGCTGACTACAACTGAAAGCATAATATCCAATTAAAAAATGACTAAGAACCCCGACTGGGAGCGCCTATTGAAGAAACTTGCTGCGTACCGTGGTTCGCGGTGCGATACTTGCTTTTTGTTCCATTACGCTGTTTTTACCGTAACTTCTTTGCATGTTACGGTTTTGTCAGGCGTTATAAATTTTATGGAGCAGGGTAATCCATCAATGAGTCTGGTTGCCGTACTTGTCACGCGGCGCGGTTTGCGGCTGTGGCGGCGCTGACTCAAGGCCGGCAAGACCTGCGCTGTGCGAGAGCTATCTAACGTAGCATCGGTTTGCCTCGCTCTCCATCGCTTCCAAGGCCTGCATGATCCACCTCGGTCCGAGCGTTGAGCCTGCCTACTGCATGGCGTCGACTGCTTGTCCGGGCGCGTGCGGCAGATTGATCTGTTCCTGGGCGTCGCCGAACGGCAGTCACGCCAGGCTTGCTATCCAAAGTTCGGGATTCGCAAAACACCATTTCCCAGTCATGCCTGATCATAGCCGATTCTGCGGCTGAGCAAAAGAACTGTAAAACAGATAGTGGGTAATTTATTTTATTTCTTCATTTTTGAAAATATTTAATTGGATACATTTGTTACCGGACGTAACTAAGCTTTTATTTTATTTAAAAATGTTGTAAATTTCGTAAAATTTTTTTGAATTATCAGATGGTAGGTTTTTTTTGATGCGAAAAAATCAACTATTTGAATTAGTTAAATATATATTTTACTCTATGCGAAGTCTCCTGCTGCGGATGATTCCGCAGTACATCGGACTGAACGTGCTTTTGACGGGTAAGTATATTTTCTTTTTGGAATTATTGCTTTGGAAGTAGCGTTTTCTTCGGCCATGTGTGCGCAAGTATTTGCCCCAACTCCATGTGACTGCGTAAAATATGGGGCAGTCCCGAGAGGGCGTGATGAGTATTGAAAATATTGCAGTCGTCAGGGTCTAAGGTGCAGGTAACTCCAGCAGATTTTATGATGCGTCAGTATTTTGCTTGAAAAAGCACTTCCATGTATTAAAATTGTTGCATTTTTTTGACGTATGAGGTATTGAAATGATTGTAGTGACCGGCGGTGCTGGCTTTATAGGATCAAATTTCGTAAATGACTGGCTTGCCTCCAGCGACGAGCCGATTCTTAATCTGGATAAGCTAACTTATGCAGGAAATTTGAATAACTTGAAGGCGGTGAGCGAGGATGCCCGGCACATGTTTGTGCAAGGCGATATTTGTGATCGTGCTCAGCTCGATGCGTTGTTTTTTGACAACAAGCCGCGTGCGATTGTTCATTTCGCTGCCGAAAGCCATGTGGATCGGTCTATTCTCGGCCCTGGTGAGTTTGTCAATACAAATATTAACGGCACATTCAGTTTGCTCGAGGCCGCCCGCACGTATTGGTCTGGCCTGCCTGACGAGGAGCGGGCCGCTTTCCGCTTCCTGCACGTATCAACCGATGAGGTGTACGGTACGCTGGGGCCAGATGATGCGCCTTTCAGCGAAACGACCCCGTATGCGCCCAACAGCCCCTATTCCGCCTCCAAGGCCGCTTCGGATCATCTCGTCCGCGCCTATCATCATACGTATGGCTTGCCGACGCTGACGACAAATTGTTCGAATAATTATGGGCCGTATCACTTCCCCGAGAAGTTGGTTCCGTTGATTATCGCCAACGCGCGGGCTGGCAAACCGCTGCCCATTTATGGCGATGGACAACAGGTTCGCGACTGGCTGTATGTCAGTGACCATTGTGCCGCCATTCGCCGCGTACTTGAGGATGGGCGTTTGGGCGAGACCTACAACATTGGCGGATGGAATGAGAAAGCTAACCTGGATGTCGTGTATACCCTGTGCGACATACTCGACGAGCTGTCGCCGAAGGCGTCTGGCGGATCGTACCGGGAGCAGATCACGTATGTGGCGGATCGTCCAGGTCATGACCGTCGCTATGCCATTGATGCCCGTAAAATCGAGCGGGAGTTGGACTGGCGGCCTGCGGAAACCTTCGAGAGTGGCATCAAAAAAACGGTGCAGTGGTATCTGGCTAACCAGGAATGGGTGGCCGATGTGCAATCGGGCGCCTATCTGAACTGGATGGAAAAGAATTACGCGGCGCGCAAGGAGGCGCCATGAGCGCGCCAGTGCTGGCGCGCAAAGGCATCATCCTTGCCGGCGGTTCTGGCACCCGCCTGTACCCAGTGACGATGGCCGTGTCCAAACAGTTATTGCCTGTCTATGACAAGCCGATGATTTATTATCCGCTGACCACTTTGATGTTGACGGGCATTAAAGAAATATTGATCATTTCGACGCCGCAGGATACGCCGCGCTTCCAAGAGCTGCTGGGAGATGGCAGTCAATGGGGCATCAGCTTGAGCTATGCGGTGCAGCC
This sequence comes from Janthinobacterium svalbardense, assembly GCF_002327145.1. NCBI lineage: Bacteria > Pseudomonadati > Pseudomonadota > Betaproteobacteria > Burkholderiales > Oxalobacteraceae > Janthinobacterium > Janthinobacterium svalbardense. Next base: position 5,540,548 of record NZ_CP023422.1, on the reverse strand, counting down.
CACGCCTGATGGCCTGGCGCAGGCATTCATCATCGGCCGCGACTTCATCGGCGATGCGCCTTCGGCACTCATACTGGGCGATAATATTTACTATGGCCATGATTTCGAGGCGCAACTGTGCGCCGCGAGCAACCGTCATGAAGGTGCCACGGTGTTTGCCTACCATGTACATGATCCGGAGCGTTACGGCGTAGTGGAATTTGATGCGCAGCGCCGGGCGATCAGCATCGTGGAAAAGCCCACAGCACCGAAGTCTTCCTATGCGGTAACCGGCTTATATTTTTATGACAAGCAGATTTGTGATATCGCTGCTGAGATCAAGCCGTCGGAGCGGGGCGAACTGGAAATTACCGATGTCAATCGGGTCTATCTGGAACGCGCCCAGCTCAATGTCGAGCGCATGGGACGTGGCATGGCCTGGCTCGATACCGGTACGCATGAATCCCTGCTGGAAGCGGGACAATTCATTGCCACCATCGAAAATCGCCAAGGTTTGAAAGTGGCTTGTCCTGAAGAAATCGCGTATCGCAAAGGGTATATCAATGCGGAGCAGTTGCTTCAGCTTGCCCAGCCCTTGAAGAAAAATGCATATGGGCAGTATCTCTTGCGTTTATTGAATGAAAAGATCTTCTGATTATGCAAATCCATGCGACTGCAATACCCGATGTACTGATTATTGAACCCAAGGTGTTTGGCGACGACCGGGGATTCTTCTTCGAGAGTTACAATGCCGCGCAGTTTGAAAAGCTGGCGGGAATTGCGCCCGACTTTGTGCAAGACAATCATTCCAGATCCGCAAAAAACGTACTGCGCGGTTTGCATTATCAAATCCGCCAGCCGCAAGGTAAACTGGTTCGCGTGACTGCGGGCAGCGTCTACGATGTTGCCGTTGACCTGCGCAAGAACTCGCCCACTTTCGGTCAGTCTGTTGGCGTAGTCTTGTCTGCGGAGAACAAGCGGCAGTTGTGGATACCGACTGGCTTTGCACATGGCTTCATGGTGACCAGCGACAACGCGGAATTTCTCTACAAGACGACAGATTACTGGGCGCCTGAATTTGAGCGCTGTATTTTATGGAACGATCCTGCACTGAACATCGTTTGGCCACTCCATGAGGGAGAAGCTCCTCTCTTGTCCGCCAAGGATCAACTTGGCAAGTTGTTGGCTGATGCCGAGGTATTTGAGTGAAGATTTTGCTTACGGGAAATACAGGCCAGTTGGGTTATGAGCTTGAGCGCAGCTTGCAGGGGCTCGGCGAGATCGTGGCCTTGGGGCGCGGCGAACTTGATTTGTCGAATCTTGACCAGATACGCGATGTCATTCGCACGGTAGAACCTGGGTTGATCGTCAATCCTGCCGCATATACGGCAGTCGACAAGGCGGAAACCGAGGTTGAACTGGCCATGCGCATCAATGCGGAAGCTCCGGCCGTCATGGCGCAGGAGGCGAAGACGCTTGGGGCTGCAATGATTCATTACTCGACCGATTATGTCTTTGACGGCACTAAAGGCAGCCCGTACGTGGAAGATGACCCGACCTGTCCGATCAATGTGTACGGCCGCAGCAAGCTTGCTGGTGAGCAAGCTATCCAGGCGGCTGGCATCCCCCATCTGATTTTCCGCACGAGTTGGGTCTATGGCATGCGTGGAAAGAATTTTCTGCTGACCGTGCTGCGCCTTGCCCAGGAACGCGATGAATTGCGTATTGTTGGCGACCAGCATGGATCGCCAACATGGTGCCGTTCCATTGCCGATACGACAGCGCATATTCTCGCGCAAACACAGGCGAGTGGCGATCTGCAGTCCTGGTGGCAACGGCATTCCGGCGTTTATCATCTGACGGCACAGGGGCAAACAACGTGGGCCGGTTTCACACAGGCAATCCTGGACAATGCCGCATTGGCCAAGTCGCCGGTTGTCACGGCAATCACGACCGATGCGTACCCATTGCCTGCGCCCCGCCCAGCGTACTCTGTCTTGTCTTGCGAGCGCCTGAAGCAGGCATTTTGTGATTTGCCTGCATGGGACGATGCACTAAGATTGTGCATGCATTGATGCCCACAGAGCCGTCCCTGCGAGTGACGGCTATTGGGGGGGATACGAAGTGAAGTGGTATTTTTGATAATCGCGATTGCAAGGCCTTTAATGACTGAAAAAAAACATATCCATTCCCACGCCATTGTCGAGCCAGGAGCTTCGATTGGCGCCGCGACCAATGTGTGGGCGTTTGCGCATGTCTTGGGTGGTGCGCGCATTGGTGCCGAGTGCAATATCTGCGATCATGTGTTCATTGAAAATGACGTGGTGCTGGGCGATCGGGTCACCGTCAAATGTGGCGTGCAATTATGGGATGGGATCACCATTGGCGACGATGTCTTCATCGGTCCGAACGCGACCTTTGCCAATGACAAATTCCCCAGAAGCAAACAGTATCTGGCGCAAGTCGCGCGGACAAGCATACGCCGCGGCGCCTCTATCGGCGCCGGCGCTGTCATCCTGCCTGGTATCATCATTGCCGAAAATGCGATGGTGGGTGCCGGTGCGGTCGTGACCAAGAACGTCCCGGCTCATGCCATCGTCGTCGGCAACCCGGCGCGCGTGGTCGGCTATACGAACGCCAGTCCGAGTACAGAGCATGGGCCACTGCTTGGCACCGCCGCTTCGTCGGAATTTACCAAGGACGGAGCGCTTTCGAATGTCAATGGCGTGCGTCTGTACAAGTTCCCCTTGATTAAGGACATTCGTGGCTCCTTGTCTGTGGGTGAATTCCAGAAGGAAATCCCCTTTGATGCAGCACGCTATTTCCTCGTATTTGACGTTCCCAGCAAGGAGCTGCGCGGCGAACATGCACACCATGCATGCCATCAATTCCTGATCTGCGTTCATGGTTCTTGCGCTGTCGTAGCGGATGATGGCAATGTGCGCCAGGAATATATGCTGGACGCTCCCAACCTGGGTATTTATTTGCCGCCGCTCACCTGGGGTGTGCAATACAAATACTCTCCAGACGCCGTGTTACTGGTTTTTGCATCCCATGTGTATGATGCGGACGACTATATTCGCGATTACAGCGATTTCCTTCGCATTACCGCATCCTTATCCGGTGCGGATCCGGTATCTTCACCGATTGAGCAGAAAAAATAATTATGGCTATCCCTTTCCTTGATTTAAAAGCAATTAATCTTGAGCATGCAGCAGCACTTGAAAGCGCGTTTCACCGTGTGCTGCATTCCGGCTGGTATGTGCTGGGCAAAGAAGTCGAGGCTTTCGAGCAAGAGTTTGCTCGTTATTGCCAAGCGGACCACACGGTTGGCGTGGCCAATGGACTTGATGCCATCTTTCTGATCCTCAAGGCCTATGGCATCGGACCTGGCGACGAGGTGATTGTTCCCAGCAATACCTATGTGGCCACCTGGCTGGCGGCGACGCATTGTGGCGCAGTGCCTGTGCCCGTCGAGCCGGACGCACGTACCTACAACATCGATCCGACGAAAATTGAAGCTGCCATCACCGCGAATACCAAGGCCATCATTGCCGTCCACCTGTACGGACAGCCTGCCGACATGGATGCCATCAATGCCATTGCGCAGAAGCATGGCTTGAAAGTGATCGAGGACGCGGCCCAGGCGCATGGCGCTTTGTACAAGGGCCGCCGTGTCGGTAGCCTGGGCGATGCCGCGGCGTTCAGTTTTTATCCCGGGAAAAATCTCGGCGCGCTGGGCGATGCGGGTGCGGTGACGACAAATGATGCCGTCCTCGCGGACAATCTGCGCGTGTATCGTAACTACGGCTCGCGTATCAAATACCATAATGAAGTGGCGGGCTTCAATTCGCGTCTTGACGAGTTGCAGGCGGCATTGCTGCGCGTCAAATTGCCAGATCTTGACGCTTCGAACAGCAGGCGTGGCGAGATTTCCCGCATTTACAATGACAAATTGAAGGATGTCCCTGGCATCGTCTTGCCCCATGTGCCTGAGTGGTGCGACCCTGTCTGGCATTTGTATGTCATTTGCACGCCAGGACGGGGTGCCCTGCAAGCGGCATTGGGCGATAAGTCCATCGGCACCATGATCCATTACCCGATACCGCCGCATCTGCAGCCCGCCTATGTTGAGCTGGGTTACAAGACGGGCGATTTTCCCATCGCGGAACAGGTGCACCAGCAGATTATCAGCTTGCCCATGGGGCCAACCATGTCGGAATCGGACGTTGAGCAAGTCGTCGATGCCGTGCTCAGCAGTCTGATATGATCCGATAGTGAAGAAATTACTGACGGTCACTTTGTTCAGTGGCTTGCTGACGTTGCTGCGCATGGCCAGCGGTTTTGTCATTGCCAAGGTTGTTGCGGTGTACACAGGACCGAGCGGCATCGCCATGCTCGGGCAAGTTCAAAGCCTCATCACCGCTCTCAACGGCGTGGTGGCGGCGCCTGCGGGCAACGGTGTCGTGCGCTATACGGCCCAGCACCATGAAGCTGGCCCGCAGGCATGCGCACCGTGGTGGAAGGCGGCGCTGAACTGGATCTGCTTGTTGATGGCAGTTATGATTCCTGTGATTTGCCTGTGCGCGCAACCGTTGGCCATCCTGGTGTTCGGCGAGGCGCGCTATTTCTGGCTGGTTATCATGGTGGCCCTGGCTTTGCCATTTTCTGCTGCGAATATCTTGATCGCGTCGATTCTCAACGGCCAGCAGCAATATCGTCGTTACGTGGGCTTGGGCATTGTTTCCGTGCTGATTGCCACGGTGATCATGGTTGTGCTCGTGGTGCGCGAGAACCTGAATGGCGCCCTGATCGCGGCAGTGCTATTCTCCGGCATCTCCGGCCTTGTCATGTTGCTTGGTGTAATACGGCAGCCATGGTGCCGCCTGCGCTTCTGGTGGGGCAGGGCCAGCAAGGCTGAGTTGCGCGGTATTGGCGCCTATGTGGTAATGGCGGTGACAACGGCATTGACCATGCCCATGGCCTTGCTCGTGGTACGTAACATTCTGGTCAGTAAAACGGGATGGGAGCAGGCCGGCCAATGGCAGGCGGTGTGGAAGATCTCCGAAGTGTATCTTGGGGTGATCACAATGGCGCTGAGCACGTATTTCTTGCCCAAACTGGTCTCACTGACCGGGAGTGATGCGATCTTGAAAGAGATCCGCAGCACCGCAAAGATCGTCATGCCGATCGTGGCTCTGCTTGCCGTGGGCGTCTATGTGTTGCGCGATGTCGCGCTCACCTTGTTGTTTACCGAAGCATTCCGTGCTGCGCGTGATCTTTTCGCCATGCAGCTTGTCGGCGACGTGCTAAAAATACTGTCTTTTCTGTATGCCTATCCGATGGTATCCAGAGGCGCCACATGCTGGTTCATGGCTGCCGAAGTGATTTTTGCCCTGCTGTTTATCGTATTGTCCTATTTTTGATTGGCCAATATGGCGCGCATGGTGCAAACGCGGCCTATGCGGTCAGCTATTTTTGTTACCTGATATTTGCCTGGGCAAACGTCCGGAATTTTTCCCGCTGAGAGGCAGTGCGCCGCTCGCTTGAAAGCGGACAGTTGCGAAGACCGCGCCGCTTGGGCGCAATGCCAGGCAATGCATTTCCATTCGATCGTATATATACCCTGAGAAAGTTACATGAAGATTCTGATTCCCATTTTGATTTTTGCCCGTTCAGGCGGTAGCAGGGTATTGTCCGAGCTGGCGAATGAATGGGTCAAATCAGGAAACGACGTGGCCTTCTTGTGTCCTGACAGTAGCGACGCTCCCTACTTTCCCACTATTGCCCGGATCCTGTGGGTGAATGACAAAGGACAGATTGCGGCCGAGCGCAATCCACTGGCCAAGCCCAGTGGCCGCTATCATTTGCAATCGCTGTATGCGGGCCTGAAGGCCGTGGGGGCCGAGTACGAGCTGATTCTGGCCAATCAGTCGCTGACAGCATGGCCCGTGGCCCTGGCATCGTGCGGCAACGCCAGGAAGGCCTACTACGTGCAGGCGTATGAGGCGGAATACTATGTCAACATGAAGACGGCCAAGGACCTGGTCCTGGCAGCGATTTCCGCCCTGTCATACCAGTTGCCGCTCAAGAGAATCGTGAATGCGCCGGTATATTTCCGTTATAAAAATCTGCGGGCCAGCGATTTTGTTCCACCTGGAATGGATCTTGACATCTTTAAACCATTGGCAGTGCCCCGCGATATCGATAGCAACGAGACCATCATCATCGGCTGCATTGGGCGCCATGAACCTGAAAAAGGCACCATCTACGTGTTGCAGGCGTTTGAGCAACTGGCGAAACTCGATCCGCGTTTCCGCTTGCGCGTAGCGTATGGAAATTTGCCGCAAGGATGGCAGCACGAAAAATGTGAAGTCGTCGTGCCCAAAAGCGATGCCGAACTGGCCGATTATTACCGCAGCGTCGATATTCTTGTTTCTCCTGGTACGGTTCAGCATGGCGCACCCCATTATCCCGTGCTGGAGGCACTGGCAACGGGTGCGGCCGTGGTGACAACCGGCTATATGGGCGCGACGGAAGATACTGCCTGGCTTGTGAAAAACAAGGATGTGCAAACTATTGTTGAGCGCATACAGGAATTGGTCCGGGATGGAGCCGCGCGCCGGGCGAAGATCGCTGCGGGATTGCTGACTGCACAGGCATTTTCGTGGAAAACCGTATCGGCCAAGATGATGGCGATCTTCGTGCGTACCCTGTTTGGTGACAACGCGAAAAAATGAAGCCGATACGTTTGACGGACACATCGCAAACCCGCCTGCTGTTGGGACTTGCTTTTTTGCTGGTATGCATCGCCGGTTTTCGGCAAGTGGGATTTGACCGTGACTCCCTGCAATATCTGGAGAGCTATCAGCAATTTTCAGGGCTGTTGGGCGCCGACTTCAAAACGCGGGAGCCGACGTTCTGGCTGATCACGGCGATAGCCAAGATGTTGCCCGGCGATGGATTCCGCTGGGTCCTGTTGGCGTATGCTGCTTTGGGAATGGCGATCAACGTCAAGGCCATCCAGAAAATCTCGCCATATCCCATCATGGCGCTGATTTGCTTTGTCTTTTTGTACTTCCCATTGCACACCATGACACAAATTCGGGCCAGCATCGCTTGTGGCCTGTTGTTGCTGGCAATCCCCGATATTGCGGATCGCCGCCTCAAGGATTTTCTCATCAAGGTGGGGATGGCAACCTTGTTCCATTACTCGGCGATTATTCTGGTTCCCCTTTACCTGATCCGTTTGAACAGGCTCGACTTCAAGCTGTATGCGATTCTGCCGCTGGCAACGCTCGCATTTTCACTGGTGAATGGCTTGCTGTTGCAGGCAATGGCTTTTCTCGCGCTGGCGTTGCCGGAAGTGCTGGGTTACAAGATTTCGATCTATCTGACATTGTTGGAGAGCGAGGAAAAGGCGCCCATTAACCTTTTCAGCCTGTACTATCTGAGCGTGATTTTTGTTTATTATTTATGCATATTTAACATACATAAATTCAGTTCGAAATATGAAGTGCTTTGCATAAAAATACTCGGCTGGTCGCTGGGGATTTATTATGCGATGTCTTTCCTGCCGGTGGTCGCCGTGCGTATCTCTGAAATGCTGGGAGTGGTGATTGTCATTGTCATCCCGGCGCTGGTGCACAAGATCAGGGGACGCAACGAAGTGTTGTTGATCGCGTATGCATGGCTTTTTGTCATATTTTTCAATAATGTCATCTTGCATGAATTATTCAATTTTTAGGAAAATCGATGGTTTATGATATTGATGCCGTTTTCGTAACGTACAGGCCGGATTTTTCTGTTTTTGAACAGGCATTGAATAGTATAAAAAACCAGGTCCGCACGATTTATATTGTAGATAATTCAGCCAGTGCTGAAGTGGCCAATAAATTGCGGGCGCTGGAAGCGAACGTGCCGAACACGCGGCTGTTGCTGTTGGAGAGTAATGTCGGCATTGCCAAGGCGCAGAACATGGGCATGGTCAAGGCCATGGCGCAGGGCGCCCACCTGTCCTTGCTGAGCGACCAGGACACCATCTATCCGCATGACTATGTGGCAAACATGCTCGAGAACTACCGCAGTCTTGGCGATGCTGGCCGCTTGGCGGCGATTGCCCCAGATTTTCAGGAGGAAAACAAGGCCAGCGGCGAGGGAGAAGGTTTTTTCGAACTTCAGGGGGTCAACTCGGTCAAGGTGACGTCCAGCCAATCCCTGGTCGAGGTTGCACAAGTGATTGCCTCGGGGATGATCATCAATAATGCGGCCCTGGCCCACGTGGGCATGATGGACGAGGCGCTGTTTATCGATTGGGTCGATTTCGAGTGGTGCTGGCGCGCGCGCGCCCATGGCTATCGTATCGTCGGCTGCCGCAACGTGGTTATCCGCCATACCCTGGGTGATGGCGCCGTGAAGGTGGGCGCGAAAACGTATTCGCTGCACACGCCGCAGCGCAATTATTATATTGTCAGGAATGGCATTGCCATTGCATTGGGCAAGAAATATCTGGGAGCGGGTGTGCGCCTGGGTATTTTCCTCAAATCGTTACGCTATATGGTGGCGTTCAGTCTGTTTGGCGATCAGCATCTGAAAAACATTGTGTATTGTTGCCGCGGCTTTGTGCATGGTGTCATTGGCCGCCTGGGACCGCTTGAAAACTAGAATAAGATGATAGCCGTATGCCTAAAATAAGCGTTTGCATGGCCGTATATAACGGCGAAAAATATATTCTGGAGCAAATTGAATCGATACTCGGACAACTGTCCGTTGACGACGAGTTGATCGTGTCGGATGACGGGTCGACGGACCTGACGCTGGAGAAGATCCGGACATGTGGCGATGCACGCATCCGTATCATCGCCAATGAGCTCGACAAGGGGTATAGCGGCAATTTTGAAAATGCCATCCGGCACGCGACAGGCGAGGTGATTTTCCTGTCCGACCAGGATGATGTCTGGCTCGCCGACCGGGTGCAGAAAATGTTGGCCGCCCTGGAGCGTTGCGACATGGTGGTGTGTAATGCGCAGTTCACGGACCATGTCCTGACGCCACTGGACACGACCTTGTTTTCCCTGCGTGGCGGCGGCCAGGGGTTCTGGAAAAACCTGCTTAAATCACGCTATCTGGGCGCTTGCATGGCCTTCAAGCGCAGCATTCTGCGCAAGGCGCTGCCCTTTCCCGGCAATCGCAAGCTGTGCCCGCACGACTTGTGGCTGACCTTGGTCGCCGAGCTTTATTATCGGGTAGAACTTATCGCGGAGCCGCTGATCCTGTATCGCCGTCACGGTGCCAACGTTTCGAGTGGCGGTAGTGCCAGCACTAATAGTTTTCTTAAAAAAATGCAGTTCCGGGCCTATTGCCTGTTGAAAGTGCTCGGCAGGGCATAACACCAACCATCAGATTCATTACGTAAGAAAGAAGAATGGCATGAACCAAACAGTACTCATTACCGGCGGCGCGGGTTTTATCGGACAACGCTTGTGTCGCGCCTTCCTTGGCCAGGGCATGCAGGTGCGCGTGCTGGACAATTTCAGCCCGCAGATTCATGCAAGCGATGTCCTGCCTGACGATCTGGCCGGGAAGGTTGAACTGATCAAGGCCGATGTGCGTGACCGGGATGCGATGAAGCAGGCACTGACAGGTGTGCATGCCATCGTGCACCTGGCTGCCGAAACGGGCACCGGTCAGTCCATGTATGAAATCGACCGCTATTTCAGCGTCAACGTGCAGGGGACCGCCACGATGCTAGATTTGCTGCAGAACGAAGATTGCGCCAAGGACTTGCGCTCCATCGTCGTGGCCTCGAGCCGCGCCGTGTATGGTGAAGGTGCTTACCAGTGCGCATCGCATGGCACGGTGTTCCCGCATCAGCGTACGCGCGAACACCTGTCCGCCGGTATGTTTGAACCCGTCTGTCCTGTCTGCATCAAGCCGGTGGCGCTGTTGCCGACGGCGGAGACGGCGCCTTTCCTGCCGATGTCGATGTATGGCCTGACCAAACAGGTGCAGGAACAGGCCGTGCTGTTGTTTGCGCGTACCCGCGGCATCAACGGTTTTGGCCTGCGCTATCAGAATGTGTATGGTCCGGGCCAGTCGCTGAAGAACCCGTATACCGGAATCCTGGCAGTGTTTTCGAATCTGGCGCGGCAGAATCAACTGATCGAAATCTATGAAGATGGCGAAGAGTCGCGCGACTTTGTGTATATCGACGATGTTGTTGAAGCAACGGTGCGCAGTGTCAACCACGCCGGCCCTTTCGTCGGTGCGCTCAATGTCGGTTCCGGCCAAGCCACCAGCGTGATGACCGTCGCGCAAGAGATCAAGCAATTCTTTAACAGCGATAGCGAGATTACCGTCACCGGCGCATTCCGCGTCGGCGACATTCGCCATAATATCGCCGATGTTTCGGTTGCCGCTGACGTCCTGGGCTTTACGCCAGGCGTACAGTTCAAGGACGGCTTGAAGCATTTCCTGACCTGGGCTTCGCAGCAGCCGGCAGAAGACAAGGCCGCCTATGCGCGCTCGGTCAGTGAACTTGCCGACAAGGGGCTGATGGGCTCCAGCCGTCAACCATGACGTTAAAAAAAACCTTGCTGGCCGATTTGGCGCGGCAATATGCGGCCAATGGCCAGCCTGGCCGCATGCCGGGCATCATGGGCGTGATACTGGGAACCCTGTCGCCCCGCTTCGCGCCGGTGGTAATTTTTCGGCTGTCCCATTGGTTTTACCGGCACAAACTGTCACCGCTGGCCAAGTTGTTTTCATTGCTCAATTTTGTCGTGTTCGGTCTCGAAATCGCCATCCGCTGTGATATTGGCAAAGGCTTGTATCTTCCGCACACTCAGGGCACGGTGATTGGCGTAAACAGCATTGGTGAAAACGCCACGATTTACCATAATGTCACCTTTGGCGCGCGTGAAATCGATGTGAATTTCTCCGAGCAGTCGCGTCCCACTGTGGGCGATAACGTGATCGTCGGTTCCGGCGCCAAGATCCTTGGTGGCGTCATGATCGGCAATGGTGCCCGCGTGGGCGCCAATGCCGTGGTGCTTGCCGATGTCCCCGCAGGCGCTACCGTCGGCGGTATTCCAGCAAAAATTCTCAAGCAAGGCGAAGTCACATGATTCAAAAGGGAGCGCGCGTTTTATTTATTTCTCCGAGGACGTTCGATTACGAGAAAGAAATCAAGGCGGAATTGGAACTGGCGGGCTGTCAAGTCGACTGGCATGATGACCGCCCGGCGTCGACGCCGCTGGTAAAGGCATTGATACGTTTTCGGCCCGAGCTGGTGGCCACCATGTGCGACCGTTATTTCGACCGCATCATTCATGACGCACGTGCCATTGCCTACGATGCCGTGTTTGTCATCAAGGGCGAAGCCATTTCGGCGGAGCGGCTCAGGATGCTGCGCGAAAGCCAGCCAACGGCACGTTTCCTTTATTATTCGTGGGATTCCTTAAAAAATTTCAAGAATGGCGAAGTCAAGCTATCGTACTTTGACAAGGCATACAGTTTCGACCGGCTAGACACCGTCAATATCCCGCACGTGCGGCACCTGCCGCTGTTTTATATCAGTGTGTATGAAGCGATGGCGGCCAGGCAGGCGGAAAAAAACACCAACGATATTGGCATGCTGTTTCTCGGCACAGTGCATTCTGACCGCTACGCAGTAGTCCGGCGCATTGTGGCGGCAGCACGGCGCGCGGGCATGACGCTGCCCGTCTACACGCATTTTTATTATCAAAGCAAATGGGTGATGGCAGTTCGAAAATTGTTTGATCGTGATTTTCGCGCCATACCGTGGAAGGATGTCCAATGGCACTCGCTGAACAAGCAACAGATTCTCGACTTGTTTTCGCGTAGCGAGATCGTGCTCGACATTCATCACCCTGGGCAGACGGGCTTGACGATGCGTACCATCGAGTGCCTGGGAGCCGGTAAAAAAATGATCACGACGAATGCCGATGTCGTCAGCTATGATTTTTACCGTCCCGAGAATATCCTGGTGGTGGACCGCCAGACGACTGACTTGCCCGCGGATTTCTTGCGCACCGCCTACGTCAGTTTGCCTGACGATATGTACTGCCGCTATAGCTTGAGAAGTTGGTTGGCTGAAATTTTTGCCTAGTCAGGCTGAGGGCACTACGGCCAGCTGGTGGCCGTGGTGCTCTCAGCTCGTCTTTTTCCCGTAGCAATGCGGACAAGACACCTCGTACACATATTCCGGCGCCAGTTGCTGGCGCGGGGTGACGACGGCGCGGCAGACGAAACATTGCACGGTTTCCGTCGGTTCCAGTTTCGGGTTCAGGGCCGTGCGGTAGTCGAACACGAAACAGTCGCCCGTATAGTGCTCGCCGCCCACTTCCTCGAAATATTTCAGGATGCCGCCGTCGAGCTGGTACACGCTGTCGTAGCCGATTTCCTTCATGTGGATGGCGGCCTTTTCGCAGCGGATGCCGCCCGTGCAGAAGGTGACGACGGTCTTGCCTTCCAGTTCTTCCTTGTGCGCGGCGGCAACAGCCGGGAATTCCGTGAACTTGTCGATACGATAATCAAGCGTGTTGTTGAACGTGCCCACGTCCACTTCGAAGGCGTTGCGCGTTTCCATCATGACCACGGGTTTGCCCGCGTCGTCCACGCCGGCGTCGAGCCAGCGCTTGAGCGTGTGCGCATCGACGGACGGGGCGCGGCCCAGTTCCGGCTGGATCAGCGGCATGCGCATGGTGATGATTTCTTTTTTTAGCTTGACCAGCATGCGCTTGTGCGATTGCTCATTCGATAAGCTTTCTTTCCATTCCAGATCGGCCAGACGCTCGTCGCTGCGGACCCAGGCGAGGAAGCTGTCGATATGCTCGCGCGTGCCCGACAGGAACATGTTGATGCCTTCCGGCGTCAGCAGGATCGTCCCCTTCAGTTCCAGCGCCAGGCATTGCTCCTGATACAAGGGACGCATGGCTTCCGTATCGGCTAGCGTGATGAATTTATACGCGGCGATATTGACAAACGTGGCGGCCAGCGGGCTGACGGCGGCGGAAACGGCGGGTGTTGCTGGGGTGATGGCTTGCATGATGGCGATCGGCTTAGACTGAACAGCCGATATTATAAGCCCGACAGGCCAGGCCGGATACCCGGTCCGTACGCGCGACGCGGTAGAATAGACCCCATTGAATTTTGCACGAAACGGTACACACAGATGGAAATGGTAATGCAAGAGGCCGGCGCTCCGGCAGGTTCACCGCAAGCCCCGCAAGGGCCCGCCTTCGTCCACTTGCGCGTGCACTCGGAGTACTCGATCGTCGATGGCCTGGTGCGCATCGACGACGTGGTCAAGGCGGCGGCGAAGGACAAGCAGGTGGCGCTGGCCGTCACCGACTTGTCGAACCTGTTTGGCATGGTCAAGTTTTACAAGGAAGCGCGCGGCAAGGGCATCAAGCCCATCGTCGGCGTCGACGTGTGGATCACGAATGACGACAACCGCGAAAAGCCGTCGCGTTTGCTGTTGCTGGCGAAGAATCGCATGGGCTATTTGCAACTGTGCGAACTGCTGTCGATGGCCTGGCTGACCAACCAGTACAAGGGACGCGCGGAACTGCGCACCGAGTGGCTGCAGGCGCTGGCGACGAATACCTACGACCTGTACCCGGGCGAAAGCGCGGCGAATGGCTTGATCGCCCTGTCCGGCGCGCATTTCGGCGATGTTGGTATTGCTATCGAGAATGGCAACCTGGCCCTGGCCGAGCGCAATGCGCAGCGCTGGGCCGAGATTTTCCCCGGGCATTTTTATGTCGAGATCCAGCGCGGCGGCCAGGCCAACCAGGAAGCGCAGGTACGCCATGCGGTGGCACTGGCGGCCAAGCTGGGCTTGCCTGTTGTTGCCACGCATCCCGTGCAATTCATTTCCCCTGAGGAATTTATTGCCCACGAAGCCCGCACCTGTATCGCCGAAGGCGAAATGCTGGCCAACGCCAAGCGGGTGAAACGTTTCAATGACAGCCAGCGCTTCCTGTCGCAGGCCGATATGGCGGAGCTGTTCGCCGACTTGCCCGCCGCGCTGGCCAATTCCGTGGAAATCGCCAAGCGCTGCAATTTGACGTTAGTCCTGGGCAAGCCGCAACTGCCGAACTTCCCCACGCCGCCCGGCATGACGATCGACGAGTTCCTCGTTGCCGAATCGCAGGCCGGCCTGGAAAAGCGTTTGATCCAGCTGTATCCCGATCCCGAGCGCCGCGAAAAGGAGCGTCCGCGCTACGAATCGCGTCTGAAGTTCGAGACGGATACGATTTGCAACATGAAATTTCCCGGCTACTTCCTCATCGTGGCCGAGTTTATCCAGTGGGCCAAGGAAAACGGCGTGCCCGTCGGCCCGGGCCGCGGTTCGGGTGCCGGTTCGCTGGTGGCGTATTCGCTGCTGATTACCGATCTGGACCCACTGCAATACAACCTGCTGTTCGAGCGTTTTCTGAATCCCGAACGCGTATCGATGCCCGACTTCGATATCGACTTTTGCCAGGAAGGGCGCGACCGCGTCATCCAGCACGTCAAGGATTTGTACGGCAAGGAGGCCGTCTCGCAGATCGCCACCTTCGGTACCATGGCGGCCAAGGGCGCGATCCGCGACGTGGGCCGCGTGATGGACTTCGGCTACAACTTCTGCGATGGTATTTCCAAGCTGATCCCGTTCAAGCCGGGTAAACCCGTGTCGATCGCCGACGCCATCGAGGAAGAGCCGTTGCTCAAGGAGCGCCTGGAAAACGAGGAAGAGGTCAAGCAGTTGCTCGAGCTGGCGCAGCAAGTCGAAGGCATCACGCGCAATATCGGCATGCACGCGGGGGGCGTGCTGATCGCCCCCGGCAAGCTGACAGACTTTTGCCCGCTGTACACGCAGGGTGGCGACTCGGGTGTCGTGTCGCAGTACGACAAGGATGACGTGGAGGCCGTTGGCCTGGTGAAGTTCGACTTTTTGGGTCTGACCACGCTCACCATCCTTGACCGCGCCGTGCGCTACATCAAGCAGCTCGATCCCGCGCAAGCCGATTTCGACCTGGCCACCTTGCCGCTGAACGACAAGCCGTCGTACGACCTGTTGACCAAGGCCAAGACCGTGGCCGTGTTCCAGCTTGAGTCGCGCGGCATGCAGGGCATGCTGAAAGACGCGCGTCCCGACCGTTTCGAAGACATTATCGCGCTGGTGGCCCTGTACCGTCCGGGCCCGATGGACCTGATTCCCGATTTTTGCAAGCGCAAGCACGGCGAGCGTTTTGATTACCCCGATCCGCGCACGGAAGCGATTCTGTCCGAAACCTACGGCATCATGGTGTATCAGGAGCAGGTGATGCAGATGGCGCAGATCGTCGGCGGCTACTCGCTGGGCGGCGCCGACATGCTGCGCCGCGCCATGGGTAAAAAGAAGGCCGAAGAGATGGCCGAGCACCGCGAGATCTTCCGTGCCGGTGCGGCCAAGGATGGCTTGACGGCCGCCAAGGCCGACGAGATCTTCGACTTGATGGAAAAGTTTGCCGGTTACGGTTTCAACAAATCGCACGCCGCCGCCTACGCCCTGCTGTCGTACCACACGGCGTATTTGAAGGCGCACCACACGGCCGCTTTCATGGCCGCCAACTTGTCGCTGGCCATGGACGACACGGACAAGATCAAGATCCTGGTGGAAGACTCGCTGGAAATCTGCAAGCTGACCTTGTTGCCGCCGGATATCAACGAATCGGACTACCGCTTCACGCCGAGCGGCGCGGCGCCGTCCGTGAGCGGCAAGAAAGTCACGCAGATCCGCTATGGCCTGGGCGCCGTGAAAGGTTCCGGCCAGAACGCCATCGAAGCCATCATCGCCGCGCGCGAGGCGGGTGGCCCCTTCACCAGTCTGTTCGATTTCTGCAAGCGGGTGGATAAAAAGCAAATTAACCGCCGCACCATCGAGTCCCTGATACGCAGCGGCGCCTTCGACTGCCTGAAGGTCGACCGCGCCATCCTGCTCGCATCCGTGGCGTTCGCCATGGAATGCGCCGACCAGGCCGCCAAGGCGGCGAATCAGGTGAGCCTGTTCGGCGGCGACGACAGCGACATGGTGGCGCCGCCCGAGTACGTCAAAGTGCCCGTGTGGAGTGACAAGCAGCGCCTGACGGAAGAAAAGATCGCCCTGGGTTTCTATCTGTCCGGCCACCTGTTCGATTCGTATGCGCCCGAGGCGCGCCGTTTTGCGCGCACGAAATTGTCTGAATTGTCGCCGTCGCGCGAACCGCGCATGATGGCCGGCGTCATCACGGGCTTGCGCACGCAGATGACGCAGCGCGGCAAGATTCTCATCGTCACCCTGGATGACAAGAGCGGCACGGTGGAAGTGACCGTGTATGGCGAATTGTTCGATGCCAACCGGAAAATCTTCAAGGAAGATGAATTTCTGGCCGTCGTGGGCAAGGTGTCGGAAGACCGTTTCTCGGGCGGCTTGCGTATCACGGCCGAGAGCGCCTTCGACATCATCGCCGCGCGCGTGCAGTATGGCCGCCAGCTGGGCCTGACCTTGCCGGCCACGCTGGACGCCAAGCGTATCCGTGACGTGATCATGCCGCACCGGGCCGAGACGGGCTTGCCGATCGCTGCGCGGGTCAGCCCGCAAGGCGTCAGCTGCGTGCTGCAGTTCGGGGACGAGTGGAAAGTGGCGCCATCGGATGAATTGCAGATGGCACTCGAGCAGATGCTGGGCGCGCAAGAGGTGGCGGTCGAATACTGACCAGCACCGCCCGGCGCGTACAACAAAGCCAAACCGCAGACATGCTGGTTTGGCTTTATTGGTTTACATGTCTTTCAGGCCCGTGATCGCGTAACCCTTGGCAGCGATCTGCTGGTGCGGCTGTTCGATATGATAGTCGGGCAAGATCTCGGCATCGTCGGCCACTTCGCTGGCGCGTACTTCGAGTTGCCAGTCGGTATTGGTCACCTCTTCAGGAATGATCTTTCCTTCCGGCACGGCGAGGTAGGAAAAAATGCCGTCGTGCTCGGCCCGGCGGTAGATGTCTACGCGCATGAATGCCTCCTAGTAAACGTTGGGGGAACCGGCGCACCGTAATGCATACCGATAGCGCTAGCGTAACAGGATTGGGCCGCGCATGGGTTGAAGCGTGTGCCGCAGGGGGCTCAGGCGGCAGCGTAATCGTTGTCTTCCAGGTCGGTCGCTTGCCGTGCCTCGTTGGCGGCTGCCACAGCGCCTGCCGTGGCGACCTGCACCGGGCTGCGATGGGCGTCGAGGCCGCTACGCAGGCTGCCGATCATGGCCAGCGTCAGTTCGTGGCGTTTGCGTGCTTCCGAGCGTTTTTTTGACGGAATGTCTTCCAGGGCAGGCAGGGGCAGGTTTTCGCATGGCAGCTCAAAATCGCCATCCTTGCGTACCTGGGCGCCAAGTTCTTGCCAAAGGGAATTGTAGTCGGCGAACAGCCTGCCCTTTTTGGCGGAATGGTGGACGGCCCGATTGGCGTTGCCTACAAGCACCATGTTGCGGCAGCCATGTTCATGTCCCAGCTGACGCACCAGGCGCACCATCAGGGCCTTGGGGCGCATGCCATGCAGGTCGCGCGTGGCTTCGCGCACCCGGCGCAAGCCTTCCGCGCCGCGCGGACCCTGGAGGCAGCCGATGCCCACGCCCATGCTGGCGCGTGCGCGGGAACCGAAAAAGGAAAACGCGACCGAGTAGATCACATCATCGCCATGCGCCAGTTGCAGCACCATCTCGCCTTCGCGGTCCATCGGTTGTAGCGAACACAGCTGCAGGTGGTAGGGCGCACCCGATTTTCCCGGTACGCTACCCAGGCGCACGGGCGCGCGCGCCGCCTGCGTCATCAACTTGCCCCAGCCTTGTTGCAGGATGAAATGATAGTGCTCGACCAGCAAGGCGACGCGCTGGCGGCATGACAGGTTCGTGCTCAGGTAATGGCGGTACACCTTGTGCATCATGCGCGGATAGGCTTGCAGCAAGTCCTTGAAGACGGGATGGGAATTGAGCAGCTGTAACCAGATGCGCGTCTGCCGGCGCTGAAGCTGCGCCCGCAATTGCAGCTTGAGCAGCTCGCGCACGCGGGACATGCCCGGCTGCATATTGCTCAGGCCCGCATGCAGGGTAATGGCTTGTGTCATCAAAGGGTTCCATGTGTATTTGGATAGGCCGGGTGCCCCCGGTGCTGTGCGGGGCAAGGCGCGATGCATGCATGGAAGGGATGGCCATAGTCGGAAAACCATGTCATCTTATCCATGCCATTCCCCTCTGTAAATTAGCGAAACAGCGTACGGGTTCCCCTTATGTCGCCCCGGTTTTAATAGCGGTAGGTGACATATACGGCGCCGATCGGGGATGTTTTGCGCTGCACGATGGGGCTCTCGGCCGCGTCGCCCATGCGGTGCTCGACGCCGACCAGGGTATTGATGCCCCAGCGCGCATCGAAGCGGTGCTCCCAGTTGACGGTGGCCTGTGCTTCATAGAAACCGCCCTTGGGCGTGTATTGCTTGAACGAAGTATTTGCGGCCTGGGTGGCCGTTACGCCATACATGGTCTGCACGTACTTGCGTTCGCCCCAGCCCAGCTGGCCGCTGATGCTGACGCTGTCCTGCTGCACGCCTTTGGCATCGTTGCGGCCGTAGATCTGGCCTGTTGCGCCGAAATGCACGTTCGCGCCATTTTCGCGATTCGACAGGGGAATGTCGCTCGACACGCTCAGCGACAGGCCCGGCAATGGCGAATAGCCTGCGCTGAGCAAGGCGCTGGCGTTGCCCTTGACTTCACCCATGCCTTTCAGGTAATCGCTGCCGCCGAAACCGTTGACGCCCGTGCGCTTGTGGTCTTCGCGCTTGCCGCGGTAGCCCAGCGCGGCACTATAACTGAAGGACCCAGCCTGGCCGCCATAGCCGATGCCGCGCGAGGTGCTGATGAACAGGCCATTGGCCATGGCATAGTCGAGGATGATCAGCGGCGAAGCCGACAGTTTGTCGGAGCCGGAATAGCTGGACACGGCTGCGACGCCGCCGCCGATGGTGAAGACATTATCCGCAGCCGGTTCGGCCGCCGCGGCGGCCAGGGGGTTCAGGCTCAGGCCGCAGGCCAGTGCCAGCGAGGTCAACAGGGTTGTAGGTGCGTGCATGGAGTTATCCGTCAGGTGGAGAACCGAGTCCGGAGTGGCTCGATTGACTGCGGCTAGTATCGGCCTGTGCCATGAAGGAAAAATGAGCCTTTTATTAAGATTGCATGAAGAGCGCTTCTTTACCCATTCTTCAGCTTGCGGTGGTTTAATACGCCACATGAAGATATTGCTGATAGAAGACGACATGGACCTGGGCAATGGCGTGCGGATTGCCTTGCGCGACCAGGGCATGCAAGTGGTGTGGGTGCGCAGCCTGGAGGATGCTGCGCGCAGCATCGAACACGACAGTTGCGAGCTGGTGCTGCTGGATCTGGGCTTGCCGGACGGCGATGGCCTCGATTTGCTGGCCCGGCTGCGCGCAGCCCGCCTGCCGGTGCTGATCCTCAGCGCCCGCGATACGCTGGAACAGCGCTTGCGCGGCCTCGATGGCGGCGCCGACGACTACCTGGTGAAACCGTTTGTGCTGGCCGAACTGCTGTCGCGCGTGCGCGCCCTGGCACGCCGCAGCTATGGCTTCGATGGCGACACCATCGAGTTGCGCGGCCTGCTGCTGCAGGTGCCCACGCGCCGTGTCAGCGTGCATGGGCGGCCGGTGGAGCTCACCGCCAGTGAATATGCCTTGCTGAAGACCTTGCTGATGCGCGCCAACCGCGTCATCACGCGCCGTGTGCTGGAAGAGCATATCCTGCCCGGTGGCCTGGCCAACGCCAGCAATACCCTCGATGTGCATATGGGTAACTTGCGCCGCAAGATAGGCGAGGGCTATATCCGCACCGTGCGCGGCGTCGGCTATGTCATCGACCAGCAAGGCGAGACATCCACCCCGCCGGGTGCCGGCGCATGATGGGGCGTGTCTGGGCCATGCTGCGCCGGCCTACGCTGCTGCGCCGTTTGATGCTGGCGCAAATGCTGATGCTGACCGTGCTGTGGAGTCTGGCGGTCGCGTATGTGCTGATCGATGGTACGGGCGAAGCGAGCAATGTGGGCCGTGGCGTCTTGCACGCCATTATCAGCGTGGCCGATAACCTGGCCGAGCAGCCGCAGCGACAGGAGCAAAGCTTGCGCGCCATCGACGAAGCCTTGCGCGAAGAGTTTGAAATGGGGAAAGTGCCGGAACTGGCGCCGCGCATCCTGGTCTGGCGCGGCGGCGAGCTGGTCTACAAGTCTCCCGCAGCGCCCAGCGGTATTCGCAGCGCCGGTCCTGATCAGATGGAAGTGATCTACATCAAGGGACAGGCCTGGCGCAGCCGTAGCCTGACTGAGGGGGCCACGCGCGTGACGGTGCTCGAGGTGGGCGGCCCCTGGCAGTTTTTTATCACGATCAATTCACATGGCTATTACCTGCTGCCGCTGCTGATCAGCCTGCCGTTCTTGCTGGTGCCGGCCTGGCTGTCGATCCGTCTTGCCATGCGCCCGTGGCGCAAGGTGGCGCAGGAGGTAGCGGCGCGCGGGCCGCAGGATTTGCGTCCGCTGGCGTTCAAGCCGCCGCATGGCGAACTGGCGGCATTGGTCGACAATATCAACGCCCTGCTGCAACGGGTCGATGCCAGTGCCGCGCGTGAACGCAGCTTCATCGCCGACGCCACGCATGAGCTGCGCACGCCGCTGGCGGCCATGCGCGTGAATGTCGAGGCCTTGCAGGCCCAGGCCAGCGACCCGCGCCAGCAAGAGTTGCTGGACGGCATCTTGAACAGTGGCAACCGTGCCGCGCGCCTGGTGGGGCAGCTGCTGCAGCTGACGCGCAGCGAAGTGCAGGCTGGTGCTGGCGAGCTGCCGCGGCGGCAGGCGCTCGATACCTTGCTGCAAGATCGGCTGGCGGCCCTGTCCGGCCTGGCCCAGGCGGGGGATATCGAGCTCGAGTTGCAGGCCAGCGTTTCGCTCAGCGTGCCCGGACAGCGCGAGAGCCTGGTTTCGCTGATCGATAATCTGGTGGAAAACGCCATCAAGTACAGCCCGCGCGGCAGCAGCGTGACGGTGTCGCTGCATGCGGAGCGGGGCCAGGCCGTGTTGCATGTGGCCGATCAGGGGCCGGGCATCGCGCCGGCGCTGTATGAACGCGTGTTCGACCGCTTTTTCCGTGCGCCGCAGCAGGTGCAGCCGGGCAGCGGCCTGGGCTTGTCCATCGTCGCTTCCGTCGTGCGCCAGCACGGCGGCACGATTCAGTTGCACAGAGGTAATGGCGGCCTGGGCTTGCTGGTGGAGGTGCGCTTGCCGCTGGCCGAGGCCTGAGGGCGCTGGCGCGCCTTGCGACATTGCATGAAGATTATTGCATGTGCTTACAACGCAAGATGACATGGCGTGGCGCACGCTTGCGATGCATAATGCGGGACAGTTAAAAAAACACCGTTATGCGCCCATTCCTGTCCCGCTACCTGCCGTATCCCGCCTTTGTCGGCCTGTATCTGCTGTTTGACTGGGCCACGTACATCGACCCGATGTACGGGCTGAACATCACCCCCTGGAATCCCGATCCCGCGCTGGGCCTGGTGTTTTGGCTGATCCACGGCCGCAAGGCGGCATTGCCGTGGTTTATTGCCTTGCTGGCTGGCGAGGTGCTGGTGCGCGGCACGCCGGCAGGTCTGCCCCTGACCTTGCTCTGTTCGGCGTGGCTGGTGCTCGGCTATGGCGGTATCGGCGCCGCTTTGCGCCGCAGTTTCAGCAGCGGCGATATCTTCGACAACCGGCGCCGCCTGGGTGCCTGGGTCGCCATCGTGCTGTTGGGCACCGTGCTCAATGCGCTCGGCTATATTTCATTGCTGTCGCTCACGGGACGCATACCGGCCGGCGAGTGGGGCACGGCCGTATGGCGTTTCGGCATCGGCGACACGGTCGGCATGCTGGTGTCGATGCCGCTGATCTGGGTACTGTTCAGCGAGCGCGGGCGGGAGCGCCTGCATGCCGCCGTCTGGCGCTGGGAAACCCTGGCGTATCTGGCCCTGGCCAGCTTCGTGCTGTGGAGTGTCTTCGGTTCCATCGTGCGTTCCGAATACAAGCATTTCTATTTCCTGTTTCTTCCCGTGATCTGGGCCGCCTCGCGCCAGGGCCTGCATGGCGCCGTGCTGGCCGTGTTTGTATTGCAACTATGCATCATCACCCTGGTGAAATGGTCGCATGCGGTCGATATTCAGTTTTATGAATTGCAACTGCTCGATGCTGTGCTGGCGCTGGTGGGATTTTTTATCGGCATCGTCGTCGATGAAATGCGCCAGGTGGCTGACGAGCTGAAGCACACGATGCGCCTGGCGGCCGCCGGCGAAATGGCAGCCGCCCTGGCGCACGAGCTGAACCAGCCGCTGACGGCCCTGTCGACCTATGGCAAGGCGTGTGAATACCTGCTGGAGCGGGGCGAGACCGGCGCCTTGCTGCAGGGCGCAGTGGGGCATATGATTGTGGAATCGGGACGCGCCGCAGACGTGGTGCGCCGCTTGCGCGACTTTTTCCGTACCGGCGCGATGCAGCTCGAGGCGGTGGAGGCAAGCGCCTTGATCGAAGGCTTGGCGCGCCAGTTTACGCCGCTGTTCCATGAACATGGCATCGAGCTGCTGCTGGCGTCGCCGTCGCCGCTGGCCGTCAATGCGGACCGCCTGCAAATCGAGCTGGTACTGCGTAACTTGCTGGCCAATGCACAGGATGCGGTGATGGGCCAGCCGCGCGGCCAGCGCCGCATCACGGTCTCGGCCGAGCCGCTCGAGGGTGGCCGGCTGCGCCTGTCCGTGGAAGATAGCGGGCCCGGCATTTCCAACAGTCTGGCCGCACGCCTGTTCGAACCGTTTGTCTCGACCAAGGCCAGCGGCCTGGGGCTGGGGCTGGTGCTCAGCCGCAGCATCGTCGAAGCGCATGGCGGCCAGTTATGGGCCGAAGTGGGCAAGCATGGGATGTTTCGTTTTATCCTGCCCCTGGCGCACGCCAGGGCAGCCGCGACGGGAGAGTGTGGTGACAAGTAATTTGACGGTGTTTATCGTGGACGACGATCCCGCCGTGCGCGATGCGCTGGGTTTGCTATTGGGCATACGCGGCTACCGCACGGCCCTGTTTTCTTGTGGCGAGGATTTCCTGCACAGCTGGCGGCCCGAGTGGGCCGGTTGCCTGCTGATCGATATCCGCATGTCGGGCATGGATGGCCTGAGTCTGCAGCGCCGCCTGCTGGAGCTCAACTGCATGCTGCCCGTCATTATCATCACGGGGCATGGCGACGTGGCGCTGGCACGTCAGGCATTCAAGGCGCAGGCCAGCGATTTCCTGGAAAAACCATTTGACCACGACAAGCTGCTGGCCGCCATCGATGAAGCGTTTTCGCGCGAGGCGCACGCACGCGGCCAGTTGCAGCGCCAGGTGGAAGGGCAAGCCTTGCTGCGCGCCTTGACGCCGCGCGAGCGCGAGGTGATGCAGTTGGTGGTGACGGGCCAGCACAACCGCGATATCGGCCCGGCACTGGGCATTTCCGTGCGCACGGTGGAGGTGCACAAGGCGCGCCTGATGGACAAGCTCGGTGTCGATAATGTGGCCGACCTGGTGCGCATCAGCATGCTGGGCACCGGTTAGCCGCTGCAGCGTTGTCTAGGCGATGGTCTGCAATACCTGATCGACCGAGATCGCCTTGACCCAGTCGCTGCGTCGCGCCACCGTGATGACGGTGCTGTTGGCGCTGTCGAACGGCGCCCATTCCGGATTTTTCTTGCGCATCAGCGCCACTACGGGCACATGCACGGCGTTCGCCAGATGCATGATCGACGTTTCCACCGAAATAATCAGGTCGCATTGCGCCAGCATGGCCGGCAGCTGGAAAAAGTTGTCGACGGCACTGAATGCCTGCGTGCGCGGCAAGCCATGCGCTTGTACCACGGCAGTTACCTTGGCCAGTTCCTGCGGCATGGCATTGATCAGGAAGCAGGCATTTGCCCACTTCGGCATGGCCTGCATGCGCGCGATCAGCTCGACGATGCGCTCCAGCGGCCAGCCGCGCTTGTGCGACTTGGCAAACGGGTTCAGGAGTACGAGCGGACCCTGGCGCGGGGCGAAGCCCCAGGCGTTCAACTGTTCCTGCGCCTGTTGCAACGCGAGTTCGGGAATGTGCACGAAGGGATAGCGTTCTGCCACGGGAATGTCGAGTCCCGTCAATTGATGGAACCAGTCCGCATACACGCTGCTGATATGGTGCTCGCCGGCATCCTGGCCCGCATACGAGGCCAGTACGGCGTCAATCTTGCGGTAGGCCAGGTAATGCCAGGGGCGTAGCGGGCTGAACGGTTTGCGCGTGCCGATCACCAGCCCACGCGGGCTGATCGCGCGGGCAAGATCAGCGTACTGCTGCGGCCGTACGTGGGCCAGCGACACGACGACGGGATAGTGCTCCGCCTGCGCTTCGCGCAGTGACTCTTCGTAGAGCGCGGGGCTGTAGGTCTTGCGGTATACCTTGGAGAACAGGCCCGACTGTTCTACCCAGTCATACAGCGAATAGGTGCGCAAGCCTTCCCATTGCCTGGCGTCGGACGTGCGGCGCACTTCGTCGACCCACAGGTGGATCTGCATATGGGGATAGGCCGCGGCAAAGGCGCGGAAACCGTTTTGCAGGTAGGTAAAGTCTCCCAGCGCCAGATGGGCGATGAAAAGAATTTTGTCCGACTTTTGTAGAAGTTCGGCGGGAATCAAAGGCGTCATGTATCAGTACGATTTCAGGTATTCATTCGATGGTGTCAAACTACTTGCTGGGAAAATTGCAGGCGATGCAGATTGGCATACGCGCCGTTGGCATCCAATAATTGCTGGTGACTGCCGGTTTCCATTATTTTCCCATGTGACAATACCACGATACGGTCCGCACGTTCAATTGTTGATAGCCTATGAGCAATAACTAAGGTGGTTTTACCTTGCATCAGGTGCTCCAGTGCCGCTTGCACGGCCCGTTCCGCCTCCGTATCCAGTGCCGAGGTGGCTTCATCGAGGATCAGGATGGGCGCATCCTTGTAGATGGCGCGGGCGATGGCCACGCGCTGGCGCTGGCCGCCGGACAGGCGCGAGCCGTTGTCGCCCAAGCGTGTTTCCAGGCCATCGGGCAAGCCGTCGATGACGTCCGACAGGAAGGCGGCTGCGGCGGCCGCTTCGATGCGCTGCCGGTCCGGCGCCGCATCGCCATACGCGATATTCGCGGCCAGGGTATCGTCGAACAGCACCACTTGCTGGCTGACCATGGCGATCTGGCTGCGCAGGCTGGTCAGGGCGATGGCATCGATATTCTGTCCATCGAGCAAGATCTCGCCACTGCTGGCCGAGTAAAAGCCGGGCAGCAGGCTGACCAGGGTCGATTTACCGCCACCTGACATGCCGACAAAGGCGACCGTTTGTCCTGGCGCGATGCTCAGGTCGATATGTCGCAGGGCCGGCTCCTGATGTCCAGGGTAGGCAAAGCTCACGTCCTTGAATTCGATGCGGCCTTTGCTGCGGCCAGCGAGCGGCTTGCCACCCGTGCGTTCCGGCGTCTTGTCGATCAGCTGGAAGACTTCCTCGGCGGCGGCCATGCCGCGCTGCAGGGGGCCATTGACTTCGGCCAGCTGTTTTAACGGTGTCAGCAGCATCAGCATGGCCGTGATGAAGGAGACGAAGCCGCCGACCGTGATTTGGCCCTGCTCCGACTGGAACAGGGCCATCACGATGACCAGGGCCACGGCGGCGGCAGTGATCACCTGAGTGATGGGCACGGTGGCGGAAAAGGTCGTCGTCATGCGCATGCTGTAGCGGCGCAATTGCTCGGCACGCTCTTCGAAGCGCGATTTTTCGTATTCCTGGCCGCCAAAGATCTTGATCACTTGCTGGGCGCGCGTGGTTTCCTCGATGACCTGGGTCAGCTCGGCATTGACGGCCAGCGAGTCGCGGTTGAGTTTTTTCAGGCGCTTGCCCGTGGTGCGCACGACGATGGTCAGCAGGGGCAGCAGCACCAGGGTCACCAGGGTCAGCACCCAGTTCAGGTACAGCAGCCACGCCAGCAGGCCCAGCACTGTCAGCGAGGAGCGCACGATCGACGTAAACACCTTGGTCACCATTTCGATGATCTGCTGCACTTCAAACATGATGGAGTTGATGACTTTGCCCACCGTGTGCGTGTTGTAGAAGTCGATGGGCAAGTTCAGCATGCTGGCAAACATCCTGCGCCGCAGTTCGTTGAGGATGCGTGTGGAGACATAGCTCATCAGGTAACTGCTGGCAAACGTCGATGCGCCGCGCATGGCAAAGATACCGATGACGATCAGCGGCACCAGCCAGAAGGAAAAATTGACCTTGCCACCAAAGCCATTGTCGAGCAGTAACTTGAGTGCATACGGCAACAGCGGCTCCGTGGCCGCCGTGACGACCATCGCCAGCAAGGCCAGGGCCAGGTGTTTCTTATAGGGCGCGTGCAGCGCGGTGAGGCGCTTCAGGTCGGGCGTGAGCATCGGTATGGTTCCTTGCAGGGGACAGCAAAAACGGTCAGGCGGAAAACGAGCTCAGGAAGTGCGTTCTTGCTGGCGCAGCATGGACCACAATATCACCATCGGGAAAACCAGCATGATGATGCCGATATTTAAGGTGAGCGAGTTCGTTGTCAGGCCAAAAATCATGTAGCACGTGCATAGCACCACGCCGGCCAGCGCATAGGGCTGGGCCGCGGCGCTGCCGCGCCGCAAGGCGCGCGCGAAGAGAGCCAGCGGTACAAGGAACAGGGCCAGCAGGGCCATTGCGCCGGTGATGCCGCGTTTAACCAAGGTGTCGAGATAGTCGTTATGCGCATTCGTGTAGTCGCTGATGACATTGCTCATCTTACCTTCCGCCACCAGCACGCGCTTCGCTTCCAGGTAACCGGTACGGCCTATGCCCACCACCAAATGGTCACGCGATATCAGCAAGGCCGTGCGCCACATTTCCAGGCGCTGTCCGACAGACGACCATTTGAGATCGGCGCCATGTTCAAAATTCTGCGTCTCCTCCACAGCGGCATGCATGCGCTTGCGTATCTGGGAATCAGGCATGGAGTAAGTGACCGCACCCAGCGCGACGATCGCGATGGCCGCGCTGGCGATATAGCGTTTGCCATCCTTTTTCGCGTAATGCAGGGCAATGATGCCAGCGCAAACGGGCAAGGCCAGCCAGCCGCTGCGGCTGCCGCTGACGACAGAGCCGAGTATCCCGGCCAGGCCGCCGACCAGCAAGAGTGCAGACCATGCCGCGCGGTGGCGTTGTTCGCGGGCCCAGACCAGGCCGCTCAGCGATAGCATGCCTAGCAACATGCTCACATTGCCGTAATGGATAGCGTTGCTTGTTGCCGCCTGGGGGCGTTCCACGTTCAGTATAATGAGTTGCCAAAAAGCCAGTGCGGCTCCGGCAACGGCTCCGATGGGGACACCGCTCCACCAAGCCTCTGGCCGCGGCGGATAAGCCAGCAGCAGCAGCAGTACCGGCACGGCCAGCAGCGCCCTCAATGGTATGTCGAATTCGCGTCCAGGATCGCCGTGGTACAGCATATTGGCGGTGAAAATAAGGAAGTAAGCCAGCATCACGCCCATCAGCAGATAGTCCCGGCGCTGCAGATGCAGGCGGGGGCGTTTCCATAGCAGCCAGCTGCTGGCCAGCAGCAGTAGCAGCGCGCCAAGGGAGTATCCGCTGTTGACAGCCAGCGCCAATGCCAAAAAAAGAAAAACACAAACAGAAGTCAGGCCGAACATGAATATCCTTGGTAACGCACGACGTCGCCATTATGGCAACTGTAGCAACATAAAGTAGGCGTCATTGTAATCGAAGGTGGCAGCAAAAACGCTCAGCGGGAATTTACTCTTCGATAACTATATGGGTGGTCTCAAGGGCGAAATGAAAAAAACCATGGTTTTTAGCCATGGTTTTTTTGTAAGCAATGGTAACTTGCTGTTATTTTGCCAAGCCCGGCAGGCCGGTCATGCGTTTCAGGCGCTGGCTGGCACGCGCGTGGCCACGCCGGTGGCGATGGCCGCTTGCGACACGGCAGGCGCGACCCAGCTGCGCAGGCGCTCGTCGAACGGCGACGGTATCAGTTGCAGCGGCGTCAGCGCGCTGGTGGTGTGGCCCGGCAATGGTTCTTTTGCCAGCGCGGCGATGGCGCGCACGCAGGCCAGCTTCATCTCTTCGTTGATGGTGGTGGCGCCCACGTCGAGCGCACCGCGGAAGATGTACGGGAAGCACAGCACGTTGTTGATCTGGTTCGGGTAATCCGAGCGGCCCGTGGCCACGATGGCGTCGTCGCGCACGGCATGCACCTTTTCCGGGGCGATTTCCGGATGCGGATTGGCCAGGGCGAAGATCAAAGGCTTGGCGGCCATCGATTCGACCATCTGTGCGCTGACCACGCCGCCCTTCGAGACGCCGATGAAGATGTCGGCGCCGAGCATGGCGTCGGCCAGGTCGCGGTCGCTCGTGTCGTTCGCGTAGCGCGCCTTGTTCTCTTCCATGCTGGCATCGCGGCCCGGGTAGATCACGCCTTGGCTGTCGCACACTTTCAGCAGCGACTTGTTCAGGCCTAGCGAGACGAGCAGGTCGAGGCAGGCAATCGACGCTGCGCCGGCGCCCGAGACGGCCACTTTCACATTGCCGATATCCTTGCCCACCAGTTCCAGGCCGTTCAGGATGCCGGCTGCGACGATGATGGCCGTGCCGTGCTGGTCGTCGTGGAAGACCGGAATGTTCATGCGCTTGCGCAATTGCTGCTCGATATAGAAGCAATCGGGCGCCTTGATGTCTTCCAGGTTGATGCCGCCGAAGGTCGGCTCCATGCGCACCACGGTGTCGATGAACAGGTCGGGATCGTTCTCCGCCAGTTCGATGTCGAACACGTCGACGTCGGCAAATTGCTTGAACAGGCAAGCCTTGCCTTCCATCACCGGTTTGCTGGCCAGCGGGCCGATATCGCCCAGGCCCAGCACCGCCGTGCCATTCGTGATCACGGCCACCAGGTTGCTGCGCGAGGTGTAGATGCCGGCCGTGCGCGGATCTTCCACGATGGCTTCGCAGGCAAAGGCCACGCCCGGCGAGTACGCCAGGGTCAGGGCACGGGCGTCGCCCAGTGGTTTGGTTGGCGTCACGGAAATCTTGCCTGCGCGGGGTTCCGCGTGATAGGCGAGGGCGGCTTCTTTCAGGTTGAAGGTTTCGCCGTTCTGTTCGGCGTGCTTGCTGTGGGAAGTAGACATAAGAATTCTGGGAAGGGCAACCAGGCCCGAGTGGTCAATCCGGGTCATGTTATGCAAGCGTTTGCACGCTGTCAAGGCTGGATTGTACTTAAGAGTCTCAAAACCGCTTTGGGCAACGGCATTATTACAATGCAAGCGTTTGCTCGGTTTTTGACGGCATGGGCATTTTTTGCGATAAAATCAGCGTATTGCGATCCGGGAAGCCCATGACAAACAAGAACCCCACCTTAAGCGACGTCGCGCGGGCCAGCGGCGTGCACTTTTCCACCGTCTCGCGCGTGATGAACCCGGCAACGCGGCAAATGGTCAGCGCCGAGGTGGCCACGCGTGTGCTGGCCGAAGCGGGCCGGCTCGGCTACCGGCCCAATCGCGCCGCCTCCACCCTGGTCACGCGCAAGTCGCGCATCATCGGCGTGGTCTTGCCCGACATTACCAATGCGGTATTTCCACCGATTCTGCTGGGCATCGAGGAAGGCTTGCGCAAGCATGGCTATCTGGCCATCGTCGCCAACGTCGGTGCCGACGAGGAAGAGCAGCTGTTCGTCATCAACCGGCTGCTGGGGCAGCAGGTCGACGGCCTGATTTTGGCTACCGCACGGCGCCACGATCCTGTCATCAAGATGTGCATCGACCAGAATGTGCCTGTCGTCACCGTCAACCGCAGCGACGAGACGGGCGTTGCTTCCTGCGTCGTCAGCGACGACGTGGTCGGCATGCGCCTGGCCGTCGAGCACTTGCTGGCGCTGGGCCACCGCCATATCGCGCACATTGCCGGCCCGGAAAACCTGTCCACGGGGCATGTGCGCCGCCTCGGTTTCCTGGCCGCCATCCAGGCCAGCGAACTCGATCCCTCGCAAGCGTTCGTGTTTGAAAGCAGCGGCTATTCGCGCGAATGCGGCAAGGCGGCCCTGCTGGCGCTGTTGCGCCAGTCGCCGCAGACGACGGCCGTGGTGACGGGCAGCGACCTGGTGGCCATCGGCTGCTACGATGCCATCCGCGAACTGGGCTTGAGCTGCCCGGAAGATATTTCCGTGGTGGGCCACAACGACATGCCGTACATGGACATGATCCGTCCGCCGCTCACCACCATCCGCATCCGCCACCACGGCATCGGCACGGAAGCGGCGCGGCTGATCCTGCAAACCATCGCCTCGCCCGATTCCGCGGTGCTCGATGTGCGCCTGAAACCCGAACTGGTGGTGCGCGAATCGACGGCCGCTCCCAGGGGCTGATGCAACACCAGTGGCCGCGCCGCTGCAAGGTGGTACACTGGCGCCCCTCAACGTATTTTGCCCTCCACCGCCATGACCAAAACCACCACGCCTTCCCCGAAACGCCGCGAAGAGGGCGTCGCCAAGCTGACCGTCAATCCTTTCCTCGATGCCGAGTTTTACGCACGCATGCGCGATTACACGGAGCGCGATGCGGCCATCATCAAGGAATTGAAGGCGATCGCCGAAATTCGCGCTGGCAACAAGCAGCCCGATCCCCGTCTGGCGCCGTCGTTGCAAGCCCTGCGCGACACTGTCAAGAAAGGCTTGAGCTTTGGCGAAATGCTGGAGCGTATTGCCGCCGGCAAGGAAAAAGGCCTGTGGGAACCGTGGATGACGACCTTCGGCATCGAGATCCGCGCCGTCAACTACGGCGCCGGCCCGCGCAACGCCTGCCTGGTGCTGGACCTGGCCGCCAATGCCCCGGCCCACGCGATGTTCGCCAAGGCGGGCATCCAGAACTGGCGCAGCCTGGCCGCCGACGACTGCTCCGTCGTGCGCTCGGAAAAAGCGACAGAGACGTCGCCACTGAAAGTGTACGCCGTGTTTTACCTGGATCCATTGCCAGCCTGATCCGCCAGCAGCACCACCGCCAGCACGATCAGCATCACGCCCGACAGCCGTTCCAGCAGCGGCAGCGCGCGCGCAAAGCGCTGCCGCAGGGCGCTGCTGCCGATGGCCAGCGCCACCGCCATATCCCACGCCAGCACGGCAAAAATCATCCACGCGCCATACGCCACCATCGCAACGGGACTCGTCTGCCTGGCGGCCAGCACGGTGGCCAGGCTGACGTAGAACAGCGCATTCTTCGGGTTCAGGATGGCGGAGACAAATCCCATCGCGACACCGCCGCGCCAGCGCGCCTTGCCGGTGGCGGGCTTTGCATCCAGGCTGCTCTTGCCCGCATGGCGCAAGAACAGCCAGCCCAGGTATAGCAGATAGGCGCATCCGGCCAGTCGCACCACCAGAAATGCTGTACTACCCGCCTTGAGCACCGATAGTCCCGCAAACGCCGCCACGATAAACACCGCATTGGCCAGCGTAATGCCCACGCATGTGCCAGCGGCACCGCGCCAGCCGTGGGCCAGCGAGGTGCGTGCGATCAGGAAAAAATCGGGACCGGGCGACAGCAGGGAAAGAAAGTGGGCGGCGGCGATGAAGAGGAAATCCTGCATGGAGTTTGGCTCCGGCAATGGCGATGCGCGAGTATGCCGGGGCTGACGACAGTCTGTATTGAAGAAAATTGCGGGCGTCTCAGCTGCCCTGGCCGCGATAGCGCCCCGGCGTGATGCCTGCATGCGCCTTGAAGACGCGCTGCAGATGGCTCTGGTCGGCAAAACCCAGCTCATGCGCCAGTTGAGCCAACGCTGCCCCCGTCTGCAAGCGGCTGCGCGCGCGGTTGACGTGCATATTGAGCTGGTAGGCATGCGGCGTCATGCCCGTGGCGGCGCGAAAAGCGCGGATCAATTGATAAGGGCTCAGGCCCGCCGCTTGCGCCAGTTGCCGCAGGCTGGCCGAAGGGCGCGCCTGCAGCGTTTCGAGCACGCGCGCCAGTTGCAGCGGCAGCGGCTTGCGTTCCGATGGCAGCAGGTCTGCACGGGTATCGGCGCAAGCGCCCAGGAACGCCAGCAGCGCAGCATCCTTCTCTGCTGCGCCGGCGCTTGAAAACAGCAGCGCATGCATGGCGCAAAATTGCGCGTACAGCCGCGGGCAGTGCAACACCGTCGCCGTGTCGCCATCGAGCGCCGGCGCGTGTGCTTGCAGCCATTGCGCATCGAGATGCAGCATCTGGTAGCTCCAGAAGGCGTCAGGCAGGGGATTGCAGGCGTGCACGCAGCCGGCCGGCACCAGCACCAGGCTGCCATTGCCGAGGGCGACCTTGCCGTCTTTGCTGCCCGTAAAGATGCTACCGCCAGCGTCGACGGCGCCAATCGAAAACGTGGGATGGCTGTGCGGCTTGTAGCACGCCCGGCTGTGGCAGGCGCGCCGGCTCTCCACGTGGGGCAGCGCCGGGCCGCGCCAGAAGAAGGCAGTGCCCGGCATGGCTACATCAGAATCACGTCGTATTGCTCCTGGTGGTAGGCATTTTCCACCTGCAGCGAAATTTTCTTGCCGATGAAATCACCGAGCATGGCCAGGTGCTGCGATTCTTCCTCTAAAAACAAATCCACGACTTCTTGCGAGGCGAGGATGCGGAATTCGCGCGGGTTGAACTGTTTCGCTTCGCGCAGCAGTTCGCGCAGGATTTCATAGCAGATCGTGCGCGAGGTCTTGACTTGTCCCTTGCCGGCGCAGGCGGGGCACGGCTCGCACAGGATGTGGGCGAGCGACTCGCGCGTGCGCTTGCGCGTCATTTCCACCAGGCCCAGCGGCGAGAAA
The DNA here is from genome assembly GCF_002327145.1 of Janthinobacterium svalbardense. Classification (NCBI taxonomy): domain Bacteria; kingdom Pseudomonadati; phylum Pseudomonadota; class Betaproteobacteria; order Burkholderiales; family Oxalobacteraceae; genus Janthinobacterium; species Janthinobacterium svalbardense. Next base: position 5,507,596 of record NZ_CP023422.1, on the reverse strand, counting down.
TTGCTCACCGACACCTTGGTGCGGTCGCGCGACAGCGTGCGTTTCAGCTCGGCCAGCACGGCGTTGCGGTGCTCGGCATTGTCCATGTCGATGAAGTCGAGGATGATGATGCCGCCCAGGTTGCGCAGGCGCAGCTGGCGCGCGATGGCGTGCGCCGCTTCCAGGTTGGTCTTGAAAATCGTGTCGGCAAAATTGCGTCCACCCACAAAGCCGCCCGTGTTGACGTCGATGGTGGTCATCGCTTCCGTCTGGTCGACGATCAGGTAGCCGCCCGATTTCAGGTCGACTCTGCGGCCCAGTGCGCGCAGAATCTCTTCTTCCACGCCGTACAGGTCGAACAGGGGGCGCTCGCCCGTGTAGTGCTGCAGGCGCGTCAGTTCGCTTGGCGTGTAGATTTCCGCGAATTCGCGCAATTTCACATAGTTTTCGCGCGAGTCGACCTGGATGGTGGCCGTTTCATCGCCGACGAAGTCGCGCAGCACGCGCTGCGCCAGGCTCAAGTCCTGGTGCAGCAGGCTGGTGGCGGGACGCGTGCGTGCGCCGTGCGTGATCGTGCTCCAGGTCTTGCGCAGGTAGTCGACGTCCGCCTTCAGGTCTGCGTCGGAAGCGTCCTCGGCCATGGTGCGCACGATGTAGCCGCCCTTTTCATCGGGCGGCAGCAGGCTTTGCAGGCGCACGCGCAATTGCTCGCGTTCCGCTTCCTTTTCGATTTTCTGCGAGATACCGATGTGCTTGTCTTGCGGCAGGTACACCAGCATGCGCCCGGCGATGGAAATCTGCGTCGACAGGCGCGCCCCCTTGGTGCCGATCGGATCCTTGATCACCTGCACCGTCAGCACCTGGCCGTCAAAGAGGATTTTTTCGATGGGAGCGGGCGTGGCGTTCTGGCCCTCGTGACCGCGCGCTTCCCAGATGTCGGCCACGTGCAGAAAGGCGGCGCGTTCCAGGCCGATGTCGATGAAGGCCGATTGCATGCCCGGCAATACCCGCACCACTTTGCCGGAATACACATTGCCGGCCAGGCCGCGCGTGAGCGTGCGCTCGATGTGCAATTCCTGCACGGCGCCCTGGAGTATGAGGGCGACGCGCGTTTCTTGCGGCGTGATATTGATCAGGATGTCTTCGTTCATGGAGGCGCGGTAGTGGAGGCAACGAATGACATCATACCCGGGATCAGGGCAGGGGCAAACCTGCTTCACGCAGCAATTGCGCCGTCTCGTACAGGGGCAGGCCCATGATGCCGGAATGGCTGCCTTCGATATGTTCGACGAACAGCGCGGCGCTGCCCTGGATGCCGTAGCCGCCGGCCTTGTCGTACGGCTCCGGCGTGGCGCAATACGCGGCGATGGACGCGGGCGAGAGCACGCCGAAGCGCACTTGCGACACCTGCGTGTGCTGCTCGGCGAAGTCCTTGTAGTGCACGGCGATCGAGGTGAGTACCTGATGCGTGCGGCCCGACAGCTGCTGCAGCATCGCCACAGCTTCCGCCCGGTCGGCCGGCTTGCCGAGGATGACGCCGTCGATGGTGACGGTGGTGTCGGCCGCCAGCACGGGGCGCGGGGTCAGGTGGCGGCGGCGCACCAGGTCCCAGGCGAAGGCGGCTTTTTCATTCGCCACGCGGGCGACATAGTCGAGCGCCGATTCGCCGGGAAGGACTTCCTCGGTGACGTCGGCGCCGCGCGGGCCATCGCTGCGCAGCAGCAGCAATTCGAAATCGATGCCGATCTGGCGCAGCAATTCGCGCCGGCGCGGACTTTTGGAAGCGAGGTAGATCTTGTGATCAGCCGTTTTCATGGGGGAGTTCAGACGCGGTGGTAGGGGTGGTTTTGCGTGATCGACCAGGCACGATACAGCTGCTCGGCGAGGATCACGCGCACCACGCCGTGCGGCAGGGTCATGCTGGAAATGCGCAGCATGCCTTCGGCACGCGCCTTGAGCTGCGGATCGAGGCCGTCGGCACCGCCGATCAAAAAGGCGGTGTCGCGGCCATCCTGCTGCCACGCCATCAACTGCTGCGACAGGCCGACGCTGGTCAGATCCTTGCCACGTTCGTCGAGGGCGATGATGCGCACGCCCTTGGGCAGGACGGCTTCGATGCGTTCGCGTTCCAGCGCCATCGCCGTAGCGGCGGTCTTGCTGCCGGAACGCTCCACCGGCTTGATTTCTTTCAGCACGATGCGCAGTTCCGGCGGCATGCGCTTCGCGTATTCCGCGAAGCCCGTCTCTATCCAGGCCGGCATTTTATGGCCGACCGCAGCGATGATGAGCTGCATCGAGGCTTACGCTTCGACTTTTTTGATACGCTTGATCACGGTTTTTGCCGGTGCAGCATCGGCTGCCGGTTTGGCCGCGCGCGGGGTGCGCACTTTTTTCTCTGGCAGCGCTTTCAAGGCTTTCACGGCAGCCGCTTCGGTCTTGGTCGGTGCGATTTTCACGGTCTTGCCGACAGCTTTCGAGGCGGCTTTTTTCGCCGGGGCTTTCTTGGCGGCGGAGGCTGTCGTGGCTTTCTTCGCTGGTGTTTTCTTTTCGATCACAGGCGAAACTTCGACCTTGGCCTTGCTCGCCGCCAGATGGCCGCTGATTTTCTTCGGCTCATCGTCGCCGGCTTTTTTCGGCGCGCGCTTGGCGGCACCGAGCTTGATCGGGGTGTCGCCCCAGATTTCTTCCAGGCGGTAGTAGGCGCGGATAGGCGCTTGCATGATGTGGACGATCATGTCGCCCAGATCGACCAGCACCCATTCACCCGTTTCCTCGCCTTCCATGCCGATGATCTGGCCGCCAGCGTCCTTGACCTTGTCGCGCACCGAGGCGGCCAGCGCCTTGGTTTGACGGTTCGAGGTACCGGAGACGATCGCGATGCGGTCGAACAGGCTGGTCAGGTGACTCGTTTCGAAGACGGCGATGTCTTGGCCTTTGACGTCTTCAAGGGCGTCAACGACGAGGGTTTGCAGTTTTTTGATGTCCATTTAGCTTTTGTATAAATTATGTTGTTCAATATAGTCTAGCACTAGCGGGGAAACAAGCGAGTTTGCCCGATTCCCCCGTTGTAATGCCGCACGTATTTCGGTGGCGGAGATATCCACCGCGAAGTCCTGTGCCAGATAAGTCAGACCGTGCGGCGTGTTGCGGATGCTGTCCAGCGACCCCAGGCGGCGCGAAAATTCGTCGGCGACCACTTGCGGTACTGCTGTGTCATTCAGCGCGAAGCCGGGGCGGGCCGCGACGCAGATATGCGCGTATTCAAATAATTGCTGCCATTCGCGCCATGTCGCGAGCCGCTGCAGCTGGTCGGCGCCCATCAGGAAAACGATGCAAGCGCGCGCGCCCAGCTCGGCGCGTACCTGGCGCAAGGTATCGATGGTGTAGCTGGCCTGGCCATGTTCGCTGCGCTCGATTTCCTGGCGGTCGATCACCACGGGCAAGGACAGGCCGGCAAAAGCCAGGCCGGCCATCTCGGCGCGCTGCTGGCCGGTGGCGCCCAGCTTGCTCTTTTGCCAGGGCGCGCCCGCCGGAATCACGCGCAGCTCATCGGCGTGCAGCAGGCTGGAAAAATGCGTGCCCAGCGCGACATGGCCCATGTGCACCGGATCGTAGCTGCCACCCAGCAGCGCCACGCATGCCGTACTACCCGCCGTGCCAACTTCGGTCACGCCTGCAGCCAGTCGCGATGCACGAGGAAGTCAGTATACAACGCCGCTTCGGGACTGCCCGCTTCCGGGTGCCAGTCGTAGCGCCACTTGACCACGGGCGGCATCGACATCAGGATCGCCTCGGTGCGTCCGCCCGACTGCAGGCCGAACAGGGTGCCGCGGTCGAATACCAGGTTGAACTCGACATAGCGTCCGCGCCGGTAGCACTGGAAATCGCGTTCGCGTTCGCCGTAGGGCGTGTCCTTGCGCCGCGCCAGGATCGGCACATACGCGTCGATGAAGGCGTCGCCGGCGCTGCGCAGCATGGCAAAGCTGTCGTCAAAGCCCAGGGCATTGAAGTCGTCGAAGAAGATGCCACCGGCGCCGCGCGCTTCGCGCCGGTGCTTCAGGTAGAAATAATCATCGCACCACTGCTTGAACTTCGGATGCAGCTGCGCGCCAAACGGCGCCAGCGCAGCATGGCATACCTGGTGAAAGTGCTTCACGTCGCCCGCGTCGCCGTAGTACGGCGTCAAATCCATGCCGCCGCCGAACCACCATACGGGAGCGCCATCGGCATTCACGGTGCTGAAAAAGCGCACGTTCATGTGCACCGTCGGTGCGTAGGGATTGCGCGGATGCAGCACCAGCGACACGCCCATCGCTTCCCATGCCTTGCCACCCAGTTCAGGGCGCGCGGCTGCGGCCGATGGCGGCAGTGCGGCGCCGGTGACGTGCGAAAAATTCACGCCGCCACGCTCGAACACATTGCCTTCCTCGATCAGCCGCGAAATGCCGCCACCGCCCTCGGGGCGCTGCCAGGCATCGGTCAGGAACGGCTTGCCGTCCTGCGCTTCGAGCGCCTGCACGATACGGCTTTGCAAATCGAGCAAATAGGCTTTGACGGCCGAAGGAGAGGGAGTTGACGACATCGCGTGGGCCGACGAGGCCGAAATAAAAAAGTAAGGACGGATTGTACCCTGTAACGGATTTTTGTGATAGCAAAACCGGCGATGCTGTTGCCGGCCCTGCTTTACTGAGGCGGCTTGTCCTGTATTACCTGCACCTCAAATTGGGGCGCATCCGCGCCTGGCTGGCGGGCGCCCTCCACCATGCTTGCCGCGCGCTGTTGCAGGTCCGTGCGTTCGATCGTGTCGGCCGGCTGCGCCAGCGGTGCCACAGGCACTGCTTGCTCGCGCTTGAACCATGCGCGTCCTGCATACGTCAGCATCGTCAGTATCGCCAGCAGCAGTGCCGCAGCCATGATGGTGGAAGGGCGCGGGCGGGGCCGGCCATATTGAGTCGGCGGTTTGCCGGCGGCGTCGACGATCAAGCGCGCCAGTTGCGAGCCGTTCGCGCGCGTGCGCGCTTGCAGCTCCTTGTATTGCAGCGGCGATAGCGTGCCCTGTTTCAGCATCTGGCGCAAGGCCGTGACGGGCGTGGCGGCAAGGTGATCGGCCGGCAGGCTGTCGTGGGCGGCGTCGCGCTGCCAGGCGTTGATCAGGTTCTGCTGGTACAGCGCATCGACCGCTTGCCGGTTCACCTGCCGCAGCGCGGCGCTGGCCAGTTGCCGGCGTGGTTCATCGGCGGGCAGCTTGCGCAGCGTCCTGAAAAAACGCTCCTCGGGCACCAGTTCGGCGCTCAGCAGCCAGGCCAGCGTCTTGATCTGGTCGGCATTCATCGCCAGTTCGGGCACATCGATGTCTTCGGCGGCGTTGTGCGCGCGCTGGATCTCAATGATCTGCAGCTCGGCCAGCGTATCGTCGTATTCGTCGCTGGTGATCAGGTCCAGTTGCCGCAGTTCGCCGAGCGGTTTGAGGCGCGGATCGGTGCTCATGGCCGCAGGCCTCCGGTCACAACCCCGTAAAGCACGGACATCACCAGGATCATGCCCAGCACGATCAAGGCGCTTTTCCAGGCCGGTGGCCGCTTGTACGGGATGCGGTCGTGACCATGACGCAGCCTGGACGCTTCCATGATTTCGCGCGCCAGTGCGCTGCCATGTTCACGCACGTGCACTTCCAGCGCCTCGAACTGCGCCGTCGGCAGGATGTCGTTTACCACCAGCCAGCGCATGGCGATCCACGGCGTATACAACATGCGGTCGGCCGGCACCGCCGCATGTGCAGCATCGCGCTGGAACTGGTTCAGCAAATCGAGCTCGTACAAGGCGTCGACCTCGCGGCGGTTGTAGTACCGCACCCCCTCTGCTGCCAGCGCCTGTTGCCGGGGTGGCAGTGTGGCCGCGCGCTTGTCGAAGTCATTCTTGGGCAGCAGATCGGTCAGCAGCAGCCAGCCCAGGGTGGTGACCAGGTCGGCGTCCTGCGCCAGTTCCGGCATGTCGACCGGCTCCTCGGGCGGGTGCAGGCGCTCATGGGCGGCGACATCGCGTTCCGAGTTGGCCTCGTCGAGTTCCTGCGCGGTGATCAGGCCCAGCTGGTGCAGCTGGTCCAGCGATGCGTGGGGTGGTTCGGTATGCATGAATTTACTCTTTTATTTACTCTTTTATTTTGGCCTGGCGCAGCTCCAGGGCAAATTGTGGCGTTACCGACCAGCCATTGCCGGCAGCGTCGCGTTGGAAGGTAAACTCGCCTTCCTGCATCACCGCCGTGCCGCCGTTGAGCATGCCCAGCAAGGCGTCATTGCGTTCGATCAGCAGGCGGCAGGAATAGATGCCCGGCGAGATTTCCTTGCATGGCGCCAGCGGTTCGATTTCGGCGATTTCGCGCGTGCGCTCCATCGATTGCGTCAGCGAAAACGCTTGCCGTGGCTGGGGCATGATGCGCGCACCATCCATGCCGTCGCGGAAAGCCTTTTCCAGCGCCTCGCGCCCCAGGGGCTTGGCTTGCTGGGCAAAGTCGCCATCGCGGATGGTGCCAAAGCGCGCCTTGACCAGCAACGGTTGCGCACCCGTATAGCTGATGCGGCTCTTGCTGCCGCTGTCGTCGCGCGCGACGGTATAGGCATAGCCCATCTTCTTGCCATCGAGTGCTATCGTGGCCAGGCAGCCACGGATATGCTGTGACGAGGCGTAACCGGCTTCTTTCACGTCTTGCAGGCTTGCTTTGCCCGTGCCTTCCGGCGCCGCCTTGTTGAGCATGCGTGTCATGGTGGTGAGCGTGTCGGTGGAGTCGCACTCGGGCACGGAATTGCCGCTCATCACATACCAGACCATGCCGGCCAGCGCCAGCGGCGCGCCGATCAGCCAGGCCAGGCGCGAGCCGGGAAACAAACCGTCGAGGACCACGCCGCGTACCGCCTTTTTATGTTCATCCTGGCGCGCTTGCGCATGCCGGACCACGCGCTTTGCATCGTCGCTGCCGCCGGCCTCGATGCGCTGCACCGTGGTCTTGAACTGCGCGCGCGGCAGCAGCCCCACATGGAGCATCCAGTTCAGCGCTTCGCCCGGCGTGGGCAGCAGAACGTCGCCGGGCAGGTGCGGCAGCGCCTGTTGATAAAGCTCTGGCGTAATGATCGCTTCGTCGCGCAGATGATCGAGCGATTCGCGATTGAGCACCTCCACCACCTGCTGCAAGATCGACAAGCGCAGTGCCAGCTCGTCGCCGCTGAAGTGGCGCGCCACGCTCGACGACAGGCTCGTCACATCCTCGGACGTAACGATCTGGCGCCGGTACAACCACAGCAAGGTGTCGGGTAGCGGCGTACCGATGGCAAGCTGCGGCAAGTCGGGATGCGCCAGCGCCTGCTCACGCTGGCGGCGCGTGAGCAGCTTCAGCACATGCAGCGCCTCGACGGAAGTATGCGTGGACACGGGGAGATTGCTTGTCATCGGGAATGGGTTTATCAAAATTTAAGATGATAAATTTTACAATGCAATCTCGTTTCCCTAGCGTACTATTGAAGTGGCGCCTGATCCAGTTCTGTCCTGAACTGGGGTGTTACTGACCAGTTCTTGCCATCTTTGCTGCGCTGGAAAGTAAAGTCGCCTTGCTGCAGCACCGAGACGGCCAGCACCTTTGTCGCGGCAGCGGGTGCAAGGTCGTTGCGGGCCAGCAGCAGGCGGCAGGAAACCACGCCAGGCAATACTTCCTTGCATGGTGCCAGCGCTACAATATCGCCAATTTCACGGTAGTGCTGCGGCGACACCACTGCGTTGAGGTTGACATGGTAGAGCGGCTTGCCGCGCAGTGCATCCATGCCGGCCAGTACTGCATTCTTCAGCCCATCGCGCCCGATGGGCTGGCCCTGCTGCGCAAAGCCGCCATGCCAGGCGATGTCGGCAAAGCGCGTTTGCACGATGCCCGGATGCGCGTGGTCATACTCCAGGCGGCTTTTGCGGCGGCCTTCCACACGCGAAATGGTCCAGGCGTATTGCAGCGGCTTGCCGTCCTGCATGACGGTGCCCAGGCAGCCACGGGTTTTTTGCGACCAGGCATAGCCGGCCTGCTTGACATCGTGCAGGCTGAATTTGCCATCCGTGACCGCGGCCACGGTTTGTCTGGTGTCGCAGCGCGGTACCGCATAGCTGCTGAACCAGTACCAAGCCAGGCCGGCGACGAGCAGCGAGGCAAGCGTCAGCCAGGTCAGGGGGCTCACCGGGGCATCGTTGTCTGGTGCGGCAAGGCCGGTTGGAATGGTCATGGCGAGGAATGGGGGGGGCAATCAAAATGAAAACGGGCCGGGGCGAATGCATTCCGCGCCGGCCCGTCGTGTGATCGCTATGGAGCGATCAATGCTTCAAACCGCGCCAGCCGATGTCGCGGCGGTACTGCGCGCCGTCGAAATGGATTTTTTCCACCGTTTCATATGCCTGCTTTTGCGCCATCTTGATGCTGTCGCCCAGGCCGACCACGCACAGCACGCGCCCGCCGTTGGTGACCAGGCGTTCGCCCTCGATGCGGGTGCCCGCATGGAAGGTGACGGAGTCAAGCGTTTCGGCCGGGATGTCGCCAATCGGCGTACCCTTGACGGGATCGTCCGGGTAGCCGGCAGCGGCCATGACGACGCCGACAGCCGTGCGGCGGTCCCATTCCAGTTCCACCGCATCGAGCGTGCCGTTGACGGCATGTTCCATGACGGTGACCAGGTCGGTCTTCAGGCGCGCCATGATCGGTTGCGTTTCCGGGTCGCCCATGCGGCAGTTGAATTCCAGCGTCTTCGGCGTGCCCTTGTCGTCGATCATCAGGCCCGCGTACAGGAAGCCCGTAAACGTGATGCCGTCCTTGGCCATGCCCTGGATGGTTGGAACGATGATCTCGCGCATGACGCGCGCATGCATGGCCGGCGTGACGATCGGTGCTGGCGAATACGCGCCCATGCCGCCCGTGTTCGGCCCCTGATCGTGGTCCTTCAGGCGTTTATGGTCCTGGCTGGTGGCCAGAGGCAGGATGTTCTTGCCGTCGCACATGACGATGAAGCTGGCTTCTTCGCCGGCGAGGAATTCCTCGATGACGATGCGCGCGCCTGCGTCGCCGAACTGGTTATCGGACAGCATCATGTCGACCGCCTGGTGCGCTTCTTCCAGGGTCATGGCAACGACCACGCCCTTGCCGGCGGCCAGGCCGTCGGCCTTGATGACGATCGGTGCGCCCATGGCATCGATGTAGGCATGCGCGGGAGCGACGTCGGAAAACGTCTGGTAGGCGGCTGTCGGGATGCCGTGGCGCTGCATGAAGGCCTTGGCGAAGTCTTTCGACGATTCCAGCTGCGCCGCTTCTTTCGTCGGGCCGAAGATTTTCAGGCCGCGCGAGCGGAACAGGTTGACGATGCCTGCCGCCAGCGGCACTTCCGGGCCGACGACCGTGAGGCTGATGTGTTCCTGCTGAACGAAGTCGGCCAGCAATTGCGGGTCGCTGATGTCGAGATTGACCAGGCGCGCATCGCGCGCGGTGCCGCCGTTGCCCGGCGCGACATACACCATCTGTATGCGTTCGGACTGGGCCAGTTTCCAGGCCAGGGCGTGTTCGCGGCCGCCAGAGCCGACTACCAGAATTTTCATAGGGACCGTTCGTTCAAGGTGGGTTGCAGGGCGGCGGTGCCGCCCTTGTGTGCAGAGTGATTAATTCTCGATGAGGGCGTTGGTAAAGACTTCCTGGACATCGTCCAGCAGCTCCAGCGCATCGATCAGCTTTTGCATCTTGATGGCGTCGTCGCCCGCGTAGACGGTTTCCGTCGCCGGCTTCATGATGACTTCGGCCACTTCGGCCTTGAAACCGGCCGCTTCCAGCGCTTCCTTGACGGTGGCGAAATCGTGCACGGGAGTGAGCACTTCGAAGCCGCCTTCTTCATCGGCGATGACGTCGTCGGCGCCCGCTTCCAGGGCCGCTTCCATCAGCTTGTCTTCGTCGGTGCCCGGCGCGAACAGCAATTGGCCGCAATGCTGGAACATGAAGGCGACGGAGCCTTCATTGCCCATGTTGCCGCCATTCTTGTTGAAGGCGTTACGCACTTCGGCTACCGTACGCACCTTGTTGTCGGTCATGCATTCGACGATGACGGCCGCGCCGCCCACGCCGTAGCCTTCGTAGCGCACTTCTTCATAGTTGGCGCCATCGACGCCGCCGCTGCCGCGGTTGATCGCGCGCTGGACGTTGTCTTTCGGCATATTCGCGTCAGCCGCCTTGTCGACCGCCAGGCGCAGGCGCGGATTGGTGATCGCGTCGGCGCCGCCCATGCGGGCCGCGACCGTGATTTCCTTGATCAGGCGCGTCCAGATTTTGCCGCGCTTGGCATCGGTGGCAGCCTTTTTATGCTTGATATTGGCCCATTTGCTATGTCCTGCCATGTCGAATCTTCCTTAGACTAGGTGTTCAATTGTGGCCGACATTTTAGCATATCGGCCCCCGGCCAAGCGGCATGGCCCCGTCATCAGGATGACACAAACTGTTGCTAAAGTGACGCGCTTTCACTATATCGAGGGCGCGACATCATGGCAAGTCAAATGGACAGGCGGCAATTTCTGAAATTGGGTGGCTTTATTACCGTGTCGGTGGCCACCGTCGGCCTCGCCGCCTGCGGCAGCACCGATTACAGCGATCCTGGCGTACCGCTGGCCTCGGGCAGCGACTGGAAATTCCCGCAAAGCGTGGCCTCGGGCGATCCGCGCGCCGACAGCGCCATGCTGTGGACGCGCGTTGTGCCCGCCAGTTTTGACGCCGTCGCGCCCGCTGTGGCCGGCAAGTCCGACGTGGCCGTGCGCCTGATCGTCAGCGCCAGCGACAATACGGCCGCCCTGGGCAGCAACACGGCCCTGGCCGGCACGCCCATCGTCGACGCCAAGCTGCCGCTGAAAGCCGATTTCGACAATACCCTGCGCCACAAGGTGACGGGATTGCAGCCGGGTCAGGTGTATTTTTACCAGTTCATCGCCGGCGACGTGCGCTCGAACGTGGGCCGCTTCAAGACGGCGCCTGCCGCCACTAGCGACGTAGCGCAGTTGCAGTTCGCCTACCTGACATGCCAGGACTGGAGCATCAACCACTGGGGTGCGCTGTCGCACATCGCCGCCAACGAAACGCTCGATTTCATCGTCCACCTGGGCGATTACATCTATGAAACGGTGGGCGAGGCCTTCCAGAGCGGCGCCGTGGAAAGCCGCCACGACCAGCTGAAATTGCCCGATGGCACGTTCAAGAGCGGCAGCGCGGGCGCCAAGTACGCCACCACGGTGGCCGATTACCGCTACCTGTACAAAAAATACCGCACCGATACGCGCCTGCAAGCCGTGCATGAGCGCTTCGCCTTCATCGCCGTCTGGGACGACCATGAGTTTACGGACGACGCCTGGCAGGACGCGTCCACCTATGACGGCATCGTGGCGACAGATGGCAGCGATTTGCACCAGCCGGCGCGCCGCCGCAGCGCCAACCAGGCCTGGTTCGAATACATGCCGGCCGACGTCACGTTTGACGCCGCCGCAACAACGTTCCAGAATATCCAGATCTACCGTGATTTCCAGTTCGGCAAACTGATGCAGCTGGTGATGACGGATGAGCGCCTGTACCGCGCCGACCATGCGATCGCCGAGTCGACCATCAATCCGGCCACGGGCAAGCCGCTGGGCAGCATCGGCAGCCGCTACCTGGTGCCGCAAGCGCTGTTCGACAGCGTGGAAGGGCAGAAAATGGCGGCCGCCACGAAAGCCGGCACGGACCCGCTGGCCGCCGTCGGCATGCTGGGCACGACCCAGCGCGACTGGTGGAAAAGCAAGATGAAGGCGGCCACGTCGACCTGGAAGCTGTGGGGCAATGAAGTGTCCTTGCTGCGCATGGGCCTGAATGGCACGGATGCGATTGCCACCTTGCTGGCCTTGAGCGCCATGTCGAACGTGGGCAAGGCCATTGCCAGCACCCTGCCACTGGTGGGCGGCAGCGTGCCGCTGGCGTCCGCCATCGTGGCCGCTTCGACGGCGGGCGCGTCGTCTGGCGTGGCGCAGGCAGCGGCCATGGCGATTGCCGCTGCCGCCGCGAATGCCGGCGCGCAGGGTGCCGCAGCCGTGGGCGCCGGCTTGAGCGCGGCCCAGGCCGGCATCACGGTGGCCGCCTACAACAGCGGCTCGCCGGCCGCCGCCGCGCAAGTGATCGCCTTCGGCTGGATCAAGCCCGACGTGCAAACCAAGGGCGCCGCCTCAAGCTTTGTCGCCGCTTCCGGCCAGCAAGCGGCGCTGGCGCCGTTCTTCACGCGTTTCCTGCTCAATTGCGACCAGTGGGATGGCTATAACAGCGAACGCAAGAACCTGATGGCGCACCTGAAAACGAATGCCATCGGCAACGTGGTGGCGCTGACCGGTGATATCCACTCGTTTTTTGCCGGCACCGTCAGCGACGATTTCGACGCCGCTGGCGGTGGCACGCCCGTGATGGTGGACCTGGTGTCGGCCGGCGTCAGCTCGGATTCTTTCTTCAGCTACCTGAAGTCGGCCGCCGGCACCATGGGCGATATCGGCACCCTCGTCAGCTACCCGCTGGCCATTCCCGTCACGGGCCTGGGCACCGTCAATCTCGACGTCAACCTGCTCGACTACACCATGGGCAAGGCGGCGCCCACCGTCGACAGCCTGCTGGAGCAGTTGCGCGTGCAGCTGCGCGGCGCGCTGGCCGCCAAGGGCGTGCCGGAAGCGCAGCTCGACGCGACGGTAGCGGCCGTGCAGGCGGGCTTGAAAGCAAGCACCGACTTCAGCGCGACCTTGCTGGGCCTGGCGCAGCAATTGTCCGGCCTGGGCAACAATCCATGGATCAAGCACCTGAATACGGATGCGCAGGGTTACACGGTGGTCACCTTGACGCCGGGCAAGCTGGCGGCGCAGTTCAAGCAAGTCAACAAGTTGATCGGCACGGCGGCGCCATCGAACGTGATTGCGCGGGTGACGACGGCGACGGTCAATGCTGGGACGGTGGCGGTGGTTATTTCCTAACCCAAAATGCAAGGACTGGGGTCGGACCCTCAGGGTCCGACCCCGGTATTTGCCGTTGGGGTTATCAGCTTGCTTTCGCTTTTGCCATTACAATCTGGGCATGAGCTCCAGTTCCCCGCAAGCAACTCCTCCATCTATTCCCCGTTCCGTCTACCTCGGTGGCCTGGCCATCGCCGTGGGCGGGGCGGTGCTGTTTTCCACCAAGGCCATCGTCGCCAAGCTGCTGTACCGCTACCAGATCGACGCCGTCACCCTGATCGCCTTCAGGATGATTTTCTCTCTGCCCGTGTTCGCCGTCATCGCCTGGTGGAAAATGCGCACGCAGCCGCCGTTGTCGAACAGCGACCGCTGGCGCCTGGTCGGGCTGGGCCTGGTCGGCTACTACCTGTCCAGCTATCTGGACTTCCTGGGCCTGCAATATATTTCCGTTGGGCTGGAGCGCTTGATCCTGTTTCTCACGCCCACTTTCGTGCTCTTGATTACCACCGTGTACTTCAAGCAGAGCATCAGCCGCTTGCAGTGGCTGGCCTTGCTCACCTCGTATTGCGGCATCGTGCTGGTGTTCGTGCACGACTTGCAGGGCGGCGCCAGCAATGTGGCGCTGGGCTCGACTCTCGTGTTGGGTTCGGCCTGTTCGTATGCCGTGTATCTGCTGGGCTCGGGCGAACTGGTGAAACGCATTGGCTCCATGCGCCTGGTCAGCTACGCGATGTGCGTGGCCAGCTTTGCCTGCATCGCCCAGTTTTTCATTCTGCGTCCCGTCGAACTGCTGATCCAGCCCATGCCCGTGTATGGTCTGTCCTTGCTCAATGGTATCTTTTGCACGGTCATGCCCGTCTTCATGACGATGATCGCCGTCGAACGCATCGGCGCGCCCGTCGCCTCGCAGGCGGGCATGATCGGCCCCGTGTCGACCCTGTTCTTGGGCGCCATGATTCTCGATGAGCCGATCACCAACTGGCAACTGGCTGGCACCAGCCTGGTATTGGCCGGTATTTACTTGCTATCGAAAAAGAAATAATTCCCCCACCCACTGAAAATGCTCTCAACATGAAAACACGCATCGCCCTGATTGCCCACGACAAGAAAAAAGATGACATGATTACCCTGGCGGGCGAATATTTGGACTTTTTGAAGGGGTGCGAACTGTCGGCCACGGGCACCACGGGCGGCCGCTTGATCAACGAGCTGGGCTTGCAAGTGGAGCGCAAGCATTCGGGCCCCTTCGGCGGCGACTTGCAGATCGGCTCGCTGCTGGTGGAAGGCATGATCGATTGCGTGATCTTCCTGCGCGACCCGATGACGCCGCAGCCGCACGAGCCGGACATCAATGCCCTGGTGCGCGCCTGCGACGTGCACAACGTGGCGTGCGCGACGAATCTGTCGTCGGCGCACCTGGTGCTGTCGCAGCTGCAGGCGCTGGCCGTTGCTGCCGCCTGATTCACCCAGACAAGGAGATGAGCATGAGCGCAACAATTACCACCAAGGCCATCCGCGTACAGCGCGTGGGCGGCCCGGAAGTGATGGAATACGTGGATGTGGAACTGCCGCCGCCCGGCCCCGGCGAGGCGCGCGTGAAACACGAGGCCATCGGCCTCAATTTCATCGACGTGTATTTCCGCACGGGTCTGTATCCGCAGCCGCTGCCCAATGGCCTGGGGGTGGAGGGCGCGGGTATCGTCGAGGCGGTGGGCGAGGGCGTCACGGAAGTCAAGGTGGGCGACCGCGTGGCGTATGCGGCGCGCATCAATGGCGCGTATGCGCAGCAGCGCAACTTGCCGGCGGCCCTGCTGCTGGCGCTGCCCGAGCGCATCGCTTTCGATACGGCCGCCGCCATGATGCTGCAAGGCTTGACGGTGCAATACCTGTTCCACCGCACGGTGGCGCTGAAGGCGGGCGATACCATCCTGTTTCACGCGGCGGCGGGCGGCGTGGGTCTGATCGCCTGCCAATGGGCCAAGGTGCTGGGCGTCAACCTGATCGGCACGGCCGGTTCCGATGAAAAGGCGGCGCTGGCCAAGGCGCATGGCGCGGCCCACGTCATCAACTACAACACGGAAAACTTCGTCGAGCGCGTGCGCGAGATCACGGGCGGCAAGGGCGTCTCCGTGGTCTACGATTCCATCGGCAAGGATACGTTTGCGGGCTCGCTCGACTGCCTGGCGCCGCTGGGCATGATGGTCAGCTTCGGCAGCGCCTCCGGCCCCGTGCCGGCGTTCACCCTCAGTGAACTGGCCTCGCGCGGTTCGCTCTTCATCACGCGCCCGGCCCTGTTCAGTTATGCCTCGAACCGCGCGAACCTGGAAGAGATGGCTGCCTCGCTGTTCGGCGTCGTCAGCAGCGGCGAAGTCAAAATCGAGATCAACCAGCGCTACAATCTGGCCAATATCGCCCAGGCGCACACGGACCTGGAAGGGCGCAAGACCACCGGCTCGACCATCATCGTGCCATGAGCGGCGGCAGCGGAAACGACGGCACGCCGAAATTCGGCCGCCTGCTGATCGTGCTGGTGTTGGCCGTGGCCCTGATCGGCGTGCTCACCTTTGCCGCCGAGGCGTATTATTCGTAGGTGAAAAAAAACCGGCTGGCGCATTGCTGCACCAGCCGGTTTTTTGTATTGCCGCGTCTTTACTCTATTTTTACTTCCACTTTACGAGGGACGCCGCTCTGGCCCGGGAAGTCGGCAAAGGCGCTCGCTACCATGGCTGGCATCACTTGCGACGTGGCGCGCTTGTTGCTGGTCGATTGCACGGTCACGTCATACAGTTTCTTGCCGCTGCGGTCATTGATCGTCACGCGCAATTCGCGTTCGTATTTATGGCGCACGCTTTCTTCCACGTCCATCGGACCATACCAGTAGGGGTTATAGCCAAAGCGGCCATAGCCTGGCCATGCGCCGTAGCGATAGCCGTAGCGGCCAGGCCAGTAGCCGGGGCCATACCAGAATGGATCGGTGGCTTGCAGCACGCGCTCAGGATAGTCGACGGTGGAAAACTGCATCGCCACGCGCAAATTGGCTGCGGCAGGGCCGGAAGCTTCGCCGAAGCCGTGCTTGGCCAGTTCCGCGCGCACCAAGTTCTGGTAGCTGCGGTATTCCAGCGTGTCGTTTTCCGCCGCTGGCGCTTCAAACGCATACGATTTGTCCTGCAATTGTGCAGGCCACTCATGGAAGACGGTCACATCGCTGCGTATGGTGGTGGCGCATCCGGTCAGCAACACGGTCAATGCGGCCATCATGATGGTGAGATATCGTTTCATTGCATGATCTCCTGATAGTAGACGCAATTCATCGCTTAGTAGTATAAGAATAGTTCTATTTGTTTCCATGCATTATTACAGAATGTTACCTGGTATGTCGGCGTGTAAGGGAATCCAACATTCCTGAGCTGAATCGCGACTATCGGGGGGCTGGTGTTGGTAAAATAGGCTTTTGCCTCCGCTCCCACCCATTCCCTATGCGCACAGACAGCCCTCAGACGATTTACCGCAAAGATTACACGCCGCCCAGCTTCCTGGTCGACAGCGTCGAACTTGGTTTCGATCTTGATCCCGCCCGCACAGTGGTGGCGAGCCGGATCCACATGCGCCACAACCCCGCCAGTACCAGTCGCAGCATCGAATTGCACGGCGAACACATCGAACTGGTGCTGGTGCGCCTGAATGGCAAGCTGCTGAAGCCGTCGCAGTACAAGCTGACGGCCGGCATGCTGACCATTCCCAGGGCGCCGGACGAGGTGCTGCTCGAGATCGAGACCGTGCTGGCGCCACAGGACAATACCTCGCTGTCCGGTCTGTATGTGTCGAACCATAACTTCTTCACGCAGTGCGAAGCCGAAGGTTTCCGCCGCATCACCTTCTTCCCGGACCGCCCGGACGTGATGGCCAGGTACACCGTCATGCTGCGCGCCGACAAGGACAAATATCCGGTGCTGCTATCGAACGGCAACCTGATCGAGGAGGGCGACCTCGGTGATGGCCGCCATTACGCCAAGTGGGAAGATCCGTTCAAGAAGCCATCCTATTTGTTCGCGCTGGTGGCGGCGCGCCTGGTGTGCCAGGAAGAGCGCTACACCTTGAAGTCCGGCCGCGAAGTGCTGCTGCAGGTATGGGTGGAAGAGGGCAACCTGGATAAAACCGACTACGCCATGCAGTCGCTGAAAAACTCGATCCGCTGGGACGAGGAGCGCTTCGGCCTGGAGCTGGACCTGGACCGCTTCATGATCGTCGCCGTGGGCGATTTCAACATGGGCGCCATGGAAAACAAGGGTTTGAATATTTTCAATACCAAGTATGTGCTGGCCAATTCGCGCGTGGCGACCGACGTCGATTACGCGGGCATCGAGGCGGTGGTGGGCCACGAGTACTTCCATAACTGGACGGGCAACCGCGTGACGTGCCGCGACTGGTTTCAGCTGTCGCTGAAGGAAGGCTTGACGGTGTTCCGCGACCAGGAATTCTCGGCCGACATGATCGGCACGGACACGGGCCGCGCCGTCACGCGCATCGACCAGGTGCGCACCCTGCGCCAGGCGCAGTTCCCCGAAGACGCGGGCCCGATGGCGCATCCCGTGCGTCCCGATTCCTTCGTCGAAATCAATAATTTTTACACGGTCACGATCTACGAAAAAGGCGCCGAAGTGGTGCGCATGTATCAGACCCTGGTGGGCCGCGACGGTTTCCGCAAAGGCATGGACCTGTATTTTGAACGTCACGATGGCCAGGCGGTGCAGTGCGACGACTTCCGCGCCGCCATGGCGGACGCGAATGGCCGCGATTTCAAGCAGTTCGAGCGCTGGTACAGCCAGGCCGGCACGCCCATCGTCACCGCTTCCACGCGCTACGACGCTGCCAGCCAGACGTTCGAGCTGACGCTGGCGCAAAGCTGCCCCGCCACGCCGGGCCAGCCGAAAAAACTGCCATTCCACATACCCGTCACCGTCGGCTTGCTGGCTGCCGATGGCCGCGATCTACCGCTGTACGTCGACGGCGTGGCATCGAACGGCGCTGCCAGCGTGGTGCTGGAATTGACGCAAGCGTCGCAGACCTTCCGCTTCACGAATGTGACGGAAGTACCCGTGCCTTCGCTGCTGCGCGATTTTTCCGCACCCGTGGTGCTCGAATATGACTACACGGATGCGCAGCTGCTGCATCTGTTCCGTCACGACAGCGACCCGGTCAACCGCTGGGAAGCGGGCCAGCGCCTGGCCATGGAACGCTTGCTGAAACTCACGGGCGCCGTCGTCGCCGGAGAGGCCCTGGCGCTGGACGAGACCTTCATCGCCGCGCAGCGCGCCTTGCTGGCCGATGCAACGCTCGATCCTGCCTTCCGCGAGCTGGCACTGATCCTGCCGTCGGAAACCATCATTGCCGAGCGCATGGCGCAAGTCGATCCGCAGGCGATCCATGCGGCGCGCCAGTTCATGCGCACGACCATCGCGGTAGCCTTGAAGCCCGAATTGCTGGCGCAATACCACGCCAACCAGACGCCGGGCGAGTACAGCCCCGACGCCCTGTCGGCCGGCAAGCGGGCGTTGAAAAACCTGGCCCTGTCGTATCTGTTGATCGCGCCCGGGGCGGCGGAGCTGGACCTGGCGCGGCTGCAGTTCGACAATGCTGGCAACATGACTGACCGCGCTGCGGCGCTGGCGGCGCTGATTCATTCCGGCTCGCAGCCGCATGCGCAGGCGGCGCTGACCAGCTTCTATACCGATTTCGAGAACGAAGCGCTGGTGGTCGACAAGTGGTTCGCCATGCAGGCGGCAGCGCCAACGACCGATGTGCAAGCCGTGCGCCAGTTGATGACGCACCCGGCCTTCACCTTGAAAAATCCGAACCGCGCGCGCAGCCTGATCTTCAATTTCACCAACGGCAATCCATCGCAGTTTCATGCGGCGGATGGCAGCGGCTACGCTTTCTGGGCCGAGCAAGTCATCGCGCTCGACGCCCTGAACCCGCAAGTGGCGGCCCGCCTGGCGCGCTCGATGGACCGCTGGCGCCGTTACGTGCCCGCACTGCAAAGCCACATGCGCGACGCGCTGGAGCAAGTCGCCGGCCAGGCCAGCCTGTCGAATGACGTGATGGAAGTGGTCAGCAAGGCATTGGCCAACTAGACGCAGATTATTTACACCCCCAGGCAGAGACTGGGGTCGGACCCTCAGGGTCCGACCTCGGCCTTTCTTTTTGGGGTAATGGTTAATCATTAAAACAAAAGGGAATTCATGAAACGCATCAGTCTTACGCAATACCTGGTTGAAGAGCAGCGCTCGAACAACAGCATTCCGGCCGAACTGCGCCTGCTGATCGAAGTCGTCGCGCGCGCTTGTAAAACCATCAGCCACGCTGTCGGCAAGGGCGCCCTGGGTGAAGTGCTGGGCACGGCCGACACGGAAAACGTGCAGGGCGAAGTACAGAAAAAGCTCGACATCATCTCCAACGAGATTTTGCTCGAAGCGAACGAGTGGGGTGGCCATCTGGCGGCCATGGCGTCGGAAGAGATGGAATCGATCCACCCGATCCCTAACCGTTATCCGAAGGGCGAATACATGCTGCTGTTCGACCCACTCGATGGCTCGTCGAACATCGACGTCAACGTCTCGATCGGCACCATCTTCTCGGTGCTGAAAGCGCCGGAAGGCATGGGGCAGCCAAGCGAGCAGGACTTCATGCAGGCGGGTACCAAGCAGGTCGCCGCCGGCTACGCTGTGTACGGCCCGCAAACCATGCTGGTGCTGACCTTCGGCAATGGCGTGAACTGCTTTACCCTGGACCGGGAAATGGGTTCGTGGGTCCTCACGCAAAGCAATATGCAGATTCCGCCAACGACGAAGGAGTTCGCCATCAACATGTCGAACGCGCGCCACTGGCATCCACCGGTGAAGCGCTATGTCGACGAACTGCTGGCCGGCGACACGGGCCCGCGCGGCACCAACTTCAACATGCGCTGGATCGCTTCGATGGTGGCCGACGTGCACCGCATCCTGAACCGCGGCGGCATCTTCATGTACCCGGCCGACCTGCGCGACACCTCGATGCCGGGCAAGCTGCGCCTGATGTATGAAGCGAACCCGATGGCCTTCATCGTCGAGCAAGCCGGCGGCGCGGCCACCGACGGCCAGCAGCGCATCATGGACATCGCCCCGCACAAGCTGCACCAGCGCGTGCCCGTGTTCCTTGGCTCGAAAGACGAAGTGGCCCGCGTCACGGCGTATCACGCGGAGTAAAAAGCCGCGATTTTCAGCGGCCCGCAGCCGGGCCGCGAAAAAAATGCAAAAAAGTTCGCGTTGACACTAGCAAATTTTGTGCATTGTTTGTAGAATGTGGGTCTTCGCCGTTGTAGCTCAGTTGGTAGAGCAGCACATTCGTAATGTGAAGGTCGCCAGTTCGATTCCGGCCAACGGCACCAAGTATTCGCAGTAGAAAAAAACCACCGCACAAACGGTGGTTTTTTTTCGTCTGAAGCTTTGTTCCCCGCCAGCCTGCGCCGACGCGCTCATCTACCGCCTAAATGACGAACTCCTGGTGCACCACCGGCTTGTGCGCCAGCAGCAGCGATAATTTCTTCAATGCGCTGGCCAGGCGCGCGCGGTCGCGGATGCTGCCCAGGGAGATGCGGATGGCGTTCGGTGGTTTGCTGGCGTGGAAGGCGTCCGAGGCCGTGACGGCCACGCCCTGGGCGCGGGCGGTGGCGGCCAGTTCGCGCGAGGTCCAGTAGCTGGGCAGTGAAAACCAGACATGGATGCCGTCGCTGCGCGGGTGGCTGGTGCCCGTCAGAATCGTGCGGATGACGTCCTGGCGCGCGTCCGCTTCGCTGCGCACGCCGGCCAGCAGTGCGTGCGCGGAGCCGTCGTGTATCCATTGCGTCGCCAGTGCCGTCGTCAGCGGTGTGGCCATCAGGGAAAACGAGCGCAGGGCTTGCACGAAGCGCTCGCGCAGCTGCGCGTCGGGAACCAGCGCGTAGGCCATGCGCAAGCCCGGCGCCAGGCATTTCGACAGGGTGGCGATATACGACACGTTGCCCGGCGCGTAATGGGCCAGCGGCGGCGGCGCGTCGGAGGCCAGCAGCCAGTACGGGTCGTCCTCGATGATGTGCATGCCGCAGCGTATGGCCACCTGCGTGATGGCCAGGCGCCGCGCGGCCGGCATGGTGTGTGCGGTGGGGTTTTGCAGGGTGGGATTGAGGTAGACCAGGCGCGCACGGTGCTTGCGGCCGGCTTTTTCCAGCGCATCGGGCAGCATGCCGTCCGCGTCCGTTTCCACGACGATGGCCTTGCGATTGAGCTGCCCCGCTGCCGAGCGCAAGCCCGGATACACGGCTGGCTCCGTCAATATGCTGTCGCCGGGCCGGCTCAGGGTCAGTATCAGCGCTGCCAGCGCCGCCTGCGCGCCAGGGCAGGCTACCACCTGCTCGGCCTCGACGTGGTCGAACATGGGCGCGAGCCAGACGGCGCCCGCCGCACGGTCAGCCTTGCCGCCGCCGCCCAGGTGATAACTCATCAACAAGTCGCTGTCCGTGCGCATCAGCACCTGTGCCACGCCCTGTTTCAGCAGGTCGTCGAAATCCACGCCCGCAGGCGGCGGCGGGATGTTCATGCTCAGGTCCAGCATCTGCGTCAATTCCACCTTCGGCGCGGCCACGTAGGTGCCGCGCGCGCCGTGCCCCTCCAGCAAATTGCGGCGCTTGGCCTCGTCGTAGGCGCGCGTCACCGTCGTCAGGTCGATCTGGAACAGGGCTGCAAGGCGGCGCTGCGGCGGCAGGCGGTCGCCCGGGCGCAGGCTGCCGTCGGACAGCGCGCGCTCGAGCATGTCGGCGATCTGCAGGTAGCGCGGGCCGCCGTGCTGCACGAACGGTGTGATCCACGCGCTGGCCCGGCTATCTTCTTGTATGGCTTTTGATGTAGACATTTTATCTATATGCATGGATATTGCTTCTGGCAATTATGCGGAAGATCCCGTTAAAAATCCATACATATTTGGCTTCCCCGCTCGGCCCGCCAGGCCGGCGGGGATTGTTATTTCCATCAGGAATTTAAGTCTGGGTCACAAGGTGTGACAGCGCACAGTGGCGCACGGCGCGCGCGGTTAAGGTAGTGCCAACAGCTTGCTGCTGATCCCGTATTTGATATGGCTCAGCCCGGCAGCGTTTAGGCGCTTCTTTTTCCCCGAAGCGAGGAGAATCATGATTCGGTCACGGCATCGAGCATGGTTGAAATTATTCACTGTTAAAGGAAACCACCATGAACGCGATTGAAAAAACCAGCTCCGATATGAACGGCACCGCCCAGGATACGCGCCAGGACTTGCACCGCACCATCGACAAGGTGGCTAGCCAGGCCCAGCCCTTGGCCGACAAGGTCGCCACGCGCGCCCATGACGGCGTGGACCAGGTGGGCGACCGCATCGGCCAGGTCAGCGATACCGTCAGCAAAGCTTCCGAAACCCTGATGGCGCGCGGCAAGCAATTGGGCGCCGCCTGCCAGCGCGCTGGCGAGACGGGACGCGGTTATGTGCGTGAGCGCCCGGCCATGTCGCTGCTGATTGCGGCCGCGGCCGGTTATGGCCTGTCGAAATTGCTGGGTTCGCGTAAATAAGCTTTACGCCTTCCTGGAAGGTAAGTCGTGGGCGCTGTTCCCTTCGCCATCATGGCGGGGCGGGCCAGCGCCCACGCGCACAGTAGCAAGCAGTAAAGGAGAGTGATGATGCGCTCCGTTTTGTTGTGTTTGATCGGCATACCTATTCCCATCATTATTTTGATTGCCCTGTTCGTGCGCTGAATGAGGGAGTTGTAGCGTTACTTCCCGGCGCAAACTACTCACAGGAGATGTAATGGCTACCACCAAGAAAACGCCGTCCACGGACGGTGCGGGTTCCATCTTGAGCAGCATGTGCGGCCCATCCGACAGCACTGCGCCGCACAGCCTGGGCGCGGACAATGACGTGACCCGCGCGCTGTTGCAAAAGACGGCCGCCAGCCAGCAGCTGTCCGCCGCCATGGCCGTCAATCCCAAGGAGGACGGCCAGTACGGCGAGGCAGCGCGCACGCCGGTCGAAGGCGTGCATGTGGCAGCGGGCGAAGCGCTGGCCACGGCCAGCACTGCGGGCGAAACGATACCTTCTGCGAAGACGGGCGCTGGCCAGCCCGTGCTGGGCGAGACTGCCGCGAATGCCTCGCTGGACCGTGCCAGATCCGACGACAGCGGCTGCGTACTGACGACCAACCAGGGCGTGCCCGTGGGCGACAACCAGAATTCGCTGAAGGCGGGCTTGCGCGGTCCCACCCTGATGGAAGATTTTATTTTGCGTGAGAAGCTCACGCATTTCGACCATGAGCGCATCCCCGAGCGCGTCGTGCATGCGCGCGGTTCGGCCGCCCATGGTTACTTCGAATGCTACAAGGAGCAAAGCAAGCATACGCGCGCCGCGCTGTTCGCCAAGGCGGGCAAGCGCACGCCCGTCTTCGTGCGCTTTTCCACCGTGGCCGGCGAACGCGGTTCGACCGACACGGCGCGCGACGTGCGCGGCTTCGCCGTGAAGTTTTATACCGACGAGGGCAACTGGGATTTGGTCGGCAATAACATCCCCGTCTTCTTCATCCAGGATGCGATGAAATTCCCCGACCTGGTGCACGCCGTCAAACCCGAGCCGCACAATGGCATGCCGCAGGCGGCCAGTGCGCACGACACCTTCTGGGATTTCGCTTCGCTGTCGCCGGAAATCACGCACATGCTGATGTGGGCCATGTCCGACCGTGCCATCCCGCGCAGTTATCGGATGATGCAGGGCTTCGGCGTGCACACCTTCCGTCTGGTGAATGCCAAGGGCCAGTCCGTGTTCTGCAAATTCCACTGGTCGCCCATGGCCGGCACGCATTCGCTTGTGTGGGACGAAGCCGTCAAGATCAGCGGCGCCGATTCCGATTTTCACCGGCGCGACCTGTGGGAAGCCATCGAGTGCGGCGAGTATCCCGAATACGAGCTGGCCTTCCAGGTCTTCACGGAAGCGCAGGCCGAAGCGTTTCCCTTCGACGTGCTCGATCCCACCAAGCTGATCCCCGAAGAACTGGTGCCGCTTGTCCCCGTCGGGAAAATGGTCTTGAACCGCAATCCTGACAATTTTTTCGCCGAGACGGAGCAGGTGGCCTTTTGCACGGCGCACATCGTGCCCGGCATCGATTTCAGTAACGACCCGCTGCTGCAGGGGCGCATCCACTCGTATGTCGATACCCAGTTGACGCGCCTGGGCGGCGCCAACTTCCATGAAATCCCCATCAATGCGCCGCTGGCGCCGCTGCACAACAACCAGCGCGACGGCATCCACCGCCAGGCCATCAACCGTGGCCGGGTGGCGTACGAACCCAATTCGCTGGCGGGTGGCTGTCCGTTCCAGGCGGGTGCGAAGGGTTTCAACAGTTTCCCCGCGCCCGCCGAAGGCGACAAGGTGCGCGGCAAGCCCGAGAAATTCGCCGAGCATTATGGCCAGGCGCGTTTGTTCTGGATCAGCCAGACGCCTGTCGAGCAAGATCACATTGTGCATGCGTTCCGCTTTGAACTGAGCAAGGTGCAGACGGTGGCCATTCGCCAGCGCATCGTCGCCATGCTGCGCAATGTCGACGAAACCCTGGCGCAGGACCTGGCCGATGCCTTGGGCCTGGCGCTGCCGCCCGTCATGCCGCGCGCCTCCCTGCAGCCGCTGCCCGCGTATGCGCCGTCGCCAGCGCTGTCGCTCTTTTTCCGTCCTGGCAAGACGGGCATCCATACCTTGCGCGTGGCCATCCTGGTGGGGCCGGGCAGCGATGGCGCGCAGGTGCGCAATATCTATGCCGCGTTGCTGGCCGATGGCGCCGTGCCGCGTCTGGTGGGCAGCCAGCTTGGCCGGGTCGACACCAGCGGCGGCGCGCCGCTCGACGTGGAAATCTCGCTCGAAGCGGGACCGTCCGTGCTGTTCGACGCCGTCGTGCTTGCCGACGGCCAGGGCGCCGTGCAGCAACTGGGCGACGACGCCAACGCGCTCGACTTCTTGCGCCTGCAATACCGCCACTGCAAGCCGCTGCTGGCCATCGGCGCGGGCAAGGGCTTGCTGGACAAGGCTGGCGTGCCGGCGGCCCTGCCCGACGGCAAGCCGGATCCCGCCTTCATCGTTGCGCCTTCCAGCGACGTGCTGAAAGCCGTAGCGGCCTTTAAAAAGGCGCTGGCGGCGCACCGGGCGTTCGCGCGCGAAACGGACCCGCCGCGGGTGTGAGCAAGGAGCCAGCCGCTGCATTACTGGAGTGGCGGCTTGCTGTCACCCCGCTGGCGGCATGGTGTCGTCGTATTTATGTTGTAAACTCGGCATCCTTGGCTTCCTTTCTTTCTTATTGGAGCCTTACCATGGATGACGACATGAAAATTGATGCAAGCACCGTCCGGCGGCTACGCACGGAGCGCGCCTGGTCGCAGGAGCAATTGGCGTGCAGCGCCGACGTGAGTCTGCGCACGATACAGCGGGTCGAAGCCGATGGCAGCGCGTCCAATGAAACGCGCATGGCTCTGGCTGCCGTCTTCGGCATCGACGTGCGCGCGCTGTCGCTGCGTGAGCCGGCACCGCAAGACAGCCCTTTGCCGGCGGTGGCAATTTCCAGCGCGGCCCCCACGCGCTATCGCGCCGCCGGCTTGCTGGCGCTGCTGGCGGCGGGCGCCGCGCTATTGTCCGCGTTGGGCTGGCTCCTGCCAGCCGCCATGCCTGTGGCCTGTATGCTGGCCATCGCTGCCACGCTGTACGCAGGCCTGGGCTGGTACTTTACCGGGCGGGCGGCTCTGGCCACTCCGGCTCGCCGCACGGCGCAATTCGGCTTTGTTTTTGGCGCCCTGGCCCTGCTGTTTACCAGTTTCAGTGCAACGCCACGCGCCTTGGCTATGGCCAGCCTCCAGATGACACTGTTCGCCTGTGTCATCCGCTACATGGTCGACTGGTATTTTTCGCGCAGGCGCGACCGCAGTGGTATCGTGAAAACGGGGACGTGAGCGGCTGGACAACAGCTTCCATCAATGTAAACAATAAAAACGTCCTGCGGTGATATGCTGCGCATGAGAACTGTTCATTTGCAACTGTCTGCTTGATGGCAGTAAAGCAGCAGCAAAGAACGGCTTCAGCAAACCGGATCGCGATTACCGCATGGACAAGTATACACCTCGCACCTGGGGGCCGGGCGAACGCCCGACCTTGCCCGGGTCGCCATCGATGCCCGAACATTCGACGCCCAAGCGTGTCGCGTATTTCATCGTCGGCCTGATCGTCGCGCTGACGGGGGGACTGGGCAACGGCCTGGTGACGGCCAATTTGCTGAACCTGCAAGGTTCGCTGGCCGCCTATGCCTACCAGATGCAGTGGCTGCCGGCCGCCTACGTGATGACCATCGTCTCCATGAATCTGCTGCTGGTGAAGTTCCGCCAGCAATTCGGCCTGCGCCTGTTTACGGAAGCATTCCTGGTGCTGTATGCGCTGGTGACGTTTGCCCACTTGTATGCGAATACCTTGCCGTCGGCGATCGCCGTGCGCGCCGCGCATGGCATGGTGGGCGGCGCGCTGGGCGTGCTGGGCCTGTACTACACCCTGCAGGCGTTTCCCGCGCGGCACCGCCTGAAGGGCGTGGTGCTGGGCCTGGGCTTTGCCCAGTTGGCCTTGCCGCTGGCGCGCATCTTCACCTCCGAACTGCTGCAGATCGGCGAATGGCATGGCCTGTACCTGTTCGAACTGGGACTGGCCCTGCTGGCGCTGGGCTGCGTGCTGGCCCTGAAGCTGCCGCCCGGCGACCGCGTGCAGACGTTCGAGCCGCTCGACTTCCTCACTTTCATTCTGTTCGCGCCCGGCGTGGCCCTGCTGTGCGCCGTGCTGGCGCAGGGGCGCACGGCGTGGTGGATGGAGTCCGAGTGGGTGGGCGTGTGCCTGGCGTGTTCCATCGTGCTGATCGCCGCCTCGCTGGCCATCGAGCATAACCGCGCGCGCCCGCTGCTCAATACGCGCTGGCTCACCACGGGCAAGATCGCCAAGCTGTTTTTATCGGTGCTGCTGTTTCGCATCGTGCTGTCCGAGTCGACGGGCGCCGTCGGCTTCCTGCAGGCGCTGGGCTTGAACACGGACCAGATGCAGCACCTGTTCATCGTGGTGCTGCTGGGCAGCGTGGCGGGCCTGGTGGTCAGCGCGCTGACGATCAATCCGGCGACCCTGAACCGCTCGCTGATGTTCGCGCTGCTGCTGATCGCTGCCGGCGCCCTGATCGACGCGCACGCCACCAGCCAGACGCGCCCCGTCAACATGTATGTCAGCCAGTTCCTGCTGGCCTTTGGCGGCACGTATTTCCTCGGCCCCACCATGGTGGCTGGCATGGGCGCCGTGATCGCCGAACCGCGCAACCTGGTGAGTTTTTCCGTGATGTTTACCATGACGCAGAACCTGGGCGGCCTGCTTGGTTCGGCCATCGTCGGCACCATCCAGACGGCGCGCGAAAAATACCATTCCAGCTACCTGGTCGAGCACCTGACCATGCTCGACCCGCAGGTAGCCGCGCGCGTGCAGTCGGGCGCCGCAAGCTATGGCGGCGTGCTGATGGACCCGGCCCTGCGCAGCGCCCAGGGCGTGGCGCGCCTGGGCGCCATCGCCACGCGCGAAGCCAATGTGCTGGCCTACAACGACGTCTTTCTGATGATCGCCGGCGTCGCCATCGCCACCTTGGTCTGGATGCTGGTCAGCCAGTCCTGGACCCGCATCACCACTGGCGCGCGTCGCCTGGTCGGCCCCGTGCGCGATGCGCAGACGGCCATGGCCATCGTCCCCATTACCAATTCGGAACCGAGCAATGACAGAAAATAACAGTACACCGCCAGCACCTCCCACCGCACCCGCACCCGCCGCCCCTTCCATGGCGCAGCCGGACCGGCGCCACCAGTGGCTGTCCGCGCTGGCCTTTGCCGCCGTGGCCCTGGTGGGCGTGCTGATCGTGCTGTACGCGTGGCGTTTGCCGCCGTTCACCAGCCCCATCGTGACGACGGAAAACGCCACCGTGCGCGGGCAGGTGACCATCATCGGCACGCAGCTGTCCGGCTATGTGGTGGAAGTGACGGTGCAGGATTTCATGGATGTGAAGGAAGGGCAGCTGCTGGTGCGCATCGATGACCGCATCTACCAGCAGCGCTACGAGCAGGCCCAGGCCCAGCTGGCGGCGCAGCAGGCGGCGCTGTCGAACTGGGCGCAGCAGAAGGCCAGCGCGCAGGCGGGTATTTCCGTCAGCGAGGCGGCACTGGCCAACGCGGAAGCGCAGGCGCGCAAGGCCAGCGCCGATTTGAATCGCGTGGAGCAGCTGGTGGCCGATGGCTCGCTGTCGCAGCGCGAACACGACCAGTCGCGCGCCACGCAGGCGCAGATGGCCGCCGCGCTGGCGCAGGCGCGCGCCAATCTCGACATCGCCCAGCAAAGCGTGCATAGCGTGGTAGTCAACAAGCAGGCACTGGAAGCGGCCGTGGCGAACGCGCAGGCGGCCCTCAAGGCGGCGAAGATCGACCTCGATAACACGCGCATCGTGGCGCCATCCGATGGACAATTGGGCCAGGTGACGGTGCGCCAGGGCGCGTATGTGAATTCGGGCGCGCAGCTGATGGCGCTGGTGCCGCGCCAGATGTGGGTCATCGCCAATTTCAAGGAAACGCAAATGAACGGCGTGCAGGAAGGGCAGAGCGCCACCTTCCACGTCGACGCGCTCGACGGCGCCGTGCTGACGGGCCAGGTGGAGCGCATTTCGCCGGCCACCGGTTCCGAATTTTCCGTGCTGCCGGCCGATAACGCGACGGGCAACTACCTCAAAATTGCTCAGCGCATTCCCGTGCGTATCCGCATCGATGCGGGGCAGGCGAATGCGCGCCGGCTCGTGCCTGGCATGTCGGTGGTGGTCAGCGTCGACACGTCGGCCGTGCTGAACGACTCGGTGGACAATCCCGCGCCCCCGCCGCCGCCAAAGAAAGCCAAGCCATGAAGCGCCGCCGCCGTTTCCTGCTGATGGCCGGCGTGCTGGCGCTGGCCGGCTGCGCCGCCAACGCGCCACCGCAGCCCGCGTCAAGCCTGCAATTGCCGTCCGGCTGGCGCGCGCAGGCGGCCGGTGCGCCTGCGGCGACTGACGCCCATGTCGAGCAGTTGTGGTGGCAAGCCTTCGGCGACCCGGTACTGAGCGACCTGGTGGGCGAAGCGCTGGCGCGCAATGGCGACTTGCGCGTGGCGCGCGCCCGCGTGCAGGAATACCGCGCCCGCCTGGCGCAGGCCGATGCGAACCGCGCGCCGAACCTGGCGTTCGACGGTTCGCCCACGCGCACGCGCACCCTGGCGTCGAGTGGCAAGCCGTATGTGACGAATATCTTCCAGGCAGAACTGCAGGCCAGCTATGAAATCGACGTGTGGGGCCGGCTGGGCAATCTGAGCGACGCAGCCGGCGAGAGTTACCGCGCCGAACAGGCCAGCCTCGATGCGGCGGCCCTGTCGATCGCCGCCAGCGTGGCGACGAGTTACCTGAATCTGCGCGGACTCGACGCGCAGCTGGCGCTGACGCAATCGACCCTGCAGCTGCGCGAACAGTCGCGCGAGCTGGCGCGCAAGCAGTTCGAGGTGGGCTACAGTTCGCGGCTGGAATG
The DNA here is from genome assembly GCF_002327145.1 of Janthinobacterium svalbardense. NCBI lineage: Bacteria > Pseudomonadati > Pseudomonadota > Betaproteobacteria > Burkholderiales > Oxalobacteraceae > Janthinobacterium > Janthinobacterium svalbardense. Next base: position 5,477,948 of record NZ_CP023422.1, on the reverse strand, counting down.
GCTGCAGGCGCAATCGGAATACCATGCGGCGGCCGAGCAGGTGCCGCAGCTGCAGCGGCAGATCTTTGAGCAGGAAAACGCGCTGGCGATCCTCGTCGGCGGCAATCCTGGCGCCATCGCGCGCGGCTTGCCGCTGGCCGAGCTGGCGGCGCCGGGCGTGCCTGCCGGCCTGCCGTCCGAACTGTTGCGCCGGCGGCCCGACATCGCGCGCGCGGAACACAATCTGGCGGCCGCCAACGCCAGCCTGGCGGCCACGCGCGACCAGCTGCTGCCCTCGTTCAAGCTGACGGCGGCGGGCGGCGGGCAAGCAACAACGCTCACCGATTTCCTGCATGCGCCGACGGCCCTGTGGCGGCTGACGGCACTGGCGGCCGGCCCCCTGTTCGACGGCGGGCGCGTGCAGGCGCAGACGGATGCGGCCGGCGCACAGCGCGACCAGCTCGTGTACACGTATGAAAATGTGGTGCGGAATGCTTTCGCCGAAACGGAGAACAGCCTGGGCGCCATCTACCGGCTGCAGCAGCAAGCCGTGGAAAACGACGCGCGCCGCGCTACGGCGGCGGACACCTTGCGCATCGCGCATAACCGCTATCGCAATGGCTACGCCTCGTACCTGGAAGAACTCGATGCCCAGCGCACCCTGTACAGCGCCGACGTGGGGCTGCTGCAGCTGAAGACGCGCATCCTCGTCGCCTCGGTGGACCTGTACCGGGCCATGGGCGGCGGCTGGTCGGCCAAGGTGCAATAGGCCAGCGTGCCTGGCGCGGCCGTTTGACGCGGCCAGTGTAATATTCTGACCAGGGAAAGCGGCGGCATGGTGCCAGCGGCTCCCATCACGAACGAACGAGGTCGCAGCATGACGATTTTTGGCATAGGCATCCACATCCTGATCGCGGTATTTTTTGCGATTCACGTGGTGCGCAACGGGCAGCAGCTGTACTGGCTGCTCATTTTATTCATGTTCCCGCTGCTGGGCAGCGTGGTGTATTTCTTCGCCATCTACCTGCCCAATTCGCGCCTGCCGCAAGGTGCGCGCAAGGTCGCTTCGGTAGCCGTGCAGGTGCTCGATCCGAATCGGGAATTGCGTGAGGCGAAGGCCGCCTTCGAGTACACGCCAACGGCGCAAAACCAGATGCGCCTGGCCAGCGCGCTGCTCGAAGCGGGCGATGCGCAGGAAGCGGCATCGACGTATGAAGCCTGCTTGCGGGGAGCGTTTTCATCGGACCTGGAAATTCGCCTGGGCGCGGCACGCGCCTACCTGGAATGCGCGCGTGGCGCCGAGGCCTTGACGCACCTGGAATTCATTCGCCGCACGGATATGCATTTCCGTCCCGAGATGGTGTCGCTGCTGACGGCCCGCGCGCTGGCGCAAAGCGGGCGCCAGGTGGAAGCGAAGGTGGAATTCGACGACGCGCTGACGCGCTACAACAGCTTCGACTGCCGCGCCGAGTACGCGATCTGGGCACTGCAGCAGGGAGACAAGGTGTTGTCGGAACGCCTGCTGCTCGATATCGACAGCGCCATGGCCCGCTGGAGCAGCCATACGCGCTCGATGTATGCGCCGCTGCTGGCGCGCCTGGAGGCGGCGCGCAGGTAGTGGCATGACGGTGCCTGGCGGGTATAACTTACACGCCAGGCACCGTATTTTTGCCCTCAACCAGTTTATATCCCTTGCCATCGAAGCCATAACGCGCATGGCCATTCAAGGGCGTGGCGATGCGCGGCGGGTCCTGGTCCGGTTTGACCGTGACGCCCGGTTTGATCTTTTCGGATGCGCCCGTGAAATCGATCAGCAAGTCGTCGTAGGCGCCACCGTTGCGCGCGGGGGCGAAGCGCCACTTGCCGCTGACCATCCAGCACTCGTCCATGTCCGGCGTGCAGGCGCCCATATTGTCCGAGTACAGGTCCATGCCGCCATCGAGCGCGGTCACTTTGCCGTCGCCGATTTCAAACAGGGCCAGTTGCGTGATGGTGTAACCCTGGCCCGTATAGCCGTGGCGGATCGCCAGTCCCGGCTTGTTCGCACCCAGCATGACCCAGTGCACTTCACCGAGTTGTCCAGACGAACCCAGGGCGGCGATGTTTTCCAGCCGTTTCACGACTTGCCACTGGCCGTCTTCCGGCTGACCCTTGGGGGCCAGGAAAAAGACGTTCAACAGCCCCGACGAGGCGTGCGCCGATTCTGCCGTGCCTTCCGTGTTGGCCGTTTCCGCATTCGCCACCAGGATGGCGCGGCCATCGGGCAGCAGCCTGTGGCTGACGGCACTGACGACATAACTGAGTTTGTCGACATGGTTGTCCGGATCGGGCAGGTCGGCCAGCGCATCGTCGCTGTCGCCGCGGTAGTCCTTGCCAAAGACGGCACGCATCATGCCCGCCTCGCGCTTGCGCGCCTGCGGCGTGTTCATCTCTTCCGTCTTGGGCGCGGTGGCGGCCGGTGGCGGCACGTGTTCGGCCGATGCCGTTTCGGCAGAGGCGGCGGGGACATCGGCTACCACATCAGCTGCCAGGTCGGCGCTGGCGGGGGTGGTCTTGTCCGAACAGGCGCCGAGCAGTGCGGATACCATTAGCAGGACGAGCGGAGTACGGTAATTCATAGGCAGGGCAGATTGCGTTCATGGAGAATGGGCGCAGTATGCCAGATAGATGGAAGCGAGGGAGCGCGGCCTGGCGGCCGGTCCCTCGCTTCCTTGCCCGCAGGGGGCGATTTTGCAAACAATGGCGCTGCTTATTTTTCCAGCGCCGCCCTGTCATCGCGCCGCAGCGGGGCCTTCTGGCGGCGCAGTTTCGCCATGCCGCGCTTGAGCAGGTGCTCGAGGTCGTCGATGTAGGTGAAGACTGCCGGCACCACCAGCAGGCTCAATAAAGTCGAGGTGATCAGGCCGCCGATGACGGTAATCGCCATCGGCGAACGGAAGCTGGGATCGGCGCCCCAGCCCAGCGCCAGCGGCATCATGCCGGCGCCCATGGCAATCGTCGTCATCAGGATGGGCCGGCTGCGCTTGTGACAGGCGTCGACCAGCGCGTCGAAGCGGTTCATGCCGGCCTGGCGCGCCAGGATCGCATAGTCGACCAGCAGGATGGAGTTCTTGGTGACGATCCCCATCAGCATGATCAGGCCGATCATCGACGGCATCGACAGGGCGCTGCCCGTGATCAGGAGCGCCACGAAGGCGCCGCCGATCGACAGCGGCAGCGCTGCCAGGATGGTCACCGGCTGCATGAAGTCCTTGAACAGCAGCACCAGCACGCAGTAGATGCACAGCACGCCGATCAGCATGGCCAGGCCGAAGCTGGCAAACAGCGACGCCATTTCCTGCGCGTCGCCCAGTTCGGCGATCTTCACGGAAGGCGGCAAATTTTTCATCGACGGCAGTGCGCGCGCTTCTTCATTCAATTCGCCGAGGGTACGCGAACCGAGTTCCACGTCGAGCGTCACGTTGCGGCTGCGGTTCAAACGGTCGATCTGTGCCGGGCCGCTTTCCATCGTCACGCTGGCCACGTTCGCCAGGCGCACGGGACCATTCTTGCCGGGTACGCTCAGGCGCTCGATGGCGGCCAGGTCGGCGCGCACGCTGTTGGGCAGCTTGACGCGGATCGGCACTTGCCGTTCGGGCAGGTTCATTTTCGTCAGGTCCGTATCGTAGTCGCCGGCCGTGGCCACGCGCACCGTCTCGCCGATGGCTGCCGCCGTCACGCCCAGGTCTGCCGCCTTGGCAAAATCGGGACGCACGATGATTTCCGGGCGCACCAGCGAGGCGCTGGAATTGACGTTGCCGATGCCTTTCAGGCCGCGCAGCTCGCGCTCGACCTTTTGCGCCGCCGCCATCAACGCCACCGGGTCTTCCGAACGCAGCACCAGCTGCATCTTGACGCCAGTGTCGGGCGGCCCCACCGTGAAGCGTGCGCCGGGTATCGTATCGAGCTTGTGGCGCAACTGCGTTTCCAGGCCCGCCATCGATTCCTTGCGTTCGGTGCGGTGTACGGTGGTCAGGGTCAGCACGGCGCGGCGCGCCTCTGCCGCCGCGCCGGGGGCGAAGGCATCGCCGCTGGAGCCGCCGCCAATCGAACTGAAGACGCCCTTGATGCCAGGCGTCTGCATGGCCGCGTCGCGCGCCATGGCTGCCACGGCCTGCGTTTCGGCCAGGGTGGAACCGGGTGGCAGTTCCAGGTTGATCTGCGTTTGCGCGCGGTCGGCGGCCGGCACGAAGCCCGTCGGCAGCAGCGGCACCAGCAGGATGGCGCCGACAAAGAACAGGGCCGCAGCGATGGCCGTGACGCCGCGGTGGTTCAGGCACCAGCGCATCACGTGCAGGTAGCGCGTCATCAGCCAGCCATCCTTTTCTTCCTTGTGCGGCAGCGGTTTCAATATGTAGGCGGCCATCATCGGCGTGAGCAGGCGCGCCACCACCAGGGAAGCCAGCACGGCCAGCACGGCCGTCCAGCCGAACTGCTTGAAGAACAGGCCGGGAATACCACTCATGAAGGCCGTCGGCAGGAACACGGCCACCAGCGCGAAGGTGGTGGCGATCACCGCCATGCCGATTTCGTCGGCCGCTTCCATGGCCGCTTGCATGGGCGACTTGCCCATGCGCAGATGGCGCTCGATGTTTTCGATTTCCACGATGGCGTCGTCGACCAGCACGCCGACGACCAGCGCCAGCGACAGCAGGGTGACGGTATTGAGCGTGTAGCCGAACCAGTAGATGCCGAGGAAAGCCGGCATCACCGACAGGGGCAGGGCGGCTGCGGCCACCAGGGTGGCACGCCAGTCGCGCAGGAACCACCACACCACCAGCACGGCCAGCAGCGCGCCTTCGTACAGCAGCTCCATCGAGCCTTCGAAGTTTTCCTCGACGGGGAAGGCATTGTCGATCGACTGCTGCAGCACCACGTTGGGGTTTTCCTTCTGCAGGTCGGCGATGGCGTCGCGTGCGCCCTTGGCGACGGCCACTTCGCTGGCGCCCTTGGTGCGGAACACCTCGAAAGCGACAACCGTCTTGCCATCCTGCTCGGCCAGCGCGCGCGGTTCGGCGACCGTGTCGCGCACCGTGGCCACCTGGTCCAGGCGCACATGGCGTCCATCCGGCAGCGGCACTTCCACGCGCGACAGTTCATCGGCCGTCTTGACGGTGGCGATGGTGCGCACCGACTGCTCGGCGCCGCTGATGTCGCCCCGGCCACCAGGCGCTTCGCGCTGCACCAGGCGCAGCTGGCGCGAGACGTCGAGGGCCGACACTTTCAATGCGGCCATGCGTGCCTCGTCGAGCTCCACCTGGATCTCGCGGTAGACGCCGCCCACGCGGGTAACGGCGCCTACGCCGGGCACTGTCAAGAGGCGCTTGGCCACCGTGTTGTCGACGAACCAGGACAGGTCGGGCGAGTCGAGCGGATTGTCCACGCCCGGTTTCGCCGTGGCGATAAAGGTCAGTACCACGCGCCCGGCGGTGGACGCTTTGGTGACGGTGGGGTCGCGCAGCTCGGCCGGCATGTCCGCCTTGACGCGGGCGACGGCGTCGCGCACATCGTTGACGGCTTCGGCGATCTGCTTTTCCAGGATGAATTCAACGGTCACCGTGACGACGCCATCGAGCACCTTGGTGTAGATGTTTTTCACGCCTTGCAAGGTGGCGACGGAGTCTTCGATCTTGCGCGCCACTTCCGTTTCCAGCTGGGCCGGCGCGGCGCCGGGCAACACCGCGCTGACGGTGACGATAGGCAGTTCGATGTCAGGGAAATCCTGCACCGGATTGGCCTTGTAGGCCAGCAGGCCGGCCAGGGTCAGCAGCGCGAACAGCATGATGGCCGGGATCGGATTCTTGATCGAGAGGGAGGAAAAGTTCATGGCCTCTCCTTACTTTTTCGCTGCCGGTGCAGCCACCGGCGTCTGAACCGGGGTTTTCACATTACGGACCAAATCTCCGTCATTGAGGAAGCCGGCGCCGCTGACGACAATCGTCGTGTCGGCCGTGATGCCGCTTACAATCTCGATGCGGTCGCTCAAGCGCCGTCCGGCCTGCACCTTGATCTGGCTGACCCGCTGGTCGGCATTCAGGCGGAAGACATAGCTGAAGCCATCGCGCACGGCAATGGCCTGCTGCGGCACCGTCAGCGCGCCCGACGTGCCCAGTTCAAATTCGCCGCTGGCGTACATGCCGGCCTTGAATGGCGCATTGTTGCCGCTGCTGGCCGGCAGGTCCACATACACGAGGGCGGAACGCGTCTGCGGATCGACGGTAGGGGCGATCATGCGCACCTTGCCCGTCAAAACGCTGCCATTGGCTGCCTTGACTTGCGCCAGCGTGCCCGGTTTTAAATTCAGCAGCTCGGTGGCCGTCACTTCGGCGCGCCATTCGAGGCGGCCCTGGCGGATCATGCGGAACAGCTCCGTGCCGGCGCCCACCACCGATCCGACGGTGGCCGAGCGCGAGGAGATGATGCCGCTGTCGGGCGCCACCACCTGCGTGTATTTCAGGCGCAGCTGCTGCGACGCCAGCTGCGCCTTGGCGGACGCAATGCGCGCGTTGGCCGTCTGTTCGGCCGTCAGGTACTGGCTGATCTGCTGCGCGCTGATGGCGCCCGTGCTTTGCAGCGAGCGGGCGCGCTGGGCGTTGGCTGCCGCCTCGGCCGCATTCGCTTCCGCTTCCAGTACGGCGGCCCTGGCTTGTGCCACGTCGGCGTTGACCGTGTCGTTCGAGAACACGGCCAGCACCTGGCCGGCGCGCACCACGTCGCCCACGTTGACGCGCACGTCGGTCAGGCGCAAGCCGTTCGATTCGCTGCCGATGACGGCTTCCTGCCAGGCGGCCACGTTGCCGTTGGCCTTCAGCTTGATGGGCAGGCTGGCCGTTTGCGGCTTGGCCGTGGTGACGGTGAGCGCAGGCTTTGGTGCCGCGTTTTTATCCTTGGCGTCGTCGGCCGCTGTGGAGGATGGGGAGTACAGGGCCACGCCGGCGCCCAGCATCACGCAAAGGGCGGCCAGCGCGAGCGCCATCGGTTTCAAGGTCATTTTTTTCATGTTGTCGTATCCGTCAGGGGGCATTGTTGGCGATGGCGTTGCTGCTGTTCCAGCCGCCGCCGGCGGCGCGGTACAGCGCTACCCAGGCGGCGCTGCGTTCGCGCGCCAGGTTGACCACAGTGTTTTCAGCGGCCAGGCGCGTGCGGCGCGCGTCTTCCAGTTCGATCAGGCTGGCCAGGCCATTCTTGTAGCGGTCCTCGGTGGCGACGAACGACACGCGGTAGCCTTCCAGGGCCGTTTTCGCATGGCCGCTGCGCTCGTCCGTGCTGGCCAGGTTGACCAAGGCTTCTTCCACTTCGCGCACGGCCTGGCGCACGCCGGCGCGGTACTTCACCACCGCTTCGTCGTAGCGCGCCGTGGCTGCATCGACCTGGGCGCGGCGGGTGCCGCCGTCGAAGATGGGCAGGCTGACGGCCAGCGGACCGATGCTCCAGGTGCTGGCCGTGATGCTGGTGCCGCCAGCGCGGATATTGCCTTTGCCGATGGAGCCGGCCAGGCTCAGACGCGGGTAGCGCTGCGCCTGGGCGCCGCGCACTTCGAAGCTGGCGGCGGCCACTTCGCGTTCGGCGCTGTAGATGTCGGGACGCTGGCCCAGGGTTTGCGCCGGCAGTTGCGCAATCGCCACGGGCGAGGGCGCAACAAAGGGGCTGGCCGCCAGCTTCTGGCGCAGCGTTTCTTCCGGCAGGGCCGACAAGGCCACCAGCGCCTTGACATTCACATCGCAGGCGGCGCGCTGTTCGATGGCGCGGCTGGCTCCTTCGGCGGCGCTGGCGCGGGCCAGGGCGGCGTTGGCGGGCGGCTGAAAGCCGGCGCCGGCGCTCAGTTGCGTCAGGCGTGCCGAATCGCGACGCGAGACGGCATCCTGTTCGGCCACTGCCTGCAGTTGCTGGCAGGTGCGCAAGGCGTAGTACTGGTTCGCCACTTCGGCGGCGACCGAGACGCGGGCCTCATGCCAGCCCGCCCGGGCGCTGTCGTAACGCTCCTGCGCCGCATCGCGCGTGGCACGATTGGCGCCAAACACATCGATTTCCCACGACGCTTGCAAGGCGGCCTGCGAGGTGGTGCCGCCGGGCTGCGCCGATTGCTGGCTGGTGCGCACCACGCTGCCCGTCGCATCGAGCTTGGGCGCCAGCGCGGCGCCGCTGGCGATGCTGTCTGCGCGCGCCTGCACGATGCGCGTGCCGGCGGCGGCGATGGTCGGGCTGACCTGCTGCGCATCGGTGATCAATTCCACCAGCAGGCTATCGCCCTGGCCCTGCCACCAGCTGGCCAGGTCCGTCAGCTTGCCGTTATGCGGCAGCGGCGCCTGCCATTGCGCGGGTGCGCTGGCGGCCACGGCTGCGGGCGGCCCCTGCAGGGCGCAGCCGCCCAGCGCCAGCACGATGCTGGCGGCCAGGGCGCGTTGAACGGTGCATCGAATAGTCGTCATGCTGGTCCTTCTGCTTGTCGTTGAGCGGTGGGGGGAGAGGGAGGAAGGGCCAGGCGCCGGCGCTCCACGTCGGCCATGGCCAGCGCGTAGTCGGTCATGCGCGCCAACCAGGTGTCGATGGCGTGCGGCGATTCCAGCAATTGCGGACGCAAGGTTTGCAGCACTTCGGCGCCCACCATGTGCTGCAGGGCCAGCGAGGCGATGGAAAACGCCAGGCGGTGCATGTCGTCGCTGTTGTCGGGCGCGCCCAGGTGGCGCGCCAGCACGCGCGTCAGCGCCTCGTGTTCGGGGCGGATGTTCTGGTCGATTTCGCGTGCCCACAGGCCCGTCGGTTCGAGCATTTCGCGGCACCACAGGCGCATGCAGTCGCGTGCGATCTCGCCCTGCTGCATGGGGGCGAGCAATTGCGCATAAAAGCCTTCCAGGCTTTGGCGCAGGGTGAAATGGGGCTGCTCGTACAGGGCGATATTGTCTTGCGGGTCCGACGATTGCTGCGCGAAGGCGGCGCGGTACAGGCCCGCCTTGTCGCCAAAATAGTAGCGGATGGCGGCCGCGTTGGTGCCGGCCGCCTGCGCCAGTTCGCGCGTGGAGGTCTTGGCGTAGCCCTGTTCGGCAAACAGGCGGATGGCGCTATGCAGCAGCCGCTCGCGCGACTGTTCTCCATCGGAACGGGGCTTGCGTGCGTCGTCGGCGTGGAGAGTGGGGGTGGCGTTTTTTTCAATCATGCCGGAGATTTAATCACATATCTCAAACGATTGATATAACTAAATCGTTTGATTTAGTTAAGGAAAGAGGAAGATAATGTAAAACGCGGGCAAAAAAAAGCCCGCGGTTGTATTCGCGGGCGTAATCCAATGTTCAGGGAACGAATTGGAGGAGACAGTTCTACTATAGCGCTGAAAATGGTGCAGTGCAATACCGTAAAACTACGGTATCGATCTACGTTAGATGGCAAAAAAATCCAGAGTTTATGCTGCGACGCACCCGAATCAGGGCTTGCTGCGCACGGCCAGCGTAAATGTGCTGCCGGAGCCGTAGTCGCTATTGAAGAACAGGGCGCCGCCGATGGCGTTGGCCAGGTTCTGGCACAGGTACAGGCCCAGTCCCGCGCCTTCCACGTGGCGCGTGGAGGTGGAATCGAGCTGCGAGAAGGCCTGGAACAGCTTGGCCTGGTCTTCTTCCTTGATGCCGGCGCCGCTGTCGGCGATGCTCATTTCCGTCACCAGCACACCGTCTTCTTCGCGCTGGGACAGGCTGATGCGCACTGTGCCCTGTTCCGTGAATTTGATGGCGTTGTTGAGCAGGTTGATGAGGATTTGCGTCAGCGCGCGGCGGTCCGTGTCGATGATGGCGGGCGGCTGGCCCGCTTCGCCCAGTGCCATTTCCAGCGTCAGGCCTTTTTGCTGGGCCAGGGGGCGCAGGGTGTCTGCCACTTCGGCCATCAGCTCCTGGCAGTGCACGGGCTCGATCGACAGGGTCAGCTTGCCCGCTTCGATCTTGGCCACGTCGAGAATGTCGTTGATCAAGGAGAGCAGATGGCGCGCGCTGGCACGGATGGTATTGAGTTGCTTGTCCTGGTCGGACGTCAGGGGGCCGGGCAGTTTCATCAGCAGTGCGCCGGTAAACCCGATGATGGCGTTCAGCGGCGTGCGCAGTTCATGCGACATATTCGCGATGAAGGCGGACTTCATGCGGCTCGCCTCGGCCAGTTCCAGGTTTTTCAGGGCGATTTCGCGGTTGATGGTTTCCAGTTCGGCCGCATGGTGCGCCAGGCGCATGTTCAATTCAATCACCTGGCGTTCACGCGCCTGCAGTTCGCCGTTGACCTGCACTGCCTGTTCATACGTGGAAATGAGCAAATCGAGGATTTGCTGGCGCTCCGCATTGATGAAGTGCTTCTGGTCGCCCAGGTACAGGGCGATGCCGATTTCCACATTCTGGTTCTTGCGCAGCTTCTGGTTCATCAGCATGTGGCTGATGCGGTTGAGCAGGTAGTCTTCCGCATATGGCTTGCGGATGAAATTGTCGGCGCCGCATTCGATGCCGCGGATGATGTCCTTCGGGTCGTTGAGCGAGGTGACGAGGATCACGGGAATGTCGCGCAGGGTCGGATCGGACTTGATGGCGCGGCACAGGTCGTAGCCATTCATTTCAGGCATGACGATATCGGACAGCACCAGGTGCGGCTTGCGCTCGCGGATGGCGGCCAGGGCCAACTGGCCATTCGCCGCCACGCGCGCGTTGTAGTGCAGCGACTGGATCAGGCGGCGCAATCGCTCCGCCTGGGTCGGGCTGTCCTCGACGATCAGGATCTCGATTTCGTCAGGCTTGATTTGGTTGTTGGAGTCCACAGACCTCTCCTAGAATTTCAGTGTGGTGATGCTGGGCGCGGTGAGCGCGCAATATCGACATCGTACGACTATATCGGATTTAGGTCTGCAAAAGTAACTTCCAGGTAACTATTTTGGCCACAGGGAATGCTGTGGCCGCCTGTCAGTTTTCGCCCTGGAACTGGCCTGCGCGATACGTCAGCACCAGCGTATCGCGGTGGCCATGTTCGCCGATGGGCTGGATCGGTGTCGATTCGTGGATCACGGCCGCATCGTCGAGCAGCAGCAGCGACCATGGTTCGCTCAGGGTGAAACGCTTGCCGTTGGGACCATTGGCTTCGAAGATGCGCGTCTCGCCGCCCTTGACCTGCTCACGCCCGATCAGCAGCACGGCGACGAAATCGACGCCGTCGCGGTGTGCGCCTTCCGGCGTGGGGCGGCCGATGCCATCGGTCGTATCGATGCGGAACTGGTGCGCCTCGATGAACCACGGCTGGCTGCCCTTCACCTGCGAGCAGGCGTCACCCAGCGCGCGGATCAGCTGTTGCCAGGCTGGCTGCGCGACGATGGCCGGCTCGACCGGCTCGAACAGGCGGTGCATGCCGCCATGCAGGGCGTTGTATTCCACCGGTTGCCAGTGCGGCCGGTGCGCCGTCTGCGTCAGGCGTGCGCCATCCTGCACGAAACACGAATGGCGCCGGCGGCGATAGCGGCCGCCATCCTTCAGGTAATTGTCCAGCGCCAGAGAGTTCCAGCTCGGTTCGAGCGCGCGTAGCGCGGCCAGCGGGCAGCCGGCCAGCGCGGCCACGTCCTGCGGGCGCAGGACGGCATAGCCGTCATCGCGCAAGGCGTCCTTGACGTGGGACGGGTCGGTAAAGATCGGTGCGGAAGTGCTCATGGCGGTGCGGGCCGGAACGCGGCCTGTCTCAGTTTATCCAGCCTGGCATTCTACGACTTCGCGGCGACTCTTGTGTTACGTCCGCCAGAAATTATGCTTGCCGCGTTAAAAATTCTTTACCAGGGTCAGGCGCAGCGAGCGCGATTCCACTGGATGGAAGTGGATATCGTCGACCGGCTGCGCCTCGCCGGGCAGGCGCGAGGCATAGTAGTAATCGATGGCCGAGTCGCGCCGGTTGGCCAGGTTGTAGCCTTCGAGCTCCACGCGCAAGGTCTTGTCGATCTGGTAGGCGAGGCGCCCGTTCAAGCCCACGCTGGCTGCGGAGCGCACGCTGTTGTCTTCCGTCAGGGGGCGCGGGCCGAAGTAGCGCAGGCGCAAAGAGCCTGACCATGGCCCGCGCGGCGTCAGCGTCATGGCCAGCTGGGCCACGCCTTCGATGGCGCCGGGAATGAAGTCTCCCGCCGGATCGCTGCCGCGCGAGCGCGCCCGCGCATACGCCAGGTCCAGGTCCAGCGACAGCCAGCTGGCCGCCTTGTAGTAGCTGGAAAACTCGATGCCGTAGCGGCGGCTGGGGCGGCCCGCTTCGGTGGCGCCGGCGTCGCCGATGAACAGCAGCTCGGAATCGAAGTCCAGGCGGTACAGCGACAGCGAGGTTTGCAGGCCGGCGATGGCGGCGCTGCGCAAGCCGACTTCCAGGGCGCGCGAGCGCACCAGGGGCGTGACCTTGCCTGCCGCCTCGCCCGTCTTCGGGTCGAGCGTGATCGTCGTGCCGCGCGCGTCGTTGCTGTGGAAGCCATTGCCAATGTTGAAGTACGCTTCCGTCTCGCGCCATGGGCCGGCGATCACGCTCAGGCTGGGGCTGAACAAATGGTCGCTGGCCTGGCCCGAATTGGCGGCGCGGTCGCTGCGCACGTCGAAGCGGTAGGCATCCGCGCGCAGGCCGGCCACTGTGCGCAGCAACCGCGACCAGCGCGTGCTGTTTTCGCCATACACGCCGATGCTGGTTTCGACGATATGGTCTTGCCGCGTGGTCGACAGGGTCTGGCGCTGGCGCGTGTGGTACAGGCCATTGTGGATATTGTCGTTCTGTAGTTGCACGCCGATGGTGGTGTCGCTGCTGCCCCTGTCCGTGTGGCGGTGCCAGGTGTGGCTGGCATCAAGGCCGGCCGTCACGCGCCGGTCGGGCTGAGCGAACTGGTCGCCATTGTCGGGGTCGTCCATCGCATACGTAAAATTCGAGAACAGGGCCAGGCGGTTGGCGATCACATACGCGCTGACCCTGGACGACACGTCGTCCGTGGTCTGGCGCCAGGCGCCCGACAGGCTGTAGCGCTGCGCCTTGCCGCCGTCACTGGCATCAATGGCGTCGAAGCGGCCCAAGGTGCCGTCCTGCACGGCGCGCAGCGGAATCTGGTCGGTGGCATTCCAGCTGGCGTCGTACGCCATGGCCGTGACATTGAAACCGTTGTTGGCATAGCCTTGACTGTAGCGCAGCACGCCATTGCGCTTGTGGTAGCGGTCCGGCTGCGTGAACGGACCATCGTTATGCTGCGCTTCGAGCGCGTACAGCAGGCTGCCGTCACCCGCGTCAAACGAATCGGCCAGCAGGGCGCGGCGAAAGCCGTTTTGCCCGATCCCCGCGCTGGCGATGCCCTGCGTCAGGCGGTTTGCATAGATGATGGAGGCCGCTCCCGCCGAGGAAAAATCGCCTTGCGCCGCCGCATACGGGCCCTTTTTGTAATCGAGGCGCATGGCCAGTTCGGGGATCAGGAAGTTCAGGTCCGTCCAGCCCTGTCCGTGGCCATGGCTGCGCTGGTTGACGGGCATCTCGTCGACGCTGGTGCGCAAGTCCGTGCCGTGGTCGAGGTTGAAGCCGCGCAGGTAGAACTGGTTGGCCTTGCCCTCGCCGCTATGCTGGCTGACGATCAGCCCCGGCACGGCTTCGAGCAATTCGCCGGGCCGGTAGCTGGTGCGCGCGTCGAGCTGCTGTTGCGTGACGCTGCCCGCATTGGCCGAATCGGCCACGCCCAGCTGGTTCAGGCGCGAACCGTCGACCAGCACGCGCTGGAAGATGTCGTCGGCGTGGGCGGCGGTGGCGGAAAACAGGGCGGCGAGGAGCAGGGGAAGATAGCGTGGCTTCATGGTGGCCTACCGGATTGGCAGTTCCGTATTCTGGTGGTCGAAAATCAGCGTCTGGATGCTGCCGCTGTCCTGCACGTTGAGGGTATTGCGCTGGCTGGGCAGGAAGTCGATCAGCAACTGGTTGTGGATGCGCGTGGCGGGTGCCAGGCGCGTGTGCTCGATCTCCTGGAAGATCACCACGTTGTCGGCGTTGACCTTCATGCCGACCCAGTTCAGGCGCAATCGCTTGCCATCCGGCCCTACCAGATAAAACTGTTTTTCGACATAGCGGCGCAGGGCCGCTTCGCTGTCTTCCTGGCCCAGGTCGAACTGGCGCTGGTACAGGTTCGTCAGCAGCGCCTCGACGTCATGGCCCGTGTAGGTGTGCACCACTTCCGTGCTGCCGCTGGCCGCGTTATAGCTGATGTCGGCGATGCCCATGTGGAAGTTATGGGCGCCAGCGGCCATGCTGGCGCAGGCCAGCAGGCTTGCCGCGAGGAGGCGCCAGCGCTTCACGCCTCGTCGCCCTTGTCTGCGCCGCTGCCTTTCAGCGGCGTTTTAAAATCGCGCATCAGGTTATCCTTGGGCGATTTTTCGCTCTTGAACAGTTCCAGGCGCGATGGCGTGATCTTTCTCGGCCAGGCATTGTTGCTGGTGTCGATGTCCGCCGTTTCCCAGTACGGGTCCTGCACCAGGCTCACCATCGGTTCATCGGTGATGACGACCTTGGTGATTTTTTTCGGCGAGTAGCGCCACACTTCGGCCGGCACGCGCTCGACGTATTTTTTGCCACTTTTCAGTTCGATTTCGAGGATCAGGGGCATGAGCATGCCGCCCAGGTTCGACAGGTCGACCAGGTACAGGTGCTTGCCCTGTTTCAGCAAGTCCTTTTCCCACGGTTCCAGAGCGGCCAGCGCTTCGGCATAGGCGTTGCGGTCCTTGTTGGTTACCGTGAAATCGTCGTGCTGGTTGTAGAAATCCTTCAGCTCCGGATGCGCATCGACGCGGCGCGGCATGCCCTTGTTGGCGCGGCTCGTGACCGATTCCGGCTGGGCGTCCTTCTGCGCCTTTTTCCAGGCTTTTTCCGTTGCAGGGTCTTTTGAGCTCACGCCGTATTCGCTGATGCCGTCGATGCTGATGTCGACCGGATCGGTGGTATAAAACCAGCCGCGCCAGAACCAGTCCAGGTCCGTGCCGGAGGCGTCTTCCATGGTGCGGAAAAAGTCGGCGGGCGTGGGACGCTTGAACTTCCAGCGCTGCGCATATTCCTTGAACGCGTAGTCGAACAGCTCGCGTCCGAGGACGGTTTCGCGCAGGATGTTCAGGCCCGCCGCCGGCTTGGCATAGGCGTTGTTACCGAACTGCAGCAGCGATTCGGAGTTCGTCATGATGGGCACCTGGTCGCGGCTACGCATATAGTCGACGATCTCGCGTGGCTCGCCGCGCGAGGCCGGGTAGTTTTCTTCCCACGCCTGCTGCGCCAGGTATTGCACGAAGGTGTTGAGGCCTTCGTCCATCCAGGTCCATTGGCGCTCGTCCGAGTTGATGATCATCGGGTAGTAGTTGTGGCCCACCTCGTGGATGATCACGCCGATCAGGCCATACTTGGTGCGCTTCGAATATGTCAGCTCGCCCGTCTTCTTGTCCTTCACGGGGCGCGGGCCATTGAACGAGATCATCGGATACTCCATGCCGCCCACGGGGCCGTTGACGGAGATGGCCGTCGGGTACGGGTAGGCTATGCTGTACTTGTTGTACTGTTCAATCGTGTGCACGATGGCTTGCGTGCTGTACTTTTCCCACAGCGGATTGCCCTCTTTCGGATAGTAGGACATGGCCATCACATCGCTGCCGCCCTTCTTGTAGCCCTGCGCATCCCAGATGAACTTGCGGCTCGATGCCCAGGCGAAGTCGCGCACGTTGGCCGCTTTGAAGTGCCAGGTCTTTTGCGCGCGGCTGACGGACTTTTCGGCCGCTTCGGCCTCTTTTTGCGTGACGATGACGACGGGCTTGTCGCTGCTGCGGGCCTTTTCCAGGCGCTCGCGCTGCGCGGAAGACAGCACATCCTGCGGATTTTGCAGTTCGCCCGTGGCGGCGACGATATGATCGGCAGGCACCGTCAGCTGCACGTCGTAGTCGCCGAACTCCAGCGTGAATTCGCCCGAGCCGAGGAACTGCTTGTGCTGCCAGCCGGCCGCGTCGTAATAGGCCGCCATGCGCGGGAACCACTGCGCCACTTCGAACAGGGCGTTCTTGTCGTCGAAGACTTCATAGCCGGCGCGCCCGCCCAGCACCTTCTGTTCATTGATGCGGTAATCCCAGTCGATCTGGAAGATGAAGTCCTGGCCCGGTTTCAGGGGCTGCGGCAGGTCGATGCGCATCATGCTGCGGTTGATAACGTACTTCAGCGGTTGGCCGTCCGCGCCTTTCAATGCACGGATATGGAAGCCGCCCTGGAAGTCGCCGCGCGCGAGGATGCCGCGCAAGCCTTCGAACTTCATCGTCTCGTCGCCCGCCGTTTTGGCCCACGCCTGGCGCGACGGCGCCGTGGTCATGCGGCGCGCGTCGGAATCGGGCTTGTAGATATTCTGGTCCAGCTGCAGCCACAGGTAACCGAGGGTGTCGGGCGACTGGTTATGGTAGGTGATGCTGCCGCTGCCGGCGATTTCGCGTTTGGCTTCGTCCAGGGTGGCGCGGATGGTGTAGTCGGCGCGTTGCTGCCAGTAGGCGTGGCCCGGCGCGCCGGAGGCGGTGCGCCAGGTGTTCGGGGTGGGCAGCACTTCTTCGAGCTGGCGGAACTTGTCGTCGAATGGTTCGGCAGCGAAAGCCGACACGGTAAAACACAGAGCCAACGAGGCTACGGAGCCGAAAGGTATGCGCATGGTCACCCTGATGTTGTTGTAAGGAAATAGTGGCAACTATTCTATACGCAGGGTGGGGGCGTCCTTGTATCGATTTGTAATAAAGAAAGGCAGATTTTGCGCCAGCTTTTGCCTGGCGCTGTCAGGGCGATGCTTTACCTGATTTTGCTCGGAAAAGCGGCGCTTTTATTCACTTTTCATCAGGCTGTCGCGTAACTGGTTCAGTTGTTGTTTCATGTCCACAACCTGCTCCACGCTGCAGTGGCTGGCCGTCAGGATGGCTTCGGGCAGCAGGGCCGCTTCATGGCGCAACTGGTCGCCTTGCTGGGTGAGGGAAATGATGACCTGGCGCTCGTCGCTGGCGGCACGCGCACGCGTCAACAGGCCGGCTTGCTCCATGCGCTTGAGCAGGGGCGTCAGGGTGGCCGAGTCGAGGAACAGGCGCTCGCCCACTTCCGACACCGTCAAGCCGTCGCGCTCCCACAGCACCATCATCACCAGGTATTGCGAATACGTGAGACCGAGTTTACGCAGCAGCTTGCGATACAGCTTGTTCATGGCGAGTGAGGTCGAGTACAGCGCAAAGCACAGCTGGCTGTCCAGGCGCGGCACCTGGTGCAAGGGGTTGGGGGAAGTGGTGGTATCCATGGGCACAGTATATATAGCGCGCTATTTAATTGCAATGCGCGGCGCCTACCCGGCGTAGCGCGTGCGCAGCAGGGCGAGCATGGCCACATTCTGTTCCCATGCATCGCTGACGGGCTGCTGCGTGTACGGCAGCGTTTGCAGGTAGGGCGCGGGACCGAATTCCGGCGTGAACGTCATGCGCTCGGCGCCGGCCGCGCGGCGCAGGGCGACGATGGCATCCCACCACGCCAGGTGGGCGTCCAGCGCTGCCTTGGCTTCCGGCGCGCGGAAGTCGGCCATCTGCGGCCCCTGCGCATGGCCCACGCGCGCGTGCACATGGCGCACCAGCGGCAGTACCTGCGCCAGGGTCTGCGGCTGGTCTTCCAGCAGCGATTCGCAGGCGCAGCACCAGTGCGACAGGTCGGCCGTCAAGGGCAGCCCGGGGTACTGCTGCAGATACGGCAGCAGCAGCATCGGGTGGCCGCTGAAACGGCTGCGGTGAATTTCATGCACGATGGGCACGCCGTGCTTTTCCGAGATGGCGGCGGCCAGGTCGAGCAACTGCGCGTTTTGCGCCTGGCTGTAGTAATCCTTGCCCGTGTGCGTGTTGACCAGCACGGGGCGGGCCAGGCAGGCATTCTCCAGCAGTTCCGCCAGGGCGGCGCGGTGCAGATCGAAGTCGCTGTGGAACACGGTTTCCCACTGCGCGGCGATCAGTTGCAGGCCCGCCTTGGCGATGCGGTCCGTCCATTCCTCGCGCAGGGCCGCGTCCAGCGGCAGCGACATTTCGATGCCGTCGAAGCCGGCCGCCAGCACCTTGTCGATGAAGACCTCGGGCGCCAGCTCGTTATTGCCCCAGTGGGCGGCGAAGACGTCGATGCGCATCAGACGAAGCCCCGCACGGGGAACGCCGCGTCGCGCTGGATCCAGTTGTGGGCCGCGTATTCCGTCTGGCCATCGGTGGCGTGCAAGGTGTAGGCGTGACGCGAGACGGGCGAGCGGTTAGGCGCGCTGTAATGGGGCAGCAAGCCGTGGAAGCAGACCAGGGCGCCCGCCTTCACTTCCAGCGGCACGGCCGTGCTGTCGTCGGGCCAGGGCATGGCGTCGAGTTTTTCCACGCGCACGGCGTCGCCGTTGCGGATGAAGCGTTCGCGCAGGGGGCCGCGGTGGCCGCCCGGTTCGGCCCACAGGCAGCCGTTGTCCAGGGTCGCGTCTTCCAGCGCGAACCAGAACGTGGTCACGCTGATGGGCGTGGTTTCGAAGTAGGTGGCATCCTGGTGCCAGCGCACTTCGCCGCCGATGCCGGGCTGTTTAAATATGTACATCGATTGCCAGACTTGCGCGTCCGCCAGGCCCAAGTCGCGCGCCACCTCGGCCAGTTTCGGGTCGGCCGAAAAGGCGCGGAAGACGGGGTCCAGGTCATGCATGGCATGGCCGATCTTGTTGATCGACAGTGATTTTGCCTGCTTCAGCTGGCCGTCCGCGCCGAACGCCTCTTCCTCGAAGAAGCAGCGGATGGTGTTGTCGGAGGCGAGAAAATAATCGTTGGTGTTCTTCGCCTGATCGCGCGTGGTGAAGATGGACTGGCTGACGCTGGGATCGAATTCGTTGACAATCTGCTCGGCGCGCGCGCGCAAGGCGGCGATTTCGTCCGCACCCTTGAAATCGGGCAGGATGATGTAGCCATCGCGTTGGTATTGCTCTTGTTGTTCGATCGTTAGCATGGCGGCGGCTCCGGAGGTCAAGGGAAAGCGCCATTGTAGGATGGGGACAGTGCGCAAACAATCGCCCAGCGGTTGACAGATTGTCGTCAAAACGCAGACAATCTTTGACATGGATCAACTAAAAGCGATGGAAATCTTTGTCGAAGTGGCGCGCCAGCGCAGCTTCACCGTGGCCGGGCAGCGCCTGGGCCTGACGCGCGCCATGGTCAGCAAGACCATCATGCAGCTGGAAGAACGCCTGCATGCGCGCCTGCTGCACCGTTCCACGCGCGAAGTGAGTCTGACGGACGCGGGCCGCGCCTACCTGGCGCCGTGCATGGCGACCGTCAGCCAGGCGCAGGAAGCGGCGCGCATGGTGGCGCACGTGGCGCAGACGGGAGCGGGGGCGGAGCTGGCCGGGCCGCTGCGCATCCAGGCGCCATCGAGTTTCGGCAGCGCGTGGCTGGCCGATGCCGTCGCCCGTTTCAGCCTGCTGCACCGGCAGGTGCGGGCCGAGTTGTTTGTCGACGATGCCCTGCTCGACCCGATACGCCACGGCTTTGACTTGACCATCCGCGTGGGCGGCATCCCGGACAGCAGCGCGCTGGCCATGCGCCCGCTGGCGCCCTGCCGCGCCGTGCTGTGCGCCAGCCCCGCCTATCTGGCGCAATGGGGCGTGCCGCAGACGCCGCAAGAGCTATTGAAGCACCAGTGCCTGCATTTCAGCCACCTGACCGATGGCACGCACTGGCATTTCCAGCGGGGAGAGGGAGAACAGCGCGAGGAAGTGGGCGTGCACGTGCAGGCGGGCTTCACGGCGAACAACGGGCTGGTGCTGCACCAGGCGGCGTTGCGGGGGCTTGGCATCGTCTACAGCACCACCTTCCTCGCCTGGCGCAATCTGCTCGATGGCAGCCTGCTGCCCGTGCTGCCCGGCTGGGAGCTGCCGCTGAATCATTTGAGCGCGCTGTATCCGGCCAGCCGGCAAATGTCGCCGAAGGTGCGCGCGCTGATCGATTTCCTGGTGGCCGAATACCAGCCCGTGCCGCCGTGGGACCGCGAGCTGGCAGCGGCCGGATTTTTTAGTTGAAGGCGACGGGTTCCAGCGTCCATGCGCCGTCCGCGTACACACGCTCGTCGTCCAGGTAAACGGCCTCGGTGACGGCGAAGATGTCGACGTGGTAGCGCGCATCCTTGCGCTTGAACTGCGGCTTGGTGTAGACGCCGTGCTTGGCGCCCAGCGACAGGTGGATGCCGCACATGCGTTCATACGTGCCGATGTCGTTGACCAGCTGCTCGCGCGAAAAGGCGCGGTTCATGCCGAAGCCCAGTTCGCGCACCCACACCTCGCCCTCATGCGCGCGGATGATTTCCAGCATGGCGGTAAATTCCGGCGTGGCGTTTTCCGTGCCCGTGACTCTGCCCTTGTCGATGATCAGGGTGATTGGCGTGTCGGGGCGGTTGACCATGAACTGGGTGTCGCCAAAGACGAAGATGCGCACGCGCCCGTTCACCGCTTCCAGGTCCTGCGCTTCCGTAAACACTTCGCCCAGGGGGAACTGGCCGCCGATATTGTTCATCCCCGCGTAATCGCCGATATTGAGTTTGGCCGATTCGAAGGGCGAGGCGAAGACCAGCTGCTCGCCGCCGCTGTCGATCATGCCATGATGGGCGCGATCGATGCGCGCTTTCAGTGCATGGCCCACGCCGCGATAATAGGCGGGGTCGTAGGCCAGCGAAGCGATGTAGTGCAGTCCCTGCACGCCGGGCATGCGCGACAGATGCACGTGTTCGATCACTTTCAGGCCCCGCTTGAACAGCTCGATGCGGATACGGAACGCTTCCAGGCGGAAGCTGGTCGACTGGATCAGCACGACGAGGCTGCCGGCGGGCAGTTCGGCAAACGCGGCCAGCACGGCGTCGGGCGTGACCTCGTCGAAATCGATGAAGCTCGCGTCCGGCAAGGCCTGGCGATACGCTTGCGTCAGCACGACATTGAGCCAGCTGCGCTTGTCGCAGACGATCAGGGCCGGTTCGTCCGGGCGGTGGCAGATGGCCATGGCCAGCAAGTCGGCCACGTTTTGCGCGGCCACTTCGGTGGCGGCGGCGCTGATGGCGTCGAGCCGGCTGGTGTCATTCTCTGGAAGCGTCATGGTGCGAAGGTGGGGGACGTGAAGTAATCGCAGCATTATAAGGCGATTGCCGCCGGGCACACTATTCCCCATCCGGCGGAGGACAGGCGGCTGCCGCGTCCCTGATTATCTTGTGTAGTGCTTTACGGCAATGTATTATTTGATAAATGGTAAGGCAGCGAGCCTGGAAGCGGCCCGGCGCAGCGGCAAACGCACGCATGCGCATGGCGGAACGTTTTCAGTGATGCAGGGACAACAAGCCAGCAGGCGATGATGAAGAGTGTGATGTGATGAGCATAATCGGACAAGATATTCCCATGGAGCGGCCGGATACGGATGGACGCGCCGCCGTGTTCGTTCCCGTCACGGGCGTCAAGGAAGATGTCCTGTTGACCATACGCAAGGGGGCAGCCATCGTCGGCTTTGCCAACCACGACCGCACCATCACCGTGTATTTTGAAAGCAACCGTTTTGACGATCCCGTGCTGGCCAAGTGGGAGCACAAGGCGCGCAAGGCCTACGACCGCCTGGTCGACAATGCGCCCACCGTGTCGAAACTGACCACCAGCCCCGCCAATTTCGAGCAGATCGGTTATATCAATGGCAAGGGCATCACCATCCGCCGCATGGAAAGCCTGCAACGCTGGCTCGCGTACTCGGATGCGATGGAGTCTTGCCCGGCAACGGATATCATTGCGCGCACGGTGATTGCAAAAGTTGATTCCGTCAAGGTGTAAGAGCCGTTGATAAAACGCCCCTGAACCTTTGCTCTGCCGTTCTCGGCGACTCCCCTGATACCACGATAATATTGGCTCTGTCCCCTGTTTACCAGAGGCAGAGCTTTTTTTGGTCGGTATCAAGGCGCTGGAACTCGCTGCGGGTGTGCCGTTGTGGTATGCGCGTAAGGTAATATTGCGGCAGAACGCAGTGGAATGACTCCAGGAAAAGGTTGGAATGTGCTTGAAACAGTGAATGACGTTTGCATCAACGCCGCTTGCGGCCGGACCTTGCCGCTGCGCCTGGCGCATTGCCCGTTTTGCGGCGCGCGCCAGGTGGCTGCAGCGCCTGTTCTGGAGAAAGTGCCAGCGCCGCCGCCGCTGCCGCGCATGCCACCGCCGGTGCCCGTCGCCCCGCCCGTTCCTGCACCGCAAGCCGCGCCTCAGCCCGCTCCCGCTCCCCAGCCCGTCCTGCCACCGGCTGCCGCACCCGCACCCGCAGCGGCGCCAGCCAAGGCGCCGCCCGCCAAGCCTGCCATCAAGGGTTCGGTGCCGCCGCCACGCCCGCCCGTGCGCTTGCGCACGTGGATCGCAGCGGCCGTGGTGCTGACCGGTATCTGGTTCTTCAACAAGCCCGCCGACAAGCCAGCCAGCGTGGCGGAACAGGTCGAGGCCGCCACTGCGCTGGCGGCGCAGTGCGACCTGGACGGGGCGCGCAGTGGGCTGGCCGTGCTGAAAAGCGCCAGGGCGCCCGCCGCGCAGATCAAGCGCTTGCAGGCGAACATCACCAAGTCCGCCGCCGCGTGCGAGCGGCAACAGCAGCGGGCACAGGCGTGGACGGCGCTGCAGGACAGTGTCAACCAGGCGCTCGATGCGGGCAAGCCGGAGCTGGCCGCCACGCGCCTGGCCATCTACGTGAAGCGCTGGGGCGATGATCCCGATACGCTGGAACTCGATGCCAAAGTAAAAGTGGCGCAAGCCAGCGCCCAGCTCGACCTGGCCGACGCTTGCCTGGCGAAAAGCGACCGGGTCTGCCTGGAAAACAGCCTGATCGCCGCCGAGCACTACAAGCGGCCGGAACTGGCGGCGCGCACGCAGGCGCTGCGCACGGCATTGTCGCAATTGCTCGAACGTTCGCTGCTCGACGCGGTCCCAACCCCTGCCCCCGGCCAGTAGCGCCATCAGGTAAAACGCCCGCCGCGTTCAAGCCGGGCGGGCGCACTTTCCGCAGCCTTACTCTTGCGGCACCAGCGCCAGCGCCGCGCTGAAGTCGCCCATCGGCTTGCCGCCGTTGGCCACCAGCGCCTTGTCGCGCGTGCTCAGGCCGTCGAGTACGGGCAGGGCGAAGCGGTGCGTGATGGCGCGCAGGATCGAGGCCGAATCGTATTGTGTATGATCAACCAATCCCTTTTTCACGTACGGCGAGACGAGGATGGCCGGCACGCGCGTGCCCGGACCCCAGCGGTCGCCCTTCGGCGGCGCGGCGTGATCATAAAAGCCGCCGTTTTCATCGTAAGTGACGATGACCAGCATGTTTTTCCACTGCGGACTCTTTTTCAGCTGGGCGATGACACTGGCGATATGCGCGTCGCCATCGGCCACGCTGGCGTAGCCAGGGTGCTGGTTCAAATTGCCCTGCGGCTTATAGAAGGCCACGGGCGGCAGCTTGCCGGCACTGGCATCGCTGAGGAACTGGCTGTCGAAGTCGCGCAGGTGGGCGGCGCGGTAGGCTGGCGCCTTCACCGGGTCCATGTTGGCAAAATAGTTAAACGGCTGGTGGTGGAACTGGAAGTTCGGCGGATTCGGGAAGCTGCCGGCGCGCGCGCTGGCCGTGGCCAGGGTCGTCGTATCCTTCCAGGCGCCCGCATACCAGGCCCAGTCGATGTTCTTGCCAGAGAGCAAGTCGCCGATATTCGTCTGCGTTTGCGGCGGCAGGGTGTTGGCCTTGCCCGTGTCCGCATACAGCTTGCTGCTGTCGCCCGAGGCGGGCGCATTGCTGCTGGGCTGGAACGGCGGCTGCATGGTGTTGACGGCATAAAATATGCCCGTGCTGTCGGCCGGCGTCAGCGCGCCGTCGTTGGCATACGCGGGCGCGCCGTTCAGGACGGTGGTCGGCGCCGTGGCCGACGGCGTCAGGCGCACGAAGTTGCCGTTGGCGTCGACGTCGATCTTGGCAATCGATCCCTTGGCCACCGAGGTGTCGGCGTTCGGATACGTGGGCGCGCAGGCGCAGATCAGGTACTGGTGCGTGAGAAAGGAGCCGCCAAAGGCGCCGATGAACAGATTGTCGGCCAGCGCATATTGTTTGGCGATGTCCCACAGCTGCATCTTGCTGCCGTCGTAATAGCCCATGGACAGGCCGCCCGCATCCGAATACGCGGCGAACTTGTCGTTGGCGCCGCCGTTGATCTGCATCTGGTTGTTGTAGAAGCGGTGCACCAGGTCGCGCGTGATGACCGATTGCGGCAGGTACAGGGGGCTGCTGGCGTCATCGATCTGGAACGGCTTGTTGGGCAAATTGGCCGATTGCGCCTGGGTGATGACGGTGCTCTGGCCGGCCGCCGTCATGCCGCCCCAGGTGGGTGGCAGCACGGGCAGGGTGCTGCCGTCATAGTCTTTCTGCGGCACATAGGCGGTGCTGGCGGTGGGGTTGACGCCCGGCACGCCGTTCGCGCCGGGGAACAGGCCGTACAAATTGTCGAAACCGCGGTTTTCCGCGTAGATGACGACGATGGTCTGGATGTTGTTCAGCGCCAGGGCGCTGTTCAGGGCGGCCAGCGCGTCGGCGGGCGCCGCCTGTGTGCTGGCGCTGGCGATCAAGGCCGTCACGCTGACGTTTTCCGCCTTCAGTTTCGCCAGCTCGTCGCCGCTGGCCTTGTTGAAGTCCGATGCCAGGCCCGCTTCCGACACGCCCAGGCGCGCGGCCAGCTTGCTGCTGGCGGCCGTAAAGTCGCCGCCGTTGCCGTCCATGATTTGCGCCAGCTCCGTCGACAGGGCGCTGACGAAGGCGCTGTGTCCGGCGGGGGCGCGCAGCAGCAGTTTTTGCGCGACCTTGCTGCCCGCGTCGCCGATGGCGTCGTGGCGGATGGCGTCCGTGCCGATGCTTGCCAGCACGGCGCCCTGGCCGTCGAGCGTGTAGCTGCCGTCGGCGGCCGTGCGCACGGCCGCCGAGCCGCTGTCGCAGGTCAGCTTGGTCGTGCTGCTTTCCAGGCACACCTGGGCGTTTTCATAGTAGCTGCCGATGACCTGGCCCGTGATGTGGGGCGTGACGGCGTAGTCGCTGCCGCAGGCGGCCAGGCCCAGCGACAGTAGCAACGGCAGGGGCCGTAAAGAAGTGTTTGCGTGCGGTTTCATGTTCATGCCTTCTGGGTGGAAAACGTCGCATGCTAGGCAGGCAATATGTCAGCTGCGTGACATGTCAGCGTCTGTTACATGACGTAATGTACGAACTTGATACATGACGTTTTGCAGCGACTTGTCACGCAGTTGTCACATGCCGTTGCTACGCTGCCAGCCCATGATGAAAACGAACCTCTCCCTGCTGCTGGCCATGTGCGTGCTGTCCGCCTGCCAGCCCGCGCCGCAACAAGACGCGGGCGCGTATGCGCCCACCCTGAAACGCCAGCCTTCGGTGGCGGCAATGACGGCCATGGGCCGCGCCATGTTTTTCGAGCCCAGCCTGTCCGTGTCGGGCAAGCTGGCCTGCGCCAGCTGCCACAGTCCCGAACATGCGTACGGTCCGCCGAACGCGCTGGCGGTGCAGCTGGGCGGGCCGGAATTGAAGGATGCGGGCACGCGCGCCGCGCCCTCGCTGCGCTATATCCAGAACGCGCCGCCGTTTACCGAGCATTACCACGACGACGATGGCGACGACAGCGTCGACGCCGGGCCCACGGGCGGGCGCAACTGGGACGGCCGCGCCCAGTCCGGCCATGAACAGGCGCTCGCGCCCTTGTTGTCGCCGCGTGAGATGGGCAACCGCGATGCGGCGGCCGTGGTCGCCAAATTACGCGCCAGCCCGCTGGCGGCGCAGTTCCGCCAGACGTATGGCGCCGATATCTTCGAACAGCCGGGCCAGGCGCTGCGCTGGGCGCTGATGTCGCTGGAAGTGTTCCAGGAAAGCCCGTTGGACTTCTATCCCTATACCAGCAAGTACGATGCCGTGCTGCGCAAGCAGGCCAGCTTGACGCCGCAGGAAGCGCGCGGCCTGGCCCTGTTCAACGATGAACGCAAGGGAAATTGCGCCTCCTGCCACATCAGCCAGGTGAGTTCCGGCGGCGCCTTCCCCCAATTTACCGATTACGGCTTGATCAATATCGGCGTGCCGCGCAATGCCAGGCTGCCGGCGAATGGAGACCCGGCCTTCTTTGACCTTGGCTTGTGCGGCCCGGACCGCACCGACCTGATGGCGCACAAGGAATACTGCGGCAGCTTCAAGACGCCGTCCTTGCGCAACGTCGCCCTGCGCAAGGTGTTTTTCCACAATGGCAGCTTTGACAGCCTGGAGCAGGTGTTGCGTTTTTACGTGCAGCGCGACACGGCGCCGCAAAAGTGGTATCCGAAAGATAAAAACGGCAAGGTGCGCAAATACGACGATCTGCCGCCTGGCCTGGCAGCGAACGTGAATGTGGCTGCGCCGTTCGACCGCCAGCCGGGCCAGGCGCCGGCCCTGAACGAGCGGGAGATCGCCGACGTGATCGTTTTCCTGCACACCTTGACGGATGGCTATCAAGCGGCCCCTGCCACGCACTGAGCGGGATGCCAAAAAAATATCAAGATACCATTGCTTACAACTACGCCACAAAAGCCTGTTTTTATGTGCGTTAGCGCACGCTAGAAAATTTTAGGCAG
The DNA here is from genome assembly GCF_002327145.1 of Janthinobacterium svalbardense. NCBI lineage: Bacteria > Pseudomonadati > Pseudomonadota > Betaproteobacteria > Burkholderiales > Oxalobacteraceae > Janthinobacterium > Janthinobacterium svalbardense. Next base: position 5,451,262 of record NZ_CP023422.1, on the reverse strand, counting down.
GTGTATATTGCGAACTGATCTGTGTCTTTTGATAACAATGAAAGGGAATATCATGAAAGTAAGCAAAAATTGGATGACCGTGTGCGCCGCCGGGATGATGGTTGTGGCACTGGCTGCCTGCCAGAAGAAGGATGATGTCGCTGCCGGTCCTGCGGAACAAGCTGGCCAGAAGATCGATGCGGCCGCTGCCAAGGCTGAAGCCGACATCAAGGCCGCCGCTACCAAAGCCGATGCCGCCGTGAGCCAGGCCGCTTCCGAGACGGGCGCCAAGATGGACCATGTCGCCGCTGACGCCGACAAGAAAATGAGCGAAGCGGCCGATGCCGTCGGCAAGAAAGTGGAAAAAGCCGGCGAAAAGATGCAGGACGCCGCGCACAAGTAATCGTGCCAGGGCCGGTAGCTGCCGTCAGGTGATGGCAGTTGCCGCGACGCCATCACTGGCGCCTGCCTGCTTGCCATGCACCGCTGTCCCTGTATTGCTACTGTCCATTCCGTCCGTTCCCCCCAGCACCACGCTCAAATCGACAAAGCCGTCGCGCCAAGCGCGTTCCAGGTCTTGCTCCACCGCTTCCAGGGTCGTTCTTTCCACTTGCTGAAAACCGCGCAAGCCATACGCCCGGTTGCGCCCGTGCGCCTTGGCCAGGTACAGTGCCATGTCGATCAGGTTGACGCTGCGTTCCCACGTGAGCGGCCGTCCCAGCGGCGCCAGCGGATAGGGCGCAAAGCCCACGGACACGTGCACTTCGATGGTTTGTCCCTGGTAGTGGATGACTTGCGCCGCCATGCCGTTGAGGATGCGCCGCGCGATATCGTCGAGGCCGTCCCGCGCGACGGCGGGCAGGAAAGCGAGGAATTCCTCGCCGCCCCAGCGCACGATCATGTCCGTTTCGCGCAGCACGTCGTGCAAGGTTTCGGCGATCGTCGTCAGTACCAGGTCACCCGCCGCATGGCCGTAACGGTCGTTGATGTGCTTGAAATGGTCGACATCGAGCAGGAACAGTGCCCCCACGACATCGCCGCCGCTGGCAGACAGCGGCTTGCCTGCATGGCTGCGCATGAATTCCTGGAAATGGCGGCGGTTGTACAGGGCCGTCAGCGGGTCGCGCGAGCTCTGGCGCTTGAGTTCCTGGTTTTTCACCTTCAGCTGCACGTTCGCGTGGCGCACCTTGCGGTACAGCAAGCCGACGATGACGGACGCCATGGCCAGCACCAGCGCCAGCAGCCACCATACGCGCTGCTGCAGGCGGCGGTTGTCGATCTCGGTGCTTTTCAGCTGATTTTCGCGGCTGAGCAGCTCGATCTGGCGCTGCTTCTTTTCCGCCTCATACTTTTCTTGCAATTCATACACGGCCTTTTGCCGCTGCTTTTCGAACAGCTGGTTGGAAATGCCCCGCTCGCGGTGGTAGGCCGTGACGGCACCGCGCATGTCGCCCGCCTTTTCCAGCGCCATGCCGTACTCCAGCAGCACGGCCTGCATGTCCGGCTGGTTGGCCGTGCGTTCGTAGTAGGCCAGGCCCGTGGCCACGCTTTGCTTGCCTTCCTGCAAGCGTCCCTGGCCGATCAGCGCCTGGCCGATGTTCAGGCGTGCCGTCGCCTCCACTTGTTCATTGTTGACCTGGCGAGCCGCCGTGATGGCTTCATGCGCATGGCGCAGCGCGCGCGCGTAGTCGCCTTCTTTCAGATAGCTGTCCGACAGATTGACGAGGGTAACGGCAACCATGCCGCGGGCGTCCAGCTGGCGTTCCAGCGCCAGGGCCGCCAGCAGGGCGCGCTGGCCCCGTTGCGGCTGCTGCGCGTCGAGTGCCAGCCCGTACTCCGTATTCTTCGCCTGCGCCATGCGACCCGGCGATGCCAGGGTGGCGCAGACGGCCAGCAGCTCGTCCAGTGTCTTGAATCCCTGCTTGTATTCGCGCATCTGCGTGTACAGCAGGGTGAGGGCATTCAGGGCAGCGGCCAGGCTGGAGGGGGAATTGCTCTGGCGCGCCAGGTCGACGGCCGCCTGCAGCTTGGCCAGCGCAAACGGGAAATTGCCTTCCTCGGCCCACGACTGGCCCGCGCTGATGGTGGCCTGCACGCGCACGGGCAGGTCATCCGTGCGGTTGGCGATCTTTTCCGCTTCGAAGGCCAGCAGATGCGAGGCGTGGCCTTCGTTCCTGGCAAACGTGATGTAGGCCTTGCTGAGTATGCCTTTCGCCAGCGCCACGTCGCTCTTGTTCATGCGGGCGTAGGCGATCAGTTCTTCGGCCAGCTGCATGGCGATATCGTTCTGCCCCAGGCGCATGCGGGCGTTGCTCAGCTGGGCAAGGAATTCCGCGCGCACGGGCAGGGGCGCGCTGCGCGCCTGCGTTTCCACCTCTTGCAGGCGCTGCAGCGCGCGCGCGGGCACGAAACGGCCATCTTCGCGCACGGCGGCGATATGCTGCTCAAGGTTGCCGACCTGGGCCTGGACGGCAGGCGGCAGCAGGCAGGCCAATACCAGCAGCCAATGCGCCCTTCGCCACGATGCCCGTGTGTGTCTGCCTGCCAACGTCCCGCCCCCGCAATGACCATGCCTGTTTACAACGATTATATGATGTTGCAATCAAGAAATATCATGGCATGTGCAGATTTTTGCGAAAGTGCACACTTTGGCTGCATGTCAGCGCAGGGCCAGGGCGGCCGTGGCCGGCGGGCTGCCTTTCAGGCGGAAGATGGCGACGGCCTCGATCAGGGCTTGCGCCTGTTCCTGCAGGCTTTCGGCCGCGGCGGCCGCCTGCTCGACCAGGGCGGCGTTCTGTTGCGTGATGTTGTCCATCTGCGTGACCGCCTGGTTGACCTCGCTGATGCCCGCGCTTTGCTCGTGGCTGGCGCTGGTGATTTCGCTCATGATGGCGGCCACTTTCTGGATCGATTCCACCACCAGCGCCATGGTGCGCCCCGCCTCGTCGACCAGCTTGCTACCGGCGTCGACCCGTTCCACGGAGGCGCCGATCAGGGTCTTGATTTCCTGGGCGGCGGCAGCGCTGCGGTGGGCCAGGCTGCGCACCTCGCCGGCGACGACGGCGAAGCCGCGTCCCTGTTCGCCGGCCCGTGCCGCCTCGACGGCGGCGTTCAAGGCCAGGATGTTGGTCTGGAAGGCGATGCCGTCGATGACGCCGATGATATCGGCGATCTGGCTCGAACTTTCCTTGATGGCGCCCATCGTGTTGACCACCTGGGCGACGACGGCGCCGCCCTGCACGGCGACGGCCGAGGCGGTGGCGGCCAGCTGGTTTGCCTCGCCGGCGTTGCTGGCGTTTTGCCGCACCGTCGCCGTCAGCGTTTCCATCGAACTGGCCGTTTCTTCGAGGGAACTGGCTTGCGCTTCAGTACGCGCCGACAGGTCGGCATTGCCCAGCGCGATTTCGTGCGTGGCGACCGACATTTCGCCGGTGCTGTTGCGGATGTCGCCGATCAGCCCCGTCAGGTTGGCGTTGATGGTGTTCATCGCGTGGAGCAGCACGCCGATTTCGTCGGCCCGTTCGATGACGGCATCGATGCTCAGGTCGCCGCCGGCGATCAATTGCGCCGTGGCGATCGCCTGGTCCAGATTGCGCTTGATGTGGCGGTACACGAGGAACAGGCACAGCAGCGAAACCATGACCGACACCAGCAGCACGCCGACGGTGACGGAATAGGCCGCCATGGTGCCGCCCGTCGCCGTCTGCACGGCCGCGCTCGTGCGCTGGTCGAGCAGCGTGAGAAATTCATTCACCGGCTGCATGATCTTGCCCTTGTTGCGGTGGTATTGGGCATCATGCATGATGGTGCGGGCCATTTCCAGGTCGGGCGGACCCTTCTTGGTAAAGTTGCCGCTGCCGTCGTCGAACAAGCCCTTGACGGCGTTCATGGCGATCACCTCGGTCTTCACCAGGCCGTCGGAATTGGTCTGGGCCTCTTGCAGTTTGGCGAATTCCTGCTCGCTGAAGCCGGCTTTGCGCATCAGCTCGGCCAGTGGCACGCTGGGGCCCGTCGACGCCGGCACCGGCATGCCCGCCGCCACGAAGTCCCAGTAGATGCGCTCGTAGTGGGCGGGGCGCGGCTTCTTGCCGTTGCGGATGTCGAGGATGTCCATGTATTGCTGCTCGTAGCTGGCGTCGCCCGTGACGACGTAGGTGCGGGCCAGCCGTGTCAGGTCGTCCGAGCTTTGCCGCAATTCATCGGCCAGCAGATAGGATTGGAAGCGCGTTTCAGTGACCTGGTTCGCTTCAGCCTGTTTGGTGGCGACGCGGAACAGAGCCAGCAGGCTGACGATGGAGAGCGCCAGGCTAAGCAGGAAGATGGCGGCAAAGATATTCCTGATCGACAGTTTGCTGCGCATGGCGTCCCCCGGAAGTGTGGTTGGGGCCGTCGGCGCTGCCCGCCAGATGAATATACTCCCGTCCGTACGGCATTTTTAATGCCGTACAGAAAAAAAGCGGCGCCGCGCAACGGCGCCCTGTGCCTATCACACTGCCAGTTGCTGCAGCAGGTACAGGCGCTGGTACAAACCGCCCTCGATCTGCATCAGTTCCTCGTGCGGCCCCGCTTCCGTGATGCGGCCGTGGTTCAGCACGATGATACGGTCGGCTTCGCGAATCGTCGACAGGCGGTGCGCGATGGCGATGATGGTCACCTTGCCGCGCAATTCATTCAGGGCCAGCTGCACGATCTGCTCGGTCTGGCTATCGATGCGCGAGGTTGCCTCGTCCAGCAGCAAAATGCGCGGCTGGCCGGCCAGCGCGCGGGCAATCGCGATCAGCTGTTTCTGCCCCGACGACAGGCGCGAGCCGCCTTCGCCCAGCGGCGTATCGTAGCCGTGTTCCAGCGCGGCGATGAAGTCGTGCGCATGCGCGGCGCGCGCCGCCGTCTCGATCTGCGCCTGCGTGTAGCCGCGGCCCATGTCGATGTTTTCGCGCGCCGAGGCGGCCAGCAGGAAGGGGTCTTGCGGCACCAGGCCCACGTCGGCGCGGAAGTGCTCGTTGTCGATGCTGTCGAGGGCGACGCCATTGATGGCGATGCTGCCCTGCGTGACGGGGTAAAAGCGCAGCAGCAGCGAGAGCAAAGTCGACTTGCCGCTGCCCGTGTGGCCGACGATGCCAAAAAACGCGCCTTGCGGAATGCTCAGCGACAGCTCGTGCAGCACGGGCTGGTTTTCCACGTAGGCGAAGGTCAGGCGCGCGATGTCGACGGCGGGCACGTCGCTGTCCGCTGTCGCCTGCCGCAGGGCCGGTGTTTCCCTTCCCTGCGCGTGTTCCAGCGCCTGCGCTTCGTCCAGCAGGGCCGAGACGCGTGCCGTCGCCACCACCGACTGCTGCAGCTGGCTGAACTGCATGGTTATCTGGATCAGCGGCTCGATCACGCGCGCGATATAGCTGATGAACGCATACAGCACGCCCACTTCCAGGGCGCCCATCTCGCGCTGGCCGAAGCTGAAGATGACGACGGCCAGCAGCACGATATTGAGCATGTCGAGCGCGGGGCGCAGCAGCCAGGCGTTGGCGCGCAATTCCTGCATGCGCGCCGTGTAGTGGTCCTGGTTGATGCCCGTGAAGCGCGCGCCGAAGCGTTTTTCCGCGTTATTCGCCTGCAGCACGCTCATGCCGCCGATCGATTCGGCGATTTGCCCATTGATCTCGCTGCGCAGGGCGCGCGCGCGCGTGACGGCCGGCGCGCTCCAGCGCTGGTACAAAAAGACGATCACCAGCACGGCCGGCAGCAGGGCCAGCACGATCAGCATCAAACGCCAGTCGAGGAAGGCCATGGCGGCCATGGTGCCGACCAGCACGATGGAGCTGTCGAGGATGACGAACAACACCTGCACGTACAGCGATTTCACTGCTTCCGTGTCGTTGGTGACGCGGCTGACCAATTGCCCCGTGATGGCGCGGTCGAAAAAGGCCATGGGCAGGCGCAGTACGTGTTGATACACGGTTTCGCGCAGGCGCTGCACCGAGCGCATGGCCAGGCCAGACAAACGCACCAGCTGCAAATAGCGCAGGCCGGAAGCGACCCAGCCCGTCAGCAGGCAGCCGCCCAGCAGCAGCGACATGCGCGTCCAGTCCAGGTTACGCGGCAGCAGATGCTGGTCGATCAGGGCCTTGCCCAAAATCGGCCCCGTCACTTCCAGCGCGGCGGCGAGGATCAGCCAGAAGGTGGCCCAGTATAAATGGCGCAGATCGGGTGCGGCGGCGCGGCGCAGCAGGCCGATCGCTTGCGCGGCCTGGCGGCGCACGGATGGCGTGGTGGTGGTGGCTTGGTCGGTCTTAGATGGCATTGAGGCTGGCCTCCAGTTGTTGATAGCGCCACTGGCTGGCGTACCAGCCGTCGCGCTGCATCAGCGCGTCGTGGCTGCCCGTTTCCGTCACATGGCCATCGCGCAGCACCAAAATCAGGTCGGCGTTGACGACGGCGCTCAGGCGGTGGCTGGCGATGATGGCGCTGCGCTCGGGGCGCTTGCGGCGCAGTTCTTCCAGGTGCTGCAGGATGCGCGTTTCCGTGCCCGTGTCGACGGCGGATAAAGCATCGTCGAGCAGCAGCAGGCCGTTGTCGGCCAGGAGGGCGCGCGCGATCGCCACGCGCTGGCGCTGGCCGCCGGACAGGGTGATGCCCTTTTCGCCCACGTGCGTTTGATAGCCGTCCGGGAATTGCAGGATATCGTCATGGATGTCGGCCAGCTGCGCCGCCCGTTCCACGTCCTCGCGCGTGGCGCCGGGACGGGCCAGGGCGATATTGTCGGCGATGCTGGCGGAGAACAGGAACGACTCCTGCGGCACCCAGCTGATGGCCGCGCGCAGCGCATGCAGGGTGTACGCATCGAGCGGCTGGCCACTCCAGGTGGCCGTGCCCGATTGCGGCGTGACCTGGCGCAGCAGCACGCGCAGCAGGGTCGACTTGCCGCTGCCCGTGGGACCGACCAGGCCCAGGGTCTGGCCCGGCTGCAACAGCAGCGAAATGCCGGACAGGGCCGGCGCCGTCTGGCCCGCGTAGGCGAAGCCGATGTCCCTCAGTTGCAGGGGGCCGGGCTTCAAGGATGCAATCGTGCCATGGTCGTCGATGGCCAGCGGTGCATCTAACATGGGTTGCAGCCGCTGCCAGGCGGCGCGGCCCCGTTCGATCAGCGAGAGCACCCAGCCGGCGGCGAACATGGGCCAGATCAGCTGGCCCAGATACATGGAAAAGCTGGTCAGCGCGCCAATGGTCAGCTGGTCTTGCCACACCAGGTAGCCGCCCAGGCCCAGGGTCAGCGCCGTGGCGGCCGTCAGGGTCAGGCCGACGGCCGGTTCATACGCCGCTTCCCAGCGCTGTGCCGTCAGGCTGGCGTTGGCTGCATGGCCGGCCAGGGTGGAGAACTGGGCGCTGCTGCGCTCTTCCAGGCCCAGCGCGCGCAGGGTGCGCACGCCCGACAAGGACTCTTGCACATGGTCGTTCAGCGCGGAAAAGCGTTGCAGCGAATCGGTCGACGCCGTGTGGATATGGCTGGAGATGCGCCAGAAGGCCAGTCCCATCAGCGGGAAGGGCAAGAGGGCGATGCAGGCCAGGCGCCAGTCCACGCCCAGCAGCATGATGCCCAGCACCATCAGCAGGGTCAAGGTGCCGTCGAAGCCGGCCAGCATGGCTTCGCCGGCGGCCATTTCGATGGCGTCGATGTCGTTTGTCGCCAGCGCCATCAGGTCGCCCGTGCGCTGGTTCTGGTAAAAGGACGCGCCCTGTTGCGACATGCGCGTATAGAAGCGCGTGCGCAGCATCACGCCCAGCTGGTAGGCAGCCTTGAACAGGGTGATGCGCCAGCCCACGCGCAGAAAGTAAATGACGACGCCGACGGCGAGCAGGGTCAGCAGTTCCAGCCACAATTCGGCAGCCGTCATGCGGTGCGCGGCCAGCGCATCGATGATGGCGCCCACGCGGCGCGGGATCCAGACGGTCAGTGTCGCCACGCCGGTCAGCATGACGGCGGCGGCGGCATACGCCGGCCAATGCTGACGCACGAAGCCGGCGATGAGCCTCGATAAACTCATGGTTACCTTTTGTTTTGAGTAATGGGGTGTCGCGGGGCGGAAGGACGGGCACGCGGACGGAAAGTACGCGTAGGATACAACAAGGCGGAAAAGCGCGCTGTGGAGGGGCACGCAAAAAACGGGCCTTAGCCCGTTGTTTTGCTGCGTCAGTGGCGTGCGCGCGGCTTACTTGCGGCCGTTGCCTTTGCCGCTGCCCAGCATGTCGAGCTGTTTCGATGGCGTGCCCTTGGGCGCTGCCTTGGCTGCCGGCTTGGCGACGGGTGCTGGCGCGTGCTTCACGGCAACCTTGGTCACGGTCTTGCTGGCGGCGCTGGCCGGCTTGGCGACTGGTTTGCTGGAAGGAAATGGTTTCGCGGCAGGCTTGGCTGGCGCTGGTGCGGCGGCTTTCGCTGGCGCGGCGGCGGCGGGTACAGGTGCGGGTGCGGGCTTGGCCGCTTCCGGCTTGGCCACTGGCTTGGCGTCGACGGCTTTCACGGCGGGCTTGTCGGCGACCTTATCGGCAACCTTGGCCGGTGCTGCCGCTGGCTTGGCTGCTGGCGTAGCAACAGTGGCGGGGGCTGCCTTGGCGGCAGACTTGGCCACTTCGACAGGATTGGCTGGCGCAGGCTTGGCGGCGGGCGCAGGTGCTGCTGCCACTGGTGCCGGTGCCGGTGCGGCGGCCGGCTTGGACGCAGGCGCCACAGTAGCAGGTACAGCGGCCAGTGCCGGCTTGGCCGCTGCCGGGGCGGGGACGGCAGCAGGTGCGGCGGCATCGAGGCGGGCCTTGGCCGAGGCCAGCAATTCAGCCTGGGTGCTCGAGGCGATGCCGAACAGCTGGCGGCTGTATGCCAGCACGCTTTCGATATTCGGTTGCGCCTGGCTGGTGCTGTAGCTGAAGAAGTCGCGCGGGTCCTGCGTCGCCAGCAGGTGCTGCGCCGTTTCTGCCGTATGCGAGATGGCGGCCTTGCCTGCGTTCAGGTTCAGGGCGATGATTTTCTCGGCGCTTTCGAAGACTTTGTTGGTCAGGGTGCTGAAGATTTGCAGCTGGCTTTCCAGTTGCGACTTGGCGGCGCTGGAAAATTGTTCTGGAAGCGGAAACATATTTACTCCTTTGTACGGATTAAAATGCTGGCAAAACGCTCTGCAAAATCCCGAAAACCAGAGTTGGCCGCGTTTTGTAAAGTGGGTAGCGTGCTGAACAGCTAATCATGGACTTTTTATGATGCAACGCAATATGAATATTCTAGCGGTGATTCGAGTTAGTTGAAAGTTATTTTATTCAGGCCGTGTCGCGTGTCTTTGCCCTAATTCACGCGCTTGGCAGCATTTATGGGAAGTTTGCGCACGCGCAAGGTGTTGTCAGCGAATCTATGGTCAGGTTTTTGCCAGCGAGTATATTCGTGCACTGCAACATCCTTGAGCGAGAAGATGTCAATGCAGTGGAAGCAACAGATACCGTAGTCAACCGAAGGAGTGTCCGCATGGACCTAGTCATCCGCAATGCCAGCCTGCCCGACGGGCGCCGCGCCATCGATATCGCCATCGAGGGCGGCCGCATCGCTGCCGTCGGCCCCGCCTTGCCCGTGACGGGCGCGCAGGAGATCGACGCCGCCGGCGACCTGGTCACGCCGCCGTTCGTCGACGCCCATTTCCACATGGACGCCACGCTCAGCTACGGCTTGCCGCGCGTGAATGCCTCCGGCACCCTGCTCGAAGGCATCGCCCTGTGGGGCGAGCTGAAACCGCAGCTGACGCAGGACGCGCTGGTGCAACGCGCCTTGCAGTATTGCGACTGGGCCGTGGCGCGCGGCTTGCTGGCCATCCGCTCGCACGTCGATATCTGCGACCCGCGCCTGCTGGCCGTGGAAGCGCTGCTCGACGTCAAGCGGCAAGTGGCGCCGTATCTCGACCTGCAACTGGTGGCGTTCCCGCAGGATGGCATCCTGCGCAGTCCCGGCGCCTTCGACAATTTAAAGCGGTCGATTGCCATGGGCGTCGACGTGGTGGGCGGCATTCCGCATTTCGAGCGCAGCATGGCCGACGGTGCCGAATCGGTGCGCCTGCTGTGCGAATTCGCCTGCGAACAGGGTCTGATGGTGGACATGCATTGCGACGAGTCGGATGACCCGCTGTCGCGCCACATTGAAACGCTGGCCTTTCACAGCCAGCGCCTTGGCATGCAGGGCAGGGTGACGGGCTCGCACCTGACGTCCATGCATTCGATGGACAACTACTATGTGAGCAAACTGCTGCCGCTGATCCGCGAGGCGGGCGTGGCGGCGATTGCCAACCCCCTCATCAACATCACCCTGCAGGCGCGCCACGACACGTATCCGAAGCGGCGCGGCATGACGCGCGTGCCCGAGATGCTGGCCGCCGGCATTCCCGTCGCCTTTGGCCACGACTGCGTGATGGACCCGTGGTATAGCCTCGGCTCGGGCGACATGCTGGAAGTGGCGCACATGGGACTGCACGTGGCGCAGATGACGGGGCAACAAGCGATGCACGACTGCTTTTTGGCCGTGACCGAGACGCCGGCGCGCATCCTGGGGCTGGACGGCTATGGCATCGCACCCGGCTGCCACGCAGACTTGCTGATCCTCGATTGCAGCTCCACGGTGGAGGCGCTGCGGCTGCGCGCGGCGCGGCGCCTGGTACTGCGGCGCGGGAAAATCGTCAGCGAGGCGCCGCGCGCGCAATCGCGCCTGCACCTGCCGGGCCGGCCCGATAGCGTGAATTTCCGCCTGGGGCGCTGATACAATCGGCCATCACTTGTTATCGGGAGCAGCGCCTTGAAAGAAATTGATATCCGCCCGGCCCAGGAAGCCGACTTCGACGCCATGTGGCCGATTTTCCAGACCCTGGTGGCCGCTGGCGACACCTACACCTTCCCCGCCGATACCACGCGTGAAGCGTGCCACGCCTACTGGTTCGGCCCCGGCGTGCAAAGCTATGTCGCCGTGATGGGCAGCGAGCGCTTGCTGGGCATGTACAAGCTGGTGGCGAACCAGCCGGGTCATGGATCGCACGTGGCCAATGCCTCGTTCATGGTCGACCCGGCCGCGCAGGGCGTGGGCGTGGGTCGCATGCTGGGCGTGCACTGCATGGAAGAAGCGCGCCGCGCCGGCTACCTGGCGATGCAGTTCAACTTCGTCGTCAGCACCAACCTGGGCGCCGTCACCCTGTGGAAAAAGCTGGGCTTTTCCATCGTCGCTACCCTGCCGCTGGCCTACCGCCACGCGCACCTGGGCTATGTCGACGCCTACGTGATGTACCAGCTGCTCAGCGATCCGATGCAGTGGCCGGCATGAGCGGCGCCATGACCGAGCTGACAATCGAGCCGATCACCGTCATCGAAACGCCCCGCCTGCGCCTGCGCACCTTCACGCCCGAAGACGCGCCGTTCTACCTGGCGCTGATCAATGAGCCATCGTGGATCGCCAATATCGGCGACCGCAACATCCATACCGTGGAAGCGGCGCGCGCGGCGCTGGAGGCCGGTCCGATAGCGCAGTTCCGCGAGCATGGCTATTGCTTTTACATGATCGAGCGCCGCAGCGACGGCGTGGCCATGGGCATGGGCGGCATGATACGCCGCGACAGCCTGCCCGGTCCCGACATCGGCTACGCCATGCTGCCCGCCTACTGGGGCCAGGGTTATGCCTACGAGGCCGCCGCCGCCGTGGTGCGGCATGCGCAGCATGTGCTGCGCCTGCCCACCCTGTACGGCATCACCTCGCCGCAGAACCAGGCATCGATCCATTTGCTCAATAAACTGGGCTTGCGCTTCGAGCGCTTTTCGCGCCTGCCGCCGACGGGCAAGGATACCAATATCTACCGCAAGGATTTTCGTCAGGATTGAGGTGGCAAATCCATATTGGCGAAGTGAAACATAAGTGAAAAAAAGTATTTAGAAACCCGCGCCTTTTGTAGTGGTGATGCGCAGTCTTTGTTTTTATAGTTGGCATACCGGTGGAAAACCGCCGGACTATAAAAATGGAGACTCGTGATGAAAATCGTTACTGCTATTGCATGGGGCGCCCTCATGTCCGCCGGGTTTGCCGACGCCTCGGCGCAAAGTTGCTCGGTGCCCGTGCTCAAGGTGCTGGCGCAAAAAAGCCTGGGGCTGACGGTGATGGAAAAGACCCTGGCCGAGTATGAAAAGAAAAACGGCACCAAGGTCCAGATCAGCTATTTCGGCGAAAACGACCGCCGTTCCAAGGCCAGGCTCGACGCTTCGACCAAGGCCGGTTCTTACCAGATCTATTACATCGACGAAGCCAACGTGGCTGAATTCGCCACCGCTGGCTGGGTCGTGCCGCTGCTCAAATACCTGCCCAAGGACGCCGATTACGAGGACTTCCTGCCGGGCCGCCGCGCCGTCGCTTCCTACAAGGGCGTGGCGTATTTCGCGCCCCTGATCGGCGGCAGCGACTTCCTGTTCTACCGCCGCGACTTGCTGGAAAAGGCCGGTATCGCCGTGCCCAAGACGCTTGACGAACTGGTCGCCGCCGTGAAAAAACTGAATAACCCGCCCCATGTTTACGGCTGGGCGGCGCGCGGTCAGCGCGGCTCGGGCATGAATGTCTGGCGCTGGGCGCCGTTCATGCTGGCCGCCGGCGGCAAGTGGGAAAAGGATGGCGTGCCCACTTTCAATTCGCCGCAGGCCGTCAAGGCGACCACACTGTACCGCGAGCTGTTCAAGTATTCGCCGCCGGGCGGCCCCACCTACGACTGGAGCAATGCGCTCGAAGCGTTCAGGTCCGGCAAGGTGGCCTTCATGATCGAGTCGACGCCGTTCGCCGACTGGATGGAAGACCCGAAAAAATCCTCGGTGGTCGACAAGGTGGGCTATGTGCGTCCGCCGTCGCCGCTGCCGTCGGCCGCTTACGGTCACGGCCTGGCCATCTCCGCCACGGGCGCGAAGGATGAATGCACGCGCCAGGCGGCCGGCAAGTTCATTGCCTGGGCCACGGGCAAGGAGCAGGAACAGGCGCGCCTGAAGGACAATGTCTTCAGCGACTACAACCGCAGCAGCACCATCGCCAGCGAGTACTTCCGCAAGCACGTCAAGCCGCAGATCCAGGCGGGTCTGACGGACACCACGCCCGTCTCGCGCGTCACCATCTGGCCCAGCCCAGAGTGGCCGGACATCGGCGACAACCTGGGCGTCGTGTTGGAGGAGGTGTTTACGGGCACGCGCGGCGACGTGCAGAGCGCCCTCGACGAAGCGAATGAGTATGCGACCGAGGTGATGGCGCGGGCGAAGAAACGTAAATAACTTCTTTCACCCCAATACCTGAACAGCTGGGGTCGGACCCTCAGGGTCCGACCCCGGTATCTCTCCTTTGGGGTTAAAGCCAGCGCTTGCCTATCCTCGCCCGAAAGCTTTTCTATGCCACGCTCCATCCGTAAAAAACGCCACACCTGGCTGCCGGCGGTGTTCCTCACCCTGCCGCTGCTGGTCCTGCTGATACTGGGCCTGGTGCCCAGCATCGCCGCCATCAACCTGGCCTTGCAAAACCGCGTGCTGCGCTACAGCGACAGCGAGTACGTGGGCTTGGCCAATTTCCTGCGCCTGTTCGGCGACCGCCGCTTCCTCAATGCCGTGCAGGTGTCGGCCATCTGGGAAGTGGTCACCGTGGCCGGCTCGCTGATCGTCGGCGTGCTGCTGGCCGTGTTCCTGTTCGAGAGAATCAAGGGCCGCACGCGCGATCTTCTCGCGCTGCTGCTGATCGTGCCGGTGCTGCTGCCGCGCGTCTCGGCCGCCTTCATCTGGAAGTTCATGTATTCGCCCCTGATGGGCATTTTGAACTGGCTGCTGGAATGCGTGGGCCTGGGCGGCACGGCCCTGTTGTCCGATCCCGCCACGGCGCTGTATGCGGTGGCGCTGGTCGACATCTGGCAGTGGGGCCTGTTCTTCGGTGCCGTCATCCTGAAACTGCTGGAGACCCTGCCCACCGAACCGCTGGAAGCGGCGCGCCTCGATTACGCCGGCACTCTGCAGGTGTATGCGTATATCGCGCTGCCGATGCTGAAGGTGCCCATCATGAGCCTGGTGTTCATCAAGATGGTCGAGTCGCTGCGTTCCTTTGACCTGATCTACGTGATGACCAAGGGCGGCCCCGGCATCGCCACTGAAACGCTGGACATGTATGCGTATGCGCAAGGCATTGGCCTGATGGGCAAGGTCTCGTATGCGTCCAGCATGGCCGTGCTGATGATGCTGGCCACGACCGTCATCTTTACTTTACTCTGGAAGCGGGTCGCCAAATGGGAAAACTGACTATGACGCGCGGCCTGGGCGCCGTCGCCACCACCGCCGTCACCACCTTGATCGTGCTGGTGGCGCTGTTCCCCATCCTGTGGGCCGTGCTCAATTCCTTCAAGGAGTTGATGGATATCGTCACGCCCGTGCCGCGCTTTTTCTTCAGCCCGACGCTGGCCAACTACCAGCAGGTGCTGGCCAGCCCGGAAGTGCTGACGGGGCTGGGCAACAGCGTGGCCATTGTCGGCCTGGCCGTGTTGCTGGGCGCCGTGCTGGGCGTGCCGGCAGCGTATGCGATCGCCCGCTATCCGATCCCGGCGAAGAAGGATATCCAGTTCTTCCTGCTCTCCCTGCGCTTCCTGCCGCCGGTCGCCGTCGCCATTCCCCTGATCTCGATCTGGATCGACCTGGGCCTGTATGACTCGCGCCTGTCGATGGTGGTGACGTATCTGCTGGTGACCCTGTCGACCATCATCTGGCTGTCGATTCCCGCCTTTGCGCGCATCCCGAAAGAGATCGAGGAAGCGGCGGCGCTGGATGGCTACAGCCCTTACCAGGTGTTCTGGCACGTGGCCCTGCCGGTGGCCTCGAAGACCCTGATGGGTGGCATCGTCTTCAGCTTCGTGCTGGTCTGGAATGAGCTGATGATCGCGCTGGCGCTCACCTCGTCGAAGAGCATGACCCTGCCCGTGGTGGCGTCGGCGTTTACCTCGATGGGCCAGGAAGTGCCATGGGGCGTGGTGAACGCGTCCACCGTGCTGCTGGCGCTGCCGCCACTGCTGTTCGTCGGCATCCTGGGACGGCTGCTCAACTCCATGCTCAAACATAAATAAATATAAATAAACAAAAACAAGGAAACCATCATGCAAGCACTCGTACTGGAACAGGCGGAAAAAATCACCTTGCGCGACATCGACATGCCGCTCGTCGTCGGCGTGCGCGACGTGAAAATCAAGATACACACGGTGGGCATCTGCGGCAGCGATGTGCATTATTTCAAACATGGCAAGATCGGCCCCTTCGCCGTCGAAGCGCCCATGGTGCTGGGCCACGAGGCTTCCGGCGTGGTGGCCGAAGTGGGCGCGGAAGTCACGCATCTGGCAGTGGGCGACCGCGTCTGCATGGAACCGGGCGTGCCGCAGTTTGATTCGCCGGCCACCATGCGCGGCCTGTACAACCTGGACCCGGCCGTGCGCTTTTGGGCCACGCCGCCCATCCATGGCTGCCTCACGCCGTATGTGGTGCACCCGGCCGCGTTCACCTTCAAGCTGCCCGACAACGTCAGCTTCGGCGAAGGCGCCATCGTCGAACCGCTGGCCATCGGTCTGCAGGCGGCCAAGAAGGCAGCCATCAAGCCGGGCGATGTGGCGGTGGTGATCGGCGCCGGCACCATCGGCGCGATGACTGCCCTGGCGGCGCTGGCGGGCGGCTGCTCGCGCGTGATCCTGGCCGACCTGGTGCCGGAAAAACTGGCGCTGTTCGCCGATAACGCCGCCGTGACCACGCTCGACGTGCGCCAGGCCAGCCTGTTTGATACCGTGCGCGAGCTGACGCAAGGCTGGGGCGCCGACATCGTCTTCGAGGCCAGCGGCAGCATGCGCGCCTACGACGGCATCATCGACCTGCTGTGCCCCAACGGCTGCCTGGTACTGGTCGGCATGCCGCCCGATAAGGTGCCCTTCGATATCGTCGCCATCCAGGCCAAGGAAGCGCGCATCGAGTCCGTGTTCCGCTACGCGAACATCTTCCCGCGCGCCATCGCGCTGCTGGCCTCGGGCAAGATCGACGTGAAACCCTTCATCTCGCGCACCTTCGACTTCGCCGACGGCGTGCGGGCGTTCGAGGAGGCGGCCAAGGGCCACCCGCACGACGTCAAGATCCAAATTGAACTGGCAGGGGAATAATCATGGCAAACATCGCCTGCAGGCAGCTGCACAAGACTTACGACCACAAGACGGCGGTGCTGCAGCCGTTCGACCTGGAGATAGACGACGGTGAATTCATCGTCCTGCTGGGGCCATCGGGCTGTGGCAAATCGACGCTGCTGCGCATGGTCGCGGGACTGGAAGACATCAGCGGCGGCGAGTTGCTGATCGGCGGGGCCGTCGTCAACGACTTGCCGCCGCGCGAGCGCAATGTGGCGATGGTGTTCCAGAACTACGCGCTGTATCCGCACATGACGGTTTACGACAATATCGCCTTCGGCCTGCGCCGCCTGAAGGTGCCGGCCGACGAGATCGAGCGCCGTGTGCGCGAGGTGGCGGCCATCCTCAGCCTGGACAGCCTGCTCGATCGCAAGCCGCGCGCCATGTCGGGCGGCCAGCAGCAGCGCACGGCCATCGCGCGCGCCATGATCAAGACGCCGCAGGTATTCCTGTTCGATGAACCGCTGTCGAACCTGGACGCCAAGCTGCGCGCGCAGCTGCGTGCCGACATCAAGCGCCTGCACCGCCGCCTGCGCACCACGACCCTGTACGTGACGCACGACCAGCTCGAGGCGATGACCCTGGCCGACCGCGTGGTGCTGATGAAGGGCGGGCATATCGAGCAGATCGGCACGCCGGCCCAGTTGTACAACCATCCGCGCACCCTGTTCGCGGCCGGCTTCATCGGCACGCCGGCCATGAACTTCATCGACGGCGTGATCGAGAGGGATGGCGCGCGCACCCTGCTCATTTGCTCCGGCTACCGCTGGCCATTGACGTCGCCCCGTTTCGCGGCGCTCAAGTCGGGCACGCGGGTGGTGTTAGGCTTGCGCCCGAATCATTTGCGCGCCGCCACGCCGCAGGATCAGCAGCCTGGCAGCGGCGCAAGCCATGGCCTGGCGTGCGTGATCGACCTGGTGGAATTGCTGGGCGCGGAAGCGCTGATCAGCTTCCAGTGCGGTGCACTGACCCTGTCGGCGCTGCTGCCGGCGAACGCCGCCAACAGCGCGGCGCAAGTGGGCCAGATGCTGGCGCTGGCCTTCGACGAAGAACACATCCATCTGTTCGATGCCGAGACCGAGCTGGCCCTGGCGGTAAGTGCTTAAGTATTAGAATAGGCACCACCGAGACTGTGCAAGGGAACCGCCGTGACGCCTGACCTGGAACTGATCCACAAACCGATACACGAATCGTTTCGCGCGTGGGCGCACGGCTACCCGCATGTGGTGGCGAAATGGCATTTCCATCCCGAGTACGAATTGCACATCATCACCACGTCGACCGGCAAGTTTTTTGTTGGCGACCATATCGGCAGTTACGCGCCGGGCAACCTGGTGCTGACGGGACCGAACCTGCCGCACAACTGGGTCAGCGAGCTGGCCGAAGGCGTGAGCCTGCCCGCGCGCGACCTGGTGCTGCAGTTTTCCAGCGACTTCATCGACCGCTGCGCGCTGCTGTTCCCGGAAATGGCACCCCTGAAAACGCTGCTGGGCGAGGCGGGCAGGGGCTTGCAGTTTCCCGATGCGCTGGGCTTGCGCCTGGCGCCGCTGATGTGTGAGCTGACGACGGCGCAGGGCCCGCGCCGGGTGGAACTGTTCGCGCGCCTGTTCGGCGAGCTGTGCGACTGCCGCGAACGCCGTGCGCTGGCCAGCGTCACTTATCTGGCGCAGGCGGGGCGCTACATGTCCTCGACCATCAACCTGGTGCTGGCGTACATCAAGCAGAACATCACCCTGGATTTTTGCGAGCAGGACGTGGCCGATGTGGCGGAAATGAATACCTTGAAATTCACGCGTTTTTTTCGCAAGCATACGGGCACGTCGTTCATCCATTACGTGAACCAGGAACGCATCGCGCTGGCCTGCGATCTGCTGATGAATACCGACATGAAGGTCACCGATATCTGCTACCGCACGGGTTTTAACAATCTGTCCAATTTCAACCGCCAGTTCCTGGCCCACAAGCAGATGTCGCCGTCGAAATTTCGCTCCTGCCTGCACATGAACATGCCCGAGTCCTTTCCCTGACGGCCGGCTTTAATTACTTTTATACATGGAACCATCGTGACATATCTCGGTATCGATATCGGCACTTCCGAAGTCAAGGCCATCCTGACCGACGACGCGCAAACCATCCTGGCCAGCAGCGGCGTGAGCCTGCGCGTGTCCAGCCCCCATCCCGGCTGGTCAGAGCAAAATCCCGAGGACTGGTGGCACGCCACGCTGGACGTGATCGCAGCCATCCGCAGCGCCCAGCCGGTGGCGTTTTCCGGCCTGCGTGGCATCGCGCTGTCGGGGCAGATGCATGGTGCCACGCTGCTCGACAAGCAGCAGCACGTGCTGCGCGCGGCCATTTTATGGAACGATACGCGCGCCTTTGCCGAATGCGTGGAACTCGAAGCGCTGGTGCCCGAGTCGCGTGCCATCACGGGCAACCAGGCCATGTCCGGCTTCACGGCGCCCAAGCTGCTGTGGCTGCAAAAGTACGAGCCGTCGCTGTTTCGCGCCATCAGTAAAGTCTTGCTGCCCAAGGATTACGTGGCGCTGCGCCTGACGGGCGACTGCGTCTCCGACATGTCCGACGCCTCCGGCACCCTGTGGCTGGACGTGGCCAAACGCGACTGGTCCGAACGCATGCTGGCGGCCACCGGTTTGACGCGCGAGCACATGCCGCGCCTGGTCGAAGGCAGCCATGCCGCCGCGCAGGTGCGCCCGGCGCTGTGCCAGGAATGGGGCATCGCACATGCGGTGCTGCTGGCCGGCGGCGCGGGCGACAATGCCGCCGCCGCCGTGGGCCTGGGGGTGGTGGAAGCTGGCGCCGGCCTGCTGTCGCTGGGTACCTCGGGCGTGCTGTTCGCCGGCAGCGATGGCTACGCACCCAATCCGGGCCAGGGCGTACACGCCTTCTGCCATTGCCTGCCCGGTCGCTGGCACCAGATGAGCGTGATCCTCAGCGCCGCGTCCAGCCTCAGTTGGGTGGCGCGGCTGACGCGGTCGTCCGACATCGGAGAGTTGGTGACGCTGGCCGAAGGCGTGGATGCGCGCACGGCACCGATCTTTTTACCCTACCTGAGCGGCGAGCGCACGCCGCACAACGACGCCACGGCGCGCGGTGTGTTTTTTTGCTTGTCGACGGAACATGGGCGCGCCGAACTGGCCTACAGCGTGATGGAAGGCGTGGCCTTTGCCATGGCCGACGGCAATGCGGCCCTGCGCAGCGCCGGCACGCAGCTGGACGAAGCGTCATTCGTCGGTGGCGGTTCGCGCAGCCGCTTCTGGGCCCAGCTATGCGCGAATGCCTCGGGCCTGAACGTGCTGCGGCACGACCATGGCGTGGCTGGCGGCACTCTCGGTGCGGCGCGCCTGGCGCAGATGGCGGTGACTGGCTTGCCGCCCGCGCAGGTGTGCACGCGTCCGCCCGTGCAGGAAACGCTCGCGCCGCAGGCGTCCCCCATGCTGGACGAGCGGCTGGCGCGCTACCGGCGTTTGTACCCGCTGCTGCGCGAAGAGTTCGCGGGCGCGGCTGCGGCGGCGCGCTGAGGCGACCGGCAAGATTGCCGGCCCGACCATGCTGCGATCCCGCCAATATGGCCAGACAGTCAACCTTCCCGTGTAATTTGTTGTTTCTGTGTTGAAAGTGTTTCTCTAGCGAAAGCACCGCTTGGTTTTTCCTGGGGTGCGCGGCATGATTTCCTCATTTGGTGAGAATTGGATAGTTTTGGTGGCGCCTTTGTTGCCATCCTGTTCTTGCCGCCGGGAGAAACATATGCAACTCGCAAATCTGAAAATCTCCATCCGCCTGGGTTTGTTGGGCGCCTTCTTCTTTCTTGCGCTGGTGTTCGTTGGCGTGCGCGGCTGGAGTGCGCTCGATGCGGCCAGC
Organism: Janthinobacterium svalbardense; assembly: GCF_002327145.1. Classification (NCBI taxonomy): domain Bacteria; kingdom Pseudomonadati; phylum Pseudomonadota; class Betaproteobacteria; order Burkholderiales; family Oxalobacteraceae; genus Janthinobacterium; species Janthinobacterium svalbardense. The sequence goes on along the minus strand of NZ_CP023422.1, from coordinate 5,431,196 downwards.
GCGCGCAGCGCGCAGGCCATGCAGCGCTCCGTGGCCTTGACGGAAGCGGTCGATGCGGCGCGCAGCGCGCAGGTGGAATTCAAGATCCAGGTGCAGGAATGGAAAAACATCCTGCTGCGCGGCGGCGATGCGGCCGCCTTCCGGCGCTACCGCGAAGCGTTTGTCGCCAGCGGTGCGCAGACGCGCAAGGAGCTGGCCGGCCTGCAAGCCATGATGGCCGCCTTGAAACTCGATACGGCGCCCGTGGCGCAAGCGCTGCAGGCGCACGACGCGCTGGGCGTGAGCTACCTGGCGGCGCTGCAGCAGTATGATGGCGCGCGCGCCGACAGCGCCCACACGGTCGATGCGCTGGTCAAGGGCATGGACCGCGAACCGACGCGCCAGATCGACGCCATCGTCGCCACTATCGGCAAGCAGTCGCACAGCCTGATGGCGCAGATGAAGGAGCAGGATACGGCCGCGCACCGCAGTGCCAGCATCGCCATGTTGGCCACCGTGCTGGTGACCCTGGTCGTGGGGTCAATCACCGTGTGGTGGCTGATCCGCAGTATCACGGTGCCGCTGGGCGCGGCCGTCGGCATCGCCCAGCAAGTGGCGGCCGGCGACTTGCGCGCCGTGGTGGCCAACAGCAGCCGCGATGAAATCGGCGACCTGCTGCGCGCCTTGAAGGCGATGAGCGGTAACCTGGCCGACATCGTGGGACGGGTGCGCGCCGGCACGGACGCCATCGCCACGGCGTCGGGCGAAATTGCCAACGGCAACATGGACCTGTCGTCGCGCACGGAGGAGCAGGCCAGTTCGCTGGAAGAAACGGCTGCCGCGATGGTCGAGCTGACCTCCACCGTGCGGCAGAATAACGACAACGCGGACCAGGCGCGCCAGCTGGCCGGCGGCGCGTCCGACGTGGCGCAGCGCGGCGGCGAGGCCGTGGCGCAGGTGGTGCAGACCATGAGCCATATCAATGCGTCGTCGAAGCGTATCGTCGACATCATCGCCGTCATCGACGGCATCGCCTTCCAGACGAATATCCTGGCCCTGAATGCGGCCGTGGAAGCGGCACGCGCGGGCGAGCAGGGACGCGGCTTTGCCGTCGTGGCCACCGAAGTGCGCAGCCTGGCGCACAGGTCGGCCGCGGCGGCCTTGGAAATCAAGCAGCTGATCGGCGAATCCGTGCGCACGGTGGAAGAGGGCAGCGTGCTGGCGGGCCAGGCGGGGCGCACGATGGACGATGTGGTCAGCAGCGTGCAGCGCGTGAACGCCATCATCGGCGAGATCGCCGTGGCCAGCGTGGAGCAGCGCGACGGCATCGAGCAGATCAGCATCGCCATCAGCCAGATGGATGGTGTGACGCAGCAGAATGCGGCCCTGGTGGAGCAGGCCGCCGCCGCCGCGGACGCGCTGCAGCAGCAGGCGGCCAGCCTGGCCGACGCCGTCAGCATCTTCAAACTGCATGCCGTTCCCGGCGTGGCCGCGCCGGCCCGGAGACTGTCGCTGACCTGATGCAGGCCCGCCCCGCGCCGCTTGATGCCAGTCAAGCGGCGTCCGATCAGGCAAATATCGCGCCGAAATTCTTATACTATTTCCTTTCCGCATGGATCTGCGCCCGGCCGCATGGCGCGCGTTGCAAAGGAAAACCATGTTCTTCACTTTCCGCCTGCCGGGTGACGCATGACGGCGCTGCTGCTGGTGCTGTGCCTGACCCTGGCCGTGGTACTGAGCGCGCTGCTGGCCTGCCAGTGGCAGGCGGCGCGCATGTGGCGCATGCGCCATGCGACGGGCGTGGTGCTGCAGGCGGCGCAGGCGCAGCGCATGGCGGATGCGCTGGCGCTGCTGCACGCACTCCCGGCAGCCGTCATCGGCACCGACCACGATGGCGTGGTGCAGTACATGAATCCCCGCGCCAGCAGCATGGGTGGCTTGCTGGGCGACGATGGCCTGGGCCAGCCTGTGACCGAGCTGCTGCCGCTGTTCCATGACGGCGCGCCTGTCGATGCGGCGCGCCAGGTGCGCGACTGCGTAGAGCGGCAGGAAGTGCTGGAAGTGGCACGCGGCGCCGTGCTGCTGCGCCATCTCGACGGCAAGCGCATCGACGTACAGTACAGCTGCGCGCCGCTGGCGCAAGGTGGCGCGGTACTGCTGCTGCACGATGTATCGGCCCGCCGGCGCGCCGAGCAGCAGCTGGAATTCATCGCCCACCACGACGGCTTGACGGGGCTGCCGAACCGGCTGCATTTCCAGATCCGCTTCGAGCACGGCATCGCCTACGCGCGCCGCCACCAGGCTTTGCTGGCCGTGCTGTTCGTCGATATCGACCGCTTCAAGTCCATCAACGACAGCCTGGGACACGACGTGGGCGACCAGGTGCTGACGGAGTTCGCGCGCCGGGTGCAGCAGTGCGTGCGCAAGGTCGATACGGTGGCGCGCCAGGGCGGCGATGAATTCATCATCCTGCTGACGGAACTGCGCACGGCGCACGATGCCGAACGAGTGGCCGAAAAGATCGTCGCCGCCATCGCCGCGCCCTTCGTCATCGGCGAGTACAGCCTGTCGGTGGCGGCCAGCGTGGGCGTGGCCCTGTACCCGGACGATGACGACGACGTCAATGCGCTGATCGAGAAGGCCGACCTGGCCATGTACGCGGCCAAGCGCCACGCGCCGGGTACTTGTTTGCGTTACGCCGCGCGCATGCAGACGCAGTCGTACTCGCGCACCATCCTCGAGACTGCCCTGCGCCATGCGCTCGAACGCAACGAATTCGCCCTGTTCTATCAGCCGCGCATGGACCTGAAGACGCGCAGGATCACGGGCGTGAAGGCGCTGCTGCGCTGGAAGCATCCGGAACTGGGACTGATGATGCCGCTCGACTTTTTACCGGTGCTGGAAGAAAGCGCCTTGATCCTGCCGGTGGGCGCCTGGGTGCTGGCCACGGCGGTGGAACAGGCGCGCAGCTGGATGGCGCAGGGGCAGAGGCTGACGGTGTCCGTCAGCCTGTCGGCGCGCCAGTTCTACCAGCGCGATATCGCGCGCAATTTCGCCGCCGCGCTGGAGGCGGCTGGCGTGCCGGGACATTGCATCGAACTGGAAATCGCCGCCGGCATCCTGATCGACCGCAACCAGAATTGCGAACTGATACTGCGCCAGTTCCGCCAGCTGGGCATGGCGATTGCCATCAGCGATTTCGGCACGGGCGACGCCTCGCTCAATTACCTGAAACGCTTTCCCACGGATGCCGTGAAGATCGAAAAGTGTTTCGTCGACGACCTGGGTAAACCCGGTGGCGACGGCGCCATGGTGCGCGCCATCGTGGCGATGGCGCGCACGCTCGGGCTGCGCAGCATCGCCGGCGGCGTGGAAAGCGGCGCGCAGCTGGAACTGCTCGCCGAGATGGGCTGCGACGAGGCGTTCGGCTACTACCTGGGCCGCGCCATGGCACCCGAGGGCATCGAGGTGCTGCTCAAAAGTAGCGAAGTCATTCAGTACTGATAGCGTAGCGACAGCATGGCGTTGCGCGGATCGCCGTAGTAGCCGCCCATGCCCGTCGAATAGTACTTCTTGTCGAAGACGTTATTGACGTTCAGGGTCGCCACCAGCTGCGCACTGAGCTGATACTGCGCCATCAGTCCCGCCACCGCATACGCCTTCTGCGTGAAGCGTTCGCCATTCGGCCCGCGGTCATCCATGTAGATATCGCTCTGCCAGTTCACGCCGCCGCCCAGCACCAGGCCAGGCACGCCCTGCGCCAGGCGCCAGGTGGTCCACAGCTTGGCCATGGTCTGCGGCTGGTTGGTCTGGATGCGTGCGCCGGCGGCATTGCGGATGCGGCTGTAGGCATAGCTGGCCGTCAGTTGCCAGTCGGGGCGCAGCTGGCCTGAGACTTCCGCCTCGACGCCGCGCGTGGTGGCGCCCTTGACCGTGTGATAGGCGTAGGAACCGCCGCCCGTGCCGATGATCCAGACATTGCCCGGATCGGCTTCGGCCAGGTTTTCCTGCTTCAGCTGGAAGACGGCGGCGCTGGTGGTGAGCTTGCCGCCGAAGAATTCGCCCTTCGCCCCCACTTCGTAGTTCTTGCCTTCCAGCGGCGCCAGGAAGCGGCTGTTGACGTCGCGCTGGCTTTGCGGCGTGAAGATGCTGGTGTAGCTGGCGTAGGCCGACCAGTGCCGGCCCAGGTCGTAGACGAGGCCCGCATACGGCGTGATCTTGCCGTTTTCACGCATCGCGTCGTACAGGTCCGTGTCATTGGCATAATCGCTGCGGATGTCGCGCTTCCAGTACGACAGGCGCGCGCCAATAATCACCGACAGCGCATCCGTCGGGCGCAGGCGCAGGGTCGAATACAGGCCGCTTTCGCGTTCCTTGTCGTACGAGCTGCCCAGGCGCGTGCCGCTGTAGTCGGGCACCGGCATGGCGCCATTCCAGGCGTGGATATCCGGCACCGTGTAGTCATAGCCATCGAGGCGCCAGCCCGGATAGATGGGGCTGTTCGTCTTGAGTTCCGAGGCGCTCACGCCCAGCACCAGTTCATGCTGGCGGCCGAAGGCCTGGAACGGGCCGCTGACATAGGCGTCGAGCGAGGTCTGTTGCGGCTTGCTGTGCCAGTTGGCCAGCCACAGCCGCATGCCGCCGCCCGTCACGCGCTCAGGGTAGCCATTGCCGGAAAAGCCCTGCAGGGCGTCGTACTGGTTGCTGCTGCGGCTGACGGCCAGCTTGGCGATCCAGTCGTTGTCGAAATAGTGGTCGAGCGTGGCGAACAGCATGCTCTGTTCGCGCTCGTACGTGCTCCATGCGGCCGTGCCGTTCATCGAGCGGGGGAAGCTGGTCTGCGAGCCGTCGGCATAGAACATGGGGAAGTCGCGGCCCGCGCCTTTCAGCTTTTCCTTCTGGTAGTTGATGCCGGCGCTGAGCACCGTCGATGGCGTCAGGTCCGCTTCGACGATGGCGTACAGCACGTCCTTTTTCTGCCGGTAGCGGTCGATGAAGGAGCGCTGGTCTTCATGCGCGGCGACGACGCGCGCGCGCACCTTGCCGTCCGCCGTCAAGGGCGTCGAGACATCGCCTTCGATGCGGTAGCGGTCCCACGAACCGAGCTGCGCGCCGGCCGTGGCGGCAAAGCTGCGGCCCGGGCGCTTGCGCAGCAGGTTGACGGCCGCCGACGGGCTGCCCGTGCCGCTGATCAGGCCCGTCGCGCCGCGGATGATTTCGACGCGGTCGTAGATGGCCATGTCGTAGGTGCGCGCTTCCAGGTTCTTGCTGGTCGGGATACCGTCGAACATGTACGACGTCACTTCAAATCCCCGTGAAAACACCTGGTCGTATTCGCGCGTGCTCGACGAATGGTCGACCGTGATGCCGGGCGCCTGCAGCAGCACGTCCTGCAAGGTGCGCAAGCCCTGGTCGTCGATCTGCTGGCGCGTGATGACGCTGACCGCCTGCGGCGTTTCGCGCAGCGACAGGTTCAGCCGCGTGGCGCTGGTCAGCCCCGCGTAGCCGCGCTTGCCTTCCGTGGTGCCGTCGCGCAGGGCGCTGGAGCTGACGGCCACTTCATCCAGGGTGGCGGCGATCGGCGCGCCGGGCGATGCAGCGCCGGCCTTGCGCAGCACGTAGCTGCGTTCCCCGCTGGGCAGTGCTTCCAGTCCCGTGCCGGCCAGCAAACGGGCCAGCGCCTGCGGCACCGTGTAGCTGCCGCTCAGGCCCGGCGTGCGCACGCCTTGCAGCAGTTCGGCCGCCGCGCCCACGCTGACTTTGGCCTCGATGGCAAAGCTGGCGATGGCGGCGGACAGCTCGCCAGCCGGCACGTTGAAGGCTGTTTGCGCGGCGGGCGGCGCGGCGGTGGCATCGGCCGCCAGGGCCGGTGCCTGCGCCAGCGACAGCAGGAACACGGCGCTGCCGACGGCGCGCGCGAGGGGAGTCAAACGAGGTGGGTGCATGGTCTGGCCTTTTCGGTGGAGTGTCGTTGAAGATATCGTTGCAATACTCACAGGACAGGCCATGCTGAAAAAAAGGGCCAACTTTTATAAACTATTTTTTGCGCGCCGCGAGGGTGACCCAGTACGCGGTGCGGTACAGCACGTCGACGGGCAGGATGCGCGCCAGGTTTTCCAGCACGGCGTCCGTGTCGTCGAGCTGGAACGCGCCCGTCAGGCGCAAGCCCGCCACTTGCGGCTCCACGCGCAGCAGGCCAGGTCGGTAGCGTGACAGCTCAAAGGCGAAGGCATCGAGGCGCATGTCCTGCGCCGCCAGCATGCCGCGCGCCCATGCATCGGCTTGCGGCAGCGCCGGCGCGGGCAGGCCGGCGTGGCTGGCGTCGAAGCGGTTTTGCTGTCCCGCCATGAGCATGCGCACGGTGGCCGAGGGCGCGCGCGGCGTGATTTCCACCGCGTGTTCGAACACTGTCACGCGGCTGCTGTCGTCGTCGACGCGCACGCTGAAGCGCGTGCCCAGTGCGCGGATGCGGCCATGGCCGGTGGCGACGATGAAGGGTCGGCTGCCGGCGTGGTCGGGGCGCGTCTGTATCAGCACTTCGCCGCGGCGCAAGGTCAGCAGCCTTTCATCGGCGCCATACGCCACATCGACGGCGCTGTCCGTGTTGAGCACCAGGGTGCCGCCATCGGGCAAGGACACCTCGCGCCGTTCGCCCACGCCGCTGCGGTAGTCGGCCAGCATCTCGTGGCGCACCAGCAGCCAGGCGGCGGGCGCCGCCATCAGCGCCAGCAGTACCTGCACTGCCACGCGGCGCTGCGGCCGGCGCAGCACGGGAACGGCCAGATCCGGCGGCAGCAGGCTGGCCGTTTGGCCGACCTGTTGCACCTTGCTCCAGGCGCGCGCATGTTCCGGGTCGCGCGCGCGCCATGCGGCCGATGCCGCCAGGTCATCCGGCGTGGCCTGGCCAGATTGCTCCAGCAAATACCATTCGACGGCCTGGCGCGCCACCTTGCGCGACAGAAGAGGAGATGGTGGAGTGGCCGCACTCATGCCGGCAAGTCCGGCGCCAGCAGCACGCATTCGGTCAGCGCCTCGGCCATGTAGCGCTTCACGGAGCGCTCGCCGATGACCAGTTGCGCGGCGATGTCCGCATACGCATGGCCTTCGATCTGCGCCATGATGAAGACGGCGCGCACCTTCGGTTTCAGGCCGTCGAGCATGGCGTCGACGGCTTGCAGCGCCTGCAGGATTTGCGCGCGCTGCTCGACGGAGGGCTGGTACTGCTCTGGCTGCGCGGCCAGCGCAGCGGCCCAGGCGCGTTCCAGCGACTGGCGCCGTAAATGATTGATCAGCAAATGCTTGGCGACGGTAGCCAGGTAAGCCTTCGGCGCGCGCAGGGCCGGCGTTTGCGGCTGTGCGGGGGCACCGGCCAGCAGGCGGATGAAAGTGTCCTGCATCAGGTCGGCCGCATCAAAAGCATTGCCCAGGCGCCGCTGCAGCCAGTGCGCCAGCCAGCCGTGGTGCGCGCGGTAATGGCTTTCCAGCTGCGTGGGCAGCAGGGGGGGCATGGCCATGATCGTTACAGCACTGCCAGCGCGACGGCGGCCAGCACGGCCGCGCCGCCGATGACGCGCGCCAGGCGCATGGCCTGGTGCGGCGCGTAGGGCAGCAGCCAGATCAGCAGCAAGCCGCAGCCCGTCAGGCTGCCGACCCAGTAGACCAGGCCATAGCCGCCGCCGGCGATGTGCATGGCCCAGGCCAGGGCGGCCGCCAGCGCCAGCCAGCCGGCCCACTGCAAACGGCGGCGCAGTGGTGCGGGTGGCTCGGTGCCGCGCCCATGCAGGTCGGCGTAGTGGCGGTCCATGGCCAGGCACAGCGAAGACAGGCCCGCATAGCACAGGGCGAAGACAAGGAAGTTCGACAGCAGCTCCATCACGCGGCCTCCATCGTCGTTGCCGGCTTGGCGGCGGGTGTGGTTTTGGCCGCCTTCACGGGCAGCGGTTTTAACTTGAACGCCGCATACGCGAGGCCCAGGCCCAGCGCCAGCACCACCAGGTCGAAGGCGGCCACGGCGACAGGGCCACGGCCCAGGAACAGGGTCACGCCCAGGTGCGAATGGGTCGTGAAGACGTTCAGCACGGGCAGCGATGCCAGCAGGAAGGCGCCCACGGCCAGTTGCATGCGCCACATGGCGCGCGAGGGGCGCAGCTGGGCGATGATGGCGGCCAGGGCCCAGGCGCCGAAGAAGCAGGCGATTTCTTCCTTCGGCCGGTCTTCCATCGCCACCGGCAGCAGGCGGTTGGCCCAGAAGTAGGCGCCGAAGGCGATCGGGATGCCGGCGATGGCGCCGATGTTGAGCGCCTCGACCAGGCGCAGGCCGAAGCTGGCGCGCTTGCCGGCGGCCAGCGCCTTGGCTTGCTTCTGGCGCGTCTTGACGGCCCACAGCAGGGCGCCCGTGGCGACCATGGCACAGCCGGCCAGGCCGGAGAGGAAGAACAGCGCGCGCAGCAGCGGTCCGCCGAAATGCGCGACGTGCAGTCCGACCATCACGCCTTGCGTGGCGGCGGCGCCGGGCTGCGCGTCTCCATCGGTCGACAGCAGCTTGCCGGTGACGCCATCGAATTCCATCGACGGCTGCTTCGACGACATGTCGCGTCCGCCGGCGCGCGTCAGCGAAATGGTGGCGTTGACGTCGCCCGGGTGATTCACGGAGATGCGTTCGACCTTGCCGCCCCAATGCTGTTCCGCCTGGCGCACGAGCGGTGCCAGCGGTGTCAGCGGCGCGGCCACGCCGGCCGGCTTGCTGTCGCCCGAGCGGCCGGGGAACGCCTCGGCGAAGAAGGTGTCCTGGTCGCCCTTGTAGGCGGCCGTGGCGCCGGACGGCATGTACAGGAACATCAGGGTGACCAGGCCCGTGTAGGTGATCATGATGTGGTAGGGCAGTGCCAGCACGGCCGTCACGTTGTGCGCGTCGAGCCACGAGCGCTGGCCCTTTTTCGGCCGGAAGGTAAACAGGTCCTTGAAGATGCGCTTGTGCGTGACGATGCCGCTGATGATGGAGACGAACATGAACATGGCGCAGAAACCCACGATCCAGCGGCCCCAGATGGCCGACATGTAGTGCAGGTCGAAATGCAGGCGATAGAGGAATTCGCCGCCGCGCGTCTCGCGTGGCTTCGATAGCACCTCGCCCGTGGCCGGGTCGGCTTTTTCGCTATGAAAATTGCCGCGCCGTCCGCGTTTCTTTTCGCCGGGCTGCGATGGCTTGCTCCAGCCCAGCTGTGTGGCGGGATTGCGCTCGCCGGGCAGGCTGATGAACCAGCGCGTGGCGCCCGTGGCGCGCTCCTGCATCGCTTTTTGCGCGACCTTGGCCGCTTCCTCTGTGCTTACCTGGCTGGCGGCGGCGCCGTGCAATTCGGGCTGCATCCACAGGGTGATTTCATTGCGGTAGTAGCTGGCCGTGCCGGCGTAAAACACCAACAGCAAAATCCAGCAGACGAGCAGGCCGGACCAGGTGTGCAGCCATGCCATCGACTGGCGGAAACCTTCTTTCATGCGAGACTCCAGGATAGTGCGTCCATCGACTGCAGGATGGCGGCGATGACGGCGGCGGGAATCAGCAGGCCCAGCCAGGCGCGCAGGGCGCTGCGCGTGGCGAAGACCCACATCACGGCGCAGGTGTAGATGGCAAACGACAGCAGGGTGGCCGTCATGACGGCTTCGGAACGGGCCATGGGCAGGCTGACCGACAGCAGCATGGTGACCAGCGCTGCCAGTACGTAGCCGCCAACGATGGCGGCCACGCTGCGCGACGCCACGCCGAGGCGGTAGACGGCGCCGGCGGAGAGCCGCAGGCGCGGCATTTTAATGATGGCTGGCGCTTGCATGGTCAGTCGTGATCCTTGCTCGGTGGCAGGGCCGGGCCGGCCGGCAGCGGCGTCACGCCTTGCGGCTGCAGCAGGCTCAGGGTGGTCACGAACATGGCCTTGTCATACGCTTGTGTGCCGCGCTGGCCGGCCGTCTTGTCCGTGTGCTGCACTTCCAGTACATAGGTGCCCTTCCATGGCAGCGGGAAGCTGACCAGGCCTTGCACATCGCTCCACGCTTCCTTGCCCCAGCCCGATTGCACCACGGCGCTGACCTTGGCTTGCGCCAGCGGCTTGCCCTGGTAGCTGACCTGAAACTGGCCTGGTTTGCCGGTTGGCACCAGGTCCAGGGTCAGCGCGGGCGTTTGCGTCTTGCTGTCGGCGATCAGGCGCGCGGCGGGAATCCACACGGTGCGCGTGCTCTTGCCATCCTTCTTTTCTTCCCACGACGGGTAGTTGTCTTCCTCGACGATGATGCTTTCGCCGGCGCCCACCTTGCCGTTCAGGATGAACGCGCCGGCCGTCTTGCTTGCCTGCAGCGGCTGCGCGCCCTTGGCCGAGATCCATGTCACGTTCTTGATGCTGAACTTGTCCAGCAGGCCGGGCGACGCTTCGCGCAGGTTGTCGCCGAACTCGCCGAAATACACGCTGGCTGCCTTGCCGTCCTGCTGCAGCCAGATCTGGTGCGCGCTGGCCGAGCCGGAAGCGAGGGCTGCGCCCAGCAGGGCGGTGGCGAGGACGCCGAGGCGCGCGATGGAATCGATGTGCATGGTGTATCCCTTATCTTTTTATGTGAATGGAAAATCGGCCGCGTTCCCGGGGGACAGCGGCCTGCGATGCATCAGTACTGGTAGCGCAAGTTCAGCGCCACGTTGCGCGGTTCGCCGTAATAGCCGCCGTTATAGAAACCCACGCGGCGGAAATACGTCTTGTCGAACAGGTTGTTGACATTCAGGCTGGCCGAGAGTTTCGGGCTGATCTGGTAGCGCGCCATCAGGTTGGCCAGCACGTAGCTGCCCTGGCTGACCCGGATTTTGCTTTTGTTCGGCAGGGTGGCCATCGTCCAGATTTCGTTCTGCCAGTTCAAGCCGCCGCCGATGGTGAGATTTTGCAGCTCGCCCGGCAGGCGGTAGGTGGTCGAGACGCGCAGCATGTTGGTCGGCTGGATGGTGTTGGTCACCACGCCTTTGCCCGTCTTCGATTTGCTGTGCGTGTAGCCGGCGAACAGCTGCCAGCCGCTCAAGGGACTGCCCGACACTTCCGCCTCGTAGCCGCGGCTTTTCGTGCCCTTGCCCGTCGAGACATAGGGGAGGCTGCCGTCCGGCAGCACAAAGGTCAGCGGCACCGATCTGTCTTCCTCGCCCAGATTGTCCTGCTTGGCTTCATACACGGCGAACGAGGCGTTCACGGCGCCGTCGAAGAATTCGCTCTTCACGCCCGCTTCCACGTTGCTGCCCGTGATCGGGTCGAGGAAGGCGTTGTTCTTGTCCTTCAGGTTTTGCGGCTTGAACAGGTCCGTGTAGCTGGCGTACAGCGAGGTACTCTTGCTCACATCGAGCACCAGGCCCGCGTAGGGCGTGACGACATCATCCGTCTTGTAGGCCGAGCTGCGCTTTTCAAAACGGCCCTTGGTGTCGTAGCGGTCGTTGTAGGTTTCCCACCTGGAGACGCGCGCGCCGGCCAGCACCTTGAAGCTGTCCGTGACATTGATGCGCGTGGCGATGAAGGCACCCGACTGTTTGGTGGTGGCGACGTCGCGCGCACCCGTGCGCGTCAGGCTGGGTTCGGGCACATCGCCCGTCCAGTTGCGGAAGTCGGGGATGGTGGTGGCAAATGGCAGCGGATCGGGCAGCAAGGTTTCATTCGTCGTGCCGGTGCGCTTCCAGCCGTTCACGCCCAGCACCAGGTCGTGCTGGCGGCCGAACAGGGGGAAGGTGCCGTTGGCCGCCAGGTCGAAGTTGTCCTGCTTTTCATCGTAGGGGAAGGCGCCGCTCCAGACTTCCAGGCCGCTGCCATCGCGTTTCGGATAGCCGCTGCCGCCGTAAAACAGCTTGCCGTTCGAGGAGCTGTTCAGGCGACCGTAGGCGGCCTTGATCTTCCAGTCGTTGGCGAAGCGGTGTTCGAGATAGACATAGCTGTTCTGGAACGCGCGCTCCCAGCTGCTCCACTTGGCCGCCATGTTGAACGAGCGCGGCATGTTGGCGGGCGTGCCATCAGAGAAGAACAGGGGCGTGGTGCCCCAGCTCGTGCCCTTCGGTGTATTTTTCTGGTAGTCGATACCGGCCGTCAGCAACGTTGCAGGCGTCAGGTCCGCCTCGACGATGACGGCGCCCACCAGCTTGCGTTCCTGGTACAGGTCCATATAGGAATGGCGGTTCTGGCCGGCCACGACGACGCGCCCGCGGATGCTGCCATCGGCATTGAGCGGCGCACTGATGTCGCCTTCCAGGCGGACCTTGCTCCAGGAACCCAGCGTCAGGCCGGCCGAGGCGGCGAACTCCTTGCCGGGACGCTTGTGCAGCATGTTGATGGTGGCCGACGGGTCGCCATTGCCGCTGACCAGGCCCGTGGCGCCGCGCACGATTTCGATGCGGTCGTAGATGGCCGTGTCGAACAGCGCATTGGAGCCCGAATTGACGGCCACGCCATCGATCTGGTAATTGCCGATGGAAAAGCCGCGCGCCGAAAAGTTCGTGCGTTCGCTGTCGTTTTCCTGCACCGTCACGCCCGTCGACTGCACCAGCACCTCGGCCAGGCTGTTCAAGCCCATGTCGTCCATGCGCTGGCGCGTCACGACCGAGATCGATTGCGGCGTTTCGCGAATCGACAGGCCCATGCGCGTGGCCGTGGCCATCTGCTTTGTCGTGTAGGAACCCGTATGCTCGGTCGATGCCTTGTCTTGCTGGCCCACTACCTTGATCTCGCTCAAGGTGGCTTCATCGGGCTTGGCCGGCGCCTCGGCAGCCAGGGCCGCGCCGGCGCCCAGTGCTGCCGTCAGCAATGCGGAATGTACGGCGATGGCCAGCGGACGCAGGGCAACGTGGGGAACCGGTGGGGAAAACGGGCCGGTAGCGATACCGGCCAGCGAACGTGCTCGCGCCATGAAACATCCTTCTTCTCGTGTGCCCACCGTCGAGCGGCTGGCGTTGTTGGTATGGGAGGCTTGCTTGGCGGTGGTGCCTGGCTGGCGCAGTCTGTCATCCAGCCGCGCTTCAGTCAGGCGACTGTGTGCAGACTCCGGTGGGAGTCGTAAATGTGAATGAGAACTATTCTTATTATAGTGTGGGGTTGCGAGACATGCAAGAGTGCGATGTTGTAAACGAGCACGGCCGCCCCATTCCTGGCGGCGGCCGTCCCGGGGGGGGGCAAGCGTTACAGCTGGCCGCGCAGGGTCAGCATGGCGTTACGCGGTTCGCCATAGAAGTTGGAACCATAGGCGGCCCACACACGCGTGTAGTATTTCTTGTCGAACAGGTTGTTCACCGTCAGCGACAGCTCCAGCTTGGGACTGAGGCGGTAGCCCGCCTGCAAGCCCACCGTGGTGACGGGGCCCTGCTCGAATTTCACGGGGCCGTTCAGGCGGTACATGCTGCTGACGCTGCGCAAGCCGCCACCCACGCTGATTTTATCGAGCGCGCCGGCCAGCCGGTAATTGGTCCACAGGTTGACATTGTGGCGCGGGGCGATGAAGGTGTACAGCTGGGCCTTCTGGTCGTCGCTGCCTTCGAGGGTGCGCGTGCTGGTGTAGGAATAGCCGCTCGTGATGTTCCAGCCCGGCAGGGGGCTGCCGCTCAGTTCGGCTTCCACGCCCTGGCTGCGCATCTTGCCGGCGCCGATGGAAAACAGCGGGTTGGCCGGGTCGGGCATGACGCGGTTTTCATCTTCCATGCGGAACAGGGCCGCATGCGCATTGACGTTCTTGTCGAACAGCTCCGCCTTCAGTCCCAGTTCGAATTGCTGGCCCGTGCGTGGTTTCAGGGTTTGGCCGGCAGCGTCCGTTGTGCTCTGGGGCGAGAATATGCGCGTGTAGCTGCCGTAGGCGGACACCTGCTTGTCGAGCTCGTAGACCAGGCCCGCGTACGGCGTGAATTTCGCATTGATGGTGTTGCTGACATCGGTGAACTGGTTGAAATACGCATTGCGGTTGACGGTGTGGTTGTCCCAGTGCGTCAGGCGCCCGCCCAGGTTGACGGCCAGCCGTTCCGTCGCCTGCAGGCGGGTGCGCGCGTACAGGCCGAACTGCTTGCTGCGGTTGTCATTGCCGTTGGAAAAGGTGTAGCTGGGCCGGGCGATATTGTTATCCGGATGGACAATATTGATCGGTGCATTGTCGCCGCCGCCATACTGGAAATGCTTGTGCACCTGGCGATAGTCGGCGCCCACGATCAGGTCATGGCTGCGGCCAAACGCCTGGAACGGCGTAGCCAGGTAAGCATCCAGGCCCTGCGTCTTCCAGTGGCTGCGGTAGTTCCAGCTGATCAGGCAGCTGTCGCCCGTGACGGGGTCGGCCGAGCAGTCGGACCAGCCGAAGTTGCGCGATGGCTCATCCTGCTCACGGTACAGGGCCGTCACCTTGACCTGGCCGCCGTTATCCAGTCTATGGTCGAGCTCGGCAAAGTATTCCGTGACCTTTTCCGTGATGTGGTTCCAGGCCGGGTCCAGGTAGGTGGAGCGGGGCACATCGAGCAGGCGCCCGTCTTCATACGCGGGCAAGCCGAAGGCGGGACGGCCCTTGTATTCCTGCCAGGTGACGCCGCCCGTCAGCACGGTGCCCGGCGCCAGATCGACGGCGACGGTGCCGTACAGCAGCGGTTTTTCCGCATACACGTGGTCGACGAAGGAGCGCCGGTGTTCATACGCGGCCACCAGGCGGCCGCGCACCTTGCCGTCCGCGCTCAGGGGACCCGTCACGTCCGCTTCCGCATAGTAGCGGTCCCAGGAACCGGCGCTGAGCACGCCGCTGGCGGCAAAGGTGTCGCGCGCCCGCTTGCGCACCAGGTTGATGGTACCGCCCGGGTCGCCCGCGCCCTGGAACAGGCCGGCGGGACCGCGCAGCACTTCCACGCGGTCATAGATGGCCAGGCCGAAGCCGGCTGACAAGTCATTGCCCGTGCTGGCGGGCGTCATCACGCCATCGACCTGCACCGCATCGAGCGCATAGCCGCGCGAGTAAAAATTGCCGTGGTTGCCGCCCGTGCTGCTCGCTTCGACGGTGATGCCCGTCACGCCGCGCATGGCGTCGTCCAGACTGAGCAAATTCTGGTCGTTCAGTTGCTGGCGCGTCAGCACGGAGACGGACTGGGGAATCTCGCGCAGGCTTTGCCGGCCCTTGCCGATGCTCACCGCCTGCGCCGCATACGACTTGCTCAGCTCGGTATCCGTCGTCGCCTCCTGGCGTGCGCTGACGGTGATTTCCGCCAGGGTCGCCACCTTGCCCGTGGCGGCGGGCGCCGGACGGATGATGACGCTGTTGCCATCGATGCTGGCGGCCAGGCCGCTGCCGGCCAGCAGGCGTTCCAGGCTGTCGGCCACGCTGAGGATGCCGCTGACGGCGGGCGCCGTCTTGCCGGCCACCAGCTCGGGGGCGAACAGCAGTTGCAAATTGGCTTGCCGCGCCAGTTCATTCAGGGCTTGCCCCAGCGGCTGGGCGGCGATGGCCAGCTTGACGGTGGGCGCCGTTTGCGCCTGTGCCAGGGGAATGCTGCCCAGGGCCAGCATGGCGGCCAGGGCGAGGGGGGCGGGTGTCAGATTGAGGCGGGGGACCACATGTTGCATTTCTCCAGGTTAATTTGTTGTCGATTAACTTGGTAGACGCGGCAGCGGACAAAATCCTCACCTGAGAATGCGAACTATTTGCATTTATTTTTCAGGCAGCCGCATCGCAGGGGCTTGCGCCGGCATTTTTGCCGCCATGCGGATCTCGCTGACGCCGCCGCTGCGCACGACCTGGACGGGCAGCAGCTGCGGCAAGGCAGAGGCGAAGCGGTCGAGCTGTGTCAGGCTGAAACTGCCGCCGATGCGCAGCCTGGCCACGGCGGGATCGCGCACGGCCAGGCCCGTGTCGCCATAGCGCTCAAATTCGGCCAGCGCCGCGCCCAGCGGCACATTGTCGAAGGTGACACGACCGTCGCGCCACGGCGCCACGCTGCCTGGGGCCAGGCTGGCGACTTCAGACAGGCGGCCGCCGGCATCGCTGCTGACGCCCTGGCCGGCTCGCAGGTCGACCAGGTCTTGCCGCGCGCCCGCCACGCGCACCTGGCCATGCTGCACGGCCACGCGCAACTGGCCGTCGTGGGCCAAGGTGTTGCGCACGGAAAACTGCGTTCCCACCACCGTCACCGTCAAAGGACCGCTGAGCACGTTGAAAGGCTGGCCTTGCTTCGCTTGCACCTGGAACAGCGCTTCGCCGTGCGCCAAGCGCACTTCGCGGCGCTGGCGGTACAGGGTGACGTGCAGCTGCGTGGCCGTATCGAGCTGTAGCTTGCTGCCGTCGGGCAGGGCAACGGCCAGGCGCTGGCCGCGCGCGGTGGCATACGCCTGGCTGAACGTGGGTTGCTGTTGCCACCACTGGTAGGCGCCCGCGCCCACGCTGAGCAGCAGCATGGCGGCGGCCGCATACGGCAGCACGCGCAGGGAGCGCAGAAGCGGGCGGCGGGGAAATGGCGCTGGCGCCGCCGGTGGCACTGCCCAGCGCGCGGCCACCTGCGCGGGAATTGTGCGCGCGGCGCGGTGCGTATCCTTTAGCTGCGCATATGCTTGCGCGTGCTGCGCATCGGCTGCCAGCCAGGCGGCAAAGTCGGCCTGTTGCTGCACATCAAGGTTGCCGCGCCGGCTGAACCAGGTGGCGGCCGCCAGCGCTACCGGGTCTTGCGTGGTGGCAAAGTCGGCGTACTCGCGCATGTCCGCCTGCTCCTGGGCGGAGGGGCCGAAAGCATGGCGGGGCGGAAGGGCGGTCATGGGCGCCATTATGTGGCTTCCCGCAAAGAATGCAACTGCGCCTGGCAACTGAGCATGCCGCGCGCGATATGTTTTTCCACCATGCTCACGGAAATGCCCATGCGCGCGGCGATTTGTGCGTGCGGCAACTCCTCGAAGACATGCAGCACGAAGGCGTCGCGACAGCGCGGCGGCAAGGCGTCGATGGCGGCCACGCAGGCTTGCCAGTCCTGGCTGCTTTCCAGCGCCTGCTCCGGCTGCAAATGGCGTGGTGCGGCCGGATGCGCCGTTTCCGGCAGGGCGTCGAGTTCCTCGTGCTGGCGCAAGGCGGCACGCCGGTGCTGGTCGATCAGCAGGTTGCGCGCCGTGTGGTACAGCAGCGCGCGTGGTTCGCGCACGGCCGCTTCGCCCAGCACGCGCGCATAGCTTTCCTGCACCAGGTCAGCAGCGGCTTCGCGGTTGCGCAAGCTGCGCCAGCAAAAGTTCAACAGTTCTTGGTAATAGCGTGCAACCACGGCGTCCGATGTATGAGTCCGCAGCCAGGAATGCCGCATATGAGAATGATTCTCATTATATGTCATGCCGGGATGTCACGCTAAGCGGTTTGCCGCACCGTGGCAGGCGTACAACGCTTTGCCTCACGGCCAGCATCGGTTAACATGGGAAGTTAATAAGGAGGCAAGATGGATATTCAAATTATCAATACGGCGCCGATGGCTGGCCAGCGGCCCGGCACCTCGGGCTTGCGCAAGAAGGTGGCGGTCTTCAGTGCCCCGCAATACCTGGAAAACTTCGTGCAAAGCGTGTTCGACACGCTCGGCGACTGCCATGGCCAGACGCTGGTGCTGGGCGGCGACGGGCGTTACTACAACCGCGCGGCCATCCAGACGGTGCTGCGCATGGCAGCCGCGCACGGCTACGCGCGCGTGCTGCTGGGGCAGGGTGGCATCCT
This sequence comes from Janthinobacterium svalbardense, assembly GCF_002327145.1. Classification (NCBI taxonomy): domain Bacteria; kingdom Pseudomonadati; phylum Pseudomonadota; class Betaproteobacteria; order Burkholderiales; family Oxalobacteraceae; genus Janthinobacterium; species Janthinobacterium svalbardense. Next base: position 5,413,523 of record NZ_CP023422.1, on the reverse strand, counting down.
GTCGACGCCGGCCGTCAGCTGCGTCATCCGCAAGCATGGCGCCAGCGGCGGCCTCATCCTGTCGGCCAGCCATAATCCGGGCGGCCCCGATGGCGATTTCGGCATCAAGTACAACATCGCCAATGGCGGCCCGGCACCAGAAAAGGTCACGGAAGCCATGTTTGCGCGCACGCAAAGCATCACCGAGTACCGCATCAGCGATGCTGCCGACATCGACCTCGATGCGCCGGGATTGACGCGCATCGAGCAGATGACGGTCGAAGTGATCGACCCGGTTCTTGACTACGCGGAACTGATGCAGCAGCTGTTCGATTTCGACGCCATCCGCGCCCTGTTCGCGGGCGGCTTGCGCATCTGCTTCGACGGCATGCACGCCGTCTCCGGCCCGTATGCGACGGCCATCCTGGAAGGCATGCTGGGCGCGCCGAAGGGCAGTGTCATCAATGGTGTGCCCCTGGAAGACTTCGGTGGCGGCCATCCCGACCCGAATCCCGTCAACGCGCAGGAATTGATTGCCATCATGGCCGCCGCCGATGCACCGGACTTCGGTGCCGCCTCGGACGGCGACGGCGACCGCAACATGATCGTCGGCCGGCGCTTCGACGTGACGCCCTCGGACAGCCTGGCGATTTTGGCCGCCAACGCCACTGTGGCGCCCGGCTACCGTGGGGGCTTGAAGGGTATCGCCCGCTCCATGCCCACATCGGGAGCGGCCGACCGGGTCGCTAGCGCGCTGGGCATCCCGTGCTACGAGACGCCGACGGGCTGGAAATTCTTCGGCACCCTGCTCGACGCCGGCATGGCCACCCTGTGCGGCGAGGAAAGCTACGGCACGGGCTCGAACCACGTGCGCGAAAAGGATGGCCTGTGGGCCGTGCTGTTCTGGCTCAACCTGCTGGCAGAGAAAAAACAATCGGTGGAAGACATCGTGCGCGCGCACTGGGCCACGTATGGCCGTAACTACTATTCGCGCCACGATTATGAAGACATCGACAGCGCCGGTGCGCAGCAGCTGATGGACGCCGTGCGCGGCCAGCTGGCCGCCTTGCCGGGCCAGGCAGTCAATGGCTACACGGTGGCGCTGGCCGACGATTTCAGCTACACGGACCCCGTCGACGGCTCGGTGGCGACGCAGCAGGGCATCCGCATCATCATGACGGATGGCGCGCGCATCGTGCTGCGCCTGTCCGGCACGGGCACCGATGGCGCCACCCTGCGCCTGTACCTGGAGCGCTACGAAGCCGATGTTGCGCAACATGGCATCCCGACCCAGGAGGCGCTGGCGGGACTGATCGCCGTGGCCGAGCAGCTGGCGCAGATCCGCGAGCGCACGGGGCGCGATGCACCGACGGTGACGACGTAAAAAAAGGGCGCCCTCGGGCGCCCTTCTTGATTGCGGCCAGATTACAGCGCTATCACGCCTTGCCCGGCACTGCGGCCTGGCGGTAGTTGTCGACCATCTTGTAGTTGCGTGCATACAGGCCGAAGGCCAGCATGGCCACCGCTGCAAAGGCGGCGAAGAAGAACATCTGGAAGGCCGTCACGCTGATGCCGCTCTCGGCGATCTTGCCGATCACGCCTTCGTTCATGACGCTGCGGTTGACGATCAGCACCCACAGGTTGCCCACCGTGGTCGACAGATTCCAGAAGCTCATGATGGCGCCCTTCATGGAGACCGGCGCCTGGCTGTAGGCAAACTCCAGCCCTGTCGCCGAGACCAGCACTTCGCCGAAGGTCAGCAAGGCGTACGGCAGGATTTGCCACATGATGGAGACGGCGTTGCCGCTGTCGAGGGCCAGCTGCAAGAGGCCAATGACGATCCACGCCAGCGAGGAAAAGCCGATACCGGCCGTCATGCGGCGCAGGGCCGTCGCTTCCAGGCCGAAGCGGTTCAGCATCGGGTACAGCACCAGGTTATTGAACGGGATCAGCAGCATCACCAGCATCGGGTTCAGCGCCTGCATCTGCGCCGGCAGGAACCAGCTTGGTTTTTCCATGGTGTTCGCTTGCACGATCCAGGTCGAGGCCTTCTGGTCGAACAGCGAGAAGAACGGCGTGACGAGGGCGAAGATGACGAGGATGCGCAAGACGGCGCGCACGCCTTCGACGGCTTCATCCGGATGGATGCCGCGTGCGCGTTCCAGCTGCATGGCCGTGCCGATGCTGCCGAAGGCCAGCAGCAAGACCAGCGCGGTACACGCTGCAATCACGAAGCCCCATTCGGGAATGCTGTAGAACGCATACAGGGCGCCGATCACGCCGACGTAGGCCACATACAGGCCGGGACGCGAACCGCCATCGACACGGGCCAGCAGGGCCGTGCGGGCGACGCGGGTAAACGAGTCGGGATTCGGCGGCGCCGGCGGCACGTGCACGTACTTCTTGGCGCCCATCCAGAAGACGAGGGTAGCGGCCAGCATCATCAGGCCAGGGATGCCGAAGGCGATCGAGGGACCAAAGTCGCGCAGGAACATCGGCATCAGCAGCGAGGCGAAGAAAGAGCCGAAGTTGATGATCCAGTAGAACAGGTCGAACACCAGCTTGGCCTTGTGCTTGTTGGTCTGGTCGAACTGGTCGCCGACAAACGAGGCCACCAGCGGCTTGATACCGCCGGAACCGAAGGCGATCAGGAACAGGCCGAAATAAAAGCCGTTGACGCTGTTTTCAAACAGGGCCAGGCAGGCATGGCCGGCGCAATACACGAGGCTGAGCCAGAAGATGGTGTTGTACTTGCCAAAGAAGCGGTCGGCCAGCCAGCCGCCCAGCAGCGGGAAGAAGTACACGCCGATGACGAAGGTGTGGAAGACGTGCTTGGCTTCGCCCGTGCGTTGATCGATCGGGATCATCAACAGCAAGGTGCTGATGAGGAACGGCGTCAGGATGTTGCGCATGCCATAAAAGCTGAAGCGTTCGCAGCCTTCGTTGGCGATGATGTACGGTATTTGCCGGGGCATCTTGCCCGTGGCGGTTTGTGTCTCGGCCGATGACATTGGCTCTCCCCCAAGTTTTTTTTGTAAGCCGCGATGCTAAGGCCTGCCGCGTTTGCTTGCAACAGAAAAAACGGCCTGTCCGCTATTTCGCAGAGATTTGTAAGGTATTGATTTTCATAAAGACATTACTTTCGGCACTTGCGCTTGCACTGGCACTTGCACGAGCGGAGCGGGGCAGCAGCAGCTGCAGTGGCAGCATGCCCTCCGCTGCCGGACCGTCCGCCAGGGTAAAACCGCAACCCAGGTACAGGGTCAACGCAGCGTGGTTGTCCTGCGCCACGGCCAGGCGAATGCGGGCCAGCTCGGGAATGGCGCAGGCATGGTCGATGGCGGCCTGCACCAGTTGCCGTCCCGCGCCGCGTCCACGCGCCTGCGGCGCCACATACACGCCCCACAGGCTGGCCTTGTCATGCACGACGGCGATCGGTTCGCGGCGCAGGCCGGCAATGGCGATCAATTGTTCCTCGTTGAAAGCGCCAAATATTATTTGGTGCGAGGTGGCGCGCAAGCGCTGGGCGATCTGTGCCAGCGGCAAGCCGCTTTCCGCTGCGTGCGTGGTGCAGAAGGCGGTGGGCAGTTCGGCGATGCCGGCCAGGCGCAGCGCGCGGTAGGCGCTGGCGTCGTCTGGTGCAAGGGGGCGGACAGAGGTGGTGGGCATGTGAGCGAGTATCGGGCTTCGATGTCAGAAAGTAAACCTTGCGCTGCAACGCCAGCGTCCCTGGCCATCGCGCCCGCAGCCAGCCTGGGGCGTTATTGCGTGGCGATGCGCTGCATGGGCGCGCTGTCCTTGCGCCATTGTTCCAGGCTGATCAGGTCACCGTTGACGATATCGTCCACAAGGATGCGCTTGCCGTCGGGCGTGACGACAAAGCTTTCCCAGCGGTGGGCCGCGTCGGGCGTGCTTTCGAAAAAGCTCAGCTGATAGCAGGCGACGCCATCGACGAGGCGCGTTTCCGGCGACGTTTCCATTACGGCGCCGTGCGCGCGGCCGCCGCTAGCCTTTTCGATATGCGCCGACCAAGCCTTGATTTCCGGCAAAGCCATCAGCGCATCGACGGCGCGCGCGTTCTGCTCCTGCGCCGCCTGGCTGTTCCCGGCCGGGGCATTGCCGTCGTGCGGGGCGGACTGCTGGTGCAGGTAGAAAGCGCCGAGGCCGGCGGCCAGCAAGCCGGCCAGGATGCCGGCGATGATGGTAGTTTTGGAAGAAGAGGCGCGTGGCGGCATGATGGTGGCATGAGAAAGAAGGACGATGGCGGCCATGCTAAAGCAAAACGCGCAGGCCGGCAATCGCCGGGCTTGCCAACGGGCTTGCTAACGGGTTTGCCAAACGGGTTTGTTAAATACATAGGCGAAAAAAAGCCACCTTCCGTAGAAGATGGCTTTCGGGGCTGCCGGGCAGGCGCAAACAGCTTTTGGTCTGCCTGTCCAGGCCCGGCATAGGCATCCCCGCGCGCCGTCGCCTGCGGGCGGGGATGCCGGGCTTACATCATGCCGTCCATGCCGCCCATGCCACCCATGCCGCCGCCCATGCCGCCGCCTGCTTTGTCGTCAGCGATTTCGCAGACCATGCAGTCGGTTGTCAGCATCAGCGAAGCGATCGAAGCGGCGTTTTGCAGCGCCGAACGGGTCACTTTGGCTGGGTCCAGGACGCCCATTTCGACCATGTCGCCATACGTGCCGTTGGCAGCGTTGTAGCCGTAGTTGCCCGTGCCAGCCAGTACGGCTGCCACGACGACCGAAGCTTCTTCGCCAGCGTTTTGCACGATCATGCGCAGTGGCTCTTCCATTGCGCGCAGGACGATCTTGATACCGGCATCTTGATCAGGATTGTCGCCCTTGACCGTGATGTTGGCGCGTGCGCGCAGCAGGGCTACGCCGCCGCCTGGCACGATGCCTTCTTCCACGGCAGCGCGGGTAGCGTGCAGTGCATCTTCAACGCGGGCTTTCTTTTCTTTCATTTCGACTTCGGTGGCTGCGCCAACCTTGATCACGGCAACGCCGCCAGCCAGTTTGGCGACGCGCTCTTGCAGTTTTTCACGGTCGTAGTCCGAGGTCGCTTCTTCGATCTGTACACGCACTTGTTTCACGCGTGCTTCGATCGAGGCAGCTTCGCCGGCGCCATCGATGACGATGGTGTTTTCCTTGCCCACTTCGATGCGTTTCGCCTGGCCCAGTTCGGCCAGGGTCACTTTTTCCAGGGTCAGGCCGACTTCTTCAGCGATCACTTGGCCGCCGGTCAGGACAGCGATGTCTTCCAGCATGGCTTTGCGGCGGTCGCCGAAGCCAGGTGCTTTCACTGCGCAAGTTTTCAGGATGCCGCGGATGTTGTTCACAACCAGGGTCGCCAGCGCTTCGCCTTCGATGTCTTCTGCGATGATCAGCAGTGGACGGCCAGCTTTTGCGACTTGTTCCAGTACCGGCAGCAGGTCACGGATGTTCGAGATTTTCTTGTCGCACAGCAGGACGAATGGGCTGTCCAGGACGGCAACTTGTTTCTCTGGGTTGTTGATGAAGTATGGCGACAGGTAGCCGCGGTCGAATTGCATGCCTTCAACGATGTCCAGTTCGTCGTTCAGCGACTTGCCGTCTTCCACGGTGATGACGCCTTCTTTGCCGACTTTTTCCATCGCTTCAGCGATACGCTCGCCGATTGAGTAGTCCGAGTTCGCCGAGATCGCGCCAACTTGGGCGATTTCTTTGGTCGTGGTGCAAGGACGGGCGATTTTCGCCAGTTCTTCGACGGTGGCAGCAACTGCTTTGTCGATACCGCGCTTCAGGTCCATCGGGTTCATGCCGGCGGCAACGAACTTCATGCCTTCGCGTACGATGGCTTGTGCCAGCACGGTGGCGGTGGTGGTGCCGTCGCCGGCGTTGTCACTGGTGCGGGAAGCAACTTCCTTGACCAACTGAGCACCCATGTTCATTTGCTTGTCTTTGAGTTCGATTTCTTTCGCTACCGACACGCCATCCTTGGTGACGGTAGGGGCGCCGAACGAGCGCTCCAGGACCACGTTGCGGCCTTTCGGGCCCAGCGTTACTTTGACTGCGTTGGCGAGGATGTTGACGCCTTCGACCATCTTGGCGCGCGCTGCGTCGCCGAATATTACTTCTTTAGCTGCCATGTTCAATTCTCCTGAGTTTCGGGATGTGTCTGTCTACAACGTGGAAACAATTACTTGACGACGATCGCCATGATGTCTTCTTCGCGCATGACCATCAGCTCATCGCCGTCAACTTTGACGGTTTGGCCGGCGTACTTGCCGAACAGGACGCGGTCGCCCACTTTGACATCCAGAGGACGGACTTTGCCGTCGTCGAGAATCTTGCCATTGCCTACGGCAAGGACTTCGCCTTGATCCGGTTTTTCAGCAGCTGCATCAGGAATGATGAGGCCGGACGCAGTTTTGGTTTCCTGGTCGAGGCGTTTGACGATGACGCGATCGTTCAATGGGCGCAGATTCATACAAAACTCCTTAAAGTTCAATGGATAAGTGTTGCTAAATGAATACATGTCCGGCACAGCGCCAGACCTGCTTTCAGTGACCGCCGTTGAAAGCAGCCCGCAACGGTCAAGCAAACCCCATGTCATCCTGTCCTTGCCTGTATCCGGCAGTGGTGCATCGCGGCGTCGCCCGCCGCGTAGCGTTCCCTGCAGTGGTCTGGCAAGCACCATCAGTCCTGAGGATTGCTACGAAAGAGTTTGTTAGCACTCTCTACTAACGAGTGCTAATTATAGGGACGGTATGGGTCAACTTCAAGGGCTTATTCAAGAGGAACATATAGATAGATGCTGAGCAGAGCCTGCATCTACACAGGGTTTGCGCCAGCACAAGCCGCGTTCCCGGGCGTCAGCAACAGCAGCGACTCTAGCATGCCGCCCGGATGGGGGGCGTTCCTGTACGCGCAGGAAACAGAGTTTTACTATGAAATTTGATAAGATGATTGCAATTGCATATCAATATTGCCACATATCGCCACTTGCACCAGAAAGAACGCCATGCCATTTCCTGTTTCCCGTCCCGCGCTGCGCCTGCTGTGCGCTACCGTTATCGGCCTCGCCTGCCTGGGCAATGCCGCCGCGCACACGCCCACCATCGTCGACGAGATCAGCGTGGCGGCCCTCACGCCGCTGGAAAAGAAGATGCTGCTCAATGACTTGTTCAACGATTTGAACAAGGATGACGACGACCAGGAAGCGCACGTATGGGACAACGGCGGCGACAGTGGCGTGCTGGTGAAAGTCACGTATAACTTCAGCAACTCCGGCATGACGGAGCACAGCCTGAAGGCGCACGTCTGCCGCGACCTGAAATTCGTCGTCACGGCGGGCGGCAAGTCGCAAGACTTGAGCCGCCGCACCTGTTCGCAGAACAGCGGCAACTGGGATGTGCAGGGCAAGGACCCGGCGCCCGTCGTGTATCCGCCGTTCCTGTCCGACGTCACCATCGCCAAGCTCAATGCGAAAGAACAACAAGCCCTGCTGACGGCCGCCGTGCGCACCTTGAAAGATGAAGAGGATGGCAAGACGCGCCAATGGAGCAACAAGGGCTTGGGCAATGCGGCGCCGCTGGCAGTGCGCCTGACGCCCTCGGGGACGGACGCCAAGCCTGGCAGCTACGGCCGCACTTGCCGCGACTTGACGATGGTGCTTGACGGCAAGGGCGGACAACAGACGCTGGTGCGCCGCTCTTGCGAAAACCGTTATGGCGGACTCGATATCGAAGCCGATTACGTCGACGAGTAAAACGCCGCCATCGCGGCGCTGGCAGATGCGCGCACTTGGCGAAAAGCGCCGGAAAAAGCGTGTATTGTCCGCCAACTGCCCTGCATTGATGTAAATATGTGTGACAGCGGCGTGATTCGATTGACGCCCATGGAGCGTCCGCCCTATAGTGGCGGGATGATTTCCGAATTCAACGAATTATCCGACAAGATAGGCCTGCTGGCCGAAATGACCCATGCGCTGCGCCGTGAAAACGCGCAATTGCGCAAGGACAATGCCGCGCTGGCCGCCGAGAACGCCCTGTATGTGCAGCGCATGCGCGAGGCGCAGGAGCGGGTGGAAGCGTTGCTGGAAAAAATTCCCGAACTGGTGCAAGCCGGCCTGGAGCAAGCCGCTTCGGAAGCGGGCGCCTACATTGCCGAGAACGAGAAGGAAGCGTAATGCCGCGTGTCGATGTCAATATCATGGGCCAGTCCTACAGCATGGTGTGCCGCGACGGTGAAGAGCGCGCACTGCGCGAAGCGGCAATCTATCTCGATAGTAAAATGAAAGCCATCCGCGACGCGGGCAAGGTCAAGGGCAATGACCGCATCGCCGTGCTGGCCGCCTTGGGCGTGGCCGCCGAATTCCTCTCCGTGAAGTCGCCGCAAGGTCCGCTGTCGGAATTGACGATACTCGAAGTGAAGCAAAAGATCTCGGCCATGCACACCGTCCTGGACAGCGCATTGACGCCCCAGGAAAACCTTTTTTAAGCGCGTCCGCGACGATTTGTCTTTGCGATGCGCGACCAAAGGAGTAAACTTGGGTCTACCCTGCAGTGTTCGCGATTGCCATATATTCCTTGAACCATTTATGCGCATCGGTTGCGAATTTTGTTTGATGGGAGTGAGCGTCGCTCGTTCGACGAACCCGAAATTGAACTAACGTGACCACCTTGAACCGTTTGGTTCGGGATGCCGGCATAGCGGCACAGGCGGGGCCTAATTTGCACGAACTGGCAATACAAAGAAAACGGTTGCAGCATTGATGCGCAACCGTTTTTTTACGTCTGTCGCTTTCACACGGAGTCTAGATGAAACAATATTGGCTGATGAAATCCGAACCCGATGAAGTAAGCATCGACGACCTGATGGCAGCGCCCAAGCACACCATGCCCTGGTTTGGCGTGCGCAACTACCAGGCGCGCAACTTCATGCGCGATGGCATGCAGCCGGGCGATGGCGTGCTGTTTTATCACTCCAGCTGCCCGCAGCCGGGCGTGGCGGGCGTGGCCGAAGTGGCCAGCGGCGCGTATCCCGATCACAGCCAGTTTGAAGAGGGCGGCAAGTACTTCGATCCGAAGGCGACGCCTGAACAGCCGCGCTGGATCAGCGTCGACGTGCTGGGTGTAAAGAAGACGGCGCTGCTGCCCCTGTCCGAGATGCGCCAGATGCCGGAGCTGGAAGACATGCTGCTGTTGAAGAAGGGCAGCCGTTTGTCCATCACGCCCGTGACGCCGGCGCAATGGAAAGTGATTACAAGCAGGTTGAAGGCCTAGGGCGGCCGATCAGGCGTCCGCCACGCGCGCCTTGGTGGGCGGGGTGCCCATCACCTGGCTTTTATACGCCCACACCAGCAGCGCGATGGCGCCGACGATCATCGGCAGCGAGAGCATCTGGCCCGAGGTGATCGGTACGCCCAGCCAGACGACTTCCCAGTCCGGCGTGCGGAAGTATTCCGTGAAGAAGCGCGCGCAGCCGTACAGCAGGGTGAACATGGCGCCCACGGCCATGCGCGGGCGCTGCTTGCGCGCATACAGCCACAGGATGATGAACACCAAAATGCCGTCGACCAGCATCTGGTAGAGGGGCGACGGGTGCACAGGATACGGAATGCCTGGCCACTGCATGGCCCACGGCAGGGTTTCCGGGGCGATGCGGCCCGGCAGTTCGGCATTGATGAAGTTGCCCAGGCGGCCGGCGGCATAACCGAGCGGCACCAGTGGGGCGATGAAGTCGAGCACGTCGAACAGATTGCGGCCCGCCTTGCGGCTCCACAGATACATGGCCAGGATGACGCCCAGGAAGCCGCCATGGAAGGACATGCCGCCATGCCAGACCATGAAGATCTCCAGCGGATTGTGCATGAAGTATTCGGGGCGGTAGAACAGCACTTCGCCCAGGCGCCCGCCGATCACCACGCCCAGCATGCCGTAGAACAGCATGTCATCAAGGTCTTCCTTCTTCCAGCCCAGCACGGCGATATGCGGCTGCTTGATGCGCACTCTGCCCAGGAGAATGAACAGGGCAAAGGCCAGTACATACATCAGGCCGTACCAGTGCACGGCGAGCGGGCCGATTTGTATGGCGATCGGGTCGGGCATCGGGTGTATCAGCATGGGGTTTCTTTCTTTGTTTAAAGCGAAGGTTGCGTAGTATGGGGGCGCTTGCGGTTTTTTGCCTTAGCGGCCACTTAATTTAAGGGGCAGTCGCGCTGATCTGCTTGCGCAGCAGCGCCAGGAAACCCTGCAGCACGGCGGACGGATTGTCGCGGCGCCAGGCCAGGCCCGTTTCCACCAGCGGCGTGGCGTCCTGCAGCGGCCTGTATTCTACGCCCGGGCGCATCAGATTCGATACCGATTGTGGCACAAGCGCGATGCCCATGCCAGCCGAGACGAGGCTGACGATGGTTTGCATCTGGATCGCTTCCTGGCCGATCTGCGGCGTGATGCCGGCCGCGCGGAACACGCCGAGGATGGCGTCGTGCAGGGCGGGCGATATCGCGCGCGGGAAAATGATCAATGGCAGGGGGGGCAAGTCGCGCAGGCGCACCGGTCCCGGCGTATTTAATATGTCGAGGCCGGACGGCGCGGCCAGCACCAGCCCTTCGGTCAGCACGGGCAGGTAATCGAGTTCACCTTTCGCCTTTTCGGGCAGGGGCGGGATCAACAGGCCCGCATCCGTGCGCCCGGCAAGCAATTCGTTCAGCTGCAAATCGGAGGTGGCTTCCTGCAGCGCGATCTGCACCTGCGGATAGGCGGCCTGGTAAGCGCGCAGCAGCGGCGGCAGCACGCTGTAGTCGGCCGAGGAAACGAAAGCCAGGCTCAGACGCCCCGCCTCGCCCTGCGCGGCCCGCCGCACCAGCGCGGGCAAATCGAGCGCCTGCGCCAGCAAGCGGCGCGCCTCGGGCAGCAGGGCCATGCCGGCAGGCGTCAGCTGCACTTCGCGCCGGGTGCGCACGAACAGGGGCGCGCCCAGCAGCTCTTCCAGCGCCATGATGGTTTGCGACAGGGGCGGCTGCGTCATGTGCAGGCGCGCGGCGGCGCGGCCGAAGTGCAATTCCTCGGCAACGGTGACAAAGTAGCGCAGCTGGCGCAGTTCGAGATTCATATGTGTTTCCATGCGGATTGATTGCTGTGATATGCAAAACGACTCACAGACATGTGCATCATATATTTGACAGTGGGGCGCGCGCAAGGCACTCTGACGTACCCCCCACTGCATACAGGGTTTTGTTGCGAACTTTTCTGCAAATCCGCGCAGTCAGGCATCAATCATCCTTGGAAGGACCCCATCATGCCGCAATACCGCTCCCGCACCACCACCCACGGCCGCAACATGGCTGGCGCCCGCGCCCTGTGGCGCGCCACCGGCATGAAGGATGGCGACTTCGACAAGCCGATCATCGCCGTCGTCAACTCGTTCACGCAATTCGTGCCCGGTCACGTGCACCTGAAAGACCTGGGCCAGATGGTGGCGCGCGAAATCGAGGCGGCCGGCGGCGTGGCCAAGGAATTCAACACCATCGCCGTCGATGACGGCATCGCCATGGGCCACGGCGGCATGCTGTATTCGCTGCCTTCGCGCGACCTGATCGCCGACTCCGTGGAATACATGGTCAACGCCCACTGCGCCGACGCCATGGTGTGTATCTCGAACTGCGACAAGATCACGCCGGGCATGCTGATGGCCGCCATGCGCATCAACATCCCCGTCGTGTTTATTTCCGGCGGGCCGATGGAAGCGGGCAAGGTCATCAAGGTGGTCAACGGCACGCAGAAGATCATCAAGCTCGATCTGGTCGACGCCATGATCAAGGCGGGCGACAGCAGCGTGTCCGACGCCGACGTGGCGGAAATCGAGCGTTCGGCCTGCCCGACCTGCGGTTCCTGCTCCGGCATGTTTACGGCCAACTCGATGAACTGCCTGACCGAGGCGCTGGGCCTGGCCCTGCCCGGCAATGGCACCATCCTGGCCACGCACTCGGACCGCCAGCAGCTGTTCCTGCGTGCGGGCCGTTTGATCGTCGAACTGGCCAAGCGCCACTATGAGCAGGACGATTACTCGGTGCTGCCGCGCTCGATCGCCACCAAGGCGGCATTTGAAAATGCCATGGCGCTCGACGTCTCCATGGGCGGCTCGACCAACACCGTGCTGCACTTGCTGGCCGCCGCGCACGAGGCGGAAGTGGAGTTCACGATGGCCGACATCGACCGCATCTCGCGCAAGGTACCGTGCCTGTGCAAGGTGGCGCCGATGACGGACAAATACCATATCGAAGACGTGCACCGCGCGGGCGGCATCGTGGGGATTCTGGGCGAACTGGCACGCGCCGGCCTGCTCAACACCACTTTACCGACCATCCACGCGCCGACCCTGGCCGACGCCATCGCGCAAAACGACATCATGTGCACGGACAATCCGGCCGTGCATGAACTGTTCCGCGCCGCCCCGGGCGGCGTGCCGACGCAGACGGCGTTCTCGCAGTCGGAGCGTTTTGCCGCCGTCGACATGGACCGTGCCACCGGCTGCATCCGCGACAAGGCGCATGCGTACTCGCAGGATGGCGGCCTGGCCGTCCTGTACGGCAACCTGGCCGAAAAGGGCTGCATCGTCAAGACGGCTGGCGTCGATGAAAGCATTTTGAAATTCTCGGGCAAGGCGCGCGTGTTTGAAAGCCAGGATACCGCTGTTGCAGCGATTTTGGCCGATACCGTGCATGAGGGCGACGTCGTCATCATCCGCTACGAAGGCCCGAAAGGCGGCCCCGGCATGCAGGAAATGCTGTATCCGACCTCGTACATCAAATCCAAGGGCCTGGGCAAGGCGTGCGCGCTGTTCACGGACGGGCGCTTTTCGGGCGGTTCCTCGGGCCTGGTGATCGGCCACGCTTCGCCGGAAGCGGCCGAAGGCGGCGCCATCGGCCTGGTGGAAGAGGGCGACTTCATCGACATCGACATCCCCGAGCGCAGCATCAACCTGCGCGTGACCGATACCGAGCTGGCCGCGCGCCGCGCCGCCATGGAAGCGAAGGGCGACGATGCCTGGCTGCCCGTCAAGCGCGAGCGCTACGTGTCGCAGGCGCTGCAGGCGTATGCCGCGCTGACGACGTCGGCCGACCGCGGCGCCGTGCGTGACCTGTCGCAGCTGAAAAAGCAGAAACGCTGATTTGTTGTATAAGTGCGACGGCCGGCCCCGTTTGACCGTGCGGGGCCGCCTGTCGTTACATCGCCTTACAAACAACATGGTCATGCGTGCGCAGATGGGGCAGAATATGAGTGCCTAATCGCTACTACATTGCGTTACTACATTGAAACGCTTGATCTGGGCTCGTGGTGCATCTGCGGAAACACAGTAAAATGCCGCAGGAAGTAACTTTGGAGAAAAGACAATGAAACGTTTTATGTTGGTGAGTGTATTGACCGTATCGGCTCTGGCATCGCAAGCAGCGTTGGCCAATCCGGACCTGGCGAAAGCAAAAAACTGCATGGCTTGCCATGCGGTGAGCACGAAACTGGTGGGTCCTGCGTATAAAGACGTGGCGGCCAAATATGCCGGTCAAAAAGACGCGGAAGCCAAGCTCGTGGCGAAAGTCATGAAGGGCGGTTCCGGCACCTGGGGCGCGATCCCGATGCCAGCCAATCCGCAAGTGAGCGATGCGGAAGCCCATACCCTGGTTAAATGGGTACTGGCACAGAAATAATCTGTGCCGCAGTACCTGCAATTAGCGCGCCGGCAATCCCGGCGCATTTTTTTTGCCTGCTGCATCTAAATTGCCCAGGCCTTCCAATGTCGTTCGCACCGCCTCGTCGAGCGGCGTATGCGGCTCCTGGCCCAGCACGGCCAGCAAGCGCGCATTCTCCATGCGCAAGGGCGTTTGCCACAGATAGCGCATCTCGCGCATCTCGCGCAGGGTCGCCACGAACGGCGACGCCAGCGCCACCAGCCACCATGGAAAGCGCCGGATGGCGGGCGTGGCTCCCGTGGCCTGTTTCACCACGCGGGCAATCGCCCCCGTCATTTGCCGGCCGTCGTGGTCCCAGTGGCCGGCCATGTGAAAGCGCGCAAACGCGGGCAAGGTGGCGCGCATGGTCAGCAATTGCAGCATCGTGCGCGCCACGTCGGGCAGGTAGGACCATTGATGGCCCACGCCGGGCGCGCCCGGATACAGCACGCTGCGCACGCTCTGGCCAGGCTTGACGAGGCCCTGCGAAAACCAGTTATTGCCGGCGCGGGGGCCGAAGAAGTCGCCCGCGCGCACGATCAGCACCCTGGCACCCTGCGTGCTGGCCTGTTCCAGCCGTGCTTCCAGTTCCACGCGGATGGCGCCTTTGCGCGTCTGCGGGTGCTGCGGCGCGTCCTCTGCCAGCACGGGAAACGCATCGGGGCCAAAGTTGTACACGGTGCCAGGCAGCACGATGGTGGCGCCTTCGGCGATGGCGGCTGCGATGGTGTTGTCGAGCATGGGCAGCACCAGCCGGCCCCAGTGGCGGTAGCCGGGCGGGTTGACGGCGTGCACGATGACGGCGCAGCCTTTGGCGGCCGCCAGCACGTCCGCGCGCGACAGCGCATCGCCGCGCAGCCATGCAACACGGTCGCCGTGCTCCGGCTGCGTTTCTCCCCGCGTCAAGGCGCGTACCTGCCAGCCCGCCGCCAGGAGCTGGCGCAGCATCTCGCCGCCGATGCCGCCCGTGGCACCCAGTACCAATACTGTTTTGTCCATATTGTCCTCCGTGTGGTTGATGGCGCCAGTATCTGCCGCGCAAGGCTCATTGGGAATTGACGAACATCGAGCAGAGGCTATACATTTATGTATGACTACCGCCATTGCCTGGGAATATTACCGTTCGCTGCTGGCCGTGCTGCAGCACGGCTCGCTGTCCGGCGCGGCCCGCGCGCTGGGCATCACGCAGCCCACCGTCGGCCGGCACATCGCCGCTCTGGAAAAGGAGCTGGGTGCGACCCTGTTTACGCGCTCCCAGCAGGGCTTGCTGCCCACGCAAGTGGCGCTGGCGCTGCGGCCCCATGCGGAAACCATGGAGCACACGGCCGCCCTGATGCAGCGCGCCGCCAGCAGCCAGGGGCAGGGCGTGGCCGGTGTCGTGCGCATCGCCGCCAGCGAAGTGGTGGGCGTGGAAGTGCTGCCGACGATATTGGCCCGCTTGCGCGAACGCCATCCGGAACTGGTCATTGAACTGGTGTTGAGCAACAAGGTGCAGGATTTGCTGCGCCGCGAAGCGGATATCGCCGTGCGCATGCTGCGGCCCCGCCAGGAACAGCTGGTGGCGCGCAAGGTGGGCGATATCGAACTGGGCCTGCATGCGCACGCGGATTACCTGGCGCGCCATGGCACGCCGGCCGGATTGCCGGATCTGGCGCAACACGCCGTCATCGGCTACGACGAGGCGAGTCCCTTCGTGCGCAACGCGGGCGCCGCCTTTGAGGGTTTTGCGCGGGAAAACTTTGCCTGGCGCAGCGACAGCGACCTGGCGCAACTGGCCCTGATACGCGCGGGCGCCGGTATCGGCGTGTGCCAGGTGGGGCTGGCGGCGCGCGATCCAGCCCTGCGGCGCGTGTTGCCGCAAGCGTTTGCGCTACCGATGGAAACCTGGGTCACCATGCATGCAGACTTGCGCGGCAGCCTGCGCTGCCGCGCCACCTTCGACGCGCTGGCCGAAGGTTTACTCGCTTACGTGGCTGAACAGCCGCTTACTTGATGACTTCCATCTTGGTTTTCTTGCCATCGCGGTACGTAAAGAGCGTCAGCGCGCCATCCTTGATGTCGCCGTTGGCATCGAACGAGATCGGACCCGTCACGCCCTGGTAGTGCACCTTGGCCAGGAATGGCAGGTAGACGGACGGTTTCGACGATTTCGCGTCGGCCATGGCGGTGGCCATGGTCATCACGGCATCGTACACATACGGCGCGTACAGCTGCACTTCCATATTGTATTTCTGCTTGTAGCGGGCGCGGAAATCGTCCATGCCTTTTTGCTGCGTGCCCGTCACGCCGCCCGCTTCCGCGCAGGTGACCATGTCTTCGCCCACGGCGTCGCCGGCCAGCTTGCCCAGCGGTTCCGTGCACAGGCCATCACCACCCATGAACTTGGCCTTGATGCCCAGCGCCTTCATCTGGCGCAGCATGGGGCCGCCCACGGAATCCATGCCGCCGAAGAAGATCAGGTCGGGATTTTTCGACTTGATGCTGGTCAGGATGGCATTGAAGTCGGTCGCGTTGGCATTCGTAAATTCCTTGCCGACGATTTGCACGCCTGGCGCCGCCTTTTTGGCGCCCTTGACGAACTGTTCCGCCACGCCCTGGCCGTAAGCCGTGCGGTCATCGATGACGGCGATTTTCTTCGCCTGCAGCTTGCCCACGGCATACGCGCCCAGCGTTCCGCCCAGCTTGTTGTCATTGGCCACCACGCGGAAGGCCGTGTTGAATTTCTGCTGCGTGTACGTCGGGTTGGTGGCGGCCGGCGAAATCTGCGGAATGCCGGCATTGAAGTAAATGCGCGAGGCGGGAATCGTCGTGCCCGAGTTCAGGTGGCCGACGACGCCGTTGACCTTGGCATCGACCAGCTTTTGCGCCACCGCCGTGCCCTGCTTGGGATCGGCTGCGTCATCTTCGGGCACCAGCACGAATTTGACGGCTTTGCCGTCGATCTTGAAGCCTTTGGCGTTCAAATCCTCGATCGCCATCTTGGCCGCATTCTCGTTATCCTTGCCCAGGTGGGAGCTGGCGCCAGAGACCGGGGCGACGTGGCCTATCTTGATGATTTCCTGCGCGCCCGCATGGCCGGCAAAAGCGAGGGCGAGGGCGAGAGGAAGGACTTTGGTCTTGAGCAGCATAAACATTCTCCAATGGATAAAGATACGGCGGCGTCTCGTGAAACCGCTACGACTGGCGGTACGTGTGAAGAAAGGTACAACAAAAAACAGGCGGCGCAAAGCCGCATTTGGGGCTTTTTGCATTTTGTCGTCACAATCACCAAACTGAGGCGCGATGCACCGGTTTCGCAGGCGCGAGCGCACCAAAGAATGGCGTTGTAGAGAATACAGGTGTAGGAGAAGTCGGACCTCAAAGGTCCTGAAATTGACAACACCTGACAAAACCGTAGCGAGCGGAAGGGAGAGGTGGCTAAGAAGCGCAACCGTACTTTAGTACGGTGAGCATCGCAGGCCGCCTATACCGACGCGCAGTAGGTTTTGACAGGTGTCACTGCAAATGCCCCAGCTCATGGCTGACCGCATGCGCCACGATCTGTTCCAGCGATTGCTGCAAGTCTGCGCGCAATGCGCCGCGCATGCCGATCAGGGCGTTTTGCAGGGCCGTCTGCAAGACGTGGGCGATGCGTTCTTCCAGCAGATGGTCGATCTTGCCCTGCACCTGGTGCAGGATGCGCTGCGTCAGCCGCTGTTCGATGGCGTCCCAGTCGGGTTGTGCCACCGCTGGCGGCAACGCCGGCGTTGCCTCGATAGCAGGCTCGGCTGGGATGGCGGGCGCCACCTCCGGCCCCAGCAGCACCTCCGTCAGCAGGGGAATGCCCTGGTCGAATGGCTGCTGGCTCATGCTTTCCCCGCCACGAAGTGCGTCAGCTGCACGTCTTGCTGGCGGTAGTGCAGGAAACGCTGGCGGCCCGCCTGCGCATCTTGCGCATCCATGGAGACGATTTCAAAGACGCGCTGGAATTGCGCGTAATTGGCGGGCGGCAACTGCGACAGGTTGACGAGGATGTCGTGGTGCGGCAGCTCCGCCGCCGCGTCAGCGGTCAGGATGATGGGCGTTTGCGTGGCCAGCGGGTCGCCGGCCAGCACGTGCGGCAGGAAATCCGTGGCGGAAATGGTCCACATGGCGCTGTTCAAGGCGTCGAGCTGGGCGCTGTCGGCTGCCAGCACGACCACCTTGTTGCCAGCCATATACGCCTTGCGCGCCAGGCGGCAGGCGTAGGCCAGCTTGTCCGGCACATTGGTATGAAAATCGACGCGGGTCATGGCGCTGCTCATATCACCCTTCAAGCGGCCATGCCGCTGTGGCGCAGCAGGGCGTCGATCGACGGTTCGCGGCCGCGGAAGGCCGTGAACGATTCGAGCGCCGGGCGCGAGCCGCCGACGGACAGGATTTCTTGCAGGTAACGCCTGCCCGCTGCCGTGGTGGCGGCCGGTCCCAGCGCGCGGGCTTCCTCAAAGGCCGCATAGGCGTCGGCAGATAGCACCTCGGCCCATTTGTAGCTGTAGTAGCCGGCCGCGTAGCCGCCGGAGAAGATATGCCCAAAGGAATTCTGGAAGCGGTTGAACGGGGGCGGGATGATCAGCGCGAACTTGGCGCGCACGCCGTCGATCAGCTGCTGCACGCTCTGCCCCGTGCTGGCATCGTAGTCATAGTGCAAATGCATGTCGAGCAAGGAAAATTCCACCTGGCGCAGGGTTTGCAAGCCCGACTGGAAATTCTTGGCCGCCAGCATCTTGTCGTACAGCACGCGCGGCAGCGGCTCGCCCGTGACGGCATGCGCCGTCATGTGTTCGAGCACTTCCCATTCCCAGCAGAAGTTTTCCATGAATTGCGATGGCAGTTCCACAGCATCCCATTCGACGCCGGCAATGCCCGATACGCCCAGCTCGTCGACCACCGTCAGCATATGGTGCAAGCCGTGGCCGAATTCGTGGAACAGGGTGATCACTTCATCGTGCGTAAACAGCGCCGGCTGAACCTGGCCATCGACCACGGCCGGCTGCGTGAAATTGCAGGTCAGATAGGCGATCGGCGTTTGCACGTGCTGTGCGTCGGCACGGCGGCCGCGCGCATCGTCCATCCAGGCGCCGCCGCTCTTGCCCGCGCGCGCATACAGGTCCAGGTAGAACTGGCCGACCAGCTGGCCGTCGCGCTCGATGCGGTAAAAACGCACGTCCGGGTGCCAGACGGGCGCCGTATCGAGTTTGATCTCGACCGTGAACAGGTTCTGGATCTGGCGGAACAAGCCATCGATCACCTTGTGTTCAGGGAAATACTGTTTGACTTCTTGGGCAGAGAACGCGTAGCGGCGTTCCTGCAGCTTTTCGGAAGCGTACGGCACGTCCCACGCTTGCAGTTCGGCGATGCCCAGTTCTTCGCGCGCGAAGCTGGTCAACTCGGCCAGGTCCTTCTCGGCGAACGGACGGGCGCGTTGGGCCAGGTCTTCCAGGAAAGCGATGACTTGCGCAGGCGAGGTGGCCATTTTGGAAACCAGCGACACTTCGGCGAAATTGGCGTAGCCGAGCAGCTGTGCCTCTTCGTTGCGCAGCCGCAACAAGGTGACGATGTTCTGCGTGTTGTCCCAGTCCTCTTTCTTGCTGAAGACTTCGCCCTGGTCCGATGCCTTGGTGGCGTTGGCGCGGTAGATGGTTTCGCGCAGCGCGCGATTATCGGCAAATTGCAGGATCGGGTAATACGACGGGAAGTGCAGCGAGAATTCATACCCTTGCTTGCCCGCTTTTTCGGCGGCGGCGCGCGCGGCGGCCTTCACGTCGTCGGGCAAGCCAGCCAGGTCGCTTTCGTTCTCGACCAGCAACTTGTAGTCATTCGTGGCGTCGAGCACGTTTTCGGAAAAACGCGTACCGACGGCCGCGTGCTCTTCCTGGATGGCGCCAAAGCGCTCTTTCTTGTCCTCGGGCAACTCGGCGCCGCCCAGGCGGAAGTCGCGCACGGCATTCTCGACGATGCGCCGGCGCGCCGGCGACAGGTCGGCGAAATCGGCGCGGGCCTGCAATTGCTTGTATTTGCCGAAGAGAATTTCGTTCTGGCCCAGCTCGGTCAAGAACTCCGTCACCTTGGGCTGGTTCGCATTGTAGGCGGCGCGCAGTTCGGGCGTATCGATCACGCTATTGAGGTGGTTGACGATGCTCCAGGCGCGGCCCAGGGTTTCGGCAATCTGGTCCTGGGGCACGACGAGGTTGTCCCAGCTCACTTCTTCCATGGGCGCCTCCAGTTGCGCCACCGTGGCGCGCGCCTGGGCCAAGAGGGTATCGATGGCGGGCGTGACATGCTCGTGCGTGATCGCGTCGAAGCGTGGCAGGCCGGAAAAATCAAGCAGGGGATTGGTATTCATCGTCGGTTCCATATTAATAGGGCGGCAACGCCGCCCCGGGGTGATTCTTTAGATGCGCTCGGCAGCTTCTACCGTGTTCATCAATAGCATCGTGATCGTCATCGGCCCCACGCCGCCCGGCACGGGCGTGATGTGCGAGGCGACTTCTTTCACGCCGGCAAAATCCACGTCACCGCACAGCTTGCCGTCATCGTCGCGGTTCATGCCAACGTCGATGACGATGGCGCCCGGCTTGACCATGTCGGCCGTCAGGGTGTTGCGGCGGCCGACGGCGGCCACGACCACGTCCGCCTGGCGCGTGTACAGACCAAGGTCCGGGGTCGCACTATGGCAGATGGTGACGGTAGCGTTCGCTTGCAAGAGCAACAGGGCCATCGGTTTGCCGACGGTGTTGCTGCGGCCGATGACGACGGCGTGCTTGCCGCGCAGGTCCACACCCGTGCTTTCGATCAGTTTCATGCAGCCATAGGGCGTGCAGGGGCGGAAGCCGGGCAAGCCCGTCATCAGTTCGCCGGCGCTCAGGACGGAATAGCCATCCACATCTTTCGTCGTGGAGATCGCTTCGATGACCTTGTGCGGGTTGATGTGCTTGGGCAAGGGCATTTGCACGAGGATGCCGTGGATGGCTGGATCCGCGTTCAGGCTGGCGATGCGTGCCAGCAAGTCCGCTTCGGACAGGTCCGATTCATATTTTTCCAGCACCGAGTGGAAACCCACGTCGCCGCACGCCTTGACCTTGTTGCGGACATACACCTGGCTGGCCGGGTCTTCGCCGACGAGTATCACGGCCAGGCCGGGCTGGGTGCCCTTGGCCGTGAGGGCGGCGGCGCGCGTGGCGATCTCGCTGCGCAGTTTTTGGGAGAGGGCGATTCCGTCGATCAGTTGTGCTGGCATGGTAGGGAGGCTGTGTGGGAGGGAAAGGACAGATTATAAAGCCGGGCGGCGCAAAGGGGCGGTTTTGGCGCCAAGCCTTTAAGTTAAGCAGTGCCATGCGTTTAAAAGCGCAAGGCTTAACAACAGCGGGCCGGAAACGCGGGCCTGAGAAAATGCCGATGGCGGCGTTGCAGCTCCTTGCCGTACTGGCGTACTGTCTGCGTCGCCGCGCCTTGCCCTCGACATTTTTCAGGCCCGCTGGCCCGGTATGCCTGTGCGGACGACTGGGGCGTTAATGCGTTTTGCTGGTGTGCATGTTCCCGTCGTTTTTGGCACTTTGATCACCCTAATTTCCAGGCAGAATTTGCGGCAGTGCAGCATAAATTTCATAGGGCGATTTCACAATATGAAATGCTATATCGTAATTTGAAAAATAGTAAATACGCTGTTAGAATCCCCACACTAAACCGACTTAATAGTAAATAATCAGCGAAATACCGTCCGACAGCGATCCGGAAAATCGGGGTGGGGCGTTCACAAAGGAGACTCAACAGATGTCAGCTCAACTGAACCAGGTAACGACACAGATCGGCACCGACCCGGATATGCAGGAAACCAAGGAGTGGCTGGACGCGCTCGAAGCCGTTCTGGAAAATGAAGGTCCGGAACGCGCGCATTACCTGATGGAGCGCATGGTCGACCTGGCCCGCCGCCGTGGCGCCCAGATCCCGTTCTCCAGCACCACCGCCTACGTCAATACCATCCCCACCAAGCAAGAAGCACACTGTCCCGGCAACCTGGAATACGAAGAGCGCCTGCGCTCGTGGATGCGCTGGAACGCCATGGCCATGGTGGTCAAGGCCAACCGCGCCGACGGCGACCTGGGTGGCCACTTGTCCTCGTTTGCTTCGCTGGCGAACATGCTGGGCATCGGTTTCAACCACTTCTGGCACGCACCAACGGCCGACCACGGCGGCGACCTGCTGTACATTCAGGGCCACTCCTCGCCCGGCGTCTACGCGCGCGCCTTCCTCGAAGGCCGCTTGACGGAAGAGCAAATGCTGAACTTCCGCAAGGAAGTCGACGGCAAGGGCCTGTCCTCGTACCCGCATCCTAAACTGATGCCGGACTTCTGGCAGTTCCCGACCGTGTCGATGGGCCTGGGCCCGCACATGGCGATCTACCAGGCGCGCTTCCTGAAATACCTGCACGCACGCGGCATCGCCAAGACCGATAACCGCAAGATCTGGGCCTTCTGCGGCGATGGCGAGATGGACGAGCCGGAATCCCTGGGCGCGATCGGCCTGGCCGCACGCGACATGCTCGACAACCTGGTCATCGTGGTCAACTGCAACCTGCAGCGCCTGGACGGCCCCGTGCGCGGCAATACCAAGATCATCCAGGAACTCGAAGGCGAATTCCGTGGCGCCGGCTGGAACGTCGTCAAGGTCATCTGGGGTCCGGGCTGGGATGCCCTGCTGGCGCAAGACAAGGAAGGTATCTTGCAGCGCGTGATGATGGAAACCGTCGACGGCGAATACCAGAACTACAAAGCGAAAGACGGCGCCTACGTGCGCAAGCACTTCTTCGGCAAGCATCCGAAGCTGCTGGAAATGGTTGCCAACATGACGGACGACGACATCTGGCGCCTGACCCGTGGCGGTCACGATCCGCACAAGATCTACGCGGCCTTCAAGATCGCCCAGGAACACAAGGGCCAGCCGACCGTCCTGCTGGTGAAAACCGTCAAGGGCTACGGCATGGGCAAGTCCGGCGAAGCGCGCAACACGGCGCACCAGACGAAAAAACTCGACGACGAAGCGATTCGCGAAATGCGCGACCGCTTCTCGCTGCCTATCCCTGACGACAAGCTGGCCGATATTCCGTTCTTCAAGCCTGCCGACGACGCGCCGGAAATGGTCTACCTGCACGAGCGCCGCAAGGCCCTCGGTGGCTACCTGCCGCAGCGCCGCCAGAAGTCGGAAGAAACCCTGCCCGTGCCTGGCCTGGACGCCTTCAAGAACGTGCTCGATGCTACGCCGGAAGGCCGTGAAATCTCCACCACGCAAGCGTTCGTGCGCGTCATCTCGACCCTGCTGAAAGACCCGAACCTGGGCCAGCGCGTGGTGCCTATCCTGGTCGATGAATCGCGTACCTTCGGCATGGAAGGCCTGTTCCGCCAGATCGGCATCTACAACCCGAAAGGCCAGTTGTACGAGCCGGTCGACAAAGATCAGGTCATGTACTACCGCGAAGACAAGGCTGGCCAGATCCTGCAAGAGGGCATCAACGAAGCGGGCGGCATGAGCTCGTGGATCGCTGCGGCGACGTCGTATTCGACCAACGACCGCATCATGATCCCGTTCTACACCTTCTACTCGATGTTCGGCTTCCAGCGCATCGGCGACCAGGTATGGGCTTCGGCCGACATGCGCGCCCGCGGCTTCCTGATGGGCGGCACGGCCGGCCGTACGACCTTGAACGGCGAAGGCTTGCAGCACGAAGATGGCCACAGCCATATCTTCGCCGCCACCATCCCGACCTGCATGCCGTACGATCCGACTTTCAGCCATGAAGTCGCCGTCATCATCCAGGACGGCTTGCGCCGCATGATCGCCAACCAGGAAGATGTGTTCTACTACATCACGATCATGAACGAGAACTACGCCCAGCCAGGCATCAAGCCAGGCCAGGAAGAAGGCATCCTGAAAGGCATGTACAAGCTGCAGGAAGGCCAGGCGGACGCCAAGCTGCGCGTACAACTGATCGGTTGCGGCACCATCCTGCGCGAATCGATCTTCGCTGCCGAACTGTTGCAAAACGACTGGGGCGTGGCTGCGGACGTGTGGTCGGCGCCGTCGCTGACCCTGGTGGCCCGCGATGGCCAGGATGCCGAACGCTGGAACATGGTCAACCCGTCGAAACAGCAGCGCGTGCCTTACGTGACGTCGCTTATGCAGGATACGGAAGGCCCGATCGTCGCCACGACCGACTACATGCGCGCGTTTGCAGAACAGATCCGCGCCTTCATGCCGAAGGGCCGCACCTACAAAGTGTTGGGCACCGATGGCTTTGGCCGCTCGGACAGCCGCGCCAAGCTGCGCGAGTTCTTCGAAGTGAACCGTTATTATGTCACCGTGGCCGCGTTGAAATCGCTGGCTGACGAAGGCAAGATCGACGTGTCGGTGGTGGAGCAGGCGATCGCCAAGTACGGCATCGACGCGAACAAACCGAATCCGGTGACCCAGTAATCGTTGTGCGGACCCGATGATGCCAGGGCGGTGCGAAAGTGCCGCCCTGGCATGTGTGCGGGTCCATCTGACAAATAAAATAACGGAGCAAGCTATGAGCATTGTGGAAGTCAAAGTCCCGGATATCGGCGATTTCAAGGAAGTCGAGATCATTGAACTGATGGTCAAGCCGGGCGACACGGTCAAGGTCGACCAGTCCCTGATCACGGTCGAATCGGACAAGGCCAGCATGGAAATTCCATCGAGCCACGCCGGTGTCGTCAAGGAATTGAAAGTCAACGTGGGCGACAAGATCGCCGAAGGTTCGCTGGTGCTGCTGCTGGAAGTGGCGGACGACGCGTCCGCTCCGGCGCCTGCCGCCGCTGCGCCTGCACCGGCAGCCGCGCCAGTTGCTGAAGCTGCCGCCGCTGCCGCACCTGCCGCAGCGCCCGCCGCCGCTGGCGGGCTGGTCGAAGTGACCGTGCCCGATATCGGCGACTTCAAGGAAGTCGAAGTCATCGAACTGATGGTCAAGGTCGGCGATGCGATCAAGGTCGATCAGTCGCTGCTGACGGTCGAATCGGACAAGGCCAGCATGGAAATCCCATCGAGCCACGCCGGTATCGTCAAGGAATTGAAGGTCAAGGTCGGCGACAAGGTTGCCAAGGGTAGTCTGGTACTGGTGGTGGAAACGACCGGCGCCGCTGCTGCTCCTGCCGCTGCTGCCCCAGCCGCTGCGCCAGCGCAAGCTGCCGCCGCACCAGCCGCTGCCGTCGCTTCGGCGCCGGTCGCCGCTGCCCCTGCTGCTGCCCCTGCCGCCGCGCCTGCCGTCAACGGCAAGCTGGCGCACGCGTCGCCATCGATCCGCAAGTTCGCACGCGAACTGGGCGTGGACCTGGCCAGCGTGGGCGGTTCCGGTCCGAAGGGCCGCATCACCCAGGAAGACGTGCAGAACTTCGTCAAGGGCGTGATGTCGGGCGCTGTTGCCGCGCCAAATGCGCCAGCCGCTGCCAAAGGCGGTTCGGGCGTGGGCCTGGATCTGCTGCCATGGCCGTCGCTCGATTTTGCCAAGTTCGGCACGACCGAACTGCTGCCGCTGTCGCGCATCAAGAAAATCTCGGGTCCGAATTTGCACCGCAACTGGGTCATGATCCCGCACGTCACGCAGTTCGACGAAGCGGATGTGACGGACCTGGAAGCGTTCCGCGTCGACACCAACGCCGCCAATGCGAAGAACAAGGATGCGGCCAAGCTGACCATGCTGGCCTTCGTCATCAAGGCGTCCGTTGCCGCGCTGAAGAAATTCCCCGCGTTTAACGCTTCGCTCGATGCCAAGGGCGAAAACCTGATCCTCAAGCAGTACTACAACATCGGCTTCGCCGCCGACACGCCGAATGGCCTGGTGGTACCGGTGATCAAGGGCGCGGACCAGAAGTCGGTCTCGCAGATCGCCCGCGAAATGACGGAACTCTCCTTGCAGGCGCGCGAAGGCAAGCTGAAACCGGCCGACATGCAGGGCGCCAGCTTCACGATTTCGTCCCTGGGCGGCATCGGCGGCACGCACTTTACGCCTATCGTGAATGCGCCGGAAGTGGCGATTCTGGGTCTGTCGAAAGCCTCGATCAAGCCGGTATGGGATGGCAAGGCCTTCCAGCCACGTTTGATGATGGGCACCTCGCTGTCCTACGACCACCGCGTGGTCGATGGCGCGATGGGCGCGCGATTCTCCGTGTACCTCGGCGAAGTCCTGGCCGACATGCGCAAAATTCTGCTGTAAGGAGCGATTGATGAGCACAGTAGAGGTAAAAGTACCGAATATCGGCGACTTCAAGGAAGTCGAAGTCATCGAATTGATGGTCAAGGTAGGCGACACCATCAAGGTGGACCAGTCGCTGATCACGGTCGAATCGGACAAGGCCAGCATGGAGATTCCATCGACCCACGCCGGCGTCGTCAAGGAAATCAAGGTCAAGGTCGGCGACAAGATCGCCGAAGGCAGCGCCTTGCTGGTGCTGGAAGCATCTGAAGGCGCTGCAGCTGCCGCACCAGTGGCTGCTCCTGCGCCAGCGGCAGCACCTGCTGCGGCTCCGGCTCCGGCAGCAGCGTCTGTCGCCGCCATCCCGGCCGGCAGTTACAGCGGCCAGGTCGACATCGACGTCGACATGATGGTATTGGGCGGCGGTCCTGGCGGTTATTCGGCGGCGTTCCGCGCGGCCGATCTGGGCCTGAGCACCGTCATCGTCGAGCGCTACGCCACCCTGGGCGGCGTGTGCCTGAACGTGGGCTGCATCCCGTCGAAGGCGCTGCTGCACGTTGCCTCCGTCATCGACGAGACGGCGCACATGGGCAACACGGGCGTGACATTTGCCAAGCCGACGATCGACATCGACCAGGTACGCAAGTACAAGGAAGGTGTGATCTCGAACATGACGGGCGGTCTGGCCGGCATGGCCAAGGCGCGCAAGACGCAAGTGGTGACGGGCGTGGGCCAGTTCCTCTCCGCGAATCACATCGAAGTGACGGCAGGCGACGGCTCGAAAAAAGTCGTGCAGTTCAAGCAAGCCATCATCGCCGCCGGTTCGTCCGTGGTGAAGCTGCCCTTCGTGCCGGAAGACCCGCGCATCGTCGATTCGACGGGCGCGCTGGAATTGCGCCAGATCCCGAAACGCATGCTGGTCATCGGCGGCGGCATCATCGGCCTGGAAATGGCGACCGTCTATTCCACGTTTGGTGCGCGCATCGACGTGGTCGAAATGATGGATGGCCTGATGCAGGGAGCCGACCGCGATGCCGTCAAGGTGTGGCAGAAGTTCAATGAAAAGCGCTTCGACAACATCATGACCAAGACCAAGACGGTCGCCGTGGAAGCGCTGCCGGAAGGTATCAAGGTCACGTTCGAAGCGGCCGAAGCGGGTGCCACGGCGCCGGCGCCGCAAATCTATGACCTGGTGTTGGTCGCCGTGGGCCGCAGCCCGAACGGCAAGAAGATCGCTGCCGACAAGGCCGGCGTGAACGTCACCGACCGCGGCTTCATCGAAGTCGACAGCCAGATGCGCACCAACGTGCCGAACATCTTCGCCATCGGCGATTTGGTCGGCCAGCCGATGCTGGCGCACAAGGCCGTGCATGAAGCCCACGTGGCAGCGGAAGCTGCCGCCGGCCAGAAGTCGCACTTCGACGTCAAGGTGATTCCGTCGGTCGCCTACACGGACCCGGAAGTGGCATGGGCCGGCATCACGGAAGACGAAGCGAAAGCCAAGGGCATCAAGGTCGAGAAGGGCCACTTCCCGTGGGCCGCCTCGGGCCGCGCCGTGGCCAACGGCCGCGCCGAAGGCTTCACCAAGCTGCTGTTCGACGCGGAAACGCACCGCATCATCGGCGGCACCATCGTCGGCACGCATGCGGGCGACATGATCGGCGAAATCGCGCTGGCCATCGAAATGGGCTGCGACGGCACCGACATCGGCAAGACCATCCACCCGCACCCGACGCTGGGTGAATCGATCGGGATGGCCGCTGAAGTGTACGAAGGCGTGTGCACGGACTTGCCGCCACCGCGCAAGCGCTGATGTTTTAAGCGCACGTTGCAACATCAAAAACCCGCAAGCGATTGCGGGTTTTTTTATTTCCTTTGACCTTCAGCATGGTAAAGCGTGGCGCAGCGGTGTCATGTGAAAATTGGTGAGTATTGCCGCATGGAAAAAGTGGCAGAATGAGGGTCTGTCACTATGTTCTGCTTCAATAGAACGCGTGATTTTTCCAGGAATGTTGCCAGCGTGGGGTTCGGTCAAATTCCGCTGTACTGAAAGAGTTTTGCAACGATGAAAAAATTTACCGCCCTTCATATCGCCGATGTCCGTTTGTGTCGGGCTGATGAGCAAGAGCAAGCCGTGATACTGCATGCCTTGTACCAGGATGTGGCCGCTATCCTGGCGGCGGGCAAGCAGATCGATGCGATTTTCTTCACGGGCCAGCTGGTGGCGCCGGACGCCTGTGCCGGCACGACACCCGTGTATGTCTACGAATATTTCCTGCGCCCCTTGCTGCAGGCGGCCAGCTTGCCCGGCGCGCGTTTTTACCTGGTGCCGGGCAGCCGCGCGCAGGGTGTTACGGCGGCGGCGCTGGGCAATGCGGGCTTCAGTTTTTTCTCCGCCGATGAGCACGCCAGCGCCGAGCAGCGCGCGCACTACAAGAATATCCACGCCGTGTTCCACGGCCATCAGCATACGGGCGATGCCAGTTCACTGATGAAGTCGCTTGGCATCCTGTTCAAGAGCAATCCCGGCAGCCTGTACGGTGCGCATGGCCAGATGGCGGCGTTTTCCGTGCTTGAGTTCGGCACGGTCGCGGCAGATGGCGACGCGCCAGGCACGCAGTGGACGGTGTCGCTGCGCGAGTTCGACGACGTGAGCAAGAACTTCGCTCTGTCGGTGCTGTACACGCCGAATGGACAGGAAACGGGGCAGATGGATGCCGAGCATGTGTTTGCCACCTTGCTGCCGCAGCTGGCAGGCGAACGCGCTTATCTCGATGGCTTGCTGGGCCAGGCGGGCGGGCAGCAGCGTGAGGGCGCCGGCGTGGCTGCGGATGCGCGCGAATTCCTGATCGAGCTCGCATTCGTGATGTTCGAAGCCAAGAGCGTATTCCTCGGCGAAGCCGAACTGCAGCGTTTTACCAGCGACTATTGCGCTGTGAAGGGCTGGAGCATGGCCGCCGGAGAATGGCTGGCGCCGCTGTATGCGCAGGGCTTGCTGCTGCGGACCGATGGCCAGGTGGCATTTTCCTTCGATTATTTCCGCACCTATTTCCTGGCGCAGCGCTTTGAAACCTCGTTCGATCTGATGCGTTATGGCCCGGAACGGCATGATGGAAGTGAGTCTTCACTTAGCCTGGGTGGCACGTCGACGGCTCAGCCTTTCCTGCGCGCGCTGGGCTTGAACGAGGAGCGTGCCGCAGCGGCGATGCAGGAAGACGGCAGCCCCCTCGGCTGACTTCCGCGCCAGGCCGTCGCGTATCAGGCTGCGAGTGGCTTGCGCAAGGTGCCGCGCAAGAACAGGTCCAGGCTGAGCGCTACCTTGGCGCGCAATTGCGCTACATCGGGTTGGGCTTGCGGCGGAAACAGCAGGCGCGACATCTGATCTCCCAACAGGCAATTGAGCAGGTGCAGGGCCAGGATGGCGGGCGTCAATTCCGCGCGAAACAGCGGCGCGATGTCGGGACGGCTGAAAAACTTGCTCAGCATCTCGCGCGTCTGCCCCGGCCCCACCTTGTAAAACGTTTCCGCCAGTTCCGGGTGTGTGGCCGCTTCAGCCACCACCATGCGGTTCAGGCGGATGGCCGCCGGCATGGTGACGAGTTGCACGAACAGCAGGCCGAATTCGCCCAGGATGGTGGCCAGGGGCCGCATATCCGTTTCCAGCGCCGGCATGGTCGAAAAATAGGCGGCGCGGCGCAATTCCACCACGGCATTGAACAAGCCTGCCTTGCCACCAAATTTCACATAAATCGTGCGCACGGCCACATGGGCTTCGCGGGCGATCATTTCCAGGCTCACCTTTCCATACCCTTTTTCCAGAAACAGGCAGCCGGCCGTGTGCAGCAGGTTTTCCATGCGCGCTTCCATGTCGGCCGCGCGCGGGCGGCCGGCCGGCTTGCCGCAGCAGGAAAGCTCCTGGGCGGCGTCGGATTCTGTCGTGGTGGGCAAGGTATCGCTGAGGCCGGGATCGGACATGGTCTGGGTCTCTTTATAAGTTGGAAGGTAAGTGATGGCTCACACTGTAGTGCAAATTAAAATGAAATGCAATCGTTTCATTTCTTGACTTTGGTTTTTCTTTGCCCAATAATGAACCTATATCATTTCATTTTCGGAGCGAGTATGTCCAACCAGCCAGGCCAAGCAGAGCACAAGGTGCTGAGCGCCGTCCCACCCGCGGCCCCTGCCGCACCTTCCACGCCCGCCGCTTCCGCCAGCTCCGCACCACCCAACAACCGCGTCAAAATCATCGCCGGCCTGATTGTCCTCGTCGCTCTGGGCGCTGGCGCGCGCATGTGGTACCGCAGCCACTATTTCGTGGAAACGGAAAACGCCTATGTGTCCGGCCATGTGCACCCTGTCTCGGCGCGCATTTCCGGCGTCGTCACCAAGGTCTTCATCGACGACAATCAAATGGTGAAAGAGGGCGACGTGATCGCGGAACTCGATCCGTTCGACCAGCGCGTGAAAACCGAGCAGATCGCCGCGCAGATCGCCAGCGCCGAGCAGCAAGTGCTGCAAGCCGACGCGCAGATCGCACAAGTGCAGGCGCAAGCCAGCGCCGCCCAGGCGCAAGTGGCGCAAGCCGATGCGCAATTGCTGCGCGCGAAACAGGATGCGGAGCGCTATGGCCAGTTGTACACGAGCCAGATGAAAGCCGTCTCGAAAGCGGAACTGGACGGGGCCAACGCGGCCCGTTCGAGCGCCGTGGCCGACCTGGCCGCCCGCCGCGACAGCGCCTCGGCCGCCAAGGCGCAGATCGGTGCGGCGCAAGCTGCGCGCGACGTGGCCAAGGCGCAGGTTGCCGTGTTGCAGGTGCAATTGAAAGACGCGCAGCAGCAGCTGCAATACAACCGCATCCTGGCGCCTGTCGCTGGCCGCATCGGCAAGCGCAATGTGGAAACGGGCATGCGCGTGCAGCCTGGCCAGCAACTGACGGCCATCGTGCAGGATAACGTCTGGGTCACCGCCAACTTCAAGGAAACCCAGTTGGCCGATCTGCACCGCGGCCAGAGCGTGCACGTGACGATCGACGCCATGCCGGGCAAGAAACTGCTGGGTACCGTGGATAGCTTCGCGCCTGCCTCGGGCGCGCAATTCGCCCTGCTGCCGGCCGATAACGCCACCGGCAACTTCACCAAGATCGTCCAGCGCGTGCCCGTGAAAATCGTCTTCCAGCCGGCAGACATCAAGGCCATGAATGGCCGCCTGGTGCCGGGCATGTCGGTGATCGCCGAAGTGGAAGTGAACCAGCCCAATGCGGATCAGGAAAAGGACGCGCGCCACGCCGCAGCTCCTGCTGCTCCTGCCGCCCAGACCACCGCCCGCTAAGCTTCCATGAGCAGCCCTTCCACCACGCTGGCGAAGCCGCCAGCGTTTCCCGTGATCGACGAGAACGTCTCCGGGCGCACCTGGCTGGCGGTCGCCGCCGGCATGCTGGGCGCCTTCATGGCGGTGCTCGACATCCAGATCACCAACTCCTCGCTCAAGGATATCCTTGGCTCGCTGTCGGCCACCCAGGAAGAGGGCTCGTGGATTTCCACGGCCTACCTGGTGGCTGAAATTATCGTCATCCCGCTCACCGCGCTGCTGGCGCGCGTGTTCGGCTTGCGCACCTACATGATAGGTACCACTGCCTTCTTCCTGCTCTTCTCCACCCTGTGCGGGGCGGCCTGGAACCTGGAAAGCATGATCGTCTTCCGCATGCTGCAGGGTTTTACGGGCGGCGCACTGATTCCCATGGCCTTCACCCTGGTGATGCTCAAGCTGCCGCCGTCGAAGCGCGCCGTCGGCATGGCCATCTTCGGCCTGACGGCGACCTTGGCGCCGGCCATGGGCCCGACTCTGGGCGGGTATCTCTCCGAGCTGTATGGCTGGCCTTCGATCTTCTACATCAACTGGGTGCCAGGCGTGCTGCTGATCGCCGGCATGATCTATGGCCTGGACAAGGAGCCGATGAAGCTGGCGATGTTCTGGAAAGCCGACTGGCTGGGCATCTTCTTCATGGCCCTGGGCCTGGGCTGCCTGACCATCTTCCTGGAAGAGGGCAATTCGAAGGACTGGTTCGACTCCGGTTTCATCATCGCCTTTGCCGCGCTGGCCCTGACGGGCATCCTGGGCTGGGTCGTCACCAGCGCCACGCGCGCCGAGCCGTTCGTCAACCTGGCCCTGTACGGCCAGCGCAATTTTCTGGTCGCCACCGTGCTGTCGGCCGTGACGGGCATGGGCCTGTACGGCTCGGCATTCCTGCTGCCGCTGTTCCTGGGCCAGATCGCCGGCTATTCGCCGATGCAGATCGGTGAAGTCATCATGTGGGTGGGCTTGCCGCAGCTGTTCATCATGCCCTTCGTCGCCAAGCTGTCGTCCGTGGTGGACAACCGCATCCTGTGCTCGTTCGGCCTGCTGCTGTTCGGCGGCTCGTGCATGATGAATGCCTACATGGACGCGTCCACCGGCTACGACCAGCTGCTGTGGTCGCAAGTGGTGCGCGCGCTGGGCCAGCCCTTCGTCATGCTGACGCTGTCGAACTTCGCCATGAAGGGCATCGCACCGAAGGACATGCCGTCCGCATCGAGCCTGTTCAACATGACGCGCAACCTGGGCGGCTCGATCGGCATCGCCCTGCTGGCCACGGCCCTGAGTACCCGCGAGCATTTTCATTCGCAGCGCCTGGGCGAAGCGATCAATGCGTATTCCAGCGCCACGCAGCTGCGCATCGACCAGCTGACGTCGTCGTTCATGGCCAAAGGCTATGACGCCGTCACGGCCGGCAACCAGGCCTTGCAGGCGATCGACGGCATCGTGCGCCGCGAAGCGTATGTGATGGCCTACAACGATGGCTTCTTCCTGATCGGCGCCATCCTGCTGGCCTGCATCGTGCCCCTGTGGCTGGCCGACAAACTCAAAGCTCCCGGTGGCGGTGGCGGCGGTCATTGAGCGCCGCACGCAGCCACCTCAAGAACAAGAAGGTAATCATCATGCAAACCATCATGCAAACAGTAATGACGAAAATCGCGCTGGCCGCTTCCCTTGCCGTGGCGCTGTCCGCCTGCGGCAGCGTGGGCCAGGATTTCATGGCCCCGGCAAACGTGGCCGGCATCGACAATGGCGTTTTTCGCCACGGCGCGGCCGCAGCGGATGCAGCGCAGCTGCCCAAAGAGTGGTGGCGCATCTACGGCGACGCGACCCTGGATCGCCTGGAGCACAGCGCGCTGCAGGACAATCCCGGCGTGAAGGCGGCCGGCGAGCGCCTGCTGCAGGCGCTGGCGCAAAGCGGCACGGCGCGCGCCAATCAGGGCCCGAGCGTCAACGTCAGCACGGGTATTTCGAACTCGCGTACCTCGGCCAACACTTCGCAGGGCCTGGCTCTGGGCAACCGCTCCATCAGTGGTAATAACTTTTCCGTGGGCGGTTCGCTGTCGTATGAAGTCGACTTGCTGGGGCGTGTAAAACGCATGGTCGAAGCGGCTGATTCGCAGGCGCTGGCGGCGCAGGCCGACCGCGACGGCGTGCTGCTGATGCTGTCGGCGCAAGTGGCCAGCAATTACTGGCAGCTGCGCGGACTGGATGCGGAAATGGCGATCCTGAATGGCGCGTTGGGCACGCGCCGCGAATCGGCCGACCTGGTCGAGGCGCGCTTCAATGCGGGTCTGACGAATGAGCTGGACCTGGCGCGCGCGAAAGTCGAACTGTCGAACGCCCAGGCCGACCTGCATGAAGTCAAGCGCCAGCGCAACCAGCTGGAAAACAGCCTGGCCACCCTGACGGGCAAGCCGCCGTCGGCGCTGCAATTGCCGGTGGCCGCCGAGCCATCGAGCCTGCCGCTGCCGCCCGCCATTCCCGTCGGCTTGCCGGCCAGCCTGCTGGCGCACCGCCCGGACCTCGTTTCCAGCGTGGCGGGCCTGCGCGCGGCGAACGCGCAAGTGGGCGTGGCCGAAGGTGCGTTTTACCCGTCGCTGCAATTGACGGGCAATTTCGGCTACGCCTCCGAAAAACTGCGCGACCTGGCGCAGGGCGGTTCGCGCCAGTTCAGTTTTGGCCCGCTGGCCCTGTCCCTGCCGATCTTCGACGCTGGCCGCAACCAGGCCAATCTGGACTTGTCCAAGGCGCGCTATGCGGAAGCCGTGGCGAACCACGAAACCAAGCTGCTGACGGCCTTGCGCGAAGTGGAAGATGCGCTGTCCGACGTGGAGCAGCGCCAGTTGCAGGGCGACGCCCAGGCCCTGTCGCAGGCAGCCGCCGCGCGCGCCTATCTGGTGGCGCGCACGCGCTATGAGCGCGGCATCTCGACCTACCTCGACGTCACCGATGCGCAGCGCAGTTCGCTGACGGCGGACCGCGCCGCCGCGCAGATCAAGACCCAGCGTTTGCTGGCGAGCGTGGCCGTGGCCCGCGCGCTTGGCGCGGGTTGGGCGCCGGAAGGCGCGCTGGCCACGCTGGCCAAGGCTAACTAGTTACGTGAGCGTGGCCGGCGGCGGTGTCGCCGCTGGCCCGTAGCGTTCCAGCAGAAAATCGATGAAGGTCGTCAGCTTGGGTGTGGGCTGGCGGTCGCGCGCATACAGCAGATGCATCAGGCGCGGCGCCGGTACGTAATCCTCCAGCAGCGGCACCAGGCGGCCCGCCGCGATATCGCCGGCCATCAGGATTTCCGCCTGCATGACGATGCCGAAGCCGTGCAGGGCCGCCACGCGCAGCGCCTGGCCATTGTTCGAGCGGAAGCGGCTTTCGCGCACGGGGCTGCCGTCGTCGTCGCCGCTCCTGGCCAGGCGCCAGCGCACGTGGCGCGTCCACTGCATGAAGTCCAGGCATTCGTGGCGCGCCAGGTCGGCCGGCGTGCGCGGCGTGCCGTGTCTTGCCAGATAGGCGGGCGCGGCGCAGATCACCATCGCATACGGCCGCAGCACGCGCGCCACCATGGCGGAATCTTCCAGCTTGCCGATGCGGATGGCCGCATCGAACCCTTCCTCCACCAGGTCCACCGTCCTGTCGTTCAGACTTAATTCCAGGCTCACTTCCGGATATGCATCGAGGTAGTCGGCCATCAGCGGCGCGATGCACTCGCTGCCGAAGGACACGGGTGCCGTGATTTTCAGCTTGCCGCGCGGCGTGGAGCGCATCGC
The DNA here is from genome assembly GCF_002327145.1 of Janthinobacterium svalbardense. Classification (NCBI taxonomy): domain Bacteria; kingdom Pseudomonadati; phylum Pseudomonadota; class Betaproteobacteria; order Burkholderiales; family Oxalobacteraceae; genus Janthinobacterium; species Janthinobacterium svalbardense. Next base: position 5,378,492 of record NZ_CP023422.1, on the reverse strand, counting down.
TTCCGCGCCCGTTTCGGCTGCCGCGATCTGCGCCAGGATCTGGCGGCACTGGTCCACATACTGCAGGCCGATTTCCGTCAGGCTTTGCCGGCGCGTCGTGCGCGCCAGCAAACGCGCACCCAGCCGCTCTTCCAGCTGCTTGATGTGCTTGCCCACCATCACGGGCGAAATCTGGAACGCCTCGGCGGCGGCCGTGAAACTGCCCGCATCGACGACGGCGACAAAAATCTCCATGCTGCGCAATTTATCCATATGCCTCGATTGCAAATTATGGGTTAGTAATCTTGTAAATTCTAGCGTATTTATTCCTTTTTGTAAGCGGCGCATACTGGCTCCGTCGTTCAACCCACACAAGGAAGCAGCATGAAAATCGTCATCATCGGCGCCAGTGGCACCATCGGCACAGCCGTCGCCGCGCAACTGGCGCAACGCCATGAAATCATCGAAGTGGGCAGCCGCAGCGGCACGCACCAGGCTGACATGGGCGACATCGCGCAAGTGCGCGCCCTGTTCAAGCGCATCGGCAAGGTCGATGCCGTCGTCGTGACGGCGGGCAAGCTGCATTTCGGCCCCCTGGCCGAGTTTACCCCCGAGCAATTCCGGCTGGGTCTGGACAGCAAGCTGATGGGCCAGGTCAACGTGGCGCTGGTGGCGCAGGAATACCTGAACGACGGCGGCTCGATCACCCTCACCAGCGGCATCGTGGCCGAGCAGCCGATCCGCTTCGGCGCGGCCGCCAGCATGACGAATGCAGCCGTGGAAGGCTTCGTGCGGGGCGCCGCCATCGAACTGGCGCGCGGCGTGCGCATCAATGTCGTCAGCCCCACGGTGCTGGCCGAATCGCTGGACGCGTATGGCCCGTTCTTCTACGGCTTCGAGCCGGCCGCCGCCAGCCGCGTGGCGCTCGCTTACAGCCGCAGCGTGGAAGGGGCGCAGACGGGGCAGGTGTACAAGGTTTGGTAGGCCAGCGCTGCAGGCGGGGGCGCTGGTGGATTACAATTTGCCTCACTTGGGGTCTGACCCCAAAATTTAACCGAGGCCCCATGAAAAAATTCCTGATTCCCCTGCTGATGGCCGCCGCCGTCGGCAGCGCCTGCGCCGCACCAGCAATCCCGGCCACCGCGCAACAACTGACCAGCATGAGCGCCCGCTATGCGCCCGTCGCACTGACCGCCGATGTCACCCACCTGTCTGCCGGCGACCGCCAGGCCATCGCCAAGCTGGTCGAAGCGGCCAAGCTGGTCGACGTATTGCAGCTGCGCCAGCGCTGGTCCGGCAATGAAGCCTTGTGGGCGGCCTTGAAGAAGGACAAATCCAAGCTGGGCCAGGCCCGTCTGAACTATTTCTGGATCAACAAGGGCCCATGGTCGGTGCTCGACGCGCACGCCTCGTTCATGCCGGCCAGCTATGCGGGCATGGCCATTCCCGCACACAAGCCGGAAGCGGGCAATTTCTATCCGCAGGGCGCCACCAAGGCCAGCCTGGAAACGTGGATGAATGGCTTGCCGGCGGACGACAAGCAGCAGGCGCAATGGTTCTTCACGACGATTCGCGCGGGCAAGGATGGCACCTACCAGACCGTCAAGTATTCGGACGAATACAAGGTGGAGCTGAAGCAATTGGCCAAACTGCTCGACGAAGCGGCGGCCGCCACGGACAACGCGTCGCTGAAGAAGTTTTTGACCCTGCGCGCCAAGGCTTTCCTCGACAACGATTACTTGCCATCCGACTTCGCCTGGATGGACCTCGATTCGCCCGTCGACATCACCATCGGCCCGTATGAAACGTATAACGACGAACTGTTCGGCTACAAGGCCGCGTTCGAAGCCTACGTGAATATCCGCGACCAGGCGGAAACGCAAAAGCTGAACTTCTTCGCCAAACACATGCAGGAGCTGGAAGACAACCTGCCGCTCGACGCCCAGTACCGCAACCCGAAAGTGGGCGCGCTGGCGCCGATGGTGGTGGTCAACCAGGTGTATGGCGCCGGCGACGGCAACATGGCCGTGCAGACGGCCGCCTACAACTTGCCGAACGACGAGCGCATCATCAGTGCGCGCGGCTCGAAGCGCGTCATGTTGAAGAATGTGCAGGAAGCCAAGTTCAAGGCCACCCTGACGCCGATCTCGAAACTGGTGCTGACGCCCGAAGCGCAGCAGGACGTGGATTTCAATTCCTTCTTCACGCACATCCTCGCGCATGAAATCATGCACGGCCTGGGCCCGCACGCCACCGTCGTCGACGGCAAGCCATCGACGCCGCGCCAGGACTTGAAGGAAGCATATTCGACCATCGAAGAAGCCAAGGCCGACATCACGGGCCTGTTTGCGCTGCGCTACATGATGGACAAGGGACAACTCAACGATACCCTGGGCCAGGGCGCCGCGGCCGAGCGCAAGCTGTACAACACTTTCCTCGCTTCCGGTTTCCGCACCCTGCATTTCGGCCTGACCGATTCGCACGCGCGCGGCATGGCCATCCAGATCAATTACATCCTCGACAAGGGTGGTTTTATTTCCCTGGGCGACGGCAAGTTCGGCGTCGATTTTGGCAAGATCAAACAGGCCGTGATCGACCTGGACCGCGAATTTCTGACCATCGAGGCGACGGGCGACTATGCGCGCGCGCAAGCACTGATGAGCAAGTACGTGGTGATCCGCCCTGAAGTGCAGGTAGCGCTCGACAAGATGAAGGCCGTACCGAACGATATCCGCCCGGAATTCGTCACGGCCCGTGCGCTGGACAAAGCAATGACTGCGAAGAAATAAACCCGAGACTATTGTCAGTGTGAAAAGCCGGTGCACTGCACCGGTTTTTTTCGTCTTTATTTATGAAAAGTTGCCAGTTTTTCCTTGTGGAAATATTTTCACCGCTTACTCTGCAGTAGTTGCTTCTCTTCCGTCCCGTCTATCCCATGCCAAATCCGCTCTTGCTGATGAGCTTGCTCATCGCTTTATCCCCTGTGCCCGCCGTGGCTGCCGCCCAGCTCACCGATCTGGAAAGCCGCTGGCTGCAGGCCGGCCAGCCCGTCATCGCATTCGCGCGCGCGCAAGGTTTGCCCATCGATATCATCGTGCAACCGCAAGATGCGCCCGGCGCCGTGCCGCTGGCGCTGGGCTACGAAGCGGGGCGCTGCAAGCTGGTGCTCTCCTTGCGCGGGAATGCGCAGGCGGACAGTGTCTTGCAGGGCGTGCCGGCTGCGCGCCAAGGCATGATGATGGAAGCGATGATGGCGCATGAAATCGGCCATTGCCAGCGCTATGCACAGGGCGACTGGCACGCCTTGCCACGCGGCTTTATCGAGCCGCGCAGCAGGCAGCGGGGCAAGTTGACACCGCTGGCGCAGGAGCTGCGCGAGACGCGTCGCGAAGAGGCCTATGCGGATCTGGTGGCGCTGGCCTGGATGCATGCACGCTACCCCGGGCAATACCCTGCTGTGCTGGCCTGGATGCGCGGCGTGCGCGCCGGCAGCGATGGCGCGGATGGCGGTGCAGGCAGTTCCCACGCCACGCAGGCATGGCTGGCGCTGGGCGATGGCAAAGGTACATTTGCTGAGGCCGCTTCACCATTTGAACAGGCGCAAGTATTGTGGCGAAAGGGTTTGAGCGGCGACAAATAAACGCTGATTTTTACGCGGATGACCTGTCAGCGTGTGTTGTCGCACGGAGCTTTGCGTGCGGCAGGGGTCTAATCTGGGCATCAACTAACCAGAGAGGAACCATCATGAACAAAATGATCGCACTCATGCTGGCCGCCAGTGCCAGCGCCCTGCTTGCCGCCGCGCCCGCGTATGCGCAGGATGCTTCGTACAAGAGCTTGACGGACAAGGCAACGGCCGACTACAAGCAGGCCAAGGCTGCTTGCGATGCCCACAGCGGCAACGCGAAAAAAGTCTGCGTGGAAGAAGCCAAAGTGGCGCGCGCCAAGGCCGAATCGGACGCCGTGGCGCAATACCGCAACACGCCGCGCGAACTGGGCAAGGCCCGCAAGGATGTTGCCAATGCCGAGTATGACATGGCCAAGGCCAAGTGCGGCGACCGCACGGGCACCGATAAAACCACGTGCATGAACGATGCCAAGGCGGCGAAAACGGCCGCGCTGGCGGACGCCAGCACGGGCGCCAGGGCCGGCTCCAACGTGGCGCAGAATCCCGCCGCCACGATGAAAGAAAATTGCGACGCCATGGATGCGACGGCCAAGGCCGCCTGCATGACGCGCAATGCGGCCAGCAGCACCAAGGTGGCAGTGGAAGACTCCGTCATTACCACCAAGATCAAGGCAGACCTGGTCAAGGACAATGACTTGAAAGCGCTCGACGTGCACGTGGAAACGGTGAATGGCGTCGTCATGCTCAGCGGCTTTGTGCCTTCCCAGGCGCAAGTGAAAAAAGCCGCCGACCTGGCCCGTGGCGTGGAAGGCGTGACGGATGTGAAGAATGGCTTGAAGGTGAAGTAATGTTTGGGGTCTGATCCCATTTCACAAGCTTGAAGCCAGGACTGGAGCCGCGCACCGCGACGTGGCTCCAGTTTTTTTTGATTGTATAAATTATGATCGTAATATAACATGAGAAAAATCCCGCCCGCTGGTGTGGATCGGTATCCACTTTTTCTCATGAGGGCAGCATGCTTTCCTATCCTGTTTCGCATTGGCTGGCGCGGCGCGGCATCCACTTCGCCTGGGTCATCGTCGCCATTACCTTCCTCACCGCCTTGACCTCGTCGGCTGCGCTGGGCTTGCCCGGCGCGCTGATGCAGCCCTTGAGCCGCGAGTTCGGCTGGGATGCCGAGCAGATTTCCTCGGCCCTGGCCGTGCGCTTCGTGCTGTTTGGCCTGATGGGGCCGTTTGCCGCCATCCTGATGGAGCGCTTCGGCTTGCGCAATGTCATCTGCGTGGCCCTGGGGCTGATCGCTGCCGGCATGCTGCTGGCCACGCGCATGACGCAGTTCTGGCACCTGGTGGCCCTGTGGGGCATCCTGCTGGGGCTGGGCTCGGGCATGACGGCGCTGGTCTTGAGCGCGGTGGTGGCGAACCGCTGGTTCGAGACGCACCGGGGCCTGGTGGTGGGAGTGCTGACGGCCAGTTCGGCCACGGGCCAGCTGCTGTTCCTGCCCGTGGGCGCCTGGCTAATCGAGCACTTCGGCTGGCGCACGGCCGTCATGCCCGTGTTTGCCAGCTGCGCCATCGTCGCCGTGCTGGCCTTCCTGTGCATGCGCAACCGCCCGCAGGACCTGGCCTTGCGTCCGTATGGCGCCGACTCGGCCACGCCCCTGATGGCGCCGCCTGCGGCAAAGATGACGTTTGCCACGCCTTTCGTAATCCTGCGCAGCGTGGTTTCCAATCGTACCTTCTGGATACTCTTCGGCACGTTTTTCATCTGCGGCCTCAGCACCAACGGATTGATCCAGACGCACTTCATTTCCCTGTGCGGCGACTCGGGCCTGTCCGCCGTGCCGGCCGCCTCCGTGCTGGCCATGATGGGTGCCTTCGACCTGTTTGGCACGATCTTGTCCGGCTGGCTGTCGGACCGCTATGACAACCGCAAACTGCTGTTCTGGTATTACGGCTTGCGGGGGCTGTCCCTGTTCTGGCTGCCGTATTCGGAATTCACCTTGTACGGCCTGTCGCTGTTCGCCATGTTCTACGGCCTGGACTGGATCGCCACCGTGCCGCCGACGGTGAAACTGGTGGGCGCCACGTTCGGCCGGGAGCGGGCGGGCATGGTGTTCGGCTGGATTTTCGCCGGCCACCAGCTGGGCGCCGCCGTGGCCGCGTATGGCGCAGGCCGCATCCGCACCCTGATGCTGACCTACAACCCGGCCCTGTTCGCGGCCGGTGCCGCCTGCCTCGTCGCCGCGTTGATGGTGCTGGCAATCGCCCGCCAGAAGGCGGCCGTGGCCACAGTCCAGCCTGCATGAAAAAAGCCAGGCCCGCGTGAGCGGAGCCTGGCCTTTCAAAAAGCGCGCAGCAGGATTATTTTAAATATTTCGCCAGCCAGCCCTCGACTTCGCTATAGAAAAAGCGGCTGTTCTCGCCCTTCAAGATCCAGTGGTTTTCGTCCGGGAAGACCAGCAATTTCGCCGGCACGTTCAGGCGTTGTTGCACGGCAAAGTTCATCAAGGCATTGTTGGCCGGCACGCGGTAATCGAGCTCACCCACGGTGATCAGGATGGGGGTGGTAAAGCCCGTGCCTTTTTCGTGATTGCCCGCTTGCATGACGGGGCTTTGATCGCGCCACACGGGCAGGTTCGACCAGACGGGGCCACCCGCATTCGTTTCACGGCCAAAACCGCCGTCGCTGGTGCCCCATTGCATGATCAAGTCCATTTCGCCCGCGTGCGAGACGATGGCCTTGTAGCGCGTGGTGGTCGCTTGCAGCCAGTTGGCCAGGTGGCCGCCATAGCTGGCGCCGCCGGCGGCCAGTTTCGTGCCGTCGATGAATGGGTATTTCTTGATGGCTTCATCGACGCCCTGGTTGACTTCGTCGCCCGGTCCCTTCAATGGGTCGAACTGAATCGAGCGCGAGAATTCCTCGCCATAGCCGGTGGAACCTTTGTAGTCCGTCAGCAAGACAACGTAGCCTGGCTTGGCCAGCAAGTGATAGTTCCAGCGCAGCACGAACTGGTCGCGCCACATGCTGGCCGCGCCGCCGTGGATGACGGTCAACAGCGGGTATTTCTTGTTCGGATCAAAATTGGCGGGCTTGACGAGCATATTGTGGATCTGGTGGCCATCGGCCGTGGTGAACCAGAAGTGCTCGGGCGCCTGCCAATCGATCTTGCTCGCTTTCTCCGTGTTGAAGGCCGTCAGGCGCTTTGGCTGCTTGCCGTTGAGCGCATAGATTTCCGGCGGGTTGATGGCGGACTCCCACACGCCGACCAAAGCCTTGCCGCCGCTGCTCAGCGAATTGATGCTGCCCGTCGGCAAGGATGGCTCCTCGCGCACGTCGCCACCCTTGGCATCGATCGAGTACAGCTTTTCCAGGCCCGCGTGTTCATAGCTGAAAATGACGCGCTTGCCGCCTTCGGGCAGCACGAAGCGCGAAATAGACCGGTCCAGCTTGGCTGTCAATATCGTCGGTGCAGGGTTGCTCATCGGCCAGGCAAAGCTGGCCAGGCGTTTCACGTCATACACTTTACCGGACGTTTGCGCATCGCTCAAGGCGAACAGGGTCTTGCCGTCGGCCGAAAATTTCAAGGAACCGTAGCTGTGCTTGTCCTGCGTCAAACGCTGCGCTTCGCCGCCCGCCACGGGCAGCAGATACAGTTGCGAATACACGGCTTCGCGCTGGGCCGCGTCGCGGTTGGTGGCCGCGTTGAAGACGACGGCCTTGCCATCTGGCGTCCAGACGGCGTCCAAGGATTGTCCTTCATCGCCCTGGCCGCCGCCAAAGCCCGGCAGGGTGACCAATTGCGTGCCCGACAGAATGTCGCGCGCGGTGTTGTCACCTCGTGCTGCGGCGTCGGCGTCGATGACGAACAGACGCACTTGCTTGTCGGTCAGCCATTTGTCGAAGTAGCGGGGCGCCGTCGTTTCATATGAACGGGCGCTGACTTTGCGTTCCTTGCGCTCCTTGGCGCTTTGCTTGACGTCGCTTTCCGTCTTGTTGCCTGGATAGATGTCGCTGATGAACAGCAATTGCTTGCCATCCGGACTCCATTTCGGCATGCGCGCGCCCAGGGTGAGCGAGGTCAGGCGCTGCGCTTCGCCACCGGCGGCCACGTCGAGGCGGTAAATCTGTCCCGCTTCATCGCCGTCGCGCTTGGCGACGAAGACCAGCTGGCGGCTGTCCGGCGACCAGGCCACGGCGCCTTCGCCGCTTTTGGAATAGGTCAGGCGGCGCGCGGGGCTGTCGTCAAGCAGCGATTTGATCCACAGGTCCGACCATTGATCTTGGCTAGAGTAGGCACTGTCGACGACGGAAAACACGGCCCATCGCCCGTCCGGGCTGGCGACGGGCGCGCCCACGCGTTTCATCAGCCATACGTCTTCATGCGTGATGGCGTGTCTGGCTTGCGCTTGTGGGGCGGCAACTGGTATAGCCGCCGTGGTATCGGCGGCGTGGATGGTCGTTGCCATCGAGGCGCAGGCTGCTGCGATCAGCAGGGAGCCGAGGGAACGGCGAAGACGGGGTAAGGTCATGGGCGTGGTCCGGGAAGTGAAAAAAGTACAGCGGGAAACATTATTGCCCATGGTTTCCTGTACTGCCAAGGCTGAGTACCGTTACTTACCAGGCGGGATGGGCGTGTAACGGGCGGGTGCCGCTTGGCTGATCAGTTAAACTTGCCGCTTTACTCACGCTGGCGCTGCTTGAACATGAAAATTTGTCTACCCTTATTGAAAACGCTATTGCTGGGCGCGGGCGCGCTGCTTGCCGCCCCGGGCTTTGCCGCTGCCGCCGCACCCTACCCGAATACCAGCGCCATGGGCGTGGGCCACGCGGAAAGCACGGCCTGGTATACGACTTGCCTGAAGGTCAAGGATGCGGCGCCGCCACCCGCCGACCTGCCGGCGCCGTCCGCCGTGGCTGCCTTGCAGCAGTGCCAGGCGAGCGAGCTGTATTACGATACCAAGAGTATGTCTTCGCCCAAGCCCGCTGACTGGCGTCCCGCGCGCCATTGCGCGATGGCTACGCACAACAGCGCCGTGCTGATGATGCTGTATCAGAATGGACAGGGCGTGCAGAAAGACCCGCTGCTGGCGCTCAAGTATGCGTGCAGCATCGATGCGGCGCCGGCCGAGATGCAGGGCCGCATCGAACACTTGCAGCAGATCAATGCCAGTGGACGCGGCATGATGGACTGGTGCGACGACATCACCAGCGGCTACATGATGGGCGTGTGCAGCGCCATCGATGCGCGGCAAAAGCAGCGCGTGCGCGCGCAGGCGACAGGCAAAGTCAGCGCAAGCATGCCTGCCGTGGCGCAAGCGTCGCTGCAAAAACTACAGACGGCGGCAAGCAAGTTTGCCGACGCGCGCGCAGCGAATGAAACGGATTTGAGCGGCACGGCGCGCGCCGCCCTGAGCATTGCCGCCCGCACGGCCGAGCTCGATTTACTGGCGCAGGATGTGCGTGGCTACGAAGCGGGCAAGTTGCCAGCCAGCATGTCCAAGGAACAGGTGGCGGCGCTCGACAAGGAGCTCAACGCCATCTACGGCAAGCTGATGAAAAAGCCGGCCGAGACGTACGCGGGCGCCGTGGGCAAGGATGGCATCCGCGCCACCCAGCGCCTGTGGCTGGCGTACCGCGATGCCTGGATGAATTTCGGCGCCGTGCGCTATCCGTCCGTGACGAGCGACACCTGGGCTGGTCTGCTGACGGCGCGGCGCAATGCCCAATTACAAGATTTGCTGGAGAATTGAAGCATGCGCGAAGCCTATTATCACGAAGATGATTTTTGCATGATCGAACTGCTGCCGCTGGATAACTTGCAGTACTGTTTGACGCAGATGGGTGAGCAGCAGGCGTTCGCCGATGCGCACCGCAGCGGCGCCGGCTGGACCGAGATGTACGTGCCCGAGGCGCCGCCGTCGCAGATGCGCGCGCTGGGCCTCACGATGGAACAGCTGCGGCTGGCGCTGGCGGACGCCATGCCGCCGTATGACGCCGTCTACACGGGCTACAGCAGTTACCGCGTGGAATGCAAGAACGTGCTGGCCTTTGGCGGCGACAAGACGGAAACCCTGTTTGCCGGCCTGGACGACGACGGCATCGTGGTGGATTTGTGGTGCAGCTACGCCATGCCTGAGCTGTTGCTGCTGCCCTTGAAAGCGCAGTTGCTGCTGGCCGACTGGGGTGCCGGTTTTGCGTGCCCGCTGGCCGATGGCGACTTGTTCGCCCGCTATCTGCAGGAGTATGAACTGGACTGATCGAACTGAACTGATTACTCGCAGGCGATGGCATTCGGTTGCGCCACCTTCACCACGGATGCCAGGCGCGCCATGTCGTTGCCGTCACCTTGCTCGACGTACGCTTGATAGGTGTCGATGACGATGCGCGCACGCGCTTGCCAGCCGCAATTGTCGGCCTGGCGCGCGGGCACGCGCAGCAGCCGGCGCGCCTCGCCATCGTTGCTGAAACAAAACCACACGGCGTGCGTGGCGGCAGGGCGGGGCAGACGGCTCCACTGCGCCTTGTCGGGCACGAAGCAGACGCGCTCGCCGATGATCTGCAAGCTCATCTCGTCCGTGCGCGCGCTGTACTGGCCATCGAGCACGATGGGCGGCTGTACTTGTGCTTGCGCTTGGGCGGACAGGCAAGCGGTGGACAGGAGGAGGGCGGCAAGTTTCATGCGTTTCTTTCAGGTCTGGCAAGACGAAGAGCCAGTATAACCGTGGGAGCCTGAAACGAAAAAAGCCCATCCGTGAGGATGGGCTTTTTAGTACTGCGCATTCGTGGTAGGCCGTGCGGGATTCGAACCTGCGACCAACGGATTAAAAGTCCGCTGCTCTACCAGCTGAGCTAACGACCCGAAAGAGGCCGCATTATATATCAGTTGAAAAAGAATGCAAAGCATTCCTGCGAGAAAGTGCAGGCCAGTCAAGGCAGGGCTGCCGTGAGCTTCAGCACTTCCTCGATGCTGGTCGCGCCATCGATGATCTTGCGCGCACCCGCGATGCGCAGCGGCGTCATGCCGTCGAGCAGGCTTTGGCGGCGCAAGGCGTGCAGGTCGGCGCCCGCCTTGATCAGCTGGCCGAACGTTTCCGTCACACTCAGCAGTTCATAAATGCCGGCACGCCCCAGGTAGCCGCTGTGCCGGCACAGGGCGCAGCCAACGGGGCGGTACGTGGCCTGCGGCCGTTCCAGCTGGCCGCCCGTCAGGCGCTGCCATGCGGCGGCGTCCGGGGCGTCGCCCGGCTGTTTACAGTCCGGACACAGGCAGCGCAGCAGGCGCTGCGCCAGCACACCGGCCAGGCACGCTTCCAGCAAATAGGCGGGCAAGCCCAGTTCCAGCAGGCGCATGACGGCCGAGGGTGCGTCGTTGGTGTGCAGGGTCGACAGCACCAAGTGGCCCGTCAGCGCCGCCTGCATGGCCATCTCGGCCGTGGCCAGGTCGCGGATCTCTCCCACCATGATGATATCGGGATCTTGCCGCATCAGTGCGCGCACGCCATCGGCAAACGACAGTTCGATGCCGGCCTGGGTTTGCACCTGCATCTGGTTGAAGGCTGGCTCGACCATTTCGATCGGGTCTTCCACCGTGCACACATTGACTTCGCTGCTGGCCAGCGCCTTCAATGTGCTGTACAGGGTGCTGGTCTTGCCCGAGCCGGTGGGGCCCGTCACCAGCACGATGCCGTGCGTACGCGCCGTCAGCTGGCGCCAGCGTTCGGCGTCCTCAGGCGGAAAGCCCAGCTCAAACAGGTTTTTGACGGCCACTTCCGGGTCGAAGATGCGCATGACGAGCTTTTCGCCAAAGGCCGTGGGCAAGGTCGACAGGCGCAGCTCGATTTCCTTGCCCTGCGCATTGCGCGTCTTGATGCGGCCATCCTGGGGGCGGCGCTTTTCCACGACGTCCATGCGCCCGAGCAACTTGATGCGCGCCGTCATGGCCAGCAAGACCACGGGCGGCAATTGATACGCCTGGTGCAGGCGACCATCGATGCGCAGGCGCACGAGGCCCGCATCGCGCTTCGGTTCCAGATGAATGTCGGAGGCGCGCTGGACAAACGCGTATTGCCACAGCCAGTCGACGATGCGCACCACGTGCTGATCGTTGGCGTCGAGGCTGGTCTTGTTGCGCCCCAGCTCCACCAGCTGCTCGACATTCTGGCGCAGTGCCAGGTCTTGCGTGGACGCTTGCCGGGCTACCTTGACGGAAGTGGCCAGGCTGAAAAATTGCGCGATGGCGTCGGCGATGTGTAGCGGATTGGCGATGACCAGGCTCAGCTTGCGTGGCGCCAGGTTCCCCAGTTGCGCCTGCCAAGCGAGCGCGTAGGGCTGGGCCGTGGCGATGACGATGCGCTCAAGCGTGCTGTCCACGGGCAGGATGTTGAAGCGGGCCGCGTAGCCGGCCGTCATGACGTCGGCCACCTGGCTGAAATCGATGTGCAAGGGATCGATGCGCACATACGGCAAGCCCGAGCGTTGCGCCAGCCAGGCGCACAGGGTGTCGAGCGTGAGTGCGTCGTGGGCGATGCTGCATAGCGGATGCAAGGGGGGCGCCGGCAGCAGGGCGGCCTGGGCGACGATGGCCGCCGCTTGCGCCGCATCGAGCAAGCCGTCTTCCTGCAGCCAGGCCAGCAGTTGCGGCAGTTGCAGCGGCGTGTTGGGTGAAATGGGAGAGGGAGGAGGGGAAGCGGGCATGGCCGGTGCCTTTCAGGGCTGCCGGCCTTGCGTGGCTGTGCCGGTGCTTACAGGGTGCTGACGATGCCCTTGACCCAGGTCTTGGCGGGCAGCTTGGTCTCGGCAACGATCTGCTTGGCGCGTTCCAGCAGGGCCGCTTGCGCTTCGGCATCGAGCGCCACTTTCGTCTTGAACGCGATCGCCACCACATTCCCATCATGGACTTCCGGCAGGCAGATCACCTGTGCAAACGCAAACTTCATCGCTTTGATGTTCTTCGCGTAGCTGGGGTGGTCGCCGAACAGGTTGACCGTCATGATGCCGTGCGGCGCCAGGCAGGCGCAGCAGGCGGAATAGAAGTCCGCGCTGTCGAGCACGGGACCGCGCGCGGTGGCGTCGTACAGGTCCACCTGCAGGGCGTCCAGGGTGCCGTGATTGGCGTCGTCGTTGACGTAGTCGAGCGCATCCATCTCGCGCACGTGCAGGCGCTCGTCGTTGGGCGGCAGCTTGAACATCGAAGCGCAGATGGTGATGACGGACGGGTTCAGTTCGATGGCTTCGACTTGCGCCTGCGGGAACTGGCGGTAGCAGAACTTGGTCAGCGCGCCCGTGCCCAGGCCCAGTTGGGCGAGGCGCTGCGGCTGCTCGATCCACAGCATCCACGCCATCATCTGCTGCGCGTATTCGAGTTCCGGCCAGTCCGGCTTGCGGATGCGCATGGCGCCCTGCACCCATTCCGTGCCGAAATGCAGATAGCGCACGCCATCCATTTCGGACAGGGTGACAGGGGCGTAGCGGGGTTTGCGCGCGGGGCGCGAGGATTCGACTTGTTCGATGGATTTTCGTTTGATAAGCATAAGGCGGCCTGAAAGTGTGCCGCATTATAACGTGCCATAAAAAATGCCGACCCTTAGGAATCGGCATTTTAATAATGAGTAACAACGCCTGACAGAAGCGTCGCGAGCGGAAGGAAGAGGTGGCCGAGAAGCGCAACCGTACTCTAGTACGGTGAGCATCGCAGGCCGCCTATGCCGACGCGCAGCAGCTTATGTCAGGCGTTACTGTTGAGCTGGCTCGATGGATACGCGCAAACGGATGCGTTCGCCCGGATCGTAGGACATGATGCTCGTGTAGTTGCGGCCGCGGTAGTCGTAGGTGACCTGGTAGCCATTGTTGCGCGATTCCCAGTGGTCGACCTGGCGGCATTGCTTGACGGCTTGTTCCTGCATGCCGCCCTGGTAATTGTTCTGGTTGTCGACACGGTCGCCGACGACGGCGCCGGCAATCGCGCCGGCAGCAGCAGCGGCCGTGCGGCCATTGCCACCACCGACCTGGCTACCGAGCAGGGCGCCGGCGATACCGCCGACGATGGAGCCGCCAGCGCTGCGCTGTTGCGGCGGCGCTTGCACTTGCACGTATTCCGTGCGGCATTCCTGGCGTGGACGATTGATCTGTTCCACTTGTGGCACGACGCGCACGACCTTGCCGAAATCTTCAAAGTCGGCAGCCTGAGCGAGTGGCAATGTGCCGATACAGAGGGCTGACATCATCAATTTGGCTTGCAAGTTCATTTCTAACCTCATTATGTAGAGAATCTTTCAGGGTATTTTTTATAACTTGAGTCTATAGTAATCCGACTCGCTGCCCGGTTGTCGTTCGCATGGCAACAAAATGTAACAGCCCAAGCCCCTTGCCCCACAGTCTGTAACATGCACTTTCAATCGATACAAGATGTTGAAGTGACTTGAAACCAGCGGTTTGTAACAAATCTTGCGTTTGACATCACATTCGGGTTGATTCATACAGGACAACACGTTACCCTAATACGCGTATGGCTTATATAAAATCGCACTGAATCGCATAAAAGTTGATACAGATCGAATCACCGCGTGCGCATTGACCCGCGTGCGGGATGCAATAAGAAGAGCAGCTAAGTAATGCTCAGGAAAATATTGTAAATTTATAACGAACAGAACCGGATGCTATGCAAGGCGTCCGCTGCGACGCAGTGCGAGCACTGCTAGCGGTGGGCAACGCCGCAGAGCGCCGGTTATGGAAGTTAGAAATCACAATAATTTATTGGGGGTTACTTAAACAAATCCATACATAACAGGTCGATTTGAGGGAAAAATGAGTTTGTTACTAACCGTGCCGCCCAACCTTGTCCAGTCCATCCGTGCCTTTCGCGTGACCGAGTTACAAGACGAGGCGATCCGTCTCGGGCAGCACTTTTTATATGCGCATTGCAACGCTGGACAGACCAAACAACAAGTCATCGGCATTATTGCAGAAGCATTCCTGTTCCCGAAAAACCTGGCAAAGAATTTTGATGCCCTGCGCCTGTGCCTGACGGATACCATGCACAAGGCCGGCACGCAAACGGGCTTCCTGGTGGTGCTCGAGCAATTGCCAAATACGCAAAAATTCGACAAGGAAGCGCGCGAGATCCTGCTCGACGTGTTCCGCGATGCGGCCGACTACTGGGCCGAGAAGAAAGTGCCGTTCCGCGTCTTCTATTCGTTCGAGTAAATACTTACTCTTGCCGCGATGCCCTGAAGCCGGCTTCCCATGCAGATGGGAATCAGCATCGCCGGGCGGCTGCGGCGCGCTGGCGCTTATGTTGCGCCGCAACAATAATACCGGCCTTTCTAGATTCGCATCGCCATAGCGGGTACAATGCGCGCTATGAAAAATATCGTTATCCTCATTTCCGGACGCGGCAGCAACATGGAGGCGGTCGTCCGCGCGGCGCAAGCCGAGCAATGGCCAGCCCGGATTGCCGCCGTCATCAGTAACCGGGCCGACGCCCAGGGACTGGTTTTTGCCGCGGAACATGGGATAGCGACGGCAGTCGTTGCCAACAAGGATTATGCCAGCCGCGAGCAGTTTGATGCGGCGCTGCAAGCCGTGATCGACGGCTTCGCCCCCGACCTGGTCGTGCTGGCCGGTTTCATGCGCATCCTGACGCCGCCCTTCGTCGAGCATTATGCGGGGCGCATGCTCAATATCCACCCGTCGCTGCTGCCGCTGTTCCCGGGCATGGCGACGCACCGCCAGGCGATCGAGGCGGGTGTGACGGAACACGGCGCGACCGTGCATTTCGTAACTGCCGAGCTCGATCATGGCCCGGCCGTGGCGAGTGCGAAAGTCCCCGTCTTGCCAGGCGACACAGAAGACAGCTTATCGGCGCGCGTGCTGGTACAGGAACATCTGCTTTACCCGCGCGCCATCCGCCTGTTCATTGACGATAAACTGTCAGTCGAGCATGGCCAGGTCCGCGTGGACCCTCAATAAAATATTACAGGAAGAATAACAATGAGATTGCCACCAGCGATACTTGCCAATGCTGAAGAAGTATTGCGCGAAATTTTACGTTTCACGGCCCCGGCCGACACCACCCTGTCGCGCTATTTCCGCGACCATCCGCGCCTCGGTTCGCGCGAACGCGGCGCCATCGCCGAAGGCATTTATGCCGTGCTGCGCAACAAGTCGTTCTTTACCGATTTCGCCGAAGCGGGCAGTGGCCCGACCATGCGCCGTTTGACCATCCTCGGCCTGGCCGAAGCCGTTGGTGCCGACTCCCTGGGTGGCCTGACGGAAGAAGAAGTGGAATGGCTGGAACGCATCACGCAGATCGACCGCAGCCTGATGCCGTCGAACATGCGTGCCAACATGCCGACCTGGCTGTTCGACAAGCTGATCGCCCAGTTCGGCGAAGCGGAAACCATGAAGCTGGCCGATGCGCTGAACGCACCGGCGCCGCTGGACTTGCGCGTCAACTCGCTCAAGGCCACGCGTGAAGACGTGATGCTGGCCCTGGCCGAAGCACCGATCCTCAGCACCCCGACGCCTTACGCGCCGCTGGGGCTGCGCGTGATCAAGAAGCCTTCGCTGCAAAACATGCCGTTGTTCCAGAGCGGCGCCATCGAAGTGCAAGATGAGGGCAGCCAGATCCTGTCGCAGATCGTCGGCGCCAAGCGCGGCGAGATGGTGGTCGATTTCTGTGCCGGCGCTGGCGGCAAGACGCTCGCATTGGGTGCGCTGATGCGCAACACGGGCCGTTTGTATGCGTTCGATGTGTCGGAAAAACGCCTGGCCAAGCTGAAGCCACGCATGGCCCGCAGCGGCCTGTCGAACGTGCATCCGGTGCAGATCGCGCATGAGCGCGATGCCAAGATCAAGCGCCTGGCCGGCAAGATCGACCGCGTGCTGGTCGACGCCCCGTGCAGCGGCCTGGGCACCCTGCGCCGCAATCCGGACGTGAAATGGCGCCAGCAGCCGAACTCCATCGTCGAACTGCAAGCCAAGCAGGCAGCCATCCTGACCGGCGCGGCGCGCCTGGTCAAGGGCGGCGGCCGTCTGGTGTACGCCACCTGCAGTTTCCTGAACGAAGAAAACGATTTTATCGCCGAGCAATTCCTGGCGGCCCATCCGGACTTCACCCTGGTGCCGATGAGCAAGGTGCTGGCCGAACAGAAGATCGAACTGGAAATGGGCGATTACCTGAAATTGCTGCCGCACCTGCACCATACCGACGGCTTCTTCGCCGCCGTGTTCGAGCGCAAGGTCATGCCGAAAAAAGTCTACGCCGATGAAAAACCGGCCGACGACGCTGACGCTGAACCAGCCGAATAAGTTGGTCACGGGCCGCCGCTGCAGCATCGCAGCGGTGGCCATGCACTTGCGCCAGCCAGTCTGGCGCAGGCTGTGGGCGCCCCGCCCAGTTATTTCCCTGCACCATCTTCCAGACCATCCGCCATGAATGAAACCCCGCTGCTCAACCTGATCACTGACTTTGTCGACGATTTCCGTCAACCGGCCATCCTGTGGCAGGCATTGGTCATCGTCGCCTGCCTGGCACTGAGCTGGCTGCTGGTGCGGCAGTTGCGGGCATTCCTGCACCAGCGGGCGGAAGCGGCCGCTGTCCCGGCTACGCCGGAAACCTTGCAGCGCACCGACAGTTTCATTCGCATCCTGACGCCCGTGTTGGCGGCCATGCTGCTGGGCATTGCGCAACATTTCCTGGCCAAGTTCCAGTCGGTGAATCTGCTCAGTATTGCCATCCCCCTGTGCACCTCGATGGCGCTGGTGCGCTTCGGTTTTTATGTGCTGCGCCGTATTTTTGCCCGCCATGGCGACATCAGTCCCACCATGTTGTTGCTGGAAAAGATATTCACGGTGGTGGTGTGGGCCGGCATGGCCCTGTATATCACGGGCCTGTGGCCGGAGTTGCATGCCTTCCTGGAAGGCATCGTCGTACCGCTGGGCCGCAACAAGGTGTCCGTGGCTGCCATCTTGCAAGCCGGTATTTCCGTGGCCGTGCTGCTGGTGCTGGCCATGTGGGCCGGCACTTCGCTCGACGAGCGCCTGATGAAAATGCAGGGCTTGCACACCTCCTTGCGCGTGGTGCTGTCGCGCATGGGGCGCGCCGTGCTGATCCTCGTTTCAGTGCTGGTCAGCCTGTCGCTGGTGGGCATCGACCTGACGGTGCTGTCCGTGTTTGGCGGCGCTTTCGGCGTGGCGCTGGGCTTCGGCTTGCAAAAGATCGCCGCGAACTTCGTTTCCGGCTTCATCATCCTGCTCGACCGCAGTCTGACCATCGGCGACATGATCACGGTGGGGCAATTTACGGGCAAGGTGACGCAGATCAATACGCGCTATACTGTATTACTGGGTGGCGATGGCGTTGAATCCATCGTGCCGAATGAAATGCTGATTTCCGGCGGCGTGCAGAATATGTCGCTGAGCAACCGCATGGTGTGGCTGTCGACGGCCGTGTCGGTGGGCTATGAAACGGATATCGATGTCATCTTCCCCTTGCTGGAAGCGGCGACGGCCAAGGTGCCGCGTGTGTCGCAAAGCAATCCGCCATCGGCCACCCTTGTGCGTTTCGGCGCCGACGGCCTCGATGTGCAGATCGGCTTCTGGATCGCCGACCCGGAAAACGGCACCGGCGGCGTGAAGTCGAATGTGAACCGCGCCATCTGGCGCACCTTGCAGGAACATAAGGTCACTGTACCGTTTCCGCAACGCGAATTGCGTATTGTTGGTACGCCTCCTGCCCCGCTCGCGGGCGCGGCAGAGGGTGAGTCCGCGCCATCCGGCACCCAGCCTTAACCTCGCTGCCTGCCTCCGATTTTGCCTGATCGTACCCATTAGGGCGTACAATTACGCCTAAAATTAACTCTGCCGGACCTCCAGAGTCACTGGAGCGACCGTGCGCATGCCTGTCCACTTGGAGTAGTAGTAATGACATTGAGTTCCGTTTTACACGACGTTTTGCAGTTCATGGCAACTGGCATTACCGATCTGACCGCATGGCAAGTTTTCCTGTACACCATGGTGGTCACGCATATCACGATCGCCAGCGTCACGATTTATCTGCACCGCCACCAAGCTCACCGGGCGCTGGAATTGCACGCCATCCCCAGCCATTTCTTCCGTTTCTGGCTGTGGCTGACGACGGGCCAGGTGACCAAGGAGTGGGCGGCTATCCACCGCAAGCACCATGCCAAGTGCGATACGGAAGAAGATCCGCACAGCCCCGTGACGCGCGGCATCAAGAAAGTGTTCTGGGAAGGCGCCGAGCTGTATCGCGCTGAATCGAAGAACATGGAAACCATGGCCAAGTATGGCCACGGCACGCCGACGGACTGGATCGAGCGCAACCTGTACACCAAGTACAGCTGGCTGGGCGTGGTGTCGCTGTTCGTCATCAATTTCGTGTTGTTCGGCGTGATCGGCATTTCCGTGTGGGCCGTGCAAATGATGTGGATACCCATCACGGCAGCCGGCATCATCAACGGCATCGGCCACTACTGGGGCTACCGCAACTACGATTGCGCCGACGCGGCCACCAACATCATTCCGTTCGGCATCCTGATCGGCGGCGAAGAGTTGCATAACAATCACCACACGTATGCGACGTCGGCCAAGCTGTCGTCGAAATGGTATGAAATCGATATCGGCTGGGCGTATATCCGCGCGCTGGAAATGCTGGGTCTGGCCAAGGTGAAAAAGCTGGCGCCGGAACCGAAGTTCTCGCACGGCAAGCTGGAAGCGGACTTCGAGACCTTGCAGTCGGTCATCGCCAACCGCTACGACGTGATGGCCAAGTACGCGAAATCGATCAAGCATGCCTGGAAGGAAGAGCTGGAACACCTGAAGCACAAGGCCGAACTGGAAAAGCGTTTCCTCAAGTCGTCGCGCAAGCTGATGCAGCGCGAGCCGGGCAAGCTGGCCGAGGCGCACCATGAGCAACTGTCTGAATTGTTCCAGCACAGCAAGGCGCTGGAAACCATGCACCACATGCGCGTGGAGCTGGGGGCCATCTGGGAGCGTTCGCACTTTACGCGCGAGCAATTGCTGCAGAAGCTGCAAGACTGGTGCACGCGCGCCGAAGCGTCGGGCATCCAGTCGCTGCAGGATTTTTCACTGCGCCTGCGCAGCTATGCCTGATTAGCCTGTTGCGCCATATCAAGGCCCTGGATTCCAGGGCCTTTTTTTTCGCCCTGGCAAAGGGGGAGGGCGGCGTAAAAAATCAGGACGAAAAAAAACCGCTCATCGGAGCGGTTCTTTTTACAGAACACAAGATCAATTACTTGATTTTGGTTTCTTTGTACGTTACGTGCTTGCGTGCTTTAGGATCAAATTTCATGATCTCCATTTTCGCAGGCGTCGTACGCTTGTTTTTGGTAGTCGTGTAGAAGTGACCCGTACCGGCGGTCGATTCTAACTTGATTTTGTCGCGGCCTGATTTTGCCATGATAGCTCCCTTATTCTGCTAATTAGACTTTTTCGCCACGAGCGCGCATATCGACCAATACGGCGTCGATGCCGACTTTATCGATGACGCGCAGACCGGCGTTGGACAAACGCAGGGAGACCCAGCGGTTTTCAGATTCAACAAAAATACGACGATTCTGCAAGTTAGGCAAAAAACGACGTTTGGTTTTGTTGTTTGCATGGGAAACATTGTTGCCGACCATCGGCTTCTTCCCAGTGACTTGGCAAACACGTGCCATGGCGCACTCCTTAAAGATATTCCAAATTGGAAAAACGAGAGTATATCCAAAATAAGCAGATTTATCAATGACTTGCGAAAAACAATTGTGTCATGTTGTATTGAAATAATTTAACAATTAGACTTTTACCCTTCTTCATAGGGGAAAGCACTGGTAAACAGGACTGTTTACTGTTAGATAAGCGTTCCGCTGCTGTCACGTATGTCCTTGTTTACACATGGTTAACTGTGACCAGGGCGGGTGCGGGCCTAGATCTGGCCGTGTTCCGCAAACGAATGTACTTGCCGACCGGCCACGACGAAATGGTCGAGGATGCGCACGTCCACCAGCGACAAGGCTTGCACCAGCGCGCGCGTGAGCAATAAATCCGATTCGCTGGGCTCGGGCGTGCCGGACGGGTGGTTATGCGCCAGCATGACGCTGGCCGCGTTGTGCAGCAGCGCTTGTTTCACCACTTCGCGCGGATACACGCTGGTGTGGGTGAGGGTGCCGCGAAACATTTCCTGGGTCGTGATCAGGCGGTTCTTGACGTCCAAAAACAACACATGAAACGCTTCGTGTGCCAGGTTGCCCAGGGTCAGGCGCAAATAGTCTTTGACGGCGTGCGGCGAATTGAGCGCCTGGCCTGCTTGCAAATCCTCGATGATGGCACGCCGCGCCAGTTCCATGACTGCTTGCAGCTGAGCAAACTTGGCGCTGCCCATGCCATGCACGGCGGAAAAACTCACGAGGCTGGCGCCAAACAGGCCCCGCAGGGAGCCGAAGTGCTCGACCGTGTCACGTGCCAGCTCCACGGCGCTCTTGCCGCGCACGCCCGTGCGCAGGAACACGGCCAGCAATTCCGCATCCGACAGCGAGTGTGCGCCATCCTCGATCAGGCGTTCGCGCGGCCGTTCGCTGGCCGGCCAGTCCTTGATGCCCATGCTGTTCTCCTGTTTGTCACCGGCGCGTGCCCCGGCATGGTCTTCTTTGACGAAGCCATGGGGCAAGCGCGGCCAGTGTGGCTTACAATATCGTTTTGCATCAGCTACCTGAAAACTCACTATGTCCAACGAGCAACCAGCAGTCGTCACCGAAGCGGCTTACCTCACCCTGCATTATCGTCTTGCTACTGTTGACGGTACTGATATTGTCACTACCTTTAGCGGAAATCCTGCTACCTTGATGCTGGGACAGGGCCAGCTGGCGCCATTCCTCGAGCAGCGTTTGCTGGGCTTGCCTGAAGGCACGCACCAGACGTTCGAGCTGGCCGCCGGCGAAGGCTTTGGCGAGCGCAATCCCGAGCTGGTGCAGTCCGTTTCGCGCGCGACCCTGGACGAGAACTCGGTGCCGGGCGCCGACTACAAGATCGGCGACCTGGTCGACTTCGCCGCGCCGGGCGGCGGCCGCTTTGCCGGCGTGCTGCGCGAAATGCGCGAGGATTCGGCCCTGTTCGACTTCAATCATCCGCTGGCAGGCCAGCCGCTGCGCTTTGAAGTCAAGCTCATTTCGGTGCTGTGAAGGAATAGCGATGGATAAAGAACTGTTACTGGCCCAGCCCCGTGGTTTCTGCGCTGGCGTCGACCGGGCGATTGAAATCGTCGAACGTGCCTTGCAGCAATTTGGTGCACCGATCTATGTGCGCCATGAAATCGTCCACAACGCCTATGTGGTGGCCGACTTGCGCAACAAGGGCGCTATCTTCATCGACGACCTCGATGACGTGCCTGCTGGCAATACGCTCGTGTTTTCCGCGCATGGCGTGTCGAAAGCCGTGCGCGCCGAGGCGGAATCGCGCGGCCTGAGCATTTTTGACGCGACTTGCCCTCTGGTCACCAAGGTGCACATGGAAGTGGGCAAGATGCGCCGCGAAGGCCGCGAAATCATCATGATCGGCCACGATGGCCATCCCGAGGTGGAAGGCACGATGGGGCAGGCTGATATGGGCATGCATCTGGTGGAAACGCTCGATGATGTGGCGGCATTGCAGGTAGCCAATCCGGAGAGCCTGGCCTATGTTTCGCAAACAACGTTGTCAGTTGACGACACTCGCGACATTATCGAGGCCTTGAAGCTGAAATATCCGAACATCGCCGAGCCGAAAAAAGGCGACATCTGCTACGCCACCACGAACCGCCAGGAAGCCGTGAAATTCATGGCGCCGCAAGTGGAAGTGGTGATCGTCGTGGGCAGCCCGAACAGCTCGAATTCGAACCGGCTGCGCGAAGTGGCCGAGAAGATGGGCACGCCAGCCTACATGGTCGACAATGCCTCGCAGATCGATCCCGCCTGGCTGGAAGGCAAGCTGCGCGTGGGTGTGACCGCTGGCGCCTCGGCGCCCGAGGTGCTGGTGCAAGCCGTCATCGACCGCTTGAAAGAGTGTGGCGTGAAGAGCGTGCGCCCGCTCGACGGCGTGCAGGAAGCCGTCACGTTCCCGATGCCGAAAGGCCTCGATGGCCTCAAGCGCGACGTGGCCTGAGTCTGTAGGGCGATTGCGTATCGATGAAATAGTTACCTCAAAACCGAATTTAATTCGGAAATGATCGATTTATTCCAAGCTTAGTTTTTGCAAAAGATCGTTATGATTGCTTCAAGCTTGAATATGTTGTCGTTATGACTAAGCAAGGTCACGCCCGTTTTGAGTGCGTGCACCATGCTGGTGAGAACGGTCCAGGGATGGCACTGCAGGAATTCTTCCTCCGGTGCCGTTTTTGTATCAGCGACATATTCTGGCCGAAGTTGTTCCCGAAAAATGCATATTTGATAGGGCAATCATGGATACATTCATCCAGCAGATCATCAACGGCTTGGTGTTGGGCAGCATGTATGCCTTAGTCGCCCTCGGTTACACGATGGTGTATGGCGTCTTGAACCTGATTAACTTCGCCCACGGCGACGTACTCATGATCGGCGCCATGGTGGGCTTGACCATCCTCAAGCTGCTGGGCATTTATGTACCGGACTGGCCCGGCTACCTGAAACTGGCCACCGCCATCCTCGGCGCCATCCCCATCTGTATTCTGGTCAACATTATCATCGAGCGGGTCGCCTACCGCCGCCTGCGCAACGCCCCCCGCCTCGCCCCCCTGATTACCGCCATCGGCGTCTCCATCCTGCTGCAAACCTTCGCCATGATGATCTGGACGCGCAATCCCTTGCCCTTCCCGCAATTGCTGTCGACCGACCCCATCAACATAGGCGGCGCCGTGATTTCGCAAACGCAAGTGTTGCTGCTGGCCCTGGCCGCGCTGTCGATGGGCGGCTTGGTATTGCTGGTGGAAAAGACGAAAATGGGCCGCGCCATGCGCGCCACGGCGGAAAACCCCCGCGTGGCGGGCCTCATGGGCGTCGATTCCGACAAGGTCATCGTGGCCACCTTTGCCATCGGCGCCGCGCTGGCGGCCGTGGCGGGCGTGATGTGGGGCGCCAACTATGCCTCCATTCAATTTTCCATGGGCGCCATCCCCGGCTTGAAGGCCTTCTGTGCGGCCGTGCTGGGCGGCATCGGCAATATCTATGGCGCCATGCTGGGCGGTATCTTGCTGGGCATTATCGAGAGCCTGGGCGCCGGCTATATCGGCGACATCACGGGCGGCTTCCTGGGCAGCCACTACCAGGATATCTTTGCCTTCGTCGTGCTGATCATCGTGCTGACCTTGCGCCCGTCCGGCATCATGGGCGAACGCGTGGCCGACCGTGCCTGATGTGAAACTGGGAGATTAAATCATGGCACTACTCGATTTTGACGCGAAGAAAAATCCGGCCAAAGCCTACGCCGGCATGCTGGGCCTGGCCGCGCTGCTGATGGTGTTCCCGTTCTTTGCCGCGCAGTTCGGCAACTCGTGGGTGCGCATCATCGACATGGCCTTGCTGTACATCATGCTGGCCCTGGGCTTGAACATCGTCGTCGGCTTTGCCGGCCTGCTCGACCTGGGCTACATCGCCTTCTACGCCGTGGGCGCTTACCTGACGGCCTTGCTGGCGTCGCCACAGTTCGCCATCCTGCTCGAATCGGTGGTGAATCAATATCCGCTGCTGGGCGAGACCCTGGTGCAACTGATGGGACCGGAAATCCGCGAAAACGGCATCCATTTGTCGATCTGGCTCATCGTGCCGCTGGCAGCTTTTGTTGCCGGCCTGTTTGGTGCCTTGCTGGGTGCGCCGACCTTGAAGTTGCGCGGTGACTATCTGGCCATCGTGACCCTGGGTTTTGGCGAGATCATCCGCATCTTCATGAACAATTTGAACGACCCGATCAATTTCACGAATGGCCCGCAAGGCATCAATTTGATCGACCCCATCCGCATCTTCGGCGTCAACCTGGCGGGCGAGGCGGGCACCAACAGCACCGTCGTGGTGGCCGGCTTTTCCATGCCGTCCGTGAATGCCTATTACTTTTTGTTCCTCTTCCTGTGCATCGCCGTCGTGTTCGTCACCAAGCGCCTGCAGCATTCGCGCCTGGGCCGTGCCTGGGTGGCCATCCGCGAAGACGAGATCGCCGCCAAGGCCATGGGCATCAATACGCGCAACGTCAAATTGCTGGCCTTTTCCATGGGCGCCTCGTTCGGCGGCGTGGCCGGCGCCATGTTTGCCTCGTTCCAGGGCTTTGTCTCGCCCGAATCGTTCTCGCTGACGGAATCGATCGCCGTGCTGGCCATGGTGGTACTGGGCGGCATCGGCCATATCCCCGGCGTGATCCTCGGCGGCGTGATCCTCGCCTCGATACCGGAAGTGCTGCGCCACGTGGTGGAGCCGGCCCAGCAGGCGCTGTTCGGCCACGTGGTGATCGAGGCGGAAGTGCTGCGCCAATTGCTGTACGGCCTGGCCATGGTGTTGATCATGCTCAACCGTCCCGCCGGCCTGTGGCCATCGCCGAAGCACGAAGACCGGCCCGACCACGATGTGGACCAGCCGAATAAATCCACCGGCGTCGTGTCCGCATAAGGGAGGGATAGCATGAGCGAACAGATCATTCTCAATATCGCCGGCGTAAACAAGCGTTTCGGCGGCTTGCAGGCGCTGACCGATGTGGGCATCACCATCCGGCAAGGCCAGATTTACGGCTTGATCGGCCCGAACGGCGCCGGCAAGACCACTTTCTTTAACGTCATTACGGGTCTGTACCAGCCCGATACGGGCACCTTCGAGCTGGCCGGCAAGCCGTATTCGCCGTCGGCACCGCACAAGGTGGCGAAGGCGGGCATTGCGCGTACCTTCCAGAATATCCGCCTGTTTGGCGACATGACGGCGCTGGAAAACGTCATGGTGGGGCGCCATGTGCGCTCGCACCAGGGCGTGTTCGGCGCCATCTTCCGCCACAAGGCGGCGCGCGAGGAAGAGGCGTCCATCCGCAAGCGGGCGATGGAGTTGCTCGATTTCGTCGGCATCGCCCAGTTCGCCAGCCGCACGGCGCGCTTTTTATCGTATGGCGACCAGCGGCGCCTGGAAATCGCCCGCGCGCTGGCCACCGACCCCACGCTGCTGGCCCTCGACGAGCCGGCGGCGGGCATGAACGCGACGGAAAAGCTGGCCTTGCGCGAGTTGCTGGTGAAAATCAAGGCCGAAGGCAAGACCGTGCTGTTGATCGAGCACGACGTGAAACTGATGATGGGACTATGCGACCGCATCACGGTGCTCGAATATGGCAAGCGCATCGCCGAAGGCTTGCCGGCCGAAATACAACAAAACCCGGCCGTCATCGAGGCTTACCTGGGGGGATCGCACGCATGAGTAACAATGGCTTGAACAAGACTGTATTGAAAGTGGCGGGCTTGCACGTGGCCTACGGCGGCATCAAGGCCGTCAAGGGTATCGACCTGGAAGTCAACGAAGGCGAGCTGATCGCCCTGATCGGCGCGAACGGCGCGGGCAAGACGACGACCTTGAAAGCCATCACGGGCACCCTGCCGGCCTGTAAGGTCGAGGGCACGATCAGTTACCTGGGCGAATCGCTCAAGGGCACGAAGTCGTTTCACCTGGTGGAGAAGAAACTGGCCATGGTGCCGGAAGGGCGGGGCGTGTTTACCCGCATGTCGATCCGTGAAAATCTCATGATGGGCGCCTACACGCGCACGGACAAGGCCGGTGTCGAGGCCGATATCGAGAAATGGTTCGACGTGTTTCCGCGCTTGAAAGAGCGGGCGGCGCAGATGGCCGGCACCCTGTCGGGCGGCGAGCAGCAGATGCTGGCCATGGCGCGCGCCCTGATGAGTCATCCGAAGCTGCTGCTGCTCGACGAGCCATCGATGGGCCTGTCGCCCATCATGGTGGAAAAAATCTTCGAGGTGATCCGCAAGGTGTCGTCCGAAGGCATCACGATCTTGCTGGTCGAGCAGAATGCCCGCCTGGCCCTGCAAGCGGCGCACCGCGGCTATGTGATGGATTCCGGCCTGGTCATCATGGGCGGCAATGCGGCCGCCATGCTCGACGACCCGCGCGTGAAGGCGGCGTATCTGGGGGAGTAAACGCGTTCAGGAAGTGCTCAGACATAAAAAATGCCCCAGCTGGGCTGGGGCATAATGGCATCCGTCGGAGAAGTGCGGGATGGATGCCTGGAGGAGCTTGGAACAACGGACCGCCGTAGCGGTCGCGCAATAATTACTTGGCAGCCGTGCGTGGCACGACTTTTTCAGCCGCTTGCGTGAACTGGTTCACGGCCGATGTCAGGTTCGCTTCGATGGCTTCGACGGCTTGCTTGCTGGTTTTCGAGAATTGCTCGTAGCCTGCATTGGCGTTGCCGATGGCGCTTTTCAGCATGGCAACAGCGTTTTCCGAACCGGCTGGCGCGTTCTTGGTGACTTCTTCCACCAGCGACAGCACTTTGCGGTTGGTTTCAGCGATTTGCGATTCAGCTGCTTTGCTGAACTCGGCTTGGGTGCCCGACGTGATGGCAGCCAGGTGACGACCGTAAGCGATGGCTTTTTCGGCGCTAGGCTGGGCTTGAGCAGCGCTCAGCGAGAAGAATTCTTGGGGATCTTTTGCCGACAGCAATTGCTTGGCGGCGGCGGTCGATTCTTCCAGCGTTGCCTTGGCCGCGGTCAGGTTCAGTTCGACGATCTTTTCGATGCCTTCGAAGGCTTTGCTCGTCAGCGACGAGAACAGGGCGAATTGGGCTTCCAGGTTGGTTTTGGTAGCGGACGAAAATTGCTCAGGAATTGAAAACATATAAATCTCCAAAAAATCGAAATCTGGTTAATTTGATGCTGCGTGTACCGTTTGGGAAAGCAGGTGAATCTAAATTTTCAAGCTGAACAAGAATTGTGCAACGCAACAAACCCTATTCTACGGCGAAAAAAAATGAAGTCAAGCGATTCTTGTGCAATGCAACAATTGAATAGATTTGCATCAAAAACCATTGTTTCTAAAGAGAAATATTTGATTTCTGGGTGTCAATGGTTTAACCCTAAACTGTTATTTCCCCGCCTTTCAGGACGAGTGCGGCGCAGCATGCTAGACTTTGCCTCCCGCACTGGCGCAGCGCCCCGGTGCCGACCCCGTTTCCCGAGTTGATACCATGTCCAATCTTCCCGCCGCAGCTGGCGCCAGCGGTAAAGCCCCCAAAGCTCCTTTCTTGACGACCCTGGCGCCGATGGCCTTGCCCGGCTTTTTTGTGTTGTTATGGAGCACAGGTTTTATCGTCGCCAAGTTCGGCCTGCCGTACGCGCCGCCGCTGACCTTTTTGTTGCTGCGCTTCCTGGGCGTGCTGGTGATCCTGCTGCCGCTGGTGCTGCTGTTGCGCGCACCGTGGCCCGTGGGACAGTTCCGCCAGATCGCCGTGGCCGGCATCCTGATGCAGGCTGGCTATCTGGCCGGCGTCTGGTGCGCCATCAAGCTGGGCATGCCAGCCGGCCTCTCTGCCCTGATCGTCGGCATGCAGCCTGTGCTGACGGCCTGCGCCGCACCATTGATCGGCGAATCCGTGCGCCCGCGCCAGTGGCTGGGCTTGCTCTTTGGTTTGCTGGGCGTGGCCCTCGTCGTGTACGCGAAGATCAATCTCGTGGGCCTGACCGTGGAAAGCGTGCTGCTGTGCGTGTTTGCCCTGCTGTCGATGACGGCCGGCACCATGTATCAAAAACGCCACTGTCCCCAGTTCGACTTGCGCACTGGCACGGTGGTGCAGTTTGCCGCCTCCATCGTGGTCGTGTTGCCATTCGCCCTGTATTACGAGGGGCTGGACCTGCATTTCAGCAACGTCCAATGGACGGCGAATTTCATAGGCGCCTTGCTGTGGTCGGTACTCGTGCTGTCTATCGGCGCCATTTTCCTGCTGTTTGCCCTGATCCGCCGCAGCGATGCGACGAAAGTGACGGGCTTGCTGTACCTGACACCGCCCACGACGGCCGTGATGGCCTGGCTGATGTTTGGCGAAGCCTTTAATATGCTGGGTATCGCCGGCATGCTGGTGGCCGTGGTCGGCGTGGTGTTTGTCGTCAAGAAATAGAGTGAGCGGGAGAGCAGGGCAGTGAGCAAGCAAGCATTGGAAACAACGTCGGCGCAGCAAGCCGTGGACGCCGTCATTGTGTCGCGCCGTTCGATCCGCGCCTTTTTGCCCACGCCGGTGGCGCCGGACGAGATTGCGCGCATCCTGGAAGTGGCGGCGCGCGCCCCCTCTGGCGCCAACATGCAGCCGTGGAAAGTGTACGTGCTGTCGGGCGAAGCGCGCCTGCGCCTGTCGCGCCGCATCCTCGATGCCTATGCCGCACCGAAGGCGCCGGACGCCCCCGCGCGCACGGCGTCGTATATCTATTACCCGCGCCAGTGGACGGCGCCGTTCATCGAACGCCGCCGCAAGATCGGCCTGGATCTGTATCAGTTGCTGGGCCTGGAGCGCGGCGACACGGCCGGCATGGCGGCCCAGCATGGACGCAATTTCCAGTTTTTCGATGCGCCCGTGGGCTTGATCTTTACCATCGAACGGGTGCTGGAACAGGGTTCCTGGCTCGACTACGGCATGTTCTTGCAAAACATCATGCTGGCGGCGCGCGCGCGCGGACTCGATACCTGCCCGCAAGCGGCCTTCATCCACTACCATGACATCATCCGCGAGGAACTGGGCGTGCCGGCCAGCGAAATGGTGGTGTGCGGCATGGCCCTCGGCTATGCCGACCCGGACAAGATCGAGAACCGCTTGAACACGGAACGCGAGCCGCTGGCCGGCTTTGTTAAATTCATGGATAAATAGACACGCTGGCGATTTGCGCAAGCAAACAGTCGATTAAGGATGAGTTTGTTTGCTGATCGCCAACGATTTGTATTTCGTTGCTGCAATAAATACTGTCCCAACTGTTAAATAGGCTTGCGATTACTCTGCATTTCGCTACACTGCAATAAGGCAACAGCTTCACGGGGAATTATCGAATGGCTAAGTTTAAACTTGCGCTGGGTGTCCTGGCTTCCCTGCTGTTTGCGTTGGCGCCGGCTGCGGCCGTGCACGCCAAGGAAGCGAACGGCAAATCCTCAGCCTCCAAGAAACACAACACCAAGAAAGTCAAAGTCGTGCTGCGCAAGGGCACGACGGCCGCGCCGCGCGAAAAGACCGTGCGCCGGGTCGTCATGGTGCGCGGCAAACGCAAGGTCATCTATCAAAAAGTCAGCAGCGTGGCCGTGCCCATGGCCGCACCGATGCCCACCATGGGCGACCTGGCTGGTCTGAATCTCACGCGCGATCCGCTCGACCTCAAATCGAGCGTGGCACTGGTGCTGGACCAGGCCAATTCGGAAGTGCTGTTTGAAAAGAATTCGAATGTGGCCCTGCCCATCGCCTCCATCACCAAGATGATGACGGGCCTGGTGGTGGTCGAAGCGCGCCAGGACATGGATGAAGTGTTGACGATCATGGACGAGGACGTCGACCGCGCCAAGTTCAGCAGCTCACGCCTGAAAGTGGGCTCGCAATTGACGCGCGGCAATATGCTGCATATCGCCCTGATGAGCTCGGAAAACCGCGCCGCCTCGGCGCTGGGCCGCAATTATCCGGGCGGCTTGCCGGCCTTTGTCGACGCCATGAACAGCAAGGCGCGCCAACTGGGCATGCTCGATACGCATTACGTCGATTCCAGCGGCTTGTCGAAGATGAACGTGGCCAGCGCGCGCGACCTGGGCAAGCTGGCCATGGCCGCCTTCCGCCATCCGCTGCTGCGCGAGTACTCGACGGACCCGAAAGCCATCGTCGAAGCCAGCGGCCAGCCCATGCAGTTTGGCAATACGAATCACCTGGTGGCCAACCCGGGCTGGGAAATCGGCCTGCAAAAGACGGGCTTCATCAACGAGGCGGGACGTTGTCTGATGATGCAGGCCGTCATCGAAGGACGGGCCGTGATCATGGTCTTCCTCGATTCCAAGGGAAAACAGTCGCGTACGGCCGATGCGGGACGCATGCGCAAGTGGCTGGAAGCCCTCAAACCAGCCAACATGAGCCTGCCCGGCGGTTGATTAAGTTTCAATGCGAATGTCCATGGCTACGTTGCACTAACTCGCCGTACTAGTCGTACTGTCTTCGTTAGTGCGCCTTGCCCTGAACATTTTTATGCGGCAGTGCTTTAGTCCTGTGGAATAAAACCCAAGGTGACGGAAATCTGGTTCGCCGTCTCCACCAGATCCCCCAGCCACTCATCCTGCAGGCGGTCGGCGGGGGCCGAGATCGACAGGCCGGCGATCAGCTTGCCTGAATCGTCGCGGATGCCGGCGGCCATGCAGCGCACGCCCAGCTCCAGCTCTTCATTGTCGCGCGCATAGCCGCGCTCGCGCACCAGGCTCAGCTCGCGCTCGAGTTTTTGCAGATCCGTGATGGAATTCTTGTTGTGCCCGGCCAAGCCCGTGCGCGTGGCGTACGCGCGGATGGCTTTCGGCTCGTCGACTGACAGGAACAGCTTGCCGGTCGAGGTTAGGTGCAGCGGGCCGCGGCCACCGATGGCGCGCACCACCTGCATGCCCGAGCGCTCGGAAAAGGCGCGGTCGATGTAGACGATCTCGTCGCCCTGGCGCACGGACAGGTTGATGGTTTGCTGGGTTTTCTTGTGCAGTTGGCGCATGAAGTCCAGCGCCGCTTCGCGCACGCTGAGGCGGCTTTTCACCACATTGCCCAGTTCCAGCAGGCGCATGCCCAGGCGATACGTGCCCGGTTCGATGCGGTCGACAAAGCGGGTCAGCACCATGTCGTTGAGAATGCGGTGCGCCGTCGAGGGGTGCAGGCCGGAAACCTTGGACAATTCCTTCAGGCTGACCGGGTCGGAATATTTGGCCAGGGCATCGAGCAGGGCGACCATGCGTTCGATGACCTGGATCGTCGTCTTTGGAGCTGCGACCGGTTCAATTTTCATGATGGATTTGGTGCAATGCAGTATTCATGCATCTTTATACCATGATGTGAAAAAATAGTGAAATGTTCCGAGATATTCAGCGAATAAATTGTCACAATTCTCATGTTGGCCGTCATAATTGACGGCTGGATGTACTTTGAACCATGGAAAACTATGCAACCTGTCAATGAATTCAAGAGCAAGAGCGGCTTGAAACGGATTTTTTCCGCCTTTTTCTACTCGCTCGACGGCTTGAAGGCGGCCTGGCGCCATGAACATGCGTTCCGCCAGGAACTGGGCTTGTTCGTCGTCGGCACGCTGATCGCCTTGCTGCTGCGCATCTCCGCCTTTGAAAAACTGGTGCTGATCGGCGTGCTGCTGCTGGTCTTGATCGTCGAACTGATCAATTCCGCGCTGGAAGCCGTGGTCGACCGCATCTCGCTCGAGCTTCATCCGCTGTCGAAAAACGCCAAGGACTTCGGCAGCGCCGCCGTGCTGCTGACCTGCATCCTGGCCTTCGCCACGTGGTCCGTGGTGCTGTTCAACCGTTTTTATTAACTGCTTTATCCCCGTTGTGTGCCGTCCATATGTGAAAAACGCATATCAAACGGCGAAACGCTTCGTTCTCTTTGCGGCCGTTGCGCCGTAATCTGGTGGCTCTGAAAGTTCAACCACACGGGGATCTTAGATGCTGTCGAAAAAAATCATCATTGCCGCCGCCCTTAGCGCGTTTGCCCTTCTGCAAACGGCGCAGGCCGCCGATATCACCCTGCTCAACGTGTCGTACGACCCGACGCGCGAGCTGTACCAGGATGTGAACACGGCATTTGCCAAGGAGTGGAAAGGCAAGACGGGCGACAACGTCAAGATCAAGCAATCGCATGGCGGTTCCGGCAAGCAGGCGCGCGCCGTCATCGACGGCCTGGAAGCGGACGTGGTCACGTTGGCCCTGGCCTATGACATCGATGCACTGGCCGAGCACAAACTGCTGGCCGCCGACTGGCAAAAGCGCCTGGCGCACAACAGCGCGCCGTACACCTCGACCATCGTGTTCCTGGTGCGCAAGGGCAACCCGAAAGGCATCAAGAATTGGAACGACCTGATCAAGCCGGGCGTGTCCGTCATCACGCCGAATCCGAAAACCTCGGGCGGCGCCCGCTGGAACCATTTGGCGGCCTGGGGCTATGCCTTGCGCCAGCCGGGCGGCAACGAAGCGAAGGCCAAGGATTTCCTCGGCAAACTGTATAAAAACGTGCCCGTGCTCGATTCCGGCGCACGCGGCGCCACCACCACCTTCGTTGAACGGGGTATCGGCGACGTGCTGATCGCCTGGGAAAACGAGGCTTACCTGGCCGTCAAGGAACTGGGCCCGACCAAGTTTGACATCATCACCCCGTCCGTCAGCATCCTGGCCGAGCCGCCCGTCGCCGTGGTCGACAAGTTTGCCGACAAGCACGGCACGCGCAAGGTGGCCGAGGCTTACCTGAACTACCTGTACACGGACGAAGCACAAGACATCATCGCCAAGAATTACTACCGTCCGGCAACGGACAAGGCGGCGAAGAAATACGCGTCGCAGTTTGCCAAGGTCAAGCTGTTCACCATCGAGCAAGTGGCCGGTGGCTGGACGTCGGCCCAGAAGGCGCACTTTGCCGACGGCGGCATCTTCGACCAGATTTATCAGCCGAAGTAATCTTCACCGGTAGGCGGCAACGCTTGCCGGAATCGATCACGCAAGGACACATCATGGCGCTGCGCAGCTTTTCCGATTACCGGGTACTGATCGTGCCGGGCTTGCATAACAGCGGTCCCGAGCACTGGCAGAGCCGCTGGCAGCGCCTGTATCCGCAATTCGAGCGGGTTGAGCAGGATGACTGGAACGAACCCGAGCTGGCCACCTGGTCGGCGCGCCTGGACCAGGTGCGGCGGCAAGATGCGCGCCCGACCCTGATCGTCGCCCACAGCTTCGGCTGCCTGACGACGGCGCACAGCCTGGCGCGCGACCCGCAGGGCGTGGCCGGCGTGCTGCTGGTAGGGCCGGCCGATCCGGACAAGTTTGGCGTGGCCAAAGCCTTGCCGCAAAAGCGCTTGCCTTGCCCCGGCATATTGATCGCCAGCCAGACGGATCCGTGGATGACGGCCGAACACGCGGCGCAGTGGGCGCGGCGCTGGAATTGCAAGTATATTGATGGCGGTGCGCTGGGCCATATCAACGCCGAGTCGCGCCTTGGTGACTGGGTCTACGGTCAGGCGCAACTGCAAACACTGTTTGATCTGGCGCAAAGCGACAAACGCCACCGTCAGGCAGCCTGATTCGACGAATATCCATAGACACACAACTTCACAAGGAGATCACGATGACTTTACGCCTGGGCGATGTCGCCCCTGATTTTGAACAAGACAGCTCGATCGGGACGCTCAAGTTCCACGAGTGGGCTGGCAATTCCTGGGTGGTGCTGTTTTCCCACCCGGCCGACTTTACCCCCGTGTGCACGACGGAGCTGGGCCTGACGGCCAAGCTCAAGCCGGAATTCGACAAGCGCAACGTGAAGGCCATCGCCCTGTCCGTGGACGCGGCCGAGTCGCACAAGAGCTGGATCAAGGATATCGAAGAGACGCAAAACACCGTGGTGGGCTTCCCCATCATCGCCGACGTCGACAAGAAAGTGTCGGTGCTGTACGACATGATCCACCCGGAGCAATCCGTGACGGCCACCGTGCGCTCCGTCTTCATCGTCGACCCGAGCAAAAAGGTACGCCTGATCCTCACGTATCCGCTCAGTACTGGCCGCAACTTCAATGAAATCCTGCGCGTCATCGATGCCCTGCAACTGACGGACGGCTACACGGTCGCCACGCCAGGCAACTGGCAAGATGGCGACGACGTCATCATCCCATTGACCGTGCAAGACCCGGACGTGATCAAGCAGAAGTATCCGAAGGGCTTTACGGCTGCCAAGCCGTACCTGCGCCTGACGCCGCAGCCGAACAAGTAAGAACGGGGTCAGTTGCGGATATACCCCAAAAGCAAGTTCTGGGGTCGGACCCTCAGGGTCCGACCCCGGCATTTCGCAGGGGTTTCTCAAGTGACACTTAAAAAACGCACCTGTCCGGTGCGTTTTTTTTCGCCCAGCGCTTTGATAACGAAGTATGCAAAATCCATCTAAGCAAATGAGAAATGGTTAGTTCTTTTTATAACGATTGCATGTGATTATTGCGCCCTATAACTCAAAAATGTAATAAGAAGGAGTTTCTATGTCTGCAGCATCAGCAGCACCGATCAAGGCGCGCGGCGCGCCGTTTCGGGTCATGCCGGGGTTTAAGCTGTCACTGGGCTTCACGCTCTTTTACCTGGCCTTGATCGTTCTCATTCCGCTCTCGTCGGTGTTCCTGAAAACCTTCACCATGACGTGGGACGCCTTCTTCAGCGCAGTGACGTCCGAGCGCGTGATGGCGTCGTACCGGCTGACGTTTGGCGCCTCGCTGATCGCTGCCCTGCTGAACGTGGTGTTTGGCGGCATCCTGGCCTGGGTGCTGGTGCGCTACAAATTCCCCGGCAAGCGCATCATCGACGCGCTGGTCGACTTGCCGTTCGCCTTGCCGACGGCCGTGGCCGGCATCACCCTGACCGCTCTGTACTCGTCGAACGGCTGGTTCGGCCAGTTCATCGAAGGCGTGCTGGGCATCAAGGTGGCGTTCACGCCGCTGGGGGTGGTGGTGGCGCTGACCTTCATCGGCTTGCCCTTCGTCGTGCGCACCGTGCAACCGGTGCTGGAAGACGCGGAAAAGGAACTCGAAGAAGCGGCCGCCAGCCTGGGCGCCAATTCGCTGCAAACGTTTATTCGCGTCATCTTTCCCACGATTTTGCCGTCCTTGCTGACGGGCTTTGCGCTGGCCTTTGCCCGCGCCACGGGCGAGTACGGTTCCGTAATCTTTATCGCTGGCAACATGCCGATGGTGTCGGAAATCACGCCGCTGTTCATTATTACCAAGCTGGAGCAATACGATTACGCGGGCGCCACGGCCATCGCCGTGGTGATGCTGGTGGTCTCCTTTTTGCTGTTGTTGACGATTAACCTGCTGCAAGCATGGACGCGCGGAAAGGCGAAGAAATCATGAGTACGAATATCACTGCCGTGGCGACGGTGGAAGATGCGCTGCCAAAAGCGCGCCGTTTCGAGCCGAACGTCGGCCCCGTCGTGCTGGAGCCGTTGTGGGTGCGCACGGTATTGATCAGCATCGCCTTGCTGTTCCTGACGGCGTTCCTGATCGTGCCCCTGGTGGCCGTGTTTGCCGAAGCGTTCAAGAAGGGCTGGGAAGCGTATATCGCCGCCATCATCGATCCGGACGCGATTTCCGCCATCAAGCTGACCCTGATCACGGCCGCCATCGCCGTGCCGCTGAACCTGGTGTTCGGCGTGGCCGCGTCCTGGTGTATCGCCAAGTTCGAGTTCCGCGGCAAGAGCATCCTGCTGACCCTGATCGACTTGCCGTTTTCCGTCTCGCCCGTGATTTCCGGCCTGATCTATGTGCTGATGTTCGGCGCCCAGGGCTGGTTCGGCCCGTGGCTGCAGGAGCACGACATCAAGATCCTGTTTGCCGTGCCCGGCATCGTGCTGGCCACCATCTTCATTACCTTCCCGTTCGTGGCGCGCGAACTGATCCCGCTGATGCAGTCGCAGGGCAGCGAAGAGGAAGAGGCCGCTCTCGTGCTGGGCGCCTCGGGCTGGAATACGTTCCGTAGAGTGACCTTGCCAAACATCAAGTGGGGCTTGCTGTATGGCGTGATCCTGTGCAATGCCCGCGCCATGGGCGAGTTCGGCGCCGTGTCCGTCGTCTCCGGCCATATCCGCGGCGAAACGAACACCATGCCGCTGCAGGTGGAGATTTTG
The DNA here is from genome assembly GCF_002327145.1 of Janthinobacterium svalbardense. Lineage (NCBI taxonomy): Bacteria > Pseudomonadati > Pseudomonadota > Betaproteobacteria > Burkholderiales > Oxalobacteraceae > Janthinobacterium > Janthinobacterium svalbardense. The sequence continues at coordinate 5,342,017 of NZ_CP023422.1, read as the reverse complement.
TACAACGAGTACAACTTTGCCGCCGCGTTTGCCGTCGCCTCTCTGTTGGCCCTGCTGGCGCTGGTGACCCTGGCCTTGAAAGCTTTTATTGAGTGGCGTTTGAACGAGAGCGACGCCGACGATTCCGCCTTACGTTCCACGGAGCACTGATATGACCATCGCAGTTAAAAACATCCACAAGCGTTTCGGCGATTTCGTCGCCCTCGACAATATCTCGCTGGACTTTCCCGCCGGTGAATTGACGGCCCTGCTGGGCCCGTCCGGCTGCGGCAAGACGACCTTGCTGCGCATCATCGCCGGTCTGGAACATCCGGACAGCGGCCAGGTGCTGCTCGACGCGGAAGATGCGTCGAACCGCCATGTGCGCGAGCGGCAGGTCGGTTTCGTCTTTCAACACTATGCGCTGTTCAAGCACATGACGGTGTTTGAAAACGTGGCCTTCGGCTTGCGCGTGAAGTCGCGCAGCGAGCGCCCGTCGGAAGACCAGATCCGCCGTAAAGTGAAAGATTTGCTGGAGCTGGTGCAGCTGGACTGGCTGGCCGACCGCTATCCGCCGCAGCTGTCGGGCGGACAACGCCAGCGCATCGCCCTGGCACGCGCCCTGGCTGTCGAACCGCGCGTGCTGCTGCTGGACGAACCGTTCGGCGCCCTGGATGCCAAGGTGCGCAAGGAATTGCGCCGCTGGCTGCGCCGTTTGCATGACGACTTGCACGTCACCAGTATTTTTGTCACGCATGACCAGGAAGAGGCGCTGGAGGTGGCGGACCAGGTGGTGCTGATGAACAAGGGCACCGTCGAGCAACTCGGTTCCCCGGAACAAGTCTACAACCATCCGGCTTCGCCTTTCGTCTACGGCTTCCTGGGTAACGTCAACCTGTTCCACGGCCGCGTGCATGACGGCGTGATGGCCACCGGCGACGCCAGCTTCGAGGTGCCCGATTATGCGGGCGTGAGCGACAGCAAGGGCACGGCCTATGTGCGTCCGCACGACCTGGAAATCGACCGCTACACGCAGGGTGCCGAAGGCATCGTGGTGAAACTGAGCCGCGCGCATGCCATCGGCCCGCTGGCCCAGCTGGACTTGCAGCGCATCGATAACAGCGAACTGATCGAAGCGGTGATGTCGAACGAGCGTTTTACGCATCTGCAGTTGAAGGAAGGCGAGACGTTAGTTGTCCGCCCGAAACGCCTCCACGTGTTCGTTGAACCAACAAGAACCTAAAGGCTGAAAATATATGAACTTTCAACAACTGCGCTCGATCCGCGAAGCGGCGCGCCGCGGCTACAACCTGACGGAAGTGGCGAACGCCCTGTTCACGTCGCAGCCGGGCGTGAGCAGGCAAATCCGCGAACTGGAAGACGAGCTGGGCGTGGTCATCTTCGAGCGCAACGGCAAGCGCTTGACGGGCTTGACGGAGCCGGGCAAGGGCATTTTGAAAATCGTCGATCGCCTTTTGATCGAGGCGGAAAACCTGCAGCAGGCCAGCCTGGAATACAGCGGCCAGACCAGCGGTACCCTGTCGGTGGCGGCTACGCACACGCAGGCGCGCTATGCGCTGCCGAAAGTGGTGCAGGGCTTCCGCGCCGCCTATCCCGACGTGCGCATTGCGCTACAACAAAGCGCGCCCGAGCACATCGCGGAATGGGTGTTGTCGGGCAAGACCGATATCGGCATCGCCACGGAAGGCTTGAGCCAGTTCCCTGACCTGGTGTCGTTCCCGTGCTACCGCTGGAGCCATTTGATCGTCGTGCCGGACGGCCACCCGCTGCTCGAACATACACCCATCCGCCTGGAAGACCTGGCCAAGTATCCGCTGATTACCTACGACAAGGGTTTCACGGGCCGGGGCCATATCGACGCCGCGTTCGCCAAGGCGGGCGTGGCCACCGATATTATTTTGACGGCCATGGATTCGGACGTCATCAAGCAATACGTGGCGCTGGGCCTGGGTGTGGGCATCGTCGCGTCGATGGCCTTCGACCATGGCCGCGACAAGGGGTTAAGGGCCGTGGAGGCGTCGCATTTGTTCGCCAGCAACACGACGCGCCTGGCCGTGCGCCGTGGCGCCTACCTGCGCGCCTACGCCTACGAGTTCATCCTGCAACTGGCGCCGGACCTGACGCGCGCAGACATCGACCGCGCCATGGCGGGAGAGGAAGCCCTCTAGCCGATGGTCGCCCGCTGCGCGCGCGTCAGGCTGGCCACGGCGCGCGCGTAGCTATCTTGCACCAGCTCGGCCAGGTAATCGGCCGGGAAGCGTGTCACATCGACGATGGTGACCCAGTGAAAGCGACCCATGTAGCGGGCCGGTTTCACGCCTGGCATGTCCGTCAGTTCGATAAAGCGCTCCGCGCTGACCCTCAGGCTGAAGCGCCACTGCTCCGGTGCGCTGGTCTTAAAGTAGGCAAATTTCTTGCCGCTCACTTCAACCACGAGGATGTTCGACGGCGCACCGTACAGCACGGCTTGCGCGCCGGGCAGGGCCGCGCAAAATTCCTTCAGTTCATCTGTTGTCATTCCTCAACCGCCATGAATTGTTGCGTGCTGTGGTCGAAAGCATATGCCGCGCCGGCAGGCGAGTCCAGCAGGCGGATGAAGCGGTCGTCCACGCTGAGCACGGCACCGAGCGATACCAGGGCCACGTTGGCGCTGTCGTTGATGTAGTCGTCGCTCTCGTCGTTGGCCGTGAGGCGCCAGCCGCTGTCGTCGTCGTTGTCCGGCTCTTCGCGGTACAGATAGCCGACGGGCGCGCCGTCTTCCAGCACGCGTTTTGTGACGAAGCACAGGCCCGCATAGCGGTTGACGAGATTGTCGTCATCGTCGTGTTGCGTATTGATGATGTGGCGCGCTTCGAAGGCGATGGCGTCCTTGGCGTGCAGATCGGCGATGTAGCCGGGCATGTTGTCGAGCTTGCCGGTGAAATGTCCATGCGGCTCGATCGTCTCCACCAGCACCCACATGCGCTCGGCGCCCGGCGCCTGCGGATCGTCGCTGTGGAAGGCGAAGATCAGCTTGACCACCTCGCCGGGGCGCACCTGGGCGATGGCCTCGGGTGGCGATTTGTAGAAAGTGTAGGGATGGCGCGCCGCCAGATCGGCGGCGTCGGTCAGATGCCAGCTGGGCATGATATTCCGTCGTCAGAGTGGGAGAATGTCCATGGTAGCCGATTGCCTGCCAGGATGGCCACCCGTACGCCAGGGGGCAGGCGGGAATAAAAAACGGGAGGCAGATGCCTCCCGTGCTGTGTTGCTATTGTCAGCTATTACCAGCGATTACCAGCTATAACCCGCCTTGGCGTAGTAATAGCGGCCGTTGAAGCCGTTCGGCGCGAAGATGCTGTAGGGCTGCGTGCCGTTGACGTTCAGGTTGCCGTTGCTGGTCACTTGCGCCGGGTAGCGGTTGGTGACGTTGTCGATGCCGGCCACCAGGCGCCAGTTCTTGCCCAGCTTTACGGAACCGGACACATCCAGCACCCATTGCGGGTCATACGTCTGGTCCAGCTTGACATCGTTTTGCGGCACGGTGAAGCTGCCGTAGCGCGTCACCAGGCCGTGCACGTTCCAGATGCCAAAACCGTAATCGGCGGCCAGGCTGAACTTGTCCTTCGGCGACGCCACCGTGATGCGGTCGATGCTCTGGCGGTCGATCAGTTTCAGGTTGTTGGCCGTCAGGATGGCTGGATTGTCGGCGATTTTCTGTACCGTGCTCTTGTTGTGGTTGTACGCCACGGTGAGGTCCAGGCGGTCTTTCTCTTGCAGGTCGATCCGGTAGGTGCTGACGATGTCCACGCCTTCCGTGCGCGTGTCGACGGCGTTGGTGAAGTAGCGTCCCGAACCCACCGGCGTGCCTTGGGCGGCCAGGATGTTCTTCAAAGCATTGTTGAGGACCAGATTGGCCGAGAACAGGATGCGGTTGTCGATGTCGATGCGGTAAGCGTCCACTGTCGTGGTGAAGTTGCGGGTCGGCTGGAATTGCAGGCCCAGGCTGTAGTTGCGGGCCTTTTCCGGTTTCAGGTCTTGCGCACCGAGGGAGCGTGCCTGCGGCGTGTTGACGGCGAAGGTGCCCGTCTCGATGGCGGTATTGTTGCCATTGATGACCTGGAAGTTGGTGGTGGTGATGGTGTAGTACTGCTGCGCCAGCGATGGCGCGCGGAAGCCGCTCGACACGGTGCCGCGCAGCGACAGCGCGTCCGTGAACGAGTAACGGGCCGAACCCTTGGCCGAAGTGGTGCTGCCGAAATCGCTGTAGCGCTCATGGCGCAGGGCCACGCCACCGGACAGGTTTTTCGTCGCTTCCGCTTCCAGATTCACATAGATCGACTCGTTGTGGCGCGAATGGCTGCCCGCATTGGCAGGACGGAAGCCGGCAAAGCCTTGCGAGCCGCCACCCGTGTACGACGCTGCGTCGCCTGCACCGATGCTGTACTTCTCATGGCGCGCTTCGGCACCGACGGCTACCGTCAGCGGTCCCGTAAAGTAAGACACGGGAAATTCGCGCGCCGCATCGAGGTTCAATACCGTCTGTTCATTTTTCAGCGAGCCGGCATAAAAGTGCGTGGGGCTGGCTGCACCCAGCGACTGGTTGACCGTGTTGTCGAGGTCCAGTTCGAACTTGTTGCTGCCGTAATTGATGCTGGCATCCCAGCGCCAGCCGGCCGCTTCGCCACGCAAGCCCGTGACGATGGACTGGTCGGTCAGGGTGCTGTTTTGCAATGGCAAAAAGCCTTCCGGGAAGAGCGGTGTGCGCTGCACGAACAGCTTCGAATTATTCGGGTCAGCGATCAGGGCCGTGCGCCAGGTGGCGGCGGCCGAGGTGTCGCGCTTGCCGTAATTGCCGAAGGCGTACCAGTCCACATCGTCATTGATGTGGTATTCGCTGTTGATGAAGACGGTGGCCGGCTTGCTTTCCGGGTCGCCATAGCGCTGGTTGACCTTGCCATAGCGCGGTTCCAGCGGATTGCGGAAATCGGCGCCGGCACGGTTGGTCGGGTCGCGTTCGGCCACTTCGGCCGAGACGCGCACCCAGCCGTCGTCGCCCAAGGCGAAACCGGCCGAGCCCTTGATGGATTTTTGCTTGCCGTCGCGTTCCTGCGTCTGGCCATAGCCCACTTCGATATCGCCGCCGGCCGCGCCTTTTTTCAGGATGATGTTGATCACGCCGGCTATCGCGTCGGAGCCGTACTGGGCCGCCGCGCCATCGCGCAGCACTTCCACATGGTCGATGGCGGCCAGGGGAATGGCGTTCAAGTCGACGGGCGCCGAGCCGCGGCCCAGCGAACCGTTGACGTTAACCACGGCCGAGGTGTAGCGGCGCTTGCCGTTCACCAGCACCAGGGTCTGGTCGGGCGATAGGCCGCGCAATTGCGCCGGACGCACGGCGTCGCTGGCGTCGGCGCCTGTGGCGCGGGCAAAGTTCAGCGATGGCAGCAGGCGCGCCAGCACGGTAGCCAGTTCGCCCGAACCCGTGCTTTGCAGGTCGCGCGAGGTGAGGATGTCGATCGGCGATTCGGAATCGATGGTGCGGCGGTTCTTGGCGAAGGTACCGGTGACCACCACCGATTGCAATTCACCTTCGGCCGGCAGCTCTTGCTGCGCTTGCACATGCATTGGCAGGCTGAAGCAGGCGATCAGGCTGGCGGCGAGGACGGTTTTCACCGGGAGGGCGGGAAGCTGGGAGCGGGCGGTGCTGGAACTCATCGACAATATCTCTTCGGTTAGTGGTTGCGCGGACCATGGCGGTCCGGTGACGAAATCAGCTTAGCAGCGGGCGAACGGCGTGCTTACGAATCGTTCTGTCTATCGATATGCAATAAATATCTGATGCACGTCAAAATGGCGCGAGTAGTGCGGTGGCCTTGTCTCCAGCATACGACCGGGCATGGCAAGGCTGCAATGCTGCACCGCAGTAAATTGCTGGCTGTTGTATAAATACGACTATATGTCATGAGCGTGGGGTGTCTGGCATGAAGAACACGTTCTTTCTGCCCATGGCTGTCCGAAGAAATATTCAGACTGGGATTGTGCGAACCAACAACTCCCTTCAGCACCGCTCTCGAAATCAAAAAATGCTTGACCTTCCAAGTGTGTCACCTCGGATAACGACTATGGGATCTGCTTCAGATCAACGAAACCAAGTCGACTCCAGTCGCGAAAGGCACAATGATGAAAGTCAAAACCATAACCCTGATCACTGCGGTGCTAGGCGCAGCATTCACCATCAGCGGATGCAAGCAGACGGCATCCTCTCCCGCAGCCGCAAAGCCGCCCAGCGTTCCCGTGGCCGAAGTGGTCGTTCGTCCGGCAACACCGTATGTCGAGTTCAACGGCTCGCTGACCGCGCTCAAGCGGGTTGAACTGCGCCCGCAGGTGGCCGGCTACATTCAGGACGTGAGCGTGCCTGAAGGACGCTTTGTCGAGAAGGGCCGCAAGCTCTTTGACATCGATCCACGCGTGTTCCAGGCCGCGCTGAATGCCGCGACAGCGCGCTTGAGCGAGGCTGAAGCGGCATCGATGCTGGCCCAGGCGGAATATGCGCGAGCCGAACAGCTGTTCGGCAAAAAGATCGTCGCGCGTGATCGTCTCGACATGGCAACGGCTGCGCTACATGCTGGCAAGGCACAGGTCGATGCCGCAAAAGCTGCGCGAGATACTGCGCAATTGGATCTGAGTTTCACGCGCGTCACGGCGCCGATCAGCGGACGTGTCGGGCAAGTCCTCGTCACCGAGGGCAATTATGTCACCAGCGGCGTGACGCCCCTGACGACGATCGTCTCCATCGATCCGCTGCATGTCTATTTCGATGTCGACGAACGCACCTATTTGCGCTCGCTTGCAGCCGGCCGAGCCAATGCCGCCCCGCATGGGACGCAGGCGGCCAAGGTCATGCTGGCACTGGCCACCGACAAGTCGTATTCGCGGTCCGGCCGTGTCGACTTCCTCGCCAACGCTGCTGATCGCGGGACGGGGACGGTGCGTGTCCGCGCGGTGGTCGACAACCCCGATGGAAAACTGACGCCCGGCCTGTTTGCCAAGGTCAGGCTGGAGACGGGGGCGCCGCAAGCCAGGGTGCTGGTTGCCGATCACTCGATAGGCACGGATCAGGGGCGCCGCTATGTGCTCGTGGTCGGCAAAGACGACAAGACGCAATACCGGCCCGTCGAGCTTGGCCCCGTTGTCGACGGTTTGCGCGTGATCGAGCAAGGCCTGCAGCCCGGTGAGCGCATCGTCGTCAAGGGGCTGGTGCGCCCCGGCATGCAAGTGACGCCACAGTCAGCCGCGATTGACGGTACGCCCATTGCTGTGCCGAAAACCTCGGGAGGCGCGTAATGTCTTTCCCACGTTTCTTCATCGATCGCCCGATCTTTGCCATCGTCCTTTCGGTGCTGATGGTGCTCGCCGGTATCGTGGCTTTCTTCCAGATGCCGCTCAGCGAATATCCGGCCGTGACGCCGCCGACCGTGCAGGTGAGCGCTTCCTATCCTGGCGCCAATCCCAAGGTGATCGCCGAAACGGTGGCAGCGCCGCTCGAGCAGGCCATTACCGGGGTCGAGGGCATGCTGTACATGTCGTCGCAATCGGCAACCGATGGCCGCATGATCCTGACCGCCACTTTCGCGCAGGGGACGAATGCCGACATGGCACAGATTCAGGTGCAGAACCGGGTTTCGCGCGCGTTGCCGCGCTTGCCTGAAGAAGTGCAGCGCCAGGGCGTCGTCACACAGAAAACCTCGCCGGACATTCTGATGGTGGTCCACCTGCTGTCGCCCGACAAACGCTACGATCCCCTGTACATGTCGAATTACGCCTACCTCCAGGTGCGCGACGAGCTGTCCCGCATCCCCGGCGTCAGCGACGTCCTGGTCTGGGGCGCGGGTGAATACAGCATGCGGCTCTGGCTCGATCCAAACCTGATCGCCGCACGTGGCTTGACGGCCGGCGACGTGATTGCCGCGGTACGCGAGCAGAACGTGCAGGTGGCAGCCGGCTCCGTCGGCCAGTCTCCCGATTCCAGTGCCGCGTTCCAGGTGACGGTCAACACGCTCGGACGATTGACCGACGAGGAACAGTTCGGCGACATCATCATTCGCACGGGCGCCGAAGGCCAGGTGACGCGCTTGCGCGATGTCGCCCGCATCGAGATGGGGGCCGACGCCTATGCGCTGCGCAGCCTGCTTGACGGCGAACCCGCCGTCGCCTTGCAAATCATTCAGAGTCCAGGCGCCAACGCGCTCGACGTTTCGCAGGCGGTACGGGAAACCATGCAGCGGCTGGAGGGCAAGTTCCCGGCGGGACTGAGCTCGCGCATCGCCTATGATCCGACGGTCTTTGTGCGCGCCTCGCTGGAGTCGGTGGCAACCACCTTGCTGGAGGCGATCATTCTCGTCGTCATCGTGGTGGTGCTGTTCCTGCGCAACTGGCGCGCCTCGCTGATCCCCCTGATGGCCGTGCCGGTATCGCTGATCGGCACTTTCGCCGTCATGCATTTGATGGGATTCTCGCTCAACACCTTGTCCCTGTTTGGCCTGGTGCTGTCGATCGGCATCGTCGTCGACGATGCGATCGTGGTGGTCGAGAATGTCGAACGTCACATCGAAAATGGCGAAGAGCCCAAGCAAGCGGCAAGGCGCGCCATGGACGAGGTCACGGGCCCCATCATCGCGATCACCTCGGTGCTCGCCGCCGTTTTCATTCCGACCGCTTTCCTGAGCGGTCTGCAGGGCGAGTTCTACCGCCAGTTCGCGCTGACGATCGCCATCTCGACCATCCTGTCGGCCGTCAATTCGCTCACGCTCAGCCCGGCGCTTGCCGGCCTCCTGCTCAAGCCACGCAAGGCCGAGGCCGTGCATGACCCGCGCAGCCTGCGTGGCCGTGCCGAGCGCCTGTTGCAGATGCTGGGCCGGCCGTTCCAGCGCGCGCCGGATGCCTATGGCAACACCGTGCGCAAGGTCGTCGGGGTCAGCAGCGTGGCGCTGCTGGTGTACGGTGGCCTGCTCGCGCTGACTTTCTTCGGCTTCAAGGCCGTGCCGCCGGGCTTCGTGCCGATGCAGGATAAATATTATCTTGTTGCGATCGCTCAGCTGCCGAATTCGTCATCGCTGGAGCGTAGCGAGGCGGTCGCCAGGCAAATGTCCAGGATCGCGCTGGACGAACCTGGCGTTGAAAGCGTCGTTGCCTTCCCTGGCTTGTCGATCAACGGCTTCGTCAACGTGCCGAACGCCGCGGTCATGTTCGTCATGCTCGACCCGTTCAAGGATCGCACGACCGCCGATCTCACCGCGAGCGCGATCGCCGCGCGCCTGCAGGCGAAATTTTCCGGCATTCCCGACGGCTTCCTCGGTGTGTTCCCGCCGCCGCCCGTGCCCGGCCTTGGCGCGACCGGTGGCTTCAAGATGCTGGTCGAGGATCGCGGCAGCGCCGGGCTCGATGCACTGGTCCAGCAGACCCATATCCTGATGACCAAAGCCACCGAGTCGGGACAGGTGGCCGGACTCATGACCAGCATGGACGTCAATGCCCCGCAGCTCGACGTCGCCATCGATCGCACCCAGGTCAAGAGCCAGGGGGTGCGTTTGGCCGATGTGTTCGAGTCGCTGCAGATCTATCTCGGTTCCCTGTATGTCAACGACTTCAACCGCTTCGGCCGGACCTACAAGGTGACGGCCCAGGCCGATGCGGAGCACCGCATGCAGGCCGAGGCCATCGGCCGCTTGCAGGTGCGCAACGCGGCCGGCGACATGCTGCCTTTGTCGTCGTTTGTTACCGTCACGCCCAGCTCCGGTCCGGACCGCGTGGTTCATTACAATGGCTATCCCTCGGCCGACATTTCGGGTGGCGCGATGGCCGGTGTCAGTTCGGGGCAGGCGGTTGCTGTCATGGAACGCCTGGCGAAGGAGGTGCTGCCTGAAGGCATGAGTATTGAATGGACTGACCTCACCTACCAGCAAAAGCTGGCCGGCGATTCGGCGCTGTTCATTTTCCCGCTGTGCGTGCTGCTCGCCTATCTCATCCTCGCCGCGCAGTACAACAGCTGGCTGCTGCCCTTGGCGGTCCTGCTGATCGTGCCGATGTGTCTGCTGAGCGCGATCATCGGCGTGTGGCTGGTGGGCGGCGACAACAACATCTTCGTGCAGATCGGGCTCATTGTGCTCGTCGGCTTGGCGGCCAAGAACGCCATCCTCATTGTCGAGTTCGCACGTAGCCTGGAAATGGAAGGAGCGCGCCCGCTCGATGCGGTCATCGAGGCTTGCCGGCTGCGGCTGCGGCCCATCCTGATGACCTCGCTCGCCTTCATCGCTGGCGTCGTGCCGCTGGTGTTCGCCAGTGGTGCCGGTTCCGAGATGCGCCAGGCCATGGGCATCGCGGTTTTCGCCGGCATGCTCGGCGTGACACTGTTCGGATTATTTCTCACGCCCGTGTTTTATGTGCTGATGCGCGCCCTGGCGGCCCGCTTCGAGCGCCGCACGCCAACGACCAAGCCCAGCATGGACAGGAGCACGTCATGAACCGCCCGTATCAAACAGTTGTAGTTTCTCTGAGTGCGCTAAGTGTGTTCGTCGTGCTGGCCGGATGCGCGGCAGGCCCCGATTACTCGCCGCCCTTGCCGCCGTCGCTGCCATCGTCGCAATTCTCCAGTGGTACTGGCCAGGCGCACGCCGCGCTTGTCCCGGGTGCGGTCGAGGTGGAATGGTGGCGCACCTTCGACGATGCGCTGCTGGTCACCCTGATCCAGCGGGCGCTGGCGGCAAACCATGACGTCGGCATCGCTGCCGTTCGGCTCGCAGAGGCAAAAGCCCTGCTGCGCGAAGACAGGCAAGGCTTCCTGCCGCAGGGTGGAGCCGCGCTTGCTTACGAGCAGCGTCGCTTGAGCAAGATCGAAACGCTACCCGGCCAGCCGCGTCAGAGCGAAACCTATCGCGGGACCGTCGACGCTGCCTGGGAAATCGACCTGTTTGGCCGCGTGCGGCGTTCCGTGGAGGCGGGGCGGGCGCTGGCGGGCTCACGCGAAGCGTTGCTGCGCGGCGTGCAGGCGGGCGTTGCCGCCGCAGTGGCGGGCACCTGGTTCGAGCTGGGCGGCATCGACGCTGAACTCGCTGTTGTCGCCAGCATCCGGCAAAGCCAGCGCGACAGCCTGGCGCTGGTCGAGCGCCTGATGAGCGTGGGCTCTGCCAGCGAACTTGACCGGCTTCGTGCCGAAGCCTTGCTGCGCACAGTGGAGGTAGCCATGCCCGAGCTGGAACGCCGCCGCGCGGCTTCCGTCAATGCGCTGGCCATCCTCCTGGGCGAAGTCCCGCAGACGTTCAGTCTTCCCGCCGCCATGCCTGTGCATGAAGCGCTGTCAGTGCGGACGATTGCCGTGGGCGATCCCGCCACGCTGCTCGCACGGCGCGCCGATATTGCGGCGGCAGAAAGAAACCTTGCTGCGGCGACCGCCCGCATCGGGGTGGAGACGGCCGGTCTCTACCCCGAGATCCAGGTGCTCGGTTCCATCGGGCTCGTTGGGGGCAGTCTCGATGCCATGGGCGACGCTGGAATGCAGTCCAGCTTTATCGGCCCGGTGATGCGTTGGAATTTGCTCGACAGGGGGCGCGTGCGCGCCCGGATCGCCGCCAGCGAGGCCCGTGCCCAGGCGGCCCTGCTCGCGTATGACCAGACCGTGTTGCGCGCACTACAGGAAACAGATGATGCCTTCAAAGCCTATGGCAGCGCCGGTAGCACGCTTGGACTGCGGCTGCTTGAGTCGGCGGCAAATCGCGAGGCGGCGCATCTTGCCAGGCTGCGGTTTTCAGAGGGTGAAGGCCTCTACCTGGATGTGCTCGAAGCGCAACGCGCCGACTTTGCCAGCAGGCGTGCGCTGGCGGTCGCGCGCACCAACCAGCGGCTTGCCGTCGTCAGCATCTACAAGGCACTGGGCGGCGGCTGGGAGATCTGTGCGCAGGAAAATGACGACTGCGGCGGCGCCAGGGCCATTACTCGATCGCGCTTCGCGAAACAACTCAGCGGCCGGAATTGACCTTACTTAGCAGCATCCCGGGCCGATCCTGTGTATGGCGGGCCGCCCGGGCCTTGCGTCGTATCTCTTGACCATCCCAGCGTTGTAGGCCAAACACTGCATATCAAGTCAGCGACGAGAGGTGCCGGTGGCTGACGTCCTCAAGTCACTGGAAGCTTCTGTTTGCCGAAGCTCATCGTGTGCCCCTCAGCGCGCGTGCGCAATCCTTGATCAAGGCCGGACCGGCGTAAATCAGGCCGCTGTACAGCTGCACCAGCTGCGCGCCCGCCTCGAACTTGGCCACGGCATCCTTGCCCTGCATGATGCCGCCTACGCCGATGATGGGCAGGGCGTCGCCCAGTTCCGCCTTCAGCAAGCGGATGACATTGTTCGACAGTTCGAACACGGGCGCGCCCGACAGGCCGCCCGCTTCCGCGCCGTGCGGCATGCCTTCGACGGCGCTGCGCGACAGGGTCGTGTTGGTGGCGATGACGCCATCGATGCGGTGGCGCGTGAGCGACTCGGCGATGCTTTTCACCTGTTCACCATCCATGTCCGGCGCGATTTTCAGGGCCAGCGGCACGTAGCGCTTGTGCTTGTCCGCCAGGCGCGCCTGCGCCTCTTTGAGTTGCGACAGCAGGGCGTCGAGTTCGGACGCGCCCTGCAGCTGGCGCAAATTCTTGGTGTTCGGCGAAGAGATGTTCACCGTCACATAGCTGGCGTAGGGGTAGACTTTTTCCAGGCACAGCAGGTAGTCGTCGGCCGCCCGCTCGATGGGCGTGTCGGCGTTCTTGCCGATGTTCAGGCCCAGCACGCCGGCGCGGTTCTGGTAAAACTTCGACGCCTGCACGTTGGCCACGAAGGCGTCCACGCCGCCATTGTTAAAACCCATGCGGTTGATGATGCCCTGCGCCTGCGGCAGGCGGAACATGCGCGGTTTCGGATTGCCCGCCTGCGCGCGCGGCGTGACGGTGCCCACTTCGATGGAGCCAAAACCCAGGTCGGCCAGCGCGTCGATGTAGGCGCCATCCTTGTCCAGGCCAGCGGCCAGGCCAACGGGATTGGGGAAGGTAATGCCCATCACCGTGCGCGGATCAAGTGCCGGCTTGCCGGCCAGCTTGGTCAGGCCCAGCGCGCTGGCGCGTTTCAGGGCGGGCAGGGTCAGATGATGGGCCGCTTCGGCATCCATCGAAAACAGCAGCGGGCGGGCGAGGGAGTACAGGAATTTTTCAGACATGGGGCGCTTTGAGTAGGTGTGCGGGCTACCGGGAAGGACTGGCGGCGTGCGAAATAAGTGGCGTATTTTACCGTGTTCCGCGCGGCTGCCGGGTGTATAGTTCTCTTTGGTCAAATGCAACATTGATTCCTTGTTAATTCGCATTCGGCCACGGACTTTCCTGTTTTTTCTCTGTTCTGTTGACTTCATAAGCGAGACATCGATTGAAAAAGACACGCATCTTGACGGCCATCGCGGCCGCCAGCGCACTGCTGCTGAGCCACCCGGCCCTGGCCCTGCCCAATACGCAAGACACCCGCATGCTGAGCGAACCGGCCGTCTCCAGCCGCCATATCGCCTTCATTTATGCGGGCGACCTGTGGCTGTCGAACCTCGATGGCGGCGGCGCGCGGCGCCTCACGTCCGACCTGGGCGACAAGTCCAACCCTGTGTTCTCGCCCGACGGCAGCCTGATCGCGTATAGCGCGAACATCGACGGCAATGTCGACGTGTATGTGATCGCGGCGGCGGGCGGCGTGCCGCGCCGCCTGACCTTCCACCCGGGCGCGGACCTGGCGCAGTCGTTTACGCCCGATGGCCAGGCCGTGATGTTCACCTCGCCCCGCGCCGCCTTCAACAACCGCTTCCAGAAGCTGTTCACGGTGCCGGTGGCGGGCGGCGTGGAAACCCAGCTGGAGATCCCCAACGCGTCGCGCGCCGCGTATTCGCCGGACGGCAAGCGCATCGCCTACAACCCGCTGATGCCGGCCTTCAAGCAGTGGAAGCGCTACCGGGGTGGCACCAATTCCTGGCTGTGGTTATTCTCCTCGGCCGATAAATCCATCGAAAAAATCCCCCAGCCGAGCACGCGCTCGAACGACGTCGATCCCATGTGGATCAAGGACACCGTGTACTTCCGCTCGGACCGCAACGGCGAATTCAACCTGTTCGCGTATGACGTCAAGACCAAAGCCGTGCGCCAGCTGACGCAGCACACGGATTTCCCCGTGCTGAACGCTTCGGCGGCGAATGGCACCATCGTCTACGAGCAGGCCGGCTATCTGCACGCGTTTGACATCGCCAGCGGCCAGGCGCACAAACTCGCCATCGGCGTAGCCAGCGACCTGGGGCAGACGCGCCCCCGCTGGGTGAAGAACGCGAAATACATCCGCGACGCGTCGATTTCGCCGTCGGGTGCGCGCATCGCCTTTGAATACCGGGGCGAGATCGTCACCATCCCCGCCGACAAGGGCGACGTGCGCAACCTGACGCAGACGGCCGGCGCCCACGAGCGCACGCCCATCTGGTCGCCCGATGGCCGCTCGGTCGCGTATTTTTCGGACGAGTCGGGAGAATATGAACTGCATGTGCGCGCGCAGGACGGCAAGGGCGCCGTACGCAAGTACAAGCTGAATGGCAGCGGCTTCTATGACAACGCCGTCTGGTCGCCCGACAGCAAGAAGATCGCGTTTGCCGACAATGGCTGGAGCATGTATGTGATCGACGTCGGCACGGGCAAGGTGCAAAAGGTCGCCACGGAGCCGATGTATGGCGTCGACAAGAGCATGCGCGCCTCGTGGGCGCCCGATTCGCGCTGGCTGGCCTACACGCTCAATTCGCCCACCTACACGCGCAGCGCGTATATCTATTCCGTGGAGCAGAACAAGTCGATGCCCGTGACCGATGGCCTGTCCGACGTGGCCCAGCCCGTGTTCGACAAGAGCGGCAAATATCTGTACTTCTTCGCGTCGACCAACGCAGGCCCCAGCAACAACTGGTTCTCGCAGCAGAACGAAGACAATCTGGTGACGCGCACCGTGTGGATGGCCGTGCTGCGGCGCGACTTGCCGTCGCCGCTGATCAAGGAAAGCGACGAGGAAAAGGCCGCCAGCGCGGAGAGCAAGAAAGACACGGCCAAGGCGGAAGCCGAGCCGAAAAACGAACCGAAAGTCGATCCGAAGACGGGCCGCGACGATCCGAAAGTGGTGGTGGCGCCCGTGGCGCCGATTACCATCGATTTCGACGGCATTGCCACGCGCATCGTCGACCTGCCGCTGCCGGCCGCGCAATTCTCCAGCCTGACGGCTGGCGCTGCGGGGCAGATCTTCCTGCTGCGCGAAAGCGATGGCAAGAAGGCCGTGCAGCGCTTTGATTTGAAGGAGCGCAAGGCGGAAACCGTGGTGGCCGAAGCGGACGACTTCGAGGTGTCGGCCGATGGCAAGAAGCTGCTGTACCGGCAGAAGGACAACTGGGCCATGGGCTCCGCCACGGGCAAGTTGCTGGCGCCGGGCGAGGGCAAGATCAAGGTCGACGCCATCGAAGTGAAAGCCGATCCGCGCGCCGAGTGGACGCAGATTTTCAATGAAGTGTGGCGCATCAACCGCGACTATTTCTATGATCCGGGCATGCATGGCGTGGACTGGAAGGCCATGCGCGACAAGTACGCCGTGTTCCTGCCCGAGCTGGCCAGCCGCGCCGACCTGAACCGGTTGATTCAATGGATGTGCAGCGAACTGGCCGTGGGCCACCATCGCGGCGGCGGCGGCGACGATTTTATCGAGGCGAAGAAAGTGCCGGGCGGCTTGCTGGGCGCCGATTACGAAGTGCGCGACGGCCATTACCGCTTCAAGAAGGTGTATGGTGGCTTGAACTGGAATCCGGCCCTGCGCGCGCCGCTGACGGAGCCGGGCCTGAACGTCAAGGCGGGCGAATACCTGCTGGCCGTCGACAGCCGTCCTTTGACGCCGCCGACGAATATCTACAGCGCCTTCGAGAACACGGCCGGCAAGGCCATCGACCTGACCGTGGGGCCATCGGCCGACGGCAAGGGCGCGCGCACCATCACCGTGGTGCCCGTGCCGACCGAGGATGCCTTGCGCAACCGCGACTGGATCGAGGGCAATATGCGCAAGGTCAATGCGGCCACCAATGGCAAGGTGGCGTACGTGTACGTGCCCAATACGGCGGGCCTGGGCCACACTTACTTCAAGCGCTATTTCTTCCCGCAGGCGGACAAGCAGGCCATCATCGTTGACGAGCGTTTCAATGGCGGCGGCAGCGTGGCCGATTACTACATCGAGATTCTGCAGAAGAAGGAAATCGCCTGGTGGACCATGCGCTACGGCGCCGACATGAAGACGCCGTCCGCCTCGATCCAGGGGCCGCGCGCCATGCTGATCGACGAGACGGCCGGCTCGGGCGGCGACCTGCTGCCGTGGATGTTCCGCAAAAACAACATGGGCCCGCTGATCGGCAAGGCGACGTGGGGCGGCCTGGTGGGCATCCTCGGCTTTCCCGTGCTGATGGATGGCGGCACGATCACGGCGCCGAACCTGGCGTTCTGGACACGCGAAAACGGCTGGGGCGTGGAAAACGAAGGCGTGCCGCCCGATATCGAAGTCGAGCAAACGCCGGCCGACGTCATCGCCGGGCGCGATCCGCAGCTGGAAAAGGCGATTGAAGTGATCCAGGCCGAGCTGGCGAAGAACCCGCCCGTGCGGCCGGCACGTCCGGCGTTTCCGGACAAGAGCAAATAAAACGGAAACCCCCGTTGCAAAGACTGGGGTCGTACCCTGAGGGTTCGACCCCGGCCCTTCGCCGTTGGGTTCAATTTACAGGACTACCCACTGCCCCTTGATCCGCGCTTCCAGCGGCTTGAAGTTGGTTTTATACGCCATCTTCGGGCTTTGTTCTATCCAGTAGCCCAGGTAGATGTAGGGCAGGCCCAGTTCGCGCGCCTGGGCGATTTGCCACAGCACGTTGTAGGTGCCGTACGAGGCGCCCGGCACGTCGGGATCGAAAAACGTGTAGACGGACGACAGGCCATCGGCCAGCACGTCGATGATGCTGACCATGCGCAGGATGCCTTCGGCATCGCGAAACTCCACCAGGCGCGTGTTGACCCGGCTTTGCAGCAAAAATTGCGCGTACTGGTCGCGGCTGTCCTGGTCCATGCCGCCGCCCGCGTGGCGCGTGCTCTGGTAGCGCAGATACAGCTCGTAATGCTCGTCGAGGAAGGACAGGGTGGCCACGCCCGCCTGCAGGTCGGCGTGCCGGCTCCAGGCGCGGCGCTGGTTGCGGTTGGGCGTGAACGATTGCGCCACCACGCGCACTGGGATGCAGGCCTGGCAGCCGTCGCAGTACGGCCGGTAGGTGAAGATGCCGCTGCGGCGAAAGCCGTTGCGCACCAGTTCCGAATACACGTCGCTGTTGATCAGGTGCGAAGGCGTGGCCACCTGCGAGCGGGCCTGGCGGTCGTCCAGGTAGCTGCACGGGTAGGGCGCCGTCGTGTAGAACTGCAGGGTGGCAAACGGTAGTTCGTTCAGGTGCGTCATGCTGATCCTGTCTGGTCTGGCCGCAGCAATGGATGTCTGTGTGAAGCTATCATAGCTTTTTTACGCTGCTGGCGCAGCATGCCAATCGGTGATTTGCGCAGCTTCAATGGCGACGCGTACATGGGCCAGGAAGCGCGCGCGCGAAATGGGCGCCGCGCCCAGCGAGGCCAGGTGTTTTGTTTCTTGCTGGCAGTCAATCATGGTCACGCCGCGTGCCCGCAAAAAGCGCACCAGCTGCGCCAGCGCGATCTTCGAGCCATCCGAGACGCGCGCGAACATCGATTCGCCATAGAACATGCGCCCGATCGACACGCCATACGCGCCGCCCACCAGTTCGCCGTCCAGCCACAGTTCCGACGAGTGCGCGTAGCCCAGCTTGTGCAAGCCCGTGTAGCCGGCGATGATTTCGTCGGAAATCCAGGTGCCCGGGCCATCCTTGCGCGGTGCCGCGCAGGCGCGCATGACGGCGTCGAAATCGCCGTCGAAGCGCAGCTGCCAGCGCCCGTCCGTGGCGGCGCTGCGCTCGACCTTGCGGATGGCCTTGGCCAGGCTGTCGGAGACCTTGAAGTCCTCCGTCATCAGCACCATGCGCGGATCGGTGCTCCACCAGAGTATGGGCTGGCCCTCGGAAAACCAGGGGAAGATGCCGTGCCGGTAGGCGTCGAGCAGGCGCGCGGGCGACAGGTCGGCGCCGGCCGCCAGCAGGCCGGGCGCTTCATCGGTGAGGGCGCGCGAAACGTCGGGAAAGGGGGTGTGGATATCGAGCCAGGGAATCATGCCATCGCAATGGTAATGGGGGGATGGGCTTACTCGGCATCCGGGCGCGCCATCGGGCGCGTGATGTCGCCCGTATGGAAACCATAGCCGCCGCCTTCGCGGATTTTCACGCGGTCGGCAAAGAACAGTTCCAGGGTGGCGCGGATGGTGGGGAAGGCCAGGTCATCCCAGGGAATCTGCGCTTCCGTAAACAGCTGTACCTCCAGGCTTTCGATGCCCGGTGCGAAATCGAGGTCGCGCAAACGCGCCAGGTAGAACAGGTGCACCTGGTGCACGCGCTGCACGTTGAGCAGTGAAAACAGGGGCCCCAGCTCGATATTGGCGCCTGCTTCCTCCACCGTTTCGCGCTCGGCCGCGTCGGACGTGGTTTCATCGTTTTCCATGAAGCCGGCCGGCAGGGTCCAGTAACCGAGGCGCGGCTCGATGGCGCGCTTGCACAGCAAGACCTGCAACTGGCCGTCCTCTTCCCAGACGGGAATGGAGCCGACCACCATTTTCGGGTTCTGGTAATGGATGGCGTCACAGTTGGCGCACACATAGCGCGGACGGTTATCGCCTTCCGGAATGGACAGGCTGACAGGATGGGCGCATTCGGAGCAGAATTTCATGGGCAGGCTTGGAGTAGGGATGGCATCGGGTAAGTCGATAGTGTAACGCTTACTGTACACCGATTGCGTGCGGCGTGGCGTGACAGGCGGACACCATGCCAAGTGGCAATTGACCGAGGTTTTTAATTTAATAGCTCTATTGCAGTCTAAGTTGAGATAGCTATTGCCTAAGTCACCCGTTTGCCCTTATAATTCTTGTGCGGGGTGGAGCAGTCTGGCAGCTCGTCGGGCTCATAACCCGAAGGTCACAGGTTCAAATCCTGTCCCCGCAACCAATACCGGAAAGCCGCTGACTCTTGCAAAAGATCAGCGGCTTTTTCCATTGCCGGCCAACGGCAAACTCCGGCAGACGGGGCAGGAATGAGATTGTCAATTCTTGCCCTTTACGCGGCGCAACAATCTGGTATATAATTCGAGTGCGGGGTGGAGCAGTCTGGCAGCTCGTCGGGCTCATAACCCGAAGGTCACAGGTTCAAATCCTGTCCCCGCAACCATTTCGAAGCCGCTGGTTCCTCGCAAGAGGGCCAGCGGTTTTTTCGTTTACGGGGCGATTTCTTCTTCCAGCTGGCGCGCATACACGACCAGCCGCAAATGGCGGTCCGCATCGATGGTCAGCGAGGTGTGTTCATACGCGACCTGCTCGCCGTCGATTGCCAGGCGGCGCACGCCGTCGCACGGCGCATGCACGTCGTGGCGGCGCCACCACTGCTTGAATTCGGGCGACACTTTTTCCAATTCTTCCACCAGCGCGTGGATATCGGCTTCCTGCGTGGCGCGCGCGTAGTCGCGGCGAAAGCTCGACAGCATCAGCGGCGCCTGCTCTTCCCAGCCGGCGAAGCGTGAGCGCAGCAGCGGATCGGTAAACAGCAGCCACAGCAGATTGCGCCGCGAGGCGGCATGCGCGCCGAAGCCAAACAGGGCGTCCGCGCCCGCATTGAACGCCAGCACGTCCCAGCGCAGGTTGAGCACATAGGCCGGATGCGCCAGCTCGTGCATCAGACGGCGCACCAGCGGCGGCACCACGCAATACGTCTTGCCCTCTTCGGCCGGTGGACGCGCATGCGCCAGCAGGAACAGGTGGCGGCGCTCGCCCCCATCCAGTTTCAGCACTTCGGCCAGTTTGTCGAGGAAGACGCTGGAGACGCCGATCTCGCGCCCCTGCTCCAGCCAGGTGTACCAGGTCAGCCCCACGCCGGCCAGCGCCGCCACTTCTTCGCGGCGTAAACCCGGCGTCCTGCGCCGCCCGCCGCCGGGCAAGCCCACGTCTTCCGGCGACAGGCGCGCGCGCCGCGCCTGCAGATAGGCGGCCAGTTCGTGGCGGGTGCGGGCCAAAGTGCGCATGCTGCGGTCTCTCCTGTGAACCTGTTGCTATCAGTAATAGCATAAACAGTTAAATTGTAATTGTTTATATTGTATTCCAGAATGCCCGTTTTCTTCCCGAAAGCTAGCCCATGTCTGACTCTTCTTCCTCTCGTGCCGTTCTTCCCCTCACCGTCTACCTGATCGCCGTGGGTGCGTTCGCGCTGGGCATGGCCTCGTATGTGACGGCGGGCTTGATGCCGCTGATCGCCAGTGCATTTTCCATCTCGCTGGCCATGGCCGCGCAACTGGTGACGGCATTTACCCTGGCCTATGGCCTGGGCTCGCCGCTGGTCGTGGCCTTGCTGCCGGCGCGGGCGCAACGCACCGGCCTGTTGCTCGCCCTGGCCGTGTTCGTGCTGGCGAACGGGGCCAGCGCGCTGGCGTCCGGATTTGCCAGTTTGCTGGCCTGGCGGGCCATGGCCGGCATCGGGGCCGGTGTCTACCTGGCGCTGGGTATCGCGGCGGCGGCGGGCGTGTCGGCGCCGCAGCAGCGGGGCAAGGCCATCGGCGTGATCATGGGCGGCATGGCGGGCGGCACGGTGCTGGGCGTGCCATTGAGCCTGTTGCTGGCGCAGCAGCTGGGCTGGACGGCGGCCCTGTGGCTGGTCGCCGTCCTTGGCGGGCTGGCGCTGGCGGGCTTGCTGTGGCAGCTGCCTGCGCTGCCGGTGGCGCCGACCATGCCGCTGCGCCGCAAGCTGGCCTTGCTGGCCGATGGGCCGGTGCTGGCCATCCTGCTGGTGTCCCTGCTGGCGGCCGTCGCCAGCCTGGGCATGTACACGTTTATTGCGCCGCTGCTGGCGTGGTCCGCGCCCGGCGCCATGCTTTCCGTCACGCCGTTCCTGTGGGCGTGGGGCGTGGGCGGCATCGCGGGCAGCGTGCTGGTGGGGCCATGGGCGGACAAGGTGGCGGCGCCGAAACTGACCTGTTTCATCTTGCTGCTGCTGGCGCTGGCCCTGTGCGCGCTGCCGCTGGCGGCCGGCTGGTCGGCCTGGCTGATGCTGGCGCCCATTGCGTTGTGGGGCGCGGCTGGCTGGGCCCTGCAAGTGCCGCAGAACCAGCAGTTGCTGGCCGTGCGCGCGCAGCAGGGCGACGGCAACCTGGCCATCGCCCTCAATGAATCGGCGCTGTACCTGGGCAGCGCCATCGGCGCCGCCACGGGCGGGGTGCTGCTCCTGCTCAACTGGCCCATGTGGCTGTTGGCGGCCGGCGCAGCGGCCGTGGCCATCGCCGCGCTGCTGTTGCAGTTCCCCGCCGCGCGGCGGACTTAAGCCTTTTTTGCCAACTGCATGCCCACGGGCAGGGCGCGGATGCGCTTGCCCGTGGCGGCGAAGATGGCGTTGCACAGGGCCGGCGCGATGGGCGGCGTGGCCGGCTCTCCCACGCCGCCCAGTTCCATGTCCAGGGTACCGGGCACCAGGTGCGTGTGGATTACGTGCGGCGCATCGGCGGCCCGCAGCACGGCATAGTCGTGGAAATTGCTTTGCTCGACCCGGCCATTCTTGAAACTGATTTCGCCGCTCATGGCCAGGGACAGGCCCATGATGCAAGCGCCTTCGATCTGCGAACGCACGCGGTCCGGGTTGATCTGCGGGCCGCAATCCATGGCGATATCGACCCTGGGCACGATGACTTCACCGGCTGCGTTGATCTCCACCTCGATCACGGCCGCCACATAGGTGACAAAGCTGTAGGACACGGCCAGGCCCAGTCCCCGGCCCTTGGGCAGCTTGCGGCCCCAGCCCGCCTTGGCTGTCGCCAGCTCGATCACGTGGCGCATGCGGCCTATGTCGACCGGATACTTCGCCGGGTCTTCGCCATAGTTCCAGCCATCGGACAAGTCGGCCGGGTTGATCTTGCGCGCCGGCCCGAGTAAATCCAGCAGGTAGTCGCGATGATCTTTTTTCGCCGCATGCGCCAGTTCGGCCGTGAACGACTGGATGGCAAAGGCGTGCGGGATGTTCGAGACGGAACGGAACCAGCCGATGCGCGTATGGGCCGGCACTTCCGGCACTTCGACGCGGATGTTCGCAATCGCATACGGCACATTGATGGCCGACATGCCTAGCTCGAATGGTGCCTGTTTGTTCGCGCCGGCGGCAAAGGTCGAGGTGATGGTGGGCGCGGCCGTGCGGTGCAACCAAGCGGTGGGATGGCCTTTGGCGTCCAGCGACGCTTCCAGCCGCTCGACGGACACCGTGTGCAGGTAGTCGTGTTGCAGGTCGTCGTCGCGCGTCCATGTCAGCTTGACGGGCGCGCCGTCCATGGCCTTCGACAGCAGCGCCGCCTCGACGGCGAAATCGGGTTTCGATTTGCGCCCGAAGCCGCCGCCGAGCAGGGTCACATGCACGGTCACGTCGTCATACGCCAGCCCCAGGGCCTTGGCCACGTTGCTGCGTGTCGCTTGCGGCGCCTGCACGCAGGCCCACACTTCAGCCTTGCCATCGGCGATGCGCACGGTGGCGGCGGGCGGTTCCATGGTGGCATGGGCCAGGTGGGGCAGATAGTATTCTGCACTGAATTTTCGCGCGGCGGGTGCGGCGGCCAGGGTGGCCACCGTCTTGCCCTGGTCGCGCGCCGGGCTGGCCGGCTGGCGCACGGCCGCTTCCAGCGTCTTGCGGAAAGCCTTCGAATCGTAGCCGCCGTTCGGGCCATCTTCCCATTCCAGCACCAGCGCTTCGCGGCCCTTGATGGCGGCCCAGGTGTTGCTGGCGATGACGGCCACGCCGCCCAGCGGGTTGAACATGGTCGGCGGCGGACTGCCCGCCAGTTCGACGATGCGCAGCACGCCCGGCACCTTCAGGGCCGCCGTCTTGTCCACGCTTTTCAGCTTGCCGCCGAAGACGGGCGGACGGGCGATGACGGCATACGCCATGCCATCGAGGCGCGTGTCGATGCCAAAGTGGGTGTTGCCGGTGACGATGTCATGCAGGTCGATGCCGCGCGTGCTGCTTTGGCCGATGTAGCGCAGCTCGCCCGCCGTTTTCAGGCTGATGCGCGCGCGCGGCGGCACCGGCAATTTGGCCGCTTCTTCGGCCAGGGCGCCGAACGACAGGGAGCGTCCGCTGGCAGCATGCACGACCGCGTGGTTGACGGCTTTGACTTGCGTCACGGGCACGTCCCAGCGCACGGCGGCAGCCGTTTCCAGCATCAAACGCGCCGTGGCGCCCACGTGGCGCATGGCGCGGAATGAGTGGCGCATGCTGCGCGAGCCGTCCGTATCCTGGCTGCCGTAGCGCGCTTCGTCGGCGGGCGCCTGCTGCACGCGCACCTGCGCCCAGTCGGCGCCCAGTTCATCGGCCGCCACCATGGGCAGGCTGGTGCGGATGCCTTGCCCCATTTCGGAGCGGTGCGCCACGATGGTGACGATGCCGTCGGCGCCGATCGACAGGAATACGAGGGTGTCGTCGACCACGCCGCCGGCCATCTTGTCACCGCCGTATTTGACGGCGTCGGCCGCCATTACCAGGCCGGAAGGGCCGGCCACCAGGCTCAAACCGGCCAGCACGCCGGCGGCCTTGAGCCAGTTGCGCCGCGCAGGCGAAGTGGGGGAGGGGGCGGGGATGTTTTCAAGGATGCTCATTTGGCCGCTCCTTTCGCGTTGATGCTGGTCGCGGCCTGCTTGATGGCTGCGTGGATGCGCGTGTAGGTGCCGCAGCGGCAGATATTGCCGCTCATCGCTTCGCGGATTTGCTTGTCGTTCGGCGCCGGCGTCTTGTGCAGCAGGGCCGTGGCCGACATGATTTGGCCAGCCTGGCAATAGCCGCATTGTGGTACGCCGTGTTCCTGCCAGGCTTGCTGTAGCGCAAGGCCGACCTTGTCTTCGCCCACCGCTTCGATGGTGGTGATGCGCTTGCCGGTCGCGGCCGACACGGGCGTCACGCAGGAGCGGATGGCCTCGCCATCCATATGCACGGTGCAGGCGCCGCACAGGGCCATGCCGCAACCGAATTTGGTGCCGGTCATGCCCAGTTCGTCGCGCAAGGCCCACAGCAGGGGCGTGTCTTCAGGCAGTGCAAGGTCGTGCTGCTTGCCATTGATGGTCAGGGTCGTCATGTTTATTCCTCGGTGGGGGATGGTGCGGGACAGCGCGACGGCCATCCGCCATAGGGATTAGCTCATCAGTACCAGATGGTAGCACCAGCCGCCATGTGTTGCAGGGCATGGCAGCTGGCGGCAGGCCAGCACATGTCTGCGCAAGTTCTTCTATACTGCGGCTCCTGGTATTGGGAGTTTTCCATGACACATATCGCCCCGGCGCAAGGCTTGCCCGACATCCTGGCTCCTGGCTTGCAGGTGGTTTTTTGCGGCCTCAATCCCGGTGTGGACGCGGCGGCGGCCGGCCACCATTTTCTCGGCCGCGGCAACCGCTTCTGGCCCGTATTGCATCTGGCCGGCTTCACGCCGCATTTGGTGGCGCCGCAGGACGATGCCAGCGTGCTCGGTTTCGGGCTGGGGCTGACGGCGGCCGTCGGGCGCCCGACCAGCCGCGCGGACCAGGTGGGGACGGACGAATTCGCGCAAGCGGCGGCGGGCCTGCAGCACAAACTGACATTGATGCCGCCGCAGTGGATCGCCTTCCTGGGCAAGGCCGCCTACGCGGCAATGACGGGACAACGCCAGGTGGACTGGGGCGAACAGCCAGAGCGCTTTGGCGGCGCGCGCGTGTGGATCTTGCCCAATCCGAGTGGACTCAATCGCGGCTATTCGAAGGAGCGGCTGGTCGACGCGTATGCGGAACTGAGGCGCGCGCTCAGCTGACGTCCAGACGCGCGCCGGCGCGGCAATAGCGGCTATGCGTGGCTCAGCGAGGTGCCTCCAGTTGCGCATACACGGCGTCGGCGATCTTGCCCAACTCGGCTTTCGGCAGCCTGGCCGAGAGGGCGTAACCCATTTGGCCATCGATCCAGTAAAACACGCCCAGGTCCTTTTCCTGCGTGTAGCGGAATGCCGTTTCCTGCTTGCCGGCCCGCTCCCTGGCCACGTACAGGGTCAGGCGCTTGCCGCCGCCCTCTTCGTACATGAATTGTGCCACGGGGCCGTCGCCATCGCCGGGCAGCAGGCGCCCGCCGATCAAGTGATAGCCGAGCTGCGACAGCGCGGGCGGCTGCAATTTGCTGCCCAGGCGTTTCGACAGCCATTGCACCAGGTGCGCCTCTTGTTCGACCCCCACTTCCACTGGGTGGCGTACTTCTGGCGTGTAGACGGCATGAGCGATGGCGGCGCTGCGCGCCAGGGAGATCGGGCTGGCGCTGGCGGTCATGCTGTCGCCGCCACGCAGCAGCCAGCCTCCTGCGCCACCTGCTATGAGCAGCACGATGGCCGCTGCCGCCTGCATGGCGGGGCGGTACCAGGCGTAATTGGCCGCCGGCGGGGCCGCTGCCTGCCGCAGCGCCGGCGGCACGGCTTCGTCCAGCACGGGATCGAACAGGGCGCGCAATTGCCGGTTTTGCTCGCGCCAGGCAGCGACCCTGGCCGCGTCTTGCGGATGCGCGCGCAGGTGGGCGTCGACGGCCGCGCGCTGCTCTTCCTGCAGGACGCCGTCGGCCAGGGCATGCAATTGCGCTTCGCTGATGGCTTGCATTGTCATTTCACGACTTTCAGGGTGGGAGGGCCGCTGCCCTGGCTGCCGGCAGGGCGGCCATCGAGCAGGGTGCGCAGTTTGTCGCGTCCGCGCGACAGGCGCGACATGACGGTGCCGATGGGGATGTCCAGGGTGGCCGCCACCTGCTCATACGGCATTTGTTCGAGCGCGACCAGCAGAATCACTTCGCGCTGCCCCAGCGGCAGGCGGGCCAGCGCCGCATCCATTTCGCCGATGGCGATGGCTTGCCCCGGCGCCCGCTCAGGGGCGGGCAGCACGCTGTCGTCGTCCAGTTCCTGCAGCGCCAGGCCGGGGCGGCGCAGCTGGTCCAGGTGCAGGTTATGCATGATGGAGAACAGCCAGGGCCGCATCTCGCCGCCACGCTGCCATTGATCGAGCTTGCGCCAGGCACGCTCCACGGTATCCTGCACCAGGTCGTCCGCCTGCAGCCCGCCTACCAGCGCGCGCGCATAGCGGCGCAGGCCCGGCAGGCAGGCTTGCAGCTGGCGGCTGTCCTCTGGCGTGGTCATCGTGGCGGCAGGAGGGGGCTTACGGCTTGACGACGTGCCACACGTTCTTGAAGTTGTCGCCGGCGACATCGCCCGGCTTCTTGTCTTCCTTGTACAGGTACAGGGGCTTGCCCTTGTAGGTCAGCTGCATGGCGCCGTTGTCTTCGCGCTTGATGCTGCCATACGGGGCGGCGGGCGCCGCGTCAGTGGCGATGACGGCGGGCCAGGCGACCAGGCAGCCGCCGCTGCAGGCGCTCTTGCCGCTGTCGGCGACATCCTTGTCGAACACATACACGGTCATGCCGCCGGCGTTGACCAGCATGCCATTGGCGGGCATGACGTCGGCGGCGAAGGCCAGCGGGACGGACAAGGCGGTGAAAAGGGCGGTGGCGGCAAAAGTAGTAAAGCGCATGATGGTCTCCTTGAGGTTTTGGGGGCTTGCAAGGGATAGACGCGTGCCGCCTGCCGTTTATTCCCGGGCTGGCAAAATATTTTTTGCCGGCGCATGCAGGCTGGCCCACAGGTGGGCGGCGGCCATGGTGCGGTGCGGCGCATACTGGCGCAGCCACTGCTCGGTGCGCGCCATGTCAGGTTTCGTTACTTCGCCGAGCAGCTTTTGCAGGGCGGCGCGGATGGCCACGTCGCCGTGCAGCGAGCAGTCGGCATAGCCGTAGCCGCGCAGCAGCGCGTAATTCACGGTCCACGGGCCGATGCCCTTCACGGCCAGCAGCGCTTGTGAGATGGCCGCCACGTCGCCGCAGGGGGGCAGCTCCAGCGACAATGCTCCAGCGTCGACCAGGCGCGCCAGGCGCAGCACGGTTTCCGCCTTGGCGCGCGAGAATTTGCGGCTGGTCAAATCCTCGACGGACAGGCGCGCCACGTCGCGCGCCTCCGGGTAGCACCACAAGCCGCTGCCGTGCCGGCGTCCCGCCTGCAGAATAAACGTGCGGCGCAGGGAAATGGCGAACGACAGGTTGATCTGCTGGCCGATGATGGCCCAGGTCAGCGCCTCGAACGGGCTGGCAGATTGCACGATGCGCAAGCCCGGGTTGAGCCGGATCAAAGGCGCCAGCAGCGGGTCGGCGGCGGCCAGTTGCGCGAATGGCTGCGGGTCGATGCGCAGGCCGAGGATATTGAGCAAGGCGCCGTGCAGCGGCGTTTGCAGAGCGTCACTGGCGCTGCCGTCGATCTCGGCGCGGCAGATGGCCGCGTCGTCCGTGAACGCCACATCCAGCACGACGGCGCTGCCACGCAGCAGGATGCCCTTGCGCAGCCCCGTCGGCGTGACTTGCTCCGCTACGGCTTCGCCATCGCGGCTGTGGAAGGCGATGACATCGTCGCGGCGGTAGCCGGCGGGCAGGGGCAGGGTCCAGTGCAGCAGGGTCATGGTGGCCAAAAATCAGGGAAGGTAGCAGGGGCGCGCCGCTGGCGCATCTTGTTTCTTGCTTTCAGGCTTCAGCGCACGCAGAGGTCCGGGTTGGGCGGCGTCAAGGCGGCCGCGTGCTGGATCTGCAGCGCGTCGGGCACGCCATTTTTGACGGCCGTCAGCTCGGCCAGGATGGAAATGGCGATTTCGGCCGGCGTCTTGCTGCCGATGTACAGGCCAATGGGCGCATGCAGGTGCGCCAGCTGTTCGGCGCTGACGTCGAATTGCAGCAGCCGCTCGCGGCGCTTGGCGTTGTTGGCGCGCGAGCCGATGGCACCCACGTAAAACGCAGGGGATTTGAGTGCTTCCATCAGGGCCAGGTCGTCGAGCTTGGGATCGTGCGTGAGGGCGACGACGGCGCTGCGGCTGTCGAGCTTTAAATCCAGCACGAGGTCGTCGGGCATGGCGTGCAGCAGGGGCACGCCGGGCACGTTCCAGCCGCCCCGGTATTCCTCGCGCGGGTCGCAGACGATGACGTGGTAATCCATGGCCGTGGCGATTTGCGCCACGAAGCGCGACAGCTGGCTGGCGCCGATGATCAGCAGGCGCCAGCGCGGGCCGTGCTGCGTGGTGAGCACGGCGTCTTTCAGGGCCAGCACGGCGCCCGGCACGGCGGTGCGCAGGGTGACGGCGCCGCTGTGCAAGTCCAGGCGGCGTTCGACCAGTTCATGCGCTTCCAGGCGCGCCAGCAGTTCGGCCACGCGGCTGTCCGCATGCAGCGGCTCGATGGCCAGTTCGATGGTGCCGCCGCAGGGCAGGCCGAAGCGGTGCGCCTCGTCGGCGCTGATGCCGTAGTTGACGATTTCCGGCAGCGTGCGCACGATGCCGTCTGTGCGGACGGCGTCGATCAGGTCATCCTCGATACAGCCGCCGGAGACGGAACCGACCACCGTGCCATCGTCGCAGATGGCCAGCGTGGCGCCCACCGGGCGGGGGCTGGAACCCCAGGTCTTGATGACGGTGACGAGTTCGCAGCGGTGGCCGGCAGCGAGCCAGGCGGCGCTGGTTTTCAGAACTTCAAGGTCGATGCTGTCCATGGGGTACGGGAGTGATGCCGCATGTTTGCGGCAAAGTATGGAAAAGGTTTCAAGATTGTGGATATACTACCTGCTCCACCACCCTGCGGAGAATTTTCATGTCAAATGAAGTCAAGACGCAAGAAGAGGGTATTCCCAAGTTCGGCAAGCTGCTCATCGTCCTGTTTCTGGCCGTGGTGTTCTGCGGTGCCCTGACCTGGATCATGGGCACCTACTTCCCGAACTTCCCGGGCGCCTGACCAAACCTGCTGCGCGTCGCGCTTTGCGGCCTGCGATGCTCACCGTACTAGAGTACGGTTGCGCTTCTTAGCCACAAATCACTGCCGCTCGCGACGGTTTGTTCAGGCGCCTCCTTTGTCAGGCTTAAGGCTTGAGCGGCTTCTTTGCCGCCTGCTTGGCGCGCACGTCGGTGACGGCGCGGTTGATGGCCGCCATGCGTGAGTTGGTACCTGGATGCAGAGCCGTGTAGCCGTTGGCGACTGTCGCCGGCACTTGCGTGGCCAGGCGCTGCCAGAAGCGGGCGGCGTTGTCGACGTTGTAGCCGGCGCGCGCCAGCAGGTAGATGGCCAGGGTGTCGGCTTGTACGTCGAGTTCCTGCGGCATGGGCTTGATGCCGGCGGCGCCCGTCAGCATCGATACGTCGGGCTGCACGGCGCCCAGGCTGTCGATGATGCTGCCGGCCGTACCGGCCGTGCGCTGGCTGCGCGCGTGATCGAGGATGTTGTGCGCCATTTCGCGGGCGATCACGAAGGCGATGCCTTCGTCGTTTTGCGCCGCATTGAGCATGCCGCGCGTGAGCATGATGCGCGCGCCGTCCGAATACGCGTTGACATTGTCCGCATTGCCCAGGGCGACGCGGAAGGCGCAGGCGCGCGTGACGGGAATTTTCAGGTCCTGTGGCTGGCCGTCGCGGGCGATGGTCATGTTCAGGCTGGCGCTCTTCGAGGCCAGCGGGCCGACGATGGCGCCGAACGGGCCTTCCGCTTTCGGGCCGGCCGGCAGCGGCTTGCCTTCGGCGGCCAGCAAGCCGTCGCCCTTGCGCAAGCCGGCGCGCGCGGCGCCGCTGCCAGGCAGCACGCCCGAGACCTGCATCTGTTCGCCATAGCCGAGGGCTGCCTGCGCCGCATCGGCATAGATGCCAGGGTAGGAATACTTATTCTGCGCCGTGAAGCCCAGCAGGTTGCGTGCATACGTCTTGCACAGGTCCGAATTGTTGATCAGCAGGGGCGCCGAAACTTTCGACAGGCGATCCTGCAGCGCCACCATCTTCACCAGCTCTTCCTGCGCTGCCTTTTGCTGCGCCGTCGGCGCGGGCGCATCGGGCGCAGGCACCACGTTGAACGGGCCGCTGACAGTCGTCGTTGGCGTGGTACAGGCAGAGAGAAGGGCAACGCAAGCCACTAGCAGTGGCGAGGCCAGATGGCGCAGCGAAGTCGGGGCTGAGATCAGATGGCGGAAACCTGGCATAAGAAATTCCTTAATGTTTTCCGGTGCTGCCGAAACCGCCAACACCGCGTTCGCTGTCGCCGAATTCCTCGACGACGTTAAAGCCCACTTGCAGCACCGGCACGATAATCAGCTGCGCCAGGCGTTCCATGGGATTGAGCGTGAAAGCGCTCTGGCCCCGGTTCCAGGTCGATACCATCAGCTGGCCCTGGTAATCGGAATCGATCAAGCCTACCAGATTCCCCAGGACGATGCCGTTTTTGTGGCCCATGCCGCTGCGCGGCAAAATCATGGCAGCATACGACGGGTCGCCGATGTGGATGGCCAGGCCGGTGGGAATGAGCACCGTCTGACCCGCTTCGATGGTGATGGGCGCGTCGATACAGGCGCGCAAATCGAGGCCGGCGCTGCCCGGGGTGGCGTAGGCCGGCAGCAGTTCCTGCATGCGGGCGTCGAGGATCTTGATGTCGATATTTTTCATTAATCTGATTAACTAAGCTAAGTCGTATAAAGGGTTACTTGAGCAGCGAATTCTTGGCGATTCGCTTCGAGATTTCGGAAATCAGCTGGCGCGCCAGGTTCAGTTTCGAGGCGCGCGGCAGCACGGTATGGCCTTCTTCATCGAACAGGATGATGGTGTTGTCGTCCTGGCCAAACGTGTTCTGGCCGATATTGCCGACCAGCAGAGGAATGCCTTTTTTCTCGCGCTTGGTCGAGCCAAATTCCACCAGGTTTTCCGATTCGGCGGCAAAGCCGACGCAGTAGGGATAGCCGGCCAGGTTGGTGCGTGCCGCCACGGTGGCCAAAATATCGGGATTTTGCACGAACTGCAGTTCGGGCACGGAGCCGTCGGCCTGCTTTTTCATCTTCTGGTCGCTGGCGTTGGCGACTCTCCAGTCGGCCACGGCGGCCACGGCGACGAAGACATGCTGGCCGTCGACGTGGGCCAGTACCGCATCGTGCATCTGCTGCGCGCTTTGCACGTCGATGCGGTGCACGCCGAAGGGCGCGTCGAGGGCCGTGGGGCCGGAAATGAGCAGCACCTCGGCGCCCGCCTCGCGCGCCGCGCGCGCCACCGCATAGCCCATCTTGCCCGAAGACAGATTGGTGATGCCGCGTACGGGGTCGATGGCTTCAAAAGTTGGACCGGCCGTGACCAGCACGCGCCTGCCCGCCAGGACTTTCGGCTGGAAGGCGGCGATCAGCTCCGTCAACAGCTGTTCCGGTTCCAGCATGCGGCCCAGGCCAACTTCGCCGCATGCCTGTTCGCCGGCGGCAGGGCCGAACAGCTTGATGCCGTCGTCGCGCAGCTGCTGCACATTGCGCTGCGTGGCGGGGTTCTGCCACATTTCCACATTCATGGCCGGGGCCACCAGCAAAGGCAGGTGGGCCGGGCGGGCCAGGCACAGGGTCGAGAGCAGGTCGTCGCACACGCCGTGCGCAAGTTTACGCAGAAAATCGGCCGAACACGGCGCGATCAGGATGGCGTCCGCATGGCGCGTCAAATCGATATGCGCCATGTTGTTATCGATGCGCGCATCCCACTGGCTGGTGTGCACGGGGTGGCCCGACAGGGCCTGCATCGTCACGGCGGTGATGAAGTGGCTGGCCGCATCTGTCATCACCACCTGCACCGAGGCGCCAGACTTGGTCAGGGCGCGGCACAGTTCCGCCGCCTTGTAGCAGGCGACGCCGCCCGAGAGTCCCAGGACGATTTTTTTGCCGGACAATTCCATGCCGTTCTCCTGCGTGTTTATTTGTTTACCCGGCGCAGTTCATCGATGATGAACAGGGCCGCGCCGATGCAGATGGCGCTGTCGGCGATGTTGAAGGCGGGGAAGTGGCCCCAGCTTTTCCAGTGGAAGTCGAGGAAGTCGACCACGTGGCCGTACATCAGGCGGTCGATGGCGTTGCCCAGCGCGCCGCCCAGGATCAGTGCCAGGGCCCAGCAGAACATGCGCTGGCCGGCGTGCTTTTTCAGCAAATAAATGATGTAGACGGCTGCCACGAGGGCGATGGCGGTGAAGAAATAGCGCTGCCAGCCGCCCTGGTCGGACAGGAAGCTGAACGCGGCGCCCTTGTTATACGCGAGCACCAGGTTGAAATACGAGGTGATGACCATCTCCTGCGCATAGCGGAAAGTCTTCAGGATCGTGATCTTGGTGATCTGGTCGAACAGGATGACGATGGCGGCAATGCCCAGCCAGGGCACCAGCGACGAGGAGGACGATTTCGATGAAAAACGGTTTTTAGTGGCCATATTTTTCCAGGGAAGATAAAGCCGCCGCCTGGTGGCAGGCGGCGGTTGGACTCATAGCATACAACGGCGGGCAAAATCGTAGCGAGCGGCAGCGAGTTGTGGCCGAGAGGCGCAGCTGTACTTTAGTACAGCGAGCATCGCAGGCCGCAAATCGCGACGCGCAGTAGATTTTGACGACGTTGTTTAGGCGAAGCGGCGTTTCTCGCCCGCGCCAAACAGGTTGCTGACGCAGCGGCCGCACAGGGTAGCATGCGCGGCGTCCGTGCCCACGTCCGCACGGTAGTGCCAGCAGCGCTCGCACTTCGGCGCCGTCGACGCGGCCACGACGATTTCCTCTGCCGCCTCGTCGGCTACTTCGGCCACGCTGGCCTGCGAGGTGATGAAGACGAATTTCAAGTCCTCGCCCAGGGTGGTCAACAGCTTGTACTTCATCGGCGCGGCCTTGATCGTCAGTTCCGCCTGCAGCGAGGAGCCGATGGCGCCCGAGGTGCGCAAGTCTTCCAGCTGTTTTGTGACGTCCGTGCGCACGGCGCGCAGGGCCGTGTATTTCTCCAGCAGGGCGGCCGCGTCCGACACTTCCGGCAGCTGCCACCAGGTTTGCGTGAAGATGGTTTCATCGCTGGCGGCATACGCATCCGCGCCGGCGAAGACAGCCCATGCTTCTTCGGCCGTGAACGACAGGGCGGGGGCCATCAGGCGCAGCAGGCTTTGCGTGATATGCCACAGGGCCGTCTGCGCCGAGCGGCGTGCGTGCGACGTCAAGCCGGAGGTGTACAAACGGTCCTTCAGGATGTCCAGGTAGAATCCACCCAGGTCTTCCGAGCAGTACGTCTGCAGCTTCGACACCACTGGCTGGAATTCGTAGCGTGCGTAGTTGTTCTCGATCTGCGTTTGCAGCGAGGCCATGTTGGCCAGCGCATAGCGGTCGATTTCGAACATCTCCGCCACCGGCACGGCGTCCGTGGCCGGATTGAAGTCCGAGGTGTTGGCCAGCAGGAAGCGCAGGGTGTTGCGGATGCGGCGGTACGCTTCCGTCACGCGTTTCAGGATCTCGTCGGAGATCGACAGCTCGCCCGTGTAGTCGGTCGAGGCGATCCACAGGCGCAGGATGTCGGCGCCCAGGGTGTCCGAGATCTTTTGCGGCGCCAGGGTGTTGCCCAGCGACTTGGACATCTTCTTGCCTTCGCCATCGACCGTGAAGCCGTGCGTCAGCAGGGCTTTATACGGCGGACGGCCATTCAGCATCGACGACACCAGCAGGGACGAGTGGAACCAGCCGCGATGCTGGTCCGAACCTTCCAGGTACAGGTCGGCCGGGAATTGCAGCTGCGTCGAATGCGAGCCATGGCCTTGCGGGCCGCCCAGCACCGTCTGGTGCGTGGCGCCGGAATCGAACCATACGTCCAGCGTGTCCTTGTTCTTGGCGTAAATGGCCGCTTCGTCGCCGATCAGGTCTTTCAAGTCCAGCGCCTGCCATGCCTCGATGCCGTTTTTTTCGATCAGCTTGGCCACTTGCTCCAGCAGTTCCGGCGTGCGCGGATGCAGGTCGCCCGTTTCCTTGTGCACGATGAAAGCCATCGGCACGCCCCACTGGCGCTGGCGCGACAGGGTCCAGTCAGGACGGTTGGCGATCATGCCGTGCAGGCGCGCCTGGCCCCAGTCCGGGAAGAACTCGGTCTCGGCGATGCCTTTCAACGCGGTTTCGCGCAGGGTCGCGCCGCCGTCCTTCGGCGTCACGTCCATGCCGGCGAACCACTGCGAGGTGGCGCGGTAGATGACAGGCTTTTTATGACGCCAGCAGTGCATGTAGCTGTGGTCGAACATCTTGACTTCGAACAGGGCGCCCGCTTCTTTCAGGGCGGCGCAGATCGGCTTGGAAGCATCCCAGATGCTCATGCCGCCGAACAGCGGCAAGGTCGAAACGTAATTGCCGTCGCCCATGACGGGCTTGATGATGTCGTCGTCCTTCATGCCGTGCGCCTTGCACGAGATAAAGTCGTCCACGCCATACGCCGGCGCCGAGTGCACCACGCCCGTGCCGCTTTCGGCGGTCACGTAATCGGCCAGGTACATCGGAGACAGGCGGTCGTAGAAAGCATCCGACGCGTGCAGCGGATGGCGGAAGCTGATGCCTTCCAGCGCGGCGCCATCGCAGGTGGCGATCGTCGTGCCATCGAGCTTGTAGCGCGCCAGGCAGGATTCGACCAGGTCTTGCGCCAGAATCAGCAGCAAAGGCTGGCCATCGCGCGAGGTTTCGACCAGCGCGTATTTCAATTCAGGATGGACGTTCAGTGCCTGGTTCGACGGGATGGTCCAAGGCGTGGTGGTCCAGATGACGACGAAGCCGTTCTCGGTCGGCAGTGTCGGCAGATTGAAGGCTTTTGCCAGCTTGTCGAATTCGGCGAACTTGAAGCCGACATCGATGGCCGGGTCGCGTTTGTTTTCGTATTCGATTTCAGCTTCCGCCAGCGCCGACTGGCAATCAAAACACCAGTTGACCGGTTTCAGGCCACGGTAGACATAGCCTTTTTCCAGCAGCTTGCCCAGCGCGCGCAATTCGTCGGCTTCATTGCCGTGCGCCATGGTCAGGTACGGGTTGTCCCACTCGCCCAGCACGCCCAGGCGAATAAAATCTTTCTTCTGGCGCTCGACCTGCACGTTGGCGTAGGCGCGGGCCTTTTCCAGCACTTCGGCCGTCGGCAGGTTCTTGCCGTGCAGTTTTTCGATCTGGATCTCGATCGGCATGCCGTGGCAATCCCAGCCCGGTACATACGGCGCGTCGAAGCCGGCCAGCGAGCGCGACTTGACGACCATGTCTTTGAGGATCTTGTTGACGGCGTGGCCCAGGTGGATGTCGCCATTTGCGTACGGCGGACCGTCATGCAGGATGAATTTAGGACGGCCGGCGGCAGCCTTGCGCACGCGCTCGTAAATTTTCTTGTCTTGCCATTGCTGTACCCATTGCGGTTCGCGCTTGGCCATGTCGCCGCGCATCGGGAACGGGGTTTCCGTCATGTTGACCGGGTATTTGCTTTCAGGCTTCTTGTTCTGCTTGGGCGTGGCGGGCTTGTTTTGATCGGACATAATCTTCTTTAATGGTATGGAGTCTATTTTTGTAGCGGGTTTGCGGCGGCAGGCGCCGCCAGGCGGCGGAGTTGGCCGGCGTCAAATTCGGTCGGTAGCGGTAATGGCACCGCTGCGGTGCTCAAAATAGGCGCGCGCCTGGTTCGAGTCGCGCTCGATGGCGGCCGTCAGGGTGGGCAAGTCGTCATACTTTTCTTCGTCGCGCAGCTTTTGCAAAAATTCTACGCGCACCAGCTTGCCGTAACAGGATTGATTGAAATCAAACAGATGCACTTCCAGCAAGACGCGTCCGCTGTCGTCGACGGTAGGGCGCACGCCCAGGCTGGCCACGGCGGGCAGCGCTTGCGGCGCCAGGCCGTGCACTTGCACGATGAAGATGCCGGACAGGGCGGGGCGGTGCGCCACGCGCAGGTTCAGGGTGGGAAAACCCAGGGTGCGGCCCAGCTTCTGGCCGTGGATCACATGGCCGGAAATGGCGTATGGGTGGCCCAGCAACTGCGTGGCCAGCGGGAAGTCGCCGGCGGCCAGGGCCAGGCGCACGGCCGACGACGAGATGCGCGTGCTGCCATTCATGACGGTAGGCAATGTTTCTACGTGGAAACCATGTTCGCGGCCCGCGTCCTGCAGCATGGCGACGTCGCCGGCGCGCCGGGCGCCATAGCAGAAATCGTCGCCGACCATCAGCCATTTCACGTGCAAGCCGTCGACGAGGACTTTTTGCGTGAATTCCTGCGGCGTCAAGGCGGCAAATTGCGCGCTGAAGTGCTCGACGACGACTCTATCGATGCCGGCGTCGTCCAGCGATTGCAGCTTGTCGCGCAGGTTGGCGATGCGCTGCGGCGCCTTCGACAGGTCGCCGGCGCGCTGCGCGAAGAATTCGCGCGGGTGCGGTTCGAACGTCATCACGGCCGCTTCAATGCCGAGTTCGGTCGCCGCGCCGCGCACGCGCGCCAGCAAGGCTTGATGGCCGATGTGGACACCGTCAAAATTGCCGATGGTCAGAGCGCAAGGCGCTCGTGCCTGGGCATTGGGAAGTCCGCGGAATACCTTCATAGGAATCTGATGAAAACTGTGCCAAAAGGGGGATTATACGGACTGTTTCAGGGATGCACACCCGGCAGGGCTGGCGCAGGGCGAATTTCACTGCTGAAATAACAAAAAGCGTTGCCGGCGGGTGTGCTGGCAACGCTTTAATATGGATACACTACACTCTCAACGTCGAAGCCAGGCGTAGCGAGCGGCAGTGATTTGTGGCCGAGAAGCGCAACCGTACGCTAGTACGGTGAGCATCACAGGCCGCAAAGCGCGACGCGCAGTAGCCTGGGTTCGATGTCAATTACTTGTTCATCAAAGTCCAGTAACGGGCCAGGTCAGCAGCGCCATCCGTGCCCTTGACGGTCTTGAACGCCGTCGTGGCATTGGACTTCTTGCCGGCGTGCATGTAGGCGATGCCCAGATGCAGCTTGGCTTCTTCCGCATACTTGGCGGTGCCCAGTTTCACAGCGTCGTTCATCAAGCCCAGGCCCTTGTCGGCCTGGCCATCGTAGACCAGGGCGAAGCCCAGCTTGCTCAAGCTGTCGGCATCCTTGTTCTTCACGTATTCCGCTTCCGACTTGGCGGCGCTGGCTTTCAGGTCGGCCTGGGTTTTCAGGGCCAGGTCTTTCAGGCGCTGGTGACGCGGTGCGTCGGCGCCGGTGCCCAGCACGCCTTTTTTGTAGCCCTGCTCGATGATGCTCAATGCTTCACCTGGATTGCCTGCTTGCAGGGCCAGCTGGCTGATTTCCATGTATTCGGACGGCTTGGTGAACAGGCCGTTGGCCAGGCGCAGGCGCTGGACGTCCAGGCTCAGGCGTTGCGAGAAGCCAGGTTTGCCCGATACGCGGTTCAGCAGGTCGGCCCAGTAGCTGGTCTTCGGATAGCTCGATGCCAGTTTTTCCAAGGTGGCCACATAGCCGGCCTTGTCGTTTTGCTTCATCTGGATGTTGGCCAGCATTTGCAGGCTCGCTTCCGAGTTGCCGCCGCGCGCTTGCAGTTCCTTCGCCGCTTCGGCGTAGTTGCCGCTGACGTAGTAGGTCTGGATCAGGAGTTCGCGCATCTGTGGATCTTCGCGGTCTTTCAGCGAGCGTTTGATCCAGGTGATGGTGTTCGGCCAGTCCTTGGCGCGGTAGTACATGCCTGCCAGCGCTTGTGTGAATTTGGGGGCTTCGGCGGCGCTCAGGCGGCCGGAATTGATGACGGCTTCGAAAGCCTTGATGGCGGCGCCATTATCGCCGGCAGCAGCAGCGGCCGAGGCGCGCACGCGCTCGATCTGGTAGCTTTCAAAGGCGGTCTTGCCGCCGACGCTGTCTGCTTCACGCAGTTTGGCCAGCGCTTCCTTGTTTTTGCCGCTGCTAGCGAGTTTTTGCGCTTCTTGCAGTGGCTTGCCCACTTCGGCGCGCACGGTGTCCGCGGCGTATGCCAGCGAGCCCAGGCCGATTACGGGAGTTGCTGCGGTAAAACCGATAGCGGCCATGACGAGGCCGAGATGAGCGAGACGAAACTTGGACATAAGAAAGTCTTTCAGTAAAAAGCGAATAGGCAGGAAGTCCTGCCTATTCGGATGTAAAGATAACCTGATTGCTACAGCTTACTGGAATTGCTCGTTGCCGACCAGACCGATTTTGGTCACGCCCAGACGCTGCGCCGACGCCATCACACCGGCGACGACTTTGTATTCCACCAGCTTGTTAGGACGCAGATGCACTTCTGGCTGGTCTGCTTGCGCAGCAACGTTGCTCAGCTTGGCTTCCAGCGTATTACGATCAGGTACGACCTGATTGTCCCACAAGATAGTGCCATCAAAATCGACATCGATCGTGACGACCACTGGTTCGGTTGTCGGTGGCGGCGGGGTGCCGACCGGCATGTTCAGGTTCACCGAGTGGTTTTGCTTAGGAATCGTGATGATCAACATGATAATCAGCACCAGCATCACGTCGATGAGGGGCGTCATGTTCAGTTCCATCATTGGTTCCGGATCCGCGCCTGGAGCGCTTCCCGAACCGACATTCATACTCATAGTGTTTCCTTTAAGAAGTCCAACGAAGCACCGGGCAAAACTGCCGCCCGGTCAGCTTCCGGCAGCGGCATCCCCCTGTTGCCGGGACGCCGCTGCCAGCCGCTATCAGCCCTTGTCAGGTGGTTCGGTGATGAAGCCGACCTTCTGGATCCCGGCACGTTGGGTCGTGTAAATAACCCGGCCGATCGATTCGTAGCGTGTTTCTTGGTCGCCACGAACGTGTACTTCCGGCTGCGGTACTTTCACTGCTTCAACTTTAAGATAATCGAACAGTTCGTTCGTGTCTTTCAGTCTGGTCTGGCCCAGGTAAATCTCGCCATCCTTGTTAACAACGATGTTAACGTTCTCTGGCTTGGTTTGCAGGGCTTGATTGGCCTCAATCGGCAGATCGATTTTCTGCAGCTTGAGGACAACTGGACTCGTAATCAAGAAAATGATCAGCAAAACCAACATGATGTCGACGAGCGGCGTCGTGTTGATTTCTGACATTACTTGATCTTCATCTCCGCTGTCGGAGCCGACGGACATCGACATGATTCTTATCCGATCTTTTTAGCGCCGGCAGCACGGCCAGCTTCGCTGGTCGACATGGCGCCGGAGATCAGTACCGAGTGAACGTCGGCGCTGAACGAGCGGATGTCTTCCATTGCGGATTTGTTACGACGCACCAGCCAGTTGTAACCCAAAACGGCAGGAACGGCGACCAGCAGACCGAACGCGGTCATGATCAGTGCTTCACCAACTGGACCAGCCACTTTATCGATCGATGCGTTACCGGTCATGCCGATAGCGGTCAGCGCGCCGTAAATACCCCAGACGGTACCGAACAGACCGATAAACGGTGCGGTCGAACCAACGGTTGCCAGGAACGACAGGCCATCTTGCAGACGCGATTGGACTTTGTCCGAAGCGCGCTGGATCGACATCGTCACCCAGGTCGACAGATCGATTTGTTCCAGCAGGGCGCCGTCATGGTGCGCGGTTGCCTTGGTGCCCGATTCAGCGATGAAGCGGAATGGCGAGCCTTCGCTCAAGGTTGCCGAACCAGCAGCGATCGAAGGAGCTTTCCAGAATTTGGAAGCGGCTTCTTTGGCTTGCTTGAAGATCTTCATTTGATCGATCAGCTTGGTGATGATGATGTACCAGCTGCCGATCGACATGATGGACAGGATGATCAGGGTAGCGCGTGGCACGAAGCCGCCGTCCCAGACTGCGGACAGGCCGAACGGGTTATGCACTTCTTCAGTTTTGGCTGGAGCTGCTGCATCAGCGGCTGGAGCTGCTGCGTCTGCTGCTGGAGCGGCTGCATCTGCGGCAACTGGTGCTGGTGCAGCGTCTGCCGCAGGAGCCGAAGCGGCAGCCGATGCTGGCGCGTCAGCGAATGCCGGAGCTGCTACCAGAGCGGTAGTAGCGGTGACGGACAACAGAACCGCGGCAAAAAATGCGGACAAACGGGTATTCTTAAACATGCTTCCTCCAAAATTAAAAA
Organism: Janthinobacterium svalbardense; assembly: GCF_002327145.1. NCBI lineage: Bacteria > Pseudomonadati > Pseudomonadota > Betaproteobacteria > Burkholderiales > Oxalobacteraceae > Janthinobacterium > Janthinobacterium svalbardense. The sequence goes on along the minus strand of NZ_CP023422.1, from coordinate 5,301,841 downwards.
TAACAGATCGCTGAACGTAATGACAACGAAATCATGGTGTGAGACAGGGGATAACTGTCTCGGGTGTTAATCCAGCGACCAAACGTATTGCATTTGCTGCCAGCCTTGTTCCGGCTTGCCGTCAACTGTTGCCGGCTTAAATGTACAGCGGCTGATACCTTGCACCGCAGCTTTGTCCAGGTCTCTGAAGCCGCTGGACTTCACGATCTTCGAATCAGCGACCTTGCCGTCCACACCGATCAGGAACGACAGTGTCACCACACCGGTTTCCTCGTTGCGCTGCGACGACTTTGGATAAGCCGGTTTTTCGCAGACACTGAAGTCAACCACGGCCGGTGTACGCACCGATTTGGCTGGTCCAGGAGTTGGCGTAGGCTGTGCAGGCGGCGCTGGCGGTGCCAATACATTCGTGGCTGGCTTCACGGCAGTCGTATTTGCAATCACGTTCTGCTGTGGTGGCGGCTGCTGCACGTTCACCTCGACTGGCGGAATGAATGGCGGCGGTGGCGCTTTCATTTCTGGCGGCGGTGGTGGCGGTGGAAGATCCTTCGGTGGAGGCGGTTTGACTTCCTCGATAATCTTGGTTTCAACCGGTTCCATCATTTTGGTGACCAACCGCTTGCCCAAGCCCGTCGCGATCCCGTAAGCCGCGAGAACGTGCAGCAGGACAACGACGGTGATGCCTGTGTAGTTCTTGGGACTTTTCTCGTTCGAAAAATTCATGCCTGCTTTCTCCAAATACCATCTCTTGTCTTGCAACTGAACCCCAAAATGACGACACAAAGCTCCAGCCGTATCCGGGACGTCGCCGAATTATACATACGAATTCTTTATTTTACACAGATTTTTAACGCCTAAAACCGGTTAAATTTTTGGCGCTTTTGCGCCCTGAAAACGTACTTGCTTATGTCATCTTTGCACGCTTTCGGACATAAAAAAAGGCGGTCTTATCGGTTTTTTACAGCCGTTTTGGGCGACTACTGCTAAGTTCTCCGATGTGCCCATATGACGGAATTATATTTCGTGATAATCAATATGGAAACCGCTAAATTTGGAGAAAAATATTTCCCATGAGGAATATTTTACCTCTGAACCAGACCACTTCGCCATACGCGCGCACCAATCGGGTGCGAAAGGAACTTCACCCAGGTCAAAAAAGACGCTCCCGGCAGCCGTTTCGACGTCGCCAGGCCATACGGAATTCCTATATAGGCATAGGATGTGCTTATATTCTTGCTAAAATAATTATCAAGAAGATCACTTATGGCCTTGCCGGCGCATCATCGCGCCGGTTGCGCTTCTCGCGCCGGCAATTCAGGGTACCCAGGACGACACCCTGCGGATCGACCGTATCGAGGTGCACATCGAAGCCCCACAGCCGAGCCACGTGCTTGAGCACTTCGGCTGCCTGCTGGTTCAGCGGGCGGCGCTGGAATTGCGTGTGGCGCAGGGTCAATGCGCGGTCGTCGCGCGTATTCACGGACCAGACCTGGATGTTCGGCTCGCGGTTGCCCAGGTTGTACTGCTCGGCCAGTTGCTGGCGCACGTAGCGGTAGCCGGCATCGTCGTGGATGGCGGAAATGGCCAGTTTTTCATTCTTGTCGTCGTCGAGGACGGCAAAGAAATGGAATTCGCGGATCAGCCGCGGCGACAGATACTGGGCGATGAAGCTTTCATCCTTGAAATTGCGCATGGCAAAGTCCAGGCTCTTGCGCCAGTCGCTGCCGGCAATGTCGGGGAACCAGGCGCGGTCTTCGTCCGTCGGATGCTCGCAGATGCGGCGGATGTCGCTCATCATGGCAAAACCCAGCGCATACGGATTGATGCCGCTGTAATACGGGCTGTCGATGGGCGGCTGGTAGACCACGTTGGTATGGCTTTTCAGGAATTCCATCATGAAGCCGTCGCCCACCACGCCTTCGTCATACAGCTGGTTCAATATCGTGTAGTGCCAGAAGGTAGCCCAGCCTTCGTTCATGACCTGGGTTTGCCGCTGCGGATAGAAATACTGGGAAATCTTGCGCACGATGCGCACCATCTCGCGCTGCCACGGTTCCAGCAGCGGCGCATACTTCTCTATAAAGTACAGCAGGTTTTCCTCGGCTTCGGGCGGGAAGCGGGGGGCGGCCTTGCGCTGCTCATCCTCTTCCTCGTCATCCTCGCGCCGGGGCAGGGTACGCCACAGCTGGTTGATCTGCGACTGCACATACGCTTCGCGCTCTTTCTGGCGCGCATATTCCTTCGCCATCGACAGTTTCGCCGGGCGCTTGTAGCGGTCCACGCCATAGTTCTGGATGGCGTGGCAAGAGTCGAGCAGCAATTCCACCGCATCGACGCCATGGCGCTGCTCGCATTCGGCGATGTAATTCTTGGCAAACACCATATAGTCGATGATGGCGTCCGCATCCGTCCAGGCGCGGAACAGATAGTTGCCTTTAAAGAAGGAGTTGTGGCCGTAGGCCGCATGCGCGATCACCAGCGACTGCATGGTCAGGCTGTTTTCCTCCATTAAATAGGCGATGCACGGGTTCGAGTTGATGACGATCTCGTAGGCCAGGCCCATCTGGCCCCGCTTGTAGCTTTTTTCGGTGGAAAGAAAATGTTTGCCGAACGACCAGTGGTTGTACGAGACAGGCATGCCGACCGAGGTGTAGGCATCCATCATTTGCTCGGCCGTGATGATTTCCAGCTGGTTCGGATAGGTGTCCAGGCCGAACTGCTTCGCCACTCTGCGGATTTCCTCGTGGATTTGCTCGATCAGTTCGAACGTCCATTCCGACTGCTCGGGCAGGGCGTTCGGGTGGCGCAGGCGCACGAACGGTTCGCCCGGAGTGTTGCTGGCGCGGTCAAAGGCTGCACTCATCATTTCACCTGTTTCTTGAACAGTTCGCGGAAGACCGGGTAGATATCGGCCGGCGTGACGATCTTTTGCATGGCGAAATGGGCGTGATGGTCGAGCACGCCCGCATATTGCTCCCACAGGTTTTGCTGCGGGCCGTCGGTGATCTCGACATAGGTGTAGTACTGCACCTTGGGCAGGATGGTGTTGATCAGCAATTGGCGGCACAGCACGGAATCGTTGTCCCAGTTATCGCCGTCGGACGCCTGCGCCACATAGCTGTTCCATTGTCCGGCGCCATAGCGTTCGTCAATAATAGTGTTGAGCAAGTGCAGGGCGGACGACACCACGGTGCCGCCCGACTCGCGCGAATTGAAGAATTCATGCTCGTCCACTTCCGCCGCCGCCGTATGGTGGCGGATGAAGACCACCTCGATCTTGTCATAGGCGCGCTTGAGGAACAGATACAAGAGGATGAAGAAGCGCTTGGCCGTGTCCTTGCGTGATTCGTCCATGGAACCGGAGACGTCCATGATGCAGAACATGACGGCTTGCGTCATCGGCTTGGGCACCTTGATGCGGTTGCTGTAGCGCAAGTCGAACGGGTCGATGAAGGGGATGGCCAGCAGGCGCGTGTGCAAGTGATGGATCACGCGGCGCAGTTCCACCACCAGCGGGTCGTCCTCGGCGGCGCCGTCGAGCAGCAGGGCGGCCAGGTCTTCCTCGGCCTGCGCCAGTTGCTTGCGGGCGCCGCCGCCGACAGCGATGCGCCGGCCCAGCGCGCCGCGCAGCGAGCGCAGCACATGGATGTTCGATGGCGTGCCCGACATATTGTAGCCGGCGCGCTGGTTCTTGAATTCCGTGGTGGCCGTTAGCTGGGTTTTCACCATGTGCGGCAATTCCAAGTCCTCGAAGAAATAATTCATGAATTCTTCGCGCGACAATTCGAAGATGAAGTCGTCTTCCGTCGTCTCGTCGCTATTGCCCGCCTTGCCCCGCCCACTGCCACCGCCGCCTTTCGGCCGGGCGATCTGGTCGCCCTTCAGGTATTCCTTGTTGCCGGGATTAACCACTTCCCATACGCCGCCATGCGCGTGGCCGAACGACGGTTCGCCCACGTCCTTGACGGGGATGCTGACCTTTTCGCCATTCTCGACGTCCGTGATCGAGCGCCCCTTGATGGCGCGCCCCACGGCATCCTTGATCTGGCCCTTGTAACGCCGCAGGAAACGCTCGCGGTTGACGGCGGATTTATTCTTGCTTTGCAAGCGCCTGTCGATGAGGTATGTCAAAGGGTGCCTCCTTGCCTCTCGTCTTGCGCGCCCCGCCAGTCGCCGGGCGGGAGCACGCCTCCGCTGTCCGCGCTAGGATGACTTGCGTACGCGCAAGTACCATTCGCACAACAGGCGTACCTGCTTGGCCGTATAGCCTTTTTCCACCATGCGGGCCACGAAGTCGGCGTGCTTGTTGGCATCGTCGGCACTGGCCTTGGCATTGAAGGAAATCACGGGCAGCAATTCTTCCGTATTCGAAAACATCTTCTTTTCGATCACGGTGCGGAACTTTTCATAGCTGGTCCAGGCGGGATTCTTGCCGCCGTTCGAGGCCCGCGCACGCAGCCCGAAGTTCACGATTTCATTGCGGAAATCCTTCGGATTGGAAATGCCCGCCGGTTTCTCGATTTTTTCCAGTTCATTGTTCAGCGATTCGCGATCAAAACTTTCGCCCGTGTCCGGATCGCGGTATTCCTGGTCCTGTATCCAGAAATCGGCAAACGTCACGTAGCGGTCGAAAATGTTCTGACCGTATTCCGAATAGCTTTCCAGGTAAGCCGTCTGGATCTCCTTGCCGATGAATTCCACATAGCGCTGCGCCAGGTGCTCTTTAATATAGGAGAAGTAGCGCTGCTCGAGTTCCGGCGCGAACTGCTCGCGCTCGACCTGCTGTTCCAGTACATATAATAAGTGCACGGGATTGGCGGCCACTTCGGAATTGTCAAAGTTGAACACTTTCGACAGGATCTTGAAGGCAAAGCGCGTCGACAGGCCGTTCATGCCCTCGTCCACGCCCGCGTAATCGACGTATTCGTGCATGGATTTGGCTTTCGGGTCCGTATCCTTGAGGTTTTCGCCATCGTAGACGAGCATTTTCGAGAAAATGCTGGAGTTTTCCGGGTCTTTCAGGCGCGACAGGATGGCGAACTGCGCCATCATGCGCAGGGTGCCGGGTGCACACGGGGCCTTGACGAGCGAGGAATTGGCCACCAGCTTGTCGTAGATCTTGATTTCATCGGTCACGCGCAGGCAGTACGGCACCTTGACGATATAGATACGGTCAAGGAAAGCCTCGTTGTTGCGGTTGTTTTTAAAGGTCTTCCATTCCGACTCGTTCGAGTGGGCCAGGATGATGCCGTCGAACGGAATCGCACCAAAACCTTCCGTGCCCTTGTAATTGCCTTCCTGCGTGGCCGTCAGCAGCGGATGCAGCACCTTGATCGGGGCCTTGAACATTTCCACGAATTCCATCAAGCCCTGGTTGGCCAGGCACAGGCCGCCAGAATAGCTGTAGGCGTCCGGGTCGTCCTGCGCGTAGTCTTCGAGCTTGCGGATGTCGACCTTGCCCACCAGCGAGGAAATATCCTGGTTATTCTCGTCGCCCGGCTCCGTTTTCGAGATGGCAATCTGTTTCAGCACGGACGGATAGCGCTTGACGACGCGGAACTGGTTGATGTCGCCATTGTATTCATGCAGGCGTTTCACGGCCCACGGGCTGGGGATGTTGCGCAGGTAGCGGCGCGGGATGCCGTAATCCTCTTCCAGGATGGTGCCGTCTTCTTGCTCGTTGAACAGGCCCAGCGGCGATTCGTTGACGGGCGAGCCTTTCAGGCAATAGAAGGGTACGTGCTCCATCAGCGACTTGAGTTTTTCCGCAATGGACGACTTGCCGCCGCCGACAGGCCCCAGCAGATACAGGATCTGCTTGCGTTCTTCCAGCCCTTGCGCGGCATGGCGGAAATACGAGACGACTTGCTCGATGACTTCCTCGGTGCCGTAGAACTCGCGGAAGGCGGGATAGATCTTGATCACCTTGTTGGCGAAGATGCGCGACAGGCGCGTGTCGTTGCGCGTGTCGACCAGTTGCGGCTCGCCGATGGCGGCCAGCATGCGTTCGGGCGCGCTGGCATAGGTCAGCTTGTCCTTCTTGCACAGGGCCAGGTATTCGGTGAGCGACATTTCCTCTTCGCGGGTGCGCTCGTAGCGTGCTGCATAGTTATCAAAAATGGTCATGTCAATGTCCTTTAATGTAAACCTGTACTGCCAGTCACCATGGCCGCCCGCCTGGCACTCGCCTGGGCTCGCCGTCTGAACTTTTCCTGTACCCCGTACCGATTTTTATTGTTGTTTCAAGCCCGGGTGTCTTTGCGAGTCCGGATTGCCCGGACCAAAAAACTGGCGCTTGATGCCGTACGCTGACGTGGCCAGCCGGCTTTTTTTCACTGTTGATAGCGCTTGTTGCACCTACCATTGCCCCATGAAATTTATTATTGCTCTAAAGGATAAGGAAGTCAAAAGATATGTCAGCATATCCTTAATACTTGTTTGTAAATTGTTGATTTAATTGGATAAATCATCAAATTTTTCATCGATTGCAATGAACCTTTTTGTACCTTTTAAACCATCATACGACAATTCGCCAGCACGTGCCGGTGCCAGCCATGGCGCTGCTGTCGCCGGTGAGACCGGCCATCTTGCGCTAAGATGCCTGCATGTCTGATGGCCCTGCGCGCCGCGCGCGCGCGTGCCAGCACTTTTATCGTCACCCTATGAGGAACACCCATGATGAACCCCCAATTGCGCGCGATCGTCCGCGGCATGCCGAAGGCCGAGTTGCATATCCATATCGAAGGCTCGCTGGAGCCAGAACTGATTTTCGCACTGGCCGAGCGCAATGGCGTGCCGCTGGGCTATGAATCGGTAGAACACTTGCGCAGCGCCTATGCTTTTACGGATTTACAGTCTTTTCTCGACATTTATTACGCTGGCGCAAGCGTGCTCTTGAAAGAGCAGGATTTCTATGACATGACGCAAGCCTATCTGCGCCGCGCCGAAGCCGATAACGTACTGCACACGGAAATCTTCTTCGACCCGCAAACGCACACGGTGCGCGGCGTGCCGATTGCCGACGTGATCAACGGCATCCATCGCGCCTGCCAGGACAGCCCCGTCAGCGCGGCCCTGATCCTGTGTTTCCTGCGTCACCTGAGCGAGGAAGAAGCGTTCGAGACCCTGGAAGACGCGCTGCCGCACCGCGACAAATTCATCGGCATCGGCCTCGATTCCTCGGAAGTGGGTAACCCGCCCGAGAAATTTTCGCGCGTGTTTGCCCGTTGCCGCGAGCTGGGCCTGCACCTGGTGGCCCACGCCGGTGAAGAAGGCCCGCCAGCCTACATCCGCACGGCGCTCGACGACTTGCAAGTCGAACGCATCGACCATGGCGTGCGCTGCCTGGAAGACGCGGAACTGACGGCCCGCCTGGCGCGCGAACAAATCGCGCTGACCGTCTGCCCGCTGTCGAACACCAAACTGCGCGTGTTTGACCAGATGCATGACCATAACCTGCTGCAACTGCTCGACGCCGGCCTGCTCGTGACGGTGAACTCGGACGATCCCGCGTACTTCGGCGGCTACATGAACGACAATTTCGACGCCATTTTCGATGCTTTGCCGCTGGGCCTGTCCCACGCGCAACGCTTGGCGCGCAACGGTTTTATTGCCGCCTTCCTGCCGCAGGCGCAAAAAGACGCGTTTCTCGCTACCGTCGCTGCGTATTTCGCCCGGCACGCCGCCGCCCACGGCGCAGCGCAATAACGCATCACTATCCACGTTCATAAAGACCCGCCGCCCATGCTCCGCCTCTCCCTGAAAATGACCGGCCGCGACTGGCGCGCCGGGCAACTGCGTTTCCTGCTCGTCGCCCTGATCGTGGCCGTGGCGGCCCTGTCGGCCGTGGGCTTCTTCGTCGACCGTTTGCGCGCGGGCCTGAACCGCGACGCGCACCAGCTGCTGGGGGCCGACCTGGTCATCAACGCCGACCAGCCCGTCAATGCGGCATGGCGCGCCGAAGCGCAGAAGCGCGGTTTTATCCTGGCCGACACGGTGACGTTCCCCAGTATGGCGCAGGCGGGAGAAGGTGAGCAGTCGCTGTCGCAGCTGGCGTCCATCAAGGCCGTCTCACCCGGCTACCCGCAGCGGGGCAAGCTGAAAATCACCACCCAACTGAACGAAGCGCAGGATGCCGTGGGCCAGCCGACCAGCCAGGTACCGGCGCCCGGCACCGTGTGGGTCGACGCGGCGATTTTGTCCAGCCTGAACGCGAAACTGGGCGACACCTTGACACTGGGCGACAAGGCATTTACCGTCACGCAACTGATCGCCAGCGAGCCGGACCGGGGCGCCTCGTTCCTGAACTTCGCCCCCCGCGTGATGCTGCCCTTGAGCGACCTGGCCGCCACGGCGCTGGTGCAGAACGGCTCGCGCGTATCGTACCGCTTGCTGCTGTCGGCACCGCCCGCCAAGGCGGCCGAGCTTGCGCAATATCAAGCCTGGCTGGAAAGCCAGATCAAGGCGCAGGCCATCAAGGGCGTGCGCATCGAGTCGCTGGAATCGGGCAGTCCGCAGATGCAATCGACCTTGGACCGCGCCGACCGTTTTCTGTCGCTGGTCGGCTTGTTGTCGGCCATGCTGGCCGCCGTCGCCGTGGCGATGGCGGCGCGCCGCTTCATGCTGCGGCACCTGGACGCCTGCGCCATGCTGCGCTGCCTGGGCTTGACGCAAAACCAGGTCACGGCCATGTACGTGATCGAATTTTTACTGGTGGGCCTGGCCGGCAGCGTGGTCGGCGTGATGGTGGGCTTCGGCGGCCACCTGGTGCTGCTGGAGCTGTTGGGCAAGCTGGTGCAGAGCGACTTGCCGCCCGTCTCCCTGCTGCCCGCGCTGCAAGGCGTGGCCACCGGCATGCTCTTGCTGCTGGGCTTTGCCCTGCCGCCGATTTTGCAGTTGCGCAATGTGCCGCACAACAGGGTGATCCGCCGCGAACAGGAGCCGCCGCAGGCGCTGGCCCTGGCCACCTACGGCCTGGGCATCGCCGCCTTCGTCGTGCTGCTGCTGTGGCAGGCGGGCGACGTGAAACTGGCGCTGCTGACGGCGGCCGGTTTCCTCGGCGGCTTCGCCCTGTTCGGCCTGGCCGGCTGGCTGGGCATCAAATCGCTGAAAACCCTGCGCGGCGCCTTCAATCACCAGGGCTGGCGCTTTGCCGTCACGTCCTTGCAGCGCCGTCCGGGCGCCACCGTGATCCAGGTGGTGTCGCTGGCGCTGGGCCTGATGGCTTTGCTGCTGCTGACGGTGGTGCGAGGCGACTTGATGCTGGCCTGGCGCAACGCCACGCCGCCGGACGCGCCGAACCGCTTCATGATCAATATCCTGCCCGAGCAAAAAGACCCGATCGCCGCGCGCCTGGCGCAGGCCGGCGTGGCCAATGCGCCCCTGTATCCGATGATACGCGGGCGCCTGGTGGCCGTGAACGGCAATGCCATCACGGAAACCACCTACGAGGATGACCGCGCCAAGGGCCTGGCCGAGCGCGAATTCAACCTGTCGACGATGGCCACCATGCAGGAAGAAAACAAGCTGGTGGCCGGCAAGTGGTTCGCCAATGCGCCCGGTGCGCCGGCTGAGGCGTCGGTGGAGGAGGGCATCGCCAAGACATTGAAACTGAAACTGGGCGACAAGCTGCGCTTCGACATCGCCGGCCAGCCCGTCGAGGCGGCGATCACGAGTTTACGCAAGCTGGAATGGGGTTCGATGCGCGTCAATTTCTTTGTCATCATCAACCCGGCCGCCATGGCGGACACGCCGCAGACGTGGATCACGGCGTTTCACTTGCCTCCCGCACAGGCGGACCTGGGTAATGCCTTGCTGCGCGACTATCCTAATCTGACGGTGGTCGACGTGGGCGGCGTGCTGAAACAGATCCAGGGTGTGCTGGACCAGGTGGTCACGGCCGTCGAATTCCTCTTCGCGTTTACGTTGGCCTCGGGCTTGCTGGTGCTGTATGCCGCGCTGATGGGGTCGCAGGACGAGCGCACGCGCGAAGCGGGACTGCTGCGCGCGCTGGGTGCCACGCGGCGCCAGCTGGCGCAGGCGCAGCTGATCGAATTTTCCCTCGTGGGCGCGCTGGCCGGCTTGCTGGCGGCCACGGGCGCGGCGGCCATGGGCTGGGCCCTGGCCACGTATCAGTTCAAGTTCGCCTGGAGCTTCGCACCGGGCGTGTGGGCCTTCGGCCTGCTGGCCGGCGCCCTGTGCGCCATCGCCGGCGGCTGGCTGGGCTTGCGCAATGTATTGAAACATCCGCCGCTGCAAACGCTACGGGAAGGCTAAGTTGCCAACTACGCGCTGACGCTGTCGCCCGCGCCCGCGCGCAGAAATTGCGCGTAGGACATGACCGGCTGCCCCAGCTGGTGCGGCGGGACGTCGAACAGGGCCCAGAAATACGTCACCCGGCCCAGGCAGATGGTGGGTGCGGCGCAGTAGCGGAACCAGTTTTCGCCGATCTGGCTGGAATACATGCCGTCGCTGTCGGCGTCGGAAAAGTACGGGATCACGCGCATTTCCAGCAGGGCCAGCAGCAGGGATTGCGGTGCGTCGCTGTCGCGCGCCATTTCATATTGCGTGTGCAGGCTGCGCTCCGTCTCGATGATCATCAGCCTGGCGTGGCCGTCGCGCGTGAAGAACAGGATGCCGCAGGGATTGGGAAAGATGTAGAACTCGACGAAGCCATGGCGCTGGCACAGCTCGTACACGACTGCGGCCAGGGCTTCGTCTTGCAGGAAAGCATAGTCGTGCAGCAATAGCAAGTCGCGCACGGTATCCGAGTGCTGCAGGAAAAATTCGCGCTGCAAAGAGACGATTTCCTGTTCCAGGATGTCGAGCGCATCGTCGTCGCTCTTCTTGATGTAGCGGTCGATCAAGCCCCGGTTGAAGGCCGTCACGGCCACTTTTTCATCGGCTGCACCTGTAAATAAAATCTTCTTGCACGGCAAGTCGCGCACGGCCTGGCAGAATTCCAGGCCATTCATTTGCGGCATCGAATAATCGACTACCAGCACGGAGGGCACGGCAAAGCGCTGCGCCTGGCCGCTGATGCGCCAGATGCGTTCGAGATCGAGCGCCACGTTGCATTGGTCGGGCGGCAGGTTTTGCGTGTCGAAATTGACGTGCAGCGGTGTCTCGCCCAGTTGCGTGCTGTGGCGCAGCCAGTGCAGCGCGCTGCTGGTGTCGTGGAAAGTCTTGCGCGCCAGGCCAGGATCGAGCTGGAACGCCAGGCTTTTCAGGAAGGAATCGCTGTCGTCGATCAGTACGGTCAGGGTCGGATGGGTGTAGACGGGCAGTTGCATGCGTCACCTCGCGCGGTGGATGGATGGAAAACGGGTGTGGGTGGGCACGGGCAGGGGCTGGGGAAATTCCAGCACGAAGATGGCGTAGGCACCTTCGCGCGCCACGCAGCGGATGCGTGCCTGCCAGGCTTGCATGATTTGCCGGCACAGGGCCAGGCCGATGCCGCTGCCGTTGTGCGCAGGATACGAATAGAAGCGGTCGAAGATCAGCGGCAGGCGGTTGGCCGCGATGCCGCAGCCCGTGTCGATGAACAGCAGGCGCGGCACGGGATGGGCGCCATCGATGATGATGCGCACGCGGCCCTTGCCGGCGCGGTGGATGCTTTTCAAGGCATTGCGCAGCAGGTTCAGCAGGATCACCACGCACAATTCCGACTGGCCCGGAAAGGTGAAATCGGCGCGCACGTCGACCTTGACGATGTCGCGCTGGGCCGTGCTGGTAAATGGATAGCGGCGCAGCACGGCCGCCACGCTGTCGTGCATGGCCACAGCTTCGTTCGCTTCGAGCTTGCGGTTGACGGCGCTGGCGCTGAGCAGGAACAAATCGATCATGTGGTGCATGTGGCGCACTTCGAACTGGATGCGCGCCAACGCTTCCAGGTTGGCCGCGTCCGGCGGCCGGTCTTGCAGCTTGCGCTGCAGCCCGCGCACGTTCGCCTCGACGCTGACGAGGGGCGTGCGCAATTCGTGCGCCACGCTGCCCAGGCCGGCCGCCAGCCCGGCCAGTTTCTCTTGTGCACCCACATGGCGCCCCACCTTGACCACCGACAGCACGGCAATCGTGAACCAGTGCACGGGCAATTGCTGCAAGACGTCGCCGCTGAGCAAAAAGGCGGGATCACCAAACACGGCAAACGCCAGGCAGGCCAGCAGGGTGCCGCTCAGGTAGGCCAGCATGGCGATGCGCGTATCGAAATGAAACAGCACGACCAGCGCCACCAGCAGTGAATGCATCCACAGCGCTGCGGCGTGGTTCATCAGGAACATGTAGGTGAAGAAAAATGGCAGTTCGAAGGTCAGCCCCAGGAACAGGTACACGCTGAACCAGGTATTGCTGAAGCGGTCGGGCCACAGCGCGGGCAGGAACAGCAGGGCGGAGATGGTGCGCAGCAGTGGCGATTCGTATTCTTGCGGAAAAAAATAATGCCACAGCGCGTAGTACAGGGGCATACCCAGCGCACCGATGAGTGCCAGGGTGCGCACCTGCGCGCGCCGCACGGGCGTGTGTTCGATGGCGTCGTGGAAATGCAGGAAAGGCTGGAGCAGCTTGCCTTGCCACCGTTTTCCGGAAGGGGACTGCACGTGCATCATGATCAGGGGACGTGTTCGTTGAGGCGTGTCAATGCAACATGATCGGCGGGTTCTCTCCTTATCAGCACGATATCAGCATAACTGTTGAGCTGTATCAAACTCTTGCCGGATGGCTCGCGCATGTTGGACGCGGTAGTTCCCCCGCAACCAATCAGGAGTCCCCTATGTCACACGCCCTTTTTCCCCTGTCGTCCCCCGCCATCCATGCCGAACAACAGATGCCTGCCTTCGTGCGCGCACGCATGGATGAACATTACGTCGAGCGCATCGAGAAGCTGCTCGGTGGCGAACACCTGCACGAATGGCAAGCGATGCCCGCGCGTGCAGTCATGCTGGCAGGTAATGATTACCTGAACATCGCCGGCGAGACCGTGCTGCTGGCGGCCCAGGCGCGCGTCTTGCAGGGCGGCGGCGCCATGCTGATGTCGTCCGTGTTCTTGCAGGAAGGCAGCCGCCAGCACCGGCTCGAACAAAAATTCGCGGACTATCTCGGCAGCGAAGCCTGTGTGCTGGCGCAGTCGGGCTGGGCCGCTAACGTGGGCTTGCTGCAAAGCCTGGCCGGGCCCGGCATCCCCGTCTACCTGGACATGCAGGCGCACGCCTCGCTGTGGGAAGGGGTGCAATCGGCGCAAGCCGTGCCCGTGGCCTTCCTGCATAACGATGGCGCCCACCTGCAGCGCCAGCTCGACAAGCATGGCCCCGGCATCATCGTCGTCGATGCGCTGTACAGCACGAATGGCAGCGTGGCGCCGCTACTGGAAATGGTGGAAATCTCCGAGCGCAGCGGCAGCATGCTGATCGTCGACGAGTCGCACTCGCTGGGCACGCACGGCCCGCAGGGCGCGGGCCTGGTGGCCGAGCTGGGCCTGGCCGGGCGCGTGCATTTCCGCACGGCGTCGCTGGCCAAGGCGTTTGCGGGGCGGGCGGGGCTGATCACCTGTTCGGCCCGCTTCAAGGGCTATTTCCTGTCCGCCTCGCGGCCCGCCATCTTCAGCTCCTGCCTGCTGGAACACGAGCTGGCGTGGTTCGATGCGGCGCTCGATTTCATCCGCGCCGCCGACGGCCGCCGCGCCGCCCTGCGCCGCCACAGCGTGCAGCTGCGCCAGGGGCTGGCTGAGCTTGGCTACAACGTCAGCGACGGCACCGAGCAAATCATCGCGCTGGAAGCGGGCGCTGAACCCGACACCCTGATCCTGCGCAAGGCGCTGGAGCGGCACGGCATCTACGGCGCCGTGTTCTGCGCGCCGGCCACGCCGAAGAACCGCTCGCTGGTGCGCCTGACCCTGAATGCGGGCTTGCGCGAGGACGAGTGCGCCAGAGTGCTGGCCGCCTGCGCCGCCATCCGCGACGAGACGGGCATGGCGCGCTGGCCGTCGACGCGGCGTTTGCGCAAGCTGGCGCTGGTGTAGGGAGCGCGCGTCAGCCGTTGCCGGGCTGGCTGCCGGCGATGCCGGCCAGCAGCAGGGACAGCGGTGCCAACTGCTGCGCGCTGGCGCTGCCCAGCAATTCCTGGCCCAGCGCCTGCGCCGTCGCATCGGCATGGATCAGCAGGGCTTGCCCCGTATCGGTGATGACGGCATAGCCGACGCGGGCATCACGCGCATCGGCCTGGCGCGCCACCAGGCCGATTTTCTCCAGCGGTATCAGCGAACGCGTGATGCCGGACGCCGTCAGCGCCAGGCGCTCGGCCAGGTCGATGCGGCGCAGGCGGCCACCGGGTGCGCGCTGCAAGTGGTACAGCAATTGATAATCGCCAAAGCTCAGGCCGTGCAGATTGCCCAAGATGCTGTCCAAGCGGCGCACAATGAGCGCCTGGGCACGCGCCAGGCGCAAGCAGAAGTCCAGCGCGCTGGCGCCGTCCGGCGGCGGGGAAGTGTGATCGGTCATGGTTTCCTTGGTGTTGGCTGCGCAGTGCTTGAGTGCGCAAGTGTAAAGCAATACTGCTCAATACAGTGGCTGCCCCTGTTCCAGCCACTGTGCGCGGTGCAGCGCCAGCAGGGCATCGAGTTCGGCCTGCGCATCGAAGGCGGGATCGCCCGATGCCTTGACGCTGTCGATGATGTCGAAGCGGAAGGCTGCCGCGCCATCGCGCCGCCAGTCCGCCTGCAGGCGGGCGTTGCGGTGCGTGCCCAGCGCGAGTTCGAAGCGGTGGCGGTTCAGCGCACCAGGGGCGTTGCGGCTGCGTTCGAGCAGGGTGCATCCGCTGGGCACGTGGCGCAGCGCGATGATGCCCAATGCTGGCGCTTGTTGCCGGTAGGCCGCTTTCAGGGCAGCTTGCTGTGTTTTATCCATCCTGCGATTTCCTCAAGGTTGGGTGACGTAATCGGTTGCCGCGATGCGCGCAATGTCAGTGAACAGGGTGGCGGCGATGGCGGCGGCCAGCAGCAGGGCGCCGCCGGCGCAGAACAGTTCGCCCACGCTCAGGTGGCGCAGCAGCGCGCCCGTGGCCGCCGCCGACAGAGGCGCCAGGCCCAGGAAGATGCCCATGAACACGGCTATCGCCCGGCCCAGCATGGTGGGCGCCACGCGCCGCTGTATCCACGTAAAGATGGCCACCTGCACATAGCCGCCCAGCAGGCCGGTGACGGCCAGCAAGGCCGCGCCTTGCCAGGCGGTTTCGATTTGCCCCAGCGCCATCAGCAGGATGGCGACAATGGCGTCAACGGCCAGCAAGGTGGCGCCGAAACGCTGGCGTAGCCAGGCGCCGCCCAGGCTGGACGCCAGCATGCCGGCCAGGGTGCCGGCGCCGTGCGCGCCCATCAGCAGTCCCAGCGCCGCAGCACCGTGCAGGCGTTCGCTGGCCAGCACGGGCAAGGCCACTTGCAGCGGACCCATGACGAAGAAGGCCACCAGCGCCCAGTACGCATAGCAGCTGCGCAAGGGAAGGTCGCGCCACACCATGGCCAGGCCCGCCGCCATGTCGCGCCACATGCCCTGCGCCGCCACCACGGCCAGTGGCCGCAGCTTGACTTGGCGCAAGGTCCAGGCGGAGAACAGAAACGTCAGCGCATCGATGGCAAAGGCGGCGGCCAGCGCCGCCATGGGGGTTTTCTGCGCGCCCTCGTGGGCGCCCAGCACCAGCGCCGCCAGCAGGGGGCCGGCCAGCAGCGACAACTGGCGCGCACCCATCTGCAAACCATTGGCTTTTTGCAACAATTGCGTCGGCACGGCTTGCGGCAGGATGGCCGTGCCGGCCGGAATGCCAAAGGCGGAAGCGATGCCCAGTGCCAGCGCGGCCGCATACGCGAGCGCCAGGCTGGCCTGCTCCAGCATCAGCAGCCCCGCCAGCGCCAGCAGGATGGCAGCGTTCGCATATTTGCTCAGCAGCAGCACGCGCCGGGGCGAGTAGCGGTCGGCGATGGTGCCGCCCAGCAAGATGAGTACGGCGCGCGGTGCGCCCATCAGGGCCACGGCGATGCCCAGGCTGAGGCTATCGTTCGTCAGGCTCAGCACCAGCCACGGCAGGGCCAGCATGCTGAACTGGTCGCCCAGCATGGAAACGAGGCCGCCGCCCAGCAGCCAGCGGAAGTTGCTATTGCGCAGCAAAGGAGTGTCGATAGCGTCTGGCATGGTCGTCTTGTCCGTGGTTTAAAAATTGCATAGTAGTTGATATAAGCTTGATCAGTCAAGTATATTGCCATTTATTGTGGCAGAGAGAGCTAGTGGCGCATGGAGCGCCGATGCTTGCGCTATCATGGCGGCCATGACTGATACCACTGCCCCCACCCTGTACGAGACCATCGGCGGCGCCCCTGTGCTGCGTGAAATGGTCGACCGCTTTTATGATCTGATGGAACTCGAGCCCGAGTTCGCCGGCATCCGCGTCATGCATCCGCCATCGACGGACGGTTCGCGCGACAAGCTATATTTCTTCCTGACGGGCTGGATGGGCGGGCCGGATTTGTATATCGAGAAATTCGGCCACCCGCGCCTGCGCGCCCGTCACTTGCCTTACGCCATCGGCACCAGCGAGCGCGACCAGTGGCTGCGGGCCATGGCCTGGGCCATGGAAGACACGGGCATCGAAGAATCCCTGCGCGTGCGCCTGATGGAATCGTTCTATCAGACAGCCGACTGGATGCGCAATAAACCTGACTGACACCCATGAGCCCAATCGAGTTCTACAGCCTGCTGGGCGCCGCCATCGTCGCCATTGTCCTGTTGCTCTTGCTGTTGCTGCGCCCGCGTGGCGCTGCCGGCGATGGCGCCACCACGCTGGCCCTGGTACAGCAGCATCAGCAGCAAAGCCTGGAGCGCATCGACCGGGTCGAGCGCGAGGTGCGGCTGCAGCTGCAGGCGTCGGCGCAAGCCACGCGGCAAGACCTGGCGGCCGGCCTGGCGCAATTCCAGGCGGCAACCTTGCAACAGCTCGACAGCCTGCGCACGCAGATGCAGGCGCAGGGGAAAGTCGGGCGCGAGGAGCAGGCGCAAAGCCTGGCGCGCTTTGCCGAGAGCACCAATCAGACGTTGGCCCAGCTGACCGAATCGAATGCGCAGCGCATGCTGGAAGTGCGCGCCACGCTGGAAAACAAGATCCGCGACTTGCAGGCCGACAATGGCGCGCGCCTGGAAGAGATGCGCAAGACGGTCGATGAAAAACTGCATGCCACGCTGGAAACGCGTTTGAGTGCCTCGTTCCAGCAAGTGTCGGAGCGGCTGGAAAAAGTCCACCAGGGCCTCGGTGAAATGCAGCAGCTGGCGCTGGGCGTAGGCGATTTGAAGCGGGTGCTCACCAACGTCAAGACGCGGGGAACGTGGGGCGAGGTGCAGCTGGAAATGCTGCTGGAGCAGGTACTCACTGTCGACCAGTACGCGAAGAACGTGGAAACGCTGCCGGGCAGCGGCGCGCGCGTGGAATTTGCCCTGAAGTTGCCGGGCATGGTCGATGGCGGTCCCCCCGTGTGGATGCCCATCGATGCGAAATTCCCCAAGGAACAGTACGAGCGCCTGGTCGACGCGGCCGAGCGGGCCGATGCGGACGGCGTGGCCGTCGCCGGCCGCGAGCTGGAACGGGCCGTGCGGGGTGAGGCGAAAACCATCGCCGAGAAATACCTGGCGCCGCCGCAAACGACGGACTTCGCCATCCTCTTCCTGCCCACGGAAGGCTTGTATGCGGAAGTGCTGCGCCGCCCGGGACTGGCCGACGAATTACAGCGCGTACACAGGGTCAGCATTGCCGGGCCATCCACCCTGACGGCCTTGCTCAACAGCCTGCAGATGGGTTTCCGCACGCTGGCGCTGGAAAAGCGCTCGTCGGAAGTGTGGCAAGTGCTGGGCGCCGTCAAGACGGAATTCGGCAAGTTCGGCGACGTGCTGTCGCAAACCCGGCTGACGCTGGAAAAGGCGGCGAAGAATATCGAAAGCGCGGAAGTGCGCAGCCGGCAGATGGCGCGCAAATTGAAATCCGTGGAAGCCTTGCCGGGCGAGGCGGCCGCCTTGCTGCTGGGCGCGGCGGACGCGGGGCTGTCCGCCGAGGCGGACGGCGAATAGCGCCGTCGGCGTTCAGGCCGCCGCTGGCCGGCGGCGCAGCGTGGCGCCGGCCAGCAGTGCCAATCCCGCCAGCAGCATGGCCCATGTTTGCGGCTCGGGAACGGCCGGCAAGACTGTCGGGCCGGTGGGTGGCAGGGTCGGCAGGATCACGGTGGGCGGCACGATGATGCTGCTGCCCTGGTCCGGCGGCAGGGCGCCACCACCTCCACCACCTCCGCCGCCCATGCCGCCCATGCCGGCTGGCGGCGTGATACCGCCGACGGTACGCACATAATCGAAGGGCAGGAAGGGCGTGCTCGCCACGGCAGGCGGCGCGCCGGCGCCCGTGAAGGAACCGCCGTGCAAGGCGTCGGGATTATCGATCACGGGCACGCCAGTTGCTTCCGGGGCGGCGGGCGCGGCGGCAACGGGCGCGGCTCCGGCAGCTGGCGTCGCTGACGCTGGCATCCGCGTGATGCGGCTGACATTGCGGCACACGGTGGGCACGAGGATGCAAACGCCCTGCACGCAGTACACGAGACCCCTTTCCTGCATCTGCTCGCTCCAGCCTGAGCGCGTGACATTGCGGCAGACGCGGCCTGGCCCGAAATGCATGTCGCTGATGCGCGCATTGTAATTACCCTTGCCGCGGATGGCGTCGCGGCTGATGACGACGATTTCATCGTACTGGCGCGCGCGCATGCGCGCCTTCAATGCTTCGCGCACCTGCGGCGCGATGTCCGGGTACCTGTCCACGGCGGCCACCACATCTCCCATGAACGGGTCAGCGCCCGGGCGGTTCCAGCTGCAATGCTCCAGCACGTCCGCCCGTGGTGCCCCTTTGGCATAGGCGGGCAGCGGCGCCAGGGACAACATGCCAAGCAGGCAAGCCACTCCCAGCATGCCGGCGCCCGCGATCCATGAATGGTGTCTCATTATTAGTTTCCTCGTGAAAACAATATCAAAATTGAATTTTTATGTGAGTTCGAATGTTATCACCGAAGAAACTGTAGTATCAACAAATAAATAAAATAATTACAATTGATGTTGTGTTTATTAATATGTTCCTTAAAGAAATAATTAGTATTTTAATCTCGATGGTCGAACGCTTGCCGCGCAGGTCAATTGATTGCGAAGGGGCAATGCGAGCGGCCCGCGCTGGGCGGGCCGGTTGAGAGGGCAGTGGGGTGTTGAGGGATGCGCCGCCAGCAGGCGGCGGTGAAACGATCTAGATGCGGCCCGGGCAGGCTTGCGTATCGAAGGCGGGATAGCCGATGGCGGGCAGCTTGTGCAGCCACTTGCGCATCAAGGTGCGTGCGCCTTGCGTATCGTACGGTTGTCCTTGCTGCAAATCCGCGGCGAGCGTGGCCAGCTCTGCACAGATGGATTGTTTGCCAGCCTGGGCCGCCAGCAGGGAGGCCAGCAGTTCCGGCAGTACGTCCGCCGCTGGCGCCGCCTGGCGCGTGGCGCGATAGTGCTGCCAGTAGCGCTCGGCGGCATCGGCATCAAAGCTGGGGATGAAACCGAGGGTGGCGTCATCGCGGTGCAAGCGGTACACGGTGGGAAAGTAATGCGGACCCGTCAGTTCGGCAGGGAAGCGGTCGCGCCGCAGGACGTCGACGGCCAGCGATCCGTCGCGCTCCACGCGCACGGCACTGGGCGAATCGAACTGGTCCACGCTCACCATGCTGGGCGAGTTGCCTTGTATGAAGATGATCTTTTGCGTGTAATGGCGCCCGCCCAAGTGGCCGCACAGGGCCACATAGCTGTCGTTGAGGACGGTGATGGCCGCAATGGCGCCGCAGCCCGGTTGCAAGGGCGTGTTTTCCTGCCACGCGAGAGCTTGATCGGCGGCGCGCACGATGCTGATGCGGCCCACGGTGGCACCATGCAAGTCGCCCGGCGCCGTTTCAATGCGCTCGTCGAAGCGCACCGTGTAGCCATTGCTGTGGACTTCGCCAGCGTACGCCGCCATTCCCTGCAGCAAGGCCAGCGCCAGAAGCAGAGGTTTCATCAGGTCAATCCATGGAACAGCACGATATCGACCAGGTCGCCCGTGGCCACGTTGCCCTGCGCTTCATGCAGCACGATCATGCAATTGGCTTGCGTCATCGAGCGCAGGATGCCGGAGCCTTGCGCCCCCGTCACGCGCACGTGCTGGCGCCCGTCCGCGCCCCGCTCGACGATGCCGCGCTGGTATTCCGTGCGGCCTCGCTTCTTGCGGATGGGTGCTTGTGCAGCCACTTGCAGCAGCGGCAGGGTGGCCGTGTCCGCATCGGCGCCCATCAGGCGCAGCAGGGTGGGGCGGGCGAGGAAATAAAACGCCGCCATCACGGCCACGGGGTTGCCGGGCAGGCCCAGCAGCAAGGCCGTGTCGCCTTCGCTGGCAATCCGGCCAAAGGCCATGGGGCGGCCCGGACGCATGTTGATTTGCCAGAAGGCCACCTCACCCAGGCGCGCCAGGATCTCGCGCGTAAAATCGGCCGCGCCGCTGGACACGCCGCCCGAGGTGATGATGACGTGGGCCTTGGTGCAGGCACCGCGCAGGGCCGCTTCCAGCGCTTGCGGCTCATCCTTGACGATACCCATGTCGAGCACTTCGCAGCCCAAACGGCTCAGCATGCCCAGCAGGGTGTAGCGATTGCTGTCGTAGATGCAGCCGGCGTCGAGTGGCTCGCCGATCGAGCGCAATTCGTCGCCGGTGGAAAAGAAGGCCACGCGCAGGCGCCGGCGCACGGGCACGGTGGCGATGCCCAGCGAGGCCAGCAGCCCCAGTTCGGCCGGTCCCAGGCGCTTGCCCTGCAGCAAGGCCGGCTGGCCCTGCATCAAGTCTTCGCCCTTGAAACGGCGGTTGTCGCCGGGGCGGATGCAGTCCGGCGCGATGGTGATGTGCTGTTCGCTGGCCTGCTGCAGCAGTTCCTGTGGCACCACGCTGTCGCAGCCGTCCGGCATGACGGCGCCCGTCATGATGCGCGCGCATTGCCCGCGTTGCACGCTGACCGTGCCGGGACGCCCGGCCAGGATGGTGTCGACCACGGCCAGGGTGACAGCAGTGTCGCCGCCGAGGTCAGCCCCGTGCAGCGCATAACCATCCATGGCGGAATTGTCGTGCGCGGGCACGCTGATGGGCGAGATGATGTCGGCCGCCAGGATGCGCTCGAACGCTTGCAGCAGCGGCAGTTGTTCCACGTCGGCGACGGGCGCCACGGTGTCGGCCAGAATCGCTTGCGCCATTGGCACGGACAGGCCTTGCGCCTGCAGGGCGGCCAGCTCGTCCGGGGTATTCATGTTGCCGAATGCACGATTGTTCTCGAAGAGCACTTCGGCCAGCTTCAAGGGGCCATGCCAGGTGCGCATGCGGCGCTCTCCGCTGCGCAAATACGCATCGAGCTGGGGCAAGGCCGAGGTTTTTACCAGGCAAAATACGGGATGCGGGCGGCGCACCGTCGATCCCGTCACCGGGTCGATCTCTTCGGTGACGGCGATGGCCAGGTCGGCGTCGTTGTCGACCAGGCCGGCGGCCAGGCGCGCTGCCAGGTCGGGCGGCAGCAGGGGCGAATCGCACGGCACCGTCAGCAGGAAGGGCGTGCTGGCGTGCTGCATGCCGCTGTGTAAACCTGCCAGCGGGCCCAGCTGGCCAGGCAGCACGTCGGGCCAGACGGGCAGGCCGAAGCGCGCGTAATCGCCGGCATCGGCGTGGACACTGATGGCCAACTGGCCTGCTTGTGGCGCCAGGCGCTGCAGCACGTGGCGCGCAAGGGGCTGGCCATGCAGGGGCAGCATGCCCTTGTCGCGCTGGCCCATGCGCGTGCCGAGGCCGCCGGCCAGGATCAGGCCGGTAATGTCGTGTGTGTTGATCATGTCAGGTAGGAAGTGGGTGCATGCGCCATGGTAGCAGCGGCGGGCGCGCGCCGCGCCCGATTCAGCCGCCGATGTACGACATTTCCACTTTCTTTTTACCATGCTCAAGCGCGCCGCCCGTCAAATCCGTCTGGCTGGTGCGCAATTGCGAATAGCGGTCGGCGCGGCCGCGCCACAACTGCGCCACGGCCGAGGAAATTTCCGCGTCGCTGCGGCCGCCGCGCAGCAGGCTGCGCAAGTCGTGGCCGCTGCTGGCGAACAGGCAGGTGTACAGCTTGCCCTCGGTCGAGAGACGGGCGCGGCTGCAGTCGGCGCAGAACGCTTGCGTGACGCTGGAAATGAGGCCGATTTCGCCGCTGCCATCGGCATAGCGCCAGCGCGCCGCCGTCTCGCCCGTGTAGTTGGGGTCGATGGGCAGCAAGGGCAGGTGTGCACCGATGCGGCGCACGACTTCGGCGGACGGGATGACTTCCTGCAAGTTCCAGCCGTTCGAGGCGCCCACGTCCATGTATTCGATGAAGCGCAAGATGTAGGGCGTACCCTTGAAGTGGCGTGCCATGGGCACGATTTCCTGCTCGTTCATGCCGGCCTTGACGACCATGTTGATCTTGATGGGGCCGAGTCCTGCCTGGTGCGCCGCATCGATGCCGTGCAGTACGTCGGCGACGGCGAAATCGACATCGTTCATGCGCTTGAAGGTGGCGTCGTCGAGCGAGTCGAGCGACACGGTAACGCGGTTCAGGCCCGCATCCTTCAAGGCTTGCGCCTTTCTGGCGAGCAAGGAACCGTTGGTCGTCAGGGTCAGGTCCAGCGGCTGGCCCGACGGCGTGCGCAGCGCGGCCAGCATGGCGATGAGCTTTTCGATATTCTTGCGCAGCAGCGGTTCGCCGCCCGTCAGGCGGATCTTTTCCACGCCGTGTTCAACGAAAAGGCGCGCCACGCGCGTGATTTCCTCGAACGACAGCAAATCCGTGTGCGGCAGATACACGTGGTTCTTGTCGAACACGTCCTTTGGCATGCAATACACGCAACGGAAATTGCAGCGGTCGGTAATCGAGATGCGCAGGTCGTGCAGGGGCCGGCCCAGGCTGTCGGCCACGTTACCGCTGGGACTTTCCAGCCGCGCGGGGATCGCCGGTGCCCCATTGCGGGCCTCGGCGAGGTAGATAATCTTGTCAGCCATGAAAGGTGATACCACTTACGTTAAATCGGTCAAGGCAGATACGATAGCACGAGGCCGAAGATGGCACAGGCGAGCAGCAATTTGATGGTGCCCATTTGAAACCTGATCAGCGCCACGCCGGCTGCCAGTGCGATGAACATCGCCAGCCAGTCCCAGTGGGGCAGCAGGTTTTCTTGCCAGAAGACATGGCGGCCAAAGAACAGGGCCAGGCTGGCGATGACGCCCACCACGGCCGCCGAAATGGCCGTCAGGGGCGCGCTCAGGCGCAAATTGCCGCGCGACGCTTCCACCAGCGGCGCGCCGGCGAGGATGAAGATGAACGAGGGCAGGAAAGTAAACCAGCTGGCGACGAGCGCGCCACACACGCCCGCCAGCCACAGGTGCTCGCCTGCCACGGCATGGCTCCAGCCACCCACAAAACCGATGAAGGCGACGATCATGATCAGAGGGCCGGGCGTCGTTTCGCCCAGCGCCAGGCCATCCATCATCTGCGCGCTGGTGATCCAGTGGTAATGGTCTACGGCGCCCTGCACCAGGTAGGGCAGCACGGCATACGCGCCGCCGAACGTGAGCAGGGCGGACTTGCTGAAAAACACGCCCATCTGCGCCAGCGGTTGCTCGCGTCCGCCCAGTAGTGCCAGGCCCAGCCAGGTGATGAATGCCAGCGCCAGGCCCACGGCGGCCGTGCCCAGCAGGCGCGGCCATTTGAGTTGCGCGTGCTCCGGCGTGGGCGTGTCGTCATCGATCAGGGCGGCGCCGTAGCGGGCCGCGCCGCCATGTTGCGTGCCGCCAATATGAAAATGGCTCGGCAGCCAGCGCCCGCCCGCCATGCCCAGCAGGGCAGCGGCGAGCACGATCAGCGGAAATGGCAGCTGTAGTGCGGCGATGGCGACAAATGCTGCCGCCGCGATGGTGATCAGGCCGGGGCTGCGCAAGGTGCGCCGCCCCAGGCGCCAGGCAGCCGCCAGCACGATGGCGACGACGGCCGGCTTGATGCCGTACAGGATGCCGGCGATGGCGGCCACGTGGCCGTAGGCCATGTAGAGCCAGGACAGGACGATCAGCAGCAGCAGCGAGGGTAGCAGGAACAGCAGGCCCGCCACCAGGGCACCGCGCGTGCGGTGCATCAGCCAGCCGATGTAGATGGCCAGCTGGGTCGCTTCCGGCCCCGGCAGCAGCATGCAGTAATTGAGGGCGTGCAGGAAACGCTGTTCGGAAATCCAGCGCCGCTTTTCCACCAGTTCCGCATGCATCATGGCGATTTGCCCGGCCGGGCCGCCGAAGCTGACGCAGCCCAGCTTGAGCCAGTACCAGAAGGCGCTGCGCAGGCTGACGGGGGACGGAGTGGCGTGCTCGTGCATGGCGGCTGGCTGGCAAAAAAGTGGACATAAAAAAGGGGAAGCCTGAGCTCCCCCTTTCATTATTGGCGGCTGGGCGAACCCGGCGCGCTTATGGACGTTGCGTGTTGACCTGGATCAACGGCTCATCCGATTGCGGCGGCAATGGCTTGCGTTCGCGCGGCTTGCGCACGGGAGCGATTGCTTTGGCGGCCGCTTCCTGCGCCAAGCGCAGTTTTTCCGGATCGGTGGCAGCCAGGGTCAGGCCGGCCGAACCGAGCACGGCGCTCAAGTCCAGCGGCGCAGGTGCCGGCGCTGCAGCGACGACAGGTGCTGGCGCCGGAGCAGGAGCAGGGGCGGGAGCAACTTCGGCAACCACCGGTGCGGCTTCCACCACGGCAGG
Organism: Janthinobacterium svalbardense; assembly: GCF_002327145.1. NCBI lineage: Bacteria > Pseudomonadati > Pseudomonadota > Betaproteobacteria > Burkholderiales > Oxalobacteraceae > Janthinobacterium > Janthinobacterium svalbardense. The sequence goes on along the minus strand of NZ_CP023422.1, from coordinate 5,276,986 downwards.
TGCCGTTTCAGCCACTGGCGCTGGTGCTTCCTCGATCACGGCGACGGCTTCGACCAAAGGCGCAGCTTCCACCACTGGCACGGCTTCGACGATGATTTCAGCAGGTGCAGGTGCAGCTTCCGCTTTCTCGGCAAAGCTGTACTCGGCAACTGGTGCTGGCTCGGCAGCGGCTGGTTCAGCTTGCGCTGCAACCGCTTCGACAGGGGCTGCCGGCACGATCACTTCAGCAACTGGTGCAGCTTCTGCGGCAGGAGCGGCTTCTACGACCTTGGCCACTTCCAGCACTTCGACCACTTCGACCACTTCCACGACGGCAGCTTCCACTGGCGCAGCGACGGCGACGACAGCGGTGGCAGCCACGACGGCGACCGGGGTAGCATCAGCGGCGGCTTCTGGCGCCGGGGCGACCGTAAAGCTGATCACTGGCGCGTCCTGGCCTTCGTTCTCGCCGTTTGCCGATTCGATCAGCTCGCCCGTTTCGCGGTCGCGGCGGTTGCGGTTGCGGCCACCACGACGACGGCGGCGGCGCGGTTCTTCACCTTCCACGTCGTTTTCCGTCTCTTCGCCTTCAGGACCGGCATTGACCGGCGCTTTCAGCAAGCTCATTGGTGCTGCATCAGCGTCCGGACCGCTTGACGGTACGACCACATTGACGGCGCTGGCGGTAGCGCCAACCAAGGCCAGTTCATCCGCTTTCACTTCAGCAACAACAGCCTTGTCGATGCGTGGCTCGCGGCCTTCGCGTGGCTGGCGTGGCGGACGTTCGGCGCGCTCTTGACGTTCCACGCGCTCTGGACGCTCTGCGCGCTCTGGACGTTCCGCGCGTTCAGGGCGCTCGCCCCGTTCGCGTGGCGCCGCCGTGGCGTCGCCACCTTCGCGCGCTTCACGCGGTTCGCGTGGCGGACGCGGTGGGCGTGGCGGACGGGCCGCCTTTTCCAGTGCTTCCGCTTCTTTCGCTGCATCGTCCTGGGCTGGGCGACCCTGGCCCGGTTCGCGTTCTTCGCGGCCAGGCTTGCCGTTGCGGCCACGGCCACGCGGGCCACGGCTGTTGCGGTCGCCGCGGTCGGCGCCGGCCGGCTTGGCTGTTGTGGCAGGGGCGGGCGCTGGCGCCACCGGTGCCGGGGCGCCGGTGAAGAAGCTGATGATCTTGGCGATCAGGCCCTGTGGTGCGACAGGCGCGGCCACCGGGGCTGGCTTCGCTTCGACAGGCTTGCGCTCGACCAGCGGTGCCGGCTGGTCAGGCGTGATCGTCTTGACGACGGCTTCTTGGCGCGGCTTGGCTTCTTCCTTCTGGCGCTTGCTGTAAGCCATGTCGGTTTCAGCGCTTTCGGCCAGGTTATAGCTGGCCTGGCTGTCTTCCAGACGCGGATCGTCGTGCTTGATGCGTTCCAGCTTGTAGTGCGGCGTTTCCAGATGCTTGTTCGGGATCAGGATCACGGCGATGCGGTGGCGGTTTTCGATTTTCAGCACTTCGCCGCGCTTTTCGTTCAGCAGGAAGGCGCCCACGTCGACGGGCACTTGCACGTGGATGGTGGCCGAGTTTTCCTTCATCGCCTCTTCCTGGATGATGCGCAGCACCTGCAGGGCGGACGATTCCGTGTCGCGGATATGGCCCGTGCCGGAGCAGCGCGGGCATGTCACGTGCGAACCTTCGGACAGCGAAGGGCGCAGGCGCTGGCGCGACAGTTCCATCAGGCCGAAGCGGGAAATCTTGCCCATTTGTACACGGGCACGGTCATGGTGCAGCGCGTCTTTCAGGCGCTGTTCCACTTCGCGCTGGTTTTTTGCCACTTCCATGTCGATGAAGTCGATGACGATCAAGCCGCCCAAGTCGCGCAAACGCAACTGGCGGGCCACTTCTTCGGCCGCTTCGCAGTTGGTGTTGAAGGCGGTCGTCTCGATGTCCGAACCGCGCGTGGCGCGGGCCGAGTTGACGTCGACGGACACCAGCGCTTCGGTGTGGTCGATAACAATAGCGCCGCCCGATGGCAGCGGCACGGTGCGGCTGTACGCCGTTTCAATTTGATGTTCGATCTGGAAGCGCGAGAACAGCGGCACGTCGTCGCTGTAGCGTTTTACGCGGTGCACCATGTCGGGCATCACGTGGCTCATGAACTGGTGCGCCTGGTCGTAGATCTCGTCGGTGTCGATCAGGATCTCGCCGATGTCGGGCTGGAAGTAGTCGCGGATGGCGCGGATGACGAGCGACGATTCCTGGTAGATCAGGAAAGCGCCGTTGGCCGACTTGCCGGCGCCTTCGATGGCGCGCCACAGTTGCATCAGGTAATTCAAGTCCCACTGCAGTTCATCGACGTTGCGGCCGATGCCGGCGGTGCGGGCAATGACGGACATGCCAGCTGGCAAGTCCAGTTTATCCATGGTTTCGCGCAATTCCTGACGCTCTTCACCTTCCACGCGGCGCGATACGCCACCGCCACGCGGGTTGTTCGGCATCAAGACCAGGTAACGGCCGGCCAGCGAAACGAACGAGGTCAGGGCAGCGCCCTTGTTGCCGCGCTCTTCCTTTTCCACTTGCACCATGATTTCCTGGCCTTCGCGCAGCGCTTCCTTGACGGAAGCGTTACGCACATCGACGCCTTCGCGGAAATACGTGCGGGCAACTTCCTTGAAAGGCAGGAAGCCGTGGCGGTCTTCGCCATAGCTGACGAAGCACGCTTCGAGCGATGGCTCGATGCGCGTGATGACGCCCTTGTAGATGTTGGATTTGCGCTGTTCGCGCCCGGCTGTCTCGATATCGATGTCGATCAGTTTTTGTCCGTCGACAATCGCTACGCGCAGTTCTTCTTGCTGCGTGGCATTAAACAACATGCGTTTCATTTTTATAACTCCGCGACCCGTAGGCCATCTCAAAGCCGCTTCCGGGGAAGCGGCGAAAGTACAGGGATATATGCGAGAACGGGAGTGTTGGCGGGGGAAATGCCCAGGCGTGCGGAGCAACAACGCGTACGAGATATGCGTTACGGCCGCAACAGGCGCGGTGAGGTCAATCGTCATGCCGAGTGCACAGGACACTTGCAACTCATCTGAAACAGCCCGGATGAGAATGAACTGCATCGGGGGCAGAGAATGCAAGTGGTCAGCAAATTCAGAGCCAAAATCGTTAGCCGGCTCATTACAGGGATCGCGATGGCGAGGCTTGGCCTCAGCCTATCATCGACAACCCTCAGTATTTGGCCACATACGGGGTTTGGCGAAAACGGCAAGCGTTATCAACTTCATCAACCCGCGAGCCCGACTCGATAAGTCGCGCTAACGGGTACTTATCCTTATAATCCCACACTCACTTCAGCATCTCCACGCGTTATCCGATTACAACTACGGTGCAACCTTGATTCGCGCAGGGATGGTGCATATACATTTTTTTCCACCGAATTTGCAATTTGGCGAGGCCGGTGGAGACGCCCCTGTGTAAAATGTGCTTTTATTCTTACACTCGCAGCAGCCAGGGCCGCAGCAAAAACAATTATATATTCAAAATGAAGGACTTAGAGAGATTTCTGGGAAGACATAGTAAATGAAGAGTCAAAAAGATGTTGTTCCCCCTTCAACACCGCCGGTTCAGCCGCAAGCCCAATTCGTAACGATCGCCGAGGAAGAAGCAGGCCAGCGCATCGACAACTACTTATTAAGAGTGTGCAAGGGAGTGCCTAAAAGCCACATCTACCGGATCTTGCGATCGGGAGAAGTGCGGGTGAATAAAGGCCGTATCGATCAGCTGTACCGTCTCGTCGCCGGCGACGTGGTGCGCATTCCACCCGTGCGCGTGGCCGAAAAGGCCCCCACGGGCGCGCCGGCCGCCGAATTCAAGATCATTTTCGAAGATGCGCAGCTGCTCGTCATCGACAAGCCGGCCGGCGTGGCCGTGCATGGCGGCTCGGGCGTCTCGTTCGGCGTGATCGAGCAATTGCGCGCCTCGCGCCCCGACGCCAAGTTTTTGGAACTGGTGCACCGCCTGGACCGCGACACGTCCGGCTTGCTGTTGCTGGCAAAGAAGCGCACGGCGTTGACGAATTTGCACGAGCAGATGCGCGACGGCCTCACGGACAAGCGCTACCTGGTGCTGGTGGCCGGTGACTGGAAGAATGCGCGCCAGCATATCAAGCTGCCGCTGCATAAATATACGACGGCCGAAGGCGAGCGCCGGGTGGCCGTGCAGGCCGATGGCCTGGCGTCGCACACGGTGTTTTCACTGTTGCATAAATATCACAACTTCGCCTTGCTGGAAGCGGAATTGAAGACCGGACGCACGCACCAGATCCGCGTGCATCTGTCCTCGTCCGGTTTCCCCATTGCGGGCGACGATAAATATGGCGACTTTGCCCTCAACCGTGCCCTGTTGAAAGCCGACAGCACGCGCGGCGCCCTGAAGCGCATGTTCCTGCACGCGCACCAGATCACGTTTACGCATCCGGAGACGGGCAAGACGGTGACCCTGAATGCGCCGCTGGCTGCCGAATGCGAGCGTTTCTTGGTAAGCTTGGGCAAACCATTGGCCGTTGCCGCACGATAGCTCTGCATCGCGTGCGGGGACACTACTCACAAGGTAGTCAGTCGCCATCATTCATTCTCAAGGAGCCGGCGGCTTTGCCGTCGGGAAACATGGCAAGAAAGCAATTTGATCTGATCGTCTTCGATTGGGACGGTACCCTGATAGACAGTACCTCGACCATCGTCAAGTGCATCCAGGCGTCGGCGAAAGACCTGGGCTTGCCAATTCCCACCGAGTTGCTGGCCTCGCATGTGATCGGCCTGGGCTTGCAGGAAGCCATGCAGCTGGTGATGCCAGATGTCGAGCCGAAATACCATGCGCGCATGGCGGAACGCTATCGCTATCACTATCTGTCGCGCGACCATGAGCTGACCCTGTTTCCCGGTGTGCAGGAAATGCTGCAGGAACTCTCGCAGCAAGCGTACTTTCTGGCCGTCGCCACGGGCAAGAGCCGTGTCGGCCTGAACCGTTCGCTGAACGCCGTCAAGCTGCTGTCGCTGTTCGATGCGACGCGCTGCGCTGATGAAACGTTTTCCAAGCCCCATCCGGCCATGCTGCAGGAGCTGACGCGCGAACTGGGGCAGGATATGCGCCGCACCGTGATGATCGGCGACACCAGTCATGATTTGTTGATGGCAAGCAATGCAGGCGCGGCCGGTATTGCCGTAGAGTATGGGGCGCATCCGGTGGAGCAGTTGCAGGCTTGTAATCCCCTGTATTCGGCCGCCACGGTGGCCGATCTGCACCAATGGCTGAGCGAGCACGCATGATGAGCGATGTTGTGGAAGTGTTGATTTGTGCCGCCGATGCGGTGGCCGACGGCGGCAAGGGCGTGCGCTTTCCCGTCTCGGCCGGTGGCGAAGCGACTACGGGCTTTGTCGTGCGCCACGGCGGCAAGGCATATGGCTACCTGAACCGCTGCGCCCACGTACCGATCGAACTGGACTGGGCCGAGGGCGAGTTTTTCGAGTCCAGCGGCTTGTATCTGATGTGTTCGACGCATGGCGCCATCTATGTGCCGGAGAGCGGCTACTGCGCGGGCGGTCCCTGCAAGGGTGGCCGCTTGCGCCCGATTCCCGTGAGCGAGCGCGATGGCCAGCTGTACTGGCAACCCGATGAGTATGTCCAGCCGCTGCCGGCCTGAAGCCGGGCACAGGCATTATTGCAATTTAAACAAAGTGAACCATGAGCGAAAACACGAATGACAAGCTGGACAGCAGCGCGCCAGCCGCCGGCCACGGCGCACCTGCGGGGAACTGGGAGCGCGATGTGCTGGAAAAGCTGGTATTTGCCACTTTGCAAGAGCAACGCGCGCACCGCCGCTGGAGCATCTTTTTCAAGGTGTTCGGCCTGCTGATCGTGCTGTTCGCCCTGTGGGTGTTTTATGACTACAACACGGCCGACGACAGCGAGACCCTGGGGCGCCACACGGCCCTGATCGACATCAGCGGCGCCATCGAGTCTGAAGGCAGCGGCTCGGCCGCCGTCGTCATCCCCGCGCTCGACAAGGCATTTTCCGATGCCGGTTCCGTGGCCGTGGTGCTGCACATTAATAGTCCGGGCGGCAGTCCCGTGCAGGCCGGCATGATCGTCGACGAGATGCAGCGCCTGCGCAAGGGCTATCCGGACAAGCCCTTGTATGTGGTGGTCGATGAAATGTGCGCCTCGGGCGGCTATTACATCGCCGCCGCCGCCGACCGAATCTATGTCAACAAGGCCAGCGTGGTCGGCTCCATCGGCGTGCTGATGGATGGCTTCGGCTTTACGGGCGTGATGGAAAAGGTGGGCGTCGAGCGCCGCCTGCTGACGGCGGGTGAGAACAAGGGCTTCATGGACCCGTTCAGCCCCCTGACGGAAAAGCACAAGGCGTATGCGCAAGGCATGCTCAATGAAATCCACCAGCAATTCATCGACGTGGTGCGCACGGGACGGGGCAAGCGCCTGAAGGAAACACCGGATACCTTCTCGGGCCTGTACTGGACGGGCGCGAAAGCCGTGGAAATGGGCCTGGCCGACGATTTCGGCACGGTCGACAGCGTGGCGCGCGATGTCGTCAAGGCGGAAGACATCGTCGACTACACGCAGCATGAAGGCTTGCCGGAGCGGGTGCTGAAAAAATTTGGCGCCGCCATGGGCGCAGGCGCCATGAAGGCGGCCGTACAGCAGTCACAACCGGCGTTGCGTTGAAGGCATTACTCTTGGCTGACAAGCAAGCCAGTCGAGAATGATTTTCAATAAGATGGTAATTTGGCTTGAAAAAGGGGCTGCTTGGGCTATAGTGAAAGCGTAGTTCTTTTCAAGGAGGGGCGATATATCAACTATGTTGTCAGTATGTGGTCAATGCTAACTTGATTGGCAGGTCTTGGAACTACTCGCCGCATCGCAGATGTGGTTTTGAGTGAATTTACATTCCTCACTGAAGTCCCGATGGGGCTTGGGAACGGCGGCGCAATGCCGCCGTTTCCTTTTGTGCGTCGTTCGTGCCGGGTGGGCTGGCATCGTGCAATGCGTGATCTGGTCTGGCTGGCAAGGCAGGCATGCGGGGTAGGGCATGGCAGGGCCGATGGTGGCGCGCTCAGGCGGCGCAGCCGTTACAGTGTGCGGGCAGGGGAGCCGGCGCCGCTGCTGTGTTGTTGCCGGAGCTGGCGCTGATGTCGGGTGGCATGTCCGTCATGGCGGGCGCGCTCACCTTGTCGGCTGCCGCATCCGCGTGCGCAAAACCGCCCAGTTCCAGCCAGCACATGAACTGGCATTGCACCTCGGCATGCCAGTGCGTCTGGCTCGCTGGCGATGGTGGCGCGTCCGCATCCTGCGGCGCAGGGGTGTTGCGCCAGCGCGCCACGCCGAGTCTGACCTTGTGCATGGCCGCCTGTTCTACGGCGATGCGCTGGCGCATGTCGGCGATGCTGCCTTGTAAGGCGATGGTATCGGTATGCTTCATACAATGTCCTTATGAGGGGTGGCGACTGCCACAATTCCTAAAGTACGTTAGGCGGATTCCTAACGAAGTTTCAGTCTATCAATGCGATATTCCGAGCGCTTGATATATCTCAAAGGAATGGGCCATTTATATCGAAATCTCACCTTGTGCATCGCCGTATCTGTGCCTGCGCAAGGCTGACGCACGGTGCGCCGGCTGGTGCAGGCGCCGCGCGCCGCCGCTTCACGCTGCCAGCCGCTTCTGGTAAAGTCACGCCCATGAGTAAATTATCCCTAGACCGCATCCTGCAATCGCAGGGTTTTGGCACCCGTAAATATTGTCGTTCCCTCATCGAAGATGGCGATGTCGTCATCGATGGCGTCACCCAGACCACTTACCGCACCACCGTCGAGACCGAAGGCCTGGTGCTGCACGTGTTTGAAGAAGAGTGGGTATACCGCGCGCACCTGTACCTGGCGCTGAACAAGCCCGCCAACTTCGAATGCTCGCGCAAGCCCAGCCATCACCCGGGCGTGCTGACCCTGCTGCCGGAACAGTTCACCTGGCGCGAAGTCCAACCCGTCGGCCGGCTCGACCACGATACGACCGGCATGCTGCTGATGTCCGACGATGGCCCCTTTATCCATGCGCAATCGTCGCCGAAGCGTCATGTTCCCAAGATTTATCAGGCTACCACGCAAGCGCCCGTGACCGATGAACTGGTGGCGCAGCTCTTGGCTGGCGTGCAATTGCACGACGAACCGGCCCCGCTGGCGGCCCTCGTCTGCGTCCAGCGTGGAGAATTCCAGCTGGAAATCGTGCTCGAACAAGGCAAATACCACCAGGTCAAGCGCATGCTGGCCGCCGCCGGCAACCATTGCAGCGCGCTGCACCGTTCCGCCATCGGCAGCCTGACGCTGGAGTCGCTGGGCATTGCCGAAGGCGAGTGGTGTTATCTGACTCCCGAGCAGATCGCGCTGCTGGCGTAAATCCCTCCTGACCGTCAAAGCCGGGGATTTCCCGGCTTTTTGACGTCTTTAGCCTCCATTGCCTGCCTAGACGAAGTTTCCCGTACATGAAATTAGCAACTTTGAAAGACGGCACGCGCGACGGCCAGCTGGCTGTCGTCTCGCGCGACCTGAAAACGGCCCATCTGGCCGATGGCATCGCCTCGACCTTGCAAAAGGCGCTCGACGACTGGAGTTTCATCGCGCCCCAGCTCGATTTGCTGTACCAGACCATCAATAGCGGCCGCGGCCATCGCGCCTTCGAGTTCGACCCTGCCAACTGCATGGCGCCCTTGCCGCGCAGCAGCCTGCGCGTGGCTGGCGCATCTTACCTGCAGCAGATCGAGCGGGCCTGCAAGGCCGCTGGCGTTGATGTGCCCACCAACTTGCGCGAAGCGCCGCGCCTGTACCAGGGGGCCAGCGATGATTTCCTCGGCGCTCACGACGACATCACCCTGGCGCACGAACAGTGGGGCATCGATTACGAGGCGGGCATCGCCGCCATCACGGATGACGTGGCCATGGGCTCGACGCCGGACCAGGCGCACCTGAACATCAAGCTGTTGATGCTGGTCAACGATATTACTCTGCGCAATCTGGCGCCCGAGGAGCAGGCCAGCGGCTGCGGCTTCCTGCAATCGAAGCCGGCCATGGCTTGCTCACCGGTGGCCATCACGCCTGACGAGCTGGGCGATGCCTGGCGCGGCGGCAAGGTGCATTACGCGCTGCGCTGCAGCCTGAACGGAAAATTGACGGGCCAGCCCCACGCGGGCGCCGACATGGCGTTTAATTATCCGCAATTGCTTGCGCATCTGTGCCAGACGCGCAACGCGCGCGCCGGCAGCGTGGTCAGTGCGGGCGGTGTCGCCAACAAGGAAATTAAAAAGGGATTTTCCAGCATCGTTGAGCGACGTCACCAGGAGATGATCGCCGATGGCGTCGCCAGCACACCCTATTTGCTGTTCGGTGATGTTGTTCGACTGGAAATGCAGGGCGATGACGGCAAGTCGCTGTTTGGTGCCATCGAGCAGACCGTCAAGCAGGCCGAGGCGCGCAAGTCGCGTTAAGTTTCATCTAGGCAAAGGGAAATACAGGGGAATTGTGCCCCTGTTCCGCCGATGGCGTCCGCACACTTGAACCGATAATGCGTCATGCCCAGTCCGTATTGCGCCTAACCAGGCTGCAGGACTTCACCGGAGTTGATTGATGTCGGAAGACAGCGACGCAGAAAAGACCGAAGCCGCGTCACCGAAGCGCCTCGAGCAGGCGCGTGAGGAAGGCGACGTTCCGCGATCGCGTGAAGTGGCCACGTTTACGGTGTTGATGGCGTCCGGCTGCTGCCTGTGGTTTGCCGGTGACGCCATCGTGCGCCGGCTGACGGCCGTCATGGTCTCCGGCCTGACCCTGGACCGGGAGCAAATCCTCAATCCCGACGCGATGATGTTGCGCATCGGCTACGACGTGGGTTCCGTCTTGCTGACTTGCCTGCCGTACGCGCTGGCGATCATGCTCGTCGCCCTTGCTTCGCCCGTGCTGGTTGGGGGCTGGCTGTTCAGTTCCAAGGCATTCACCCCCAATTTTGGCAAGCTCAACCCGATTCGCGGCCTGGGCAATATGTTTTCGAAGAATGCGCTGGTGGAATTGCTCAAGGCCATCGCCAAGACGCTCGTCGTCGGCGTCGTCGCCTGGATGGTGATGCAGCACCAGAAAGACGCCGTGCTGGGCCTGTCGGTCGAATCCTTGCGCGCCGGTTCGGCCCATCTGATCAGCCTGTTGATTACGGCCTTCCTGATGATCGTGGGCGCGCTGGGCCTGATCGCCGCCATCGACGGCCCGTACCAGATGTGGCATTACGCCAACAAGATGAAAATGTCTTTGCAGGAAGTCAAGCAAGAGTCGAAGGAGTCGGACGGCAATCCGCAGATCAAGGCAAAGATTCGCCAGATGCAGCATGAAATGTCGCGCCGCCGCATGATGGCCGACGTGCCGACGGCCGATGTGGTGGTGACCAATCCTACCCACTACGCGGTGGCCTTGAAGTATGGCGAGAATTCGCGTGGCGCGCCGCAGGTGGTGGCCAAGGGTATCGACGAGGTGGCGGCGAAGATCCGCGAACTGGCGGGCGAACACAAGGTCGCCATCCTGGAAGCGCCGGCCCTGGCGCGTGCGCTGTACCAGCACACGGACATCGGCGACGAGATCCCCGAGGCGCTGTATGGCGCCGTGGCCGAAGTGCTGGCGTATGTGTTCCAGCTGCGCAGCTACGGCAGTGGCCATGGCCAGCGGCCCGACAAGCCGAAAAAACTCGACGTGCCGCCCGAGCTCGATCCGCTCGACCCCGCATCGCAGATCAAGGCCGCAGCAGACGCGGCAGACAAGAATAAAGGAAGTACACCATGAACGGCCTGAGATTGCCAGCCTGGCTCAGCGGTATGAGCGGCAACGCCAGCAAGGGTCTCGCCGCGCCGATCATCATCATCATGCTGCTGGCGATGATGGTGCTGCCGCTGCCGGCCTTTATCCTCGACATCTTTTTCAGTTTCAATATCGCGCTGTCCATCATCGTGCTGCTGACGGCGCTGTACACGGTCAAGCCGCTCGACTTCATGGCCTTCCCGACCATCCTGCTGGTGTCGACCATGCTGCGCCTGTCGCTGAACGTGGCGTCCACGCGCGTGGTGCTGACGGAAGGCCATACGGGCGCCGACGCGGCCGGTAAAGTGATTGAAGCGTTCGGTCACTTCCTGATCGGCGGCAACTACACGGTCGGTATCGTGGTGTTCATCATTTTGACCATCATCAACTTTACCGTCGTGACCAAGGGTGCGGGCCGTATCGCCGAGGTGGGCGCCCGTTTCGCGCTGGACGCCATGCCTGGTAAACAGATGGCCATCGATGCCGACCTGAACGCCGGCCTGATCGGCGAAGACGAAGCGCGCCGCCGCCGCACGGAAGTGGCGCAGGAAGCGGAATTCTATGGCGCCATGGACGGTGCCAGCAAATACGTGCGCGGCGACGCCATCGCCGGCATCATGGTCACCGTCATCAATATCATCGGCGGCTTGCTGGTGGGTTTGCTGCAGCACGACATGGGCTTTGCCGACGCGCTCAAGAACTACACCCTGCTGGCCATCGGTGACGGCCTGGTGGCACAGATTCCTTCGCTGATCATTTCCACGGCGGCCGGTATCGTCGTCTCGCGCGTGGCCAGCGACCAGGACATCGGCACCCAGCTGGTGGGGCAGCTGTTTGCGAAACCGCAAGTACTGTATATCACCGCCGGCATCATCGGCGGCATGGGCTTGATTCCCGGCATGCCGAACATGGTCTTCCTGCTGCTGGCCTCCGCGCTGGCCGGCTCCGCCTATCTGATCAGCAAGAAACGCACGCAGGAAAAAGAAGCGGCCGAGAGGCCGGCCGACGTGCCGCAAGCCACCGTGGCGCCCGAGCAGGAAGAAGCTAGCTGGCAAGACATCATGCCCGTCGATACCCTGGGCCTGGAAGTGGGCTACCGCCTGATTCCCCTGGTCGACAAGACGCAGGGCGGCGAATTGCTCAAGCGCATCAAGGGCATCCGCAAGAAATTTGCCCAGGAAGTGGGCTTTCTGGCGCCGCCCGTGCATATCCGGGACAACCTGGAATTGAAGCCGTCCGCCTACCGCATCACCCTCAAGGGCGTGGAAGTGGGCGTGGGCGAAGCGTTTAACGGGCAGTTCCTGGCCATCAATCCCGGCATGGCCAGCGGCGCCTTGCCGGGTGTGGCCACCAGCGATCCCGCGTTCGGCTTGCCCGCCACCTGGATCGACGCCAGCTTGCGTGACCAGGCGCAATCGATGGGCTACACGGTCGTCGATGCGGGCACCGTGGTGGCCACGCACTTGAACCACCTGATCACCTCGCACGCTTCCGAACTGCTGGGCCGCGCGGAAGTGCAGTCCCTGCTCGATCACCTGGGCAAGGATGCGCCGCGCCTGGTGGAAGACCTGGTGCCGAAGATGTTGTCGCTGTCGACCTTGCAAAAGGTGCTGCAGAACCTGCTGGCCGAGGGCGTGCACATCCGCGACATGCGCAGCATCATCGAAACCCTGGCCGAGCATACGGTCAATACGCAAGACCCGAACGAGCTGACGGCGCTGGTGCGCGTATCCCTGGGCCGCGCCATCGTGCAGCAACTGTTCCCCGGTGCCGCCGAATTGTCCGTGATGACCCTGGACAGCCGCCTGGAGCGCCTGCTGATGCAAGCCATGGGCAATGGCGGCGACGGCGCCGGCATCGAGCCGGGCCTGGCCGATACCATCGCCCACCAGGCAGGGCTGGCCGCGCAGCAGCAGGAAGCGCTGGGCCTGACGCCGGTGCTGCTGGTGCCGGCGCCGCTGCGCGCCCTGCTGTCGCGTTTCCTGCGCCGCGCCTTGCCGCAGCTGAAGGTGCTGTCGCATGCGGAAGTGCCGGAAACCAAGACGATTCGCGTCACCAGCCTGGTGGGCGCGCAATAGTCGGCATTGTTAAGACCGCAAACCCAAGCGAAGGGCCGGGGTCGAACCCGATGGGGGAGTGCGTCCCAATGGGGGCGCACTCCGATCGCGAAGCGACGGGTTGCCGCCTTTTTGCTTATTTTTTAATCAATTTCCTGCCGGCAAACTGAATAACGGGTACTTTCCCGTCCTGTTCCTTCGATCATTTCCTCCAAGCATCGCTAATAATGGAAACTGTCCGGGTGATCTGTGTCCATGTGGAAGACAGCACCCAAGCAACAGGAGTCGACGATGGTCACACAGTTCAGCCAATATTGCGCCACCCCCGCCCTGGGAGGCCGGTCATGAATGTGAAGAAATTTACGGGCGCCTCGTCGCGCGATGCGCTGCGCAAGGTGCGCGAAGCGCTGGGTCCCGATGCCGTGATCCTGTCGAACCGCCAGGCCGATGGCGTGGTGGAAATCCTCGCGCTGGCCAATGACGATGCCGCTTCGCTGGCGTCGCCGCCGGCCGCGTCCGAAATGTCCCAGCCCCGTCCCCAGTTGCAGACCCAGTTCGCCACGCCGCAGCGTCAGGCTGCCCCGGCCCAGCGCCCGGCTGCGCCACGTCCTGCCGCACCGCGCCAGGCTGCCGGCGAGCCAGTGGACATGGCCCGCATGCAGCAGATGATGGCCAGCGCGCTGGCGCACGTCAAAGAGAACGCCGCCGCCGAGATGAGCGGCATGATGAATGAAATCCGCGCCATGCGCGGCATGATGGAAACCCAGCTGGCGGAAATCTCGTGGGGCTCGACGCAGCAGCGCGAGCCGCAAAAAGCCGTGGTGCTGCGCGAAATGCTGGCCGCCGGTTTCTCGGCCAGCCTGGCGCGCTACCTGATCGACAAGCTGCCCGCCGGCCTCGATGGCGCGCAAAGCATGCGCTGGATCAAGACTGTCCTCAGCCGCAATCTGAATACGGTCGCCAATGAAGACGCCATGCTGGAGCAGGGCGGCGTGTTTGCGCTGGTCGGCCCGACCGGTGTCGGCAAGACCACCAGCACGGCCAAGCTGGCGGCCCGCTGCGTGATGCGCCACGGCCCGGAAAAGCTGGCCCTGATCACCACGGACGCCTATCGTATCGGCGCGCACGAACAGCTGCGCATCTACGGCAAGATCCTCGGCGTGATGGTGCATTCGGTGAAGGATGAAGCGGACTTGCGCATCGCCTTGAAAGAATTGAAGAACAAGCACACGGTGCTGATCGATACGGTGGGCGTGAGCCAGCGCGACCAGATGGTGACGGAACAGGTGGCCATGCTGTCGGGTGCCGGCGCCGACGTGAAACGTTTGCTGTGCCTGAACTCCACGGCGACGCAGGAAACCTTGAACGAAGTGGTGCGCGCCTACCAGGGCAGCGGTCTGGCCGGCTGCATCATGACCAAGCTCGATGAAGCGGCCTCGATCGGCAATGTGCTCGACGTGGTGATCCGCCAGAAACTCAACCTGTTTTATGTGTCGAACGGCCAGCGCGTGCCGGAAGACCTGTACCTGGCCGACCGCGGCTACCTGATCGACCGCGCCTTCAAGCTCAAGCGCGATGCGGCGGCGACGCAGTTTTCCGATGCCGAACTGCCGCTCTTGATGGCGCAAGCGGCCGCCCGCAACAATGAAGCGCGCGGGGTGCGCCTTGGCTAATTTCGATTTCGACCAGGCCGAAGGCTTGCGCCGCATGCTGGCTGGCCCGCAGCCGCGCGTCATGACATTTTTATCGGCCACGCCGCAGGACGACAAGGGCGCCATGCTGGTCAACCTGGGCGCCTCGCTGGTCTACGGCGGCAATGACGTGCTGCTGCTCGACGCCAGCGGCGGCAGCGACGGCGTCGCCGCGCGCCTGGGACTGGCGCACGGTGCCAGCCTGCGCGACGTGGCGCGCCAGCAGTGCGCCTTGAACCAGGTCATCCACCAGGTGCCGCAAGGCTTCGGCGTGGCCAGCCTGGGCGCGCGCAACCACCTGATGGACAGCATGGACTATGCGGGCGAGGAAGAACTGCGCCGCCTTGGCAAGACCTTCGAGGTGCTGGCGCGCCAGAGCGGCATCGTGCTGGTCGACGGCATCATGGCCGACGCGGGTGCATGCTTCCCCGTGCCGCTGATGGCCTCGTCCGATATCGTGGTGCAAGTGTCGACCAGTGCCACCTCGATCAAGGCCGCGTACTGCCTGATCAAGCGCCTGAGCCAGGAGCTGGGACGTCGTCCGTTCGGCATTCTCGTCACCGGCGCTTCCGAATCCGAGGCAAAAGTGGTATACGATAATATGGCGCAGGCGGCGAGCCGCTACCTGGCCGTGAAACTGACCTCGATGGGGTCGGTACCTGCCGATGAGTATCTGCACCGCGCGGCGCGTCTGGGCCGCAGCGTGGTCGATGCCTTTCCGCTGGCGGGAGCCTCGGTGGCGTTTCGCGGACTGGCCGAGCGGCTGGCCCGTTCGGCGGCGCCGGTGCTCGGTGGCACCTTGTACCAGACGGGGAGCCCGCACCAGTTCAGCGTCTGAATCCATCATCAGCACACGATAGCAGTTAAAACAATAAGCAGCCTATGTACACGGTCAAAGGGAAATCGAACAAGGACTATTTGCTGACGGAGCACATTCCGCTGGTGAAGCGTCTGGCGCACCATATGAAGGCGAAATTGCCGCCTTCGGTCGAGGTCGATGACCTGATCCAGGCCGGCATGATCGGCCTGCTCGACGCCATCAGCCGCTATGAAGAGACGCATGGCGCACAGTTCGAGACGTATGCCGTGCTGCGTATCCGCGGCGCCATGCTCGACGAATTGCGCACCAGCGACTGGCTGCCGCGCAGCATGCGCCAGAACATGCGCAAGATCGAAGAGGCGATGAGCATTTTGCAGCAGCGCCTGGGACACCCGCCGACGGAGTCGGAAGTGGCAAAATTGCTGAAAATGTCGCTGGTCGACTACCAGGAAATGCTGGGCGACGGCGGCGGCCACCAGTTGCTGTACTACGAAGACTTTCATGACCCGGACGGCAATGACAGCTTTCTCGACCGCCATTGCGTGGACGAGAACAGCGACCCCTTGCGGTCCCTGCTCGATACCGATTTCCGGCAATCCGTGATCGATGCCATCGACGCGCTGCCGCCACGCGAGAAAATGCTCATGGGCCTGTACTACGAAGAAGAGCTGAACCTGAAGGAGATCGGCGCGGTGATGGGCGTGTCCGAATCGCGCGTCTCGCAGCTGCATACCCAGGCCGTCGCGCGCCTGCGGGCAACCTTGAGGGAGCTGGCGTGGACTGGTCCAGCGTAATCGGGCTGGCGCTGGCGCTGGCCGGCCTGCTGGTCGGCCAGGCACTGGAAGGCGGCAAGATGGCCTCCCTGCTGCAGCCGGCCGCCTTTGCCATCGTGGTCATTGGCACCTTCGGCGCCGTGCTGCTGCAAACGCGGCTGCGCACCTTCGTGCGCGGCCTGGAAATGCTGCGCTGGGTCTTCCTGCCGCCAGCCGACACGCGTGCCGCGCTGGCGCGCGACATCGGGCAATGGAGTTTGACGGCGCGCCGCGACGGCCCGCTGGCGCTCGAACGCCTGATGGAAAACACGGCCGACCGCTTCAATGCCAAGGGCTTGCGCATGATCGTCGACGGCATCGCGCCCGACAAGCTGCGCCAGTTGCTCGACGTGGAAATCTCCGCCTACGAGATGGCCGAACGCCAGGCCGTCAAGGTGTGGGAATCGGCGGCCGGCTATTCGCCCACCATCGGCATCCTGGGCGCCGTGCTGGGCCTGATCCACGTGATGGAAAACCTCACCGACCCGAGTAAGCTGGGCAGCGGCATCGCCGTGGCGTTTGTCTCGACGATTTATGGCGTCGGCCTGGCCAATCTGCTGTTCCTGCCGGTGGCGAACAAACTCAAGGCCATCGTTTCGCGCCGCGTACTGCAGTATGAAATCACGGCCGCCGTGCTGTACGACATCGCCACGGGCGACCACACGCGCATCATCGAAGAGCGCGTGGCCAGCCTGCTGCACGAGCACTGAGCATGATGCGGCGCGCGCGCAGGAAGTATGACGAGGAGCCGGACAACCAGGACCGCTGGCTGATCTCGTACGCCGACTTCATCACCTTGCTGTTCGCCTTTTTCGTCGTCATGTACGCGATTTCGCAAGTCAACGAAGGCAAGTACCGCGTCTTCCAGAATGCCATCGGCCAGGCCTTCAGCCTGGAAAAGGGCGCGCCGCCCATCATCATGGAAGCGCCGCAAGCCATTGCGCTGCCGAACCCCGCCCTGAAACGCCGCACGGAAGCCATCCGCCGCGAGCGCGAACACATGACGCGCCTGGCGCAGGACCTGACGTCCACGCTGGCGCCGCTGGTCAAGGAAGGCAAGGTGCGGGTCACGCAGACGAGCCGCGGCGTGAGCGTGGAAATCAATGCCAGCGTGCTGTTCGATCCGGGCGCCGCAGGGCTGACGATGGAGTCGGACCAGGCCTTGCGCGCCGTGGCCGTGCTGCTCAAGGATGACACGCACGACGTGCAGGTAGAAGGACATACGGATGTGCAGCCGATCAGCAATTCGACCTTTGCCTCGAACTGGGAATTGTCGGCCGCGCGCGCCAGCGCCGTGGTGCGCCTGTTCATCGCCAGCGGCGTGCAAGCGTCGCGCCTGACGGCCGTGGGCCACGCCGACAACATCCCCGTGGCGCCGAACGCAACGCCGGAAGGGCGCGCGCGCAACCGCAGGGTCGCCGTGACGATTTTGTCGGGCATCCCCGAGACGGTGACGGAAGTGCCGACGCCGCCCGTCGCACCGGCACCTGCTCCCGCCAACTGAACCCGGCGCTTGGTACAATCGCGCCTTCTCCCTTTTTATCTCTCCATCATGAAAAGCAGTTCCCTGGGCGGTCTCGTGTATTCCACTGAAACGGGCCGCATGTGTCCCGCCTGCCGCCTGCCGCTGGCGCAATGCGCGTGCAAGGCGCAGGCCAAGGTGGCGCCTGCGGGCGATGGCGTGGTGCGCGTGTCGCGCCAGACCAAGGGCCGCGGCGGCAAGAGCGTCAGCGTGGTGAAAGGCCTGGCGCTGGACGCCATCGCGCTGGCCCTGCTGGGCAAGCAGCTGCGCACGCAGTGCGGCTCGGGCGGCACCGTCAAGGATGGCGTGATCGAAGTGCAGGGCGACCACGTGGACACCATCGTGGCTGCGCTGGCCAAACTGGGCCATCAGGCGAAAAAAGCCGGCGGCTGATCGCCCGCGCCGCGTGCGGCATGCCGCCGCGCACCTGTGGTAACGTGCGCTTCCAGTCCACGCACGCCACTCATGATGAATATCAAGCTCACCGGCATCGCCATCGCCGCTGCCATCGCGGCAGCACTGGCGCTGGCGTACTGGCCCGCACCCGACGGCGGCGCGCCGGAATCTGTGGCTATCGCTGCCGCCAGCGCACCAGCGGGGCGCAGCCTGGAATCGTATTTGCATATCGATGCTTCCGTCCCTGCGGCTGACGCGTCCGTTGTCGTTTCCCTGGTGCAGCGGCTCGAACGCCTGGCCGCCAGCGGCAGGCCGGAAGACGCGTATGCGGCCTACAACCTGCTCGACGACTGCATCGTCTTCCAGCGCGAAAGCCGCTTGCCGGGGCTGGAATTCGAGCTGGGCCGCGAGATGACGGCAGAAGAAAAAGCCGCCCAGCAGCAGCTGTGCGCGGGCCTGACGCAGCGCCAGCGCGACGACCGTCTCGGCTACCTGGCCACTGCCGCGAAGGCGGGCGTGCCGGGCGCCGCCACCCTGTTCCTGTCGGAAGGGCCGTTCGGCGACCGCAGCGCGTTGCGCAACCGTCCCGACGATCCGCTGGTGCAGGCATGGAAGCGGCAAGCCATCGCCCAGCTGACGGCGCAGGCGGATGAAGCTGAACTCTCCAGCGTGGCGACCCTGATGATGACCTACCTGCGCGATGGCGAGATGGTGCAGAAAGATGCGCCGCAAGCGTATGGCTACCTGCTGGCCCTGCGCCTCGTCTACGACGACATCCTCGCTCCCGGCGTCACCAATCCGTATCAGGATGAATACTGGCACTGGCTGCAGGATGAGCTGACCCCGGCGCAGCAGGCTGCCGCCGCAGCGAAGGGGCAAGCCATCGCGGCGAAATTTCGCCAGCATACGGGGCGTCCCGGGCACGGCTGAGCTGGCAAAGCCGCTGCGCCTTGCCGGGGGATAGGCTCTAAATAAGGGACTTAGCCGATGACGACGCGCCGGCTGGCCGTGTTCGTCGTCGGTTGGCCGCTGGGGCCGTAGAAATTGCCGCTCTGGGCCGTGGGGCGCATGGCGTTCAGGGCGCCTTGCGTGTGCAGCATGTGCTTGTTGACCAGCAGGCTGTTAAGCCGGTTCTGTTCTTTCGCTTCGCGCGTGGTGTCGAGCAGGGCTTTCCACAGGGGCGCCGCTTCGGCTTCGCTGGCGCTGATCAGCCAGTCTTCCATGCCCGCTTCGGCGGCCGTGAAACCGGCTGCCGCCAGCGCCTGGTGGCGTTGCGCCGCCAGTTGGCTCAATTGTCCGACGAGTGCCGTCTTGCGCACCGTGAGCTCCGTGATTGCATCGATGTCAGCCGCAACCAGATGCCGCTGTTCTTCTTTCATCAATGCCAGCAATGTGGTCATGAGCTGTTGCTCGTCGCGCAGGCTGGAAAACGGAGTCACTGATTGCATGAGGGAACCTATCTATTTCGTGAGTGCAGCAAGTCCTTGACTGTGTCGAGGAGACCGTCCGCCACTTTTTCAGAGTTGACCTGGAACTGGCCGTCGGCGATCGCCAGTTTGATGCGTTCGACTTTTTTCGTGTCGAACACGGCGCCGCTGCCGGCAGTTGCACTGGCCGCTAATGCCTGTCCTTGCGGCGACAGGCGTACATTGTCCGACGTCGTCGGTGTTGCCTGGGCTTTCTCGGCATTCCGGGCGCCGGAGGTATTCGCGGGCGCCACCGGCAGGCCGGGATTGCTTTTAATGGTGTTATCGGTAATTTTCACAGCGTGATCCTCGTCTGGTCGAAGTCAAAAAACTCCGGGATATGACTTCTTATCGGCATCTTATCCAGGAACTTTAGTGCGCCAGACTACAATATCGCTATCTATCCGCGTTAAAAGGCGACCTCCACCATGCCACCCGCGCGCGCCACGCCGCTGATCTGCTGCCCGCTCTGCGTGCGTACCTGCACCGTCTGGCCATCGCCGGCGCTGCCGATGGCGCGTCCTTCTGATGCCACCTGGAAACCGTTGCCACTTGAAACGACGCGCACCAGCTGGCCTTGCATGACCACCGGTTTGCGGCGCAGGGTATCGAGGCGCATCGGCGTGCCTGGTGGCAAGGAAATATTCGTGCTGGCGCCCACCACCTGGGCCATGTCGGTGGCGATGCCTGCAGGCAATGCCGCCAGGTCGCCCTGCATCGTCACCAGCTGGCTGGCGTCGATGGCTTGCCCTTGTGCCAGCGGCACGGCGCTGGCCACGTAGTCGCCCACGACGGCCACGTTGGCCTGCAAATAAATGGTCCAGTTGGAGGGTGCCGTGCAGCGCACGCCCACGGTAGTCTTGCCCCAGGCACGCGCGCCTGGCGCCATGAACGCTTGCGGCGCGGGGCAGGCGGCCAGGTTCAGGCGCGGATCGACGGCGCCGACGGTGACCGTCACCTTGCCTGGCAAGCCATTGCTTTGCACTTGCAGGAACTGTTCCACGCTGTTGCGTAGCGCTTCCGGCGTCTGCCGGCCGGCGTTTTGCGCCTGCGCCAATATTGGCAGGGCGGCAAGAACGAAGAAGAAAGCGAGCGGTGTTTTCATGGTGATAGGCCTCTGGAATAGTGCCATGATAGTGTGCGCAGCTCTGATCGAAGCGCCGATTAAGGGGTAAAAGTACGGTCTGATCCGGCGATGGCCTTGCCGGTGGGCACCGTACTATGTTTCCTGTCATCACTATACCGCCATCCTTCCGCCATCTCAGGCGCCAGTGGCAGATCTTTCCGGAGCCTGACATGATAGGGAAACTCGACGATTACATGCGCTTCAACGAGACGGCGCTGAGCCTGCGCTCGACGCGCCAGGAATTGCTCGCCTCGAATATCGCGAATGCCGATACGCCCAACTACAAGGCGCGCGATGTCGATTTCGCCAGCGCGCTGAAGGGGGCGATGGCGCGCAAGGATGGCGTGCCGCCGGCCCTGAAGGGCACGGCGCCGCAGCATCTGCCGGGCAAGGGCGTGGCCGCTGCAGCAGGGAGCAGCACGGGCGGCAAGGTCGAGACCCTGCCCGACGGCACGCCGCTGCTGTACCGCGCGCCGGCCCAGGGCGCCGTCGACGGCAATACGGTGGACATGGATCTTGAACGCAATGCCTTTGCCGACAACGCCATCCGCTACGAGGCGGCCGTGACGTTCCTCAACTCGCAGATCAAGGGCATGCTGACGGCCATCCAGGGAGGACAATAATCATGTCGCTATTTAATATCTTTAACGTCTCCGGTTCGGCCATGAGCGCCCAGGCGCAGCGCCTGAACACGGTGGCCAGCAACCTGGCCAATGCCGACAGCGCCACCAGCGCCACGGGCGAAGCCTACCGCGCCAAGCAGGTGGTGTTCGAAGCCGTGCCCATGGCCAACGGCGCCACGGCCGTCAAGGTGCAGAAGGTGATCGAAGATCCGTCGCCGATGAAGCTGGTCTACGACCCGAAGAACCCGCTGGCCGACGAAAAGGGCTACGTCACCATGCCCAACGTGAATACGGTCGACGAGATGGTCAACATGCTGTCGGCCTCGCGCTCGTACCAGACCAATGTGGAAACCATGAACGCAGCCAAGTCGCTGCTCCTGAAAACCCTTACGCTCGGCCAATAAGGCTGACTGACCATTATGGCAACCATCGATACCAGCACCGCCACCGTCACCGACTTGATGGCGACGATGAATCCGAAGAAGACGACGGCCGCGAAGGGCAGCGTCGAGGAAGAAACGAACAAATTCCTGACCCTGCTGGTGACCCAGCTGCAAAATCAGGATCCGATGAACCCGCTGGACAATGCGCAGCTGACGAGCCAGCTGGCCCAGCTGTCCACGGTGACGGGCGTCAACAAGCTCAATACCACGCTGGAAACGCTGAAAACCAGCTACCAGCAGGCCGAATCCATGCAGGCGGCCAATATCATCGGCCACGGCGTGCTGACGGCAGGCAAGAACGTCACCCTGAGCAAGAGCGCGGCCCTGCTGGGCGTGGACCTGGCGACGCCGGCCGACAGCGTCAAGGTCATCATCTACAACAGCGCGGGCAAGGAAGTCCATTCCATCGACCTGGGCCCGCAGGATGCGGGTACCTTGCCGCTGGGCTGGAACGGCTCCACGGCCGAGCTCGACAAGGATGGCAAGCCGGTCGTGCTGGCCGACGGCGCGTATACCTTTTCGGTGGAAGCGACGCGTGGCGGCGCCAAGCTCACGGATGCAGCGGCGCTGATGTTCGGTTCGGTCGCCAGCGTGTCGACGGGCGCCGGTGGCGTGAAGTTGAACGTGCCGGGCGTGGGCAGCATCACCATGGCCGATGTGAAACAGATTTTGTAAGCCGCTCGTTTGTAGCGTAGACCCTCTACCCCTAATTTCTACCAGGAGAACACAATGTCTTTCCAACAAGGCCTGAGCGGCTTGAATGGCGCCGCCAAATCGCTGGACGTCATCGGCAACAATATCGCCAACTCGGCCACCGTGGGTTTCAAGCAATCGCAGGCGCAGTTTGCCGACATCTATGCCAACTCGCTGTATGGCGTGGGCGGCAACCAGCCCGGCATCGGCGTGGCCGTGTCGCAAGTGGCGCAGCTGTTCAACCAGGGTAACCTGGAAAGCTCGTCGAATCCGCTCGACATCGCCATCAATGGCGGCGGTTTCTTCCGCACCAGCGTGAACGGTGCCATCCAGTATTCGCGCAACGGCCAGTTCCAGGTCGACAAGAGCGGCTTCATCATCAATGCCCAGAAAGCCCAGCTGACGGGCTATCCGGCCGACGTGAACGGCAAGATCCTGGCCGGCGCCGTGGTACCGCTGCAGATCGACCCGTCCGACATGGCGCCGCAGGCGACCACCAAGATCGATACCCAGGTCAACCTCGATTCCAACTCGGCCATGCCAACCGTGGTGCCGTTCAGCGTGGGCGAGCAAAAGTCGTGGACCAAGCAATTCCCCGTACCGGTTTTTGATTCGCTGGGCAATGCCCACACCATGTCCAATTTCTATGTCAAGACGGGCACCAATAGCTGGGATGTCTACTCGGCTACTGACGGCAAGGAAATTACCAGCGCGAAAGTGGCTGCCGCGGCACAGACCGATGCCGCCTCTCTGGCCGCGCGCGCTGCCTACCAGTCCGCCGTCACGGCCGTGCCGCTGGTACCGGCGGCCATCACGGCTGCCGCCGTCGCCTATGGCAATGCGGCCGGCGCCGCCGTGAGCGCCGCCGCAGCCGCGGCCGGTGCCAGCCCCGCCCAGCTGGCCGCCATCAGCGCCACCTATGGCAGCGCCGTGCCCAACGGCATCAATTCCAGCCTGACGCCAGACCAGATCGACAAGAATATCGCCGCCGTGACGGAAGTGCCCGCCGTGAGGTCGGCCTCGCTGGTGTTCAACAGCGTCGGCAGCCTGGACAAGGCCGCCATGCTGGGCCTGACGCCGCCGCAAACCTTGCCGGTGACGGTCAACCTGCCCGTCTTCCCCGCCACGGGCGCGAATGCGAACCTGGCGATCAAGGTCGACTTCACCAATTCCACCCAGCTCAGTTCGTCCACCAGCGAAAAGCGTACCGTGGCCGATGGTTATGCGGCCGGTCAGCTGAGCCGTTTCGTCGTGGGCACCGATGGCGTGATCCAGGGCCAGTACAACAATGGCAAGACACGCGACCTGGGCCAGGTGGTATTGACCAAGTTTTCCAATCCGAATGGCCTGGAGCCGCTGGGCAACAATGCCTGGGCGGAAAGCTCGACCTCGGGCAGCCCCATGACGGGTGAGCCGAGCTCGGCCGGTTTGGGCGACTTGCGCGCCTCGGCCGTCGAAGTGTCGAACGTGGACTTGACGGCCGAGCTGGTCAACATGATCACGGCCCAGCGCGCCTACCAGGCGAATGCGCAGACCATCAAGACGCAGGATTCGGTCTTGCAAACACTCGTCAACCTGCGTTAAGAGTAAGGGGAGCAGTTCTTTCGGACTGCTCCCGGCTTTCGTTTTGCACGGAGAAAACACATGGACCGTCTCATCTACACCGCCGGCTCGGGCGCCAAGCACATCCTGGACAAGCAGGCGACCACGGCGAATAACCTGGCGAACGCCACCAGCACGGGTTTCCGTGCCCAGCTCGACTCGTTTCGCGCCGTGCCCGTGGTGGCGGACGGCATGATGCCGACGCGCGCCTTTGTCGTCGATTCGACGGTCGGTTCCGATTTCACGCAAGGACCCATGCAGCACACGGGCCGCACGCTCGATGTGGCCGTGGAAAATGGCGGCTGGATCGCGGTGCAGTCGGCCGACGGTTCCGAAGCCTATACGCGCAACGGCGCCTTCAAGCTCAATGAAAACGGCATGTTGCAGACCCAATCGGGCTTGATGGTGCAGGGCGACACGGGTCCGCTGGCCATTCCGCCGGGCGTGACGGTGTCCATCGCCAGCGATGGCACGGTGGGCACGATTTCCACGGATGTGCCGCCAGGCCCGTCCACGGTGCTGGGACGCATCAAGCTGGTCAACCCGCCCGAGCAGCAACTGGTGCGCGGCGACGACGGCCTGTTCCGCCTGAAGGATGGCACGCTGGCGCAGGCCGACCAGGCCGTCAAATTGACGACGGGCGCGCTCGAAGGCAGCAATGTCAGCCCCGTCGACTCGATGGTCAGCATGATCGCCCTGGCGCGCCAGTTCGAAACACAAATGAGCTTGTTGAAGAATGCCGAGAATAACGCGGCGAAAGCCACCCAGATCCTCGCTTTGAATTGATAGAGCCGGTCGCATAATGGTTACATAGAAATAGTCTACAGGGCTGGCAAGCGCTGTTATTGGAGAAAAAAATGATTCGTTCCCTTTGGATAGCCAAGACCGGCCTGGAAGCGCAGCAGACGCAGATGGACGTGATCGCCAATAACCTGGCCAACGTCAGCACCACGGGCTTCAAGAAGTCGCGCGCCGTGTTTGAAGACTTGCTGTATCAAAATGTGCGCCAGCCGGGTGCGCAATCGTCGCAGCAAACCCAGCTGCCGTCGGGCTTGCAGATCGGCACGGGCGTGCGCACCGTGGCTACCGAACGCATCCATACCCAGGGCAATCCCCAGGCGTCGGGCAATTCGCGCGACGTGATGGTCAACGGCACCGGTTTCTTCCAGGTGCTGCTGCCTGATGGCGCCACCGCCTATACGCGCGACGGCTCTTTCCAGACGGATGCCAATGGCCAGTTGGTGACCTCCGAAGGCTTCGTCATCCAGCCCGCCATCACCGTGCCGACGAATGCGCTGAGCCTGACCGTGGCGCGCGACGGCACCGTCTCCGTGACCTTGCCCAATACCGTGGCGCCATCGCAGATCGGCTCGCTGCAGCTGACCACCTTCGTCAATCCGGCCGGCCTGGAGTCGAAGGGCGAAAACCTGTACATGGAAACGGGCGCCTCCGGCGTGGCGCAAACCAACACCCCGGGCACGAATGGTGCCGGCGTGCTGATGCAGGGCTATATCGAGAGCTCGAACGTCAACGTGGCCGAGGAAATGGTCAACATGATCCAGACGCAGCGCGCCTACGAGATCAACAGCAAGGCCATCACCACATCCGATCAAATGCTGCAGAAATTGTCGCAACTTTAATTTTCATAGTCGTCATGCCATCCGCCGCCGGATGGCAGCGGAGGTTCGCCATGCAATACCCCATCATCGCCCTGTTGTCCGCAGTCCTGTTGTCCGGCTGCGCCATCACGCCTACGTCCATCGTGCAATACCCGACCACCACGCGCGCACCGATGCCGGAACCCGTGGTCGTCAGCAACGGTTCCATCTACCAGCCGTCGACCTACCGTCCCGCCTTCGAAGACCGCCGCGCGCGCCACGTGGGCGACACCATGATCATCGCCATCACCGAGCGCACGAACGCCGTCAAGGCGGGCGCCAGTTCCGGCAACAAGTCCGGCAGCGTGGGCTTCAGTACGCCTGGTTTTGCCCAGGGCCGTTTGGGCGGCAGCGTCTCGGCGAATGGTGCGACCAAGTTTGCGGATGGCGACAACCAGTCCGCCAGCAACACCTTTTCCGGCACGATCGGCGTGACGGTGATCGAAGTATTGCCAAACGGAAATCTTATCGTCGCCGGCGAAAAACAGATCGCCATGAACAAGGGCACGGAATTCATCCGCTTCTCGGGCATGGTCAATCCGGACACCATCGGCACGGGCAACGTCGTGGCCTCGACCCAGGTGGCCGACGCGCGCGTCGAATACCGCACCAACAGCCAGATCGACCGCGCCGAAATGGCCTCGATGGCCTCGCGCTTCTTCCTCAGCCTGCTGCCGTTCTGATCATGGCGACCTTGACTTTCCCCCGCCTTTTGCTCGCCTGCGGCCTGGCAGCCGCCATGCTGGCGCCCGTCGCCCAGGCCGAACGCCTGAAAGACCTGGCCAGCATCGCCGGCGTGCGCCAGAATCAGCTGATGGGCTATGGCCTGGTTGTCGGCCTCGACGGCAGCGGCGACCAGACCACGCAAACGCCGTTCACCATCCAGAGCGTGGCGGCGATGCTGCAGCAGCAAGGTATCAACTTGCCGCAAGGTACCAGTTTGCAGCTGAAAAACGTGGCCGCCGTGATGGTGACGACGTCCTTGCCCGCGTTTGCCCAGCCGGGCCAGATGCTCGACGTGACCGTGTCGTCGATGGGCAATGCGAAAAGCTTGCGCGGCGGCACCTTACTGATGACGCCATTGAAGGGCGCCGACGGCCAGGTGTACGGCATGGCGCAGGGCAATGTACTGGTGGGCGGCGTGGGCGCGCAGGCGGCCGGCAGCTCCATCGTCATCAATCACCTGAGCGTGGGGCGCATCTCGGGTGGCGCCACCGTCGAGCGCACTGTGCCCTCGGTGCTGGGCGCCAACAACACCATCCGCCTGGAATTGAATGCCACCGATTTCGCCACCGCCAGCCGCGTGGTCGACGCCATCAACAGCCGCTACGGCGCCGGCACGGCTGCCGCGCTGGACGGGCGCGTGATTCAGGTGCAGTCGCCGGGCAGCAGCGACCAGCGCGTGACCTTCCTGGGCCAGCTGGAAAGCATCGAAGTCAATCCGGCCCGCCTGGCGGCCAAGGTCATCATGAATGCGCGTACCGGTTCCGTTGTGATGAACCAGTCTGTGACGCTGGAAACCTGCGCTATTTCGCACGGCAACTTGTCCGTCACCATCAATGTCGAGCCACAGGTGAGCCAGCCGGCGCCCTTGTCGGGCGGGCGCACGGTGGTCACGCAGACGGCACAGATCGATATCAAGAAGGAACCGGGCAAGGTCATGCTGGTCAAGGGTGGCGCTTCGCTGTCCGATGTGGTGAAAGCCTTGAACGCCATCGGCGCCTCGCCGCAAGACTTGCTGGCCATCCTGCAGGCGATGAAGGCGGCCGGTTCGCTGCGCGCCGAACTTGAAATCATTTGATGGACACGCCATGATCAGCCAAACCGACCTCAGCAACACCGCCGCCTACGACGTCAAGGGCATGGATGGCTTGCGCCAGTCCGCCAGGGCGAAGGACCCTGCCGCCCTGAAAGAGGCGGCCACGCAATTTGAAGCCATGTTCATCAACATGATGATGAAAAGCATGCGTGAAGCCTCGCCGCAGGACGGCATCATGGATAGCCAGCAAAGCAAGATGTATACCTCGATGCTGGACCAGCAGACGAGCCAGAACCTGGCCAAGCGGGGCACGGGCCTGGCGGACGTGCTGATCCGCCAGCTGTCGTCCTCGAACCAGGCGCTGGCCGCCGATGGCGCCGAAGCGCCGTCGCCCCGCTCGTCGAGCATGACGCAGGCGCTGGCCGCATTCCGCCAGCAGCAGGGCGCCCTCACCGACGGCGCAAGCAGTGCCAGCGGCAGCGGCAAGACCCTGAGCGAGAAGGCCAACGCCACGCAGGCGCCGCATGTGCGCGCCTTCCAGGAAAAGCTGGGCGTGCACGCGGAAGAAGCCAGCCGCGCCACCGGCATCCCGGCCAAGTTCATGCTGGGCCAGGCAGCGCTGGAGACGGGCTGGGGCAAGCGCGAAATCATCGCCCGCGACGGCAGCAGCAGCCACAACCTGTTCGGCATCAAGGCCACGGGCGACTGGAAGGGCAAGGTCACGGAAGCCGTCACCACGGAATATGTGAATGGCAAGGCGCAGCGCAAGGTGGAAAAATTCCGCGCCTATGACAGTTACGCGGACAGCTTCAAGGATTATGCGCAGTTGATTACCAACAACAAGCGCTACGAGAAAGTGCTCGCCAGCGCGGGCGACGCCAGCACGTTTGCCCAGGGCTTGCAAAAGGCTGGCTACGCGACGGACCCGAATTACGCTGCCAAATTGACAAAAATCATCAAGCATTCGCTGGTCGGTTAAGCCGCCTTCCTACCCCTGTGCAGGCTGCGCGCTTCAAGTTTTCGCCGCGGCTGCCGTAAATACATGTGACGGTAACCAATAAGACACCATGACTTCGAATCTACTCAGTATCGGTAAGAGCGGTTTGCTTGCAGCGCAGGTGGGCCTGTCGACGACCGGGCATAACATCACCAATGCGAATGTACCCGGCTACAATCGCCAGACGGTGCTGCAGCAGACTTCGCAGTCGAACTTTGCCGGCTATGGCTTCGTCGGCACGGGCACGGAAGTGTCGCAGATCAAGCGCCAGTACGACAGCTTCATGGGCACCCAGGTCAATGCCGCGCAAAGCGCCACCAGCGCGCTCGATAGCTATTACACGCAGATCAGCCAGATCGACAACTTGCTGGCCGACCCCACGGCGGGCCTGTCGCCCGCCATGCAGGATTTCTTCAAGGGCGTGCAGGACTTCAGCGCCAATCCGTCTTCGGTCGCCTCGCGTCAGGCGTTGCTGTCGAGCGCAGGCTCGCTCGCTTCCCGTTTCCAGGGCTTGAGCGCGCGCCTGACGGAGATCGGCGACGGCGTCAATTCGCAGATCACGTCGAATGTGACGGTGATTAATACCTACGCCAAGCAACTCGCCGAGCTGAACAAGTCGATTTCCCAATTGTCGGTCGATGCCAGCAACCAGCCCAACGATCTGCTGGACCAGCGCGATCAGCTGATCACGGAATTGAATAAATATGTCAAGGCGACGGTGCAGCCCGCTGCCAACAATACCGTCACCATTTCCATTGGCGCGGGCCAGCCGCTGGTGGTGGCGGACCGCAGCTTCGCGCTGGCGGCTACGCCTTCGCGGACGGACCCGAACCGCATCGAGGTGGGCTATGTCACGGGCAATACCGTCAGCGTACTGCCGGACAGCTCCCTGGCCGGCGGCTCGCTGGGCGGCTTGCTGGAATTTCGCAGCGGCACCCTGGACAATGTGCAGAACTCGCTGGGCAAGGTGGCCATCGCGCTGGCGAGTACCTTCAACGACCAGCACAAGCTGGGCCAGGACTTGAATGGCGTCATGGGCGGCGACTTTTTCAAGATACCCGACCCCGTGATCGGCGCCGACCGCGGCAACAACGCCAGCAGCACCACCGTGCTGTCGGCCAAGGTCAGCGACCCCACCAAGCTGACGGCCAGCGATTACAGCCTGAATTACGATGGCACCAATTATGTGGTGACGCGCGAATCGGACGGCGCGCACACCATCATCAATCCGTATCCGCAAACGGCGCCACAAACCATCGACGGCGTCGATTTCTCGATCTCGGGCACGGCCGCCCAGGGCGACAACTACGTCATCAAACCGACGGCGAATGGCGCGGCGGGCCTGGCCGTGCTGATCACCGACCGCAACAAGATTGCCGCCGCCGCCCCCATCGCCACCTCGGCGCCGGTGGCCAATACGGGCACGGGCAAGCTCAGCGCCGGCTCCGTCGACAAGGCCTACCTGACCCCGGGCAATGCCCTGACGGGGCCCGTGACCTTGACCTACGACAAGGCGACTACCTCGCTGACGGGTTTCCCGGCCGGCCAGGCGGTGACGGTCAAGGGTGTGAATGGCGCCACCACGACCTATCCGGCCGGCACGGCGAGCATCCCGTATGCGGAAGGCGACAACTTCAGCTTTGGCGGCATCAATGTCAGCATGACGGGCACGCCGGCGCAGGGCGATACCTTCACGATCAAGCCCAATACGGGTGGCGTGGGCGACAACCGCAATGCCGCGCTGCTGGCGGGCTTGCAGACGAAGAATATCCTCGATGGCGGCAATGCCACGTTCCAGGGCTCGTATGCGCAAACCGTCAGCTTCGTGGGCAACAAGACACGCGAAGTACAGGTCAGCGGCCTGGCCAGCCTGGCCTTGCTGCAGCAGGTCAGCACCCAGCAGCAGGCCGTCTCCGGCGTCAACCTCGATGAAGAGGCGGCCAACCTGCTGCGTTACCAGCAGTCCTACCAGGCGTGCGGCAAGGTCATGCAGATCGCCAGCACCCTGTTCGACGTGGTCATCGGCCTGGGACGTTAATCAATTTTTGCCGCGACATAGCGCGCGGCGGCTTTCTGGAAGGGCAGCATCATGCGCATCAGCACACGAATGATTTATGACCAGGGCAGTTCGCAGCTGAACAATCTGCAGGGCGCCCTGAACCGTACGCAGATGCAGCTGTCGGCGAACCGCCGCAATCTGACGCCTGCCGACGATCCGATCGCCTCGGCGCGCGCGCTGGAAGTGACGCAGTCGCAATCGATCAATACCCAGTTCGTGACGAACCGTTCGAATGCGAAGAATTTCCTGTCACAGGAAGAGCTGGCGCTGGCCAGCACGGGTTCACTGATTGCGGACGTGAAAGACCTGGTCGTCAAGGCCGGCAATCCCGCGCTGAAAGACGTCGACCGCGAGACCCTGGCGAGGGAGCTGGAAGGGCGGCTGACCGACTTGCTGGGCATCGCCAACACGGCCGACGGCGCCGGTGGCTACCTGTTTTCCGGCTATAAATCCACCACCCAGCCATTCAGCCAGACGCCGACGGGCGCCACCTATGTGGGCGACCAGGGCCAGCGCGAATTGCAGGTGGGCTCGGCGCGCAACCTGGCGACCAGCGATTCCGGCGCCACCGTCTTTGAAAACAACCTGACCGGCAACGGCAAGTTCACCACGGCCGCCGCCGCCGGCAACTTCACGCGCGGTGGTTCCGGCATCGTTTCCGGCGGCACGGTGACGGACCCGACGGCATTGACGGGACATAAGTATTCCATTGACTTCAAGGTCGCGGGCACGGGTACGACTGCCGTCACCACGTATACCATCACCGACGCCACCTTGGGCCAGACGGTACCGAATCCCGCCGTGCCCGTCCCCTACAAGACTGGCGACACCATCACCTTCGACGGCCAGCAAGTCAACATCACGGGTGCGCCGGCCGACCAGGACAGCTTTACGCTGGAGCCGAGCGCCAAGGAATCGCTGTTTACCACCGTGAAAAACCTGATCGGCGTGCTGCGCCAGACGACCACTGGCGACGCGGGCCAGGCGCGCCTGGCGAACGGCTTGAACGCGGCCCACAATATACTCGACACGGCCTACGACAATGTGCTGTCGGTGCGCACCGAAGTGGGTGCCCGCATGAAAGAGCTCGATTATCTCGACAGCGCAGGCGACGACCTCGACCTCCAGTACGCCACCACCCTGTCGGACCTGCAAGACCTGGACATGGTGAAAGCCATTTCCACCTTCACCCAGCAGCAGGTCACCCTGCAGGCGGCGCAAAAAACATTCACCTCGATCTCGGGCCTGTCGCTGTTCAATTACATCAGCTAAGAGCTCGGTATCAGCTGGATGACCGGCAAGCCGGGGCAGGGAGAATACCTCCCGCCCCGGCTTTTTTACGTGCGCAAAATGGCCGCCTTGACAAGATGTACAGGCAAACTGTGCAGTCTACCTGTCTATCTGTTATACTGATGGCCGTTGATACACCCTATGGCTACCATGACCACTTTACAAGAAGACCACGAACAAGTGCTGCAACTGGCCGGCGAATTACGTATCCTGGTCGGCAAGCTGCGCCGCCGCCTGCGCGAAGAAGCGCATCTGGGCGATGTCAGCATGTCGCAGGCATCCGTGCTGAGCCGCCTCGAGCGCGATGGCCCGGCCACCGCCAGCAGCCTGGCGCGCGCCGAAGGCATGCGGCCCCAGTCGATGGCCGCCACCGTGCAAGCCTTGACGGAGGCGCGGATGGTGACGGGCTCGCCCGACCCGGCGGATGGCCGGCAGACGCTCTTGACCCTGACGGACAGTTGTCGCGCCTGGATCGCGGCCAGCCGTGCCGCGCGCGAGGACTGGCTGGCGCGCACCATTGAAACCCGGCTCACGCCGGACGAAGTCACCGAACTGAACCATGCGGTGGCCTTACTCAAACGCTTGGCGCAGTGATGCGCTGAATTTTCCACCACGACCCCGGCAAGGAGCCCGCACGCCCAGATGAACAACACCTTCCGTTCGTTACGCATTCCCAATTACCGTATCTGGGCCGGCGGTGCCCTGGTGTCGAATATCGGCACCTGGATGCAGCGCACGGCGCAAGATTGGCTGGTGCTGAGCGAATTGACGCAGCACAATGCCAGCGCCGTCGGCATCGTCATGGCCTTGCAATTCGGCCCGCAACTGCTGTTGCTGCCCCTGACGGGCATGGCAGCCGACTTGCTCGACCGCAGGAAATTGCTGCTGTGCACGCAGGCGGCCATGGGTTTGCTGGCGCTGGGACTCGGGATCTTGTGCATCAGCGGCCTGGTACAACTGTGGCATGTGTATGTGTTTGCTTTCCTGCTGGGCTGCGTGACGGCCTTCGATTCGCCCGTGCGCCAGACGTTTGTTGCCGAAATTGTCGGCGAGGAAGACTTGACGAATGCAGTGGCGCTCAATTCCACCTCGTTCAATGCGGCGCGCATGCTGGGCCCCGCAGTAGCAGGGCTGCTGATCAGCAGCGTCGGCAGTGGCTGGGTCTTCATCATCAACGCCGCCTCGTTTGCCGCCGTGATCGGTTCGCTGTTGCTGCTGCGCGTGCAATTGCTGCGCCGCGCGCCGCGCATCAAGGCCACGCGCGCCAGCCTGGGCGAGGGTTTCCGCTACGTGCGCCAGCGGCCCGACCTGATGGCCATCCTGCTGATGCTGTTCCTGATCGGCACTTTCGGCTTGAATTTCCCGATTTTCCTCTCGACCATGTCGGTCACGGCCTTCCATGCGGGCGCCGGCCAGTATGGCGTGCTCAGTTCCATCATGGCGTGCGGCTCCGTGGCCGGCGCCCTGCTGGCGGCGGGCCGTGGCCAGCCGACGCTGGCCTTGCTGCTGGGGGCGGCGGCGCTGTTCGGCCTGGCCTGCGCGCTGGCCGCCGTGATGCCCAATTACTGGCTGTTCGGCATGATGCTGGTGCTCATCGGCATCGCCGCGCAAACGTTTACCACCAGCGTCAACAGCAGCGTGCAACTGTCGACGGCACCCGCCATGCGGGGTCGCGTGATGGCTATCCTGCTGGCCATCTCGGCGGGCGGCACGCCGCTGGGCGCACCCGTCGTGGGCTGGGTGGCCGACACCTTCGGCCCGCGCTGGGCGCTGGGCATAGCCGCCCTGTCGGGGCTGGCGGCGGCGCTGGTCGGCGTGCGCTACCTGGTCAAACATCACCAGTTGCGTTTGAATGTCGATGTGCGGCGCTGGCGCTTCGCGTTCAGCAGCGACCAGCCCTGAGCCTGGCAATCAGGGCGGCAGCAGGCCCGTGCGGCCGGCAGCCAGGATGGCTGCGCTCAAACCGTCGAGCAGGCCGGACGCGGCGCGTGCCGTGTGCCAGTGCAGGGCATGGCGCGGCAATTCCACATGCCGGTGGCACAGGCGCCGCACCCAGCGCGATTGAAGCTCGTCCTTGGCATTGAACACGAGGCTGGGCGCCAGGGCCAGGCTGGCGGCGCCCACGCCGTGGGCAAAATACCGCTGCAGGAAGGCGGGACTGGCGGCCGCCAGGTAGCGCATGGCGCCCAGCGGGCGGCTGTTGCAGCCCGATGCGGGCCGGGCCATGGCGCTGACGGCGGCCAGCACGGTGCCGCTGCGCAGCCACTCGGCCGTATGGTCCTGGTCGTCAACGGCCACTTGCAGCAGCACCGGGTGCCCGGCGGCGAAGGCGGCGATGGCGGGCGCCAGCCAGGTGGCCAGGCTGTCGGCATTCACGGCGACGGGCACGCTGGCGCGCGACACGCCCAGTGCTGCCTGCGCCAGCGCCGGCAAGTTGCCCTGCAAATCCTGTTCGAGCAGTTGCACCTGGTCCACGTGCTGGCACAAGCGCCGGCCTGTTTCCGTGGCGCGGCAGGGTTGATCGCGTATCACCAGCGCGCAACCGACGCGCTCTTCCAGCAGGCGGATGCGCTGCGAAATGGCCGATGGCGTCACATGCAAGGCGCGCGCCGCGCGCTCAAAACTGCCTTCGCGGATGACGGCGGCCAGGGCGCCCAGGGCGGCATAGTCGAGCATGGATAAAGTTTTCCTTAAGTAGCAATAGAAAAGGTAGTTTGCCTTCATTGCGTGCGGCTGGCAAGATCGCCGCATGACACTCTCCGCCACCACCCCACTGGTTTTTTCCGTCTTTTTCCAGGGCATGACCCTGGGCCTGGGACTCATCGTTGCCATCGGCTCGCAAAATGCCTTTGTCTTGCGGCAAGGCCTGCGCCGCGAACACGTGGGCGCCATCGTGCTGTTTTGCGCGCTGGGCGGCTAGCCCTGATCAGCGCGCTGCCGGCAGCGCTGCTGGCGGCGCGGGGCGCAAGGGATTCGGCGGCGCGGGCGGCGGTGGGCGGTCGCGCGTGGCGAAGCCGCGCGGCAGCAAACGCGCCGCTTCTATGCCGCGCAGGAACATGTTCTGGAACGGCGTGGCCAGGTAGGGCAGGACCATGCTGATCACCAGCAAGCCCACGCCCAGGGTCACGGGAAAACCGATACCGAAAATGTTCAGCTGTGGCGCGGCCCGTGTCAAAATGCCCAGCGCCACGTTGGTCAGCAGCAGGGCGGCGATGATGGGCAGCGCAATTTGCAGGCCGGAGCGGAAGATTTCCCCGCCCCAGGCCGCCAATTGCTGGAAACCGCCGCCGCTGATGGGATTCGATGAAATGGGCAGGCTGACAAAGCTTTCCGCCAGCGCCGCCAGCAAGACCAGGTGGCCGTTGACTGTCAAAAACATCAAGGTGGCCAGCATGACGAGGAACTGGCTGATGGCGGAAGACCTGCCCTTGGTTTGCGGGTCGAAGAACGAGGCGAAGCCCAGGCCCATGGTGAGACTGCTGAGCTCGCCCGCCATTTCGACGGCGGAAAACACGATGCGGATGGAAAAGCCCATGGCCAGGCCCACCAGCATCTCTTGCGTCAGGATCAGCAAGCCGGGCAAGGACATCGGGTTGACGGCCGGCAAGGCCGGCACGGTGGGAGCGATGATCATGGCCAGCAGCGCGCCCAGGGTCACCTTGACGCTGGCCGGCACGGCCGCGTTGCCGAACAGGGGCGCGGCCGCAATCAGGCCGAGGATGCGGCTAAGCGGCCACAGCAGTGCTGCGATCCAGGTATTCAGTTCGATGCTCGACAGGGTCAGCATGGCAATGGTGGCTGCACTAACCCACCAGGTTCGGAATGCCGGTAAATACCTGGCGCATGTAGTCGAGCATGACGGACAGCATCCACGGACCGGCCACGACGAGGGCGACAAAGATGCCGACCAGCTTGGGGATGAAAGACAGGGTCGACTCGTTGATCTGCGTGGCCGCCTGGAAGATACTCACGATCAAGCCGATGATGAGGGCGACGAGCAGCATGGGCGCGGCCACCATCAGGGTGACTTCCATCGCATGGCGGCCCAGGGTCATGACGCTTTCGGGTGTCATCGTTTTCCCCTAGTAAAAACTCTGAGACAAGGAGCCCAGCAGTAATTGCCAGCCATCGACCAGCACGAACAGCATCAGCTTGAACGGCAGCGAGATCGTCGCCGGCGACATCATCATCATGCCCATCGACATCAGCACGCTGGCGACCACCATGTCGATGATCAAAAACGGGATGAAGATGGCAAAGCCGATCTGGAATGCCGTCTTCAGTTCGCTGGTGACGAAGGCGGGCACGAGGATGCGCAGCGGCACGTCTTCCGGGCCTTGCAGGGCCGGCGAGCGCGACATCTTGGCAAACAGCGCCAGGTCGGCCTGGCGCGTCTGCTTGAGCATGAAGGTTTTCAGGGGATCGACGCCCTTGTCCATGGCTTGCTGCATGCTGATCTTGTTTTCCTGATAAGGAAGATAGGCATCCGTATAAATCTTGTCGAACACGGGGCCCATGACGAACAGGGTCAGGAACAGGGCCAGTCCCACCAGCACCTGGTTCGGCGGCGCCGATTGCGTGCCGATGGCTTGGCGCAGCAGGGACAGCACGATGATGATGCGCGTGAAGCAGGTCATCATCAGGAGGGCCGCCGGCAGGAAGGTGAGCGACGTCATCAGGATGAGCGTCTGCACCGGCAGTGAGTAATTCTGTCCGCCGCCCGGCGCCGGCGTGCTGTTGAAGGCCGGGATACCCGGCTGGGCCATGGCCCACAGCGGCAAGGCCAGGGCCGCCGCCGCCAGCAGCCAGGTCAGGGGAGTCTTTACGTTGGACCACGCCATCTGCTGCTTATTTCCCATTGCGTTTTTCGATGGTCTGTTTCAGCCACTCGGAAAAATTGGCCGCCGCAGGGCCGTTTTGCGCCGTTGCCAATTGCGGCAACTCGCCTTCCTGGCGCGGCATGGTCGCCAGCGCGTTGATGCGGCCGGGCGAGGCGCCGACGACGATCCACTGGTCGGCCACTTCGACGAGGACGATGCGTTCGCGTCCGCCCAGATTGAGCGAACTGACGACGCGCATCTTGTTGTTGCCGCCCATGACTTTGGGGCCATAGCGCTTCATGAACCAGGCCAGGCCGATCAGCAGGGCCAGCACGAACACCAGCGCCAAGATGGTTTGCAGCAAGCTGCCGGCCGAGCTCGTCGGCGCCATCGTCATGGGCGCGCCCGCCGGCATGGCGGGCAGGGCGGCGGCAGGGGCGGGGGCCGCTGCAGCGGCGGCAGCGGGTTTTTCAGATGCCACTTCGGCAGTTGCACTGGCCGCCGCCGTTTCAGCCGGGACCGAAGCTGGTACGGGCGCCGAAGCGGGCGCCGCCAGCGCAATGCTGCATGCCGCCATGAGCGGCAGCACGGTGGAAATCAACAGGCCAGGCTTCATTTATTCAATTTTCGGATGCGTTCGGAAGGCGTGATGATATCGGTCAGGCGGATACCAAACTTGTCATTCACCACCACCACTTCGCCCTGGGCGATCAGGCAGCCGTTCACCAGCACGTCCATCGGTTCGCCCGCCAGGCCGTCGAGCTCGACCACGGAACCCTGTGCCAGTTGCAGCAAGTTCTTGATGGCGATCTTGGTGCGGCCCAGTTCGACTGTCAGCTGCACGGGAATATCGAGGATGAAATCGATATCGTTGTGCGTTTCCGACTTCGACGCCTGCTTGGAAAAGTCCTTGAACACGGCGGCGCTGGCCGCGCTGGCCGTATTGGCGGCCTGGTTTTGCAGCGCTTCGGCTTCCGCCTTGGCCTGCTCGGCAATGGCCGCGCCCCAATCGTCTTCCGCGCTTTGGTCGTCTTGGTTGTCAGACATGTGTTTCTCCTGTTGTGCAGATACGGGCCGCAACGCGGCCCGGGTAGTTATTTAGTGATTATTCATGTTATCGGAATTTGCCAACAACTTTTCAACCTTCAGCGCATATTGTCCGTTCAACACGCCATATGTGCAATCCATCACGGGCACGCCGTCGACGGTGGCGGCGATCAGTTCGGGAATATTCAGCGGAATGATGTCGCCCACCTTCATGTTCAAAATCTCGTCGAACGAGACGCGCGCCGTGCCCAGCGACGCCACCAGTTCGACTTCGGCGATCTGGATCTGCTGCGTCATCAGGCGGATCCAGCGCTTGTCCACTTCCAGCGCTTCGCCCTGCAGGCTCGAAGTCAGCGAATCGCGGATCGGCTCGATCATCGAGTACGGCATGCAGAAGTGGATTTGTCCGGAAACGGAGCCCAGTTCCACCGTAAACGTCGAGGCGACGACGACCTCGTTCGGCGTGGCGATGTTGGCGAACTGCGTGTTCATTTCCGAACGGATATATTCGAACTCGACGGGGAAGACCGGTTCCCACGACTTGGTATAGGCTTCAAAGACGATGTCGAGGATGCGCAAGATGATGCGCTGCTCCGTCTGCGTAAAGTCGCGTCCTTCGACACGCGTATGAAAACGTCCGTCGCCGCCAAACAGATTGTCGACCAGCAGGAACACCAGGCCCGGATCGAAGACCATCAGGGCCGTGCCGCGCAGCGGCTTCATGTGCACCAGGTTCAGATTGGTCGGCACCACCAGGTTGCGGATGAACTCGCTGTACTTCGACACGCGCACGGAACCCACCGACACTTCGGCACTGCGGCGCAGGAAGTTGAACAGGCCCACGCGCAGCAGGCGGGCGAAACGCTCGTTGATAATTTCCAACGTTGGCATCCGGCCGCGCACGATGCGCTCCTGGGTTGCCAGGTTGTAGGTACGAACTCCCGTGACATCTTCCGGCGCCTGCGCGTCGTCCTGGTCTCCGTTGACGCCCTTCAGAAGGGCATCGACTTCTTCCTGGGAGAGGAAATTATCGGCCATGGCTGCTTATTGAATGATGAATGCGGTAAATAATACGTCCGTCACGTCCTGCTCCGGCCCTTTGTCCTCGAACGGCTGGTTCACCTGATTGATGATTTCGGCCGCCAGTTGCTGCTTGCCTTCCACGGTATTGAGTTCGGATGCCTTCTTGCCGGACAGCAGCAGCAGCAAGCGGCTGCGCACTTTCGGCATGTTGACCTTGATCAAGTCCATTTCTTCCGGGCTGCTGGCCTGCAAGGTGAAGGCGATCTGCAGGTATTGCTCGCCATTTTCCGGCTGCAAGTTGACGGTGAAGGAATCGATGGGCACGAAGACGGGCGGACCTGCCTTGGAAGCGGCATGTTTTTTCTTGTTGGGCGCCGCTTCTTCTTTATCGGCCTTGCCATGCAGGAAGTACCAGGCTGCACCGCCACCGATGCCGCCGGCCACCAGCACCGAGGCCAGCACGATGATCAGAAGCTTCTTTTTCGAGGCGCCGGGGGGGCCAGGCCTGCATCTGCTTTCGGATCTGCTTTCATTTTTGGATTTGCTTTCAATGGTACACGAGTGCATGGAAGTGGATCACGACGCCATTATGTCATTATCGGCAAATTCTGCGCAGAAGGATGCAGTGAAAAGAGGGCGGAAGCGCCCTCAACTCGCTGTTTTTAGACGAAAAGTTACTCTCTGGCGGGTGCCTGATGCCTGCGGCCGACGAATTGGCCTCAGGCAAAGGTATCCACGGCACTCAGGCTGGGCCGGCTGCGTCCGCCCGCCGCCGGCGCGATGGCGATCTCGCCACCGGAGACGCCGCCGCCCTGGCCGTTGCCGCGGCGTTCGCCCGAGGCGGCACGCTCGCCATTGTGTTGCTGTTCCGGCGTGCCGGCCGAGACGGTAGCGCTGCCGAAGGCGATGCCCGCTTCGCTCATCATCTCGCGCAGGCGCGGCATGGCCGCTTCCAGCGCCTGGCGTACTTCGGGCTGGGCCGACATGAAGGCGGCATCGGCCTGGTCATTGGTGACCGTCAGGACCACTTGCACCGGTCCCAGGTCGGGCGGATTCAGGGTCAGGGTGGCGCTCTGGTCGCCACCGGCCGCCATCCACACGACCTTCTGTCCCAGCTGCTGGTCCCAGGCCGGCGTGCCGACCCGGCCCGTCAGCTTGTCTGCCGGCACGGCCACAGCGGCGGCGGCCTGCTGCAGCGCGCCTGGCTGCAACTGGGCTGCCAGGCGGCTCAGGTCGGCAGGTGCTTCCTTGATGATCGCGTCGCCCACGGCGCTGCCAGCCTTGGCCGTGGCCGCCAGCTGCGCATCGATGGCCAGCTTGCCCGGCTCGGCCTTGCCGCTCGGCACGCTGGTGCCTGGCGTGGCGCTGGTCTTGCCCTGGGCCAGGCCCAGGCTGTCGGCAAAGTCGCCGCTGTCGGCTTGCGCGATAACGGTGGCGGCGGCCTTGCCGCTGCCCTGGCCGGCTGCCAGCAAGGCCCCTGTTGCCAGGTTCTTGCCCTCGGCCTTGAGGCTGGCGCGCGCGGGCAGTTCTGGCGCGGCCTTGGCCGCTGGCGGCTGGATGGCCAGCTGGATGCTGCCCACCAGGGCCAGCATCTCGGCGGCCGGATCGGCCGGCGGCGCGACTGTCTCGGCGGGAATGGCGGGCACGCTGGCCTCGGCCGTGGCGCTATCGCTGGTGGCGGGCGCCTCGCTGGCCGGCGCGGAAGGCTGTTCCTTGTTGGCGGCCTGTTCGGTGCCCGCTTGCGCTGGCGTCGTTTCCCTGGCCGGCACCTGGGCGTGGGCCGGCGTTGCCGCATGGCTGGCGGGGCGGCTTGCCGCCGATGCTTGTCCCTGCGCTTGCTCCATATTGCGGCTGGCCTGGCGTTGCTCGATCTGGCGGTTCAGGGTGCGCTGGAAGTCGCCCGCGGTGCTGCTGGTGGGCGGCTGGCTGCGGTTGGCGGCGCCCGGCGTGGCATTCGGCGAGATAATCTGGGAAATCGGTGTTGGCTGGGTTTGCATGATGCTGCCTCAGTGTTGCTTAGCGTTTGTAATAGGCTTGTCGCGCCGCGTGCTCATCCATTGCTTTCTGGTCGCGCTTGTTTTCCAGCTTCAGCGCCTGTTCCTGCGCCCGGTTATTCAGGGTGGTGTACGACATGCGCTTGCGTTCGGCCAGTTGCCAGCGCATCTTTTCATTCTCGCTGCGTGCTTGCGCATGCTCGACCACTTGCTGCTGGCCCTGGATGGCGCTGTCGAGCTTGACCATGAAGGCCTGGAAGTTGCGGTAAGCCATGGGCGTGATGCCGTTGCTCATGCTTGCCTCGAAGCGTTGGGCATAATCGTCGCGGTAGCCGGACAGCATGTCGAGCTTCTGGCGGCAATCGTCGAGCGCTTTCAGGGCTGCGCCCAGG
The DNA here is from genome assembly GCF_002327145.1 of Janthinobacterium svalbardense. Classification (NCBI taxonomy): domain Bacteria; kingdom Pseudomonadati; phylum Pseudomonadota; class Betaproteobacteria; order Burkholderiales; family Oxalobacteraceae; genus Janthinobacterium; species Janthinobacterium svalbardense. Next base: position 5,235,844 of record NZ_CP023422.1, on the reverse strand, counting down.
CGCTTGGCGCAGTCATCCGTTTCGCGCTGGGCAAGGTCGATCAGGGTTGCAAGTTGGGAAGGAGAAGCCATGCCTGATTATATTCCCGCCATGCAAGCCCTAATCAGTCGAATAGAGCGGTAAGTTGCCCCAAGCTCTCGTCCATGCTGACCCGCTCGGTGATTTGCTGTTGCAAAAACGCCTCGATATTTTCATGCAGGGCGATGGCCTGGTCCAGTACGGGGTCGGTGCCGGCGCTGTAGGCGCCCACGCTGATCAGGTCGCGGCTGCGTTCATAGCGCGAATACAGTTGCTTCAGCTTGCGCGCCTGCTGCTGGTGTTCATGTGTGGTGATCGAGTGGGCGGCGCGAGAAATCGATTGCTCGATGTCAATGGCGGGATAATGGCCTGCCTCGGCCAGGCGCCGGTTCAGCACGATGTGGCCATCGAGAATCGCACGTGCCGAGTCGGCGATCGGGTCTTGCTGGTCGTCGCCCTCGGTCAGCACGGTGTAGAAGGCAGTGATCGAGCCACCGCCTTCCTCGCCATTACCGGCCCGTTCCACCAGCACGGGCAGCTTGGCGAAGACGGACGGCGGATACCCCTTGGTGGCAGGCGGTTCGCCGATGGCCAGGGCGATTTCGCGCTGCGCCATGGCGTAGCGGGTCAGTGAATCCATGATCAACAGCACGTTTTGCCCCTGGTCGCGGAAATACTCGGCAATGGCCGTCGCATACGCGGCGCCCTGCAGGCGCATCAGCGGCGGCGTGTCGGCCGGTGCCGCCACGACGACGGAGCGGGCCAGGCCTTCCGCACCGAGGATTTGCTCGATGAATTCCTTCACTTCGCGTCCCCGTTCGCCGATCAGGCCGACGACGATCACGTCCGCTTCCGTGTAGCGGGCCATCATGCCCAGCAGCACGCTCTTGCCCACGCCGGAACCGGCGAACAGGCCCATGCGCTGGCCCCGGCCCACGGTCAGCATGGCATTGATCGAGCGCACGCCCACGTCCAGCGTGGTCACGATGGGCGCACGGCCCAGCGGATTGGCGGGACGCACATTGATGGGGGCGCTGTCCGTCGTGAGCAGCGGGCCCAGCTGGTCGAGCGGGCGGCCCGCGCCATCGAGCACGCGGCCCAGCAGTTGCGGTCCCACGGGCAGGTGGCGCGCGCGGTCGCTGGGGCGGCGGCGCGGATGCGCCACGCTGCCGGGACGTGGGATGGCCGGTTCGACGGAAAACACGCGCGTGCCGGGCACGATGCCTTCGACGTCGCTTTGCGGCATCAAAAACAGGCGCTCGCCTTCGAAACCCACGACTTCCGCCTCGACCCGCCCGCCATTCGGCAGCGGCACGGTGCAGGCGGCGCCGACGGCCAGGCGCAGGCCCACCGCTTCCATCACCAGGCCGGCCACGCGCGTGACCCGGCCCGATATTTGCATCGGTTCCACAAAGCCGACCACGGCCGAACAGTCGCTCAGGTAGGCGCGCCAGCGCGCCGCATGGGCCGTGGGGCCTTTGACGGGCTCGCTCACGGCGCCAGCCAGTCCAGGTCCTTGCCCAGCGCATGCGTCAGGCGCTGCCAGCGGGTGGAGCTTTGCGCATCGATCTGGTTGCTGGCCGTGTCGATCTTGCAACCGCCGCGTTCCACGGACGGGTCTTCGATGACACGCCAGCCACCCTTGTCGAGCTCATCGCCGATGCCGTTGCGCACCACTTGCGCATCTTCCGGATTGAGCATCAGCAAGGCCGGTTGTTGCAGCACAGGCAAATATTCGATAGCTTCCCTTACCATCGGCAGCATCAGTTCTGGGCGCACGGGCAAGGCCGTCTTCAGCATGGCCTTGGCCAGTTGCAAGGCCAGTTCCATGACGTCGTTGGCGATCAGTTCATCGGCCTGGTGCACTGCCGTGCCGAAGTCGACGGCGATGGTTTGCAGATGTGCCAGTTCCACGCCGGACGCCGCCTTGCCTTCGGCATACGACTGCGCATGGCCATCGGCATGTCCGGCCGCGTGGCCTTCCGCATAGCCGGCGGTGCGGCCCTCATCGAAGGCGGTGGCGCGCGCTTCCTCGCGGATGGCGTCGAGTTCTTCCTGCGTCGGGTATTCCAGCGGCGCGGCAGGCTCTGCTTCCGACAGCTCGCCGTATGGATCCATTTCCGGGTCGAACTCGGGTTCAGGATCGGGTTCGAGCAGCTTGCGCGCCGCCACAACGCTGGGACGCTCGTCGCCAAACGAGGTCATTTCCCAGCGCTGGTAAGCGGTTTGTTGCTCTTTGGGTATTAAATTAGACAAACGAATCCTCGCCTTTTCCACCCAGGACTATCTGCCCTTCGTCCGCCAGGCGGCGCACGATTTGCAGGATCTGTTTCTGCTGCGATTCCACTTCCGACAGGCGCACGGGACCTTTCGACTCCAGATCTTCGCGCATCATCTCGCCGGCACGCTGCGACATGTTCTTGAAGATCTTGTCGCGCAGCTCTTGCGAGGCGCCTTTCAGGGCGATGATCAGCATTTCCGACTGTACTTCGCGCAGCAGCAGCTGGATGCCGCGGTCGTCGATGTCGATCACGTTGTCGAACACGAACATTTCGTCCATGATCTTTTGCGCCATGTCGTTGTCGTAGTTCTTGATATTGTCCATGACGGAGCCTTCCTGCTCGCCGCTCATGAAGTTGAGGATCTCGGCCGCTGCGCGCACGCCGCCCAGCGACGATTTCTTGATGTTTTCGTTACCCGACAGCAGTTTCGTCAGCACATCGTTGAGTTCGCGCAAGGCGGCCGGCTGCACGCCGTCCAGGGTGGCGATGCGCAAGACCACGTCGTTGCGCAGGCGGTCCGTGAAATGGCCGAGGATTTCGCACGCCTGGTCGCGTTCCAGGTGGACCAGGATGGTGGCGATGATCTGCGGGTGTTCGTTGCGGATCAGCTCGGACACGGATTGCGAATCCATCCACTTCAGTGATTCGATGCCGGATGCATCCTTGCCGCCCAAGATGCGCGACAGCAGCACGGATGCCTTGTCGTCGCCCAGCGCCTTGGTCAGCACCTGGCGGATGTATTCGTCCGAATCGAGGCCGACGGTGGAATTGAGTTCCGTCTGCGCGCGGAAGTCGTCGAGCACCTCGACCACTTGCTCGTGCGCGATGCCCTTCATGGTGGCCATGGCGGCGCCCAGTTTCAGCACTTCGCGCGGTCCGAGGAATTTCATGACCTCGGCCGCTTCGCTCTCGCCCAGTGCCAGCATCAGGATCGATGCTTTTTGCAGTCCCGTTGTCTCACTCATTATTGCCTATCCATGCTTTGATGATGTTGGCCACCACGCGCGGGTCGTCCTGTGCCAGTTTCCTGGCCATCGCCAGGTTTTCGCGATAACCGCGCGCCGTATCTTCTTCCAGCTCTTCCAGTTCCGCTTCGCTGAGCAGAACTTCGTTTTCTGCGCCGTCCTTGGCCAGTTCCGGCTCGATGACAGGCGGTGGCGCGCCGAAATCGTCGATCTTGCGCATCACGGGGCGCAGCATCGGGCGCACGATCTTGATGAAGATATACAGCAGGATCAGGGCCGTGATGAGGAATTTCGCCAGTTCCTTGGCCAGCGGCAGGTTGGCCGGGTCGCGCCACCACTCCAGCTTGCCTTCCGGCGCGCGGTCGATGCCGTCGAAGGGCGAGTTGGCCACGCTGAAGCTGTCGCCGCGCTCCTTGTTGTAGCCCATCGCTTCCTTGACCAGGTTATTGATCTGCACCATTTCGGCAGGCGAAATCGGCTTGACCGTGACCTTGCCATCCTTGTCGAAGCTGCGGCGGTAGTTGACGACGACGGCCACCGACAGGCGGCGCAAGCCGCCCATGGATTTCTGCTCGTAGCGCACGGTCTTGTCAACTTCGTAATTTGTCGTCGATTCTTTCTGGCTCGGCGCCGTCGCTGCGCCGGCCGGTGCGCCTGGCGCTTCCGCCGTCAGCGGCGCCGTGGCCACGCCCGGCGGCTGGTTCGACAGGGCGCCCGGCACGCCGGACGGGTTGGCATTGCCGGCGCCCGTCGATTCGCTCGTTTGCTGGCTGCGGATGGTGGACGCTTCCGGCGGCGAGTTCGGCTTGTAGGTTTCGGCCGCCTGCTCGCTTTGCGAGAAATCCACGTCGGCCGTCGCTTCGGCGCGCACATTGCCTTCGCCGACGATGGGCAGCAAGATCGATTCGACTTGCTTGATCACGCTTTGCTGCAATTGCTGCACGTACTTTAACTGGTTCGGGTCCAGGCTCTTGATGCCGTTGGCGCGGTCCTTGTCCTTTTCCTGGTTCGACAGCAAGCTGCCGGCCTGGTCGACCACGGTGACATTGACTGGAAGCAATTCCGGCACGCTGGACGCCACCAGGTGCACGATGGCGCTTACCTGCAATTGATCGAGGCCGCGGCCCGGATGCAGGTTCAGCAGCACGGAAGCCGTGGGTTTTTGCTGTTCGCGCACGAAGACGGACGGTTTGGGCAGGGCCAGGTGGACGCGCGCCGTATCGACGGCGGACACCGATTCGATCGATTTCGCCAGTTCGCCTTCGAGGGCGCGCTGGAAATTGACCTGTTCCAGAAATTGCGAGACGCCCAGCTTCTGGTTTTCCATCAGTTCGAAGCCCACGTTGCCGCCTTTCGGCAAGCCTTGCGCGGCCAGTTTCAGGCGCGCATCGTGAACTTGCTCGGTGGGCACGAGAATGGCGCCGCCGCCTTCGGAAAACTTGTGCTTGATGCCCAGCTGGTCCAGCGACGCGGTGATGGCGCCGCCGTCGCGGTCCGTATAATTGGAAAACAGGACCTTGTACTCGGGTGGCTGGTTCCACATGTACAGGGCCACGCCGATGGCAATCAGTGCGGCCACACCCAGGCCGCGCAGGAAATTCTTGCCCATCGGCGTCTTGGCGAACGCTTGCACGGACTCCACGGGCGAGCGGGCAGGCGCCGGTTCCGGCGGTATGCGGTTCACATCGATTTCTTCGGCTACAGCCATGATTGCCTTCCAGGGCGTGTGGTTTGACGGGTGTTCGGTGGTGCGTGGGGGCCGCTTCCTCGGGAGGAGGGGCGATATGCAGAATTATCCGCCACTGTCACGCGCTTCAATCGTCCAAACAGAAGGCGCTTTTGCCGCCTGCTCGGCCGAGCGGCTGGCGTTGGCGCTGGTATTGTGGAACCCTGGCAACATGTGACGGAAGTTATTGTACCCGTCGTTGCCTTGCAAGCCAGGGTTTTGTTCTCTGGGTGCAACAGGCATGGAACAGATATGAAGCAGACCAGAATCGGGAGGCAAAGTGAAAACAGGCGGTATCGATAGCAGCAGGATCGAGGCGATGATCGCGCAACTGAAGTCGGCGGCCACGCGGCCGGAGGCGAAAATACCGGCGATCCAGACCGAAATGCCGGCAGCGAAGGTGAATTTTGCCGATGCCTTCAAGAGCGCGCTGGACTCCGTGAGCAGTTCGCAACAGGCTTCGTCGGCGATGGGGCAGCGCTTTACCATGGGCGACGAAAAGGTCAGCCTGTCGGATGTGATGGTGTCGATGCAAAAGTCCAGCATCGAATTCCAGGCGACGGTGCAGGTGCGCAATAAATTAGTGTCGGCGTATCACGAGATCATGAATATGCAGGTGTAAAGTTTCATTTACCCCAAAGGCAAGTTCCGGGGTCAGACCCGGCGGGTCTGACCCCAGCTTTCGGCTGGGGTATCAGCTGAGTCCAGCCATCCGCGCATTCCGTTCTCGTTCGAGGCGCGTGATATAGCGCTGCACGTGCGCCAGCATGCTGCGCGGCAGGTCGACGAACTGGCAGCCCAGGCGGCGGTTCAGCTTGTTGTTCAGCAAGGTCATGTCCAGCGAATTGCGAATTTGCAAGGTGGCGGTGACGATGCCGACGTCAGGCAAGTCGATGCGGCAACCTGGATAGTCCCTGCCGATGGTCTCGCCCAGTATCAGCTTATTGTCCAGGATGGCGATGCCGCCGCAGCTGATGTCGGCCAGCGGAAACGGGGCGTCGGCGCCGCCCAGCGAGGGCGGCAGGGGAATCGAGACGCGCACGGGATTGCTCACGGGCGTGGTCATGCGGTAATACTCGCGCCGCTGCAGGCGGATCAATGTTTCTGGAATGGCAATTTTCAAGGCGGGAGTGCCGCCGTAATTGCACTCTTGCACCTGGGCACTGGCAAACAGGATGCGGATCTTGTCGAGCGACGTTTCAAACGAGATACCCTTGGCGGCCAGCATGCGCCGGTTCTGGTCAGCGTTCACGGAACGGTCGAGGATGACGGTATTGTGGTCGGCATCGACTTCCAGGATGGAGGTGACGCACACATCGGATTCACCATGGATCAGCATGCGGATCAGCTGGTTCTTTTCGCTGATACTACGCAGCAAGGCGACGATTTCCCGCCGCGATTCCACTTCAAAGTCATGCCAGTTTTCGAGGCCGGAATCCATAATATGTGCTTGCATTGATGCCTGTCTATGTATCGGTGAGGTTGATGCTGGTGTCGGGCGGCGGCGGGATCGGTCCGCCATTCGCAGATTCAATATGATATAACCAGGCCAGCAGTTCCGCAATCGCCCGATACAGGCCGGGCGGAATCTGGCGGTCCAGGTCGACATCCATCAGCAGCGCCACCAATTCCTTCGATTCATGCACGAAGACGCCGTGTTCGCGCGCCGTGCTGATGATCTGGTCCGCGATCAGGCCGCTGCCCTTGGCCACCACCTTGGGCGCTGGCGTGCCGCTCTGGTAGGCCAGGGCGACGGCCGTCTGCGGCACCTTGCGCTTGGTGTCGTCAAGCATCATCTGTTTCCGCTGGCTCGGCCGCTTCCGGCTTGCCGGCGATCGTCAATGACGACAGGGGCCAGCCGGCGGCGTCCAGCGACGCTTCCAGCCGCGCCGCATGCTGGCGCAAGGTATCGGCGCTGGCCTCGCTGCCGGCCTGCAGCTGGATGGCCACCCGGCCGCCCTGCAAGACCACGTGCGCGGCCAGGTCGCCCAGCAGGGGGAACTGGAAGCGCACATTGCTGCGCCAGGCCGTCGCTTCCTCGTCGCCCTGCGTGCCAGCGTGCTGCTGTCCTTCCGGTGCATCCTGGCTGATATCCCACTGCATCTTCTGGCCCGGCCAGGCTTCGCCCTGCCACTGCACGCGCGCCTGTTCGTGCGTATGCAGCTGTAAATTGATCAGCTGCGCCGAGGCCAGGTCGGTGCCCGTCCTGGGCGTCTCGCCCGGCGCGGCCTTTTGCATTTGCGGTTCCAGCAGCAGCGAGGCCAGCGGGCGCTTGCCTTCGGCCCATTCGGCCACATGCGATTCATAGAACAGGCCGCTGCTGCCGAGCGTGTCGCGCAGCTTTTGCGCCAGCTGGGCGGGATCGGCTCCCGGCGCGGCCATCAGCGGCGTCTTGCCGACCAGCGCCAAGGGGGCGCCGGGCACGCTTTCAGCCTGACTGAGTACGCTGCTGATGGCGCGCGCGGTGGTGCTCAGTTCCGGCGCCGGTGTATCGCCTGCCAGGGCGGGCAGCAAATTGGCCGGCGTCAGCGGTGCGCGGCTGAGCAGGGTGGCGGCCGTGCTGCTGGCGCGCGTGCCCGCTTGGGCGGCGCCGGCCTGGGAGCTCCGTGCTTCGGCCGCGTCGGGTTCGGCCTGCGCGTCGGCATACGTCAGCAGGGCGCTGGCGGGCTGGTCGCGGTTGTTGCCGATTTGAAATGAGGGGCGGGGATTGATGCCGATCAGGGTCAGGGGAATTTCCGTGCCCAGCTGGGCGCCTGCGGGCAGCTGCATGCGGGCCGGCGTGCCGGCCACACGCACCAGGTAGCTGCCATCACCCATGCGCGCCAGCACCTGGCCCTGCATGGATTTGCCGATCAGTCCTTGCAGCGAGCGCTGGAACTCGGCCTGGCGCGGGTCGGCGACGGCGTCGGCCGGGCGCGCGCCCTTGACCGGGGTCAGGGGCGGCATGCCGATGGCATCCATCTTCGGCAACATGGCGCCCCCGCTTGCGTTTAGACGCCGTAGGCGTTGGCCAGGCGCCGTTCGGTGCCCGTGCTGTTGATCAGCTTGGACAAATGCGCCATCCACGGCATGGTCAGGTCGCGGATCTTGCGGTCGTCTTCCAGGATCTGCTTGATCAGGGCAACCTTGCGCTGGCGGCCGGCGCTTTCCAGCACGACTTTTGCTTCATTCGCTTTCAGCGCTTCCGCGTGTGCGCTCACTTGCTGCTCCAGCGCTTCGAGCGCGTCCCAGTCGGCGTTGCTGGCGGCGGTCACCATCCGGCCCGTCAGGGTCTGCATGGTTTCATAGGTGGTCAGGACTTCTTGATGGGTCATCATGGCTCAGGCGCTCGCATAGTTGGAGATGCGGGTAGCAGATGCATCGCTAGCAGCAATATTCATGCTGGAAGGCGTGCCGATGGCGTTCCAGGTGTCGCGCAGGTCGGTCAGAAGGCGCTGGATCTCTTCGAGGATGCTCAGGTCATTTTTCAGGTTGGCCGTCAGCAATCGCGCGCCCATGTATTCATACAGCGCATCGAGGTTTTCGGCGATCTCGCCGCCCGCATTCTTGTCCAGGCTGGCGCGCAGTCCCTGGTCGATCAGCTGCATGGCGCGTGAAATGGACTTGCCCTTTTCAGGGATATTGCCTGCTTTCATGTGCATCTGCGCGCTCAGCACTGCTACCAAGGCGCCGTCGTACAGCATGGCGATCAGCTTGTGCGGGGAAGCGGCACCTATGCCCGTTTCCAGGCCAACCTTGGCGTAGGATTGCGCGCCTTTGTTTGATGATCCAAACATTCGTATTCCTCTGGTAGATATGCGTTAGCTCTACTTGGCCAGCGCAGCGAGTTGCTGAGTCAAAAAATTGATGGTGCCGTTCATCGAACTGAGCGAGACGTCGAGTGAGCTGTATTGCCTGCGCAAGCGCGCCTCGGTCAGGGTCAGCCGCGTATTGAGCGCATCGCGTTGCTTGGTGATATCGGCGATGCTCTTGTTCAAGCCGTCATTCTTGTTCTGGATCAGACCCGCCGTTCCCAGGTAATTATCCGTAATAGTAGCAAACAAGGCGCTGATACCCTTGGAAATATTCACCGTACCGCGGTCGCCCAGCTGGCCGCCTTTGATCAGTACGGCAATCCCGGCGCTGCCGGAACCGGCCGAACCGGTCAGGGTCTGGCCGCTGCCGACGGCCACCGCGCCGTCAATGGTGCCGGCCACGTCCACGCCTGTGGTCATGGTCGGCGCGCCGAACAGGTCGTCGGCGCCATTGCCGGTGATTTCCAGCTTCGATGACGAGCCATACTTGTTCGAGACGATGCTGAGCACACCATTTTCCTGCGTTACCTTGACGCCGGCCGTGGTGTCGGTCACGCCCGAGGCGCCGTTGATCAGCGACTGCACATGGCTGACCAGGCTGTCGGCCGTATAGTTGCCCGGCACCAGGGTGGCCTTGGTGCTGACGCCATTGATGCTCAGCGACAGGTTGTCGTTGACACCGGCGATGATGGTCAGGTTGGCCGCCGTGCTGCCTACCAGGGTGCCTTGCGTGGCCAGCTTGGAAATCGAGATGCCCTTGGTGCCGACCGTCGAATTGCTGGTCGAACTGACGAAGCTGACCAGGCTGTCCGAGGTCGAGCCCGAGGTCGCCAGCAGCTTGATGACGTCTTCCGAATTCTTGTCGATCGCCGTTTGCATCTTGCCGGTATCGAGCTTGAGGGTGCCGTCCTTCTGAAAAGCGACGCCCAGCTGGCTCAGGCTCTTCACAGTGCTGTCAAGGCCCGGCACGCTGGTGCCGAACAGCTTGCGCAAGCTGGCCTGCAGGCTGTTGGTGGTCGAATCGCCGACCAGCGGGCCGCCGGTGCGCGCCGCACCCTGTTTCAAATCGGGCGTGACGGCCGTCAGGCCGGTGATGGTGGTATTGAGGTCATTGTAGGCCTTGACAAAATTGGTCAGCGCCGTCTTGATGCCGGAGGTGTCCATGCTGACGCCGACGCTGCTGGTGCCGATCTTGAGTACCGACATCGTCACGCCAGGTACTGCATTGTCAACGCTATTGGTCTGGCTGGTAATGGCCACGCCGTTGACGGTCAGCTTGGCATTTTGACCAGCATTGCTTTGGGTCATGTTCTGCGTGCCGTTGGGCGCATAGGACAGCAAGTTGCTCAGGTCCTGGTCGCCGGCGACGGACACGCGCATGCTCGACGTTTCGCCGCTCTTGTCGGAAGTCAGCACCAGGCGGTTCGGTTTGTCGCTACCGTCGGAAATAATGCTGGCGGTCACGCCGATGCCGGCCTTGTTGATGGCGTCGCGAATACCTTGCAACGAGTTGTTGCTGCCGTCGATGGTGACGGTGCGCGCCACGCGGGTGGCATCGAGGTCGAAGGTGGCGCCCGTATATTTGCCGTCGGTCAGGGTGCCGCCGGTGACGCTGCCGAAGTCGAATGTCAGCACGGTGCTGGCGCCCGAGCCGATCAGCGTCGAGGTGCTTTCCTGGCCGGCGGCGGATATGGTTTGCGCCTGCGCCAGCTGGGTCACGTTGACGCTGTAGTTGCCTTTGACTGTGTCCTTGCCTGCGGTGGCGGTCAGGACCTTGTCATCCGAGGTGGTGGCGTTGGCCACCTTGTATTTGGAGGAATCGGCCAGGGCGGTGACGGTGGTCTGGAACGCGCCGACCGCGCCGCTCAGGGTGCCATAGGCGGAGATTTGGGAGGTAATCGCCTTCTCTTTGTTCTGCATGGCAACAAAGGGGCGGCTCTCCACTGCCATCAGCTGACTGACCAGGCCATTTACGTCGAGAACGCCACCAGTACTGACGGATGAGACAGCCACAATAACCTCCTATGAGAATGCATGAATATACTTGGTTAACGGCATAATCCATCCAGACTTTAGAGGGGTATTCGGCCAGCTGTTTGCCCTATGCCACGAAGGAAGTGGCACAGGGCCGTTTCACGCCGTTTGCTTGATCAGCAAACCTTGTGCTTTTTCCAGCGCCTTGCCGATTTCCAGCGCTTCCTTGGTGGGCATCTGGCGGATGACCTCGCGGGTTTGCTGGTCGATCACCTTGACGATGGTGCGCTCGCTGTCGGTATCGACTGAAAACTCCAGCTGGCGCGACATGAACTGCATCGCCTTGTTGATGTCACTGACGGCTTGCTTGACCTCTCTCAGCTCGGACTGCGCGTCTTCCTTGCTGGCGGCCTTGCCGGTGGGCTTGCTGTCCGTGGCTGCTGGCGCCGCCGGTTTGGCGGCCGTGGTGCTGCCTGGGGTGATCGCAGTGCGCTGCTGCTGCGGGGCCGGGAGGCCGTTTGTTGCCTGGATATCCATGATGGTGTCCTCTAACGGAAAATCCCCGGCGGATCAAGATGCAATATCTGGATCGGCCGGGGAGGGCTAAGCTACGGTACTACGGGGCGGAGATTAACCGCGCAGCAGCGACAGCACGCCGTTAGGCAGCGAGTTGGCCTGGGCCAACATTGCCGTACCAGCCTGTTGCAGGATCTGGCCGCGCGTCAGCTTGGCCGTTTCCGATGCGAAGTCGGTATCCTGAATGCGGCTACGCGATGCCGACAGGTTTTCCGAAGTCGATTCCAGGTTGCTCACCGCCGTTTCAAAGCGCGACTGCAAGGCACCGAAGCTTGCGCGCTGGCTGTTGACACTGGCCAAGGCGGAATCGAGAATCTTCAGCGCATCGTTCGAACCCGCGACAGTCGACACGTCGATGCTGGATACCGCATTGAGCGTCGCCGGACCAGCGGCCACGCCATTGCCGGCGGTAACCGTGCCCAACGAGAAACCCTTGTCGGAGTTCATCGAAATATAGCCCATCGACACGGCGGAGCCGTTGGTGGCGGCAACAGTGGCAGCCGCTGTCCGGGCACCGTCGGCGCCGATCGAGGCAGCCGTGAAGGTCGAGGTTGCGCTCTTGTTGTCCAGCTTTACGTTGTTGCCGGCAATATTGGTCAGCACCAGGCCATCCTTGGCATCGTTCAGCTTGGCCGTCACGCCGGTGGTGGACGATACATCATTGAAGGCGCTTACTGCCGATGCCAGGCCCGACGCGTTGTTCTGGCCCACCGTGAAGGTCACGTTCGAGGCGGTGGCATTGTCGGAGGTGACTGCCAGCGAATACACGCCATTTTGCGTAAACTTGACTTCTTCTTCCGTTTTGGCCGTGGCCGTCACGCCCGTATCGGCGGTCTTGCCGTTGATGGTGGCTGCCAGCGTTTGCGCGGTGTCGGCGGTCGTCGCGGTGACCGTTGCCGATTTCAGGCCCTGGATGTCGAAGGTGCCGCCGGCGTAAGCGGTAGCAGTGCTGCCAGCCAAGGTTGCTGGAGGCGCGGCGGACGACTGGTTGTTGCCGTAGTTATTCGTACGGAAGTTGGCAGTCGTGGCCTGGATGGTCTGGCCAGCGTTGGCGCCCACCTGGAACGATGCCGAGCCGAACGAGCCGTCGAGCAGTTTCAAGCCGTTGAATTCCGACGTTTGCGAGATGCGGTCGGCTTCCGACAGCAGCTGGCCTACCTCAGCCTGGATCGCCTTGCGGTCGCCGGCCGAGTTGGTGGCATTCGACGACTGTACTGACAGTTCGCGGACACGTTGCAGAATGTCGCCCGTCGATTTCAGCGAACCCTCGGCCGTTTGCAGCAGCGACACGCCGTCGTTGGCGTTGCGCTTGGCTTGATCGAGACCGCGGATTTGCGAGGTGAAACGCTCGGAAATCGCCAGGCCAGCAGCATCGTCTTTTGCGCTATTGATGCGCAAACCCGACGACAGGCGTTGCAATGACGTGGACAGGGCGGACTGCGATGTGCTCAGGTTGCGTTGCGCATTCAGTGACGCGGTATTGGTATTGATGACTGAGGCCATTTTGAAGCTCCTTGCTATATGTTTTGGCTATGTGCCTTGTACCTTGGTCTGCCCCTGCCTTCCGGGACACTCACACCGCAGTTATATTCATTAACGGAGTGGGCCATGGAAAGTTTAGGGAAATACAGCGAGTATATTTTTTGTTTTGCCCCTCAAGTTGGCATAGGCAAGGACGCATAAACGGCACGCTTTGAGGAAACTTTAGGGTTGTAAATAATTAAATATAAGAAATAATGTTCAGTATCTTCAGATTGCCACAGGGGGCGCATAGCGGCCGCGGCAGCGCCGCTGTGCGTCCAAGGCGGGCGCAGCCCAAAAAAAACCCACCGTAAGGTGGGCATGGTGTGTGACAGCCTGCAAGTTGCCGCTCAGTCGGCCACCACCACCCGATTCTTGCCCGTCTGCTTGGCCTGGTACATGGCGCGGTCGGCGCGCTTGACCAGCTCGGCCTGGTCTTCGTTGGGCAGGCGCAGGGCCACGCCGGCGGAAAAAGTGATCAAGACTTTCTCGTTGTCGTGCAGGAAGAAATGCCGGGTCAGCTCGCGCTGCAAGCGCGTCATCGTCGATGAGGCCGCTTCGACCGTGGTTTCCGGCAGCAGGATGAGGAATTCCTCGCCGCCGAAGCGGGCGATGACGTCCATCGAGCGCAGGGTTTCCTTGACGATCTTCACCAGGTGTTTCAGCGCGGCATCGCCGGCCAGGTGGCCGTAGGTGTCGTTCAGGCGTTTGAAGTCGTCCAGGTCCAGCATGGCGATGCACAGCGGCGTGCCGCGCCGGTCGGAGCGGGCCGTCTCGCGCTCGAACACATCGTCCAGGCCACGGCGGTTCAGGCTGCCCGTCAGCTGGTCTTCCCGCACCAGTTCGCTCATATGCTGGAGCTTCGCTTCCAGGGTGTGGATGCGCTGTTCCGCATCCTGCACTTCCTGGCGCGCCAGCACCATTTTGTCGCGTGCGCGCAGGGCTTCGTTCTGCACCATGCGCGTTTCGCGCAAGACTTCGTCGAGAACACTGTTCAATTCGCTGATATTTTCCGCCTGGCTGATCTTTTCAGAATAGCCGCCGATCTTTTCATGGAAGTCGCCCGTGGACGCCGCCACTTGCCCCAGGCGGTCGATGAAGGTCATCATCATGTTCTTCACCGTCAGCTTGACGTCGGACAGGCTGTGCTTGAGCTGGCTTTGCTTGTAGATGACTTCCTTCAGGCTGCGCGTGGCGTCTTCCAGCGCGCGCTGGTCGAGCGGGCCGGCGATCAGGTTTTGCACGGCATCGACCTGGCCGCGCAGCCAGCTGTCGTCGTCGAGCAATTGGCTGACGTTGTCCAGCAGCAACTTGAACAGGCGCAGCAGCAATTCCTGCTGCTCGGCCGTATCGCCGCTTTTCAGTTCGATCTGGTAGCACAGCTGCTTCAGGCGCAGCGCCGCTTCGTTCAGCGCCTCTTCCGTGTGCGCCAGCTTGATGGCCGCGCCCAGCGATTCGGCTTCTTCCACCAGCGCGGGCGTGCCCGTCAGCAAGGTGGCGACGGCAAAGCCCAGGGTGCGGCTGAGCAATTCACGCAGGGTGCGCGTCTGTTCGCCGTCCGGCAGGGGCGGCAATTCGATGCCGCCGCCTTTCTTGACCTGTTTTTCCGCCAGTTGCGCCAGGGTGCGCGCATAGCTGTCCCAGTCGCGCGCCTTCAGTGCCCGCTGGAAACGGCGGCCAAAGTCGCCCAGTTCGCCCGCCGATTCGCTCATCTTGGTGGCAAACTGCGTCAGGACGTTTTCCGCGCCGCCGTCCTGAGGGGCGCTGGCGGCCAGCACCGCCGCAGGCGCACCCGGCGTATCGGCCGGTTCGCTGATGCCGGCGATTTCATTGTAGATGTCGCGGTAGGCGCTGGGCGTGGGGGCGATGCGGCGCGTGGCCAGGCGGCGAAACGCTTCGCGGGCGATATCGGCAGGGTTCATCGCCGCAGCGGCGGCGGTGTGCGTAGCGCCAGCGGGAGCGCTTGCTGGTGAAGATGGCAATTTACTGGACATGTAGACACAGCCTTTTCAGATATTTCTCATTATCCCCATGATAGGCGAGTTGGCAAAGAACTTATTGTGCGAGAAGCAAGGAGAAGTCCTGTCAATTCGTCCGATGCCAGCGGGCATGCCGCTTTGGCGTCAATCCACCAGCTGGTTGCGGATGGCGTAATGCGTCAGTTCAGCGCTGTTCTTGAGTTTCATTTTGACCAGCAAGCGGGCGCGGTATTCGCTGACCGTTTTCACGGACAATTTGAGTTCTTCGGCAATGGCGCCCACCGCCTTGCCCGAGGCGATCATGACCAGGGTCTGGTATTCGCGGTCCGACAGGGCGTCGTGCAAGGCCGTCTCGTGGTCTTCGCCCACCGTGTTGGCCAGTTCCTGCGCCAGCGAGGCACTGATGTATTTCAAGCCTTGCGCCACCTGGCGGATGGCCGTGACCAGCTCGCGCGGCGCACTCTGTTTCGTCAGGTAGCCGGCCGCGCCCGCCTTGAGCGAACGGATGGCGTACTGGTCCTCGCGGTGCATGGAGAGCATCAGCACGGCCAGTTCCGGCTTTTCCTTCTTGATCTGCTTGAGCACCTCGATGCCGCTGCGGTCGGGCAGGGAGATGTCGAGCAGCAATACCTGGCATTTCGAGCCACGGAACAGTTTGATGGCGTCGTGGCCATTTTCAGCCTCGCCGGCCACGATGATGTCCTTCGTGTCGGCGAGGATTTGCTTCAAGCCCTCGCGCACGATCGCATGATCGTCGGCGATGAATACCCGGATGGTGGCTTTTTCTTTCATGACTGCGTTGTTTCCTATCTAATTCACCCACTAGGCCGCGTCTGGCGGCGGCCCGCTGTGCGCGGGCGCACTGGCTGCAGCCGCTATTATCGCCTCTCGCGGCGTGGTGAGCCGGATTTTTATGCTCAGGAGGGTGCCGCCATCGGGCCCGTCCACCAGGCTCAGGGTGCCGCCCAGCGCGCTGGCGCGTTCGGCCATGCCGCGAATGCCGAACGACTGTGGCTTGGCGCGGTCGGACAGGCGCATGCCGACGCCATTGTCGGCGATCGACAGGCTCAGATGCTGGCGCTGCCGGGCCAGGCGCACGCTGACCTTGCTGGCCTGCGCATGCTTGGCAATATTCGTCAGTGCCTCCTGGGCGATGCGGAACAGGCTGGTCGCCTGGTCCAGTTCCAGTTCGATATGCTGGCGGTTCGACATGAACTGGCATTCGATGCCGGCCTGGCGCGCGAATTCCTTCACCTGCCAGTCCAGCGCGGCAACCAGGCCCAGGTCCAGCATGGAGGGGCGCAAGTCCAGCGAAATACGGTGTACGGCGTCGATGCTGCGGTCGACCAGGGCATCGACATAGTCGGCTTTTTCCTGCAGCAGCGGGTCGTCCGGCGGCAGGCGGCGCGCCAGCATGGCCAGCGCCATCTTGATCGCCGTCAAATTGCCGCCCAGGTCATCGTGCAGTTCGCGCGCCAGGCGCGTGCGTTCGTGTTCCTTGACCTTGTCGATATGCGCAGTCAGCTCGGCCAGGCGGGCGCGCGACTGGCGCACTTCAATCTGTTCCAGCCGGCTTTCCGTGATATTCGTCATGATGCCTTCCCACTGCACCGTGCCGTCGGCCAGCGCGCGCGGCGTGGAGCGCAAGTTGATCCATTTGACATCCTTCCAGGCATCGATCCAGATGCGGCCTTCCCAGTTCCAGCTCCACAAGGCGTTTTTTGAGGCCTGCATCGACTCCAGATACGAGGCGCGGTCGTCGGCCAGGATCAGCTGGTAGAACAGTTCCGGGCGCGCATGCAGCTGTGCCGGCTCCAGGCCCAGCAAGGCCTGGCAGCCCTCGCTCAGGTAGGGGAAGGCGGCGCGCCCATCCGCATGCAGGCAGAACTGGTACACCAGCCCCGGCGTATTCGAGACGATGGCGTTGAAGCGCGACTGCACCTGCGCCAGGGCGGCGGCCGTCGCCTGTGGCGTGCGCAAGTCTTCGCCCTCGGCCAGCAGCAGGGCGCGGCCCTGGCGGCTGACGCGCGACAGGTGCAGGCTGAGCGAATACAGGCTGCCATCGCGGCGGCGCTGCTGCACGTGCAGCAGCGTTTGCGCGCCGATGCTGTCGTCCAGGGCGGCCAGCACGGCGGCCAGCTGCTGCGCGTCGAGCTGTGGCGCCAAGGTGAAGGGCGTCATCGCCAGCAACTCCTTGCGCGCGTACTGCAAGTTGTCGCAGGCGGCATCGTTGGCGTCCAGCAATTGCAAGCTGACCGCGTCGTACAGGTAGATTTCCCGCGCCGCAGCGCGCAGGGCGGGGGCGAGCCGGGCAGTATCGTGCATGGGATGGCCTTTCCTCATCAGCGGCGCGCGCGCCAAAAGGCGGCGAAGCGGCGCAGCACTCTGGCCGGGCGGGAATGATGACGGCCTGGCGCGCCCTTGCGCAAGCGCTGCCACCAGGCGCGGCGGGCGCGGCCCAGCGCGGCCGACAGGCGGCTGACGCGGCGCCATGGACGCGTGGCGCGCAGGCGGGCGATCCAGCGGTCCTTGGTTTCCATGAACCGGCCATGCCAGCGGGCAAACCACGGCAAACTGAGCAGGGTAGGGCGCGTCAGCTTGTACAGGCGCGCGACGGCGGCCGCGCCGCCCAGCTTGGCGATGACGATCACGCCGATGCCGGAAAACGCATGGCCGCGCGCGATCGCCAGCAGGGCCAGCAGCTTGACGGGAAACAGCAGCACGGCCGGCAGCACGAAGATGGCCAGCGCCCAGTACGGCGGCAGGCGCTTGATCCACGCTTCGAGCGCATGCAGCGGCGGAAATTGCGCCACCACCTGCATGATGCGCGCGCCCGTCGCCCACAGCCATTCCTCGATCAGCAGGCAGATGGCGGCCAGGTAGACCAGCGGCGCGAACAGCCAGCGCCTGACTCTGTAAAATTTTTTCATCCGTCTCCGTGTGCGGCGCAGGTTTGCCGCGATTGCCACGATGATACGTCAAAAAAGCCCGGCTGCCCCCGCATCCGGTGTGCCTGCGGCTCCCTGGCGGGGCTACAATAGACGGATGAATAAAGCCTTTGTAAAAGAATCCGACAACGACGACGATGAAGAAGCGGCCGCGCTGGCGCTGGCCATTCCCGCCGGCGCCAAGAACTACATCACGCCGGCCGGCTACCAGCGCATCAAGGAAGAGCTGCTGCAGCTGATCGACGTCGACCGTCCGGAAGTGGTGCGCATCGTGCATTGGGCGGCGTCGAATGGCGACCGCTCGGAAAATGGCGACTATATCTATGGCAAGCGCCGGCTGCGCGAAATCGACCGCCGCATCCGCTTTCTCACCAAACGCATGGACCTGGCCGCCATCGTCGACCCCAGCGTGCACCATGGCAACGACCAGGTATTTTTCGGCGCCACGGTAACGTATCGCACCAGCGACGGCGCAACGCACACCATCACCATCGTCGGCATCGATGAATTCGATCCCCTGAACGGCAAGATCAGCTGGGTCTCGCCGATGGCGCGCACCATCACCAAGGCGCGCGAGGGCGACCTCATCACCCTCAACACGCCGCAGGGCGAGCAAGAGCTGGAGCTGCTGGAAGTGACGTATCCGGCGCCGGGGGAGGGGTAGTTTGCGGTGACGCAGGGTGCGTCTTGATAAGCCTGTCACGCTGGGACTTTTCTTTACGGGAGAGCAGCCATGGCACGCGTCCAGCGTTTGTTTATGCCTGGCATGCCCTTGCATGTGGTGCAGCGTGGGGCTGACAGGCGGATCTGCTTTTTCGAGGCAGGCGATTATCTCTGGTATCTGCAGCAGTTACAGTGCCACTGTCTGGCGCACAAGGTCCAGTTGCATGCCTATGTCCTGATGACCAATCATGTGCATCTGCTGCTGTCTGCGGCGAAAGTCGAGGCCGTTTCTCAGTTGATGAAGTCGTTGGGGCAGGCATATGCGCATTACATCAACTGGCGCCGCCATCGTACCGGCCCCTTGTGGGATGGGCGCTACAAATCCTGTGTGGTACAGGATGCGACTTATCTGCTGGTTTGCCAGCGCTATATAGAGCTCAATCCGGTTCGCGCCGGCATGGTGCAGTATCCGGGCAATTACAAGTGGTCCAGCTACCGTTGCAATGCTGAAGGGCGAATCGATCCGTTGATTGAGCCGCATCCGCTTTATCTTGATCTTGGCAACCGTCCGGGTGACAGACAGCAGGCGTATGCTGCTTTGTTCCAGGCAGAAGATGCGCTTGCGTTCCAAGCATTGCGTGACGCTAGTCGTGGCAATGCTGTTGTCGGAAGTAGCGCCTTCGTGCAAGAAAATCAAACCCGCAAAGCGTAAAGGCCGGGGTCGGTCGCTCCGCGATCGGAATACGTCCCACTGGGACGTATTCCCCCGCCGGGTCTGACCCCAGCTCTTTGCCAACAATTTTTAGTTACGCTCGCGCAGGATGCGGTTCACCCCGGCCACTCTGCGCACATTGCGCAGCAGGGCGGCCAGGTGGACGCGGTCTTTCACTTGCACGGTGAAGCGCAGCTGGTCGAGGACGTTGTCCTTGTCTTCGTCCATGCCGACATAGATGATGTTGGCGTCGGACTCGCCGATTTCGGCGGCGACTCTAGCCAGGATGCCCCGTTCGCTGTTGATCAGCACTTTGATGCGGCAGTCGAAGCGGCGGTTCAGTTCGGTTCCCCAGCGCACGGCGATCCAGCGGTCCGGTTCCTTGGCGCGCTGGCGCTTGGCTTGCGAGCAGTCGCTCGTGTGCACTAATAGCCCCTGGTCGCGGCGCAGCTGGCCGATGATCTGGTCGCCCGGAATCGGCAAACAGCACGGTGCCAGCTGCACCGAGACGCCTTCGCTGCCGCAGATGGTAACGGGGTCGAGTTCGCTGCCGCTATTGTGTTCCACCGGCATGCTGGCCGCTTCGCCGCCGATCAAGCCGAAGATGTGGCGCGCCACCAGAGTAGCCATGCGCTTGCCGATGCCGATGTCCGCGTACAGCTCGTCCATGGAATTGGCGCTCGATTCGTTGAGCAGGCGTTCGACCAGCGGCGCCGGCAGATCGGCGTCGATGTTCAGGCTTTGCAGCGCCTGCGACAGCAATTGCTGGCCCAGGGCGATCGATTCGGGCAGGTTGATCGTGCGCAAATGGTGGCGGATGGCCGAACGGGCCTTGCCGGTGCGCACGAACGACAGCCAGGTGGGGCTGGGGCGCGACGAGGAATCGGTGATGATCTCGACGATGTCGCCATTGTGCAGCTCGGTGCGCAGCGGCGAGGTTTCGTTGTTGATCTTGACGGCCACGGTCTGGTCGCCGATACCCGTATGGATCGAATAGGCGAAGTCGATGGCCGTGGCGCCGCGCGGCAGGGCGATGATCTTCGATTTCGGCGTAAACACGTAGACGGAATCGGGGAACAGGTCGACTTTGACGTGTTCGAGGAATTCGGCCGAGTCGCCCGTCTGCTGCTGGATGTCGAGCAGCGATTGCAGCCACGCGTGGGTGCGCTGCTGCAGGTCGGACGGGTTCGATTCGCCGCTCTTGTACAGCCAGTGCGCCGCCACGCCAGACTCGGCCGTGCGGTGCATTTCCTGGGTGCGGATCTGGAATTCGACGGGGGTGCCGTAGGGGCCGATGACGGTCGTGTGCAGCGACTGGTAGCCGTTCAGCTTGCGGATCGCGATGTAATCCTTGAACTTGCCCGGCATCGGCTTGTACAGGCTGTGCAGGGTGCCCAGGGTCACGTAACAGTCGGCAAAACTGCCCACCACCACGCGGAAGCCGTACACGTCCAGCACTTGCGAGAACGACAAATGCTTGCTGCGCATCTTTTTATAGATGTCGTACAGGGTCTTTTCGCGGCCCGTGACGTCGGCTTCGAGTTCGGCCATGGACAAGGTGCTTTTCACCGCTTCCATGATCTTGTTGACCACTTCGCGCCGGTTGCCGCGCGCCGCCTTGACGGCTTTCGCCAGGGTGCGGTAGCGCATCGGATACAGGTGCGAGAAAGACAGGTCCTGCAGTTCGTGGTAAATATTGTTCAGGCCGAGGCGGTGCGCGATCGGCACGTACACTTCCATGGTCTCGCTGGCGATGCGGCGTTTTTTTGCCGCCGTCATGAAATCGAGCGTGCGCATATTGTGCAGGCGGTCGGCCAGTTTGATCAGGATCACGCGCACGTCGGACGCCATGGCCAGCAGCATTTTGCGGAAGTTTTCCGCCTGCGCTTCGATCTGGCTCTGGAATTCGATCTTTTCCAGCTTCGACAGGCCGTCGACCAGGTGCGCCACGGGCGCACCGAAGCGCTCGATCAATTCTTCCTTCTTGACGTCCTGGTCTTCCATGACGTCATGCAGCAGGGCGGCCATGATGGCTTGCGCGTCGAGTTTCCAGTCGGCGCAGATTTCGGCGACGGCGATCGGATGCGAGATATACGGCTCGCCCGAGCGGCGCATCTGGCCCAGGTGCATTTCGTCGGAGAAGCGGTAGGCTTCCTTGACTTTTTTCAGGTCGGCGGGGGACAGGTATTCGGCCAGCTTGTCGGCCAGGTGGCTGACGGAGGCCACGCCCAAGGCGGGTGCTGGCGGTGTGGCGGAGGTGGTCCCGGTGGACGTACCAGCGCCGGACGCGGAAGCGCCTTGTAATTTTGCCGCCTGGCGCGGGGCCAGGGGCGGCAGTGCTGCAGAAGTCGTGTCGGCTGGAGTCGGACTCATAAAACGTCGCGTTGCTTTACAGTGTGAATAAAGGATACGGTAGAACCAGGGGTCAGCACTGTTCCGGCACGCGGCTTCCCAATTACATCGGGACTTTTTTCAGCATTTCGATGCCGACTTTACCGGCAGCGATTTCACGCAGTGCGACAACGGTAGGCTTGTCCTTGGCTTCCACCTTTGGGGTGTGGCCTTGCAACAACTGACGTGCGCGGTAGGTTGCAGCCAGGGTCAGCTGGAAACGATTAGGGATCTGCTTCAGGCAATCTTCGATTGTGATACGGGCCATAGTAACTCCTCAATTTTATGCGTGGTGCGTGGCGCTGTGTGAACTGGCGTGCAGACGAATTACTCTGCGTGCAGGCCCAGCTGGGCGAATAGCGATGCGTTGCGGGCCGCTTGTTGCGCAAACCGGCAACGGGCCGCTCTCACGATCGCGCTCAGTTCGGACAAAGCGACCGTAAACTCTTCATTGATAATAACATACTCGAACTCGGGAGCGTGTGCGATTTCGCCGCCGGCCGCCAGCAGGCGGCGCGTGATCACGTGCTGCTCGTCCTGGCCGCGCTTGTTCAGGCGCTCTTCGAGCGCATCGATCGATGGCGGCAGGATGAAAATACCGGCCGCGCGGGGGAATTGCTTGCGCACCTGGCGCGCGCCCTGCCAGTCGATTTCCAGCAGGATGTCGGTGCCAGCCAGCATTTGCTGTTCCACCATGATGCGCGAGGTGCCATAGTAATTGCCATGCACTTCCGCCCATTCCAGGAACTCGCCCTGGTCTGCGCGCGCGACAAAGTCTTCCGCCGTCGTGAAGTAGTACTCGCGGCCGTGCTGCTCGCCCGGACGGGGCGCGCGCGTGGTGGTCGAAATCGACAATTTAATGCCGGGCTCTTGCGCCAGCAATGCATTGACCAGTGTCGATTTGCCGGCGCCTGATGGCGCGGCGACCACGAACAGGCTGCCGGAGAAGGCGGTAGGGTGGCTCATGCGGATCTTTCAATAATCGTGTTGTTGGCGCCAATGCTCGCGCAAGCGGCGCCCAATCCGGTATTTTACCAAGAGGCAAGGCTGTGAGCCAGTCCCAAAGAGGCCGGCGTGGCCGGCCGGTTACTCCAGGTTTTGCACCTGTTCGCGCATCTGCTCGATCAGCAGCTTCAAGTCCATCGAGGCGTCGGCCAGTTCCTTGACGGAAGCCTTGGCGCCCAGCGTGTTGGCTTCGCGATTCAGTTCCTGCATCATGAAGTCGAGGCGCTTGCCCACTTGCCCGCCCTTGGTGAGGATGTGGCGCGTTTCGCCCAGGTGAGCCGACAGGCGCGCCAGTTCTTCCGACACGTCGATGCGGATGCCGTACAAAATGACTTCCTGGCGGATGCGCTCCATGGCGTCCTGGCGCGACAGGGCCGAATTCGAGCCCTGGCTGGCCAGGCCCAGCGCATCCTGCATGCGCTCGATGGCTTTTTGCTGGAAGGCCGCCACCACCTGCGGAATCAAGGGCGTGATGCGCTTGACGATGGCTTCCATCGCTTCGATGCGCGATATCAGCACCGCTTCGAGTGCCGCGCCTTCGCGCTTGCGGCTGTCGACGAAGGCCGCCACGGTGCGTTTGGTCAGCGCGCCCACGTCCGCCTGCAAGGACTCTTGCCCCACTTGTGCTTCTTCGATGATGCCCGGCCAGCGCAGCAGTTCGGCCACCGTCATGACGGGGGCGGAGACAAAATGCTGGCCCACTTCGTTTTGCAGGCGCGCCAGTTCGGCCAGCAGGGGCAGGTTCAGCGCCTGCGTGCCGGCGGTGGCGGCCTTGCGGCCAAAGCTCAGGCGTACCTCGACTTTGCCGCGCGTGATGGCGGACATGACGGCGGCGCGCAAGTCAGGCTCCAGCGCCCGCAGATCGTCGTTGATGCGGAATTGCAGGTCGAGAAAGCGCGAGTTGACGCTCTTGATTTCAATTGTCAGTGTGCCTGCAGCACCTTCGCTGGTGGCAACCGCGTAGCCTGTCATGCTTGAAATGCTCAAAGGATTCCCCGATTTGGTCTTATATACAGTCACTTATACACTTAATCAGCCAGCGCAGGCAATACCGCCCGCGCCGCAAAACAGGACCGAAGTGCTCGATGGCCTGAAAATTGCTGAATAGTGTGCGTTTTACGGCATTGTAAAGAAAATTGTGTTTGGCGGGGCAGGATTGTAGGGATCTTGTGCGCGGACCCGCCCTGCGCCGTGGCATGGCGCCGCGGTGGTAAAATCGCGGCCGCAACCCCAATTACACAGGACACCCCATGACATTTGAATCCCGCCCGAGCGGCCGCGCCGTCGACGCGCTGCGCGCCATCCGCATCACCCGCCAGTACACCAAGCATGCCGAAGGCTCGGTGCTGATCGAGTGTGGCGACACCAAGGTCATCTGCACTGCCAGCATCGAAGACAAGGTGCCGGGTTTCCTGAAGGGCAAGGGCCAGGGTTGGTTGACGGCCGAGTACGGCATGCTGCCGCGCTCGACGCACACGCGCATGGACCGCGAAGCGGCGCGCGGCAAGCAGTCCGGCCGTACGCAGGAAATCCAGCGCCTGATCGGCCGCTCGCTGCGCGCCGCCTTTGATTTGCAGGCGTTCGGCGAACGCACGCTGCACCTCGATTGCGACGTCATCCAGGCCGACGGCGGCACGCGCACGGCCTCGATCACGGGCGCCATGGTGGCCGCGTATGACGCGTTTTCCCAGTTGCAGGCGCGCGGCGCGATCACCGCCATCCCTGTGAAAAGCTTTGTCGCCGCCATCTCGGTGGGCGTCTACCAGGGCATGCCGGTGCTGGACCTGGACTATGTGGAAGACTCGGGCTGCGACACGGACATGAACGTGGTGATGACGGAAGCGGGCCACTTCATCGAAGTGCAGGGCACGGCCGAAGGCGCCGCGTTCGACCGCGCCGGCATGAACCGCTTGCTGGACCTGGCGCAGGGCGGCATCGCCGACCTGATCGCCCTGCAAAAGCAATCTCTCGGCATGTAATCTTTACATAGATTTACATGTCATTGCCCGCCGTGCCGGGCAAAAAGCCCACACTCGCCGCCGTTGAGCGCGGCGGCGGGGCGAGGTGAGGGGAGCGCAAAGGGTTTACAATGTCGGCACTTCAACCGGACTACTGACATGACCCAACGCCTCATCCTCGCCTCCAACAACGCCGGCAAGCTCAAGGAATTCAACGAGCTGCTCTCGAGCATCGGTTTTTCCGTCCACGCCCAGGGCGAGTACGCCGTGCCGGAAAGCGACGAACCATTTCACACCTTCGTTGAAAACGCCCTGCAAAAGGCGCGCCACGCGTCCCGCCTGACGGGCTTGCCGGCGCTGGCCGACGATTCCGGCGTGTGCGTCAATGCGCTCGGCGGCGCGCCGGGCGTGTATTCGGCCCGCTATGCGGGCGAGCCGAAATCGGATGCCGCCAACAGCGCCAAACTGATCGCCGACCTGGAGGCGCATGCCGACAAGTCCGCGTATTACTACTGCGTGCTGGTGTACGTGCGCCATGCGGACGACCCGCAACCGGTGATCGCCGACGGCCGCTGGAATGGCGAAATGATCGCCATTGCGCGCGGCACCGGCGGTTTCGGCTACGACCCGCATTTCTTCATTCCTGCGCTGGGCAAGTGCGCGGCCGAACTGACGTCCGATGAAAAGAACGCGCTGTCGCACCGTGGCCAGGCCCTGCGCGCGCTGGTGGAAAAGCTGCGATGATCCCGATCAAACTGGTGGGCGCCGTTGCCAAGTCGGCAGCCAGGCCCGGCGCCTCGCCCGCGCCGCAGGAAGGCATTTCCGGCGCGGCCGGTGCGGCCCTGAAATACCTGCAGCCGGGCGCGCTGAACCTGACGGCACTGCCGCCGCTGTCGCTGTACATCCATTTCCCGTGGTGCGTGAAAAAATGCCCGTATTGCGATTTCAATTCGCACGAGGTGCGCGGTGACTTGCCGGAAGCGGAGTACCTGGCGGCCTTGCGGCTGGACCTGGAAATGGCGCTGCCGCTGATCTGGGGCCGCAAGATCCACACCATTTTCATCGGTGGCGGCACGCCCAGCCTGATGTCGGCGGCGGGGCTGGACCGGCTGATGTCGGACGTGCGCACCCTGCTGCCACTGGAGCCCGATTGCGAAATCACCATGGAAGCCAATCCGGGCACCTTCGAAGCGGAAAAATTCAAGTCTTACCGGGCCAGCGGCATCAACCGCCTGTCGATCGGCATCCAGAGCTTCAATGGCCGCCATTTGCAGGCGCTGGGGCGCATCCATGACGACAACGAGGCGCGCCGCGCGGTGGACATTGCGCACGCCAATTTCGACAATTTCAATCTCGACCTGATGTACGCGCTGCCCACGCAAACCCTGGCCGAGGCGCAGCAGGACCTGGAAACGGCGCTGTCGTTCGCGCCGCCGCATTTGTCGCTGTACCACCTGACCTTGGAACCGAACACCCTGTTCGCCAAGTATCCGCCGGTGCTGCCGGACGACGACGCAAGCGCCGACATCGCCGACATGGTGGCCGCGCGTGCGGCGCAGGCCGGTTATGGCCGCTACGAAGTGTCGGCGTATGCGCAGCCGGGCCGCCAGGCTAAACACAACCGCAATTACTGGGAATTCGGCGACTACCTGGGCATCGGCGCGGGCGCCCATTCGAAGATATCGTTCCCGCATCGTGTGCTGCGCCAGGCCCGCTACAAGCAGCCGCGCGCCTACATGGACGCGGTACTGGCCGGCGTGCCGGTGCAGGAAGAGCGCGAGCTGGCGCGCGAGGAGATGGGTTTTGAATTCATGCTCAATACCCTGCGCCTGACGCAGGGTTTCTCGCCGAACCTGTTCGCCGAGCGCACGGGCCTGGCCCTCAACGCCATCGAGCAGCCGCTGAATGCGGCCGAAGCGAAAGGCTTGCTGTACCGCGACCACCAGGTCATCCGCCCGACGGAACGGGGATTGTGCTTCCTGAATGACCTGCAGCAGATGTTCCTGGAAGATTAATGCGCGGTGGTGGCGCGCAGGCGCTGCAGCTTGGCCGCATACAGCCCGTGCTCGCTGCGCGTGGTGCTGTTGTCCATCGCCAGTTCCAGCTGCCGGTCCGCCTGCGCGAGTTGGCCCAGACGCGCATGCGCCTGCGCCAGCCAGAAGTGGAATTCGTGGTAGTACGGGTCGCGCGCGATTTCGCGTGAAAACAGGCGGATCGCCTGGACGTAATCGTTTTGCTGCATGGCCGCCTTGCCCAGGTTGAAGTAGTGGAAGGGCGGCTGCGGCTGCAGCGCCAGCAGGCGCCGGCGCAGCGGCAGCGCTGCATCGGGCAGGCCGGACGCTTCCAGGACTTGCGCCAGATTCGACAGCAGCAGCGTATTGTCCGGCGTGCGCATCAGCGCATGGGCCAGCGTGCGCCGCGCTTGCGCCAGGTCGCCATGGCGGAACTGGATCACGCCCAGGGTGTTGTAGGCGCCGCTGAACGAGGGATCCTGCAGGAGGGCCGCCCTGGCCCACCAGTACGCCTGGTCCAGCCGGCCTTCGCTCATGGTTTCGGCGGCACGGTTGTTCAGGTACATGGCCAGCACGGTCGCTTCACTGATTTCGCGCGTGCGGTAGCCCGCCACGTCGCCGGACGGCAGGAAGTCGATCACCATCATGCCCTTGGCGTCGTAGTTATTCGGGCTCTCGCCCAGGCGCTGGCCCAGCACCAGGTTGACGTGGCCGGCGACAAAATACATGTCGCCGCTGCGGCTCCAGCTTGCTTCGCCCAGTACCTCCTGGTAGCGCACCTGCAAGCCCAATTCATGCGCCAGCGCTGCCGTCATGATCACCAGCGACAGGCAGTTGCCGCTGCGCGCCTCAAACGTTTCGCGCGCATTGCGGGTCATGGCCGCATCGTACTCGAGCTTCAGCCTGGATTTGTCGTACAGCGCCTCGTACAGTGCCACGCGGGGATTGCCGTTGCGCGCAGCGTGCCGCACGTGCGTCTGCACATATTGGCGCATGGCGTCGCTGAGGGCGAAGACCTGGCCGGTATCGACGGCGCTGGCCGGCGCAAAATCGTTATCGTTGAAGATGGGCGGCAAGCTGGCGGGCGGTGCGGCGGCGCAGGCGGCCAGCGTGGCGCAGAGGAGGACGGCAAGCAGGCGCACGACGCAAGCGGTGCAAACAAGATAGGGACGCATGGTCTCTCCCTGGAGGCGCCGGCTGTCTCATGTCGCGGTGGCGCGCCAGTCCCACCTGAAACCAGTATCGGCGCGCCTGGCGCCGCTGTCAAATAGTTTCAAGCGCCTTGCCGCCTGCACGGCGCTTGAAGCAGGGCTTGACACCGCGGGCTTAAAACTCTTCCCAGTCCTGCTCGCCGGCGACGTGTGATGGCGTTTTGCGCGCCGCAGCACCGGCAGCCCTGGGTGCGGCCGGCTTGCTGGCCGTCGCCTGAGACTGGCGCTGCGTCGCCAGCCGCGGCGTGGCGGCGGGGGCGGTCCTGGCCGGCCGCGCGGCGCGTACCGGCGCTACTGCCGGCGTCACGTGTTCGAGCTGGAAGCCGGCCGCCACCTGCGCCAGGCGCGCCGCCTGATCCTGCATGCTCTCGGCCGCCGCCGCCGCTTCTTCCACCAGGGCCGCATTTTGCTGCGTTACCTGGTCCATCTGCGCGATGGCCTGGTTGACCTGGTCGATGCCCATGCTTTGCTCGGCGCTGGCGGCGGTGATCTCGGCCATGATGTCGGTAACGTGGCGCACGCTGTCGACCACTTCGCTCATGGTGCTGCCGGCCTGCTGCACCAGCCGCGTGCCGTTGTTGACCTGTTCCACCGAGTCGCCGATCAGGGTCTTGATTTCGCGCGCCGCCGCGGCCGAGCGCTGCGCCAGGCTGCGTACTTCCGTGGCCACGACGGCAAAGCCGCGCCCCTGCTCGCCGGCACGCGCCGCTTCGACGGCCGCGTTCAATGCCAGGATATTCGTCTGGAAGGCGATGCCGTCGATGACGCCGATGATGTCGACGATTTTCGTCGACGCCGTGTCGATGGCGCCCATGGTGTCGACCACCTGGCTGACGATGTTGCCGCCCCGTTCGGCCACGCTGGACGCGGCGACCGCCATCTGGTTGGCCTGGCGCGCGTTGTCCGCATTCTGCTTCACGGTGCTGGTCAATTCTTCCATCGACGACGCCGTCTCTTCCAGCGAACTGGCCTGCTGCTCCGTGCGCGCCGACAGATCCTGGTTGCCGGCGGCGATTTCGCCCGAGGCCGTGGCGATCGCGTTGGTACCCGTCTGCACTTCCGACACCACCTTGCGCAGTGCCTCGTTCATGCCGTGCAGCGCGCGCATCAAGTCGCCGATTTCATCGCTGGCAGGCGTGCCGAAATGC
The DNA here is from genome assembly GCF_002327145.1 of Janthinobacterium svalbardense. Classification (NCBI taxonomy): domain Bacteria; kingdom Pseudomonadati; phylum Pseudomonadota; class Betaproteobacteria; order Burkholderiales; family Oxalobacteraceae; genus Janthinobacterium; species Janthinobacterium svalbardense. Next base: position 5,206,961 of record NZ_CP023422.1, on the reverse strand, counting down.
GTGCGCAAGTCGCCGTCGGCCACCGTTTCGGCCACCTTCACGGCGGCCTTCAATGGCTGCGTGATCGAGCGCGTGATCAGCCAGGCGCAGACGCTGCCCAGCGCCACCACCAGCGCGCACAAGGTCAGCAGCAGGGTGAAGCTGCGTCGGTTGGCCGCCTCGATCGCTTGCGCCGTGGCATCGATGGCCTGGCGCTGCTGCGACAGCAGGGCCTTGACGTTGTTCTGGTACTTGGCGGCGGCGGGCGCGAAGCTGTCGCGGTAGGCGCTTTCCGCCTGCGCCGCGTTGCCGGCCTTGCGCGCATTCATCACCAGTGTCTTGGCATCCTGGTACTTGACGCGCTCGGCAATGGACGCCTTGAAAATGTTTTTTTCCTCGTCGCTGTCGAGCAGCGCCTCGATTTTCTTCAGCAGTTCGCTGCCCTGTTTCGTGCTGTCGGCGATGGTGTCGGCAAACACGCTCGACAGGGTTTCATCCGTGCTTTTGGCGATCATCGAGGTGCGCGCGATGGCCGAATAAATCAGCACGTACCAGTCCGATACGAGGCGTTCCTTGGCCAGCGGCTTTTCCATCATTTGCCGCGTCGCTTCGGTATTCACGCGGGCACTGTACAGCGCGTACGAGGTGGAGACCACGGACAGCAGCAGCACCAGCGCGAAGCCTGCCGCCAGGCGGGTGCCGATACGAAGGTGGGAGAGGGCGTGCATGGTTAGACTCCTGTCGCAGAGGGATTAAGGTTGCCTGTGCGACATAGTATGCACTGATAAGTGACCAAGAGGTAAACGAAAAAATGGCTTGTTTTTGCTCACTGTTGCAGCCACGCACGTGCTGCAGATCGCCCGCCTGGCGCTCGCTTTCACGAAGGCGGGCGAGGGCGAGACGGAAAAAAAGCGGCGCCGTGCAGTGCACGGACGCCGCTTTTTGCGGGGGTATAGGCGCTTACCGCAGCGCCGCGATCATCTGTTTCAGCTTGCCGGAATCGACGCAGAAGGCGCGGATGCCTTCGGCCAGCTTCTCCGTCGCCATCGCGTCTTCATTCATCATGAAACGGAAGGCTTCTTCGTTGAGCGACATGTGCACGACGTTGGCCGATGGCGCCGCTTCGGCGCTCAGCTTGCGCTCCACGGGGGCATCGCTGTCGGCCAGCTTTTGCAGCAGGTCGGGGCTGATGGTGAGCAGGTCGCAGCCGGCCAGTTCGAGGATTTGCGAGGTGTTGCGGAAGCTCGCGCCCATCACCTCGGTCTTGTAGCCGAACTTGCGGTAGTAATTGTAGATGCGGCGTACCGATTGCACGCCCGGGTCTTCCGCGCCCACGTAGTCGATGCCCGTCGATTTCTTGTACCAGTCGTAGATGCGGCCGACGAACGGCGAAATCAGCTGCGCGCCCGCTTCGGCGCAGGCGATGGCCTGCGCCAGCGAGAACAGCAGGGTCATGTTGCAGCGGATGCCTTCCTTTTCCAGGATGGCGGCGGCGCGGATGCCTTCCCAGGTGGAGGCGATCTTGATCAGCACGCGCTCGCGGGCAATGCCGGCGTTCGAATACAGGGCGATCAGGTCGCGGCCCTTGGCCACCGTGCCATCCGTGTCGAACGACAGGCGCGCATCGACTTCGGTCGAGACGCGGCCGGGGATGATTTGCAGGATTTCCTCGCCAAACGCGATCAGCAGGCGGTCGATGATTTCGGAGTTGGAGGCATTCGGATGGTCGCGCACGGCCTTTTCCAGCAACGGCTTGTATTCATCCTTCTGTACAGCCTTCAGGATCAGCGACGGATTTGTCGTCGCATCGCGCGGCGTGTAAGCCTGGATCGATTGGAAGTCGCCGGTGTCGGCCACCACGGTAGTAAATTGCTTCAGTTGTTCGAGTTGGTTCATGGCTGCACGGGAAAGAGTGAATGGGCTTGCCCGGGTATTGTACCGAATCCGGTGCCTGAAGCACCGACTATTGTCTTCCCCGCGCACTACTTGTTCAATTGAATCTTGCTTTTTTGAGAACTCGCGCATAATTGCCTGAACTTGTTTAATTTGCACATTGTTTTTATAAGCAATATGCGATGCCACACTCCAGATGAAGAGCATCCTTTGACACAAGATATCGTTAGCGCGGTAGCCGCCTTCAATGGCGCGACACGCCTGTATGCATTGTCCATCGGTGACGATGGCCAGGACAGCGGCTTGCTGGTGGAAGGCTTCGCCGCCGACGAGGCACTGCAAACCATCGGCGCGCGCGACATCATTGCTTTATCCACCAGTGCTTATGTCCCGCTCGCTTCCCTGCTGGGCCAGCCGGCCAGCCTGCATATCAGCCTGGCCGACGGCACGCGCACCCAGTTTTCCGGCTACATCAGCGCCGCCGCCATGCTGGGCAGCAATGGCGGCCTGGCGCGCTACCGGCTGCGCATGACGCCGTGGCTGTGGCTACTGACGCAAGTGCGTAACAGCCGCGTCTGGCAAGATCGGAGTGTGACGGCCATCGTCGACGCGGTATTTTCGGCCTACGCGCCGCACGCACTGTGGCGCTGGAGCGACGAGGTGGCGTCGTTCATGCAGGACGCGGGCGAACGCAGCTATTGTTGCCAGTACCGCGAATCGGATTTCGATTTCGTGCGCCGCCTGCTGACCGAAGAGGGGCTGGCCTGGCGGTTTGACGGTCAGACCATGATCGTCTTTGCCGACAGCAGCCAGGCTTGCGCCACGCCAGAGGACGCCAGCAGCACGCAAGGCGGCGGCTTGCGCTTCCATGGCGCGCGCGTCGGCGAGCCGGGCGACAGCGTGCAAGCGCTGTACGCGCGGCGCAGCCTGCACGTCGGGCTGAGTAGCGTGCTCAGCTACGATTACAAGGCCAAGAAGGCGGTCGCGGCCAGCGTGCCGACGAATATGGTTCTCGGCGGCAAGAATGCGCCGCTGCTGGAAAGCTACGACACACCGGGCCAGTACTGGTATGCGAATGGCGCCCAGGCGCAGCGCTACGCGCAGTTGCAGATGCAGGCCCACGAAGCGCGTGCCCAGCTGTGGCAGGCGCGCTCGACCGTGCGCACCTTGCGCGCCGGCACGCGCTTTACCCTGACGCAGGGGCCGTTGCAGGCAGCCGACGGTGCCGCGCCTGAGTATGTCGTGCTGCGCGTGGCCAGCATCGGCGTCAACAACCTGCCGGCCCCAGCGCTGGAAGGACTGGCGGAACTGTTCGGCCCGATACCGGAATTGCTGGAAGAAACCGTGGCAGAGTGGGGCGCAGGGTTTCCAGATTTCGCTGCCGCGATTGCCCAGGCGCAAAGCAGCGGTTACGCCAACTGTATCGAGATGATTACCGCAAGCACGCCGTGGCGTCCGGTGCACGATGACAACGATGCGCGCCAGCACGCCACGCCGACCGCCTTGGGCAGCCAGAGCGCCATCGTCGTCGGCGCCGATGGCAATGACGTGGCCAGCGGCGCCGATGAAATCTATTGCGACAAGCTGGGCCGGGTGCGCATCCGCTTTCACTGGCAGCAAGAGACTGGCGCGACCTGTTGGGTGCGCGTGGCGCAACGCGCGGCCGGTGGCGGCATGGGCAGCCAGTTTCTGCCGCGCATCGGCCAGGAAGTGCTGGTGCAATTCCTGGAAAACGATATCGACCGGCCCGTCATCATCGGCGCCCTGTACAACGGCCAGGGCGAGGGCGGTACCAAACCAACCCCGGGCGGCATGGCGCGTGATCAAAACGACGCTGGCGTTTTCCAGCCGGCGCACGATCACGCCGTGGCGGGCCAGGGCAATCTGGCGGGCGGCAACAGTCCGCTGTGGCATGGCGCAGCAGGGGCCAGCGCGGCGCACCGTAATGGCGCGGCGCAATGGGGCATCCGCAGCAAGGAGTTCGGCAAGGTAGGCAGCGCGGCCGGCTACAACCAGCTGCTGTTCGACGATACCGACCAGCAGGGACGCATCGAGCTGAAAAGCAGCCACGCGGCCAGCGAGCTGAACCTGGGCCACCTGATCCACGCGGCCGACAATTACCGGGGCAGCCTGCGCGGCGCCGGCGCCGAGTTGCGTACCGACGCGTATGGCGTGGTGCGGGCCAAGGCTGGCTTGCTGGTGAGCAGCTATGTGCTCAGGCATGACGCCGCGCAACGCGAACCGGCCGGCGACAACGCCGGTGGCATGGCATTGTTGAAACAGGCGGTGCTGCTGGGCGACACCTTCAGCCAGGCCGCCAAGACGCACCAGACGGTGACGTACGCCAGCCACATCGGCGCCAGCGCGCCGAATGCCAGCGAGCTCGACGACAAGGCGGCGCCACTCAAGGCGATGCTGGCCAGTGTTTCCGGAATGCATGACCAGTTGCCCCAAACAAAGGACTCCATCATCGCGATTGCCGCCAGGGCCGGACTGGGCGTCGTCGCGGGGCAAGACCTGCAACTGGCGAATGGCGAAACCGTCACTATGATGAGCGGGCAGGACACGCAACTGACCGGCGGCGGCAAGCTGCGCTTGCACACGGGCCAGGCGATTGGCGTGCTGGGTGGCGTGGTCAAGGCCGGGGAGAACAATATCGGCCTGGAGATGATCGCCGCCAAACAGGCCATCGACCTGCAGGCGCAGGCCGACGTGCTCAACGTGCAGGCGCGCGAGGAAATCAACGTCATCAGCGCCAACGCGCATATCGACTGGGCGGCGGCAAAAAGCATACGCCTGTCGACGGCGGGCGGAGCCAATATCACCATCGAGGGCGGCAACATCACCATCCAGTGCCCTGGCAAGATCACGGTGCATGCCGGCAGGAAGAGTTTTATCGGGCCGACACGCTTGGCTTATCCATTGCCGGCGCTGCCTGCCAGCGTTTGCAAGGCGTGCCTGCTGGCGGCACTGCGTAGCGGCAGCCCGTTTGTCGCACCCACGGCAGCCTAGAAAAGGAATCCTGATGTACTTTGCCATCGATGTTCCCGACCCAGAAGTTCCAGTACTGATCGTGCAGCAACTGCAGGCCTTGCGCGCGGAGGCGGCGGTGGCGAACGGCAGCCAGCCCTTGCATCTGCTGGCGCTGCTGGACGGCGCCTGCGATGAGGAGTTTTTCACCAGGCGCTACCCTAGCCGGCTCCGGCGCCAGTCTCTGTATGCGCACACCTCGCTACAAAATTTCAAGAGTGCCGCACCGCATTTAATGGCGGCGCCATCGACAAGCAGCGAGCAGGCCGAGTGGCTGCAGCGCCTGTTTTCGCTGTGCGCAGGCAAGCCCATGCTCAGCATCATCGCCAGCACGCTCGATATCGACCAGCTGGAGCAGCATCTGCGCCCCTATTTGATTGCCATTACGCCAGATACCGTTGAATGGCCCGTGCGCTGGGCCGATAGCCGCACATTGCCGGCCTTGCTGGCAGCCTTGACTGAAACGCAGTCTGCGCATTTGCTGAGCCCGATCTACCGCTGGTGGTCGCTGCGGCGCGATGGCTCCCTGATCAGTTGGCAGGGCGAGGCGCAGCCCAGTCCCGTCCCTGCGGAGTTTGACAAATTCCCCCTCAGCGACGCCGCCTTTGCCGCCTTGGTGGATATCGCCGAGACCGACGCCATCCTGGCCAATCTGCATGATGTGCAGCCCGATCTATTTTATTCCGGCACCCCGGCCGGGTGCCACGCGCGCGTGGCGCGTCATTTGTTAGTGGCAAACGCCAGCGGCATCGAGGCGGCTGGCCAGCGTCAGCATTTCAGCGCCCTGGCCTTGATGCTGGCCGATGACTTTACCTTGCATCCTGCGATGGCCAGCCTGTTGCGGCGCACGCGCCAGGGTGCGAATTACCTGTCCGAACTCGACGCGCTGCCCGACGATTTCTGGCAGGCACGATCAGCTGCCTAGCCTTGTTGCTTTATTTTATAAAAGGAAAATGATGAAATGGATTATTTTTTGCGGCACGGTCTTGTTTAGTGCCTTGCTGCTGAACGGCTGCGCCCTCAAGGCCATATCGTTATACATAAGTCAGCCAAGCCCATCGCGCAGTGCGCGTAATGTTTCGGCTGCGGCGTGAACTTGACTCAATCCGCGCCAGATGGTTTTGACGCCAGGTTCTCCGTCGCTTTTCCGGCCGAGGAAGCCGCCGACTTGGGCGATCAGGCGGACGATCTCGTTCAAGGTGGGCGGCGAGGCTGGCATCTTCTTCTTGGTCAGCAAATGGGCGCCACGAATCTCGTCGGGATCGAAGAACAGCGCGGCATCGAGATCGGGGCAGGTCCTGCCCATCCGCATCAGATAGGTGACGCGCCAGGCGACCACCATGAACAAGGCCAGCGCCCGCTCGATGCGGTCGATGGCCGATAGCTGCAGCGCTTCGACCTTGCAACCATTTTTGATCACATGGAAATAAATCTCGATCTCCCAGCGCGCCCGGTACCATTCGATCAATTCGACGGCTTGCTCGACCGTCTCGATGGGCCGATTGGTCAGCAAGCGCCATTCGACCGGCTCGCTGCCGGCTGGCGCGCCCACTTCGCGCGCCACCACGCAGGTCACGCCCAGGCGTCCGCCTTTGCCGTCGGCAATCTCGACCTGCCGGGCCCACAGTTGTTGGCGCACAGTACGCGCCTTCTGATCTTCGCCGGCCGGCATGGTGAAGCTGATTTCTCCCAGTGCCGCGCCGCTGCAAGTGTGCTCCCACAGCTTTTCGCCGTCGTCCACACTGCGGTTGTGCGTGGCGCGCACCAGCCAGTCGGCCGGCGTGTCCAAGTCGCGCGCACGGCGCATCAACGCCACCACGTCGGCCTCGCGGTCGGCCACGTACACCAGCCGTGTACCAGGCAACGTCGCGGCCATCTCGGCCACGCGTTCGTAACCCTCAATCCAGCGCGCGCTTTCTTTCTGCCCGGGACGCACGCCGTCCTTGCCACGCTTCGCGCGCGCCCACATCCAGGCATCGAGCACGCCGAGCGGTTCGCGCGCCGGCGTGACGGCGTAGGTCGGATGCAGGTACATGCCGCGCCGTGCCTCATAGTTCAGCGGCCCCAGCCCCTGCGCTTCCTGGCCGTTGAAATCGAGTTCGGTCGTGTCCTGGATGCACAGCACGACAGCATGGGCCTGCATGCGCTCGCGGGTGCGCTCCCAATGCGGGGCCAGGATGGCCTCCCAAGACACATCCTCGTTGCCGAGAAAGCGGTAGGCCGCGCAGGTTTCGCTCCAACTGTCGCAGGCTTCGGGAATGCTCGCCGTCGGCTTTGCCGTAAATCGTTCCATCAGTGTTCTCGCTCGTTTGTCGAGGCGAGCATCGCCCAAGTCCAGTCCAGCAAACTCTTGCTCCGTCCAGCGGCTCGATACCTTGACCAATGCGTCACCCAAAGTCAAAGAGTAAACGCGATCTCGGCAAAGTTTACAAGCCCCTCAGGTAAGTCCTTGAAAGTTAACGACTTTCAGGGCTGCGTGTGGGACGCCTGCCGACTTGTGTATAACGATATGCCTCAAGGCCAGACAGCTTGCGGAAGCTGGCCCAAGGACCACCGCGACGGCGCAGGTGGGTATTGTGAACCATACGGGAAAATATATTTATTCCGCATCAGTGGATGGCGCGGGAGGCGCCAATATGGCCAGGTGGGGAGCGGGAGGGGCAGAAATTTGCTGTGCCTCTATCCCGCGAGTTTGGTATCCGGGAATGAAAGTCCTTGTGCGGTGGAATATGCCTGAGGGACATACCAACGTTATCAAAGAAAAAATGGTGGAGGTGGAGAAGTATGATAGGCCAGGAGACATCTATATGCATTTTTTTGAGGATGATGAGGTGAGAGTTGTTGTGTCAAATGTGGACGGCGATAGTAAAAATCATCCTATCCTTCATTCCGGAAAACCTGCCAATACTCCTTGATTTTTTCATCTAAAAAACTTCCTCTTTCGCGCCTTTGCCTGTCGTTTTTTTATTTCAGCCGTCGATGCTTGATCAATCCAATTAGCTATTATTTTTATAAAAGACAAATGATGAAACGGATTATTCTTCTTGCTGGTGTCTTGTGTGGTGCCTTACTGCTGAACGGCTGCGCGCTCAAGGCCAGACAGCTTGAGGAAGCAGGTCCAAGGTCGACCGCGACAGCGCAGGTGGGTATTGTGAATCATACGGGAAAATATATTTATTCCGCATCGGTGGATGGCGCAGGAGGCGCCAATATGGCCAGGTGGGGAGCGGGAGGGGCAGAAATTTGCTGTGCCTCTATCCCAAGAGTGTGGTATCCGGGAATGAAAGTCCTTGTGCGGTGGAATATGCCTGAGGGACATACCGACGTTATAAAAGAAAAAATGGTGGAAGTGGAAAAATACGATGAAACAGGGAGTATTTATATCCATTTTTTTCCAAACGACGAAGTTCGAGTTGTGGTTTCAATTTATCCAGGATATAGCACTTCTCATCCGATACGTCACTATGGAAAACCAAAAAATATCAATCCTTAGAGGTTTATTGTGATTGGTGAAACTTTCATTCTTGCGCCCTTCCCTGTTGTTTCTTTTCTTAAACCATCTACGCTTGAGAAATCAAAAATTTCTTTGGCTGGATGTGACGGTAAAGGTGAAAAAATATGCAGTATTCCAGTGAAAGTCGGACTATTATTTGATAAAAAATAACAACATGGAGCACGATAAAAGTGGGGTGAGGAAAGGTGTGCTCGATCAAAAAAACCATACCTATAAATAATGTTGTGGTAGGCGTCAATGATGCCAGTCATAGCAATGCGGCGCGTCTATTTTTGGTTTTCATCTGATAAGCGGGTGCTGGTTGTTTTCGATATTATATTCCTGGCGTTGGGACGCTATTTAGGAAAATCGGTGAATTAATTGAATCGGATGAAGGGAAGAATTTTTCCAAAGGAGGGGTGGCGAATTGTGTAGGAGTTATTGCAGATTTACATGAAATTAATCGGGTAATGTATGAGAGTGAGACTGGATTATGTAAATCAGCATCTTGCGTCGGACACGCCAGGGGGCAAATTACTTGTCCGAACTCGACACGCTCCCCGACGATTTCTGGCAGGCACGATCAGCTGCCTAGCCTTGTTGCTTCAATTGTTAGCTTTTATAAAAGGAAAATTATGAAATGGATGACTTATCTTGGCACGGCCTTGTTTAGTGCATTGCTGCTGAACGGCTGCGCCCTCAAGGCCAGACAGGTTGCGGAAGCTGGCCCAAGGACCACCGCGACGGCGCAGGTGGGTATTGTGAACCATACCGGAAATTTTATTTACTCCGCATCGGTTGATGGAGCGGGAGGCGCGGATATGGCCAGATGGGGGGCAGGGGGGCAGAAATCTGTTGTGCCTCCATCCCAAGAGTTTGGTATCCGGGAATGATGGTTCTGGTGCGGTGGGATATGCCGGATGGATTAAAACATATTGTTAAAGAAAAAATGGTGGAAGTGGAAAAATACGATGAAACAGGAAGTATTTATATCCATTTTTTTCCAAACGACGAAGTTCGGGTTGTGGTTTCAATTTATCCAGGATATAGCACTGCTCATCCGATACGTCACTATGGAAAACCAGAAAATATTAATCCTTAGAGGTTTATTGTGATTAGTGAAACTCCCACTCTTGCACCCTTCCCTGTTGTTTCTTTTCTTAAATCATCTACGCTTGAGCAATCAAAAATTTCTTTGGCTGGATGTGACGGTAAAGGTGAAAGAACATGTAGTATTCCGGTGAAAGTCGGACTCTTTTTTGACGGAACAAATAACAACCTGGAGCGCGATAAAAATGGGGTGAGAACAGGTGTGCTCGATCCAAAAACAAAGAAGCCAACATCTATAAATAATGTTGTGGTAGACGCCAGTGATGCCAGTCATAGCAATGTGGCACGTCTATTTTCTAGTTTTTCATCTGATAAGCGGAGTGCCGGTTATTTCCGATATTATATTCCTGGAGTGGGGACGCCATTTAAGGAAATTGGTGAATTGACTGAGTCGGACGAAGGGAAGGCTTTTGCAGCAGGGGGGCAGTCGCGCATTATATGGGGACTGTTGCAGGTTGTAAATTCATTGCATGCAATTATTGATGCAAAAGGAAATCCATTATATAAAGATGATCAAGCCGGCGAGTTCGCACGTACTTATGATAATGCCGTAGGCCGCAAAAAGGTAGCGCATCCGTCAACTGGGAGGGAGCGCTTTATGACCCATTCTGAATGGTTCGCTGAGCATATTGAAAAACTAAGGGCGGCAATGGCGGCACAGCCGAGGCCGTATATTCCATCGCTGACCTTGTCCGTGTTCGGTTTTTCGCGTGGTGCCGCCGAGGCGGTAGCGTTTTGCCAGCTGTTTGCCGATTTGCTCACGCCAGGCGAAGGTAAGGTGCAGAAGTTTGCCGGCATCCCCGTCATCATCGATTTTCTTGGCGTCTTCGACACGGTGGCGACCGTGGGCAGTTCGGGGTCGGTGGCGCAAACCACGATCGCGCCTGGCGCGATGTTCGATGGCCATTGGGCCTGGGCCAACGAATTGCTCAAGCCGTTACCGCCCTGCGTCCAGGCCGGCTTGCATTGCATTGCCGCGCATGAACAGCGCATGAATTTCCCCGTCACGCGCCTGAAAGGCAATATTGAGGAAGTGTATTTCCCAGGCGTGCACTCCGACGTGGGAGGCGGCTATGGTCCGGGAGAACAAGGGAAGGGGCGCGGCGGACAAGCGGCCTTGCTGTCGCAAATCCCGCTGGCGCATATGTTCAAAGAGGCGCGCCTCAAGGGCGTACCTTTGAGACCGTTCAGCGAACTGGAGGCTACGGTACAAGTTGATTTCCAGGTCAGTCAAGAGCTTGCCCGCGCATGGGAAGCGTACACCGCAGAGCTGAACAAGCAAGGCGATTTGCTGAGCAAGCACATGGAGCTGTATTACCGCTGGCGCGCCGTGCGCGTCAAGACACTGGAAGCCACGACCAGCTTCAAGGCGGCCAACGCGCAAGAGCGGGAGGATCTGGGGTCCTACAACCGCCTGCTGGCAGGCGATCTGGAAGCGCTGCGCGTGCGCAAAGCCTTCCGTCATGGTGATGAAGGGCAACCGTTCAGCGCCCGGGATAGCCAGCGAATGAATCACTGGCAATATTTTCGCGCCCAGAATCACACGTCCCTGGATAAATGGGAAGAATTTGCGCTCGACATATTCGATCACCCCAAACCGCTGCCCCCCGAAGTGATGCGGTTTTTTGACGATTATGTACATGATTCCCTGGCCGGCTTTTATATGGCGGGTGAAGTGACGGAATACGACAAGCGCGCCAGGATCGCCTCGTTCGCCAATAAACCGCCTAAAGAAGGCTTTTATAAACGCGCGTATGAGCTCAGCCGGAAGACCGAAGCCGCGCAACTGAAACAGAAGAATGGCGAAGCATTGACACCGGAAGAGGAGGCACTGGTCAAGGAAGCGCAGTACGGCACGCCTTACCCGATCCGTACGGATGCCGACAGCGCCGACATGCGTAGCAGGCTGATCACCACGCAAACCTATACGCGGCGCGAGGGTGGCGGCTATATCCTGCGCCGAGGCTATTCCCCGCAAAGCGGCTTCTTCCGGAAAAGCGTGCACGAGAAGGAACTGCAGCGCATGCCGACGGCCGGCATCAAGGCGAAAGAAGCACCGGAAGAATTCGTGTGGAGTGATAACTTGATACAGGATATTGCGCAAGCCAAAGCCGATGAAGAGATGTACCTGGCGCAGCAGCGTTCTGCAACCCGGATCGAGGCGCTCGCATAAGGCGTGACTTCAGCGCGGCTGGAGCAGAAAGGAAAATTATGAAGTGGATTATTTGTCTTGGCGTTGCATTGCTACTGAGCGGCTGCGCCCTCAAGGCCCGGCAGCTTGAGGAAGCAGGCCCAAGTCCTACGGCAGGGGCGCAGGTAGGTATCGTGAACCATACGGGGGAGTCTATTTACTCCGCATCGGTGGATGGGGCGGGAGGCGCCAATATGGCCAGATGGGGAGCAGGGGGAGCCGAGGTTTGTTGTACTTCTATTCCGCGAGTGTGGTATCCGGGGATGATGGTGCTGGTGCGGTGGAATATGCCTGAGGGGCATACCGATGTTGTCAAAGAAAAAATGGTGGAAGTGGAAAAATACGATGAGCCGGGAGATATCTATATGCATTTCTTCCCCATGATGAGGTGAGGGTTGTTGTGTCAAATGCCGGAGGGAGTGCCAAAACTCATCCTATTCTTCATTCCGGAAAACCTGCCGATATGCCTTGATGTCTGTCGCGCAAAGGGGCGGCTCCAGCGAGGCTGAAGCCGATGAGAGGTCAGCCGATGAAGGAATCGAACTGCATGTCGAATTCCTGCAAGGCCTTCTGTGCATTTTGCATCTTCTTGCGGAATTCAGGCCCGCGCTGCAGGGCCAGGCCCACGGCCAGCACGTCGATCACGACCAGGTAGGCCAGGCGCGCGGAAATCGGTGTGTAGGGATCGGTGTTGAAGACCAGGTCGATCGGGATCAGCACCGTCGCCAGGTCGGCCAGCGGCGTGCCCGATGGGGCCAGCACGACGACGTCGGCGCCGCCGCGGCGCGCCAGTTTTACTGAGCGGACCAGGGCGGGACTGTTGCCGCGCTGCGAGATGGCCACCAGGCAGTCGCCGCCGCGCAGCAGGGCTGCCGCGATGCTGTGGATGTTCGGATCGCTGTAGGCCACCGTCGGCACGCCCGAGCGGAAGAACTTGTGCTGCGCGTCGGCCGCCACGATGCCCGAGGTGCCCTGGCCATAGAATTCGATCTTGCTGGCGCGCGACAGGATGTCGAGCGCACGCTGGATCGCTTCCGGGTTCAGGTTGTTGCGCAGGTCGAGCAGGGTGTTGATCGAGCGGCTGCAAATCTTGTTGACCAGGTCGGCCGCCAGGTCGTCCTGCGCCGGCTGCTCGTTCGCGCCCGGCATGGCCAAGGCCAGGCCCTGCGCCAGTTTCAGCTTGAATTCATGCCAGCCGTCATAGCCCAGGGTGCGGCAAAAGCGCACCACGGTCGGTTCCGACACCTGCGCGCTTTTCGCCAGCGCCGTGATGTTCTGGCTGACCGTCTGGTTCGGCTGGTCAAGCACGGCCAGCGCGACCTTCTTCTCCGACTTGGAGAGCGAATCGAGCTGGGTGCGGATGGAGTCAAGCAGCATCAGGGTAGTCTTCTGGTAGGTGTTCAGGAGTGTCGGGATAATAGGTAAAAGGCCTGCCCATCTGTGGGCAGGCCCTTGTCTTGCCTGTTAATCCTCAGGTAAGGCTTCTTCACGCCACTGCAAGCCATCGCGGCCGATCAGGGCGCTGGCCGCGGCCGGGCCCCAGGTGCCGGCCGTGTACGGAATCGGCGCGCTGTCGTTCTGTTCCCAGTGGTCGAGTATCGGCTCGACCCATTCCCAGGCCGCTTCCAGTTCGTCGCCGCGCATGAACAGGGTCAGCTGGCCGCGCAGCACGTCGAGCAGCAGGCGCTCGTAGGCGTCCATGCGCGGCGTCTTGAACGATTCGCGGAAATCGAGTTCCAGTTCCGCCGGTTTCAATCGCATGCCGTCGCCCGGGGTTTTCGCCATCAGGTTCATGCGCAAGCCTTCGTCCGGCTGCAAACGGATGACCAGGCAATTCGGCTGGAAGCTGGAGGTGGGCTGGTTGAAGATCGAGTGCGGGATCTGCTTGAAGCGCACGACGATTTCGGCCAGGCTGTCGGCCATGCGCTTGCCCGTGCGCAGGTAGAACGGCACGCCGGCCCAGCGCCAGGTGTCGATTTCCGCCTTCAGCGCGACGAAGGTTTCGGTGCGCGAATGTTCCGGTGCATCCGGCTCGTCGCGGTAGCTCGGCACGGTGGCGCCATCGACGTGGCCGGCGCGGTACTGGCCGCGCACGATGTTTTGCGCCAGGGTGGTGGGCGTGAATTTTTTCAGCGAGCGCAGCACTTGCAGCTTTTCATCACGCACGGCGTCCGGCGCGATCGAGGTCGGCGGTTCCATGGCGACGATGCACAGCAGTTGCAGCAAGTGGTTCTGCAGCATGTCGCGCAGCGCGCCCGAAGTGTCGTAGTAACCCATGCGGTTGCCCACGCCCAGTTTCTCGGCGATGGTGATCTGCACGTCGGAAATCCATTCGCGGCGCCACAGCGGTTCGAACAGGATATTGCCGAAGCGCAGGGCCAGCAAGTTCTGCACGGTTTCCTTGCCCAGGTAATGGTCGATACGGTAGATCTGCGATTCCTGGAAGACCTTGCCCACTTCGGCATTGATCTGCTTGGCGCTGGCCAAGTCGCGGCCCAGCGGCTTTTCCAGCACCACGCGCGAATTCGGCGTGACCAGGCCATTGTCTTCCAGGTTGTCGCAGATCAAGGCAAACAAGTGCGGCGGCGTCGCCAGGTAGTACACGCGGGTCAGCTCGGCATCGCCGCGCAGCGCTTCGACCAGCGGCGCATACGTTGTTGCATCGCTGGCGTTGAGCGACACATACACGATGCGCGCGCAGAATTTGCTCCAGGTGGCGGCATTCAGGGTGCTGGCCTTGATGTGGGGACGCGAGTTGGTCTCTACCATCTTCAGGAAGGCATCCTGGCCGCTGTCCTGGCGGCCCACACAGATGATGCGCGCCGTCGGCGGCAAATCGTTCGCGACGTCGCGCGCATACATTGCAGGCAGCAACTTGCGCATTGCTAAATCGCCGCTGCCGCCAAACAGGACCAGGTCAAAATCGGTAAGTGCCATAAGTGAGTGTCGTCGCAAAAGTAAAAGAGCCGGAGCGGGGAGGAGGCCGACCGGAAGTGCCAGTCTGTCGCTACTATCATTCTGTGGTGTAAATTTACTACGTAGAACAGGCAATTGCAAGAAATTTTACTACATTCCATTCACTGGCGTCGCAGTTTTGCCCGGTATGCTGGCAGGCGGCGTCGGCAGGACCATTATATGCCGTTCGCTGGCGCAGGGCTTTTCAAAGCAACCATGGTTGCCAGGGAAATTTTCGGTTCCCTCCGTCATCATTTGCGCTGTAGCAACAAGCAAATCAAGAAATGCTGTCAGGATCGCCGTTAGCAGCGTAAAGTAGCTTTAAGGAAAGTAAAAAAACGTATAATTCAAGCTGAAATCGATAGCAACTATTGGTTGTACTGCACTGCACCGTTAGCGCCGGCCATGCCCCGAACCCGCCATCCGACGTCTGTGCGACGTGCAGTCCGCACTGTTCGCAGCATCACGGGTAGGCAGACTTAACTTTACAAGACGGCTTAAGGGGACACAATGAATTCAATGCAGCAAGATGTCGATGAACGCACCAGCCTGACAGGCAATAACAAATTCGAACTGTTCCTGTTCAAGCTGGGCACCAGCGATCACTCGACCAGCCGCGAACTGTTCGGCATCAATGTGTTCAAGGTACGTGAAATCATGGAGATGCCGGTCATTACGGCGGTGGCCGGGTCGCACCCGCACATGCTGGGCGTGGTCAATATCCGCGGCCAGATCGTGCCCGTGATCGACTTGCCGATGGCGGTCGGTTGCAAGAGCAGCGGCTTGAAGATCCTGATGGTGACCGAATTTGCCCGCTCGACACAGGCGTTTGCCGTGGAAGAGGTCGATGAAATCGTGCGCCTGGAATGGAATCAGGTGCTGTCGGCCGAATCGAGCGTCGGTGGCGGCCTCGTCACCAGCATCGCGCGCCTCGATGGCGACACGGACAAGACGCGCCTGGCGCAAGTGCTCGACGTGGAGCAAATCCTGCGCGACGTGCTGCCGTCGGGCGACCCGGACGTGGACAAGAACAGTATCGGCCCGCAAGTGCGCTTGCCGGCCGGCGCCGTGATCCTCGCGGCCGACGATTCCTCGCTGGCCCGTTCGCTGATCGAGAAGGGCCTCGAAGCGATGGGCGTGCCCTTCATCATGACCAAGACGGGCAAGGAAGCGTGGGAACGCCTGCAGGCGATCTCGGCCCAGGCGGCGACCGAAGGCAAGACGGCGAAAGACAAGGTCGCGCTGGTGCTGACCGACCTGGAAATGCCGGAAATGGATGGTTTTACCCTGACGCGCAACATCAAGAACGATGGCCGCTTCTCCAACATCCCCGTGGTGATCCATTCGTCGCTGACGGGCTCGACCAACGAAGACCACGTCAAGGGCGTGGGCGCCGATGGTTATGTGGCCAAGTTTGTGGCAGCGGAACTGGCTGACACCATCCGCAAAGTGCTGGCCCGCTAAATTTTGTGCTGGCATGTAAAAAGCGCCGGACCCTCGCGGGTGCCGGCGCTTTTTCATGCCTGGCCGTGTTACGCCTGGTACGGCGTTTCCGGCTGGCCCGCCACGTCCACGCGCACGGACAGCACGTGGCCGCTCAACGGGTGGTCGGCGAGTTCGGCGGCGGAACGGTTGTGGCTGGCGCTGGTGATGTACAAGGTGCGCAGGTCGGGGCCGCCAAACGTCAGCATGGTGGGGCAGCGCACGGGCACGGTAATTTCGCCCAGTACATGGCCATCGGGGGCGAAGCGTAAAATTTTGCCGCCTTCAAACATGGCCGACCAGTAATTGCCTTCGCTGTCGACGGCCGCGCCATCGGGGCGTCCGCCGTAATCAAACGCTTTCTTGTCCGTGGAAAAGCGCTGGAATGGTTGCGGCGCGGAAATGGCTCCCGTGGCTGCGTCGAAATCAAAGCGGTCGATGCGGTGCGTGGTGGTATCGGCGTGGTACATGGTGCGCCCGTCCGGGCTGAAACCCAGGCCGTTCGACACGGTCATGCCGCCGGACCAGACCTTGCGCACTTGTCCCTTTTCCAGCACGAACATTTCCGCCGCATCGGCGCTGCGCGGCTCGAAAATCGTGCCGACCCAGAAGCGGCCGGCAGGGTCGACCTTGCCGTCGTTGAAGCGCGTGGTGGCCATGTCGAACGGTGCCGGGGCGATTTCCGCCAGGCTGCCCGTCTTCGTGTCGAGGTGGGCAAAGCCGCTGCGCAAGGCCACGATCAGGCCGCCGCCCGCGTTGATGGCCAGTGCCGACGGTTCCGTCGGCATGCTCCACTGTTCATGCTGGCCGCTGGCCGGGTGCAAGCGGTGTACGGCGCGGCCATCGATGTCGACCCAGTACAGGGCCGCTTCCTTGCCATGCCATAGCGGGCATTCGCCCACTTGCATGGGCTTGTCGCTGACTACTTTGATTTCGTAAATATTCATAAACCTCAATTAAATTAATACGCCGCTTTGGCGGCTTTCGCCAGGGCAATCAAGCCATTGGTCGAGCTGTCGTGGTGGTCGGGACGGGCTACACCCGTCAGTTCGGCCTGGATTTTCTTGGCCAGCACCTTGCCCAGTTCCACGCCCCACTGGTCGAAACTGTTGACGTTCCACAAGACGCCCTGCACGAAGGTCTTGTGTTCGTACAGCGCGATCAGGGCGCCCAGGGTGGTCGGGGTCAGCTGGTCCATCAAAATGGTGTTGCTGGGGCGGTTGCCGGGGAAGGTCTTGTGCGGCACCAGCGCCTCGATTTCGCTTTCCGGCAAGCCTTGCGCCTGCAAATCAAGACGCACTTCCTCGCCCGTCTTGCCCGTCATGAAGGCTTCCGACTGGGCGAAGCAGTTGGCCAGCAGGGCGTCGTGGTGGCCTGGCAAGTCGTGCGTGGCGCGCAGGGCGGCGATGAAGTCGATGGGCGTGATATCGGTGCCCTGGTGCAGCAGCTGGAAATACGCGTGCTGCGCATTCGTGCCGCAATCGCCCCAGATGACGGGGCCGGTCGGCACGTCGACGGGCACGCCATCCTTGGTGACGCGCTTGCCGTTGCTTTCCATGTCCAGCTGTTGCAGATAGGCGGCGAAGCGGCTCAAGTCCTGGTGATACGGCGCGATGGAAACGGAGCCGCAATCGAGGAACTGGCGGTTCCAGAAGCCCACCATGGCCAGCACCACGGGCATGTTCTGTTCCAATGGTGCCTGGCGGAAGTGCTGGTCCATCGCATGCGCGCCGGCGAGGAAATCGCTGAAGTATTCAAAGCCCACGGACAGGGCCACGGCCAGGCCGATCGACGACCAGACGGAATAGCGGCCACCGACCCAGTCCCAGAACGGGAACATGTTGTCCGGCGAAATGCCGAAGTCGACGATGGCTTGCGTGTTGGTCGAGACGGCCACAAAATGTTGGGCCAGGTCCTTTTCTTCGCCTTCGAGCAGGAACCAGGCACGCGCTGTATTGGCGTTGAGCATGGTTTCGGCCGTGACGAAGGTTTTCGAGGCCACGATGAACAGCGTCGTTTCCGGATCGACTTTCGACAGGGTTGCTTCCATGTCGTGCCCGTCGACGTTGGACACAAAGTGCATTTCCAGGCCTGGGTTGGCATACGAGCGCAGCGCCAGGCAAGCCATCTTCGGGCCCAGGTCCGAGCCGCCGATACCGATGTTGACGATGTCGCAAATCGGCTTGCCCGTGTGGCCGAGCCAGTTGCCATTGCGTACCTTGTCCGTAAACGCCTTGACGCGTTGCAGCACATCTTGCACGTCGGCATCGATATCCTGGCCATCGACCACCAGTTTCGTGCCGCGCGGCGCGCGCAAGGCGGTATGCAGAACGGCCCGATGTTCGGTAAGATTGATTTTCTCGCCTGTAAACATGGCTTCGCGCTGCGCTTCCACGCCGCGCTCGCGCGCCAGGTCCATCAGTAGCGCCATGGCGCTGGCGTCGACACGGTTCTTCGAGTAATCGAGCAGCAGTCCTGCCGCATCGACCGTCATCGTCGAGAAACGTGCGGGGTCAATAGCGAACAGCTCGCGCAGATGCACTTCGCGCAGGCTGGCGCTGTGCGCTTGCAGGGACTGGAAACTGGCGGTGGCGGTGATGGCAGGAGTAGGTGCTGGCTGGCGCATGGCGGTCGGCTTGGGTGCTTGTCTCGGTTGAAAGGAGCGCGGCGCGTTCGTCGTGGCGAACAGCGGATCCGGCGTTGGTATGAGAATAATACATCACAAAAACGTAATTTCACTACAGTTTGTGACGTGAAGCCGATTTTGTTGTGCTTTTTTTAGCGATTGCAGCAGCCATATATAAGAGATATGTTGGCAGCTGCGGATACGCGATATTGCCTGGCTTGGCTTTGACATGCCGCAATTTGTGGCTTATTTCTGTTGTTGGCCCATGCAAGAGCGCTTCTTCTTCAGCATTTTGTAGTAAAATTTCACGAAATACTCATTTTTAAGGAAATCCATATGGCGCTGCATCCAGTAGTCGAATCCGTAACAGCGCGCATCATCGCGCGCAGCCGGCCATCGCGCGGCGCCTACCTGGCGCATCTGGATGCGGCCCGCATTCAGGGCGTGCAGCGCGGCGCCCTCTCGTGCACCAACCTGGCGCACGGCTTTGCCGCCTTTCCCGTCAACGACAAATTGTCGCTGAAAGAATACAAGAAGCCGTCCGTGGCCATCGTTTCCTCGTACAACGACATGCTGTCGGCGCACCAGCCCTTCGAAGGCTTCCCGCAGATTATCAAGCAAGCCGTGCGCGAAGTGGGCGCCGTGGCCCAGTTCGCCGGCGGCGTGCCCGCCATGTGCGATGGCGTAACGCAAGGCCAGCCGGGCATGGAACTGTCGCTGTTCTCGCGCGACACCATCGCCATGTCGACCGCCGTGGCGCTGTCGCACAATATGTTCGATGCGGCCCTGTACCTGGGCGTGTGCGACAAGATCGTGCCGGGCTTGCTGATCGGCGCGCTGCACTTCGGCCACTTGCCCGCCGTCTTCGTGCCGGCCGGTCCGATGACGTCGGGCCTGTCGAACCAGGACAAAGCCAAGGTGCGCCAGCTGTATGCGCAAGGCAAGGCCACGCGCGAAGACTTGCTCGAAGGCGAATCGAAAGCCTACCACGGCGCCGGCACCTGTACCTTCTACGGCACCGCGAACAGCAACCAGATGCTGATGGAAGTGATGGGCCTGCACTTGCCGGGCGCCGCCTTCATCACGCCAAATACCCCGCTGCGCGATGCGCTGACCAAAGCTGCCGCCCAGCGCGCTGCCGTCATCACGGCGCAAAGCACCAATTACTTGCCAGTCGGCCATATCGTCGACGAGAAATGTATCGTCAACGCCGTCGTGGGCTTGCTGGCCACGGGCGGTTCGACCAACCATACCTTGCACCTGGTGGCGATCGCCAAGGCGGCCGGCATCGTCATCGACTGGAACGATTTCAACGAACTGTCGGCCATCGTGCCGATGCTCACGCGCATCTACCCGAACGGCGACGCCGACGTGAACCATTTCCACGCGGCCGGCGGCACCGGTTACCTGATCCGCGAACTGCTCGATGCGGGCTTGCTGCACGAAGACGTCAACACCATCCTCGGTCATGGCTTGCGCGCGCACTGCATGGAGCCCTTCCTCGGTGAAGACGGCAAGGTCTTCTGGAAAGATGCACCGGCCGCCAGCGCCGACGAAAACGTGCTGCGCCCCGCCTCGAACCCGTTCGCGCCGGACGGCGGCATGGTCCTCGTCGCAGGCAACCTGGGCCGCGCCGTGATGAAGGTCTCGGCCGTCAAGCCGCAGCACCGCACGGTCGAAGCACCGGCCCTGGTATTCAATTCACAGGAAGCGTTCATGGCCGCCTACAAGGCCGGCACGCTGGACCGCGACTTCGTCGCCGTGCTGCGCTTCCAGGGCCCGCGCGCCAACGGCATGCCGGAACTGCATGCGCTCACGCCCGCGCTGGCCAACCTGCAGGATGCGGGCCGCCACGTGGCGCTGGTTACCGATGGCCGCATGTCGGGCGCGTCGGGCAAGGTGCCGGCCGCCATCCATGTCTCGCCTGAAATCCTCGCCGGCGGCCCGCTGGGCCTGGTGCGCGACGGCGACATCATCCGCCTCGACGCGTTTACCGGCGTCCTGGAAGCGCTGGTGCCGGCCGACGTCTGGCACGCCCGTTCGCTGGTCACGACCGACCTGTCGCCGAACCACGTCGGCATGGGCCGCGAGCTGTTTTCCATGTTCCGTTCCACCGTCAGCGCGGCGGAAGAGGGTGCCACCACCTTCGGCCTGCCGTCGCCGATTCCCACCACCGTCGCCTTGCACGACGCCGACAATGTCGGTGATATCGTACCGGGTTCCGATGAAGACTTTTTGGCTAGGAAATAAGAGATGACCATGACACTACTGGAAATTATGCGCACTTCGAGCGTGATCCCCGTGATTGCGATCGACGATCCTGAACACGCCGTACCGCTGGCGCGCGCGCTGGTGGCGGGCGGTATCCGCGTGCTGGAAGTGACCCTGCGCACCAAGCACGGCCTCGAAGCGATCCGCGCCATGTCGGCCGTGCCGGGCGCCATCGTCGGCGTCGGCACGCTGACCCGTCCCGAGGAATTCGTCCAGGCGCGCGATGCGGGTGCCGTCTTCGGCGTCTCGCCTGGCCTGACGTCGGCCCTGGTGGCGGCGGCGAAAAGCAGCGGCCTGCCGCTGCTGCCAGGCGTGATGACGCCCGGTGAAGTGATGGCGGCGCGTGAAAACGGCTTCCTGCAGCTGAAACTGTTCCCGGCCGTGCCGGCCGGCGGCATCGGCATGCTCAACGCCATCTACGGCCCGCTGCCGGACATCACCTTCTGCCCGACGGGCGGCATCTCGCAAGAGACAGCGTCGCAGTTCCTGGCATGCAAGAACGTCGCCTGCGTGGGCGGTTCATGGCTGACGCCGAAAGACGCGATTGCGGCCGGCAACTGGGAACGCATCACGGAAATCGCGAAAGCAGCCAGCGGTTTACGTTCGGTTTAAGCGGTACCGGCGCGGCAGGCTTGCATGCCTGCCGCGCTTTCTTCTCTTCTTCTGATGCGAGTCTTGCGCCGCCCCCTCACCATCGGCGAAACCGCCATGGCCCGCAGCGTCTTCCAGGGCGCCATCGACTACGCGCGCGTGCGCGTCGTGCGCGGCTCCTTTTTACCATTCGGCTTGCAGGACCAGAACACGGCGATGACGCCGCGCGGCAGCCTGCACTTCATGCCGGCCCAGTACCGCGATGATTTTTCCCGCGAAGGCCACGGCGGCAAGCTGTTCTTCATCCACGAAATGGTGCATGTGTGGCAGTACCAACTGGGCTACGGCGTGCTGCTGCATGGCGTGCTGCTGGCGCTGCGCGGTGGCTACATTGGGCAGCGCGCCTACCGCTACGACGCGCAGGCCGGCGGCGTCCTGTCCGACTTCAACATGGAGCAGCAGGGCGACATCATCGCCCACTACTTCGGCGCGCGCCAGCTTGGCATTCCCGCCTACGAGGCGCAATTGCCGCAACTGCAGGAGATCCTGCAAGGCTTCCTGCTCAACCCTGCCGACCGGCGCCTGCTGCCGCGCTAATTTTATCTCCCCTGCGCATTTTCGAGCGCACCTGATTTACCCGCATTCAGACCTTGACTTTCGTCTCGGCATTACCTAAATTAAATTATACAAAGAACAATTTATTTGACTTTATTGCAACTTCGGCGCGAGACCGAGAGCAACCTGTCCAAGCGAGTAAATCATGCAGACTAGAAACAGCTGTAGGGGAAAGTTGTGCCTGAAAAAAATGCCGCGCGGCGCGGCCTTGGTGGAGTTTGCCATGGTCGCCCCACTCCTCTTTTTCCTCATCGCCATGATCATGGAACTGGGGGTCATGTTCTGGGTCAACTTGACAATGCAATACGCGGTGCGCGAAGGGGCGCGCTATTCCATCACGGGACAAAACAACCTCGACCCCGCCACGGCGAACAAGCAGCGTTACGAAGCGGTATTGCAAAGAATTAAGGATAGTTCGCTGGGGCTGTATGGCATGGTCAGTCCCGTCATCGTCGTCAATGGCGTGTCGCAAACGCCATCGGCTTACAACAACACTATGTTTGGCGCCGCCGGCGACATCGTCGTCTTGCAGGTGAACTGCACCTGGCCTGTCGTCACGCCCGCCTGGCGCTTGATGGCACTGCTCAATCCCAGCCACCAGACCAGTGCCGGCTCACGCAGCCAATACACCTTCAGCGTGGCTGCCACCATGCGCAACGAGGCCTTCTGATGAACGCGTGCAAACTGCCAATCCGGCGCCAGAAGGGTGTGGCCGCCGTGGAATTCGCTCTCGTGCTGCCATTTTTGCTGATGCTGGCCGTCCCCGTGTTCGACCTGGCGCGCATCGTGCAAGGCGACATGATCCTGACTAATCTGAGCCGCGAAGGCGCCAACCTGGCATCGCGCTCCTCGCAAGACCCCCAGACCATCATGACGGCGCTGGCCATGACGACGCCGCCGCTGGACATGGCCAACAATGGCAGCATGTACATCAGCAAGATCATGGGCAATGGCCCTGGCAAGTCGAACGTCATACTGGAACACTACCGCTGGACCAAGGGGGCGCAGCAGCCGAGCCGGGTATGGACTTGCAACAGCTGGGCCACCGATGGCAGCGGCAAGTGCAGCAACATCCCCAGCGCCGGCTCGGCCATCAATGACGCCATGAGCAACCAGCTCGCTGACGGCGAAGTGATTTATGTCGTGGAAACGCTGTACCGCTCGACCATTCTGTTTGCAGGCATGAACCTGGGCTTCGGCGCCAAAACGCCGCAGCTGAGCGGCAACCTGTACGCCAAAACCATCTTCTGACATCCGGACGCCATCATCCGCTACCTGGAGGGCATCATGAAAAAACGTAACACGCCTGGAAAAAAGGCCAAGGGACAGGTTCTGATTGTCGTGGCATTGTCGCTTGTCGTGCTGATAGGCGCCGTGGGCCTGGCCATCGATTCGGGCCTGGGTTTCATTGTCCGCTCCAAGCTCAACTCTGCCGTCGATGCGGCCAGCATCGCCGCTGCCCGTTCCGTCACACAGGGCGTGGGCGAGGCCGCGCAACGGGCCAGCGCGCAGGCTGCCGCGCGCAAATTCTTTGCCGCCAATTTTCCCACCGGCTATCTGGGTGCCACGCCCAGCTTTCCCGATCCGACCATCACGTTTGACGCGGGCAAGGTCACAGTCGACGCGTCGGCCACGGCATCGGTGCCGGTGACCCTGATGCGGGTGTTGGGCTTCAATTTTCTCAATGTCAGCGCAGCGGCGCAAACCATCCGCAAGGACCTGGACCTGGCGTTCGTGATGGATACCTCGGGGTCGATGGCGTCCGTGGGGCCGACCGTGATCAGCAGTGCGAAATTGTTTCTGACCAAATTTAACAAGGACCTCGATCGAATGGCCCTGATTCATTTTTCGTATGGCGCTGTACTCGACAATACAATACGTACCAGCACACGCGGCTTCGCCCTGAACGATACGGATGCGCCGACCGGCTCGGCGGACGGCAAGGGCATGAATACTCACATCGGCAAATACGTTTTTGACGGCTTGACCAATTCCGCCGAAGGCATGTGGAATGGGCGCAACCAGCTCAACAGCATTCCTCTGGCCCAGCGTTCCAGCCTGCGCGTCATCGTGTTTTTTTCCGACGGCACGCCGAATACCCTTTCTTCCGTTTTTACCTTCAAAAAACCTGCTGATTGCACCACGCCCGGCTCGCTGATCACGAACGATGCCGCCACCGGCACGCCGGCTGGCTTGTGGCTGATCAACATGCAGAGTTCGACGGCTGCGGGAAAGTGCTACCAGGGAAGCGATATCGTCAAAAACCTGGATGCTGCCGCCTTGCCAAAATGGTACAACGCGCACAATCTGGCTGACCAGGAGTTCGCCATTTATCCGGGCACCACGCTGCGGCCCGTGACCAACGATACCAGTACCAATGCCAAGACCTGGGTGAATGTCAACAATGCTTCGCGCAACCTGCTCGAAGCGATGGCCGCCAAGGCACGCTCGGAAGGCATGTATGTATTTACGCTGGGCCTGGGAACGCAGTTGACCACCGTCAATGGCCCCGTCGCTGGCGACACGGGCGAGAGTATTCTCAAGTGCATGGCCAACACGACGGATGCGCCAGCGCGTTGCGCCACGCCGACGCAGCCGGTGGGCATCTATTGCCACGCGGCCAATGCCACCGAGCTCAAACCGTGCTTCGAGAAACTCGCCTCGGCCATCTTGCGCATCAGCATGTAGTTGCTCGCCAGGCAGGCAACAGGGCCGGACACGCAGTCCGGCCTTTTTTTGGGTTCATCGCGGCAGGCGCCTTCACCGCATCAAGCACGCGCCTGCGACGCATACGTGCGTAGTTGGCGCCATACGGCCAAGCCGGACATGTTGTTCGGGCCCGCCAGCACAGCACTGGACAGGCATGCGGTGCTGCGGCAGGGGCAGGCTGCGAGAAAGGGCAGGGAGGGATGCGTTGCTGGCGGGGGAAGGCATTGCTCCCGGCAGTGGCTGCTGCCGGGAGTCGTAGGGAACGCTCGTCTTAATTACCGCCAGCCATGCCTGGCAGCAGGATGCGGTAGATTTGCAGGAACGCTGGCCCCATCAGTACCACCAGCAGCGAGGGGAAAATGAAGAAGATCAGGGGAAACAGCAGCTTCAGGGCGATTTTCGCGGCTTGCTCTTCGGCCAGCTGGCGCCGTTTGGTGCGCAGCTGATCGGACTGCACGCGCAGCGAGGAGGCGATGCTGGTGCCGAAGCGTTCGGCCTGGATCAGCATGGACACCAGGGCGTCGACATCCTCGACGCCCGTGCGCAGGCCCAGGTTGCGCAAGGCGCGCTCCTTGGAATTGCCGGCGCGCAGTTCCAGCGTCAGCAAATGCAGTTCCTCGGCCAGCACCCCGCTTTTCAGGCTGATCTCGGCCGCTACCCGCGCCAGTGCCGCATCCATGGCCAAGCCCGCCTCCACGCAGACGGTCATCAGGTCGAGTGCGTCGGGAAACGCTTCAAAGATCTCGCGCTGGCGCAGGCGGATGCGCCGGTTCAGCCAGAGATTAGGCAGGTAGTAGCCGAGGCCGGCCGCCAACAGCAGGCACAGCAGCAAATTGATGCCATCGTTATGTACCCCGGCCAAGCTCAGCCCGAGGAACAGCAGCACGGGCAGGCCGATGGCCAGGCCCGTCTTGGCGCCGAAGTACAGCAGGGGCGCCGACGGATGGCGCAGGCCCGCATGCATGAAGCGCAGGCGTATCCTGGACGTTTCCCAGCCGTCTTCCGGCAAGGACAGGCGGGCCAGCGGTCCGCTGAACTTGACGAAGTGCGCCAGCCATTGGCGCGCACCGCCTGCTTCGCTGGTACCCACACTGTCGAGGCGCTGGCGTAGCGGGTCGGGTATGGCCAATAGCAGCACGAACATGGCGCCGGCGAAGACGGCGATGAAGAGCAAGCCCAGAAATCCTATTTGCACGGTAGTCATGATGTTTTCTCCCTCGACACTACACCCGGATGTGGATGATCTTGCGCATGATGAGGATGCCGATCAGCATCAGCATCGCAGCACAGGCCAGCATTTTTTTTCCACCGGGATCGTCGTACAGCACGGCCAGGAAAGTCGGATTGCTCAGGTGGATCACGGCCGCCGCGGCGAATGGCAGCAGCGACAGTATCCAGGCCGACAGGCGCGCCTCGGCCGACAGCACGCGCACCTGGCCCAGCAGTTTCATGCGGTCGCGGATAATGTGGCTGATGCTCTCAAGCAGTTCTGCCAGGTTGCCGCCCGTCTCGCGCTGTATCAGTACGGCAATGACGAAATAACGCATGTCGGTGCTGGGCACGCGGGTGGCCAGGTTCATCAGGGCATCCGGCATGGCGATGCCGAAATTGACTTCGTCGAAGGCGATGCGAAATTCCTCGGCCAGCGGCGCGTTCATTTCATCGCCGACCATTTTCAGTGCCGTGGGAAAGGCATGGCCGGCGCGCAGTGCACGGCTCATCAGGTCGAGTGCGTCGGGCAGCTGCATGCCGATGCGCAGCAAACGGCGCGCCTTGGCCCGCTCGATGTAGTACAGGGGCAGCAGGGCACAGGCGGCCGCCACCAGCAGGCGCAGCAGCCAGGGCAGGTTGATGAAGCTGATGGCCACCAGGGCGACGAGAAAGGTCAGCAGCACCAGCATGGCCCACTGGGCCACGCTCCATTTCAGGCCCGACTGCTCCAGCAGGCGGTCCAGGGCATGCACGCGCGGCACCTCCAGCAGCAATTTCTGCAGCGCCGGCGTTTCACTGAGCAGGCGCTGCTTGATCATGGTGTTGTTTTGCTCGCCCGCGTGGGCACCGGCCGACAGCACCCGCAGCCGATGCGCCACCCGCTCCGATTCGGGGCCGCGCGCATTGTTCCAGCTGTGATACAGGCCCGTAATGAACAGCACCACGGCGAGGAAGATCAGCGCGCCGAAGACGTAATAGCTATAGTCCATGGCCCTTCTCCTTAGTGGTATTGGCGGCTGGGATCGAACAGGCTTTCCGGCACCACGACGCCGAAGGCGCGCAGGCGGTCGAGGAACTGCGGCCGCACGCCGCTGGCCTGGAAGTGTCCGCTGACGGTGCCGTCCTGGGCAATGCCGGTCTGGCGAAAGGTGAAAATTTCCTGCATGGTGATGATCTCGCCTTCCATGCCGGTGATCTCCTGGATCGCCACCACCTTGCGCTTGCCATCGGTCAGGCGCGCCACCTGCACCACCACGCCGATGGCGGCGCTGATCTGCTGGCGCATGGCCTTACCCGGCAACATCGAGGCAGCCATGCTGATCATGTTTTCCAGCCGCGTCAGCGCGTCGCGCGGGGTATTGGCGTGAATGGTGGCCATCGAGCCTTCGTGGCCCGTGTTCATCGCCTGCAGCATGTCGAGCGCTTCGGCGCCGCGCACCTCGCCAAGGATGATGCGGTCGGGCCGCATGCGCAGCGCATTGCGCACCAGCGCGCGCTGCGTCACCTCGCCCTTGCCCTCGATATTGGCCGGCCGCGTTTCCAGGCGTACCACGTGCGGTTGCTGCATCTGCAGTTCGGCCGCATCTTCGATGGTGACGATGCGCTCGCTCGTGCTGATGAAGCCGGAAATCGCGTTGAGCATGGTGGTCTTGCCGCTGCCAGTGCCGCCGGAGATCAGAATATTGACCTTGGCCTTGCCCAGGCCTTGCAGTATCTGTGCCATTTCCGTCGTCAGGCTGTGCCGTTCCACCAGGTCGGCCAGGCGCAGCGGCTGGGCCGAGAAGCGCCGTATCGACATCACCGGGCCATCGATGGCCAGCGGCGGGATGATGGCGTTGACGCGTGAGCCATCGGGCAGGCGCGCATCGACCATGGGACTCGATTCGTCGATGCGCCGGCCCACGCGCGAGACGATCTTGTCGATGATTTTCAGCAGGTGGGCATCGTCGGTGAAGCGAATATTGCTCAGTTCCAACTGGCCATGCCGCTCGACATACACCTGGCGGTAGGTATTGACGAGTATGTCGGAAATTTCCGGATCGGCCAGCAGCGGTTCGAGCGGGCCGAAGCCGAGCACTTCATCCTGGATGTCGCGCACCAGCGTGCGCCGCTCGATGTCGTTGATGACGACATTATCTTCATCGAGCAGGCGTCCGACGAGGGTTTTCAGGTCCTCGCGTATCTGCTCCTGCGACAGGCGCTGCATGCCCTCCAGGTCGATCCTGTCGAGCAGGGCCTGGTGCACATGCTGCTTGAGTTCATGGTAGGCGGGATTGTCGGCGCTGCCAGCGCGGGGTGCGCCGAACGGCGCGTAGCCATTCGGCGCGGCGGCGCTGCCGAGGCGTTCACGCAGGCTGGGATTGCCGCCATGGATATCGGTACTCATGCTGTTTCCCCTCGAAGGTGAATGGGCCGGCTACGCTGGAACAGGCGCGAAAACAGGCCTGCCGGGACGGGCGCGCGCCCGCCCGACAGCTTGCTGGCACATTCCTGCAGCGACTTGGACAGCGGGCTGCCCGGCGCCAGCTTCAACACCGGCACGCCCTGGTTGACCGAAGCGGCCGCTGCCGCGTAGTGATTCGCGATGGTATGGAAGATGCGCTGGCCATACGCCGCCTCCAGGTCGCGCAGGCGGATTTCATCGTCGCCTGCGTAGCGGTTCAGGATCAGGTGAATCTTGCTTACCGGATACTCCAGTGACTGGAACGCCTGCAGCAGGCGCTTGCCGTCGCGGATATAGGGCAGCGTTGCCTGCATGACGGGACAGATCATGTCGGCATGGTCCAGCGCGCGCACGCTGATGGCATCGAGGCCGCGGCCCAGGTCCAGCACGATGAAATCGTACTCGCTGCGCGCCAGGTGCAGCAGCTGGTCGATGTGTTCCGGTTTCACGTCGCTGGAATGGGCCGGATCTTCGGGCGCGGCCAGGATGCTGAAATTCGGCGTCACCTGCACCATGCTGGCGGCCAGGAAGGACGCGTCGAGGCGGTGGATTTGCTGCGCCACGTGCGACAGGGTCGCCGTCGGCTTCTGGTCAGAGACAAACAGCGCCGCATCGCCGAACTGCAGGTTCAGGTCGAACAGTGCCACGCGCTGATTGTCCAGCGACAGGGCATAGGCCAGGTTGGCGGCGATGAAAGTGGCGCCGCTGCCGCCCTTGCACGAGGCAAAGGCGATCACCTTGCCATGGCGCTGCACGTGCCGCGCGCTCTTGTCCTCGAGACGCTGCAGCGCCGCATTCAAGGCCGCGCCGCTGTCGGCTTGCGGCAGCACTTCGCCCACGCCGGCGCGCATGGCTTTCAGCAGGAAGTCGCTGCCCTGGTGCTCGCATTGCAGGATGATGGCCATGCCCTGCTGGCGGCTGGCCAGGCGCTCGATGCGCGCCAGGTCGGCATCGTCGATGACGGGTTGCGCCAGCAGCAGCACGTCGGGCGCCGCCATTTCGGCCGTGCCGGCAAGCCGCTCCAGGCTGCCGATGGCGCTGTCGATATCGTCGCCGGCATGGCGCTCGCGCAGCAGCGCCGCCATCCCGGCCAGTTGTTGTTCGTTACTGGAGATAATGAAGATTTTCACGGCGGGCTCCGGCTGTGGATGGGATCAAAGGGCGGGGCGGCAGTGTCAGCGTTTGCTGACGCCGATCGTCAGTACGTCGGGCAGCGGTTCGGGCGCGCTGAACGACTTCTGATACAGCTTGTAGCCGCTGATGGCGCTCCTGCCATCGAGGCCCAGCACGGGATTGGTATTGCTGGCCGCAGCGGGATACAGGATCTGCTGTTGCTTGAGCAGGGTCAGCGCCTCGCCGAAATGGCTGTCGAGCACAGGAGTGGTCGTGGCGGCACAGCCAGCCAGCGATACCGCTGCGCACACCAGGCAGCGGGGCAGGGTACGTGTGAAGGTAAAGGTTTTCATGGGGTGCTCCTATTTGAGATCATCGATGATGCTGGCTGACGGCGTGGCCGCATCGGCCTTGGGCACGGCGCGGTATTGCGGCAGATCGTCGCTGGGCGATGTCGGCATGGCGGGCGGCACGGGGGCCGGCATGGCTGCCTGGGGCGGCATGGAAGCGGGTGCTGGCAGCGGCGCTGGCATGGGCATCGGTGCCGGCTGCAGCATCGGCTGCGGCTGCGGCTGCGGTGCTGGCGCCCGGCCTTCCATTTTTCCCTGCAGGAAGACGTCACCGCGCGTCGGCGGTATGTACTCGTCGGTGGGCAGTTTGTAGTCGGCCGGCAATGGCTTGACCAGGTGCGGCGTGATGATGAAGACCAGTTCCGAGCGGTCGGTCTGGAAATCCGTGCTGCGGAAAAGCGCGCCCAGTACGGGAACTTCACCCAGGCCCGGTAGGGCCTTGATATTGCTGGTGACGTTGTTCTTGATCAAGCCGCCGATGGCGAAGCTCTGGCCGTCGAACAGTTGCACCGTAGTGGTGGCGCGCCGCGTGGTAAACGAGGGCAGAATGGCGGTCGTCGAGATGCCCGTAGCGGTGATGCCGATGCCTTCCTTGTTCAGGTCGGATACTTCCGGCGACACTTTCAGGTTGATGCGCCCCCCTTCGAGCACGGTGGGGGTAAATTTGACGGCCACGCCAAACTCTTTTTCTTCCAGCGTGATCGTGGGCGTGCCGCCGTTGTTGGTCTGGCTGACGGGAATGAAAATCTTGCCGCCGGCCAGGAAACTGGCTTCCTGGCCGCTGATGGCCATGATGTTCGGCTCGGCCAGCACCTTGATCAGGCCATCGCGTTTCTGCGCGTCGAGATTGAAGAAGTTGTTCTTGCTGGCGCCGCTCAAGCCGCTGGGATTATTGCTCAACAGGCTGGACAGCAGCGAATACGACCAGCTGCCGATGGTCTTGTTGATGCCCAGGCTGGCGCCCAGCTGGTCGACCAGGGTTTTCGATACCTCCGCCACTTTGACTTCCAGCATCACTTGCTGCGGCGCGGCGATGGACATCAGGTTGATCACGCGCGGCGAGGGAGCGGGTCCGCCCGAGGGATCGGCGGGGCCTCCAGCGGCGGGCGCTGGCGCTGCGCCGGCGCCCGCCGCCGCAGCCGTGCCGGTGGCAGGACGCGAACCGCGCTGGGCATACGCGTTCGCCAGCGACATCGCCTGGTCGGCCTTGACGGTATCGCTGACCATGCCCGACAGGATCAGCGTGTCGCCAGCGACCGTCACATGCAAGTCTTTCTCGTTCGGCAGCAATGCGCTCAGGCGCGCCTGCAGCAGGCTGCTGTCGATGCTGACGGACAGGTCGATGATGCTGGCCTCGTTGCTGCGGTTCCAGATGATCAGGTTGGTGGTACCGACGGATTTGCCCAGCAGATAGACATCGGTGGTATTGAGCAGGATCACATCGGCGATGCGCGGGTCGCCCACCGAGACGCGGGCGACGGGAAACGGCAGGTGCATCAAGGTCGACTTGCCTTCGGCCAGGGCCATGCTCCGGCTGACGTCGGTGTGGCTGCCGGCCGAGTCCGGCTTGGCTTGCGGCGTGATGGCCTTGGCGCGTGGTGCGCGGTACACCACTTTTGGCGGCGGCGAGATGGCCGCCGCAGTGGCTGTGGCAGAGGCGCCAGCCATCTGCGGCTTGGCGCCCGGTGGCGTCGTCGACAGGCCGGGCGAAGTCGCTGGTGGCGCCGGGGCGGCCACTTCGCCATACGCGGCCGGAATCAGGGCGCCGATGGCGGCGATGGCGAGGGCCATGCGCAGGATGCGGCTCCCGTTTGCTGTGCTCAGTTTGCTCATGGTGCTCATGGCATGCTCCTCGTGGTGCGGATCGGGCAGGAATCCGCGTTGTTCAGAATTGTTGGGAACTGCGTTCCAGCCCCTTGATGACATCGACTTGTGGCCCGACCGGTCCTTGCACCACGCGGTGGCGCACGACAGGGCGTGGTGCTGGCGCCGGTACCTGGGCGGCGACCTTGGTGTCGAGCAGGCTGGTCTTGGTGGCGCCTTCAGTGTTGACGGGCTTGTCTTCGATCTGGTTGCGCAGCACCAGCGAGAGCGTGCCGACGCTGCGCGCCAGGTCAAGCTTTTCCGCCTGGTCCGGCGTCAATTCCAGGGTCACGGCATTGACCACCTTGGGCTTGGTGTCGTCGCGGCTCGATTCCTGTGCGATCGCCAGCACGAGGATGCGTTCGAGGACGATCTTCGAAATGCTGGGGTCGCGTCCGCTGGCATTCTTGGTCATCTCGTCCTGGGTGTTGACGAGAATGTCGACATAGTTGCCGGGCAGGGCAAAGCCAGCCACGCCTACCACGTCATTGACGCGCACGGTCATGGCGCGCTTGCCTTCGCCGACCACGGCCGACAGGCCGCCCTGGGTGCCGGGGGGCGCCAGCTTGCTCTCCATGATCGGTTCGCCGTGCTGGATGCTGGTGCGCGTGACGCGCGCGTCGAGCAGTTTCGGATCGTTGAAGGCGCCCGGCGGCAGCGCGTTGGCGGGCCAGTCGACCATGCGCACCATTTCAGGCGAGATGCGCGCGCCCAGGCTGATGTCGAGTAGCGCAACGGCTACCTTGTTGGTATTGCCCGAAGCCTGGGCATTGATCCAGCGCGCGGCCACGATGACCGCCACGAACGCCAGGATGACCGCGAAGGCCATCATCGTCAGAGCGCGTGCGTTTCTCATTTTGATACTCCTTTATGCAGGACCGAAGCCGATCCGTTCTGTATGCCGGCGGAGCCGTCGGCGGCGCCGAAATAGTTGTTCCAGGCCCAGTGCAGCGCATCGGCTTCCAGGCGTGCCGGACGGCCCTCGTAGCACGCCACGTCGCACAATTGGGACAGGATGTCGCGTGGATAGCAGGCCAGCAGCGGCCGCGCATGCTGGCCATGCAGTTGCAGCAGGTAGTGGTAGCTGGCGTGGTTGAAGGCCATGCCGAATTGTTCGCAGGTGTTGCGGAACACGGTTTCGTAGTGGTAGCCGCTCAGTTCGCCGATATGGATCTTGTAGCCAATGCGGCGCAGGAAGGAGTCGTCGGCCAGCTGCTGCGGTGCCAGGTTCGAGGAAAACACCACGATGACGTCGAAGGGCACGGGAAACTTGTAGCCTGTGTGCAGCGACAGGTAATCGACGCGGCGCGACATCGGCACGATCCAGCGGTTCATCAGTTCCACGGGAGAGCAGCGCTGGCGGCCCAGGTCGTCGATGATGAAGATGCCGTTGTTGGCTTTCAGGTGCAGCGGCGCCTGGTACAGGCGCGCGCCCTGGTCGAATTGCAGGTCGAGCATGTCGAGCGTCAGTTCGCCGCCGGTCAGCACGGTGGGGCGCAGGGCACGCACCCAGCGCGGGTCGGCCGGCGGCGCGGCGCCGCTGGCCAGTGTGTGCAGCATGGGGTCGAGGAAGGGCAGCACTTCGCCATCGACCATCACCGCATGCGGCAGGGCGATGGTCCCGCTGAGCAAGCCATGCAGGCGCTCGGCCAGGTAGGTCTTGCCGCTGCCGGCGGGACCGTGCAGCAGCAGCGCCCGGCCCGAGTTCATGGCCGCGCCCAGCTGGTCGAGTACGGCAGCGCTGGCCACCACGGTGTGAAACTGCTGCATCACGGTGTCGCGCGTGACTTGCATGCGGGCCACGCTTTGCGCCAGCACCTGCGCGCTGTAGTCGGCCAGCGTGACCGGTGCGGGGCCGCTGTAGGCATTGCGCCGCAAATAGTCGGCGGCGCGCAGGCGTCCCTGGTCGCCCAGGTGATACTGCTGGTCGGCGTCGGTGCCGCTGTAGCCGGTGCGCTGTACCTCGCACAGTTTTTCGGCGCGCATGAAGGTCAGCAGCGGTTCGAGCACGCTGGCGCCCAGCTTCACGTGCGCCGACAGGGCCGGCAAGCTGATCTGGCCGCGCTGGAACATGACTTTCACCAGCAGTTCTACCAGGAACAAGAAGGGCAAGCCGGTCTCGGCCACATTGCGCGGCGCGCGCATCGCTGCCGGCGTGATGCTGCCGTTGGCGGGTTCTTCTGGATAGGTATCGGGCATGACGGCTCCTTGTTGCGGGTCGATCTGGGCTGGTGATCAGAAAATGAAAGGCAGCAAGCGGTATTTCACCTGGCGCATGTAGGCGCGGTAGCGCACGTCGGCAGCCAGGAAGCGCTCTTCGCGCAGCAGGCGCGCCAGTAGCAGCGACATCGTCGCGACGTAGATGAGAAGATTCGCTGTCGAGGTATTGGCCAGCACGTAGCCGCTCAGGGAAATCAGGTAGCTGGCGTACAGCGGGTGGCGTATCACGCGGTAGACGCCGCGGGTCTTGATGGTGCGCTGGGCAGCCACCAGGCCGAAGCTGCGGTTCAGTGACAGCAGGCCCGTGAGCAGCAAGGCGCTGCCCGGCAGCAGCAGGTAGCGTGCATCGGCCCAGAGCGCCATGTCGGAAGGATTGAAGAAGAAAGGCGCGAAGGTGGCGCCGATGGCCAGCAGCCAGTCGCGCATGTCGGTCGAGACGCTGTCCGGTACCGTGCGGATCAGGAAAAACAGGGCCGAGACGGTTTCCGTCATGCAGAACAGCAAATAGCTCCAGTCACTGGTGTGAAGGTAAGCGAGCACGTGGGCATAGGCAAACACGGCCCAGATGCCCGCCATGAAGGCGTTGCCGAGCAGGCTGGCGTGCCGCGAGTGGCGCAGGGTGCTGATGGCGTTCATGATGGCGTCCCGTTCTGGATGCGGTCATGGAGTTGCGCTGTTCAGCGCAAGCTCCACAGGTGGTTGTACGTCAGGAAAATTTGCAGGCCCGTGCCGCTGGTGATGGCAAACGCGTAAGCCAGCTTGCCGGTGACGGCAGGCGGCTCGGCCACGGTAGCGGGGCCGCCTGCAAGACTTTGCAGCAGCGTGCCGAGCAGCATGTAGTAGGCGTTTTTCAGCACCTGGCGCAAACGGCGTCCCAGCAGGGCGGCTGCGATGGCCAGCACGCCGCCAGCGAGCAAGGTCAGCAGCACCGCTTCGAGCACGGCAAGCGGCCCCAGGAAGGCGCCGCACATGGCCATCAACTTGACGTCGCCGGCGCCCAGGGCGCGCAGCAAATACATGGGCAGCAGCAGGGCCAGTCCGGCAGCGGCGCCGGCCAGCGACTGCAGCAGGCCCAGGCCGCCAAACGGCTGCTGGAACAGGCCGGCGCCGGCCGGCAGCATGCTGTTCAGGAGCACGCCGCCCACCGTGCCCCACAGCACCAGGCGATTCGGGATGCGCCGCGTGCGCAGGTCATGCCACAGGGCAGCACCCAACAGGCCGGCCAGCAAGGCCAGGCACAGCAGCGAGGTCAGGGCGGCACTCATGACAGCAGCCCTCCCTTGCTCATGCATGGCGCCGCAGCGCCCAGCGTGCTGACGCAGACGCCGCCGGCACGCAGCATGCGGCCCACCGCATGCCAGACCAGTGCCGCGCCGGCCGCACCGGCATAGCCGTCGAGCGCGTAGTGCCAGCCCAGGTGCACGGAACCGAGCATGATCAGCATGGCGAAAACGCTGAGGGCGAGGCCGGCGGTGCGGCTGACGCGCCAGCCCAGCAAGGCCATCAGCACGGCGGTGGCGACATGCATGCTGGGCATGGCCGAGATGCCCAGTTCGCTCGAAGCGCCCCTGCTCTGGTAGTCTTGCCACAGCGTGTCTTGCACCGACAAAGCCCAGATGGGGAAGTGCTGGTTGGCTTCGTGCAGATAGGCCATCAGTGGGGCGTAGGGGTCGCTGTCGTGCAAGTGGCCGTAGTAGCAGGGGCCGACGGAGGAAAACAGCATGGCCGCGATGCTGCCCAGGATGATCCAGGAGAGGACAAAACTGAGCAGGAACTGCATGCGCAGCAGCGGGCGGCGCATGTCTTGCGCCAGCCAGTAGATCGTGGCATAGAACAGGAAGAACCACAGGTGGTAGCTGACGTTCAGCAGGCCCGTCATCCATGGATAGCCCAGCAGCGGTTGCAGCCATGCCCATGGCGCGCTGCCGCCGTGCAGGGCGATATCCCAGGCGGACAGGCGGCTGTCCCAGGTGTAGGGATGCAAGCGGGGAATGGCCGCCTTGAAGGCCGTGAAGCTGGCGGCAAAGATGGGAATGAGCAGCAACACGGGCAGCGCCTGCAGCAGGCGCTCCCTGCTCAGGTAGCGGCGCAGCACGTGATACAGGTCATGGCACAGGCGATCTGGGCGCAGCCCGAGCATCACATACAGGCTGTAGCCACATAGCGCAAACACGGCGCACAGCAGCGAAATGAGGAGAAAGCCCGAAAGTATCGGCACGCTGTCGCGCAGCGTGGAGAGGCTGCCAAGGAGTAATGTGACCGCGGCGGCATAGCCAAGCACGATCAGGCATAGGGGGCGGTGGCTGAGGGCGTTCATGATAGCGCCAGGATGATCTGGTCCTTGATATGGCCGTACATGAGCAGCACCTGGTCGCCGACCAGGCTGATGCTGGCCACCACTGCCACTGCCAGCAGGCTGGCCAGCAACGCGTATTCGATCGCGGTGACGGCTGAATCGTCATGCAGGCAGGAGAACAGGCGTTTCATGGCGTACCTCGGAAACTGGACAATTGCCAACAGCCGGGCCGCACAGGGCCAGCCCGGCTTGTGGTCTGTTACGCGGCGGGAACCAGGGCAGTAGCGACCTTGTTGAAGATGATGTTCAGGTTCGTGCCGATGAGCTTGACGGCAACAATGATCACGACAGCGATCAAGGCGGCGATCAGGCCATATTCAATGGCGGTCACGCCATCTTCTTCGCGGATAAAGTTTTTGATGAGGTTCATGACAACTCCTGGTGGTTGAGGAACTACGGTGGGTGAAACAGCATTGCTGTCTTGCAGGGGTATTTCCGCGAAACGCTGCCTTACGGGCTTACTCCCAGTGCCAGCAGCCCGATGATGCAGATCACGGCCAGCAGTGCGGCGACCAGGGCATAGCGGTAGAAGGCGGCCTTTTCCTTGCCCTGCAAATAGGCGGATAGTGATGCAGGAAGAAACTTGGCTAGGCGCATGCCGTGCTCCGTATCGTGGTGGACCGTGGCGTGTGATTTGCACTCCGGTAACACCAATATAGAAGTGGGCAGCTTGATCTACATCAGAAGAACCTCCCTTTCCGGCCGGGAGGATATGCTCGATTTTTTCGGGACAATTGTCATGGCTGGGCTTGGCACGCGCAGGCGCAGGCCGAACGCATGCCTGGCGCTACGCTGGCAAAGCGGGCGCCCTGTGAGGGGGTGCGGCTGCGGAAACGGGAATCAGCTGGCGGGCGGCAATTCGCCCAGTTGATGCTTGCTGGCGTAGGCGTACAGTTCCAGGCGGTTGTACACGCCCAGCTTGCGGTAGATCGACGTCAGGTGGTTGCGCAAGGTGTGTTCCGAGATGAACAGCTGGTCCGCCAGCAGCTTGGCTGGCGTGCCGCTGCCGTGCACCAGCGCGGCGATGATCTTTCTTTCCTTTAAGGTCAGGCTGGCCACGGCGATGGCGTGCGCCGATGCGCCGCCCGGCTGCGTCAGCTGGGTCATCATGCGCCCCAGCATGGCTTGCTCCAGCCACAGTTCGCCGTGGTAGACCTTTTCGATGGCCTTGAGCACCATCTCGGCCGGCGCATCCTTGCTGATGACCCCACGCGCGCCTTTGAGGATGGCCTGGTCCAGCGTGGCCTGGTCGTGGCTGGCTGTTAGCACCAGCACGCGCGTGCTGCCGCACTGCGCCAGCGCGGGCAGGATGGCCAGCGAACTGACGCCGCCCAGGTCCAGGTCCAGCACGATGACATCGGGTTCCAGCGCCAGCGCCTGTGCCAGCGCTGCTGCGCTGTCGGACGCTGTGGCGACCACGCGCATGCCCGAGTGTTCGCCGCCGATCAGCCGTTCCAGGCCCCACAGCATGGTCTTGTGGTCGTCGACCAGCATGACGCGGATGCTGGTGTGGGTGTGGACGTCGGGCAGGTGCTGGTGTTCATTCATGTCGGTCATATCGGGATCTCGATCTGCACGGAAGTGTGGCCCAGGCGGCTGTGGGTGACGCGGGCGCTGCCACCGAGGGCAGCGGCGCGCTCGGCCAGCGAGTCGGGCAGGAAATCGGGCACGTGCGCGGCCGCGCATTCATTCTCGATGCTGATGTGCAGCGCGCCCTGCACGCAGGTCAGCTTGACGGCGCCGTGGCGCGCCGAGGTATGCTTGCGGATATTGCTCATGCCCTCGTTGACGATCTGGAACACCTCGGCCGCCAGGCGGTCGTTGATATGCAGGTCGCCCTCGATATGCAGGGTGATGTCGATGCCATAGAATTCGTGAATCTGTGCCGCCTGACGCCGTAGCGCCACCAGCAGTTCCGGCTCGCTTTGCACCTGGCCGTTCTTGAACGTGCGCGCATAGCTGCGCAGGTCGGCGATCACCTGACCCGACATGATGATCAGTTTTTCCAGTTCGGGCAGCAGCGGATTGCCCGGCGTGGCTTCATTGCGTAGGGCGGCCAGGCCGTGGCGCAAGCCGATATACGGCTGCACGGCCGTGTCATGCAGGTCGCGCGCGATCTTTTCGCGCTCGCGCGAGGCCGCCTGCGATGCCAGGCGGTCGAGCAGATCGATGTTTTCAATGACGGGAAACGCCTGCGCGCCGATATGGCTGAGAAAAAGGGCGTCGGTCTTGCTCATGCTGGTGGCGCAGACGATAAAGATGTGGCCCTTGCCATTGCGCAAGGGCAGTGGCGCGCTGATGAAGGCGTGCGCTTCGAGCAGTTCGGCCAGGCGCGCGCCTGCCGCAGCGTCATGCCGTAGCCAGCGCCCGCTGTGGGGATCGAGCATGCGCGCGCCGCCTGTCCACGGCAGCCAGGGGCCGACGGGCTGGTTGTACAGCGCGATTTTATCGTGCGCGAAAGCGAGCAGGAGACTGGCCGCGTCGTCGCTGAGGAGCGAGCTGGTGTGCACGACGCCCGTTGCCGTATGCAGTACGCTGCGCAGCGACCAGACGCGTGTGCCCTTGTCCTGCATGACCAGCAGGCAACTGCGGCCGTTGAAATAACTGCGGGTTTTTTCCAGCACCGAGCTAATGGTCTGGTCGACGCCGAAGCGCGGATTGGACAGCTGGCTGACATCGCGCAGCAGTGCCAGGTGGCTGCGCTGCGTGATGGCCGAGCCGCCCCAGTAGGCGATCATGTAGCCGAGCGCCAGCAGGAAGGTGGTGCGCAGCAGCAGGCGCGACAGTTCCGCATCCGTTTCGCCGAACAGGGCGGTGGCGGCGAACAGGCCGGCCGAGGCCAGGGTGATGCGCGCGCCTTCCTCGAAGCCGCGCTGGAACGACGAGGTCAGGATGGCAAAGAAGAAAAACAGGAAAAACAGGTTGTTGTGGTTGCTGCTGGAGAATACGATCAGTGCATACCAGGCCACGTCCAGCCAGTACAGCAGAATATCTTCCGGCAAACTCAGGCCCAGGACGGCCAGCACATACAGCAGCAGGCTGTGCAGGGTATACGCGGAAAAGATCAGCCAGGTGATCTTGCTCAGCTTGCCGGCGCTTTCGGGGTCGATGAACAGGGTCAGCAAGGTAGCGCTCGACAGCAGCAGGCGCATGCCGTTCACCATGGTCGTATCCATGCCAGCACCCGGCAAGCCGGATTTGAAGGAAGGATCGAGATTCACAAGCGCTCCTGGCCGTGTCCCGCATGGGCAGGCCATGCGCATGGATAGATACCACAGACAAATTCTTGTTGTTGTTGCTGCAATCAGTTACGAGTCTACGCACACGCCGTAAAGATGTCTACTGGAATCCTTTGCCAGGCCTTGCATTTCCTATAATGGCTGCACCATCACACGGTTGCGCCCGGCGCCCTTGGCCAGGTACAGGGCGCGGTCGGCGGCGCCGATCAGGGCGGAGATGGCCAGTTGCTGCTGCGGGTGCTGCGTGGCGATGCCGATGCTGACCGTGATGTGCTTGACCGCATTGCCCGTCTTGGCATGCGCAATGCGCAGTTCGGCCACCCGTTCGCGGAGCGCCTCGGCCATGCGCAGCGCCTGCGCGGCGTCCGTGTCGGGCAAGATGGCGGCAAATTCCTCGCCGCCATAGCGTGCCAGCAGGTCGGTGGGGCGCTGCAGCATGGCGGCCAGTTCGGCTGCCACGCGGATCAGGCAGTCGTCGCCCTGCTGGTGCCCGTAATGGTCGTTGTAATCCTTGAAATGGTCAATATCGATCATCAGCAGCGACAGGGGGCTGCTTGTGCGCATGGCGCGCCGCATTTCCTTCTCGATCGCCACGTCGAAGTGGCGGCGGTTGGCAATGCCCGTCAAGCCGTCGGAAAACGTTTGCGAGCGCAAGACCATGGTTTGTTCGCGCAGCAGCTTTTCACGGCCTACGGCGATGGTGACATCATTGATCTGGATCAGGCAGTGGCGCGGTGAAGCGGGTAGATTGATCGGCGTGACGGCGATCGCCTGCTGCATGCGCTCGCCGCCTTCTGCCGCGCCAACGCTTGCGCCATGCGTGTACAGGGCAAATGGCGCCTTGTGCAGCGTTTGCGATAATAGCGACTGGAAATTGTCGCGCAGGGCCTGGGTGATGGCTGAATCGATGCGCTTGTGCCGCAGTTCCGGATAGACGGCGAAGAAGTCTTGCCCCAGCACGGCGTCGGCCCGGCATGCCGAGTGGCGCGCCATCCAGTGGTTCCACAGCACGATGCGGTGCTGCTCGTCGAGCACGATGGCGCCCAGGTTGACGGCGCCGAGTATGCTCTCGAGCAGGGCGAGTCGGTGTAAGGCATCCGGCATGATCGTCACGCCTGTCCCAGGACCTTGGCCAGATAGTGGCTGACCTGCTGTTTCAGGTCGTGCAAGGCGGACAGGTCGAGCACGAAGGCGACATAGCCGTGGATCTGGTGCTTGGACAGCACGAAGTCGATATGCAGCATCAGCACGACGGCTTCGTCATCGCGGCCGCCGAACGAGGACAGGATTTCCGCGCTGGTGCCCACGTGGTACAGGGGCAGCGAACCATGCAGTTCGCTGTCGAACAGGTTGGCCAGGGTGCCCACGCAGGAGTTGAGGATGATGTTGCCGATTTCGCTCATCGCCTCCTGTTCCATCTCCGTCAGTTCCTGCAGCGGCATGGCATCGCCCACCATCAGGCGCACGATTTCCAGGCTCTTGTCTTCCGGGAACATCAGGATGGCTTCGGTGGCGAAGGCGCCATCGTAATGCTGGCTGACGCCGCAGATGCGTTCGCCATCCTTCTTGCTACCCAGCAGGGCGGCCGCGTCGGCACGGTTCAGGAACGTGATCGACGGCACCGACATGGTGACTTCTTCATTGACGATCTCGCTCATCGCGGCGGCCGCATGGCCCACCCCGATGTTGAATATCTCTACCAGGGCATCGTTTTCGAGTTCGGAGAGATTGATCATGCTCACAGTCCCAGTGATTCGATCAGCTGATGGATGCGGGTTTCCGTGATCGGTTTTTCCATGAAGCCGACGCCGAGCTCGCTGGCGCGGTTGCGGATGGCGTTTTGCACATTCGCCGTGACGAGAATGATGTGCGTTTGCGGATACAGCACGCGCAATTGTTCCGCCGCCGCCACGCCGCCCATGCCGGGCATGTTGACATCCAGTAATATCAGGACAGGGTTGACTGTCTTGACTTTTTCCAGGGCTTCTTCACCCGTCGCCGCCTCAATCACTTGCCAGTCGGCATGTTTGCTGAGGATGAACTGATGCGACATCAAACGTGAAACCCGGCTGTCATCGACAACAAGTACCTGTTTACTGTGATTCATTTGCTATTCCTGAAACGTCATATCGGTCGATCATTCCATTTTCGCATATTTTAAAGGCCATAGAGAGTAATTGAATGGGGAATTGCCCTATGGTAAGTTTTTCCCGTTTAGCTGTTGTATCTCATGGTATGGTCGGTCATCATGGCCGGCAAGCCGGGCTGGCAATCCGTTAAAATAGCGCCATTCCCCACTTTAGCCTGAATGTCATGACCCAAGACGAATTGAAGCAAGCCGTAGCCCGCGCCGCCATTGATTATGTGGTCGACGGTGAAATCATCGGTGTCGGCACCGGTTCTACCGCCAATTTTTTCATCGATGAACTGGCCAAGATCAAGCACCGCATCAAAGGCACGGTCGCGTCGTCCGAAGCGACGGCCGCGCGCCTGGCTGGCCATGGCATTGCCGTCTTCGACCTCAACGACGTCGAGTCGATCGCCGTCTACATCGACGGCGCCGATGAAATTACGGCCAGCGGCGCCATGATCAAGGGCGGCGGCGCGGCATTGACGCGTGAAAAGATTGTTGCTTCGGTAGCGAAGCAATTCGTCTGTATCGCCGACGGCTCCAAGCTGGTGGGCACTTTGGGCGCCTTCCCGCTGCCGGTGGAAGTGGTGCCGATGGCCCGCGCCGCCGTCTCGCGCCAGCTGGCCGCGCTGGGCGGCACGCCCCGCTTGCGCCTGAAAGCGGGCAGCACGGAAGCCTTCATTACCGACAACGGTGGCGAAATCATCGACGTGCTGGGCTTGCAGATCGCCGATCCGGTAGCGCTGGAACAGCAGATCAACCAGATCGTTGGCGTCATCGCCGTCGGCCTGTTCGCCGTGCGCGGCGCGAATGTTTGCCTGCTGGGCATGCCGGAAGGCGTGCGTACGCTGGCCTACTAAGGTGATAGCCGGCGTTCGCCGGCGTTGGCACCTGTCTTATACTGCGGCCCCTTGCGGGCCGCTTGTCATGTGCGCCTGGCGGTACACAGCCACGGTGCGCAGCAAGCCCCGAGGAAGATGCCGCTGAAGCCACCGTAGGCGAGGCAGACGGGTACGCTGAAGCCGGTCGCATGGGCATAGGCCGGCGCGATGGACAGGGTTACGGCGACCGCATATTTCATGCAAAAAATACTTATCATCAGGATCAACGGCAGCCAGCTGCCGGGATGCTGCACGCTGTGTCGCTGGGGAATGGCCACGATCTTGCGCGTATCGACCAGCGTCCATGCCAGCGCCGCGCCGGCCAGGGCACCGGTCAGCCAGGCGAACGGCGCCATGCCATCGAGGCCGAAACTGCCATGCACGCCGCTCAGGGACAGGACCAGCATGACCAGGGGAATGATGCACAGCTTGCGCAAGGTCACTTCGCGTGCGCGGCTGGCCAGCACGCCCCGGTACACGAGAAAGCCCAGGATGGCCCAGACGTAGAGGGGGTGTGGCTGAAGATGTGCTGCAACATGGTGTCCGCCTTGGTGTGAAGTTGTCGATGGACGTACTGTGCCAGCCGGCGGCGTGGGCGGCGAGCGGTGTGCGACGAAACGGGAAGGAGGTGCCGCGAAACGGCGGGGCAGGGCGTGAAACGCAGGTGAAACTGCCCGTGACGTGGTCACGGGCAAGCGATAAAACTTATTCCGTCGGTGGTACGTAGCCCATGGCGGCATCGGCACCATCGCCGAAGAAATGCTTTTCCATCTGCGTGGCCAGGTATTTACGGGCGCGCGCATCGGCCAGGTTCAAACGGTTTTCATTGACCAGCATGGTCTGGTGCTTGAGCCAGGCGGCCCATGCTTCTTTCGACACCGATTCGTAAATCTTCTTGCCCAGTTCGCCCGGGTACGGTGGGAAATCCAGTCCTTCGGCTTCCTTGTTGAGTTTGATGCAGTGGATCGTGCGGGCCATCTGTGCTCCTGAATCAGTGTAGAGATAAAGCGTGATTATAAGGTACTTTGCGCCTGCCCTCGCGGGGCCGTCGCGGCCCGGCCACGCGCCGTTTGCCGCACCCTTGCGCTGGATCAAATTTGATCTGCGCCGCCCCAGCTAGTAAGATGCCTTATCACGCCAGCCGCTGGCTGTGCCTCGTCCAAGCAAGTAGTAGCAATTAACCAATATGGAATCCGTATGACCTCAGTGAAAGTCCATGGCATCGACGTCAGCAATGCAGGCAGCTTCGTGCTGTTTGGCGGCATCAACGTGCTCGAATCGCGCGATCTCGCCATGCGCGCCTGCGAAGAATATGTGCGCGTGACGCAAAAACTGGGCATTCCCTATGTGTTCAAGGCCAGTTTCGACAAGGCCAACCGTTCATCGATCCATTCCTACCGTGGCCCTGGCCTGGAAGAAGGCATGCGCATCTTCCAGGATGTGAAGGCGGCGTTCGGCGTGCCCGTGATTACCGACGTGCATGAGCCATGGCAGGCGCAGCAGGTGGCCGAGGTGGTCGACGTGCTGCAGCTGCCCGCCTTCCTGGCGCGCCAGACGGACCTGGTCGTGGCCCTGGCGAAAACGGGTAAAGTCATCAACATCAAGAAGCCGCAATTTTTGAGTCCTGGCCAGATGGCCAATATCGTCGAAAAATTCAAGGAAGCGGGCAACGATCAATTGATCCTGTGCGACCGTGGCACGTGCCTGGGTTACGACAACCTGGTGGTCGACATGCTGGGTTTTGGCGTCATGAAGAAAACCTGTGACGACCTGCCCATCATCTTCGACGTCACGCACGCGCTGCAGCAGCGCGACCCCGGCGGCGCCGCTTCGGGCGGCCGCCGCCAGCAGGTGGCGGACCTGGCCCGCGCCGGCCTGGCCGTCGGCATCGCCGGCCTGTTCCTGGAAGCCCATCCTGACCCGGACAACGCCCGCTGCGACGGCCCCAGCGCCTTGCCGCTGGACCAGTTGGAACCATTCCTGGCGCAATTGAAGGCGCTCGATGACCTGGTCAAATCGTTTGCGCCGTTGAATATCAAGTAATGATGTGTA
This sequence comes from Janthinobacterium svalbardense, assembly GCF_002327145.1. NCBI lineage: Bacteria > Pseudomonadati > Pseudomonadota > Betaproteobacteria > Burkholderiales > Oxalobacteraceae > Janthinobacterium > Janthinobacterium svalbardense. Next base: position 5,162,156 of record NZ_CP023422.1, on the reverse strand, counting down.
AGTAAAGAAAAAGCCCGGCATGCCGGGCTTTTTCAGTTTTACAGTGTCTTGATGAGCACTTGGGATTTGCGTTGCCAGTTATACATATGCTGGCGGTCCTTCGGCAAATCGTCGACGGTGGCGGGCACGAAACCGCGTTTCTTGAACCAGTGCGAGGTGCGCGTGGTCAGTACGAAGAGTTTGTTCAGGCCGGCGGCACGCGCGCGGTTTTCCATGTGTTTCAGGATGCGCTCGCCGTCGCCCTGGGCTTGCACTTCCGGGTTGACCGTCAGGCATGCCATTTCCGCCATCTTTTGCGCGGGGAACGGGTACAGGGCGGCGCAGCCGAAGATCACGCCATCATGCTCGATGACGGAGAAATAATCGATTTCGCGTTCGATCAGCTCGCGGCCCCGCTTCACCAAAGTGCCGTCCGCTTCCAGCGGTTCGATCAGTTTGATGATGCCGCCCACGTCTTCGATGGTGGCCTGGCGCAGGCTTTCCAGGTTTTCATGGCTGATCATGGTGCCCACGCCATCGTGGGTAAACAATTCCAGCAGGGCCGAGCCATCCATCGAGAATGGCACGATGTGCGAACGCTCGACGCCGTTGTGGCAAGCCTTGACGCAATGTTTCAGGTAGAACGCCGTGGCGTCCGGCAAAAATCCTGCCATCAGCACGGCTTCGGCCTGGTGCGACGACAGTTCGCGAATTTCCACGCCCGTGGCGTCTTCCATCATCGGTGTTTCCGTGATGAAAATCAGTTTGTCCGCGTGCAGGGCGATGGCGGCGCTGCAGGCCACATCTTCCATGGTGAGATTAAACGCTTCGCCGGTCGGCGAGAAGCCCAGCGGCGAGAGCAGCACCAGGCCGTCGGAACCGAGGATGGAATGGATGGTTTCGGCGTCGACCTTGCGCGTGATGCCCGTCAGTTCCAGGTCCACGCCATCGATCACGCCCAGCGGGCGCGCCGTGATGAAGTTGCCTGAAATGATACGGATGGCCGCATGCGACATGGGCGTATTCGGCAAGCCCTGGCTGAACGCGGCCTCGATATCGAGGCGCAGCTCGCCGGCCGCTTCCTTCGCGCATTCCAGCGCGGCGATATCCGTGATGCGCACGCCGTTGTGGAAGCGGCCTTCGACGTTACGCAAGGCCAGTTGTTCCGCCACCTGCGGCCGCGAGCCGTAGACGACGGTGACATTGATGTCCAGCGCATGCAGCAGGGACAAATCATGGGCCAGCACCTGCAGCGCCCCGGCGCTGACGAGTTCACCGGGGAAGGCGACCACGAAGGTCTTGCCGCGAAAGGCGTGGATGTAGGGCGCGACGGAGCGCAGCCATTGGACGAATTGGGTAGGGTTTTCCATTAAGCGCATTATAATTCGCTGCGCGATGTGCGCGCTTAAAATACCTGTAAAAAAACAATGTCTTCAGCCAGCAATAAGTCTTCCCCTCCGTCCACCGTTGCAAATGTGCCCGCCAGCGCGGATATTGCCACGCCTGCCGCTACGCCCGCGCAGGGCCGGTCACGCCCGCCCGTGAGCCAGCAAAGGCCGCAGCCGCCGCGCGCGGAGCAACAGAAACAGCAACAGCAGCAGCGCGCCCCGCGCGAGGGCCAGGAAAGCCGCGACGCAGCGCGCGCCGCGCGCGAGGCGGAAAAGGCTTTCCGCAATCCGCTGCCACCGATTACGTATCCGGAAGACTTGCCCGTCTCGGGCCGGCGCGCCGAAATCGCCAAGGCCCTGACGGAAAACCAGGTCATCATCGTCTCGGGCGAGACGGGTTCCGGCAAGACGACGCAGTTGCCGAAGATTTGCCTGGAACTGGGACGTGGCCAGAAGGGCATGATCGGCCATACGCAGCCGCGGCGTATCGCCGCTTCCTCGACGGCCAAGCGCATCGCACAGGAACTCGGTACGCCGCTGGGCGAAACGGTGGGTTTCAAGGTGCGCTTTACCGACACCCTGAGCCGTGGCGCCTCCGTCAAGCTGATGACGGACGGTATCTTGCTGGCCGAGACGCAGACCGACCCGTTGTTGAAAAATTACGACACCATCATCATCGATGAAGCGCACGAACGCAGCCTGAACATCGATTTCCTGCTCGGTTACCTGAAACAGCTGCTGCCGCGCCGGCCCGATTTGAAAATCATCATCACCTCGGCCACCATCGATGCGGAACGCTTTTCGCGCCATTTCGGCACGCCGGGAAAACCCGCGCCCGTGATCGAAGTGTCGGGCCGTTTGTACCAGGTGGAAGTGCGCTACCGTCCCGTGGAGCGCGAGCAGGTGGTCATGCCGGGTGCCGCCAACCCTGACAAGCCTGGCCAGCGCACCGCTGCCGCGCGCGAAAAGCGCGACCTGATGGATGCCGTCGTCGATGGCGTGGAAGAGCTGTGCCGCATCGGCTCGGGCGACGTGCTGGTGTTCTTGCCCGGCGAGCGCGAAATTCGCGACTGCGCCGAAGCGCTGCGCAAGCACCATCCGCCGCACGTGGAGATTTTGCCCCTGTTCGCGCGCCTGTCGGCCGAGGAGCAGGAAAGGGTCTTCAAGACCAGCAATGCGCGCCGCATCGTGCTGGCCACCAACGTGGCGGAAACCTCGCTGACCGTGCCCGGCATCCGCTACGTGGTCGACGCGGGCCTGGCGCGCGTGAAACGCTACAGCTATCGCAATAAGGTGGAGCAGCTGCAGGTCGAGCCGATCGCCCAGTCGGCCGCTAACCAGCGCGCCGGCCGTTGCGGCCGCGTGGCCGATGGCGTCTGTATCCGTTTGTACGAAGAGCAGGATTATTTGCTGCGGCCCAAATTCACGGAGCCGGAAATCCTGCGCTCTTCGCTGGCCGCCGTCATCCTGCGCATGAAATCCCTGCACCTGACGGACGTGGAAACCTTCCCCTTCATCGAGCCGCCGCTGGCGCGCGCGGTGGCCGACGGCTACCAGTTGCTGCAGGAACTGGGCGCCGTCGACGAGGTGAACCAGCTCACGGCGCTGGGCAACAAGCTGGCCAAGCTGCCGCTGGACCCGCGCGTGGGCCGCATGATCCTGGCCGCGCTCGATAACGCGTGTCTGACGGAAGTGTTGATCGTCGCCTCGGCCCTGTCCGTGCAAGACCCGCGCGACCGCCCGATGGAGCACCAGCAGGCGGCCGACGAGGCGCACAAGAAATTCGCCGATGAAAAGTCGGAATTCTTGAGCTACCTGAAAATCTGGCGCTGGTTCGAGTCCGCCATCGAGCACAAGAAAACCAACCGCCAGCTGCAGGACAATTGCCGCACGAATTTCCTGTCGCAGATGCGCTTGCGCGAATGGCGCGACGTGCACTCGCAGCTGCTGACCATCGTCAAGGAGCAGGGCTGGCGATTGAATGAGGCACCGGCCACCTACGACAACCTGCACATGGCCTTGCTGACCGGCTTGCTGGGCAATATCGGTTTCAAGGGCGAGGACGAGCCGGGCGCCGGGTACCTGGGCGCGCGCGGCATCAAGTTCCATATCTGGCCCGGTTCCTCGCTGCTGAAAAAGCCGGGCAAGTGGATCATGGCGGCCGAACTGGTCGACACCACGCGATTGTATGCGCGCTGCGTGGCGCAGATCCAGCCCGAATGGCTGGAAAAAGTCGGTGAACATTTGCTGAAAAAATCGTGGGGCGAGCCGCGCTGGGAAAAACGTTCGGCGCAAGTGACGGCCTCGGAACGCGCGACCTTGTATGGCCTGGTGGTGTACAGCCAGCGCCGCATCAATTACGGCAATTTCAACTTGCCGGAAGCGCGCGAAATTTTTATTCGCGACGCCCTCGTCGGCGGCGACTTCGACACGCGCGCGCCATTCTTTGCGCACAACCACAAGCTGATCAAGGACATTGAAAACCTCGAACACAAATCGCGCCGCCTGGACGTGCTGGTCGACGATGAACTGATCGCCGCCTTCTACGACAAGCTGCTGCCGGCGGACGTGTGCAATGGCGCCGGTTTCGAAAAATGGCACAAGGAAGCCACGCGCGAGAACCCCAAGCTGCTGTATCTGAACCGCGAAGAGCTGATGCGCCACGAGGCGGCCGGCGTGACCACCGACTTGTTCCCGAAAACCATGTCCGTGACGGGCCTGGAAATGGGCCTGACGTATCACTTCGAGCCGGGCAGCGTGCGCGATGGCGTGACGTTGAGCGTGCCGCTGTATGCGCTGAACCAGTTGCCACGCGAGCGCTGCGAATGGCTGGTGCCGGGCATGCTGAAGGAAAAAGTGCATCTGCTGCTCAAATCGCTGCCGCAAAAGCTGCGTCGCCACTGCGTGCCGCTGCCCGACTATGCGGCGAAATTCTGCGAGCGCGTGCATGAAGCGGGCGTGTTTGGCCGGGGTGACCTGATCGACGCCATCATCCTCGATATCCGCACGCAGATCACCATCAACGTGCTGACGACGGATTTCAAGCCGGAAACCCTGCCTGCCCATCACTTCATGAATTTCAAGGTGATCGACGAGCATGGCCGCCAGCTGGACATGGGCCGCAACCTGGCCACCCTGCAGGCGGAATTCGGCGGCCAGGCGCGCCAGAGTTTCCAGAAACTGGCTGAAGTGTCCGGCGTGTCGGGCACGGGCACGCCCGGTGCGAAGGTAGCTGGCGCGCAAGTGGCGTCGCGGCTGCAGGCACAGAACGCTACGGTCGCAGCAGGCAAGGGCGCGTCCGCCGCTACCGCGCCGGCAGCGCCGAATGCCACCGTCTCGCAGCACATGGGCTTGACGGCCTGGACCTTTGGCGAATTGCCGGAGCTGCTCGAAATCGTGCAGGGCAAGCTGACCCTGATCGGCTTTCCCGCGCTGGTCGACAAGGGCACGCATTGCGACCTGGAAGTGTTTGACGACCCGACCGTGGCCGCGCGCACGCACAAGATCGGTTTGCGCCGCTTGTTCGCGCTGCAAATGAAGGAGCAGATCAAGTACGTCGAGAAAAGCATCCCGGGTTTACAGCAGATGGGCATGCAGTTCATGGCCCTGGGGTCGCAGGAAGAGCTGCGCGAGCAAATCATCAACAAGGCGCTCGACATCGCTTGCCTGCAAGATCCGCTGCCGCTGGACGCCGCTTCGTTCGCCAAGCGCCAGGCGGAAGGCAAGTCGCGCCTGGTTCTGTTGGTGAATGAAATCGCCCGCCTGCTGTCGCAAGTACTGACGGAATTTCACGGCTTGCCCAAGCGCCTGCAGAATATTCCTGCAGCGGCAGCGGCCGATATCCAGTCGCAGCTGCAGGGACTCGTGCATAAACGCTTCCTGACGGAAAACGAGTACACGCAGCTGGCGCACTTCCCCCGCTATTTGAAGGCGATCAATGTGCGCCTGGAAAAACTGCGCGCCGACCCCGCGCGCGACACCAAGTTGATGGCCGAATGGCAATCGGCGGCCGCACCCTACCTGCGGCAAGCGAAGGACCGCCAGGCCGGCAAGAACACGGACCCGAAACTGGTCGAGTTCCGCTGGATGCTGGAAGAGCTGCGCGTATCGCTGTTTGCGCAGGAATTGCGCACGCCGATGCCTGTTTCTGCCAAGCGCTTGCAGAAAGTATGGGAGTCGATGCAGCGGTAGGTTCATCCCCAAGCAAAGACTGGGGTCGTACCCTCAGGGTACGACCCCGGCCCTTGCCTGTCGGGTTTGTCTGCCTGGTCCATTAACTACGCTCGTCGCGCCCGTCATCGCTGAGCGATGAGTGCGAGCCGCCCTGGCTGCTGCCCGTGCCGGCGCGGCTGCCGCTCATGGAGGTGCCGGACATGCTGCTGTCGCTGCCCGATTGCAGGCTGGCGCCACTGCGCAGGTCGTTGCCCGATGCCATGCGGCCCGCCGCCATGGCGCCGCTGCCATAGCGCGTGCCGCTGCCATAGAACGCTTCCATCTGCTGGTTCCACGCATCGCTGCCCATGTCGGGCCAGTTGTTCTTGTCGAAACCGGGTGCGTCTTTCAGCTGGTTTTTTTCTACGTTGAGCAAGAAGCGCTTGTTGACGGGGTCCAGGGTCAGGCGTTCCCAGGGGACGGCAAACAGCTTGTCGCCCATGCCCAGAATGCCACCGAAGGACAGCACGGCATAGGCGATCTGGCCCGTGCGCATGTCGAGCATGATTTCCTTGATGTCGCCCAGTTCCTCGTCGCTGTGATTGTAGACATCGTCGCCGAGCAGGGTGTCGGCCCCCATCAGGGCCGGCCCCGGGCCGTCGTCGTTGCGGTACATGCCCAGGATGTCGCGGTCCAGATAGCTCATGGTGTTTTCTCCTCTGGTGAAATGCTGATCGAACACCTAGCGTAAGCATACGCCCAAGGTCACGCTTGATCTGCCTCAATCGTGCCTCCGGCACTTTTATCGGTGTGCAAACGCACGGTGTTGCCAGCCAATTGCGGTACTCTATGCGTTCTACGGAGGAGGCCGCACATGCTGACGATGCAACGTTGCAGAGGGATGAACTGGCGCTACGCTCCACCAAGCCACGCGCGCCGCTCGCCATGGTGAAGCCCGCCACCAAGTGGCTGCGCGGGCTATTGCGCGCCGGCAAGGCGCAGCAGCGTACGGCGACCAAACTGGCCAAGGTGCTGTTCGGGCCTGTACCCGCCAAGCCCAAGGCTAAACCCCGCAGCAAGACCGTGGCCAAGCCCAAGCCCAAGCCCAGACCGACGCCGCGCGCCAGGCCCGCCAGCGACGCCGTGCCCGCCCTGGCGCCGTTTGCCACGCCTCTGTCGCCCCCGCGCGTGCGCAAACGAACGGCGCCCCCGCCGGGCAAGTGGCTGGCCGCCCACTATGCGCCGTTGCCGGAGCTGGGGCAGTTGCCGGGCCGGCGCCTGCCGTATTTCCTGTACCTGCCCGAAAAGGCGCCCAGCGTCGCCATGCGCAGCCGGGGCCGGCCGCTGCTGGTGATGCTGCATGGCTGCGAGCAGAGCGCCACGCAGTTTGCCGAGGGCACGCGCATGAACCGCCTGGCCGAACGCAAGGGCTATGCCGTGCTGTATCCGCAGCAATCGCTGCGTTCGCATGCGCGCCGCTGCTGGAAGTGGTACGACAAGCTGACGCAGGAGGGCGGCGGCGACGTGCGCCTGATCGTCGGCGCCATCGAGCAAGTGGCGGCCCGCTACGCGATCGACCGCGCGCGCATCTATATCTGCGGCATTTCCGCCGGCGCCGGCATGGCGCATATCGTGGCCCTGAACCATCCCCATCTGTTTGCCGCACTGGGCCTGCATTCGGGGCCCGTGTTTGGCGCCGGGCATAACCTGATCGGCGCGCTGGGCGTGATGCAGCATGGCGCTGCCGCCCGTGCCGACGCGGCCATCGATGAAGTGCTGGCGCGCCAGCCCGCGTTTCCTCGCCTGCCGACCATCCTGCTGCAAGGGCTGGCCGACAAGGTGGTGCGGCCCATCAACCAGACGCAGCTGGTGCGCCAGAGCGTGCGCGTGAACCGCCTGCCAGCCGATACCTTGGTGACGGCGCAGCGCCTGCCGGGCGGCGCGGCGGGCGGGCGCAATCCGGCCCATGCGTACGCGCTGCACGATTATCAGGTGGGCCAGGAGGTGCTGCTGCGCGTGGCGCAGGTCGAGCACCTTGAACACGCGTGGAGCGGCGGCGACGCCAGCCTGCCGTTCAACGACAAGGCCAAGCCCGACGCCAGCAAGATGCTGCTCGATTTCTTCGCCAGCCACCGCCGCCGCTAAGCCAGCCTGCCGCGCGCCGCAACGGCGCGGCAGGCACTGGTACGCATCGCTACTCCCTTCCCCTCAGTGCCGGCCGTGCCCTCCTCAGCCCCGGCAGCGCATGCCGTGCTGCCCTCGGTTTTTCAAGTGGTATTGCTGCGGTATTTAAAAATCACAAAAATAAGCGATAAAAACCCTAACTGGTATACAATTGGTACACGTTTTCAGTGTGATCCATGTCCGTCGTCCCATGCCCCGACGACCGGCACGCACTGACGGCAGCCACCCACGTTACGGAATGCACCATGTCCATCCAGTCCAGGCAGTTGCTGTGGTTTTTTGCGTTTTTCCTCGTCTTTGAACTGAATATCTATCTGTCGAACGACATGATCATGCCGGCCATGCTGGGCATCGTCGACGAGTTCCAGGCGGAGGCAAAATTCGTCCCTCTGTCCCTGAGCCTGTATCTGCTGGGCGGCAGTTCGCTGCAGATTGTCCTGGGCCCGCTGGCCGACACGATCGGCAAGCGCAAGCTGGTATTGACCGGCAATACCCTATTCCTGCTGGCCACCTTGGCCGTGCCATTTGCCACTTCCATCGAGCAATTTCTCGCCCTGCGCTTCATCCAGGGCATGGGCTGCTGCTTCATCTTCATCGGCTATGCCATGATCCATGAACTGTTCGACGACATGGCGGCCGTCAAGCTCAGCAGCATTCTGTCGAGCACCACCATCCTCGCGCCCCTGGCCGGTCCCATCCTCGGCAGCGCCATCATCAGCCGGCTGGACTGGCGCTACGTGTTTTTCCTCTCCGGCCTGCTGGCGCTGCTGTCTCTGCTGGGCCTGTTCAAGAGCATGCCGCGCACGGCGGCGACACAGCCGCGCCTGGATGGCCGCGCCATCGTGCGCAGCTATGTCGCCATTTTCAGCAACGGGCGCTTCATGTTCGGCATGTTCACGGCCGGGCTGGCCACCGTGCCCCTGACGGCCTGGATCGGCTTTTCGCCCCTCTTCGTGCTGCAGGAAATGGGCGCGTCCTATGCCACGTATATCGCGCTGCAATGCGTGATTCTGTCCGGCTTTGTCCTCAGCAGCATCGCCATCCAGCGCCTGCGCCAGGATTTCCCCCTCGTCCATCTGCTGCGCCTGGGCGGACTGATCGCGGCCGCCGGCATGCTGGGCGCCGGCGCGGGCCGCCACCACGTGGATGTGTTTGCGGCCTGCATGTTTGTCTATTCCATCGGCTTCGGCCTGTTCAATGGCGCCCTGATCCGCAGCGCAATCACGGCCAGCAAGGAATCGATGACACTGACAACGGCCGCCATGAGCCTGCTGTATTGCATTTATCTGTCCGCCTGGCTGCAGCTGTACAACGTGCTGTGCCAGCGTTTCGGCTATGCGCTGGAAACGTATGCGCTACTGAATATCCCCGTCATCGTGGTCATTGCCGCCTGCCTGCTGCTGTTTACGCGGGGCATGGCGGGGCGCCGGCAAAGCGAGGTGCGGCTGGCCCGGCACTGATGGCGCCACGCTGCGCATGTTCCCGACCTTGTTTTACCTCCTGCGACGTTGATTGACACTCTTCTTTGGAAAATGGTGCTTTCATGAAAATAGATGACCTGGCCTCGAAACACGATCAAGCAAAGATTTTCAGCCTGGAATACGAGTTCCGCATCCACCGGCTGAAACTCGATTACATCACCCTGGCCGATGTCCGGCCGGCCGGCATTGACTTGGTGCAACTGGCCGCAGAGCACCAGGCGGGCGTCGCCGCCCTGCGCAGCTTCGTCGCCGCCAATTTTACATATTTCAATGCGGCAAGCTGTTCCTCGCTCAGCTGCATCCCCACGCGTGCGCTGGGCGACGACGAGCGCTACCTGCACCGCATCTGGATGGGCGGGCCGCTGCCGGCCATCGCCTGTGAAGCGATTGGGCAGTGGGGCGCGGCGCTGGACGAGGTGCGGCACAATGGCGGCGCGCCGTATGTCTCCATCCTGTGGGTGTGGGATGCGCAGCAATTGCGCAATGACGCGCGCTTCAGCCCTACGGGCGGCGCCGGGCGCTACACGATAGGCCGCTACGCCATCGGCGGCACGACCCTGCATATCAACTCGCTGCGCGCGCTGGCGCTGGACTTTGCGCCGGCCCGCTTCGATATCCTCGATACCCTGCATACGCAGCGCTACTTCGCCACCTTGTCCGATTATTTCCGCATCCTCATCATGTGCGAATACGGCGGCATGTATATGGATGTCGATACGATCCCGCATAATCCCGCGACGATTTTCCTGATGAAGCCCGAAGTGCCCGACTACTTCCAGCGCAACGCTGATGACAGCCAAGAGCGCCGGCATGTCAGCTGGATGAATCTGTTTCTCGATGAAACGGGCATGCTGATTGCCAAGAAGAACGACGCCGCGCTGCGTGTGATCCAGCGCAATGTGAACCTCGCTTATGCGCGCATCGATGGGGAAATTCCCCATTCCTGCCCGCAATTCGAAGCGCAGCTGTTCGGCCAGTTCTATGCCGAATGGAAGAAAAACCTGGGCGTGACCCTGCTCAGCCATGCCGAGTTCTACCAGCGCTATTGCGTGCTGTATGACGGCGCGCGCGAAGCGGTGGCGGGCGGCATCCGTGGCATGCGCTTGCTGATTGACATCATTACCGAGATGCACATCCCCTTGAGCGACGAGGAGCGGCGCGCGTATGCGCGCTGCGTGGCGCGGCTCGATGAACTCGACTGGCAACTCGACGATCCTTTGCGCCTGCCCGACATCGTCGACGTGTTCGACATCGAGGAAGTGCCGCGCATGGCGTATGCGGCCCAGCTGCGGGCCGACATCGATCACTTCCACTATTATTCGGTGCTATCGGACGACCCGCTGCTCGACCGGGTGAATAGCGTCTTTTGCCGCTACCTGCTGGCCCAGCGCTCACAGCATATTGCCGCTGGCACTTTCTGGCGCCCCACCGTGGGCCGCCACGGCAGCCGCATGCCGGCCATCGGCGATGCAGTCCCGTCCGGCGATGAGGCGCAGGCGGGCTTGCTGTCGCATGCGCCGCTCAGGCTGGTGGCGGGCGAACTGCTGGGTGACGAGGCGAAGAACCGCATGGCCAAATTGCTGTTTGCCACCAGCTACCTTGAATACTGTTCTTTTGGAAATAAACTCAATCTGCAGTTCGTCGAACTGCAGCGGCGGCAAAACATCGACCCGTATCTGGCGCACATCCACGGCTTGCATGACGAGGATGGGCACTTCATCGGCTTTTTCACGGCCGCGACGATGGACGAGTTCCAGGCTTGCGGCGCCGTTTCATATTACCGCGACGACATGATGGCGCTCGACGATGCGTACGACGCCTTCGTGCTCGCGCATGCTCGCGCCGACGACTGTTTCGTCAGCAGCCTGGCCATCGACGAGAAATACCGGGGCCAGGGCTTATTCAGGCAAATGTTTCATGAAATCCGCGACCTGGCCAGCCGCAAGGGCTGTGCGCGCATTACCTTGACGGTGTGGGAAAAGAGCGAAGCGCTGCAGGTGTATCTGCACAAGGGGTTTCGCAGCGTGGGCACGTTCGACTATGCCTACAGCCTGTTTTATGACCGGCTGCACTTCCTCGTGTATGAAGGCGATTAAAGCGGCGGCCGGGGTGGCCGCCGCACTGCGGTGACTACAAAGCCAGGAAGGCCAGGGCCGCCACGGCCGTGGGCAGCAGGGCGCCGGCCAGCAGGCCGACGGCGCCGATCGATTCATCCTTGAAGCCGCGGCGCAGCAGGGATACGCCGGCCGGGTTCGGTGCATTGGCGATGACGGTCAGGCCGCCACCGGCCACGGCGCCAGCCACCAGCATGTATTTTGCTTCTTCCGTCATGCCGACGATCAGCGAACCGAGGTAAGTCAGGGCCGCATTGTCGGTGATGGCCGTCAAGCCCAGGGCGCCGAAGAACAGGGCCAGCGGTTCCAGGCTGGAGACGATAGGTTGCAGCCACCATTGCTGCATGCCGCCCAGTACCACCAGGCCGCCCAGGAAGAAGCCGACCAGCAAGCCTTCCTTGAGGATCAGCGGGCTTTGATAACGCTCATACGCTTGCACGAAGCCGAGGAAGAACAGGAACAGGCCGAAGAACAGCACGGGATGGTGCGCCAGGGCCACCACGCCGGCCAGCACGATCATGTGCACGAGACTGACGGCCAGCGGCACTTTCGGCGCTTCCACTTCGCCGGCTTTCGGCTTGATATCGGAGGTGTTGCTGTGCAGGTATTTGCGCAGCAATATGCTCACGCCCGTGGCGTTGACCAGCACGGCGATGGCGGCTTTCCAGCCGAAATGGCTGGCCATGTAGGCGCTGTCCCAGTTCCACGTGGTGGCCACCATCAGCACGGGCGGCGCTGCGTACGAAGTCAGGGTGCCGCCGATGGAAACGTTGACGAACAGCACGCCCAGCGCGCCATATTTCAGCCATTCGGGGATGCCCGGACGGAAGATTTGTGGCGCCAGCATCAGCGCGGCCAGGGTCATGGCGGCCGGTTCCGTAATCATCGAGCCCGTCAGGGGCACGAGCGCCAGTCCCAGCCAGACGAGGGCCAGTTCCGTGCGCAGCGGCATGACGCGCGCCACGCCTTTCAACAGGCGCTGCACGGCGTCGAGCACGGGGCGCGAAGCGGCCACCACCATGACGACAAAGACGAACAGCGGTTCCGTGTACTGGCGCGATTCGGCATACTCGATGGCCGCATCGCCGCCCGAGACAAAGGCCATGATGATGATCAAAATGAAAGCCCAGAAGCCGAACACGACTTCCACTTCGCCCAGCAGGTGCAGCAGGCCCCCATGGCGGGGATGGCGCTGTGCCAGGGTTTCAAATGACTTGGCGGCGAAGGTGTGGATGAGCGCAAGGCCGAAGACGATGGCGCTGATGATTTGGATGGTGGTCAAATGCGTTTCCTTATGGACGGAGGGAGCCGACTGGTACTTTGCCAGGCGGTAAGGAGAGTGCTTATGGTACAGCAATCGATGCCGGAAACGGGGTTTTTCGGACATGGCGGAGCGGTCCCGGGCATGCTATCTGGCAGATAAGCCTTGCCAAAAGCGGGGCTGGATAGTACTGTATATGCATACAGTATTCATCTTGATTTCAGTTAGACAACAACTTATGCAACATTCCGAATTGATGGCCTCGCCGGAAGCCTTGCACCCGTCTTTATGGCGCGCATCGCAGCTGGGGCAGGGCGCCACGCGCTGTCTGGACACGGGCTTTGCCGCCCTGTCCGCGCAACTGCCCGGCGGCGGCTGGCCCAGCGGCAGCCTCATCGATCTGCTGGTGCAGCAGGCGGGCAGTGGCGAATTGCGGCTGCTGGCGCCTGCGCTGGCGCAACTGCCGGGCTTGCCCATCGTGCTGCTGCAGCCGCCCCATCCGCCGCAGGCGCTGGCCCTGGCCGCGCAGGGTCTGACGCCGTCGCAACTGCTGTGGCTCAAAAGCGCCGGCAGCAAGGATGCCTTGTGGGCAGCTGAAAACATCTTGCGCAGCGGCAGTTGCGGCGCCTTGCTGTTCTGGCAGTCACACGTGCGCGCCGACAGCCTGCGCCGGCTGCACCTGGCCGCGCAAGGCGGTAACACCCTGTTCTGCATGCTGCGCCCCTTGCACGGCGCGCAGGATGCGTCGCCCGCGCCGCTGCGCCTGTCCGTGCGCCCGGCCGCTGGCGGCATCGAGATCGGCTTCATCAAGCGCCGGGGACCGCAGCGCGACGCGCCCCTGTTCCTGCCCCTGCAACCTCCTTCATTATTGCGACGCCATGCGACTCTGGATCGGCCTGTGCCTGCCCCGGCTTCCGCTCGAAGTGTTTTGCCCGCGCTGGTCGGCTGACCAGCTGGGCGTGGTGCTGGAGCAGGAGCAAGTGATGGCCCTGTCGCCGCTGGCGCGGGCGGCCGGCATCCGGCCGGGCATGCGCCGCGCAGGCGCGCTGATGCTGGCGCCGCAGGCGCGCCTGCACGAGCGCTCTCCTGAACTGGAAGCGCAGGCCTTGCAAGCGGTGGCGCTGGCGCTGCTGCAATATTCGCCTCTGGTGGCGCAGGGCGAGGAGGCGACCCTGCTGGTCGATGCGGGCGCCAGCCTGCGCCTGTTCGGCGGCGTGCGCGCCCTGTGCCGGCACATCGCGGCCAGCTTGCGCGCGCTGGGCTACACGGCCCAGCTGTCGTGCGCCCCCACGGCGCGCGGCGCCTGGCTGCTGGCGCGTGCCGGTACGCGCCAGGGCCGCGTGCTGGGCATGGCCAGTCTGGTGCGCCGCCTCGACCGCCTGCCGTGCGCCTTGCTGCCGCCCGCGCGCCCCTGGCTCGAATGGTTCGAGGGCATCGGCTGCCGCACCCTGGGGCAGCTGCGCCAGTTGCCCCGGCCCGGCTTGCAGCGCCGCTGCGGCGCCGCCGTGCTGGCCATGCTCGACGACGCGCATGGCCACAGCACGGAACTGTTCGTCTGGATGGAAGCGCCGCCCACGTTCCGCGCCAGCCTGGAATTGTTCGACCGCGTGGAGCACGCGGACGCGCTGCTGTTCGGCGCGCGCCGCCTGCTGCAGCAAATGACGGGCTGGCTGTGCGCGCGGCAATTCGCCGTCGAGCGCATACAGCTGCTGCTGGCGCACGAGCGGGGCAGGGTGGCGCGCCCGCCCACCGTCATCGACCTGGCGCTGGGCGAGGCCGTCTGGCGCGACGAGCACCTGGTGCGTTTGCTCAAGGAGCGCCTGGCGCAGCTGGTGCTGGACGCACCCGTGATCGGCCTGACCCTGGAAGCGCTGCAGGTGCAGCCGATGGCCCCGCCCAGCGAGAGCCTGTTTCCCGAGCCGGGCGGCACGCCGCAGGAGCGCCAGCGCCTGATGGAGTTGCTGGTGGCGCGCCTGGGCGCCGAGAATGTCTTGCAGGCATCCCCGCGCGCCGATTACCGTCCCGAAGCGGCCAACCAGTGGCTGCCGCTGCCGGCCAAGCCCGTTTCAAGAAGCGCGCTACCCGACTTGCCGCCCGGTTTGCCCGGTATGCCCCGTCCCGGCTGGCTGCTGGCCCAGCCCATCGCCCTGTTGATGCGCGAACACCGGCCCTTCTATGGCTCGCCCCTGAAGATGGTGTCTGTCGCCGAGCGCATCGAGGCGGGCTGGTGGGGGCAGTCGCAGGCGCGCGATTATTTTATTGCCGAAGGACGCGACCACGCCCATTACTGGGTTTACCGCGAACGCATCGCCGGCAGCGCAGAAGACGCCGCGCCGCGCTGGTTTTTGCATGGCTTGTTTGGCTAAGAGCCTATCCCAGTAGATGAATACATCCCCTGCTGGCGCCCCTCAGAAGCGGGGACTGCGTTGATCGTCGTTGCGTGGCTCGCCACGCGTCCTCCTCACGCCTTGTCCGCGCTCCTGATGAACTGCCAGCAGAAGACGCTCACTACTGGGATAGGCTCTAAATGCGCTGTCCTGCTGAAACGGCCATGCTTGGCTATACTGGCTTTCTTGCTTGCGCGGCGTCAACCACTTGAATAAGGATTTCCATGTCCCAACTTTCCGACTTCCCCATCACCCAAAAATGGCCCGCACTGCATCCCGAGCGCCTGCAGCTGTACTCGCTGCCCACGCCGAACGGCATCAAGGTCTCGATCCTGCTGGAAGAGCTGGGCCTGGCATACGAGCCGCACCTGGTCAGTTTCGAGCAGAACGACCAGCTGTCGCCCGCCTTCCTGTCCCTCAATCCGAACAACAAGATTCCCGCCATCCTCGACCCGGACGGTCCCGATGGCAAGCCGCTGGCGTTGTTCGAATCGGGTGCCATCCTGCTGTACCTGGCGGAAAAGACGGGCAAGTTCCTGCCGCAGGACGCGGGCCTGCGCTATGAAACGATACAGTGGCTGATGTTCCAGATGGGCGGTATCGGCCCCATGTTTGGCCAGGTGGGCTTCTTCCATAAATTCGCCGGCAAGGACTACGCAGACAAGCGTCCGCTGGAGCGCTATCTCGGCGAGGCCAGGCGCCTGCTGGGCGTGCTCGAGCAGCGCCTGCAGGGCCGCGACTGGATCATGGGTGGCCAGTACACGATTGCCGACATCGCCATCTTCCCGTGGGTGCGCTGCCTGGTGGGTTTCTATGGCGCTGGCGACCTCGTCGGCATCGACAACTTCCCGAACCTGCAGCGCGCGCTGGACGCTTTCCTGGTCAGGCCAGCCGTTACCAAGGGCGTGGATATTCCCAAGCGTGCTTAGAACAGGCCGTGGCCGGGCGGCGCTACAATGCGCCATCGGCCGCCCTGCGCGGCAGCTTTGATCTGAGACAATGAAATCCACCCGGCAAGATTTTCCCGGCGCGCACGGCCATGTGCTGGCGGCGCGCCTCGACGCGCCTGACGGCGCCATCCGCGCCTACGCGCTGTTCGCCCACTGTTTTACCTGCGGCAAGGACGTGCTGGCCGCGCGGCGCATCGCACAAGGCTTGACGCAGCACGGTATCGCCGTGCTGCGCTTCGACTTCACGGGACTCGGTGCCAGCGAGGGCGAGTTTGCCGCCACGAATTTTTCGTCGAATGTCGACGACCTGCTGGCCGCCGCCGATTTCCTGCGTGCAAAACATGCTGCGCCGCAATTGCTGATCGGCCACAGCCTGGGCGGCGCCGCCGTGCTGGCCGCTGCCGCGCAAGTGCCGGAAGCGACCGCCGTGGTGACCCTGGCCGCCCCCAGCACGCCCGCTTACGTGACGCGCATGTTCAGCGAACACCTGGAGCAGATTGCCGCCGAAGGCGAGGCGCTGGTGCAGCTGGAAGGGCGGCCCTTCCGCATCCGCCAGCAATTCGTCGACGACGCGGGCAGCCACAGCCTGAAGGCTCACATCGCCGGCCTGCGCCGCGCCCTGCTGGTGATGCACGCACCGAACGACACGACGGTGAGCCTGTCGAACGCGATGGATATCTTTACGGCCGCGAAGCACCCGAAAAGTTTTGTTTCGCTCGACGATGCCGACCATCTGTTGACGGGGCGCGATGATGCCGCGTATGTCGCCAATGTGATTGCCGCCTGGAGCGCGCGTTATATCAACTAAGCTGAACTAAGCGGTCGCCCATGAAAAACGCCGCGGCAGCAGAAGCTGGCGCGGCGCACATACTATTGGTACTTCACAACACCTGACAAAATCGTAGCGAGCGGCAGTGATTTGTGGCCGAGAAGCGCAGCCGTGCTAAAGCACGGTGAGCATCGCCGGCCGCAAAGCGCGACGCGTAGTAGATTTGGTCAGGTGTTCTCAGTCTTCGTCAAATTCGGCTGATAGATCCTTCCAGCCCTTACTGATTGCAAAGGCGGAAAATTCCTCGGGTGCTTCCAGGACGATCAGTTTCTTGTCTTGCAAGCCCAGGTCGCCGTGGCCGAAATCGGGGCCCACGTAGCCGAGGCTGCGCAAGCGGGCCAGGATGTGGCCGACCAGGGTCTTGTCCTTGCAGGCGCCCGCTTCGAGCGGAGCGGCGAAATCGACGTAGACGTCGATGATGCCGTAGCCTTCGTCGAAGATGCGGATGGCCTTGATGTCGTGGGCACGGCCGGAGCCGTCGGTGGCCTTGAAAGGGCCGCTGAGCTGGATGTCGGTGTCATTGTTCATGCCGCCAGCATACACCAAAAGCCGGCCCCGCATAGGGGACGCCATGCAAAATCGCTTTGGGCTGGCCGTGTAAAAATTTCTTACAAATTTAGCGTCGTCTGGGGCGCTTTTTGCCAATTTCAAGGCCTTGAAGGCCGCTTGATCGTCCTTAGATTGGTAGCCAGCGGATGCTCACGGTGAGGTCCGCCCCTCTTATCGCTTCATTTGAAAAGGATATTTATCATGCGTACTTTTGACCTTGCTCCCCTGTACCGTTCCGCCATTGGCTTTGACCGCCTGGCACAGCTGCTCAACGAACAGCGCGCCGATGCACAGCCCAGCTATCCGCCCTACAACATCGAACTGGTGTCGGAAGATAAATACCGCATCGTGATGGCATTGGCCGGCTTTTCGCGCGAAGAGATCGACATCATCACCGAACGCGACTCGCTGCATGTCACGGGCCGCAAGCAGAAAGATGGCGTCGAGCGCACGTTCTTGCACCGCGGCATCGCTGCCCGCGATTTCGAACAGCGTTTCCAGCTGGCCAATCATGTGAAGGTCACGGGCGCCACGTTTGAAAACGGCATGCTGACCATCGACCTGGTGCGTGAAGTGCCGGAAGCGCTGAAACCGCGCAAGATCGAGATCGGCACAGGCAGCGACACCCTCGCTACCGCCGCCAACGTGAATGCGCTGGAACAGCGCCAGGCAGCTTGAGCTGAGCTGAGCTGACCCCGGCGCCCCTCTGGCGCCCGGGCAGCCAGGAGGGTACCCTCCCATGCAGTAAAATACTGGCCGGTTGATCCGGCCAGTGTCACGTCCAGGCCCTGTATGCCCCTCCATCGCCCGCCATGCGGAACGCTGGATTAAGCGATGCTTAAAGGCGCCAACGCCTGTTTCCAAATGGAAAAATGTTAAGCACCGCCTAAGACTCGTGGCCCACTATTGCATACATCAAAATCTCATTGAATGAGGAGCAATTCATGGAACAGCAAACGAATACCGCATCGCTGAAAATCAAACGCACCGTAGCCGCGCTGGCCGCGATCGGTGTGCTGGGCGCCGGCGGCGCCATGGTGATGCATCAGAACAATGCCGGCGCGAATGCCGCCGCCGGCACTCCCGCCGCCCCCGTGGCTGCCGCCGTCGCGCCTGCCGCCAGCGCGCCGCTGGTGGCCTTGCCCGACTTTAGCCAGATCGCCGCGCGCAACAGCCCGGCCGTCGTCAACATCAGCGTCACGGGCAGCACCAAGGTGGCTTACGACCCATCGGCCCAGGCCGGCAACGATGACTTCGGCAACGACCCGTTCTTCGAATTCTTCCGCCGCTTCCAGGGGCCGCAAGGCGGGCAGCGCGGTGGCCGCGACGTGCCCACGCACGGCCTCGGTTCCGGCTTCATCGTCAGCCCGGACGGCATCATCATGACGAATGCCCATGTGGTGCGCGATGCGCGCGAAGTGACCGTCAAGTTGAACGATCGCCGCGAATTCCGCGCCAAGGTGCTGGGCACCGATCCGAAGACCGATATCGCCGTGCTGAAGATCGATGCCAACAACCTGCCCATCGTGCCGCTGGGCCATTCGAGCGACCTGAAAGTGGGCGAGTGGGTACTGGCCATCGGTTCGCCGTACGGTTTCGACAGCACCGTGACGGCCGGCGTGGTCAGCGCCAAGGGCCGTTCCCTGCCCGACGACAGCAATGTGCCGTTCATCCAGACCGACGTGGCGGTGAACCCCGGCAACTCGGGTGGTCCACTATTCAATACGCGCGGCGAAGTGGTGGGCATCAATTCGCAGATCTACAGCCAGACGGGCGGCTTCCAGGGCCTGTCGTTCGCCATCCCGATCGACTTGGCCGGCCGCATCAAGGACCAGATCGTCGCCACGGGCAAGGCAAGCCATGCCAAGCTGGGCGTGACGGTGCAGGAAGTCAACCAGGGCTTTGCCGACTCGTTCAAGCTGGCCACGCCGGAAGGCGCGCTGGTGGCCAACGTGGAGCGTGGCAGCCCGGCCGACAAGGCGGGCCTGAAGTCGGGCGATGTGGTGCGCAAGGTGAATGGCCAGCGCATCATCGCTTCGGCCGACTTGCCGGCGCTGGTGGGTACGTCCTTGCCAGGCGACAAGATCAGCCTCGATGTCTGGCGTGACGGCAAGATCGTCAGCCTGACGGCGACGCTGGGCAATGCGGCCGACAAGGTGGCCGAAGTGGCGAAGAGCGACGGCGCGGCCGGCAAGGTACAGCTGGGCCTGGCTCTGCGTCCGTTACAATCGGATGAAAAACGCGAGGCGGGCATCAGTGCCGGCCTGCTGGTGGAAGACGCGGGCGGTGCTGCCGCGAATGCCGGTGTGCTGCCGGGCGACGTGCTATTGTCGGTGAATGGCCGTCCCGTCAACACGGTCGAGCAGGTGCGCGACGTGGTGGAAAAATCCGCCAAGTCGGTGGCCTTGCTGATCCAGCGCGGCCCCGACAAGATTTTTATTCCGGTGCGTTTGGGTTAATGAAAGAAACAAACCCAAGGGCAAATACTGGGGTCGAACCCTCAGGGTTCGACCCCGGCCTTTCGCCTTTGGGGTGAAAATAGAACAAGGAGCAGCCATGCGCTTATTGCTGGTAGAAGACGATACGATGATCGGCGAGGTGGTGCTCGATTTGCTGCGCGCCGAGCACTATGCGGTGGACTGGGTCAAGGACGGCGACATGGCCGATACGGCCCTGCAGACGCAAACCTATGACCTGGTGCTGCTGGACCTGGGCTTGCCGCGCAAGGATGGCCTCGACGTGCTGCGCTCGATGCGTTTGCGCAAGCTCGATACCCCGGTGCTGGTGGCCACGGCGCGCGACGCCGTCGAGCAGCGCATCGCGGGCCTCGACGCGGGCGCCGACGATTACGTCTTGAAGCCGTATGATCTCGACGAACTGCTGGCGCGTATCCGTGCCCTGCTGCGGCGCGCCTCGGGCCGTCCGGAACCGATCTTCGAACACCAGGGCGTGAGTATCAATCCGTTGACGCGCGAAGTGATCGCCGAGGGCCATCCCGTCAACCTGTCGGCGCGTGAATGGGCCGTGCTGGAAGCGCTGATCGCGCGTCCCGGCATCGTGCTGTCGCGCGCGCAGCTGGAAGAAAAACTGTACAGCTGGAAGGATGAAGTCAACAGCAATGCCGTGGAAGTGTATATCCACGGCTTGCGCAAGAAGCTGGGCAGCGACTTGATCCAGAACGTGCGCGGCCTCGGCTACATGGTGCCCAAGGCATGAGGATGAAGGTCACGGTGACGCACTCGCTGCGCGGCCGCCTGCTGTGGTTTTTGCTGGCGGCCATCATCATGGCGGCCCTGGCGCAGGCCTCGATCGCCTACCGCAGCGCCCTGTACGACGCCGACCAGATCTTCGACTATCACATGCAGCAGATGGCCCTGTCGCTGCGCTCCGGCGCGCCGCTGGCCAACCATGCGCAAGCCTTGCCGGCCGACCCCGTCAACAACGACATGGTGGTGCAGGTGTGGACGCCGGACGGCGTGCAGGTGTTCCGCTCGATCACGCGCGCGGAATTGCCGCAGCGCGCCGTGCTGGGCTTTTCGAATGTGAAAGCGAACGGCACGACTTACCGCATCTTTTCCGTGCAAACCAGTTCCCAGACCGTGCAGATCGCGCAGGACATGGCCGTGCGCAAGCGCATGGCCGGCAGCCTGGCGCTGCGCACGGTCGGTCCCATCGCGCTGATGGCGCCGATATTGATGCTGGTCGTGTGGTGGGTCGTCAGCGGTTCGCTGGCGCCCGTCTCGCGCGTGCGCAAGCAGGTGGCGGCGCGCCAGGCGGACGATTTATCGCCCGTCTCGGAAGCGGGCTTGCCCGACGAAGTGCGCCCCCTGGTGCATGAATTGAATTTGCTGTTCGGGCGCGTCAAAACGGCGTTCGACGCGCAGCAGCATTTCGTTGCCGACGCCGCGCATGAATTGCGCACGCCGCTGGCGGCCCTGAAACTGCAGGTCTTGAGCCTGGAGCGGGCCGAATCGGAAGAAAAACGCAGCCTGGCCATTTCCCGCGTGAGCGCCGGCATCGAGCGGGCCACGCGCCTGGTCGAGCAGCTGCTGGTGCTGGCCCGCCAGGAAGCGAGCGCCGCCAGCGGTGACCAGTTGCAGGCGGTGGACTTGAACGACGTCGTCAAGCGGGCGCTGGGCGACATGGCCGGCATCGCGCAGGCGCGCAAGATCGACCTGGGCTTGCACCACATGGACCCGGCCAGAGTGGCGGGGCAGGCCGACGCCCTCAACATCATGCTGCGCAACCTGGTCGACAACGCCATCAAGTACACGCCGCAGGGCGGCACGGTCGATATCGACCTGCGCGCCAGCCCCGTCGGCGTGACCTTGTCCGTGGAAGACAACGGCCCCGGCATCCCGCCCGAGGAGCGCGAACGCGTCTTCAGCCGCTTCTACCGCGTGCCCGGCACGGACGCCAACGGCAGCGGCCTGGGGCTGGCCATCATCAAGGCCATCGCCGAACGCCATGGCGCGCGCCTGGTGCTGGACAAATCCGAGCGCCTGGGCGGCCTGTGCGTGCGCGTGGAATTCCCGCAAGCCGTAAGAAAATAATATTTTGATCATGATCTTTGGCCTGTTGCATTGACGCGCGCGCCGCTGGCATATATTGTCTGCGCAATAAGCAATCAAGCAAACGGAGCGCAGCATGCAGAAGATCGGCTTTTCAGGAACCCTCGACCCCATCACCAATGGCCACATGTGGGTGATCGGCGAAGCGCGTTCGCTCGCCGACGAGGTGATCGTCTTCCTGTCGCAAAACCCCGCCAAGAAGCCGCAGTTCCCGGCCGAAGACCGCAAGCGCATCATCGAGCAGAGCGCGCGCGAGTGCGGCTGGGAGAATGTGCAAGTGGTCATCGTCAAGGGCGACTACACGGCGCGCGCGGCGAAGAAGCATGGCTGCGACTACCTGATCCGCGGCATCCGCACGACGGCCGATTTCGACTATGAAAACCTGATTCAGCAAACCAATGTGGACGTACTGCAGGGCGCCAAGACGATTTTCGTCATGCCGCCGCGCGACCTCGGCTCCGTCAGTTCCAGCTTCGTCAAGGCGCTGGAAGGCCCGGTGGGCTGGAACTGGACCATGAAAAAATTCGTCCCCGGTCCCGCCTACCACGCGTGGATACTCGACTGTCTGCGCAAGGAGTGGGAAGCGCTGTGGCATTACGCCACCGCTTCGCAAGCCGACATCGCGCTGGCGGACCACTGGTTCGCGCACCTGACGGGACCGCAGGCGTATGGCGGCGCGGAGCGCCACTATCACAACCTCGACCACCTGGTGCACGGCCTGTCCGAGATCCGCGTTTGGGCCGACAATACCTATGCACCCAAACGCGACAGCGCGCTGGTCAAGAAGGCGTTCTGGTTCCATGACGCCGTCTACGGTCACGACGACGATGCCCTGTATTCCAGCGAAGAGGCGAGCGCCCAGCTGTGGCTGGCCAGCGGCCTCGATGCCGGGGACAACCTCGATGTGGCGCAATTGATACGCGCCACCGACCATTTCCAGGGGCCCGGCATCAGCCACGCGCTGAAGGACGCCATGCTCAGCGCCGACCTGGCCATCCTGGGGCAGGATGAAGAGGTGTATCACGCCTACACGCAAGCCATCGGCCTGGAATACGCGCATGTGGACCCCGTGCGCTTCAAGCAGCAGCGGGGCCTGGCCCTGCAGCATTTATGCAGCAAGGCGCAGGCGGGCCAGCTGTTTGGCGACGTGTATTTCGCCGATCAGTACAACGCGCGGGCGATTGAAAACATGCAGAAGGAGATCGCGGCGCTGACAAGCGGCTGACTCTCGTCAGCCGCTTGTCAGCCGCCCGGGCTTGCCGCCCTAGCGGGCAGCAACCTTGGCACGCGCCGCGTGCAGCTTCTTGAAGCTGTCGATCAGGCGCTGGTGCCGGTCCAGGCCTTCCAGTTGCATGCTGGTCGGGGTCAGGCCGAAGAAGCGCACGCTGCCGTCCACCGAGCCCAGCACCGCGTCCATGCGTTCGTTGCCAAACATGCGGCGGAAATTGACGACATAATCGTCGAGTTCCAGCGCGTCATCGAGCTCCACTTCCAGCACCACGTTCAAGGCTTGATAGAACAGTTTGCGTTCGAGCGTGTTGTCGTTGTACTGCAAGAAGGTTTCCACCAGCTCTTTCGCTTCCTCGAACTGCTGCAGAACCAGATGAATCAGCAGCTTCAATTCCAGCGTCGTCAGCTGGCCCCACACCGTGTTTTCGTCAAACTCGATGCCGATCAGGGTGGCGATGTCGCCGTATTCGTCGAGCTCGCTGTTTTCCAGGCGCTCGAGCAAGTCTTCCAGGCTGGCATCGTCCAGCTGATGCAGGTTCAGGATGTCGGCGCGGAACAGCAGCGCCTTGTTGGTGTTGTCCCAGATTAAATCTTCAACGGGATACACTTCCGAATAACCGGGCACGAGGATGCGGCAGGCTATGGCGCCCAGCTGGTCGTACTCGGCTGTGTACACTTCCTTGCCCATCTCGGCGAGGATGCCGAACAGGGTCGCCGCTTCCTCGGCATTCGAGTTTTCGCCGTGACCGGAAAAATCCCACTCGACAAAGTCGTAATCGGCTTTCGCGCTGAAGAAGCGCCACGAGACGATGCCGCTGGAATCGATGAAGTGTTCGACGAAGTTGTTCGGCTCGGTGACGGCTTCGCTGGCAAACGTCGGCTGTGGCAAGTCGTTCAAACCTTCGAAGCTGCGGCCCTGCAGCAATTCCGTCAGGCTGCGTTCGAGCGCCACTTCCAGGCTCGGGTGCGCGCCGAACGAGGCAAACACGCCGCCCGTGCGCGGGTTCATCAGGGTGACGCACATCACCGGGTACACGCCGCCCAGCGACGCATCTTTGACGAGCACGGGGAAGCCTTGCTCTTCCAGGCCCCGGATGCCGGCCAGAATGCCCGGGTATTTCGCCAGCACGTCCTGCGGCACGTCGGGCAGGGCGATTTCGCCTTCGAGGATTTCGCGCTTCACGGCCCGCTCAAAAATTTCCGACAGACATTGCACCTGCGCTTCGACCAGGGTATTGCCGGCGCTCATGCCATTGCTGACGTACAGATTTTCGATCAGGTTCGATGGGAAATACACGACCTCGCCATCGGAATGGCGCACATACGGCAGCGAGCAGATGCCGCGCTCGGCATTGCCGGAGTTGGTGTCGATCAGGTGTGAACCGCGCAGCTCGCCATCGGGGTTGTAGATCTCCAGGCTGTACGCATCGAGGATTTCCTTCGGCAGCGCATCCTTGCGGCCCGGCTTGAACCAGCGCTCGTTCGGGTAATGAACAAAATCCGCGTTGGCGATGTCTTCACCCCAGAACGATCCGGCGTAGAAATGGTTGTTGCTGAGGCGCTCGATATACTCGCCCAGGGCCGACGCCAGCGCGCTTTCCTTGGTCGCGCCCTTGCCGTTGGTAAAGCACATGGGCGAATGCGCATCGCGGATATGCAGCGACCACACATTCGGAATGATGTTGCGCCACGAGGCGATTTCAATCTTG
Source organism: Janthinobacterium svalbardense (assembly GCF_002327145.1). NCBI lineage: Bacteria > Pseudomonadati > Pseudomonadota > Betaproteobacteria > Burkholderiales > Oxalobacteraceae > Janthinobacterium > Janthinobacterium svalbardense. The sequence continues at coordinate 5,137,372 of NZ_CP023422.1, read as the reverse complement.
ATGCCCAGGCCCGCCAGCAGGCCCGACATATTGGCGATGGTCTGTTCCAGCGGCAAATCCTTGCCCACGATATAGGTGCTGGCTTCGCCGGTCGGATTGAGCATCAGCAAGGATTGCGCATCGGCGTCCAGGTTCGCGACTTCTTCAATGACGAATTCTGGCCCCGCTTGCACCACTTTTTTCACCGTGCAACGGTCGATCGAGCGCAGGATGCCTTGGCGGTCCTTGGCCGAGATATCGGCCGGCAACTCGACCTGGATCTTGAAAATCTGCTGGTAACGGTTTTCCGGATCGACGATATTGTTTTGCGACAGGCGGATATTCTCGGTGGAAATATTGCGCGTATCGCAATACAACTTCACGAAGTACGCCGCGCAGAGTGCCGATGATGCCAAAAAGTAATCGAACGGGCCAGGCGCCGAGCCATCGCCTTTGTAGCGGATGGGCTGGTCGGCGATGACGGTAAAATCGTCGAACTTGGCTTCGAGACGCAGCTTGTCGAGAAAGTTGACTTTAATTTCCATGAGGTAATCCAATACTGTGCTTATGAGTTAGGCGCTATTATCCGTGCTTTCCGCCGCAGGGCAAAGATTGTTCACTGCGGCCGTGCTGGCCGGGCGCCGCCGGGGTAATGAAACAGACTGATAAATCGTCGAGGTGATCTGACTACATGCGAATAACACTGATGCGTCACGGCGAGCCCCAACTCGCCAAGGGGGGCTGGATAGCGCCCATGCAAATGGGCGAGTGGATTGATCTCTACAACCAATCGCTCATCAAGGACAACGGCATACCTGCAGAGTGCGCCATGGCAGCGCTATCGGCGTCGACTATCGTCGCCAGCACGGCACCGAGGGCATGCTCATCGGCCAGGGCACTGGGTGACTTGCCGTTCATGCAAGAGGCGATGTTTACCGAAGCCGGGCTGCCCTTTGCGCTGTGGAGGGCACCTTGGCTGCCGCCTGCCGCCTGGGCAGCGATTTTTCGCCTGCTCTGGTTGTTCGGTTATGCGCGCGGAGCCGATTCGCTGACGCTCAGCCGGCGGCGCGCCAGGATTGCCGCCGAGCGGCTTGTTGCGCTGGCCGCCAGCGGGCCTGTGTTGCTGGTCGGACATGGCATCATGAATCGCCTGATCGGCAAGGAGTTGCAGGCATTGGGTTGGCTTGCCCGCAACAGGCAAGGCAGCCGGTACTGGAGTATGGGCGTGTATGAGTTGTGAAAGTGAACTGTGAAAACTTGTGACGAATGCGGCAGCCGATACTGGCCGTGTGTCGATGCGGGCATAAAAAACAGCGGCTGCCCATGCTGGCGCAGCCGCTGTTTTTTCAGGTGGACACGGTGATCAGAATTTCACCCACAGCCGTCCGAAATACGACGCGCCATTCAGGCCGAATTGCACGCTGTCGTATTTGAAGCCGTTATCCGTTTCGTCCGCGTTTTGCGTGGTGGGCTTGACGTTGAAGATGTTGTTGCCGCCAAAGGTCAGCTTGGTATTTTTGCTGATGCTGTAGGTGAAGCTCAGGTCGGCGGACGTCTTGGCCGCGTAGCGGGCGTTCGGTACGCCTTCAGCCGTGCCGCTGAAGGTGCCCAGGGTTTGCGGGCCAAAGTAGATGATGCGCAGGTCCGATTCCAGCTTGCCCGTGATGTAGTCGAAGCCCAGGGTGGCTTTCGCGCGCGGGCCGCCCTGTTCGATGAACAGGCGTTCGCGCTCGGACAGCAAGACATCCTCGAAGCCCGTCAGCGAGGCGGGCGTCTTGACTTTTGTCACTTCCGTTTTGCTCAAGTTCAAGGCCAGGAAGGTGTTCAGGCGGTTGCCGGCCAGTTCACCCTTGTGCGAGGCCGTCAGGTCCAGTCCCCGCGTGCGCGTGTCGATGGAGTTGACGAAGAATTGCGCCTCGCCCACGCCCAACAGGGCCAGGCGCGCCGCCAGGTCGGGATAGTTGTCGGCATTGAAGCGGCCCGACAGCACGATGCGGTCCTTGATTTTGATATTGTACAAGTCGGCCGTGACGGAAATGGCTTGCGTCGGCGTCCAGGTGGTGCCGAACGTAAAGCTGGTGGATTTTTCCTCTTTCAACTTGGGAATGCCGGCTGCGTTGGCGACGGCGCCGCCATTGGGGGCCAGTACCACGTCCGTGGGCACGCCGCCGATGAAGTCGGTGAAGGTGGACGAGAAATACACTTGCTGCAACGACGGCGCGCGGAAGCCCGTACTGGCCGAGCCGCGCAGCAGCACATTCGGTGCCACTTTATAGCTGGCGGCCAGCTTGCCCGTCACGGTGGAGCCGAAGTCGCTGAATTTTTCATAGCGCAAAGCCGCCTGGGTTTTCAGGCGATCCGTCCAGTCCAGTTCTACGTCGCCATACGCGGCAATGCTGTGGCGTTTGGCCTTGGTCACGTCGCCTGGCTGGAAGCCGGGAAAGCCCTGGCTGCCCGCATTGCCGCCCACGCCCACGCCGTCGGCGTCGCTGTAGGAGCCCGGTTCGCCGGCCATGATCTTGTATTCCTCGCTGCGGTATTCGGCGCCGAAGGCCACGTTCATGCCACTCATCACCGTGTCGTAATAGCGGCTGAAATCGGCGTTGCTGGTCAGTTGCTGGAACGAGAAGCCGCCCGCGTCGTAGCTGCTGGCGCTGATGCCCTTGCCACCGTTCATCAGGTCAAGATTGGCGATCGAGGCGTTCAAGGTATGGCTGATGTCGTAGCGCATCTTGTTGTAGCCATAGGTTTGCGAAAAGTCAGCATGCCATTCGCCGATCTGGCTGCGGTGGCCGAAGGTGGCGTACTGGTCATCGATCTTGCCGTTAATGAACGGTACGAAACCATTGGGATACATGGCGGCCGAATTGCGCGACGGAATGTCGTCGCTGCCGATGCCACCCCGGCCGAATGCGGCGCTCGACGCGTCGCGCGTCTGCGCGCCGGCCGTGAAGTAGAGTTTACCCGTGCCGCTGGTGGCGTAGTCGCCATTCAGGTACAGCGTCTTGTTTTGCGATTTGGTGTCGCCGATGATGCGCATGCTGTCCGCGTCGGCCCGGTTCGAACGGCCCCGGTCCAGGTATTCGCCCGTGATGGCGATGACGCCCTTGTCGCCCAGCGCGATGCCGCAGTAGGCGGAGGTCATGTAATTCTTGCCGTCGCCTTCGGAATACTGGCTGTAGCCGGCCACTGCTTCGCAACCCAGGCTTTTCTTCAGTTCGATGTCAATCACGCCGGCAATGGCGTCCGAGCCGTACTGGGCGGCAGCGCCATCGCGCAGCACTTGCACGTTCTTGATCGCCAACAAGGGAATCGCATTCATGTCCGTGCCCGTATTGCCGCGGTTGCGCGCGCCGAACAGGTTCACCAGGGCCGTCGTGTGGCGCCGTTTGCCGTTCACCAGCACCAGCGTCTGGTCGGAACCGAGACCGCGCAGGGCGGCCGAATCGACCAGGTCAGCCCCGTCGGCGCCCGTCTGGCGCGTGGAGTTGAACGAGGGCGAGATGTATTGCAGCGATTGCGCCAGGTCAAACTGACCGCCTTGCTCGGCGACCCTGGACATCGGAATGATATCGACCGGCACCATGGTGTCGGTGGCGGAACTGGCGACCCGGCGCGAGCCGACCACGCTGACCGTTTGCACGGGACCGTCCGTGGCTCCCGCTTCCGTGGACTGGGCCATGGCGGCGGGACTGAAGGCGGCCAGGGCGGCGCTGCCGTACAGGCTGATGAGGACGGCTTTACGCAAGGTGGTGAGGGTCGGCACGCAGTATCTCCAAGTGGTATGGTTGTTTTATTACTCGCTTGATTCTAGTGCGATCATTTCAGCATTCACCAGCGATACTTTGTTTTGTTATTACAAATTGGTTGCAACTGTTGTTTCCTGGTTGATTATCTTTTGGTCGCTGCCCGGCTTGCCCTGTACTGGTGCAGCATGCCCCATTCAGGTGCTGCGTTGCACCATGCCGCCCACCCAGATTGCCTGCGCGCTGTATTGCACCTCGATCAGACACGGTTGCTGCGTCACGTGGCCCTGATGCAGGCGCAGCGACTGTTGTCGGTGCGCTGACAGCGCGCCCGCCGCCACGCCCGTGGCGCTGTCTTCCAGTGCCTGGTCGAGGTGGTTGAAGTTGCGCCCCTCGTATTCGCTCTCGCCCGTGCGGCAATACGCATAGCAGCCATTGACCTGATGCAAGGCGCTCCAGTCGGCGATCAGCTCCAGGTTCGGCCGCAGCGCGCGCAGGGCGGTGCGGTCAGCCACTTCCAGCAGCAGCTTCGGGCTGCCGACCGAGGCGATCACGGGTGGCGACAGCAAGTGCATATGCTGGCCCATGAGTTCGGACGGCACATATTTTTCCAGCATGACGGCAGGCGCCGGCTGCGGCGCCAGGCCGATGAACAGATCGGCTGCGCGGCGCACCAGCTGCAAGGCTTGCCCGCGCATGGCGGTACTCACCGTCAGGGTTGCCGGGGCACCCGGCGCCGTCAGCAGCACATGCGCGGCCGCCAGGGTGGCGTGCAGGCACAGGGGGCTGCGCGTGTGCGGATAAAAATAGTCGAACACGATGCCGCCGTCCGCTTGCCGGTCGATGAAGACGCAGGCGCTCACTTGCCGCTCGCGGGCGAATTGCTGGCGCGCCGTTTCGCTGCCGTGGTCGTTTTCCACGACCAGCGCCGCATTGCCGCCACCGGGGGCGGCGCCGAAACATTTTAGTAAGTGGACGATCATGGCGGTCGATGTGGAGGTAAAACACCAGCATAAACGATAAGCCCGATTCCAGATAAGTATAATAGACTGTGTTTATATACAGTATTGAGGTGGATCATGTGGGGCGCAGTCTTACCCGAGTATGCTGAGTTGTACTGCCTGAGTAACTTCAGCTTCCTGCATGGGGCCTCGCATGCGGAAGAGCTGGTGGCGCGCGCAGTCCAGCTCGGTTACAAGGCGCTGGCCATCACCGACGAGTGTTCGCTGGCCGGCGTCGTGCGTGCCCATGCGGTAGCCAAGCGGGCCGGCTTTCCCCTGATTATCGGCGCGCACTTTCACTTGACGCGGGCCGATGGCGGCGCGGCCTTGTCCTTGCTGGCGCTGGTGCGCGATATCGATGGCTACGGCAACTTGTCGGAACTGATCACCATGGCGCGCACGCGGGCGGCCAAGGGGCGCTATCTGCTGACGCTTGACGATTTCAGCGCGCCATCGGCGCAGTTTGCCCATTTGCGGGGGCTGCCCGGCTGCCTGATGATCTTGCTGCCCAGCTATCCGGCCTCGCCGGAAGGCGTGCGCGCGCAGGGTGCGTGGATGGCGTCCACCTTTGGCAGCGAGCGCAGCTGGATCGGCCTGAATTTGCTGCAGCGGGCGCAGGACGACGCGCACCGCAGTGCCGTGCAGGACGCGGGGCAGGCGCTGGGCTTGCCCGTGGTGGCCGTCGGCCATGTGTGCATGCACGTGCGTTCGCGCAAGCCCTTGCTCGACACCTTGTGCGCGATACGCGTGGGTAAACCCGTGGGCGAGTGCGGCTATGCGCTGGCGCAAAATGCGGAGCAGCATTTGCGCGCGCGCTTGCGCCTGGCCAATGTGTATCCGCCGCAAGCGCTGGCGGAAACCGTGCGCATCGCCAAGCTGTGCACATTTTCCCTCGACAGCCTGTGCTATGACTATCCCGACGAGCTGGTGCCGGACGGCCACACGCCGGCGACCTATTTGCGCGAGGAAACCTATGCGGGCGCGCGCATCCGCTTTCCATTGGGCATTCCCGCCAACGTGCAGCAGCAGATCGAGCAGGAGCTGGAACTGATCGCCGAGCTGTCGTATGAAGCGTACTTTTTGACCGTCTACGATATCGTGCGCTTTGCCCGTTCGCAAAACATCTTGTGCCAGGGCAGGGGCTCGGCCGCCAATTCGGCCGTCTGTTATTGCCTGCACATCACGGAAGTGGACCCTGCACGGGGCAATTGTCTGGTCGGGCGCTTCATGTCGCGCGAGCGCAACGAGCCGCCCGACATCGACGTCGATTTCGAGCACCAGCGGCGCGAAGAGGTCATCCAATATATCTATAGCAAATATGGCCGCGAGCGGGCCGCGCTGGCGGCCGTGGTGATCAGTTACCGGCCCAAGAGCGCCTTGCGCGACAGTGGCCGGGCGCTGGGGATCGACCTGGGCATCGTGGAAAAAGTGGCCAAGGCGCATCGCTGGTTCGACGGCAAGCACGATCTGCTGCAGCGCCTGGCCGAATGCGGGCTCGATCCGGAGGCGGCATTGTCGCAGCAGTGGGCCGGCCTGGCGCAGCAGTTGCTGGGCTTTCCCCGCCATTTGTCGCAGCATCCGGGCGGCTTTGTCATCGCTCAGGGGAAATTGTCGCGCCTGGTGCCGATTGAAAACGCCAGCATGGCCGAGCGCAGCGTCATCGAGTGGGACAAGAACGATCTTGAAGAGCTGGGCTTGATGAAGGTCGACGTGCTGGCGCTGGGCATGTTGTCGGCCTTGCGCCGTGCCCTGGAACTGGTGAGTGCGCGGCGCGGCGAGGAATTCCGTTTGCAGGATATTCCAGCCGAAGATCCCGCCACCTACGACATGATGTGCCAGGCGGACACCATCGGTGTGTTCCAGATCGAGTCGCGCGCGCAGATGAGCATGCTGCCGCGCCTGCGTCCGCGTGAATTCTATGACCTCGTCATCGAGGTGGCGCTGGTGCGTCCCGGCCCCATCCAGGGCGGCATGGTGCATCCGTATCTGCAGCGGCGCCAGCAGAAGGAAGCCGTGGTGTATCCGAAGGGCCTGGAAAAGGCGCTGGGACGCACCCTGGGCATCCCGATCTTCCAGGAGCAAGTGATGCAGGTGGCCATTATCGCCGCCGATTTCACGCCCGGCGAAGCGGACCAGTTGCGGCGTGCCATGGCTGCCTGGAAACGCAAGGGCGGCATGAACAATTACCATGACCGCATCGTCGATGCCATGGTCGACAATGGCTACGAGAAAGGTTTTGCCGAGGCCATCTTCAGCCAGATCGAGGGCTTTGGCGAATACGGTTTTCCCGAGTCGCACGCGGCCAGTTTTGCCCTGCTGACGTACGCCAGTTCCTGGCTGAAATGCCACGAACCGGCCGTCTTCCTGTGCGCCTTGCTCAACAGCCAGCCCATGGGTTTTTACAGCCCTTCGCAACTGGTGCAGGATGCCCGCCGCCATGGCGTGCAAGTGCTGCCCGTCGACGTGGCCGTCAGCGGCTGGGAGGCGACGCTGGAAGAGACTGCGGAAGGCACCGCGCCCGCCGTACGCCTGGGCGTGAACAGCCTGTTCGGCATGCGCGCGGAGGCCGCCCGGCGCATCGAGGATGCGCGTTCCATCGCCGCCTTTCTTGACGTGGCCGACCTGGCCCGGCGTGGCGGCCTGGACCGTCATGATTTGCAGGTGCTCGCTGCCGGCAATGCCCTGCACGCGCTGGCCGGCCACCGGCGCGCAGCGCTATGGCAGGCGTTTGGTGCCGTGCCCGACAGGGATTTATTGCGTTCCACCACGCCAGAGGAAGACTTGCCCATGCTGGCCGCGCCGACGGAAGGCGAAAGCATCGTCAGCGATTACCGTTCGCAAGGCCTGACCCTGGGCCGCCACCCGCTGGCGCTGCTGCGCGCACAGTTGCTGGAAGAACGTTTTCTGCCCGCCGCGACGCTGGCCAGCTACACGCATGGCCAGCTGGCGCGCGCCTGCGGCATCGTCACCGTGCGCCAGCGGCCGGGCACGGCCAAGGGCGTGATCTTCATGACACTGGAAGACGAGACGGGCACCGTCAACGTCATCGTCTGGCCGGACCTGGTGGAAAGCCAGCGGCGCGAAGTGCTGAGCGCGCCGCTGCTGGGCGTGTATGGCGTGTGGCAAAGGGAAGGCATCGTGCGCAACCTGGTGGCCAAGCGCCTGGTCGACATGTCGCATCTGCTGGGACGCTTGCGGACCAGCAGCCGGGATTTTTGTTGAGGCTTGTCAACATCGTCCAGACGATGGCATGATTGTCATCATGACTACTTTGCCCGAACCAATACTGCGTCCCGCCCTGGTCGCCGACGCGCCCGCCATCGTTGCACTGATCGACGACCTCATGCCTTTTCTGACCCTGCACCCCGATGGCGCGGGGGCGGAACAGTTCATCGAACATTGCCGCCAGCCCGCCATCGAGCAGTATCTGTCGCTGCCCAATTACGCCTACCAGCTCGCGCATATCGACGGCGAACTGGCCGGCGTGGTGGCCATGCGCGACAACACGCATCTGTTCCACATGTTCGTGCCGCGTGCCCTGCACCGGCGCGGCATGGCGCGCCGTTTGTGGCAGGCTGCCCGCGATGCGTCGCTGGCCAGGGGCGGCGTGACGGCATTTACCGTCAACTCCTCGGCCTACGCTTTGCCCCTGTATGAAAGCCTGGGCTTTGTCGCCACGGGACCGAAGGTGGAGACGGGCGGCATCGCGTTTGTGCCGATGCGCATGGAATTGACGGCCTGATTACCAGCGCACGATCTTGCCCGGATTCATGAGGTTCTTCGGGTCCAGCGCGTGTTTCACGGCGCGCATGGTGTCGATGGCGCCCTCGCCATGTTCTTCCACCAGGAAAGCCATCTTGTGCATGCCCACGCCATGTTCTCCCGTGCAGGTGCCGTCCATGCCGATGGCGCGCGTGACCATGTCGCTGTTGACCTTTTCGGCGCGGGCAATGTCGGCCGGGTCATCGGGATCGACCAGCATCTGCACGTGGAAGTTGCCGTCGCCCACATGGCCGATGATGGCGTAGACCAGGCCCTGCGCCTCGCAATCGGCTTTGGTGGCCAGGATGCATTCGGCCAGGCGAGAAATGGGCACGCAGCAGTCGGTGGAAATGGCGCGGCTGCCAGGACGCATCTGCAGCAGGGCGAAATACGCGTTGTGGCGCGCGGCCCACAGGCGCGAGCGGTCTTCGGGGCGGCTGGCCCATTCGAAATCGCTGGCGCCGTGTTCCGCCGTGATGGCTTGCACCAGCTGCGCTTGTTCGGCCACGCTGGCCGGCGTGCCGTGGAATTCAAACAGCAACAGCGGCTTTTGCGGCAGCGCCATCTTGTCGTAGGCGTTGATGGCTTTGACGCCGTTTTCATCGAGAAACTCGACCCGCGCCACAGGAATACCCATCTGGATGGTCTGGATCACGGCGCTGACGGCTTCGCCCGTGCCGGGGAATGAGCACACGGCGGCCGAGATCGCTTCCGGCAGCGGGTACAGTTTCACCGTCACTTCGGTGATGATGCCCAGGGTGCCCTCGCTGCCGACAAACAAGCGCGTCAGGTCGTAGCCTGCCGACGATTTTTTCGCCCTGGTTCCCGTCTTGATGATGCGGCCATCGGCCGTCACCACCGTCAGGGCCAGCACGTTTTCGCGCATGGTGCCGTAGCGCACGGCATTCGTGCCCGAGGCGCGCGTGGCCGCCATGCCGCCCAGCGACGCATTGGCGCCCGGGTCGATGGGGAAGAACAGGCCCGTGTCGCGGATTTCCTCGTTGAGTTGCTTGCGCGTCACGCCCGCCTGCACGGTGGCCGTCAAGTCTTCAGCATGCACTGCTACCATCTGGTTCATTTGCGACAGATCAATCGTCACGCCACCATGCAGGGCCAGCACGTGACCTTCGAGCGAGGTGCCGCTGCCATAGGCGATGACGGGCACATCGTGCGCGCTGCATAGCTTGACGGCGGCCGCCACTTCCTCGGTGGAATGGGCGAAGATGACGGCATCGGGCAGCATGGGCGGATAGCTCGACTCGTCGCGGCCATGGTGTGCGCGCATGGCTTGCGTCATGGAAAAGCGGTCGGCAAAGATCAGGGAAAGTACGGCAGCAAGAGAGTCTGGCAGCGGTTGTTTCAGTACCGCCAACTGGTCAGTTTGATTCACGCGAGTCCTCCGTTTTTTTTATTCTACTCCGCGCCCGGGGATTTCACTCAAGCAGTATATTAATTTTTTGCCAGTTGTAAAAAAATCCGCAGGGTTTGCCGTGCACTGGTTGTAAATGAGAATCATTTCTATTAAAATGCCCGCCAGTAGTTATTTTGCAATGCGTGCTCAGACCCGAAAGGCCCTGCCATGAAATTCCCCCTGTCCCTCGCCGCCGTCCTGCCCGCCTGCGTGCTGGCGCTGAGCGCCTGCAGCAGCGTCGCACCAGCCGCTGCACCAGCCACTGGCACGGCCGCCACCACGAGCGCCGCGCCCGCTTCTGCACAAGACGTGCGCCAACTGGGCGAGATCGTCGACCTGCGCAGCGGCCAGCGCCTGAGCGCCGAGCAATTGCTGGCCCAGCTGGCCGCCGCGCCGCGCGTGATCATCGGCGAACAGCATGACCAGCTCAGCCATCACCGGATCGAGCAATGGCTGCTGCAGCAATTGCAGGGCCAGCGTCCGCAAGGCAGCGTGCTGCTGGAAATGCTGAATCCGGACCAGCAAGCCAAGGTGGACAAGGTCAAGCCGTGGCTGCAGACGGACCCCGTCGTACGTCCCGAACACGTGGCCGAACTGCTGGCCTGGCAACCGAGCTGGAAGTGGGCGCAATATGGCGACCTGGTCATGACCGTGATGCGCGCGCCGTATCCCGTCTGGTCGGCCAACCTGGACCGCAGCGAGATCAAGCAACTGTTCATCGACCAGCCAGCCGTGCAGGGCAAGCATTCGAACCTGGCCAACGATGGCAAGGTGCATGACAAGTTGAAAGACATCATCCGCGTCATGCATGACAACCAGATCGACGCGCCGCGCCTGGCCGCCATGCTGTCGGTGCAGCAGCAGCGCGACCGCCGCATGGCCGAGCGCCTGCTGGCCGCGCCCGCGCCGGCCGTGCTGATCGCCGGCGCCTACCACGCGCACAAGGACCTGGGCGTGCCGCTGCACGTGCAGGACTTGACGGGCGGCCCCGCGCCGCTGGTGCTGGTGCTGGCGCAGCAGGGCGCCACGGTGCTGGCGCCGCAGGCGGATTTCGTCTGGTTCACGCCGGCAATGCCGGCCGTTGCCAGCGCCCAATAATTCATTGCATTTCCGCCGGGCGTTCTGCCCGGCACTCTTCCCCAGCAAGCTTCTTAGCAGCAGCCAGGTAGTCCGTCCGATTTTTTCTTACCTGTTGAAGCTTCCATGCGTATTTCCTGTATCAAAGCCGCTGCCGGCGGCGTGTTTCTTTTCATCTTTCATTCCGGCGCGCAAGCGTCCGCGCTGCCGCACGACATGTCGCCGCTGGGCATGTTTTTCGCCGCCGACCAGGTCGTGAAAAGCGTGCTCATCGGCTTGCTGGTCGCCGCGCTGGCCACCTGGGTGGTCTTGCTGGTGAAGGGCGCCAGCTTGCTGACGGCCCGGCGCGCGGCGGCGCAAGCCGTCGCCATGCTGAAGACGGCGACCTCGCTACCCGACGCGGCCGCCAAAGTGGAGGGCTCAGGCAGCACTTCGCTGGCGCAGCAGTTGCTGGCCGAGGTGCAGCAGGAACTGAGCTTGTCGCACGCGAATGCACCGGCGGCAGCCCTGAAGGAGCGGGCCGGCTTTCGCCAGGAACAGTGGATCGCCCACCAGGTGCGCGCCATGACGCAAGGCATCGGTCTGCTGGCCAGCATCGGCGCCGTGGCGCCGTTTGTCGGCCTGTTCGGCACCGTGTGGGGCATCATGAACAGTTTTATCGGCATCGCCGTCAGCCAGAGCACGAATCTGGCCACCGTGGCGCCGGGCATCGCGGAAGCCTTGCTGGCAACGGCCCTGGGCCTGGTGGCGGCGATTCCCGCCGTCGTCATTTATAACGTCTTGAGTCGTGGCATCAACCAGTACAAGGCGCAGCTGCGCGCCGCTTCCGCGCAAGTGCTGCTGATGCTGAGCCGCGACCTCGACACGCGCCAGCAGGCCTGAGCCATGGCCAGCCTCTTTCCTTCTACGGACGACGACACGGCCGACATGCCGGAATTGAGCGAGATCAATGTCACGCCCTTCATCGATGTGATGCTGGTGCTGTTGATCATCTTCATGGTGGTCTCGCCGCTGGCCACCGTCGACCTGAAAATCGACTTGCCGGCCGCCACGGCCAAGCCCGAGCCGCGTCCCGACAAGCCCCTGTTCGTTTCCCTGAAAGCCGATCACCGCCTGTATCTGGGGGAATCGCCCGTGGCGCGCGAGCAACTGGGCCGCCTGCTCGATGCCGAAACGGGCGGCGACCGCCAGCGCACGCTGTTTTTCCAGGCCGACAAGCAAGCCGCGTATGCAGACGTGCTGGGCGTGATGGATGCCCTGCGCCAGGCCGGCTACCTGAAAGTGGGCCTGGTGGGCCGGGAGGGGGGCGGGTGAATCCGCGTCCGATATTGAGCTGGGGCATCGCCACGTCGCTGGTGTTGCTGGCTGCCTTGGCGCTGCTGCTGTGGGCCAGCTGGCAGCCCGTCAGTGTGGCGCCCGTCAATCCGGCCGCCAGCGTGATGCTGGTGTTTGCCGCGCAAGCGATGTCGCCGGAGACACAACAGGCGGCAGCAGCAGGGGCGCGCCAGTCGGCCGCCTCCAGTGCCGCCCGGCCGCCAAAGAGTGCCATCAGGCAGGAAGCGCTGCCCGTGCTGGCGCGTGCCGCCGCGCCGCAGATCATCGCCGCAGAAAAGGACGCGAAGGCGGCGGCCAGTCCCGTGACGGATCCGGGCAAAGAGATTGCCAATGAGCCGACGGTCCCCGCACAGGCCAGCAGCAGCGCCACACCGGCGCCAAGCCCCGTGCGCGGTCCGCAGGCGGCGCCGTTCGACAGCGACACGCCACCTGCCAGCGCGGCGCCGGCCAGCTGGCAAAGCCGCGTGCTCAGCCACCTGGCCCACTTCAAGCGCTATCCCGGTGATGCGCGCCAGCGCAAGCGGGCCGGCGCCGCCTGGGTGCGCTTCCAGGTGGACCGCGACGGCAAGCTGCTGGCCAGCGAATTGATCACGTCATCGGGCACGGTGATGCTCGACCGCGAAGCGCTGCAAGTGCTTGAGCGCGCGCAACCGTTGCCGGCGCCGCCAGTCACCTTGCTGCGCCAGGGCACGGTGACGGTCACCTTGCCCGTGTCGTTCAGGCTCGATGCCGAGAGCGGCCACGGCGGCAGCTGATTTTTCGCATTTTTTCAATCACATAACAAATCGAGGGTGTATGAATATCAAGATAATGGCGCGCGCCGTGGGCGTGTGCATGGCCGTGCTCGCGCAACAGGCGTGGGCGCAAGAAAATGCCGGCGGCAAGGTCGAGCTTTCGCCGCTGAATGTGTCGGGCGAGGCGGTCCCTGCGGAACAGCAGGCGCTGGAAAAACCGGGCGCCGTCAGTGCGCGCGGACCGGACACGCGCTTGCAGAGCGTGGACCAGATCGTGCGCAGCATGCCGGGCACGTTTACCCAGATCGATCCGGCGCAGGGTGCCGTCAGCGTGAATGTTCGCGGCTTGTCGGGTCTGGGGCGCGTCAACATGATGGTCGATGGCGTGAGCCAGAATTATTATGGCAGCGCGCCCTCGTCCGTGTCGCACGGCGGCGTGCCCAGCAGCCAGTTCGGCGCCCTGATCGACCCGAATTTCATCATCGGCGTGGACGTGTCGCGCGGCAATGTCGTCGGCGGCGACGGCATCAATGCGCTGGCCGGCAGCAGCAACTTTCGCACCATCGGCGTCGATGATGTCGTCTTCGCCGGTGAAAAAACCGGGGCGCGCACGAAGATGTCGACAGGAAATAATGGCGTGGGGCGTAGCGCCATGCTGGCCGTGGCCATGAAAAACCCTGCCTTCGATGGCGGCAGCGTGGGCTTCATGGCGGCCACCAGTGCCAGCGTGATCGGCAATAACTACAAGAATGCCAACGGCGTCAACAGCGAGGAATTCGGTTTCGGCTACAACCGCTATTACAAGCAAAAGCCCAAGTCGCAACTGCTCAAGCTGGACCTCAAATTGAGCGATTTCCACTCTTTGGAACTGTCGGCGCGCGATTACCGCAGCACGTTTACGCGCCGCGATATCCAGAGTGATGACTACTACGTCAAATATCACTACACGCCGTTTTCCGAATTGATCGACCTCAATGTGGTGGCCAGCAGCAGCCGTGGCAACCAAAAATACATGCCCGAAGCGCTGACCAATTTCATCAACACGAATGCGGCCAACCGCGCTGATGCCTTCGATATCAACAACACCAGCAGCTTCAAGCTGGCGGGCGGCGATGCGCTGGTGACCGTCGGCGGCAAACTGATGCGCAACAAATACAGCAAGCACGTGGAAAGCCTGGTTGACGATCCCGACAACCCCGAGGCGAACCAGCAATCGATTGAAAACAATACTTTCGGGCCGGAAGGACGGCAAAAGATCGATAGCCTGTATGCCGGCCTGCAATACAACCGTGGCATTGTTCAAGTCAATGCAGGCCTCAACTATACGAGCTTCGAGCTGACGGGTTACAAGCCTGCCTGCGACCTGCGCGTGCAGTGCTTCCCGCAAGGCGCGTCGCACATCGCGCTGAAAGAACACGGCGTGAATCCTTCGCTGATGCTGTCGGCCCAGGTCGCGCCGTGGTTCCAGCCGTTTGCCAGTGCCGAGCGCACCATGCGCGGACCGAATCCGCAGGAAGTATTCTTTTCCAACGATGGCGGCGCCTCGATGAACCCCTTCCTGAAGGGCGAGCGGGCCAGCACTTATCAGCTGGGCTTCAATTCCAGCCTGCATGGTTTGCTGAGCAAGAATGACGTGCTGAACTTCAAGGCCCTGTATTTCAAGAGCAAGATCGACGGCTATATCACCAGCCAGTCCTTCCTCGTGTGCGACAGCGGCCGCAAGTGCAATATCGCGGAAGTGCTCGCCAATGACTGGCGCAATGTGGATGACTACATGACCAACATGTATATCTACATCAACTCGGCCACGCCCGTGTACTCGCGCGGATGGGAGCTGGAAGCGCAATATCAGCTGGGGCCGGCCTATGCGCGCCTGTCGTACACGCGCGAAACGACGCGCCAGCCCACCTCGATCGCCAGCGCCTGGTTCGGCGCGGCCGACATCAGCGAGCTGCCCAGCGCGTACTACAACCTCGACGTGGGCACGCGCCTGCTGGACAACAAGCTGGAAGTGGGTGCCATCCTCAAGCACACGGGCTCGAACCGCCGCTTGTCGCCGGACAATGAAGCCGACGAAGCGACGGGCGAAGTGCTCAAGGCCGAGAATCCGAAGATCCCGGCCGTGATCGACCTGTATGCGAGTTATCAGGTGTCGAAAAACCTGTTCCTGCGCCTGTCGGTGCAGAACGCCATGAACAAGGATTTTTCGGAAGCGCTGAACCGCTTGAACTCGATGCCGTCGCAGTCGCAGGACAACACGCCGCTGAGCACGGCGCGGGGCAGGACGTATGTGGCGGGGCTGGAGTACCGGTTTTAAGGTGCACCCCAGCCCTGCGCCCTGGGTGAATTAATACTCGCGTGGTGTCGTTCCGTAGTAACTATGGATGGACTGGGCCCACGTGGTATCGGCCATGTTCGGCCAGTTATCCGTGTCGAAGCCGGGCGCGTTTTCGATGCGTTCCTTGTCGACGTTGAGCGTGAAGCGCTTGTTGACGGTGTCGAGCAGCAGCGCTTCCCAGGGCACGGCGAACAGTTTTTCGCCGATGGTGAAGACGCCGCCGTGCGACATGACGGCATAGGCGATCTTGCCGCTGCGCATGTCGATCATGATTTCCTTGATTTCGCCCAGGTGTTCATCCTTGGCGTTGTGCACATGGTCGCCGATCAGGGTGTCGGCACCCATCAGTTCAGGACCGGGACCTTTGTGGCCGCGGTTGACATACATGCCGTAGGCGTCGCGTTCTTCGTAGCTCATGATGTACCTCCGTTGAAAAATCCCAGTCTGCCGACAGGGCGCGGCAGGGTCTGTTCGCTCGCCCACACAAATTAAGGAATTGAAAATATTTTAATTATTACTATTGAGTAATTTTGTTGTGTGTAGACCGCAGGAGCGGGGGCGATCGTCGACATTTGGCGTAAATTTCCGCGCGTGGAGAGCGCCGCAGGCGGGCTTTAGTGTATAATTTCAATTTCCCGCACGTGCCGTTCGGCACCATCTGCAATGACCAAATTTGTCTTCGTCACTGGTGGCGTTGTGTCTTCCCTTGGAAAAGGGATTGCCGCCGCCTCCCTCGCCGCGATCCTCGAATCGCGCGGCCTTAAAGTCACCATGCTCAAGCTCGACCCGTATATCAACGTCGATCCTGGCACGATGAGCCCTATGCAACACGGTGAAGTATTCGTCACCGATGACGGGGCTGAAACCGACCTCGACCTCGGTCACTACGAGCGCTTCATCTCCACCCGCATGAAAAAGGTGAATAACTTCACCACTGGCCAGATCTATGAATCGGTGATCCGCAAGGAACGCCGGGGCGAGTATCTGGGCAAGACCGTGCAGGTGATTCCGCATATCACCAATGAAATCCAGGATTACATCCGCCGTGGCGCCGAAGGCTACGACGTGGCCCTGTGCGAAATCGGCGGCACCGTCGGCGATATCGAATCGTTGCCCTTCCTGGAAGCGGCGCGTCAGCTGAGCCTGCGCGCCGGCCGCAAGAACACGGCTTTCGTCCACCTGACCCTGGTGCCTTACATCGCCTCGGCCGGTGAACTGAAGACCAAGCCGACGCAGCACTCGGTGCAAAAGCTGCGCGAAATCGGCATCATGCCGAACGCGCTGCTGTGCCGCGCCGACCGCGCCATCCCGGAAGACGAACGCGCGAAAATCTCGCTGTTCTCGAATATCGAAGAGCATGCCGTCATTTCCGTGTGGGATGTCGACACCATCTACAAAGTGCCGCAAATGCTGCACGACCAGGGCCTCGACAAGATCATCTGCGAAGCGCTGGACCTCGATCCGGCACCGGCCGACCTGTCGATCTGGAGCAAGCTGATCTACACGATGGAGCACCCGAAGGCGGAAGTGACCGTCGGCATGGTCGGCAAGTATGTCGAGCTGACCGAGTCGTACAAGTCGCTGATCGAAGCGTTGCGCCACGCCGGCATCCACACGGAAAGCCGCGTCAACATCGAGTACATCGATTCGGAAGAAATCGAAACGACCGGTTGCGAGAACCTGGCCAAGTACGATGCCATCCTGGTACCGGGCGGCTTCGGCAAGCGCGGCGTGGAAGGCAAGATCAAGGCGGCCCAGTTCGCCCGTGAGCACAAGATCCCTTACCTGGGCATCTGCCTGGGCATGCAAGTGGCCCTGATCGAATACGCGCGCAACAAGGCAGGCATGCCGAACGCGAATTCGACCGAGTTCGACCTTGATACGGATCAACCTGTCGTTGCACTGATCAATGAGTGGCAAAACCACGATGGTAAAGTCGAGTTGCGCGATGAAAACTCGGACCTGGGCGGTACCATGCGCCTGGGCGCGCAGACCTGCGCCGTCAATCCGGGCACCCTGGCTGCCGAGATCTACGGCAGCGTGGTGACCGAGCGTCACCGCCATCGCTACGAAGCCAACAATCATTACCTGGCCCGTGTCGAAGCGGCTGGCATGATCGTCTCGGCCCGCACGCCGAGCGAAGATTTGTGCGAAATCATGGAATTGCCACGCACGGGTGAAAATTCCCACCCATGGTATATGGGCGTGCAATACCATCCCGAGTTCAAGTCGACGCCACGCACCGGCCATCCGTTGTTTACCTCGTTCATCAAGGCAGCGCTGGCGCACAAAGAAGCCAACGCCGCCGCGGAATAACGCGGGTCGATTGCGACAGTATTACCCGTAAGACAGCTCCCGGCCAGATGGTTCCCGCCGGGAGTTTCTTTGCCCCTTTGTGCAATTGCGCATCAGAACGCAGTGTGCAGCCCCTGTTACGCTTAACTTTGGAGAATGACATGAGTGCTATTGTTGATATTATCGGTCGCGAAATCCTGGACTCGCGCGGCAATCCGACCGTCGAATGCGATGTGTTGCTGGAATCGGGCGTGATGGGCCGTGCGGCCGTACCGTCGGGTGCCTCGACCGGTTCGCGCGAAGCCGTGGAATTGCGCGATGGCGACGCCAAGCGCTACTTCGGCAAGGGCGTGCTGCAAGCATGCGAAAACATCAACACCGAAATCTCCGAAGCCATCATGGGCCTGGACGCCAATGAACAGGCTTTCCTGGACCGTACCCTGATCGACCTGGACGGCACGGAAAACAAATCGCGCCTGGGCGCCAACGCCATCCTGGCCGTTTCCATGGCCGTCGCCAAGGCTGCCGCCGAAGAAGCGGGCTTGCCGCTGTACCGCTATTTCGGCGGTTCGGGCGCCATGCAGATGCCAGTGCCGATGATGAACGTCATCAACGGCGGCGCGCACGCCGACAACAACCTGGACATCCAGGAATTCATGATCATTCCCGTGGGCGCCCCGTCGTTCAAGGAAGCCGTCCGCTACGGCGCGGAAGTGTTTCACACGCTGAAAAAGATCCTGCACAAGAAGGGCCTGAACACCAACGTGGGCGACGAAGGCGGTTTCGCGCCATCGCTGGCCAACCATGAAGAAGCCATCAAGCTGATCATCCAGGCCATCGAAGAAGCGGGCTACGAGCCAGGCACGCAGATCGCCATCGGCCTCGATTGCGCCGCGTCCGAGTTCTACAAGAACGGCAAGTACGAAATGGCAGGCGAAGGCCTGAGCCTGACGGCCACCGAGTTCACCAACCTGCTGGCGACCTGGTGCGACAAGTACCCGATCATCTCGATCGAAGACGCGATGCACGAAGGCGACTGGGACGGCTGGGCGATCCTGACGGCAGAACTGGGCAAGAAAGTGCAACTGGTCGGCGACGACCTGTATGTCACCAACACCAAGATCCTGAAAGAAGGCATCCAGAAGGGCATCGCCAACTCGATCCTGATCAAGATCAACCAGATCGGCACCCTGACGGAAACCTTTGCCGCCATCGAAATGGCCAAGCGCGCCGGCTACACGGCCGTCATTTCGCACCGCTCGGGCGAAACGGAAGACTCGACCATCGCCGATATCGCCGTTGCCACCAACGCCCTGCAGATCAAGACCGGCTCGATGTCGCGTTCGGACCGCATGGCCAAGTACAACCAGCTGCTGCGTATCGAGGAAGACCTGGGCGACATCGCCAGCTACCCTGGCCGCGATGCGTTCTATAATCTGAAGTAAGCTGATGTAAAACCCACTGGCCGGCCGGAGATATCCGGCCGGTTTGTTAACTGAATGCCCCATGCGCCTGATTACGCTCGCCCTGGCAGCCCTGCTGCTGCTGATCCAATTTCCCCTCTGGCTGGGTAAAGGCGGCTGGCTGCGTGTTGCCGACATGGAAGCCCAAGTGGCGCTGGCCAACAAGAAGAATGTGGAATTGAAGGCGAGAAACGCCAAGCTCGAATCCGAAGTGCGCGACCTGAAAGATGGTACGGGCGCCGTCGAGGAGCGTGCCCGCTATGAGCTGGGTATGGTCAAACAGAATGAGATTTTCGTGCAGATCGTGCGCAAGGGACAAACCCCGCCACTGCTGGAAACGCCGGTGGACGCTGCTGCGCCACATTAAGATAGTACGACTTCCCGCTTGCCAGCCTGGACCGATTGCCAGGCTGACATATCACTTTATGACTGCTACTACCTTGCTGCTTGCTGATCAGAAACGGGCTTTGCCGGTCGTGATCAGGTAGAAATGGATGCCGGTGACCACGACGGCAACGGCGATCAGTGCGGTTTCGAGAATCATCATATAAAAATCCTTTCGTGTATTGAGTTAGCCGCGCGACGCCAGGAAGCGCAGTTCCGAGGCCAGATTCGGCATCAGGTGCTCGTAGCGGGCCGCTTCCGAGTTCAGCAGCGCGATGTCGCGCTTGCTTGGGCGCACATAGCGCTGTTCTTCTGCGCTGCTGGTGTTCGTGGCGATGACTTCCTTCTGCGCCAGTTCGCTGTACGGCTTGGAAGCGAGCAGGGCGCCCAGGAAGGCGCGCGTGGCGCGGCCCAGGTTGCTGAAGTAGTTGTCGTTGTCGTTGCTGTAGGTGTTGGTAAAAGTGGACATATGCCCTCCATGAATGGTCTGTTGTTGCATTGCACAATAGTGGAGTTGGCGATATATGTCTAATTTCAAATTCCAATTTCAGTAATTCAAGAAACGAATAATAAGGGCGTAGCCGCTGGCCACGCCCTGGAATTAAAATTGTTACGAAATGTTTATCCGGCGGCGATGCGTCCCAGGCCCGGATCGTCGCTGAAAAAGCCGTCCAGTCCCGTTTCGATATAGCGCCGCATTTCCGCCACGGATCCCGCTTCGTTGCGCGCATTTTCTCCATTACCGTCGCGGAAGTCGGCCGCCAGGAAACGGTTTTCCGGGCGGAAGGTCCACGTGTGCAACAGCAAGCCTGCCTGGTGCGCATCGTCGACGATGGTCGTGGGCGCAGCCAGGCGCTGATCGGCGCCCAGCGGGATGACGCCCCGCGTGGGCGGCGCCACCACGTCCGCGTAGGCGGCGATGTCGCGCAAGCCGGCCGGTGTGGTCATTTGTCCAAACGTTAACTTTCCACCCGCCTTGACGACATCCATGGGACGCACCTCGCCGCCCACCACCAGCTGCATCAGGCGCACGTTGGCGCGCCGTCCCAGCTTCTCGCGCAGGTACTTCAAATTGGCCACTTCGAAGGACTGGATTTCGATCGGTGCGCGGCGCGTGTATTCGTGCGCCAGCATGGTCGACAGGAAACGGTCTTCCAGCGCCAGGCCCGCATCGCGGAAATACGTCGAGCTCTTCAGCTCCGGTACGAGGCCGATGATGCGGCCGCTGGCGGCAGATTGCGCTGCAACAAAATCGATGATTTCTTCCCACGTTGGGATCTGGAATTGGCCATCGTACAAGGTGTTGCCGGTGCGTACTTTCGGCAGCCGTTCGATGGCGCGCAGGGTTTTCAGTTCAGCCAGCGTGAAGTCGTCGACAAACCAGCCCTCGTGCCATTCGCCGTCGACCAGCTTCTTGCCGCGCCGGCTGGCGAACTCGGGACGACGCGCCACGTCGGTGGTGTCGATCAGATTGCTTTCGTGGCGCGCCACGAGGATGCCGTCGTGCGTGGCGACCAGGTCGGGCTCGACGTAGTCGGCGCCGTCAAGGATCGCCTTGGCATACGACGCCAGCGTATGCTCGGGGCGCAGGGCGCTGGCACCCCGGTGGGCGAATACCAGCGGACGCGCCGGTTTTGTTTCCAGCAGGCCGGCCGCAAAGCCGGGGGCGGCGGCCAGCGCCAGGCCGCCCACGGCCGCCTGGACGAAGTTGCGGCGCGAAAAGTGACGCTGGGGCAGAGCGGGCGTGCGCATCAGAAATCCGCCGTCAGGGTCAGGAAGCCCTGGCGCGGGGCGATGGGGAAGGTATTGTACGTCTTGTCGGCTGCGCCCACCACCACGTTCAGCGAACCGTCGCGGTTGGCCAGGTTGCTGACGTTCACGCGCCAGCGCGGGTTTTTCAGCCAGCTGGCCATGACTGGCAGCTTGCCCGACACGCCCAGGCCCATCAGGAAATAGCTGGGCACGGACAAATCGTTGGTGTACGTCGCGTAGCGCTTGCCCACATAGTCACCCGTCAGTTGCACTTCAATATCGCCAAACGTAGCCGAAGCCACGAACTTGTTCAGCCATTCCGGCGAGCCCGGCACGTTCTTGCCGGCCGTCAGCACCAGCGCGGCGCCATTGTTGTAATTGTCCGCGTACTGCGAACGGTTGTACGACAGGGCATTGTAGAACGAGAAATTGTTGCCAAAGTGCACGGTGCCGGCGATGTCGATGCCGTCCGTGCGCACGCTGCCCACGTTGGCCAGCACGGGGTTGCCGCCGATGATGGAGGAAATCACGGGCGTGGGGCTGATCTGCAGCAAACGGTTGCTGAAATCGACGTGGTACACATTGACTTGCCCATCGATGGCCGTGATGGCGCCCAAGCGCAATGGATGGCTGCCGCGCACGCCCACTTCATAGGTGAGGGCAGTTTCCGGCTTGGCGTCGCGCTTGAACAGGTCGAACGCGGCCTGGCTCGACAAGCTCCATGGCGAGGCACCGCCACCGCCATAGGTGACGAACTGGCGCATGTTTTTCTGGATATTGAAGTACAGCTGGTCTTGCGGCGTGAAGTCCCAGCGCGCGCCCACTTGCGGCAGGAACCATTTTTTCGTGTTGATGGTGCCGACCGGCAAGGCCGTCGAGCCGCCGGAAATGGCGCCCAGGGCCGGTTGCACGGGGAATTGGCCATCGGCAAACTGCAGGCTGGACTTGAAGCCGGCCTGCAGGGCGATATCGGGACGGATGCGCCATTCATCCTGCAAGTGCAGCTGCACCACCTTGTTGTCGATCTCGCTGCCGTACTGTGTGATCAGAGGATTGCTGGGGCGGTCGTAGGGCGAGGTCGGGTTGTTGACGTCCAGCGCATACCAGCGGCGGTAGGCGGACGAGCGGTTCTGTTCCAGCCACAGGCCCGCTTCCAGCTGGTGATTGCCGATTTCGCGGCGCAAGGTGGAAATGAAGCCGCCGCGCTTGATGTCGTATTCCGTCGTGCGCACGGCGTAGCCCGAGTTGCCGAACACCTGTTTCAGGTTCTGTTTCGGGTAGTACACGCTGAACAGGCCAGGCAAGCCGGCCACGCCGATGGGGCCGGCCACCACGCCCGCGCCGTCATCCTTGTGGTAATACACCTGGTTAGCCCACGTCATGCCTTCGGACAAGTTGGCGTCGAACTTGGCGTAGGCCAGGTAATCGGTGCGCTGCGCATCGCTGTAGTAATTGCGGTAATTGTTGCCGTCGGCGGCAGGCGTGGCGCCCGTCGGCGACAGGTAATTCAGGGCCGCCTTGAAGTCCGGGTACAGGAAGGGGCGCGTGTACGGCGCGCTCGTCTCGCCCTTCACGTGCACGGTGCTGTCTTCGTTCGGCTCGATCTTGTCCGAGTAATTGAAGAACAGGGTCAGCTTGCCCGCTTCGCTGCGGTTGACGTATTTGGCGTTGAACTGGTCACCGCCCTGGCGCGCATCGAAATCCCAGGCGCGCGCTTCGTGGTGCAAGATGGAAAAGTAGGCGCTGCTGCCGTCGCCGAAGGCGCCCGTGTCGTAGCGGGCAAACGTGCGCGAGGTGCGGTGGCTACCCACCGTTTGCTGCACGCTGGCGCCTTGCGTGGCCAGCGGGTCGCTGGAATAGGTTTCGATGGTGCCGCCCAGGTTGCTGGTCGAGGCTGTCGCCAGGTCGCCCGCACCCGACGACAGCACGACGCTGCGCACGTTTTCGCTGATCACGGCGCGCTGCGGCGACAGACCGTTGTAATTGCCGTACTGCTGGTCTCCCAGCGGCACGCCATCCATGGTGTAGCCGAGTTGCTGGCCGGAAAAGCCATGCACGAACAGCGACAGGTTTTGCTCATTGTTGCCCCATGGATCGGCCGTCTGGAAGCTGACGCCAGGCAAGGTTTGCAGGGCTTTCAGGGGATTCGTGCCGGGCAGGATTTTCTGGATTTCATTCTTGCTCAGGGCGACCGAAGAACGCGTCTTGCGCGAGGAAATTTCCACCGTGGCCATCGGTGCGTTGTCATCAACGGGCGCTGCCATCTCGGTGGCGGCGGAGGCTACGGCGGCGGCCACGGCCGTTTGGGCCAGAGCCGGCAGGGAGAGGCCCGCAGCGCAAGCGCCCAGCAAAACATGGAAGGAATGGCGGCGCAGGGCCAGCGTCAAGTGGGTGGTCATCATCAGCCTGTGGAAAGTGGGAAGTAATACAAGCTGCGCAGCGTAACGGCGGCGCGTGACGGGCTGATGACTAACTGATGACGGAACGATGACAGTGGAAACAAGGGCGCCGCCAGAGGGGCGGCGCGAGGAATATTACAATTAGTTAATGCTGGCGGCTGGCGGAATCAGTACTTCGGCCGGCGCATCCGTGATGAACAGCTGCGCGCAATCGACTTTGTCGAATGTATAGTGCTGGCCGCAGAAATCGCAGTTCACGCCCACTTGTCCCACTTCGTCGAGCGTGCCGTTGACTTCTTCCTCGCCCAGCATCTTGAGCATATTGCCCACTTTTTCGCGCGTGCAGCTGCAATGGAAGCTCGGGTGCAGCGGGTCGAAGACGCGGATCGTTTCTTCCCAGAACAAGCGCTGCATCAGGGTCTCGATGTCGGTGGCGAGGATTTCTTCCTCTTTCAGGGTCGACGCCAGCATCACGGCGCGGTGCCATGTGTCCAGCGCAGCTTCTTCCGAGACAGGCGTCGCTTCGGCCTTGCCGCCATGGTGGGGCAGCTTTTGCAGCAGCAGGCCGCGCGAGACGCTGTCGTCCGTGGCCAGCCACAGACGCGTATCGAGCTGTTCCGAACGCAACATGTAGTTTTCGATCACGGTCGCCATGTCGTCGCCGTCCAGCGGCACGATGCCCTGGTACGGTTGCTGGCCCGGCACCTTGTCGGCCGGGTCCAGGGTGATGATGAAGCGGCCCTTGCCCGTGGCATTGAGCAATTGCGGCACGCTGGCCACGTCGGGGATGGTGGCGTCCGGGTCCAGCTTGGCCGTGGCGCGCAGGCGCAGGTCGGAATCGCACTCGACGACCATCAGGCGCACGGGACCGTCACCGTGGATTTGCATGATGATCGAGCCGTTGAATTTCAGGTTGGCCGACAGCAGGGCGGCGGCAGCCACCATTTCGCCCAGCACTTTTTTCACGGCCGTCGGGTAGGCGTGGCGCGCTACCACTTCCTGCCAGGTGTGGGAAACGTCGATGAACTGGCCGCGCACGGCGGCGTTGTCGAAAATAAATTTTTGCAGGGTATCCTGGCCGCTAACGGCTGCGCTGACTGCGCCGGTGGTTTCAGTCGTCATTCTTTTATCCAATCTTCTTGAGTTGCGTATTAAATAGCTGGCCGCGTTGCACATAGTTTACGGCGTTGCTTTGTAGCCTGGTGATATCGTCTGCCGTCAGGGGCCGCACGGCTTTTGCCGGCGAGCCGATGATCAGCATATTGTCGGGAAATTCCTTGCCTTCCGTGACCAGCGCGCCCGCGCCGACCAGGCACCCTTTGCCGATCTTCGCGCCATTCAGGATCACGGCCTGGATGCCGATCAGGGCGCCATCGCCAATCGTGCACCCATGCAACATGGCCTGGTGGCCGATTGTCACGTTCTGGCCGATGTCGAGCGGGTAGCCGGGGTCCGTGTGCAGCACGGCGCCTTCCTGCACATTGCTGTTGGCACCCACGGTGATGCGTTCATTGTCGCCGCGAAGCGTGGCGCCGAACCATACGGAGGTGTTCGCTTCCAGGGTCACCTTGCCGATCACGTTGGCCGTGTCGGCAACAAAAGCGGAAGCGTCAATCTGTGGCGCATCGGCGCCCAATTGGTAGAGTGTCATCATTAGCCTGTGGCGGTGGTGGAAGCGACGGGCATGGCCGGACGCTGAAGTTTTACTGTGCTGCGTACGCTATTTTACGCTGTTGCAGGACAAGTCCTGGCGCCCGGCGCTAATCCGGTATAATAATCGAACGGTCGTACTTTTATGCGCACCCTATCTACAGACACAGCATGTGGCGCCATCCGCGCCACTTTCAAGGCAGGCAATCAGATGAAACCCATGAAACTTTCCCGTTCCGAATTCATCAACATCCGCGGCGCCCGCACGCATGTGCGCCACTGGGGCCGCGAAGGCGCGCCCATCCTGTTCATGGTGCACGGCTGGATGGACGTGGCCGCCTCGTTCCAGTTCGTCGTCGACGAATTGCAAGGCGACTGGCACGTGATCGCACCCGACTGGCGCGGCTTTGGCCTGAGCGACTACACGCAATCGGACACCTACTGGTTCCCCGATTACCTGGCCGACCTGGACGCCATGCTGCTGCACTATTCGCCGGATGCCCCCGTCAATCTGCTCGGCCACAGCATGGGCGCCAATGTGGCCGGCCTGTACGCGGGCGTGCGGCCCGAGCGCATCAGCCGTTTCATCAACCTGGAAGGCTTCGGCATGATGGCGACGAAACCGGAGCAGGCGCCGGGCCGCTACGCCAAGTGGCTGGATGAATTGCGCGAGCCGCCCGCGATGCGCAGCTATCCGAGCCAGCAGGCCGTGGCCGAGCGCCTGCAAAAGACCAATCCGCGCCTGCCCGACACGCGCGCCGCCTTCCTGGCCGAGCACTGGTCGGCGCAGAACGAGGCGGGCGAGTGGGACATCCTGGGCGACCCGCAGCACAAGCGGGTCAATCCCATCCTGTACCAGGTGGAAGAGGTGATGGCGTGCTGGCGCCGCATCACGGCGCCCGTGCTGTGGGTAGAAGCCGATGATACGAATATGTGGCAATGGATGGGGCCGAAGGAAGAGGCGCGCATCGAAATCGACCGGCGTTTGGCCTGCATCAAGGATGTGCGCTGCGAGATGATGGCGGACGCGGGCCACATGCTGCACCATGACCAGCCGGCGGAGCTGGCGCGTCTGGTGGAAACTTTCCTGGCGCAGTAATGCGCTGGCACAACTGTGTCGCTAACGCGACTTCCTTATCTTGCAAGCAGCGTACAATGAAAACTTCTTCCATGCTCAGCCCGTGCAGGGTATTGTTTTCACATGCTTAAAGTCGACCTGCATTGTCATTCGAATATTTCCGACGGCGTGCTCGCGCCCGCCGCCGTGGCTGCGTACGCGCGCACGGCTGGCGTCGATGTATGGGCGCTGACGGACCACGATGAAGTGTCCGGCGTCGCCGCTGCGCGCACGGCCGCGCTGGACCTGGGCATGCGCTTCGTGGCCGGCGTGGAAATTTCCATCACCTGGGCCGGCCAGACCGTGCACATCGTGGGCTTGCAAGTCGATGAAAACAATCCGGGCCTGGTGCAGGGCTTGCACCAGACACGCTCCGGGCGCGACGCGCGCGGCCGCGAAATCGCCCGCCAGTTGGACCTGGCCGGCATTCCCGACGCCTATGAAGGGGCCTTGAAATTTGTCGGCAACCCGGATCTGATGTCGCGCACGCACTTTGCCCGCTACATCGTGGAAACGGGGAAATGCGCGGACATCCCTGACGTGTTCAAGAAATACCTGTCGGAAGGCAAGCCGGGCTATGTCGAGCACCGCTGGGCCACCCTGGCCGAGGCGGTGGGCTGGATACGTGGCGCGGGCGGCGTGGCCGTCATCGCCCATCCGGGCCGCTACCGTTTCAGCGACATGGCGCAAGGCGTGCTGTTCGATGAATTCAAGCAACTCGGCGGTGTGGCCATCGAAGTCGTCACGGGCAGTCACAGTCCGGACCAGTATCCCGAATACGCGCAGCTGGCCAACGCCTACGGCTTCCTCGCTTCGCGCGGCACGGATTTCCATGCGCCGGGCGAATCGCGCGTGGATTTTGCCAAGCTGCCGCCTTTACCCGCCAATGTGACCCCGATCTGGCACGACTGGTTCTAGGGCACGGCCTGCCTGCGCCTGCCGCGCGGGCTTGAAAAGTTGCGACCGCATACTTATCTTTTAGTTATTATTGTTTTCCGGAGCCATCGCCCATGAAACGTATTGTCCTTTTTATTGCAACCAACTTGGCCGTGATGCTGGTGCTGTCGCTCGTCCTCAGCTTGTTGGGCGTGGGCAATCCGGCGCGCGGCAGCACCTTGAACCTGGGCAGCCTGCTGGTGTTTTCGCTGGTGGTGGGTTTTACAGGGTCGATCTTTTCCCTGTTGATCAGCAAACCGATGGCCAAGTGGAGCACGGGCGCGCGCGTCATCGACAACCCCACCTCGTCGACCGAGTTGTGGCTGGTCAATACCGTGCGCGCACTGTCCGAGCGGGCCGGCATCGGCATGCCGGAAGTGGCCGTGTACGAAGGCGACGCGAATGCGTTTGCCACGGGCGCCTTCAAAAACTCGGCGCTGGTGGCCGTTTCCACCGGCTTGCTGCAAAGCATGAACCGCGATGAGGTCGAAGCCGTGCTGGGGCATGAAATCGCCCACGTCGCCAATGGCGACATGGTGACCTTGACCCTGATCCAGGGCGTGGTGAATACATTCGTCGTCTTCATGGCCCGCGTGGTGGGTTTCTTTGTCGACAATGTGCTGCTGAAAAATAACAACCGCGAAGGCGGCGGACGCGGCATCGGTTACTTTGTTACCGTGATGGTGTGCGAAGTCATCTTTGGCTTGCTCGCTTCCATCATCGTGGCCTGGTTCTCGCGCCAGCGCGAATTTCGCGCCGATGCCGGTTCGGCCAAGCTGCTGGGCAGCCCCACGCCGATGATGCATGCGCTGGCCCGCCTGGGCGGCGTGCCGCCGGGCGAGCTGCCCCAATCGATGCAGGCGCTGGGCATCAGCGGCGGCAATGGCGGCTGGGGCGCGCTGTTCGCCACCCATCCACCGATCGAGCAACGCATCGCCGCCCTGCGCGGCGTGCAATAATGATAATTAATGCCAATAACTAAGACTACGTAGACCATGAGTCAATTTTTCCAGATTCACCCCGAGAATCCGCAATTGCGCCTGATCAAACAGGCGGCGCAGATCATCCAGTCCGGCGGCGTGGTGGCCTTGCCCACCGATTCCTGCTACGCGCTGGTGTGCCAGCTCGACGACAAGGGTGCCGTCGAGCGCCTGCG
Source organism: Janthinobacterium svalbardense (assembly GCF_002327145.1). Lineage (NCBI taxonomy): Bacteria > Pseudomonadati > Pseudomonadota > Betaproteobacteria > Burkholderiales > Oxalobacteraceae > Janthinobacterium > Janthinobacterium svalbardense. The sequence continues at coordinate 5,108,837 of NZ_CP023422.1, read as the reverse complement.
CCGCATCCGTGGCGTGGATGAAAAGCATCATCTGACCCTGCTGTGCCGCGACTTGAGCGAGCTGGGCTTGTATGCCCGCGTCGACAACCGCCAGTTCCGCCTGCTCAAGGCGGGCACGCCGGGCGCCTATACCTTTATCCTGGAGGCGACCAAGGAAGTGCCGCGCCGCCTCAGCCATCCTTCGCGCAAGACCATCGGCCTGCGCGTGCCGCAGCACCGCATCGTGCAAAGCCTGCTGGAAGAACTGGGCCAGCCCCTGCTGGGTGCGACCCTGACCCTGCCTGGCGACGAAGACAGCCTGACGGATGCCGACACCATCCGCGAACGGCTGGAAAAGCTGGTCGACCTGATCATCGATGGCGGCGTCTGCGCGCATGGCCCCAGTACCGTGATCGATCTGACGGGAGCGGAGCCGGAAGTGGTGCGCGTGGGACGCGGCGACCCGGCCGTGCTGGGCTTGTAGTCGCTGGCGCAGGGCGCGGGATTTACCTATCTTTAATGGCAACATAAGAAAGTGCCTGGGACGCCTCTGGTAGAATCGCGGTCATGAGCGATTTCAATACGATAGTCCAGACCATTGCGGTGTACCTGGTGCCGGTGCTGTTTGCCATTTCCCTGCATGAGGCGGCGCACGGCTACGCGGCCCGCTATTTCGGCGACCCCACGGCCTCGAACGAGGGCCGGCTGAGCCTCAATCCCATCCGGCATATCGATCCTTTCGGCACGATATTGCTGCCCTTGATACTGTATTTCACGATCCAGGTACCGTTCGGCTATGCCAAACCGGTGCCCGTCGATTTCAGCCGCCTGCGCAATCCGAAGAAGCAGATGGCCTGGGTGGCGTTTGCCGGGCCTGGCGCCAATTTTGTCATGGGCTTGGGCTGGATGATCGCCTTTGTCGTCCTGAGCGTCCTGGCGCCGACGGAAATGGGCATGTTTTTCCGCAAGATGGCCGGCGCCGGCGTTAGCGTGAATGCGGCCATGTTTGTCTTTAACCTGATTCCCGTGCCACCGCTCGATGGCGGGCGCATCATGACGGGCTTGCTGCCGATGCAGCTGGCGCGTCCGTATGCCAGCATCGAGCGCTACAGCCTGTATGTCTTCGGCGCCCTGGTGCTGCTGATGTACACGGGCATCTTGAACCGCGCCCTGCTGGCGGCGATCGAATTTGTCATTGGCATTTTTGTCACCTTGGTCACGCCCCTGACGGCTGTCTTGACTTGATGCCGCGCAAGCTGATGCACGCAATTAACTGATGGAAGTACCGATGCAAGTAACTGAACCAACAATAGAAACTGAAGCGATTTCGGGCTGGCTGCGCCGCTGGGCGCCCCTGATCCCGGGTGGCGAAGTGCTGGACCTGGCCTGTGGTGCCGGCCGCCATGCGCGCCACCTGGTCAGCCTGGGCCACCCCGTGATCGCGCTCGACCACGATCCGGAAATGCTGGAAAAGGCGGCCGGCACGGGCATCACCACCTCGCTGGTGGACCTGGAGGCAGCGGGCGCCGTATGGCCGTTCGCGCCTGGCCGCTTTGCCGGCATCGTCGTCACCAATTATCTGCACCGGCCTTTGCTCGAAGCGATGGTGGCCAGCCTGGCGCCCGATGGCGTGCTGCTGTACGAAACCTTCGCCGAGGGTAACGAGCAGTTCGGCAAGCCGTCGAATCCGAAATTTCTGCTGAAGGAAGGCGAAATGCTGACCTGGGCGGTGCAGCACGGCTTGCGTGTGGTAGCGTACGAGGATGGGCGCGTGGAACAGCCAAAAGCTGCTCTGGTGCAACGAATTTGTGCCGTCCGGCCGGATTTTCCACGGTTGGCAGCCTTGCTGCCGACGTTTTGAGCGGCCATACTATGTCAGAATGCACCACAGGCGCGGGCTATCCGCTACAATCGTTGTTTTATTTATCGGCGCTATAAACTTACTATGATCAAGGGCAGCATTGTAGCAATCGTCACCCCGATGCACGCTGACGGCAGTCTGGACTTTCCAGGTCTGCGCAAGCTGATCGACTGGCATATCGCCGAGGGTACGGACAGCATCGTCATCGTTGGCACCACGGGCGAATCGGCAACAGTGAGCGTGGAAGAACACTGCGAACTGATCAAGTTGACCGTCGAACATGCCAAGGGACGCATTCCTATCATCGCCGGCGCCGGTGGCAACTCCACGGCCGAGGCCATCAAACTGACGCGCTATGCGAAAGAAGCGGGCGCCGATGCTGTCTTGCAAGTGGTGCCGTACTACAACCGTCCTACGCAGGAAGGCATGTATCAGCACTTCAAGGCCATCGCCGAAGCCGTCGACATCCCTGTCATCCTGTATAACGTGCCTGGCCGCACCGTTGCCGACATGAGCAACGACACCATCGTGCGCCTGTCCGCCATCCCGAATATTGTCGGCGTGAAAGATGCGACCGGCAATATCGGCCGTGGCATCGACCTGCTGCGTTTGGTCCCAGCGGGCTTCGCCGTGTACTCGGGCGATGATCCGACGGCCATGGCGCTGATGTTCTGCGGCGGCCACGGCAACATCTCCGTGACGGCCAACGTGGCGCCGCGCGCCATGCACGAACTGTGCGTCGCAGCCATGGCGGGTGAGCGCGCCACGGCGATCGCCATCAATAACAAAGTTTTTCCCCTGCACCAGAAATTGTTTGTCGAGCCCAATCCGGTGCCCGTCAAATGGGCGCTGGCCGAAATGGGCATGATGCCAGCCGGCATACGCTTGCCACTGGTGCCGCTGGCTGAAAATTGCCATGCCACCGTGCGCGAGGCCTTGCGCGACGCTGGCATCCTGTCTTAAGCCGAACTTCAAGCCCGGGCTTGACCAGTCCGGACCTTCCCTGATTCCAGCTGCTACTTAGCTTCTTATCCAGTTACGACATGACTAATTGCAAGAAAACCATACCGGCGCCTGCCACCATCGCCGTCCGCGGCATTATCATCGGCGCCGTCGCAGCCAGCCTTGCGGGCTGTGGCATGATCAGTTCGGTAGTCGGTGGCGACAAGGTCGACTACAAGTCGGTCAAGAAAGCCAGCACCCTGGACGTGCCGCCTGACCTGACGCAATTGCAACAGGACAACCGCTACTCCCTGCCGGATGCGAAAAACGGCGTGGCCACGGCTTCCGGCTACAACGCGCAGCGCAGCGCCACGGCCGGTACGCCCGTCATCGTGGGCGCCGACGGCGTGGTGGGCGTCGTGCCTGTCACTGCCGGTGGTGTGAAGGTCGAGCGCGCGGGCAACCAGCGCTGGCTGGTCGTCAAGCAGTCGCCTGAAGTACTGTGGCCGCAGCTCAAGCAGTTCTGGGAAGATTCCGGCTTTACCGTCGCCATCGACCAGCCGACGGCTGGCATCATGGAAACCGAGTGGAACGAAAACCGCGCCAAGCTGCCGCAGGACTTTATTCGCAACACCATCGGCAAGGCCTTCGATTCGCTGTACTCGACGGGTGAAAAAGACAAGTTCCGTACCCGCGTGGAGCGTCTGGCCGATGGCTCGACCGAAATCTACATCAGCCACCGTGGCGTGGAAGAGGTCGTCACGGGCCGCGACAAGGAAACCACCACCTGGACTGCGCGTCCGAACGATCCGGGCCTGGAAGCGCAATTCCTGGCCAAGCTGATGACGCGCCTGGGCGCGGCCAGCGACGATGCGCAGGCGAAGACGGCCGTCGACGCCGCCATCGTGCAGCCGCAGCACGCCAAGCTGGTGGGCCAAGCCGCCACGCCGGCGCGCGCCATCGAAGTCGATGAAGGCTTCGACCGCGCCTGGCGCCGTGTCGGCCTGGCCCTGGACCGTGTCGGCTTTACCGTGGAAGACCGCGACCGCACGCAAGGCACCTATTTCGTGCGTTACGTCGATCCGGATGTCGTCAAGAAAGATGGTTTCTTCTCGAAACTGTTCAGCTGGGGCTCGTCGTCCGACAAGGATAAGGAAGCGCAGCGCTACCGCGTCCTGGTCAAGGCCGGCAATGGCTCGACCAGCCTGGTCAGCATCCTCAGCAACGAAGGCCAGCCCGATACCTCGCCAGTGGCCGAGAAGATCCTGGGTTTGTTGAACGAGCAGTTGAAATAAGTGGTGTGGCAGCGGCAGGTTTGAAAACCTGCCGCGCATTAAAAAGGCTGGCCCGGGAAACTGGGTCAGCCTTTTTATTGCCGATAGTCCGCGTTTTATAAAACTGCGGACGCAAAAAAGCCGACCCGAAGGTCGGCTTTCTCTAGTGCAGGGTGCTAAATTACTTAGCAGCCGATGCAGCAGCCGAAGCAGCCGAAGCAGCGTCGGTAGCGGCCGAAGCGGCAGCCGAAGCAGCAGCAGCAGCGTCGGTAGCGGCCGAAGCAGCAGCGTCAGCAGCAGCAGCTGGAGCAGCTTCAACTACTGGTGCTGCTGCTGGGGTTTCAACTACTGGTGCTGGTGCAGGAGCTTCTTCTTTTTTGCTGCAAGCAGCCAGAGCAACAACCATCAGGGAGGCGATCAGCAGGGATTTTTTCATTTGTTTTCCTTAATTATTTCAAAAAATAAATCAATATTGTTGCGATGAATAATTACCGGTAATTATCGCTCGTTAGGTCGTCTTCGAAGGCTTTTCGTACCAGGTGGTGCCTGCCAGACAACGGAAACTTCCTAACCGAATATTATAGCGATTTTTGGTGCGTCGCAATAGGAGCAAGAGGCAAATTCGCAACTATTTTGTGATATCGCAATATTTGCCGAAGCAAATTGCAAGCAAGTGTAAGCGATTTGCGAAAGCACGACAAAACGATATAAAAATAATATGTTTCATTGTGCTAGCGCAGATGTTGTCTTTTTACCTGCTGTCATACCACTTTGCTACGCCACGATCATTCAGGCCAGTTCGATCCAGCCATCCTGATACCAGGTATATAACGCATCCATCACGTCATCGGAAGCCTGGGCCACGGCGGCGCCATCGAGCGCGCGTTCGTTGGCCAGGGTTTCCAGGGCCGTTTTATCGGCCTTGCCAATGGCAAACGATTCGCCATTGATGAAGACATTCTTGCCACGATACAGCATCAGCGTCTTGCGCGACAACACGACACCCTTTTTCTGTGCGGCGTCCGCGAAGCGGCCCACCGTCAGCGGCTTGGACAGCGGCTTGAAAAACACATTGTGTTTCGGTTCCGACAGGTGTTCGCCCAGGAAGATGGTCACGTCTTCTTCCGTGAAGCGCACCTTGTTGATTTCTTCCGTGATGGTGCTGAGCATTTCACGGGGGATTTCCGCCGGCTTGCCCGAGGCTTTCAAGTCGGGATCGCTGTAGATGCCCGGCAAGTCGATCGAGTCGGCCATGAATTGCAGGAAAGCTTCGCCCAGTTCCTGGAACGTGGGCGAGCGGAAGCCGATCGAATACGTCTGGCAGTCGCCGATGGCCACGCCGTCGTGCGCGTAGTGGGGTGGCAGGTACAGCATGTCGCCCGGTTCCAGCGTGAATTCTTCGTTGGGCGTGAAGTTGCTGAGGATTTTCAGCGGCAAGCCGTCGATCAGGCTCAGGTCCTTCTGCGCGCCGATGCGCCAGTGGCGCTTGCCCTGGCCTTGCAGCAGGAACACGTCGTAGGAATCGAAATGCGGGCCCACGCCGCCGCCATCGGTGGCGAAGCTGACCATCAGGTCGTCCAGGCGCGCGTCCGGCAGGAAACGGAACTGGCGCAGCAGGGCGTCGGCCTTGGCACTGTGCAGATTGGCGCCCTGCACCAGCAAGGTCCATTCCTTCTGTTTCAGCGAGGGCAGGCTGGCCAACGGACCTTGCTGCATGTTCCAGTGGCCATCCGCATGGCTGACCAGGCGCGATTCGACGTGGTCGAGGGTAGCCAGCTCGGCCAGGGCCTTGAAATCGAACAGGGCCTTGAAGCCAGGCACGGCTTGACGGATCAACAAGGGCTTTTTATGCCAGTAGTCGCGCAGGAATTGCGCCGGCGTGATATCGCCGAGGAGAGTTAATTTTTTCATGCGCCCATTATAACAACCGGAAATGCAGGAATGCGCCTGCCGTTGGCGGCGTGAAGGTATAATTTGCCAGCTTATACAATGAAAGGAAGCATAATGAAGATTGCCAAAAATACGGTCGTGACTGTCAACTACAAACTGTCAGACGCGCAAGACAATCTGATCGAAGACGGCCGTCAGCCGATGGTCTACCTGCACGGTGATTATGAAAACACCCTGCCGAAGATCGAAGAAGAGCTCGACGGCAAGGAAGTGGGCTATGCCAACACGATTCAGATCGAACCGGATGATGCTTTCGGTGAATACGATCCAGCCCTGGTGAAGGTCGAGCCGCGCAATCGCCTGCCTGAGCCGCTGGAAGTGGGCATGCAGTTCGAAGGCATGCCGGAAAGCGATTCGCCGGACGAAGAAGCGATGATCTTCACGGTGACCGATATCGCCGACGACAAAGTCGTGCTGGACGGCAACCATCCACTGGCCGGCATCGCGCTGCGCTTCTCGCTGACCGTCGCTGACGTGCGCGAAGCCACCGACGAAGAAATCGCCCATGGCCACGTGCATGGCGCACACGGCCATGACCATGGCGATGAAGATGGCGATGATGAAGGCGACGAGGGCGATCACTTCCGCACCCACCCTATCCACTAATCTGGAGACGCCTGACCAAACCTACTGCGCGCAGCGGGGCGCGGCCGGCGATGCTCACCGTACTAGAGTACGGTTGCGCTTCTCGGCCACGCCGCGCAGCTGCTCGCTACGGTTTTGTCAGGCGCCGTGACGCTGGTGGGTTGGATAGATAAAGGCTGGCTTTGCGTCGGCCTTTATCTATTGTGGCGCATGTTTATCTGCGCACAGTCGACGCCTTAACCCGCGCTTGCGCCGATGGCCGCGTGGCCCGTTGACGCACCTCAAAGAATGGCGTCTTGCCGGGCCGTACGGCGATGGCGGACCAGTCGTTGTCGATGCTGACGTGGCCCAGGTTGCCTTTCCAGCTGATTTTCGGCCCGCCAGCCTTGGCCGCGGCCTTTTTACTCTTGCCCTCCTTGCCGTCCGCGTCGCCATCGCGCTGCGTATCGACCAGCAAGACCTTGCCGCTGAATTTCTTCACCAGGGTACGGATCTGCTTGCGCGGTCCGGCAAAGCCATCCTGTTTCGAACTGAAGCTGGGCAGCAGCGAATTGTCGTCTTCGTCCAGTACACCCACGTCGCCATCGGAAAACAGCACGATGCCGTCGAGTTTCTTGCGCTGTGCCATGGCGAACAGGCGCTGCAGCCAGGAGCGGTTGGCCACCAGGCGGTCTTCGAATTCGCTGTTGCGTCCCGCTTCTGGCAGGAAATGGTTGTTATTCGCGGGCAGGTTGACGGTTGCAAACAGCACGCCACCGTATTCCCAGTGGGCATTTTCCGCATAGCTGCGGAACTTCGCCGTCGATGACAGCCGCGACAGGGTCAGCTTGCGCTGGCCCAGGCTCTGGTCGTCGGCAAAATACACGTCGCGCAAGCGGTTCAGGCGTTCGATCGCGTTGACCCTGCCGCGCGAATTGCGGCAGTTGGCCCAGTCGCTGGCCGACAGCGAGACGATCAGCGGCGGCCCGCTGGCGTCCAGCACCTCCTTGCGCTGGCTGTACAGCTTGTCGCTGCAGGACTCGCTGGCGGCCTTGATGCCGGTGGCCACGACGAACGACGCATTGAAGGCGCTGGTTTCCGCGATGGCTTTTTTCAGGGGGCCATCGTCCGGCCCCGCATTGAAGGAATGGCCCAGCACGGCAAACTCGAAGCCGGCCTGGTCGCTTGGTGCGGCCAGCGCCACTTGCCATGGCAGGCTGGCGGCCAGCAAGCCGGCAGCCAGCAGGCGCAGGCGTAGGCTAGCCATGCTGCGCCGTATGGTCATGCAGCGGCCAGCCGTTTCAACTGATACAACTGCTCCAGCGCATCGCGCGGCGTGAGTGCGTCGGGATCGAGGTCGGCGATGGCGTCGAGCAAGGCTTGCTGCGCCGCATTCAGCGCGGCCAGCGGCGCCGCTTCCTCTTCTTCCGCTTGCGCATACGGATCGGTTGCCGGCGCGGCGAACAGGTCGCGCTGCGGCGTGGCGTCCAGCGCCTGCGCTTCCAGGCGCGCCAGGTGCTTGCGCGCGGCCTTGATCACGGGTTGCGGCACGCCGGCCAGTTGCGCCACCTGCAAGCCATAGCTTTGCGAGGCGGGACCGGCTTGCACGGCGTGCAGGAAGACGATGCTGTCCTTGTGCTCGACGGCAGACAAATGCACGTTGGCGGCGCTCGGGTGACTGTCCGGCAGTTGCGTCAGCTCAAAGTAGTGTGTGGCAAACAGGGTGAAACTGCGGCTGCTGTCGATCAGATGGCGCGCGATGGCCCACGCCAAAGCCAGGCCATCGAAGGTCGAGGTGCCGCGGCCGACTTCATCCATCAGCACCAGCGAGTGTTCGGTGGCGCCGTTCAGGATGGCCGCCGATTCCGTCATTTCGACCATGAAGGTCGAGCGTCCGCCCGCCAGGTCGTCGGTGGCACCGATGCGCGTGAAGATGCGGTCGATGGGGCCGATGGTGGCGGACGCGGCCGGCACGTAGCTGCCCACGTAAGCCAGCAGGGTGATGAGCGCCACCTGGCGCATGAAGGTCGATTTACCGCCCATGTTCGGGCCGGTAATCAGCAGCAGGCGGCGCTCGTTGACGAGGCGGCAATCGTTGGCGATGAAGCGTTCGATCTGCTTTTCCACCACCGGGTGGCGGCCTTCGATGATGTTGATGCACGGCTCGTCGACCAGTTGCGGCGCGGCCCAGTTGTGCTGCTGCGCATGTTCCGTCAGCGCATTCAGGGTGTCGAGCTGGGCCAGGCCCTGCGAAATCGTCTGCAAGGTGCCGATGTGCGGCGCCAGCTCGGCCAGCAGCAGGTCGTACAGCAGTTTTTCGCGCACCAGGGCCTTGTCTTGCGCCGACAGGGCCTTGTCTTCGAACACTTTGAGTTCCGGCGTGATGTAGCGCTCGGCGTTCTTCAGGGTCTGGCGGCGGCGGTAGTCGTCCGGCACCTTGTCCGTCTGGCCGTGCGTGACTTCAATATAGAAGCCGTGCACCTTGTTGTATTCGACGCGCAGGTTGGCGATGCCGGTGCGTGCGCGTTCGCGTGTTTCCAGGTCGAGCAGGAACTGGCCCGCGTTTTCCGACAGGGCGCGCAGTTCATCGAGTTCGGCGTCAAAACCCGTGGCGAACACGCCGCCGTCGCGCACCATGGCAGCCGGTTCCTGCGCCACGGCGCGCACCAGCAAATCCAGGCAGGCCGTTGGCGTGGACAGGGCCGCGTGGATGGCGGCCAGCAAACCGGTTTCGCCGCCCTGGCCAGGTCCATAACAACGGACCACGTCGCCGCGCAGGGCCGGTAGTTGCAATAAACCGTCGCGCAGGGCGGCCAGGTCGCGCGGACGTGCCGACAGCAGGGCGATGCGCGTGGTGATGCGTTCGATATCGGGCACTTGCGCCAGGGTGGCGGCCAATGGCCCCGCCGCTTCGCTTTGCGCCAGCGCGGCGATGGCTTCATGGCGTGCGCGCGCCACGTTCTGGTCGCGCCGGGCATGGTGCAGCCAGTGGCGCAGCATGCGCGAGCCCATGGCGGTGCGGCAATGATCCAGCAAAGAGAACAAGGTCGGCGATTCCTGGCCGCGAATGGTTTCCGTCAGCTCCAGGTTGCGCCGCGTGGCCGCGTCCAGACCGATGAATTCGCTTTCCGTTTCCGTCGTCAGGGAGCGCACGTGCTGCAAGCCGCGTCCCTGCGTCGACTGTGCATAGCGCAGCAGCGCGCCGGCCGCGCCGAATGCGGCGCCCAGGCCATCGGCGCCAAAACCCGTCAAGGTCGCCACGCCCAGCTGGTCGAGCAGGGCCTTGTGGCCGCCCACCACGTCAAAATGCCAGTCCGGCACGCGGTTGATGTGCGTGCCCGCATAGTCGTCAAACAGGTTGCCATTGTCGCCGCTCAAGATTTCGGCTGGCACGATGCGTTCCAGTTCCTGCTGCAAGCGCGCCGCCACGGTCCCGCTGTCGCCGGAAAACTCCATCAGTTTCAAGGCGCCGCTGGCCAGCGACAGCCAGGCCAGGCCGGTGGTGACCGTCTTGCGCTGCGTGATGCTGCACATGGCCAGCAGCGGGCGCTCGGCCTTCTCGGGCAGCAAGTCCGCATCCGTCAGGGTGCCGGGCGTGACCACGCGCATGACCTTGCGCTCGACGGGGCCTTTGCTGGTGGCCGGATCGCCAATCTGTTCGCAAATGGCCACCGACTCACCCAGCTTGACCAGCTTGGCCAGATAGCCATCGAGCGAATGAAACGGCACGCCGCACATTTTAATCGGGTTGCCACTGGCCACGCCGCGCGCCGTCAGGGTAATGCCCAGCAGGCGCGAGGCTTTTTCCGCGTCCTCGAAAAACAGCTCGTAGAAATCGCCCATGCGGTAGAAGACCAGCATCGTCGGGTGGTTTTCCTTGATGCCTAAATATTGCTGCATCATCGGAGTGAGCTTTTCAGCCGAATTTTTCTTTGCCGCGGCGGCGTTGATTTCTTTTGGGACGGTGGTCATGTGTTCTTTGTCGTTGGTCCGGCGGCAGGAAAGGCATGCCTGCCGGGCTGTGGGTGGTGCTGTGTGCGTTCAAGGCTGCGCCAGGGGGCAGAGCTTGGCTTCAAGGCCGTCATTTTACCGCTTTCGGCAGGCGGGGCGGCGTATTGCGTGCGGATGTGAAAAAGCCGCGCCGCCAGGGCGTGGCTTGGGAATACTTCGTCAGGCGGCGGGACGAGTACCACGTCGCGTTGCTTGGCCGTGCGGGCTTAGCCTGCGGCCAACAAGCAGCAGGCCGTACTTTCCGGTTCGGATGGGGCCGTACCGTTGAAATGACACCGAGGAAGTTCGCTTACCCCATTCGGTGTTACCGCTTGTGGGAGCGATCAGTCCAGGTCTATTGAGCCGCCAACAGTACTTTCTGGATCGAAGGCAAAAACGCGCAGTTCGGGTTGTACTTTATCCCCGCGCAGGATACGAACAGTTAGGACAAACGACAGTTCCCAGCGTCCCTCGGTATGGCCAACGTCAAGTGTGTGTTTCCATTCTTGGCGAATACGACGTAAGTCGGGTAGTTCCGGATCTTGTGGCAGCAGTTGCGATTCAAAATCCAGCTGCAAGCCGTAAGTCGCGCCGAGGGCTTGAAGAAATGGCGATGGTGGTGAATACACTGTCGGCACGTGCGCACCGATTTGTGTCAGCTGAGGGACGCTGATAATGCAGCAGTCGACGATTTGGAAGGAGGTAAAGCCGCTTTTTTTTGATCCACAGCAATTGACCTCTACGTAGACATGCTGGCCTTGCTGGAAGTGAATGCCCCCCATATATTGGCCGTGTCTTGGATTCGCAGAGCCATCGCACGAACTGAAATTGTAGTCGAGCTGGCTGCTAGTCTGGTCTGCATCAAAATGTACGGATAATTTCATCCACGGGCTTACATGCGTCATATTTTGCGATCTCTTTGTATGTTGATAATAAACTGCTGGTAACGGCTATCTCGTCGGAGGTCGAGTAGATCAGGGGCTGATTCGATTAAATTTATTGGATAGCCAAGTTTGGCGGCCTTCAGCAGCGCGTCCAATGCCTCTTTATGATTGCCTATGAGCTCCTGCGTGAGAGCGGCACGAAACTGTACGTCTGCCACATCGCTGGAAATCGCGAGTGCTTGCTCGAGCCGCGCCATGGCTTCAGTCTTATCGCCAATGTAGGCTCTGTACAATGCCATTCGAGAATGGAGGGTCGCATTGCCTGGCATGCGCTTTACGATTGGGGTGAGGAGTGTAATAGCACGTTGATATGAATCTTTCGAAGCTGCGGCCTGCGCGGGAACCCAGCGTTGTGCATCCGCCAAATTGGCCCACAGCAGGTAGGCCCCCGGATTTCCTGTATTCGAGGACACGGCTTTTTTGAATGCTTCTACGGCGCCAAGATAGTCTGCTTTGGCAAATAGAGAGGTGCCCAGGTTGCCGTATAGTTCCCAGTGTGGATGAATTTGCAGGCCTTGTTGCAGCACTTGTAAAGCTTCATCCTGGCGATCCTGGCGTAGAAGTGCCGCATTGAGAGCGGAGTATGCCGAGGACGACCTGGGATCGAGTTCGATGGCCTTGCGAAAAGCGATCTCTGCGTCCTTATAGGCGCTTTGTCGATAGTGTAGTATTCCCTGCAATATTTGGAACACACGTTCGCGAGGATATAACTGATGTGTTCCTTCGAGAACTGTTTGTGCCAACGTAAACTTCTTTTCCTTTGTCAGTACTCTTATCTTGCCGACTAGTCCCAGCAAATTCTGCGGGTCTAAGTTGAGTGCTGTTGCGCTTGCGATCAAGGCTTCGTCGGGCTGGCCTTTCAGTTCTAAGACCCAAGCTCGCGCAACGTGTGATAGTGCAAGTTGGCTGTCTGCAGCCAGCGCTTGCTGTGCGCTTGCATCTGCGCGTTGTAGCCAGGTATCGTCCCGGCCATCACCAATATAACGCAGACTAAAGGCGAGTGATAAGCCGGCGGCGGCGGCCGCGCTCGTCGGATTATGCTTGAGCACCGTACTAAAGTGCTCGATGGCCTGCGCCTGGCTCGTATCGCGATCAAACACCCGCAACGCCTCCATCCCCGCTGCCATGCTAGCCATTTCCGAATACGGTGCCGGTGCTTTTTCGCCCGTGACGAACGATTTGACGGCAGGAATGATATTGGGCAGCTGCCATCCCGCCAGTACCGCCAGCAGCGCCACGCCCGCGCCCCACTGCAGGGTGCGCTTGCGGGCAGGGGCAGGCGGATGGAGACGCTGGCGGGCGGTTCTTCCTTCGCAGGCGTCTCGTCGGCAAGGGGCGTGGCCAAGGTCAGCGGTTCGCCGCGCTGCACCCCGATCGCCTCGCGCACGTCGCGCATGGTACGTGGCCGTTCGGCCGGGTCGTGCGCCGTCATCGCGCGCACGAGGGCGTTGATGGTGGGCGGGACGGTTTCCGGCAGGTCGGGCCAGGCTTCCGTTGCCTGCATGTGGGCGGCGGCCAGGGCCAGGCCGTTCAGGTGGGCGAAGTGGCGCTGGCCGGCCAGCATTTCGTACAGCATGGCGCCCAAGGCATACACGTCGCCGCGCGTGTCGGGCAGGCGGCCCATCAGGCGCTCGGGCGCCATGTAGGCGATCGTGCCCTGCAAGTCGCACAGGGTGGTCGTTTGCGTCGCTTGCGGGTCGATGTGGCGCGCCAGGCCGAAGTCGAGGATGCGCACCTTGCCGCTTGCCTCCAGCATCAGGTTCGACGGTTTCAGGTCGCCATGGACGAGGTCCATGGCATGCGCCTCGTCCATCGCGTCGGCGATCTGGTAGGCGATGTCGAGCGCCGCCTGCAAGTCCGCCTTGCCGCTGTGCATGAATTGCCCCAGCGTCTGGCCTTCGACCAGTTCCATGACGATGGACTGGCTCGTGCCCTGGCCCTCGATGGCGAAGATGCGCACGAAGGCGGCATGGCGCAGCGAGGCGGCCAGGCGCGCTTCATTGATGAGTTTTTCCGGATGCAGCACGTCGGCTTGCGGTTTCAGCCGCTTCAGCGCCACGCTGCGGCACAGCTTGGCATCCCAGGCTTCGAATACATGGCCGAAACCGCCTTCGCCCAGCAAGCGGCGCACTTCATAGTGCCCGCTGATCGTGTCGTCTTGCGACGGGGTCTGACGCAGGGAGTCGAGCAGTTCCATATATCTTGGCTTCTGAGTGCATCAGCGTGGACGTCAAGCATCGAGAGGGTCAATGCGATGTTTGAATGCCCAAGATGATTGATTTTGAGTAACCTCCTGATTTAAAACGATTGTTTCGAATAAGTCAATTAATATTGGCAAAGAGTGAACAAAAGTGCTGTGCCAGCGCTGGAGTGGCATTCCTTGCTGATGCATGTAATCTTGTTCAAACTCAATTTTCCTATTCCCCGCTTCCTCAATAATGCAGACGAGGCTGTACCGGCATGTGCCGATCAGGCGAAGGAGGCTGGCATGGATGAGCTGCTGCAATATTACGAGCGCGAACTGGGCACCTTGCATGCGCACAATCAGGCGTTTGCCCGGCGCTATCCGGCCATAGCTGGCGCGCTGGGACTCGTGGGACGGCAGCACGGGCAGGGTGCAGGCGCGCATAGCCACCTTGAAAAACTTCTTTGACATCATCCGCCAGCGCGCCAGTCTGGGCATGGCGCAGACAAACGAGGAAATCGACCGCTCGATGGCCAATGCGCAGCACGGCTTGGCCGCCGCTGCGGACCTCGAGCAATATGGGATTGCCGGTACCGCGCCCGGCGGCGAACTGGCTGCCACCGAGGCCGCAGGCGTGTGCGTGCAGCGCGTGTTTGCCCAGGGGTTTGAGGTGGGCAAGCAGGGCAGCTATCACTACTGGAGCGATCACTGGCGCAAGCCTGCGCCGGGCGGCAAGGACTTCTGGTTTCCGGCGCAGAAATATGCGTCGTATTCGATCAAGCAGGGCGTCGAGGCCAGCGAGGGCGCCTGTTCCACCATCCTGACGGTGGGATTGGCACCTGTGTTTATCGTGATCACGGGCCTGGCTCAAAGCCCTTGCAATGCCTCGCCCCACAAAGACTGGAAAATCGAACTGAACGCACCTGACTTGCTGCCGCCCTTCAAGCCGCAGTCCTTGCGCTTTGGCCAGACAAGCGAGCAATTCGACGAAGGCTACGCGCCCGCCGGCGAATCGCGCCAGGCGGGCAAGCAACGCGCGCCCGGCGACGATTACCTTGCCGATCATGAGATTCCGCCCGGCGGCCTGCAGGGGCAGGCGGCAAAAGACGAGACCAGGCGCATGGACATTGCCAGGGGCACGGCCGATGACGAGGCACGGTTGCGCTTCGAGCAGCGCGCGGTGATACGCGCGCAGGCCGTACGGGAAGGGAAAAGTCCGGCCGGTCAAAAAGTCCAGCAGGAAATGCCCAACGCCACGCCTGACGCCGAGTACCAAGCATGGCGCAGCACGCGGACAGAGGAAATGATGTCCAGCCAGGCCGGTGCCTATGCCACCGACCATTCCAGCATCCTGACCAACCCCATGCACGCAGAGCGGGCGCTCGCGTACGACGTGGCGGTGGGCGTGTGCCGCATCAAGCCGTACCAGCTGCGCAAGTTGAGGGTGGCGGCGGATTGGAGGTTGTTGAGGGCGCTAAATAATACTGAATCCGCTAAATTGTTCGAAGAATATTTCAATGATGGGAAATTGCATGGTTTGACCATTACTCAATGGTCTCAGCAGACTGGTGGAGAAGGTAATCTTCCTGTATCCATAGTTGACGTGAGAGAGAACCCTGCTCTTGATTCTCGTCCTAATTCCGGTGAACGAGCATTTTTATAAAGAGAAATAACATTTCATATAAATTCATAAATATTAAGTAAATATTTATCTTGTTGGAGATTATGTCATGGCTAGATCTATATTGTTATCTATACTCGGTGCGTTTTTGATTGTTTTAGTTTTGTCAGCTTGCGCCCGTTTACGTACATCGGCAAACATAGTGACTCCTGTCGTTCCTATTGATGGATCTTTAGTGCAGAGACCATTTCTGGCTCAGGTAGTCGGGTTGCAATGGTTAAATCCTTTGCATCGTAGAGACTATCCCACTGAATGGCAGCTACTTTGGACCCTCGGCCTGGCACGGCCTAATCCGAACGATGATATGGTAAAAGAAAAACCTGAAAAATATTCTAAGTTGCAGAGTATTGCCTCCATTGCTATAGGTAATGAAGGCTCTGAAACTTTCGATGGATACCATGAAAAATACATTAATGAGTTAATGAACTTGTACCATGATGTGTATTACTCCGACCCGGAATATTTTTATAACGTTCATTCAGCCGAGGACAAGTCACGCTGGCGAGAATTGGCTGGTATTCATATCGAATATGCCCTGCCAGAAGGTAAGCTCGATCCGGTCGAAACGATAGCATTTGTGCGCAAAAGAGTTGCAAGGACTTTTAGCATCGGCAACATCCACTCTCCCACCCTCTGGACCCGCTCCACCCCACCCGACGTCCGCATCACCACGGGCGGCCCCAACGCCGGTTTTACTTCACTTTCCGCCGCGCTCGACTACCTGCAAAGCCACCCCAAGGAAACTGTCTGGGCCATGAACTGGGATGCG
This sequence comes from Janthinobacterium svalbardense, assembly GCF_002327145.1. Classification (NCBI taxonomy): domain Bacteria; kingdom Pseudomonadati; phylum Pseudomonadota; class Betaproteobacteria; order Burkholderiales; family Oxalobacteraceae; genus Janthinobacterium; species Janthinobacterium svalbardense. The sequence goes on along the minus strand of NZ_CP023422.1, from coordinate 5,092,698 downwards.
CCCAGCCGTCCCCTGGACCGGCAGATCAACGAAAACCTGGTACTGCTGGTGCTGGCCGGCCCCGACTTTAAAACGGAGCGGGCGCCGCTGGCGTGGCTAGGCTATCCAAGCAGCAAGGCTGTGGCGGATTTTGAAGTCAAAAAGGGCGAACCGCCGCGCCTGGTGCAGGCGTGGACGGCGGCTATCGAAGAGGCTGCGGCTAAGGCCAATCAAGCCGAGACCGGGATCGGCTATCTCACTCACGACGCCGGCAATACGCAGCAGGATTCGTCCGCACGGTTGGGTGCGCTGGCGCAGACGCTCACCGTGCAATTGCCGGAATTCGATTTCCTCAAACAAAGCTTCAATTTGACCGCCGTGCTGGGCGAGACGGGCGCGGGTACCGCCCTGACGAACGTGGCGCTGGGCATCGCCTACGCGCACCATTTCGGGAAACCCGTGCTGGTGGCTGGCACCAGCGACCTGTCCGCGCCTGTCGCGCTGGTGGTGGCGCCGCCGACCGTCGTGCGGCCGATCCAGCCCGACAAACCGTGGTTCCGCGCGCGCAGCGGCAACCATGCTTATCTGCCCTGGTGGGGCTTGCGCCACGATGCGCGCGAGTATTACCAGGGGTTTTCGCAATGAGGCGTTTTACATATTCAAGGAGAAGAGCATGCGTGGCGTGATCCGTTTGAATGACCCCACCAGCCACGGCGGCAAGGTGGTGGGAGCGGCGCCGAACAGTACGGTGCTGGGCGTGGCCGTGGCGCGCAAGGGCGACCCTTGCGTGTGTCCGATCAAGGGCCACGTGCGCTGCGTGATCGCCGAGGGCGCTCCGCAGGTGCTGATCGATGGCGTGCCCGTGGCCTTTGACGGGCACAAGACCAGCTGCGGCGCCAGCCTGATGTCCACCGTGGGCAACAGCGGGCGCGGTTAGGCGAGGCTGGCGTCGATGGCCGTGCCCAGCTTGTCGACGAGCTCATCGATGTGGCTGGCGGCTATGATGTAGGGCGGCGCCAGCAGGATGTGGTCGCCGTGCAGGCCATCGATGGTGCCGCCCATGGGGTAGCACATCAGCCCGCCCTGCATGGCGTGCGCCTTGATGCGCGCGTGCAGGCGGCGGGCCGGGTCGAACGGCTGCTTGCTGGCGCGTTCCTGCACCAGTTCCAGGCCCAGGAACAGGCCGCGGCCGCGGATGTCGCCCACATGCGCATGGCCATCGAAACGTTGGTGCAGGCGCTCCTTGAGCAAGCCGCCCATGGCGCGCACATTGGCCAATAAATCGCGTTCCTCGATCTGCCGCTGCACGGCCAGGGCGGCGGCGCAGGCCGTGGCGTGGCCGATATACGTATGGCCATGCTGGAAGAAGCCCGTGCCGGCGCGGAGGGTGTCGCGGATGTCCTTCGATACCATCACGGCGCCGATGGGCTGGTAGCCGGCGCCCAAACCCTTGGCGATGCAGATCAGGTCGGCCGTGATGGCTTCCTGCTCGCAGGCGAACAGGCTGCCCGTGCGGCCCATGCCGCACATGACTTCGTCGAGAATCAACAGGATGCCGTGGCGCTGGCAGATGGCGCGCATGCGCGCAAAATAGCCGGTGATAGCGGGCAGGGCGCCAACCGTGGCGCCGACGACGGGTTCGGCGATGAAGGCCATGACGTTGTCCGCGCCCAGCTCGGCGATATTGTCTTCCAGCTCCTGGCCCAGGCGCGCCACGTAGTCGCCATCCGTTTCATAGGCTGCCTGGTCGCGCCAGGCATAGCAGGGCGACACATGGGTGACGCCAATCAGCAATGGCTCGAACTGCTGGCGGCGCCAGGCGTTGCCGCCCGTGGCCAGCGCACCCAGGGTGTTGCCGTGGTAGCTCTGGCGGCGCGCGATGACGTGGCGGCGCTGCGGCTGGCCCCGTTCGACGAAATACTGGCGCGCCATTTTCAGCGCGCTTTCCACCGCTTCCGAGCCACCCGAGACGAAATACACGCTGTCGATGCCGGCAGGTGCACGGGCGACGAGGAAATCGGCCAGCTGCTCCATCGGTTCGCTGGTGAAAAACGCGCTGTGCGCGTAGGCCAGCGTGGCAATCTGCTGCTGCACGGCGGCGATGACGGCCGCATCCGCATGGCCCAGGCACGAGACGGCCGCGCCGCCGCAGGCGTCCAGGTAGCGTTTACCGTTTGCATCGATCAAGTAAGGGCCGTCGCCGCCCATGGCGACGGGGTAAGTGGCGGTCAGGCTGCGGTGGAAGACATGGCTCATGGCATCGCTTTCTTGTCGGCAAGGGAGATGGCCGAGTATAGGATGCGCTGCGCCGCAATGCAACGATTGATGTATTTGTTTTTAATTTACATCATTTGATGTTTTTGCGTAGGCGCCCAGCGCCCGCAATTGTTTTTCCGCCGCGCCGATGGCTGTCACGGCATCCGGCCCCGCGCGCGCCACCAGCAATTCCACCAGGCTTTCCACGGCCGCGACGCCGGCCACGATGGAGGGGAAGAAGGAGGGGCTGTCGACGGCAATGACGATGCTGGCGTCGGCCTGCAGGGCCAGCGGCGACATGGCGCTGTCGCTGATGGTGACCACCAGGCAGCCGGCCTGGCGCGCCGCCTGCGCCACCAGCAGCGCTTCGCTGGAATACGGCGCGAAGCTGATGACAACGACGGCTTCACCCGCCTGCAGGGCGCGCAAATCCATCTCCAGCGTGCCGCCCTGGCCGCTCAGCAGCTGCACGCTGGGGCGCAGCAGCCGGTACAGGTAGTGCAGGGTATAGGCGATGGGGTGGGCGGCGCGAAAGCCCGCCACGTGCACGCGGGGTGCCGCCTGCAGCAGGCTGGCGGCCGCATCCAGGGCGGCGTGGTTGGCGCTCTCCGTGGCGGCCAGGTTGCGCTGCTGCACCGCGAACACTTCGGTGACCAGATTCCCTTCCTTGCCAGCCAGCGCATTGGCTTTTTCAGCATACCCGGCCGGCCCCGCGCGCAGGCGTTCGACGAAGATGGCTTTGAGTTCCGGCCAGCCGGAAAAGCCCAGTTGCTGCGCCAGGCGCACCAGGGCAGCCGACTGCACCTGGGCGCGCGCGGCGATGCTGCGCATCGATGATACCGCCACGTCGTCCGGATGGTCGGCCAGGTAGCGTGCGCCGGCCTGGAATTGCGGGCTCAGTTCCGCATGGCGCGCCTTGATCAGGTCCATCAGTGCCGCATAGGAGTCGTGGGGTGTCGCTGCCTGCATCGCCGTGCCTCATTGGATAGGTTGCGGCGATGGTACAGGATTCGTCAGCGCGCCGGTAGGGGCAAGCCTTGCGCCAGCGCGGCCGTGCGCGGACGCAGGCGGGCAAACAGGTGTGGCCCGGCCGGTTTGCGGCGCGGACCCGTCGTCAGCACGCGCAAGGCGGTGGGCAGCGGCACGTCGTGGCAATGCAAAAACAGGGCGGCGGCGCCCGTGCCGGCCATTTCCTGCAAGGCCAGCGCATGTTCGACCAGCGCCGCCGTGCGCATGTCGAGCCGCAGCGGGATGTCGGGTTGAAATAACTGTGCATCGACGTGCCGTGCATCGCGCATGCTGTCCCCGCCGGGTTCGCTAGTCAAGCCGCCAGCATAAAAGCGCCCCGGCGGCGGCACCTTGCGCCAGATCACTCCAATGTCGGATAGATTCCTCAATGCAAAAAAAACGCCAACCGTTGCCGGCTGGCGCTGAAAACCCTCGCAAGGAAGAAAGGGGGGGCTAGTAACTCCAGCGGACGGACAAACCGACGACCTTGTCATAGCGGCGCACATCGCGCACGTAGTCCGGCGTGTCGTGGTAGTCGCGGTAGGTCGAGTCGAGCAGGTTGTTCGCGTCCAGGGTCACCGTGGTGTGCGGGTTGAGCTTGTATGACACCGACGCGTCCAGGGTTTTCGTCGGCGCCACGGTCAGGTGGATGCCCTTGCCGCGGTAGTTGTAGTCGTCGACGTACTTGTCGCGCCAGCTGTAGGCAAGGCGCGCCGACCATGCTCCCTGTTCGTACAGGCCGACGATGTTGGCCGACCATTTCGACATGCCCGTGAACGGATGTGCGCTGCCATTCAATTCTTCCAGTTCGCCCGTCATGTAGGTGGCGTTGGCCTGCAGGCCCAGGCCGCTCATCCAGCCTGGCAGTTTGTCGTAGAACTGCTGGTAGGCCATTTCCATGCCTTGCAGATGGCCCTTCGACGTGTTGCGCGGGCGCGTGATGTCGTACACGATGCCGCCATACGTTTCCTTGGCAGAACCGGACAGGATGTAATTCTTGAAGTTGTGGCGGAACACGGTGGCCGTGACGGAGCCCGTCTGCGCGAAATACCATTCCAGCGCCGCGTCGAGGTTCTTGCCTTCCACGGGTTTCAGGTCGGGATTGCCGCCGCTGCCCGTCGGGCGCACCATTTCCAGGCTCTGGCCCAGGGTCACGCCGGGATTGAAGTCGGCGAAGTTCGGGCGCTGTACGGCCTTGCCGGCGGTCAGGCGGGCGATCAGGTCCTGGCGCAGCATGGCTTTCAGGGTCAGGCTGGGCAGCACGTCCGTGTCGGACGTTTTCACGCGCACGGGCGTGATGATGCCGTTTTGCGAGGAATTGCCTTGCAAGTCCTGCTTGGTCTGCACCACGCGCACGCCCAAGGTGCCATCGACCGGCACTTGTGCCAGGTCAAAGCCGATGCGCGCCTTGCCGTAGATGGCATTGGTTTTTTCCACATCCTTGAAGTGGGTCATCGGATCGTCGGGGCTGCGTTCGCTGCTGCCCGTAAATAGCTGGCGCAAGGTGTCCGTGTTGTTGAGCATGAAGTCGCGGCATGGCGTGAGCCAGCTTTGCAGGCCGAAGTTGCCCGTGTTCTGGTGCGAGGTGCAGGCCAGGCCGGGAATCGCGTCCGCGTACATGGTCGACGTCAGCCCTCCCTGGCCATTTTTTTCGCGGATCGATTCGGCCTTGCGCTTGGCCATGCGCACGCCGCCCGAAAACTCGCGGAAGAAGCCCGTGCTGTCCATGTCGTATGTGGCATCGGCGCGCCAGTCGGTGGAGCTGCCTTCGTCGTGGTTGTGGTTGTCGTAAAAGCCGAGCAGCGTGTAGTTCTTCGGGTCCAGCATGTTGTAGCCGGGGTAGCTGATTTGCGCGCCGCCGTTCACGTTCGTGCTGCCGATCACGCTGGTCGGATGGGCGAGGAAATCGAGGATGGGGAATTCGCGCTCGAAGTTGCTGACCGTGCGCGCCAGTTCCGTCGTCACGCGCAATTGCGGCGTGACGTCCCAGCGCGCGCCGATGGCGCCTTGCGAACCGATCGAACGGTCGCGCCGCGCCTGGGTCGAACCGAGCGTGAACGGCGACCATGGGCCATCGATCTTGCCCACCGTGGCCGCCTGAGTGGTGCCGGGGATCAGGGTGATGTCCGGATTCTGGCCCCAGGGCAGCGAACCGACGAAAAACTGGCTGTCGAACGCGTGCTTGATCAGGGTCGACATGCCTTCCGCATACACTTCCACCTGCGAGTTCGGGCGCCACTGGAAGGCGGCATTCGCCGCATAGCGCTTGCGGTCGCCCACGGTCGGAATCATGCCGACGGAATCGGGGCCAGTGATGTTGCCCGCTTCCGGGCGCTTCACCGGTTCGGCGTTCCAGATCGTCTCGTCATAGTATTTGCTGCGCTGGTAGGACAGGCCGAGCAGGGCGCCGAATTCGCCGTACGGGGTTTTCCAGCGGTTCGAGACCATGCCGCTGACGTTCGGGTCCGTCGAGCCGGACTTGTCACGGTGCTCGGCGCGCACATTGCCAGACGCCGTAAAACCCTTGAAGTCGAAGGGGCGGTTGGTGCGCACGTCGATCACGCCGGCCGTGCCGCCTTCGACCATGTCGGCGCCCTGCGATTTGTACACGTCCACGCGCTGCAGCATGGCCGTCGGAATGTCGGCCAGGTACAGGCTGCGGCCAACGGACGTGAACATTTCGCGGCCGTTGAGCAAGGTCACCACGCCGGGCAGGCCGCGGATGATGACGGAGCCCGCTTCGCCGCCTTCGCGGCGAATTTGCACGCCTGTCACGCGGCCGAGGATTTCGGCCACGTTCTTGTCGGGGAATTTGCCGATTTCATCGGCAACGATGGAGTCGACCACCTGGTCGTTGTTCTTCTTGATCGTCTGCGCGCTCTGTGCGGCGCGGCGTACGCCGGTGACGGCCACCACGGCGATGCCGGCATTGTCGGCTGGCGCCGCCGCCGACGCTGTTTCTGCCACTTCTGCCACTTCTGCCGCCGGTGTCTCCACGGCGGGCGCCTGTTGCGCCCAGACGGAAGCGCTGCTCAGCAGGCCTGCGCCGGCCAGCGCGGCCACCGTGGCCTTCAAGGTCAACCGTGTGTTTTGCTTGGGCGTGCGGGTGCCCGTTGCCATCCATTGCTTCATCTTGTCTCCACCTGTATTTTAGTTATGTTGAGAACGCTGCGGCAGTCGCCGCCAGAGCTGAAACTTGCTCAGGAAACATGGTAGGGGGAATGACTTTGCCCCACAAATGACTTCTTTTGCGATGTCAATACCAATTCCGGTATCCCTGCAGCATTCATGCGCCCTGGCGGCGCACTGCGTGTTGTCGAATCCGCGTGCGCGTTGCGGACGCTCCACAGGAGGTGTCAGGCGGCGCAGCGGGCGTCGCTGTGCGCCAGCCATGCCATGAAGTGCGCCTGCGGCATGGGACGGGCAAAATAAAAGCCTTGCAATTCATCGCAGCCGGCGTGGCGCAGCACGTCGGCATCGGCCGCGCTTTCCACGCCTTCGGCGGTGACCGTCAAACCCAGGGTATGGCCCAGGCCGATGATGGTTTTCGTCACCGCCAGGTTTTGCGGCGAACCGTGGATGTCCTGCACGAAGCTCATGTCGATTTTCAGCTTGTCGAGCGGGAAGCGGCACAGGTAGTTCAGGCTCGAATAGCCGGTGCCGAAGTCGTCGATCGACAGTGCAAACCCCAGCGCCTTGATGGCGTGCAGGGTGGCGATGGTGTCGTCCACATTGTCCATCAGGATCGATTCGGTCAGTTCGAATTCGATCTGTCCTGGCGTGACGGGAAACTCGCGCAGCACGTCGCGCAAGGTGGCCACCAGGGTACCGCTTTTCAACTGGATGGCCGACAGGTTGATCGACACGGCGATCTCGCCCGCGCCCGCCTTGCGCCAGGCCAGCTGCTGGCGGCAGGCTTCGCGGATGACCCATGCGCCGATGCAGACGATCAGGCCCGATTCCTCGGCGGCGGGAATGAAGCTGTCGGGCGCGATCAGGCCGTGCTGCGGGTGCTGCCAGCGGATCAGGCTTTCCACACCATTCAGGCGGCTGCTCTGCGCATCAACGCGCGGCTGGTAGTACAGCACCAGTTCCTGCCGCTCGATGGCGTGGCGCAGGTCGCTTTCCAGGTGCAGCTGCTGCAACTGCTGCTCCTGCATCTGCGGCGTGAACATGCGCGCATTATCGCGCCCGCCGCTCTTGGCCTGGTACATGGCCGCATCGGCGTGGCGCATCAGGGTATCCATGTCGTCGCCGTGGTCCGGGTAGATGGCCACGCCCACGCTGCAAGAGACATACAGCTCGCTGCCTTCCACCAGGTGCGGCTGGCGCATGGCCGGTATCAATCGCGTGTCGAGCAGCGCGCCGATGGCTTCTGCGTCGCCGATGCCGTTGAGGATGACGACGAATTCATCGCCACCCAGGCGGCTGACGGTATCGCCTTCGCGTACCAGCTGCAGCAGGCGCTTTGAGACCGATTGCAGCAGCGCGTCGCCCACATGGTGGCCCAGCGCGTCGTTGACGTGCTTGAAGCGGTCCAGGTCGACGAACAGCACGGCCACCTTTTCACCGCTGCGGCGCGCCTGCGCGATGGCGGCCGCCAGGCGCAGTTTCGACACGTGGCGGTTCGCCAGGCCCGTCAGAGCGTCGTGATGGGCCATGTGCTCGATCTGCCGCTCGCTGGCCTTGCGTTCGCTGATGTCGAGCGAGCTGGCGATGAAATGCGTGGTGACGCCATCGAGGTCGCGCACGGCGTTCATCACCAGCCAGGCGGGATAGCTTTCCATCGACTTGCGCTGCACCGAGATTTCTCCTTGCCAGTAGCCGCGCCGCGCCAGGGTCTGGCGCAGGCTGTCGAGCTGTTCATGGCTGTTTTGCGGCGACAGCAGGAAGGCCGGGCGCTTGCCGATCAGCTCCACCATCTCGTACAGCGAATGGCGGCGGAAGGCCTGGTTGACGGTGATGATGCGCATGTCGGCATCCATCACGATCAGGCTTTCAGCCGATGCCTCGAAGACCTTGGCCCACAGTTCCAGGCGCGATTCCATCAGCTTCATCTTGTTGATCGGCGTGAAGGTGGACAGCACGGCGCGCTGGCCCTGGTAGTCGATCAGGCGCGCGGAAATCAAGGCCCAGGTGGGCGTGCCGCCGCCGCTCCAGCACACCTCGAACTCATCGACGGCGCCCAGATCGCTCAAGCGCTGGAAGAAGCGCGAACGGGCTTGCGGACTCATGCCGCCCACCCAGGGGTCCAGTTCCAGGCCGCCCTGCCACGCGTGCGCGGCCTGGTTCGCGTGCAGCACCTGGTGATGCGGGATCGAGGTGACCATCAGCGGGATGGGAATGGCGTCGACCAGCTGGCGCTGCGCATCGGCCGCGCTGGCGCGCGCCACCAGGTCCTGCTGCGCCATGCGCTGGAAGTCGAGCTGCTGCAGCATGGTATTGAAGGCGCTGACCGGGCGCCCCGTTTCATCTTCGCTGTCCCAGACGGCACGCAGGCTATGGTCGCCCGTTTCGCGCACTTCCTGCGCCACGCGCGCCAGGCGGCGGATGGGCAGGGCGATCTGCCGCGCGACGAAAAACACCAGGCCCAGTATCATCATCAGCAGCAGCACGGCCGTGCCCAGGTGCAGCCACATGCGCGTGAAAAAGCCGTCCACGCGCAGCTGGATCAAACGGTGCAATTCGTTTTCCGCCGCGTGCCAGGCCTGCTGCAGGGCCGCGACGGCCGCCGCATCGTGCCGCAGCAGCGCGGCGTTGCCATCCGCATGGGCCGGCGTGCCGGCCAGTGCCTGGGTGCTGGCGCGAAACTGCGTCACGGCTTGCTGCAGGGCCGCGCGCGAGCCGTCCAGGTGCCGGCGCAGCAGCGGCGTGCTGGCCGCGAACGCCTCCGTGTAGTCGCTGCCGATGCCACCCATGGTGGCGTCCATGCGCCCTTCCAGGATCAGGAACTGGGTCTGCAGGCGCTGGCGCTGCGCGCCTTCGGCTGTCGCCAACTGCAGGGCCAGGTCGCGCGTGCTGTTGATCACTTCCAGCAGTTCGGGAAAGCGCAGGATCACCAGCGACATGGTGTAGTAGCTGTCCAGGTCAGGGTCGAGGATCAGGTTCGATTGATTGCCCACGCGTGTAAGCAGTTCGCGTCCGGCCACAAAGGCGGGCGAGGGCGCCATGCCGTCATGTGCCGCTGGCGTGTCGCCGGCCTGGCGCAACAGGGTGGCGAATTGCCCGCTCAATTGCGCGCTGCGCATGCCTGCACCGAACTGGCGCTCGGCCTGCTCGATGGCGGCGGCTTGCGCGTCCGCTTGCGCCGTGCTGCGCGTCAGTGGCAGCAGCGCATCGCGGATGGCGGCGATGTAGTCGTTGCCCGCCATCTCCTTGCGCGAGAAATCGATGGCGATGTATTTTTCGTTGATGAGGATGCCGGAAATGAAGATGACGGCGGACAGGTCGAGCAAATAGATCAGCGCCAGTTTGCGCCCCACCGTCAATGCCCCGATCATGCGCGAGATTCTGCCCACCATGCGTGCCCCACCTTCTCGTCAGCTCATTTATGTTTTCTTATGAGCAATTTTCATGCCTGAATTTACAGGCTGATAAGGTCGATGCGGGGCGTTTTGGGCTGTGCGTGCCCCATGCTGGTGCGGAAAAGCGGTGGCAATGAAAAAGGGCGGCCCGCAGGCCGCCCTCGTATGCCGTCAGGCTGCGTTTACGCTTCGGCGACGCGCTTGGCGATGTGCGCCAGCGCTTCTTCCACCTGGTCGATCAGGATCAGGCACAGATCGCCTTCGTTCAAGCGCGCCAGGGCCTTGTCGATGGCGACGAATTCGCCGTTGATTTCATCGATATAGCTGGTGCGCTTGGCGCCGTTCAAGCCCTGGCGCAGCAGCGCCACGACTTCGCCGTCGGCGCGGCCGCGCTGGCATTGATCCTGGTACAGCAGCACGTCGTCGAAGGCGGCGCCGAGGATTTCCGTCTGCTGGCGGATGTCTTCATCGCGGCGGTCGCCGGCGCCGCTGATGACCACCGAACGGCGCTTGGCCGGCATGCTTTCCACGGCCTGCACCAGTGCCAGGATGGCGTCCGGATTGTGGCCATAGTCGGCGATCAAGGTGGCGCCCTTGTAGTCGAATACATTGAAGCGGCCGGGCGCATTGTCGGCTTCATTGGCGAAGGTTTTCAGGCCCAGCGCGATGGTTTTCCAGTCCAGGCCCACGGCCCAGGCGGCGGCCAGCGAAGCCATGACGTTGTCGACCTGGAAGCCGATGGCGCCGTTGCGCGTGATCGGCACTTGCGACAGGGCGATCTCGTGGCGTTCCTTGCCCTGTGCGGCGACCAGATTGCCATCTTCCACGTACACCACGCGGTTGCCCTGCGCGCGGTGCGTGGCCATCACGGGATGCGTCTTGTCGGCGGCGAAGAAGGTCACTGTGCCACTGCAATTCTTGGCCATGCGCGCCACGGCAGGGTCGGTGGCGTTCAGCACGGCCACGCCGCTGTCGGCCACGTTCTGCACGATCACTCTTTTGAGTACCGCGAGGTCTTCCACGGTGGTGATGTAGTTCAGGCCCAGGTGATCCCCGGCGCCGATATTCGTCACCACGGCGACCTGGCAACGGTCGAAGGCCAGGCCTTCGCGCAGCATGCCGCCGCGCGCCGTTTCGAACACGGCGGCGTCCACGTCCGGGTGCAGCAGCACGTTGCGTGCGCTGCGCGGACCGCTGCAGTCGCCGCTGTCGATCTGGCGTCCTTCGATGTACACGCCATCGGTGTTGGTCATGCCGGTGCGCAGGCCCGAGGTGGTGAGCAGGTGGGCGATCAGGCGCACGGTGGTGGTCTTGCCGTTGGTGCCCGTCACGGCGACGACGGGGATGCGGCCATCGTCGCCCTCGGCGAACATGGCGGCGATGATGGCTTCGCCCACGGGACGCGGCTTGCCGAACGACGGCGCCAGGTGCATGCGCAGGCCAGGCGCGGCGTTCACTTCGACGATGCCGGCGTTCTGCTCTTCCAGCGGTTTCAGTATGCTTTCGGAGACCACGTCCACGCCGCAGATGTCCAGGCCCACCATGTGCGCGGCGGCGACGGCGCGCGCCGCCACTTCCGGGTGCACGTCGACGGTGACGTCGGTGGCCGAGCCGCCCGTCGACAGGTTGGCGTTATTGCGCAAGATAACGCGCTGGCCCACGGGCGGCACGGATTCGGCCACATAGCCCTGCTTGGCCAGGCTGGCCAGGGCGATGTCGTCGAAGCGGATTTTCGTCAGCGAGGTGGCGTGGCCGCTGCCGCGGCGCGGGTCCAGGTTGACCTGATCGACCAGTTCGCGCACCGTGTGCTGGCCATCGCCCACCACTTGCGGCGGGTCGCGGCGGGCCGCTGCCACCATCTTGTTGCCGATGACGAGCAAACGGAAATCGTGGCCCGGCAGATAGCGTTCGACGAGGATATCGTCGCGGAATTCCTGCGCCGCGAGAAAGCCGGCCGTCAGCTGTTCGCGCGTGGTGACGTTCACTGTCACGCCCTTGCCCTGGTTGCCATCCTTCGGTTTCACGACGACGGGCAGGCCGATCTCGCAGGCGGCGGCCCAGGCATCGTCCGCGTCGATGGCGACACGGCCGTGCGGTACCGGCACGCCGGCCGAATCGAGCAGCTTCTTGGTCAGTTCCTTGTCTTGCGCGATGGCTTCGGCAATGGCGCTGGTGCCGTCCATTTCGGCGGCCTGGATCTTGCGTTGCTTGCTGCCCCAGCCGAACGTCACCAGGCTGCCTTCGGTCAGGCGGCGGAACGGGATGTTGCGCGCCACGGCGGCGTTGACGATGGCGCCCGTCGAAGGGCCCAGGCGCACGTCTTCATCGAGTTCCTGCAACTGGTGCAGGGCACCGGCCAGGTCGAACGGCGCATCGTCGAGCGCTGCGCGGCACAGCTGCTGCGCCAGTTCCAGGGCCAGGCGGCCGACGGCTTCTTCCGAGTATTCGACGACGACCTGGAAGATGCCCGTTTCCAGGGTCGGCGTGGTGCGGCTGAAGGTGACGGGGCAGCCGGCTTGCGCCTGCAGGCCCAGCGCCGCCAGTTCCAGCACCTGCGCCATCGGCGCGGCGTTGTAATTGCCCAGCGGTTGCAGCGGGCTCAGTTGCGGAAAGCGCGCGCGCAGGCGGGCTTCGAAGCCGGGCAACTGGGCGATGTCGAGTTCCTGCGTGGTGCAGGAAACAATGGCTTCCACGGCGGTGTCGTGGCTCCAGAGATTAGGGCCCCGCAAGGCCCGTACGCGAGATACTTCCATAATTAAACCGTAATCCTGTTGTGTTCTTGTGGGCCCGGCCTAAGCCGGGCTTGAGTCTTGGCTTGAGTCTTAGTTGCCGATGCAGCCGGGAGCCGCGTCAAACGTGCGCAAACCCGCGCAGATCAGGTCGACGGGCAGGTTCATGGCCCAAGCGGCGGCCGCGACGGCCAGCACGCTGTCGACATTGCCGGCGGTAGCAGGTTTGAGCAGGTCCAGGCACAGCAAGACCGTTTCGATGCCGCCTTCGGCCAGCACGATATGGTTGCCGCGCACGAACACGGCGCGCTGGCCGGCGGTCAGTTGCGCCGCGATGGCCGGCAAGCTGCCATCCTGTGCGTACAGGGTCACCGTGCCGTCGCACAGTTCGGCCAGCTCCAGCACGTGGGCGTTGGCGGCGTTGAGCACGGCCACGCCCGTCGGCACCACCACGTCGACCTGGCTGCGCACGGCCTTGTACAGGCCAGCATCGTCGAGCACGTCGAAATCCTTGACGCTCTCCAAACTGCCCATGTCGGTGACGATGCCGATCTGGCACTTGTCATAGGCCAGGCCTTCGGCCAGGATCATGCGTGGATTGCTCTCGAACAGGGCCGTCTGCACGGTGCGGTTGAGCAGCAGGCGCTGGCCCGCGTCCCAGTTCACGCAATCGCTGCTGACGACTCTGCGCTGGTCCAGGTACATGCCTTCGCTGCAGACGGCGCCCGTGTGCAGGCCCGACAGGTTGAGCAGTTTGCACAGCATGCGCACGATCAGGCTGGCGCCGCGCGTGCCCGTCACGCCGATCAGCGCAATGCGGCCCGTCTCCTCGGGCGCGAACAGGTGGTCGACGATAGCCGCGCCGACAGGGCGGCTCTGGCCCACGCCCGGCTTGATGTGCGCCAGCAGGCCGGGGCTGGCATTGACTTCGATGATGGCGCCGCGCTGCTCTTCCAAAGGACGCGTGATGTCGGTGGTGACCAGGTCGATGCCGGCGATATCCAGGCCCACCACGCGCGCGGCCAGCAGGGCCGCATGCACGACGGACGGGTGCACGTCGTCGGTGACGTCGATGGCCACGTTGCCGTTCGGCTGGATCAGCACTTTCTGGCCCGCCTGCGGCACGGACAGGGCGGTCATGCCCTGGCGCTGCAGTTCCAGCACGATTTCGCCCGATTCATGCGGCTTGACGGTACCCAATGGAAAATCTTCGCCTTCGCCACGGCGCGGATCGATATTGATCTGCGTGTTCACCAGTTCCAGCACCGTGGAGACGCCGTCGCCGTCGACCCACAAGGATTCGCCCTTGGCGGCCGCGATCAGCTTGTTGCCGACCACCAGCAAGCGGTGTTCGTCGCCCGTGATGAAGCTTTCCACCAGCACGGCCGAGCTGTCGCCCTTGCGCGCGGCCAGTTCGTAGGCGGCCTTGACGTCCGCTTCCGTCATCAGGTTGAGCGACACGCCGCGGCCATGGTTGCCGTCATACGGTTTGACGACGACGGGCACGCCGATGTCTTGCGCTTCTTCCCAGGCCGCTTCGGCGCTGCGCACCAGGCTGCCTTCGGGCACGCGCACGCCGCACGATTTGAGCAGGAATTTGGTCAGGTCCTTGTCGCTGGCGATGCCTTCGGCAATCGCGCTGGTGCGGTCCGTTTCGGCCGTCCAGATGCGGCGCTGCGCGGCGCCGTGGCCCAGCTGCACCAGGTTGCCGTCGTTCAGGCGCAGCGAAGGGATGCCGCGCTCGGTGGCCGCATCGACGATGCTGGCCGTGCTCGGGCCCAGGCAGCGCGCATCGACCATGTCGCGCAGGGGCGCCAGGGCCGCTTCCAGGTCGTAGGCTTCATCGTTGATGGCGGCCATCAGCAGTTCGCGCGCGGCGGCCAGGGCGGCGCGGCCCACGTGCTCTTCACGCGTGCGGAAAGCCATCTTGTAGACGCCGCGCTGGCTGGTCGAGCGCGTCTGGCCGAAGCCCGTGCGCATGCCTGCCAGGTTTTGCAATTCCAGCACCACGTGCTCGAGGATGTGCGCCGACCAGGTGCCTTCGCGCAGGCGCTCGAAAAAGCCGCCCCGTTCGCCCACGCCGCAGCGGTGCTCGATCATGCCCGGCAGCCACGCCACCAGGCGCTCGTACAGGCCGGGCAGGGTATTGGATGGATAGTCTTCCAGTTCGCCGATGTCGACCCAGGCTTCAATCACCGGGCGATACGTCCAGATGTTGGGGCCGCGCAAGTGGGTGACGCGGGCAAATTCGATGTTCTTCTTCTTGATCATGTAAGTGGTTTCTTGATAACAAGCCAGGCGTCTGGGCGCCAGATACTTTATGGTGGCTCTACAGAGTCTTTTCAGGCTCGTGCTTGGTTCTTTATCCCGGGTATGCGCAGTGTGCCACTTTTAGCGGCCTCTTGTCGCGTTTGCTTCCCGTATTCTGCTGCTGTTGTCATTCTAATTGTTACTAAATGTTGCCTTACTTGTTATAAAGATACCGACTCCGGGCCAAGCTGGAGCATTTGCGCAACAGCGCGCTGTTGTATACTTGTCGCTGGTCGATGGCCACGCATTTTTTTGCGCCGTTTTGCCATCATTCCTTACCGGCAGGCATCCATTCGATACAATACAGGAAATTGCCACTGGTGCATCTACCTCGCCATCGCGCAGTACACAAACATTGATCGGGCGTCTGCCCCATCCCCCAAATCCCGCCCTGAAGGGCTTGGCCTCGAGCCGGAGTATGCTTTACGATGACAACTGAACTGAGTGTTCCTGCAACAACTATTCCCCTCACCTCGCTGCCTGCGCCGGTAGCAGAAGCCTGGCTGGCGGAGGTGGAGAGCAAGCTTTCTCCAGGGGAGAACGTTTTAAGTAGCGTTGAGGTTGACCTCGATGCGCGATTACGTTTCACAAAAGGCATAATTGTTGTCACCGAGAAGCGTTTGCTGGCCCGTTCACCGGGCGATACCGACTGGAAAAGCTGGTCTTTCCGCCCCGGACTGCGCCTGACGCACCACGACCACGCCGGTGTCGGCCACCTGGAACTGTTCGACGACCACGGCCGCCTGGCGGCGTGGCGCTTCACCCTGGGCCAGAACCTGCATGCGATCCGCGTGCTGGAACAGTTCGTCGAGCGCCTCGACAGCCACCTGACGGGCCAGCCCGTGCTGCAAGCGGAACAGGAAGTGTGCCCGAGTTGCAAGGCGCCTCTGGAGCCGGAGCAGGAAGAATGCCCGATCTGCGCCAAGGTGCTGTACACGCCGCCATCCACCTGGACCCTGTTTCGCCTGTGGCGCTTTGCCCACCCTTACCGTGGCCAGCTGGCGCTGGGTTTCATGCTGATGCTGCTCTCCACGGCCGCGCACATGATTCCGCCCTACCTGACGGCGCCGCTGATGGACAATGTCCTGATCCCGTATCAGAACGGCAAGCACATCGACCCGTGGCTGGTGGTGTACTACATGAGCGGCTTGCTCGGCTCGGCCCTGCTGGCCTGGCTGCTGGGCTGGGGCAAGACGTATGTGCTGGCCCTGGTGTCCGAACGCATGGGCGCCGATTTGCGCTCGGCCACGTATGAACACCTGATGAAGCTGTCGCTGGAATTTTTCGGCGGCAAGCGCACGGGCGACCTGATGTCGCGCATCGGCAGTGGCAGCGACCGCATCTGCGTCTTCCTCTCGCTGCATTTGCTCGATTTTGCCTCCGACGTGCTGATGATCATCATGACGGGCGTCATTTTGTGGTCGATGAACCCCTGGCTGGCCATCATGACCCTGGCACCCTTGCCCTTCATCGCCTGGATGATCCACCTGGTGCGCGACCGCCTGCGCACGGGCTTTGAAAAGATCGACCGCGTGTGGAGCGAAGTGACCAACGTGCTGGCCGATACGATCCCCGGCATCCGCGTGGTGAAGGCGTTTGCGCAGGAAAAACGCGAAGCGGCCCGCTTCCGCGACGCCAACGCGCACAACCTGGCCGTCAACGACAAGCTCAATAAAGTCTGGTCGCTGTTTTCGCCCACCGTCTCGTTCCTGACGGAGATGGGTTTGCTGGTCATCTGGTGCTTCGGCATCTGGCAACTGTCGCGCGGCGAAATCACCGTCGGCGTGCTGACCGCCTTCATCGCCTACAGCACGCGCTTCTATGGCCGCCTCGATTCCATGAGCCGCATCGTTTCCGTGACGCAGAAATCGGCGTCCGCCGCCAAGCGCATCTTCGACATCCTCGACCACGTGTCGAGCGTGCCGGAACCGGCGCACCCCGTCAAACTGGAGAAGATCGAAGGCAGGATCGATTTGCGTGAAGTCGGTTTCCGCTATGGCAACCGGGCCGTCAACCGCGGCATCACGCTGAATATCAAGGCGGGCGAGATGATCGGCCTGGTGGGCCACAGCGGTTCGGGCAAGAGTACGCTGGTCAACCTGATCTGCCGCTTCTATGACGTGTCGGAAGGGGCGATCTTGCTCGATGGCGTCGACATCCGCTCGTTCGCCGTGTCCGACTACCGCCGCAACATCGGCCTGGTGCTGCAGGAACCGTTCCTGTTCTTCGGCACCATCGCGGAAAATATCGCCTACGGCAAGCCGCACGCGTCGCGCCAGGAGATCATCGCCGCCGCGCGCGCCGCGCATGCGCACGAATTCATCCTGCGCCTGCCGCAAGGCTACGACTCGATGGTGGGCGAGCGTGGCCAGGGCTTGTCCGGCGGCGAACGCCAGCGCATCTCGATCGCCCGCGCCCTGCTGATCGATCCGCGCATCCTGATCATGGATGAAGCGACATCGTCGGTGGATTCGGAAACGGAAAAAGAAATCCAGAAGGCGCTGGACAACCTGGTGCAAGGCCGCACGACGATCGCCATCGCGCACAGGCTGTCGACCCTGCACCGGGCCGACCGCCTGGTGGTGCTGGATCGCGGCCAGGTCGTCGAAGTGGGCAGTCACGATGAACTGATGGCGAAAGAGGGCGCCTATTTCCGCCTCTACGAAGCACAGGCGCGCAACAACGAACTCGCCCTGGATGACAAGGAATAAGCATGGCCAGTACAACTTTTACATTAAGCCGCGACACCTTCGGCAAGCTGGTGATGACGGCCGAAGACGGCCAGGTCTTTGAAGGCGTGGCGCCCGTGCGCGCTTTTCCCATCCAGTCGCCCGACGAAGGCATTTCGCTGGTGCTGGGCAATGGCAAGGAAGTGGCGTGGATCGAGCGCCTCGACACCTTGCCGGAGCCGGCACGCAGCCTGCTGCAGGAAGAGCTGGAAGGGCGCGAATTCATGCCCGAGATCGCGCGCGTGAAAAGCGTTTCCAGCTTTGCCACGCCATGCACCTGGCATGTGGACACGGACCGGGGCGAGACGCAATTCGTGCTGAAAGGCGAGGAAGACATCCGCCGCATCGGCGCCACGTCGCTGCTGATCGCCGACAACCACGGCATCCACTTCCTGATCCGCGACATGTTTAATATCGACAAGACGACGCGGAAGATTTTGGATCGCTTCCTGTAGGAAGCGCCCCGAATGCGGTGCAGTGCCGCCGCTCATGCCGTTCAGCTTGCGCTGGGCGGCATTTTTTTTGACCTTGTGCTTTCCTTGTAGGTTGCCTCATTTGAGCTATACTATCGTCTTAAAGGAGATGATTATGCAACGACACATTGATGCTCCCGTTCCGGCTCAGCAAGCGAGGGCCCTGTACGAAGGCATGGCGCTGTACGGCTTTGATACTGATGCGCGCATTGCGCTGATACGGCGGGGCATTCCAGCTTCGACGATCAGTCGCTTGTCCGCGCGCATGGGCATGAGCAAGGAATTCCTGTTGTCCAGCCTGGGGTTGTCGCGCGCCACCATCAGCCGCAAGGAGAAAGACGCCAGCTTGCTGTCGAAGGATGAATCGGAGCGCGTACTGGGTGTTGAAACCCTGATCGGCATGGTGCAGGCGATGGTCGAACAATCGGGCGATCCCGCCGGCTTTGACGCGGCGCGCTGGGTCTCCGATTGGCTGAGCAAGCCGCTGCCTGCGCTGGCGGGAGCGACGCCGGCCAGCTACATGGATACCTTCGAGGGGCAAAAACTGGTGGCGGAATTGCTGTCCATGACGCAGAGCGGAGCCTATGCATGAACGTGCTCTGGCGTATTGCCGTCGAGACGCCAGCCTATCCCGCCAGTGACCTGAGCGGCACCGGCGCGAGGATCACGGGCGGCCGCTGGAACAGCAAGGGCGCGCCCGTCGTGTATTGCTCGACGAGTATCGCCCTGGCCACCCTGGAAACCGTCCATTACCTGCGGGGCGGCGGCCTGCCGTTCAACCGTTACCTGGTGCGTATCGCCATTCCCGATGGCGTATGGAACGCGCGCCAGGTACTCGACCCATTTCCCGGCTGCTGGGACGCCATACCGGCCGGCTTGTCGGGCAAGCGGGCCGGCGATGGCTGGATTGCAGCGGGAAAATCTGCCTTGCTGCTGGTGCCTTCCGTGATCGTGCCCGACGAATACAATGTCTTGCTCAACCCCCGCCATGCCGATGCAGCAGCGGTCACCGCCAGCACCGTCCGGCGGTGGAGCTACGATCCCCGCTTTTTCCCTTGATGCAGGCTTACTGAAACGCCACTTCCGCAAAGCTGCGCAGCTTGCGGCTGTGCAGCCGGTCCACGCCCTGGCGGCGCAGCAGTTCCACGGCGCGGATGCCGATGCGCAGATGCTGGTCGACCCGCTCGCGGTAGAAGTGGTTGGCCATGCCGGGCAGCTTGATTTCGCCGTGCAGCGGCTTGTCGCTGACGCACAGCAGGGTGCCGTACGGGACGCGGAAGCGGAAGCCGTTGGCGGCGATGGTCGCGCTTTCCATGTCCAGCGCGATGGCGCGGCTCTGGCTGAAACGGCGCTCCGGCGTGCGCTGCGGCAGCAGTTCCCAGTTGCGGTTATCCGTGCTGGCCACCGTCCCCGTGCGCATGATGTGTTTCAAATCATGTCCCGTCAGCTGGGTGATTTCCGCCACCGCCGTTTGCAGCGCCTGCTGGATTTCCGCCAGCGGCGGGATCGGCACCCACAGCGGCAAGTCTTCGTCGAGCACATGGTCTTCGCGTACGTACGCATGCGCCAGCACGTAGTCGCCCAGGCTTTGCGTGGTGCGCAAGCCGGCGCAATGGCCGAGCATCAGCCAGGCGTGCGGGCGCAGCACGGCGATATGGTCGGTGATGGTCTTCGCATTGGCCGGTCCCACGCCGATATTGACCATGGTGATGCCGCTGCCATCGGCGCGCAGCAGGTGATACGCGGGCATCTGCGGCAGGCGCGGCGGCGCGGCGCCCAGCGCATCTTCGCTTTCCACGGTCTGTCCCACGCGGCGCGTGACGACGTTGCCCGGTTCGACAAAGGCGATATAGCCGTCGTCGTCCGATGGTGCTTGCGTGTCGGGTGCGCGGTCCATCATGGCGTGGCCCAGGCGGATGAATTCGTCGATGTAGAACTGGTAATTGGTAAACAGGACGAAGTTCTGGAAATGCTGCGGCGAGGTGCCGCTGTAGTGGCGCAGGCGCTGCAGCGAGTAATCGACGCGCGGCCCCGTGAACAGGGCCAGCGGCTGCGCTTCGCCATGCGCCGGTTCGTGCGTGCCGTTGGCGATGCCGTCGTCCATGGCCGACAGGTCGGGCAGGTCGAACAGGTCGCGCATGGCCAGGCGGCGGCCCGCATCCATATTGCCTTCGATATGGTCATGCTCGGCGAACGAAAAATGCACGGGGATGGGCTGGGCGCTGACGCCCACTTCCAGGTGGACATTCTGGCCGCCGTTATGGTTTTTCAGCAGCAGGGTGAACTGGTCGAGGTAATAGTCGCTGAACAGGTCGGGGCGCGTCAGGGTGGTTTCAAACACGCCGGGGCCAGCGACAAAGCCGTAGGCCAGCGGCGAGTCGGCGCGCGCCACGGTGTCGGTCTGGATGCGCACGAAGGGGTAGCAGGCGCGTACGCGCTCGTGCATGTCTTCGCCGGCGACAAAGCGCTGCAGCGCATCGCGCAGGTGTTCGATGCTGCTGCGGTATATGGCTTGCACTTGTTCCAGCGCCAGGCGTGGATCGTCGAAGCGGGAGGAGGCGATGAAGGGGGGCGTAAGCAAGCGGATTCTCCTTTAGCTGTTCGTGCATATCATTGTAAGGCAGCGGGGCAAGTCGCGTTGGACGCGTTTTTTGCCTGGCGGGGCCGCTTGACGGATTCAAATAGAATCTGTATTCTATTTGAATGGTCAGACTCGCAAAATTCAACGAAAACAACTTCATCGACAGCGCGATTGCCGTCGCCGCCCAGTGCGGCGTGGGTGCCGTGTCGATGGCCGCCATCGCCGTCAAGGCCGGTGCGCCCATCGGTTCCGTATATCACCGCTTCGACTCGCGCAATGCCATCCTGGCGCGCGCCTGGCTGCGCGTGAAGAGCGATTTCCGCGAGGAAGTGGCCAGCCGCTGGCTCGGTGGCGATACCTGGGCTGGCGTGCACGGCTTGCTGGACTGGTGCCGGCGCAAGCCCGTGTATGCGCGCTTCTTGCTGCAATGCGCGGACAGCCCCGATTTCAGCAGTGGCCTCAGCGAGCAATTGCTGGCCGCCGTGGAAGAGGAGCAGGCGGCGCTCGACGCCTGCTTTGTGCGCTGCGCCGAAGCCATGCCCGCCACTACGCAGCTGGACCTCGATCACATGCTGCTCAAATTCGTGCTGATCGACGCGCCAGTGGCCGTCGTCAAGCCTTACCTGACCCAGGAGCGGCCGATACCGGCCAGTGTCGACGCCATGCTGCGCGCCTCGCACGACGCCGTGCGCGGCTGGGCCTTACATGCCACATCACACTAACAAAGAAAAGAATCCCCATGCGCTATTCCACCCAGCTTGAACACGGCAAGAAAATCCCCCTGCACGACGAAGAAGGTTTCATCGGCATGCGCGCGGCCGGCCGCATCGCCGCCGACACGCTCGACTACATCGCGCCTTTCGTGAAACCGGGCGTCTCGACGGCCAAACTCGACGCCCTGTGCGAAGAATTCATGCGCGCCGCCGGCGCCATCCCCGGCACCATCGACTACCACGGCTACAAGCACGCCAGCTGCATCTCCGTCAATCACGTGGTCACGCACGGCATTCCGTCGGAAACGAAAATCCTGAAAGTGGGCGACATCCTGAACATCGACGTGACGCCGAAGTTCCAGGGCTGGTTCGGCGACACCAGCCGCACCTTCAAGGTGGGCGCCGTCTCCATCCTGGCCAACCGCCTCGTCAACACGGCGTATGACGCCATGATGGCCGGCATCCACACGGTGCGTCCGGGCGCCACCCTGGGCGACGTGGGCGCCGCCATCGAAGCGGTGGCCAAGGCGCAGGGTTTTTCTTCCGTGCGCGATTTCTGCGGCCATGGCGTGGGCCAGGTCTTCCACGACACGCCGCAAGTGCTGCATTATGGCCGCGTCGGTACGGGCATCGTGCTCGAACCGGGCATGATTTTCACGATCGAACCGATGCTCAACGTGGGCAGCTACCAGGTCAAGGTCTTGCCCGACAAATGGACGACGGTGACGAAAGACCGCTCGCTGTCGGCGCAGTTCGAGCACTCGCTGGCCGTGACGGAAACGGGCTTTGAAATCTTCACCCTGACCGGTTTGCCGGACCCGCTGGTCTGAGATGCACAGCGCCAGCCTGACGCAGCGCCTGCTGAACCAGCACCGGCACGATGCCGAGGACGCGCTGCAGCAGGTGGCGCTGGCGGTCTTGCAGCAAGAAGGCATCCGCAGCGACAGCGTGCTGCGCGTCGAGCGCATCGCGGCCCTGGCGCCGCCCGTCGCCGGCGTGGTGACGCTGGCCGAGTGGCTGGCCTATGTGGACTGGGAAGGGTTTGACAGCGCGCTGTACGCGAACCTTGAGGCGGTGGCGGCGTTCATCGCCGGTGCATTGGACCTGCCCGATGTGGCCGCCAACTTGCTGCAGACGCGCGACGCCGCCGTGTTCGAGGCGCAGCGCCCCGCGCTGGCGACAGCAGCCTTGCTGTTCATCGAGTGCCACATCGCGCTGTTTCCCGGATAGCTGCGTGGGTCTTACCATGGCGGCAAGCACTGTTGCCCCAAGATCGCCGTGGCGTCCGGCACGACGACGGCGTACGCCACCAGTTTTGAACTGGTGGCCAGGCGCGATTCGACGGCCTACGGCATCTGCTCGAACCCCTTCCTCGAACACGCGTTCACTACCGTCGAATACCGCATCAAGGTCGACATCCACGCCGACGGCACCTGGGGCTACGATGAAGACACGGTCATGCTGATCCGTGGCAAGGACGAGCCGTTTCACCACACGGACCGCAACCTGTTGACGAAAGTCGGCGAGCCGGCGCCGAACCCGATGGCCTTGCAGGCGCTGGCAGCAGCTTAAGGTTTGCCTTGCGCTACCGCCTTGATCGCGCGCTCTTCGCCCATGGCGGCGGCGATCTTCCAGCGCTGCATGGCGCTGGCGCGGTCCGGGCGTTTTAATCCAGCGCCTTCCCAGTCCATCAAGCCAAGATTGTAGATATCGCCCGCGCTGCCCTTGTCTGCGGCCTGGGTGAACCATTTGCGCGCTTCCTTGTGGTTGACGGGGATCTGGTAGCCGCGCACATGGTACAGGCCCAGCAAATGCATGGCTTGCGCATTGCCCTTGTTCGCCGCCT
Source organism: Janthinobacterium svalbardense (assembly GCF_002327145.1). NCBI lineage: Bacteria > Pseudomonadati > Pseudomonadota > Betaproteobacteria > Burkholderiales > Oxalobacteraceae > Janthinobacterium > Janthinobacterium svalbardense. The sequence goes on along the minus strand of NZ_CP023422.1, from coordinate 5,069,550 downwards.
GTTTCAGCAGGTCGAGGCCGCGCGCCATGTTGCGCGGCTCTTGCCAGCCTTCGGCCAGCATCACGCCCTTCGCCGTCAGCGCATAGCTGTCGTTTTTCAGCAAGCCCTTGCCGACCAGGGGCTTGGCGGCCACCTGGCGCGCTTCGCGCTGTTGCACCGTTGGCGCCGTGGCGGGGCCGGGTTTGCCTTCGCCCATCAGCAGCATCCAGCCATATAGCCCATACGCGCCGGCGTCGCCCTTGCCGACCAGGCTTTCCAGCATGGCCAGTGCCTGTACCTTGTCGCCATTTTCGTACAGCTTGACGGCCTTGGCGCTGCTCGCGTTCTGCGGTACGGCGGCCGGCGCATGGGTCGCGACGGGCGCCGAGGCCATGGCCGTTTGCGGTGGCGCAGAAACCGGGCGCACGCGCACGGGCAAGCCATAGCTGGCGGCCAGCACGGCCAGGCTGGCCGGCGCGAGGACCAGCACTTGCGCCAGCTGGTTGCGGCGGCCCTTGCCGGCGATGCGCATGGCGCGTGCGGCTTGCTGCTCGCCGCCCAGCGCTTCGCTGAGCACGGCTTTGACCTTGCGGTTGAACAGCCAGTAGCCGGCGCCCGTGACGAGCAGGCCGGCGACGACGGCGGCCCCGCGTCCGGCAAAGAACCAGGTGGCGATGGCGGCGGCCAGCGCGGCCAGCGCGCTTTTCCACCAGAATTGCTTGGCCAGCCGCGTGTAGACCTGGCGCAAGGCACCGAGCACGCAGGTGCGCACATTCTGCGCATACTCGGCGGAGACGACATCGACGTGTGCGTGGTCTGCGTCGCCGCTGAGGACAGACTCGATCACGTCCGCATTCAGTTCCGAGGCGGCCACGTCGCGCAGCGGCGTGAGCAAACCCTGCACGTGGGCCGAGAACAGGCCGTCATCCAAGCTGCCAGCGAGCGCGTCGCTGAGCGCCTTGAGGTCGCCGCGCAGCAGCTTTTCCACGATGTCGTCCAGGGTCAGCCAGCGCAAGTCGGTGCCGTACGCCACCAGGTGGTGCTTTTCGGCGTTGCACGATGCATCCAGGCGCACGATGCGCAGCTTGCCTGCGTACAGGGCGTCGACTTCCTGCGGCTGGTCTTCATTGTAAATGCTCACTTTCGCCAGGGCCAGGCTGCTGGAAATGGCCGCCAGTGAGTGCACGCTCTCCTTGTCGCGGATGCGGCGCGCGTCGTCGGGCGCCTGCTTGGGCAGGCTGACGCTGTAGCCGGGTGCGACGTGTACGTCGACCCAGGCCGCCTTGCCCACCTTGCCGGAGCCGTCGCAGGGGTTGCAGCGCAAGTCGCCCACGCCGCTGCAGGTGCGGCAGGTGACACTGCCGCTGGCGCGGCAAGTGCCGCAATTGATGTTGCCGGAACCGTGGCAGCTGTTGCACGTGACCTTGCCGTAACTGCAATGGTAGCAATTGCGATGCTCGGTGCGGTATTGCGTGCGCGTTTCGCTGTGGTAGCTGGTGTGCGAACTGCCGTTGCTGTAGGTGGTCGTGGGCACCTGCACCGTGACGTAATCGGTGACTTGCTCGGCGACCGAGCCGCTGCCGCTGCAATACGAGCACGACACCTTGCCGCTGCCGTAGCAGCCATACGCGTCACAGCTGACGGTGCGCCCGCCATGGCAGCTCCAGCAGGTTTCCGTGGTCAAGCCGTGGCAGGTGTGGCAGCTGATGCGGCCTTTTCCATGACAGTTGTTGCAGGTGTCCAGGTGCCAGTACTTGACGGCGTGCGGCAGGTAGACGCCCGCCTCGATGCCATTGTAGGCCTGGCCCGCCTGGCGCAAGGCATTGTCGAGCTTGCCGGCCGCGCGGCGCAGCCGTTCCTTCTCCTGCGCGTGAGCGAGCGCTCCCACCTCGTGGGAGCCACAGCGGCAGTCATTGCCCGCTGGCGTGAAGTAGCCATTGATGACGCGCTGTTCGAAGTGCGCTTCGAGCGCGTAATTGGCTTGCAGGGAAAAATCCTGCAGCACGTCTTCCTCGCCTAGCGGCGTGATGTCCTGCGGCTCAAAACGCGTCTTGTCCTGCACCAGCGTGCGCAGCTTGCCCAGCACGGTGGGGATGTCTTCCTTGTCGAGGCGGATGGGCGCTGGCGCCGTCGCGGCTGTCTTCGTCACCTGCGGCGCATCCTCGCTGCCTGGGGTGTCATGGGCCGTCTCGGTGCTGGGGTTCATGCGCGTCCTTTTGCTCTCTGGAAAGATGTTTGGATTTTAGCATCCTCATATGACAAACCATGACAAAGCGGACTGGCTTTTTCAGCGCAGGCCGCGGCGGAACTGGTCCGGCGTGCCGCCGCTCTGGCGGCGAAACATGGCGATGAAGGCCGAGGCCGTGCTGTAGCCCAGTTCCAGCGCGATCGCCTGCACGGTGTCGCCCTGTTCCAGCAGGGGCAGGGCCGCCAGGAAGCGCTGGCGCTGACGCCATTCGCCGAACGGCATGCCCAGTTCGCGCTGGCAGCGGCGCGCCAGCGTGCGTTCGGTCACATGCAATTGTGCGGCCCACTCGGCCAGTGAGCGGTTACTCCCCGGCTCCGCCTGCAGGGCGGCCAGCAGCGCCGCGATGACGGGCTCGTCGCTGCCGGGCAGGTAGTTGCGGCTGCACGGCGCCAACTGCAACTGGTCGACCAGCACTTGCGCCAGGCGCTGGTCGGCCAGGGTGGTGGGCGTGGTGACGCCCCTTTCGGCGAAGTCGCCGAGTATGGCTTTGAGCAAGGGACTCACTACCAGCGCGCATGGCTGCGCGGGAAGCTGCGCGCACAGGCTGGCGTCGATGTAGGCCGAGTGAAACACGACATCCTGGCGGATATAGCCGTCGTGCAAGGTCTCGGGCGGTATCCACACGGCGTACTGGGGCGGCGACAGATAGCGCTGGCCCGCCACCATGATTTCCATCACGCCCGTGGAGCAATATGTGAGTTGGCCCCAGGGATGGCTCTGGTAATCGAACTGCTGGTGTGCGTGATAATCGTCGAGGCGAAAGTACACGGGGTAGGGCAGGGTGTCGGAAACGGCGGGGAAATGCTGGTTGCTGGCCATGGAGTGTCCTGTTTTGTCCTGTTCTTCGCATCGTTTGTCCGGTTTTCATTATATCCATGGAATCGGACCATGCGAAAATGGCAGTCATTGAATAGTGGAGTTACTTGCATGAAAGCCAAGCATTATCTGTTTCCCGTGATCGCGGTGCTGATCTGGGCCATCAATACCATCGTCAGCAAGATGGCTGTCGGCGTGATCGACCCGGCCGCCATCTCGTTCTACCGCTGGCTGCTGGCCGGCGTGCTGCTGGCGCTCGTGTTTGCCCGCCCCGTGTGGAAGCAGCGGTCCGTGGTGAAACCGTATCTTGGGAAACTGTTTGTGCTGGGCATGCTGGGCATGGTCATGTACCAGTGCCTGGCCTACATCGCCGCGCAGACGACGACGGCCACCAACATGGGCATTCTGGCGTCGATGATGCCGCTGCTGGCCGTGGGCTTGTCCGTGCTGGTGTTGAAAGAGGCGCCCACCGTGGGCGGCGTGTTCGGCGGCATCGTGTCCTTGCTGGGACTCGGCTATCTGCTCAGCCATGGCGATCCGGCCGCCCTGCTCGCCCATGGCGCGGCCGTGGGCGACGCCCTGATGCTGCTGGCTTGTCTGTCGTATGCGGGTTACGGCGTGCTGCTCAAGCGCTGGAAGATTCCCATGAATAACTGGCATTCCTTGCTGATCCAGGTCTGGTGCGCCGTGCCCGTGCTGTTCGTGTACTACCTGAGCCAGTCTGCGCCGCCCGTCACCAGCGCCGGCTTGCCGCTGGTGCTGTTTGCCGGCATTCCCGCCTCGATCATCGCGCCGTTTTTGTGGATGCATGGCTTGGCCAAGCTGGGCCCCAGCCGCGCGACGACCTTGATGAATTTGCTGCCTGTGTTCACGGTGATCATCGCCATGCTGTTCCTCGGTGAAACCTTGCACAGCTACGATGTGATCGGTGGCGGCGTGACGCTGCTGGGCGTGCTGATGGTGCAAACCCTGAAACGTCCATTGAGGCGCGCACAAGCGTAGTATTTTTGCTATGCTGGTATTTTGCAAAGGAGCCATCATGGCAAGCGCCGATACCATCGATACCCTGCTGGCCGAACTGGAAGCGTTCGGTCTGGCCAATGATGCTGAACATGCCGAGCGCGCCAGCCGCATGCTCAACATCACGCGCGATACGGGCGAATTGCTGGCCGTGCTGGTGCATGCGCGCGGCGCACGCCGGGTGCTGGAAATCGGCACCTCGAACGGCTATTCCACCCTGTGGCTGGCGCGCGCGGCGCGCTCGCTGGGCGGCAGCGTGGTGACGGTGGAAAAGGCGCAGGACAAGTTCGACATGGCGCATGCCAACTTTGCGCGCGCGCAATTGCAAGGCGTGATTGGCCAGTTGCTGGCGGACGCGGGCGACGTGCTGCGCGATGCGGCCGATGGCGCCTACGATTTCATCTTCCTCGATTCCGCGCGCCAGCAATACGCCCTATGGTGGCCGCAGCTGGACCGCGCGCTGGCGGCCGGCGGCGTGCTGGTGGTCGACAACGCCAGTTCGCACTACGCGGACATGGCGCCGTTCCTTGACGCCATCCGCGCCGACAGCCGCTACACGACGTGCCTGGCCACCGTCGGCAAGGGCGAATTCATCGCCGTCAAGTCCGGCAACTGATTATTCAGCAACGATAGCCGCTTGCAGCACGCGCACCAGCGATTCGACGCCTTGCGCGTCGATATCATCGAAGCGGCCGACCAGGGGACTGTCGAGGTCGAACACGCCGATGATCTGGTCGTTCGCAAACACGGGCACCACCAGTTCCGAGCGCGAATTGACGTCGCAGGCGATGTGGCCAGGAAACGCGTGCACATCCTGCACGACGATGGACTTGCCTTCGACCACGGTGGTGCCGCACACGCCGCGTCCCTTCTTGATGCGGATGCAGGCCGGCTTGCCCTGGAACGGTCCCAGCACCAGTTCCTCGCCTTTCAGGAAATAAAAACCGGCCCAGTTCAGGCCCGGCATGGTGTTGAAGACCAGCGAGCTGAAGTTGGCCGTATTGGCGATGAAGTCGGTTTCGCCCGACAGCAAGCCTTGCAGCTGCGAGCGCAGGTCCGCATACATGGCTTGCTTGGCTTCTGGGGTATCGGTGGCGTAGGCGGCGTCGCTGAGGGTAAACGTCATGGTCGTGGTGGCGTGCAAAATGGGGAAGGCGTCATGGTAGCGCGTCTGGCGCCTCCGCGCGCGGCCTTCATTTTGTCAGATGTTCTTGCGCGAGCTGGCGCAGCAGGGGCAGGGCCGCATGGCCGTGCTCTTCGCGCCAGGCCAGGCCAATGCCGGCCGCCAGCTCCTCGCCCTCGGTCAATGGCCGGTAGGCCACGCCAGCTAAGCGCAGCGCGCGGAACGAATCGGCCAGCAGCGCCATGCCCTTGCCGGCCGCCACGTCGCCGAGCAGCACATGGTGGTCCACCGCTTCGCGCAGGAAGGTGGGCGCGAAGCCATGCCGGCGAAACACTTGCTGGCAATGGTCGAAGAAGGCGGGCTGGCGCGCCCGTTCGAACCAGTAAATCGGTTCTGCCGCGATGTCGCTCAGACTGAGCTTGCGTTTCTTCGCCAACCGGTGGCCTGCGGGCAGGGCCAGCATCATGGGCTGGCGCGCCAGCGGCTGCACGGCCAGCTCGAAGGTGGCGCTGGGTAGCGCCAGCAGGGCCGCGTCGAGCTGGCCCTTGCGCACGCTAGCCACCAGGCGTGGCGACGGTGCGGCCGTCAGTTCCAGGCGGATATTGCCCAGTTGTCCTTCCAGCGCCCCCAGCAGCGGGCGGAACAGGCCGGCTGCCACGGAACTCGTCAGGCCCAGGCGCAGGCGCGCGGGCGCGCTGTCTTGCCGCAGCGACGTTTGCGCCCGATCCAGCAAATCGAGAATGTGCAGTGCCTGCGGCAGCAGGGTGCTGCCCGCCTGCGTCAGGGCCACGCCCTGCGTGTCGCGCTCGAACAATCGCGCGCCCAGTTTTTCTTCCAATGTTCTGATGGCGCGCGACAATGGCGGCTGGGTCATGTGCAATTGCTCCGCCGCCTGGCGGAAATTGAGGCAGCGGGCAACGGCGCAAAACAGGCTCAGGGCATGGGTGTCGAGGGCTCTCATACCAGAAAGGTATCACGAAATCGCACATTCCCCCGCCAGCCGGCGCGGCGCAGACTGGCCGCTTTGACGTGAGGGAGATCAATATGCAACTGCAACAACGACGCATCGGCCATAGCGGTTTGAGCAGCTCGGCACTGGGCCTGGGCTGCATGGGCATGTCGGAATTTTATGGCGCCACGGACGAGGCGCAATCGATGGCCACGCTGGAAGCGGCCCTGGCTGCGGGCGTGACCCTGTTCGACACGGCCGACGCCTACGGCGTCGGCCACAACGAGCAATTGCTGGGGCGATTTTTAAAGGGCCATCGCGGCCAGGCCCTGGTCGCCACCAAGTGCGGCCTGGCGCGCGAGGCGGGCAGTTATGCGCGCCGCGTCGACAATTCCCCCGCCTATATCCGCCAGGCGTGCGTAGCGTCGCTGACGCGCCTGGGCGTGGAAAGCATCGACCTGTTCTATCTGCACCGCCTGAACCTGGATACGCCACTGGAAGAATCGATGGGGGCGCTGGCGCAACTGCTGCAAGAAGGAAAGATTCGCGCCGTGGGCCTGTGCGAAGTCAGCACCGCCACCTTGCGGCGTGCGGCGGCACTCTGCCCCGTGGCCGCCGTGCAGAGCGAATACTCGCTGTGGACGCGCGAGCCGGAGCAGGGCGTGCTGGCCGCCTGCCGCGAAGTGGGTGCCAGTTTCTTTGCCTACAGCCCGCTGGGGCGCGGTTTCCTGACGGGCGCCATCGCCGATGCGGCCAGTCTCGACGCGGGGGATTTCCGCCAGTTCAATCCCCGTTTCGCAGCCGACAACCTGGCGCGCAACCAGGCCATCGTGGCGCAGGTCCAGCAACTGGCGCGCGCAAAAGGTTGCACGCCGGCCCAGCTGGCGCTGGCCTGGCTGCTGGCGCAAGGCGATGACATCATCCCCATTCCCGGCACCAAGCGCATCGCGTATTTGCACGACAACCTCGGCGCGCTGGCCGTGCAGCTGGACGGGGCGGAGCTGGCGGCGATGAACGCCGCCTTTCCCCTGGGCATGGCGGCGGGGGCGCGTTATACGCAGGAGGGCATGAAGGGCGTGGATGCCTGAAAAAGTGGGCCGAGCGTACGCCAGCGTACCTAACTGACGCTTTTCCTGCGCGATAATCCCCGGTGATCTGCTAGCATTTCGGCTGGCTCCATGCACCCGTGTAGTGGTGCGGGGCCGGGGGATGCTGCATGGATAGAAGGGTGGATGTCAAATTGCTAGATGATGATATTTTCGATATCGAACTGAAGTTATTACTTGAGGGAATACTGCTGCGCTATCAGCATGATTTTCGCGATTATTCCGTGGCGTCCCTGCGCCGGCGCATGCGCCAGGCCATGCAGCGCTTTGGCTGCGCCAGCCTGTCGCAATTGCAGGACCGCATCTTGCACGAACCGGCCATGTTCGCGCAGATGCTGCAATTCTTTACGGTGCAGGTGAGCGAGATGTTCCGCGATCCCGCATATTTCCGCGCCTTGCGCGAAAAAGTCGTGCCCGTCCTGCACACCTATCCCTCCATCAAGATCTGGGTGGCCGGTTGCAGCAGCGGCGAAGAGGTGTGGTCGCTGGCCATCCTGCTGGAAGAGGAAGGCTTGCTTGAGCGCAGCATGATTTATGCGACCGACATCAATGTCGAGGCGCTGGCCGCCGCCGAAGCGGGCATCTATTCGGTCGAGCGCATCGCCCAGTTCAGCGAAAACTACCAGCTGGCGGGCGGCAAGCGTTCGCTGTCCGACTATTACACGGCCGCCTACAAGGGCGCCATCTTTGACCGCCGCCTGCGGCGCCAGTTCGTCTTCGCCGACCATAGCCTGGCGACGGACAGCGTGTTTTCGGAGGTGCACATGGTTTCCTGCCGTAACGTCATGATTTACTTCAATAAAGACTTGCAAGACCGCAGCCTGGGCCTGTTCCACGAAGCGCTGGTGAACCGGGGCTTCCTGGGCCTGGGCATGAAGGAAAGCCTGCACTTCAGCCGCCATGCGGCCAGCTTCAACGAGCTGAGTCCGGCTGAACGCATCTTCCAGCGTGCCTGACATGCTGCCGACCAGCGACGTGGCACCACCGCCCGCAGGCCTGCGCCTGATCGCCATCGGCGCCTCGGCCGGCGGCGTGGAAGCGCTGGGCACGGTGCTGCGCGCCTTGCCCGCCACCTGCCGCGCCACCGTGGTGGTGGTGCTGCATTTGGCGCCAGGCCGTTCCAGCCAGTTGCCGCAGCTGTATGCGGCGCGCTGCGCGCTGCCCTTGCGCGAAGCGCAGGACAAGGAACCGCTGCAAGGCGGCACCGTGTATTTTGCCCCGCCCGATTACCACCTGCAAATCGAACCCGATGGCTGTTTTTCCCTGTCGCAGGAAGAACCCGTGTATTTTTCGCGCCCGTCCATCGATGTCCTGCTGGAAACGGCTGCCTATGCCTACCGGCGCGCCATGCTGGCCATCATCCTGACGGGCGCTTCGGCCGACGGCGCGGCGGGACTGGCGCGCGTGCGGCAGCTGGGCGGTAGTGCCTGGGTGCAAGATCCGCAACGCGCCAGTTGTGGCATCATGCCGGCCGCCGCGCTCAAGCTGGCCGGCGCCGACCGGGTGCTCGATTTGCCGCAGATGGCTGCCAGCCTGGCCTTGCTCGGTGATGGCGAACACAAGTGAATGGGAGTGGGGCAGTGCGTGTAATATATGTGAGAATTGAAACAATGTTGATGTTCATATCGAAACACGATGGCATCTTGCCGTTGCGATGCCTGAAGATGATTCCGTGACCGCTCCTATCCATATCCTCGTCGTTGACGACATCGCGCAAAACCTGGTCGCCGCCGAAGCTGTGCTGGCACGGCCCGGTATTGTGATCCTGAAAGCAAGTTCGGGCGCGCAAGCGCTGGAACTGCTGTTGACGCATGAAGTGGCACTCGCCCTGATCGACGTGCAAATGCCGCAGATGGACGGTTTTGAATTGGCCGAACTGATGCGCGGCAGCGAACGCACGCGCGGCATCCCCCTGATTTTTCTCACGGCCGCGTCGCGCGAGCCGAGCTACAGCTTCCGTGGCTACGAGGCGGGCGCCGTCGATTTCCTGTACAAGCCCATCGACGTGAAAGCCTTGCAAAGCAAGGTGGCGGTGCTGGTGCAACTGTTCCAGCAAAAGCGTGAACTGTCGGCCCAGCTCGATGAACTCAAGCATGCGCTGCACCTCAACGAACTGTTCACGGCCGTGCTGGGCCACGACTTGCGCACGCCGCTGTCGGTGGTGATGAACGGCGCCATGCTGTTGCCGATGATGAGCGATCATCCGAAGGTGATCGTCACGGCGCAGCGCATCGAAAGCAGCGCCAAGCGCATGGCGCGCATGGTCGACCAGCTGCTGGACCTGGCGCGCATCCGTTCCGGCACGATGGAGTTGCGCAGCAGCACACACGACTTCCTGGCGCTGGCGCGCGCCATCGTCGAGGAATGCGAGACGGCCGGCCAGGCCCCGCTTGTCGAAGTCAGCAGTGTTGGCGAGCTGCACGGCCAATGCGATGCGGGCTTGCTGTCGCAAGTCATCTCGAATCTCCTGTGCAATGCCCTCACGCATGGCGAGGCGGGTACGCCGGTGCAACTGGCCCTCGATGGACGGGACGCCGACAGCATCGAGTTGCGCATCGCCAATCGCGGCGTCATTCCCGCCGCCTTGCTGCCGACCCTGTTCGAACCGTTCCAGCAGGCGGGCGAGAAGCGCCGGACTGGGCAGGGCCTGGGACTGGGCCTGTACACGGTGAACATGTTCGTCAAGGCCCACGGCGGCACGGTCGAGATCAGTTCGACGGCCACGCAGGGTACGCTGGCGACGGTGCGCATCCCGCGCCAGTGCCAGGTGCGCGTGCAAGCGGGACTGGCCACATGAGCGGCGACATGCGCGCGCCAGCCTGGCCGTCCGGCGGCGGCAGCATGGGCGAACTGGTGCGCCAGCATGACTGGTCCGCCACCAGCCTGGGCGCCCTCGAAGGCTGGCCCGCCCATCTGCGCACCAGCGTCGACATCATGCTCAATTCGCCGATGGCGATGGTGCTGATGTGGGGCCCGCAGCACGTCATGATTTACAACGACGATTACATTCAGATCGCCGGCGCGCGCCATCCGGTGGCGCTGGGCGGCACGGTGCCCGCCGTCTGGCCCGAAATCTGGGACTGGAACGCGCGCATCCTCGCAGCGGGACTGCGCGGCGAGACGCAAATGCACCGCGAGCGCTGTCTGCCGCTGTTGCGGGATGGAAAACCGACGGATGTTTGCTTCGACCTGTTTTATGCGCCCGTGCATGGCGCCGGCGGCCAGGTGGACGGCGTGCTGTGCACGGCGCTGGAATTGACGGCGCGCATGGAAGAGGGGCGCCAGCTGAAGCTGGCCACGGCCGAGCTGGGCCAACTCAACACCACCTTGCAGGCCGAGAGCGAGGCCGTGCGCGCGGCCAACCGCCGCCTGGGCGAGGAGCGCGCGCTGCTGCGCGCCCTGTTCCAGCAGGCGCCCAGCTTCATGGCCCTGCTGCGCGGGCCGCAGCATGTGTTCGAATTGGCGAACGAGCATTATCTGCACCTGGTGGGGCACCGCGACTTACTCGGCAAGACAGTCGAATCGGCCTTGCCTGAAGTCAAGGCGCAGGGCTTCATCGAACTGCTCGACCAGGTCTACCGCACGGGCGAACCTTACGAGGGGCGCCAGGTCAAAGTGGATTTGCAGACGGCGGATGGGCAGACGGGCCAGCGCCAGATCGACTTCGTGTACCAGCCCATCAAGGATGACGAGGGCGTGGTCACGGGCATCCTGGTCGAGGGCATCGATGTCACCAGGCGCATGGAAGGCGAGGAGCGGCTGCGCCTGGCCCAGCAGGCGGGCGGCATCGGCACGTTCGAATGGTTTCCCGATACGGGTGCGATGCTGGTGTCGCCCATGTTCCGTCGCCTGTGGGGCATTGCCGACGAGGTGGAAGTGACGGAACGCCTGCTGGTGAGTCTGGTCGATGCGCGCGACCGGCAAAAGGTCGGACCGAGCAAGCTGGATCTGGCGCCCAATCCCCTCGAATACGAGGAATACCGCATCCGCCGCCCTGCCGACGGCGCGCTGCGCTGGATCGCGCGCCAGGGCGAGGTGGTGGCCGGCCGCATGCCGGGCCAGCGCCGCTACGTGGGCGTCTCGTTCGACGTGACGGAGCGGCGCCAGATCGAGGATGAACTCAACGCCAGCCAGGAGCGCATGGCGGCCATTTTCGGCCAGGCCTCGGTGGGCTTGTCCGAGCTGGGCCTCGATGGCCGTTTCCAGAGGGTCAACGGGGCCCTGTGCTGCATGCTGGGCCGCTCGGCCGAAGAGCTGCTGAGCCTGAACATGAACGACATTATGCATCCGGCGGATGTACCCGGCAACAGCGTACTGTTCCAGCGCCTGGTGGAAACGGGCGAGTCTTTTTCGCTGGAAAAGCGCTATTTGAAACCCGATGGCTCGCAAGTGTGGGTGTCGAGCAATGTCAGCCGTCTGCTGGACGAGCATGGCCAGACACGTTCCCTGATCGCCGTCAAGACCGATATCACGGACCGGCGCCGCGTGGAAAAAGCGCTGCATGAATTGAACGAAACGCTGGAACACCGTGTCGAACAGGAAGTGGCTGAGCGCACCAAGGCCGAAGACGCCTTGCGCCAGGCGCAAAAGATGGAAGCCGTGGGCCAGCTGACGGGCGGCATCGCGCACGACTTCAACAACGTGCTGCAAATCATTTCCGGCAATTTGCATTTGCTGCACCACCTGACGGGCTCGGATGGCCTGATGCGCCAGCGCCTGGACACGGCGATTGCCGCCGTCGAGCGGGGCGCCAAGCTGTCGTCTCACCTGCTGGCGTTTGCGCGGCGTCAACCGTTGAAACCCGTGGTGGCCGACCTGGCCCGTGTGGTGCGCAATATGGATGCGCTGCTGCGGCGCGCCCTGGGCGAAGCGATCGACATCGTGCTGGTGGGCGGCGGCGGGCTGTGGAACACTCTGGTCGACCGCAGCCAGATCGAGAACGTCATCCTGAACCTGGCCATCAACGCGCGCGACGCCATGGATGGCGCGGGCAAGCTGACCATCGAACTGGGCAATGTCGTGCTCGACGAACAGTATGTGCACAAGCTGGTCGACGTGCCGGCGGGGCAGTATGTGATGCTGTCGGTGACGGACACGGGCCGCGGCATGAGCGGCCCCGTGCTGCAGCGTGCGTTCGAGCCGTTTTTCACCACCAAGCCGGAAGGCGCGGGCACGGGCCTGGGCCTGTCGATGGCGTATGGTTTCGTCACGCAAAGCCGCGGCCATATCCGCATCTACAGTGAACCTGGCGTGGGCACGGGAGTCAAAATCTATTTGCCCCGTTCCCTGATGGCCGAAGCGGACGAGGAGCTGGAGTTGAGCGGCGTCGTCACGGGCGGCACGGAAACCGTGCTGGTGGTGGAAGACGACGTGGGCGTGCGCACCACCGTGGTCGACATGCTCGGCGCGCTTGGCTATACGGTGCTGAAAGCCGAAGATGGCGAAAGCGCGCTGGCCGTGCTGCACAGCGGCGCGCAGATCGACTTGCTGTTTACGGATGTCATCATGCCGGGCCCCGTCAGCAGCACGGACATGGCGCGCCAGGCGCGCGAATTGCAGCCCGACATCGCCGTGTTGTTTACCTCGGGCTACGCGCAGGATGTGATCGTGCATGAGGGCAGGCTCGACGCGGGGGTGGAATTGCTCAGCAAGCCGTACCGGCGCGAAGAGCTGGCGCGCAAGCTGCGCCATGTGCTTGCCAACCGCCAGCAGCAAATGCGCGCGCGCCAGTTTGAACGGTCTGGCGCGCCGGTGGCCGGCTCTCCGGCAAGCGGCAGCACGGCGGCCAGCGCGCTGGGAAGCGGCACGCCGGGGCTGGACCTGACTGGCCATGCGCCCGAACCGCAGGGGGACATGCCGACATCGATGAAGATACTCGTGGTGGAAGACAATCTCGATTCCCAGCTGATGGTGTGCGAACTGGTGGGCATGCTGGGCCACACGGTGAGCGGCGTGTCCGATGGCGAGGCGGCGTGGAAATTGCTCAACGAGCAAGACTTCGATATCCTGTTTACCGATGTCAGCCTGCCCGGCATGTCCGGCATCGCGCTGGCACGCATGGTGCTGCGCGAGAAACCGGGCATGCGCATCATCTTTTCCACCGGCTATGGCAAGGAATCGATGGATGAACTGGGCTTTTCCGCCAGTGTCTTGCGCAAGCCGTATGATTTGACGGAATTACAAGCAGCACTCGACCAACCCTGACGGGCACGCGCCGGCACGGCTTGCCTATCCCATCCGCAGAGGTAAAGATGACTCCTGAACTGACCATGCTGGGCTGTACTTTGGTGCTGGCGCTGGTGCAAATCCTGCTGCCTGCAATGTTTCGCACGCGCGAAACGGGCACGGCGTATAACGTCAGCGCGCGCGACGGCGATGGGCCGCCCGTGGGCAAGATCACGGGCCGCTTGCAGCGCGCCCAGGCGAACTTGTTTGAAACCCTGCCCCTGTTCGCCGCCGCCGTGCTGATCGCCCACGTGACGGCGCACGAAAGCGCGCTGACCCTGTACGGCGCGGCCCTGTACCTGGCCGCCCGCGTGCTGTATTTGCCCCTGTACGCGTTTGGCGTGCCCGTCGTGCGCACACTGGTGTGGTGCGTGTCGATTGCCGGCTTGCTGATGCTGTTCTGGGCCATCCTGTTCGCTTCCTGAATTCCTACGCGGGCTGTAGCAGGCGTCCTACGGCCTGGCGACAGACCCGGCCGTAAAGTGGCGACAAGCTGGTAACTGGTGCCGGCATGTCAGGGACCGGACCATGATGGTGAATGCTATTTCTGTAGTGCAAGATTCTGGCCGCGCCCGCCAGCGCAAGATCCAGCGGCTGCTGCGTTCGGTATTCGGCATCGCGCGCCTGCGCACTGGCCAGCAGGAAGTCATCGACAGCGTGCTGGCCGGGCGCGACACCCTGGCCATCATGCCCACCGGCAGCGGCAAATCGCTGTGCTACCAGCTGCCCGCCGCCCTGTTGCCGGGCGTGACGCTGGTCGTCTCGCCGCTCATTTCATTGATGAAAGACCAGCTGGAAAAGCTGCACGCACTGGGCATCACGGCCGTGCAGCTCAATAGCAGCCTGGCGCGTGCGGAAGAGGACGCTGCCATCGCCTGCATCGCCCAGCGCGGCAGGCTCATCATCTTTTGCACGCCGGAGCGCCTGACCAATACCGCATTCCTGTCGCTGCTGGCTGGCGCGCCCCCCAGCCTGGTGGTTATCGATGAAGCCCATTGCATTTCCCAGTGGGGCCACGACTTCCGTCCCGCCTACCTGGACATCGCGGCCGCCCTGCGCGCGCTGGGCCGTCCGCCCGTGCTGGCGCTGACGGCCACGGCCACAGGAGAAGTGATGGCCGATATCGACGCGCAACTGGAAGCGCGCAAGCTGCATGTCATCAATACGGGCATCTACCGCGCCAATTTGCGCTACCGCGTAATCCAGGTTACGAATGCCGCAGAGAAACACGATAGCGTCTTGCGCCTGCTGCGCGAGACGGCTGGCGTGGGCATCGTGTATGCGGCCACCGTCAAGGCCGTCGAGGACCTGGCGGCGCGGCTGGCGGAACTGGGCGAGAGCGTCACGTGCTACCACGGCAAGCTGGCGGCGCGCGATCGCCAGCACAACCAGGACTTGTTCATGAACGGCGAACGCCGCATCATGGTCGCCACTAACGCGTTCGGCATGGGCATCGACAAGCCCGACACCCGCTTCGTGATTCACTTGCAGGTGCCGGCCAACCTGGAAGCGTACTACCAGGAAGCGGGCCGGGCGGGGCGCGACGGCTTGCCCGCCGACTGCACCTTGCTGTACTTCCAGGAAGACAAGCGGGTCCAGCAATTCTTTCTGGCGAAGCATTACCCGACAACTGAAGAATTGGCCGCCATCGTGGCGGCAGCGCAAGACTTGCCGGCCACCTTTGCTTTCGCTGCGCTGGCGTCCAGCCTGCCCGAGTTTTCCGACGGCCACTTGAAGGTGTGCCTGAAACTGTTGAAAGACGGCAAACTGCTGCACCAGGACCGCAAGCTGGGCTACAGTCTGAAAGCGCCCTCGGCCAAGTCGCCCTCGTATGCGCAGCTGGCACAGATCTATGTCGACAAGCAGGAGCGCGAAAAACAGGCGCTGGAGCAGATGGTGGCGTATGCGCAAAGCGGCCTGTGCCGCTGGAAACTGCTGCTCGATTACTTTGGCGATGCCGGTGATTTCGCGCGCTGCTGCACTTGCGATAATTGCCAGTCGCCGCCCGCGCTGGCCGCGCCCATCACCCTGGACGAGTTGCCGCCTGCGCCTGCTCATGTGTCGGCGCCAGGGTCCCAGATCGCCGTCGGCAGCCGCGTGCGCGTGCCCCGTTACCAGATCGGCACCGTGCTATCGGTGGCGGGCGACCAGGTCACGATTGCGTTTCCGGAAAACACCACGCGCACCTTCATGGCCGAGTTTGTCGCACCGGCTTGAACCCATAGTGCGCTGTCGAACAGTGATCGAGCGCAAGAGCGCTAGAATCAGCCCATTCCAACGCGGTTTTTCGTAAGGAGGCGGGCATGGCGGACATGGTGGTGGTGCGCAAGGAAGGCTTGTACTGTGTGCCGGGTCAGTTCTACATCGACCCGTGGCGACCGGTCGAGCGCGCCATCATCACGCATGCGCATGCCGACCATGCGCGAGTTGGGCACCGGCATTACCTGTGCGCCGCTCCCGGCGAGCAAGTGCTGCGCGCGCGCCTGGGCGCCGTTTCCATCCAGGCGCTCGCGTATGGTGCCAGCATCGAACACCACGGCGTGCAAGTGTCGCTGCATCCGGCCGGCCACGTGCTCGGTTCTGCCCAGGTGCGCATGGAATACGGCGGTGCAGTGTGGGTGGCGTCCGGCGACTACAAGCTGCAGCCCGATCCCACTTGCGCACCGTTCGAGCCCGTGCGCTGCGACACCTTCATCACGGAATCGACCTTCGGCCTGCCCATCTACCGCTGGCAGGCGCCGCAGGAAATCCATGACGACATCAACCAGTGGTGGCGCAGGAATGCGGCCGAAGGGCGCACCAGCGTGCTGTTCTGCTATGCCTTCGGCAAGGCGCAGCGCATCCTGGCCGGGCTCGATCCCAGCATCGGCCCCATCATCTGCCATGGCGCGGCGCAGGCCTTGACGCAGGTCTACCGCGAGTCCGGCGTGGCCTTGCCCGCCACCGTCATGGTCGGCGATGTGGCGGAGAAGGCGGCCCTGAAGACGGCCATGGTGATCGCCCCCCATCGGCGGCCGGTTCGCCGTGGATGAAGCGCTTCGGCGACTACAGCGATGCGTTCGCCAGCGGCTGGATGCTGCTGCGTGGCGCGCGCAGGCGGCGTGGCGTGGACCGGGGGTTCGTGCTGTCCGACCACGCCGACTGGCCCGGCCTGATGCAAGCCATCACGGCTACGCAGGCCGAGCGCATCATCGTTACGCACGGCTCGATACCCGTGATGGTGCGCTGGCTGCAGCAGAATGGCTGGCAGGCGGGCGGCTTCGAGACGGAATATGGCGATGACGAGGCGGACGACAGCGTAGTTGCACAGCAGGAGGCAGCGCCCCATGCGTGACTTTGCCCGCTTGTACGCGGAACTCGATGAAACCACGTCCACCAGCCGCAAGCTGGCGGCGCTGCAAGCCTATTTTGGTGCTGCCGCGCCCGAGAACGCGGCCTGGGCCGTGTACTTCCTGGCCGGTGGCAAGCCGCGCCAGGCCGTGCCCACCAGGTTGCTGCGCGCATACGCGACCGAACGGGCAGGCCTCGATGCCTGGCTGTTCGACGAAGCCTATCACGCCGTCGGCGACCTGGCCGAAACCATCGCCCTGATCCTGCCCGCACCATCCAGACGCAGCGACATCGGCCTGGCCGAGTGGATAGAGCAGCGCATCGCACCGTTGCGCGGCGCAGCGCCCGACACGATTCGCGCCGACTTGCTGGCCTACTGGGATGAGCTGGAAACGCGCGAACGTTTTTTATTGATCAAACTGATCGGCGGCGGTTTTCGCGTGGGCGTCTCAAAACTGCTGGTGACGCGCGCGCTGGCGTCCATCGCCGCCGTCGACGGCAAGCTGATCGCCCAGCGCCTGATGGGCTGGACCGATGGCAAGGTCAGCCCCACGGGGGCGGGATTTTTGAAACTGATCGCCGCGCAGTCGGAGGGCGAGCATGCGCTGCGCGGCGGCCAGCCTTACCCCTTTTTCCTGGCGCACCCCTTGCAGGCGGGGCCGGAGACGCTGGGCGACATCGGCGACTGGCTGGTCGAATGGAAGTACGACGGCATGCGTGCCCAGCTGCTGCGCCGCGAGGGCGTGAACTGGCTGTGGTCGCGCGGCGAGGAATTGATCACGGAGCGCTTTCCCGAATTGGCGCAGCTGGCCTTGCCCGAGGGCACCGTGCTCGATGGCGAAATCCTCATCTGGCAGCCTGGTGACGTGCCAGCGCCATTTGCCGATTTGCAACAACGCATGGGCCGCAAGACGGTGTCGTCCAAGCTGCTGGCCGAGTTGCCCGCCGTGCTGGTAGCCTACGATGTGCTGGAAACGGGTGGCGTGGATGTGCGCCAGTTGCCCCAGCTCGAACGGCGCGCGCTGCTGGAAAGCGTCGTGGCGCAGGTAGATGCTCCCGCGCTGCGCCTGTCGCCGCGCATCATGGCTGCCAGCTGGGAGGCGCTGGCGGCCATCCGCGCTGAATCGCGCGCGCGCGGCGTGGAAGGCCTGATGCTCAAGGCCGTCTCGGCCGCATATGGCGTGGGCCGCACGAAAGACGTGGGCACGTGGTGGAAATGGAAGATAGCGCCGTATGCCATCGACGCCGTGCTGATCTACGCCCAGGCGGGCCACGGCCGGCGCGCGTCGCTGTACACGGATTACACGTTCGCCGTATGGGATGAGGAAGGTGGCGAGGAGCGCAAGCTGGTGCCGTTCGCCAAGGCGTATTCGGGCTTGACGGATGCGGAGATCGCGCAAGTCGACGCGGCCATCCGCAAGACGACGATAGAAAAATTCGGCCCCGTGCGCAGCGTGCAGCCAACGATGGTATTCGAGATCGGCTTCGAAGGCATCGCCGCGTCCAGCCGTCACAAGGCGGGCATCGCCGTGCGCTTTCCCCGCATCCTGCGCCGCCGTGACGACAAGGCCATCGCCGACGCGGACACCCTGGCCACCCTGAAGGCCATGCTGGTCCAGGCCACATGAGCAAAAGCGTGCTGGCGCAGCGCATCGACACGTGGTTTGCCGGGCGTGGCTGGAAGATTTTTCCCTTCCAGCGCGCCGTCTGGCGCACCGCTGCGCAGGGCCGCTCCGGCCTGCTGCATGCGAGTACGGGTTCCGGCAAGACGTATGCCGTCTGGTTCGGCGCCTTGCTGCGCGCCGAGCGGCTGGCGCGCAAGAGCAAAAGGCAGGGCTTGCGCGTGTTGTGGATCACGCCCATGCGGGCGCTGGCGGCCGATACCGTGCGCGCGCTGCAAGCCTCTGGCGCGGAGCTCGCTCCCGGCTGGCGCATCGAGGCGCGCACGGGCGATACCAGCGCCGCGCAGCGGGCACGGCAGGCGAAAGCCTGGCCCGAGGTCCTCGTCACGACGCCGGAAAGCCTGTCCCTGATGCTGAGCCAGGCGGACGCGCAGGAACGCTTCAGCCTGCTGGAAACCGTGATCGTCGACGAGTGGCACGAATTGATGGGCAGCAAGCGCGGCGTGCAAGTGCAGCTGGCGCTGGCCCGCTTGCGCCGCTGGAATGGAACCTTGATGACGTGGGGCCTGTCGGCCACCCTGGGCAATCTGCGGCAGGCGCAGGGCGTCTTGCTGGGGGAACAAAGCGATGGCGTGCTGGTGGAAGGCAAAGTTAAAAAGCGCATCCTCGTCGACAGCCTGATTCCTGTGAACCCCACGCGCTTTCCCTGGGGCGGTCACCTGGGCATCCAGATGCTGCAGCCATTGATCGCCGAGATCGAGGGCAGCACCACCACGCTGGTGTTTACGAATACGCGTTCGCAGGCCGAGCTGTGGTACCAGCACCTGCTCGATGCGCGGCCCGACTGGGCAGGATTGATCGCCCTGCACCACGGTTCGCTCGACCGCGAAGTGCGCGAGTGGGTCGAGCAGCACCTGAAAACGGGTGAGTTGAAAGCCGTCGTGTGCACCTCCAGCCTGGACCTGGGCGTCGATTTCCTGCCCGTCGAACGGGTGCTGCAGGTGGGCAGCGCGAAAGGCATCGCGCGCCTGGTGCAGCGGGCGGGGCGCAGCGGCCACGCGCCGGGGCGCATTTCGCGCGTCACCCTGGTGCCCACCAACAGCCTGGAATTGCTGGAAGCGGCGGCTGCCCGCGCGGCCCTGGCGCAGGGCCACCTGGAAGCGCGCCCCGTGCCGGACAAACCGCTCGACGTGCTGGTGCAGCACCTGGTGACGATCGCCCTGGGCGGCGGTTTTGCATCGCTGGTGCTGTACGCGGAAGTGCGCGCGGCCTGGTCGTATCGCCACCTGAGCCTGGACGAGTGGCAATGGGCGCTCGACTTCGTTGCGCGCGGCGGGCAAAGCCTGACCGTGTATCCGGAGTACCGGCGCGTGCTGCCGGATGAACAGGGCACGTACCGCGTGCCGGACGTGGCGCTGGCGCGGCGCCACCGCATGAGCATTGGCACCATCGTGTCGGAGGCGGCGATCCAGGTCAAGTTCCTCGGTGGCGGACGCATCGGCAGCATCGAGGAATCCTTCATCGCGCGCCTGAAGCAGGGCGACCATTTCTTGTTTGGCGGGCGCATCCTGGAATTCGTGCGCGTGCACGAGATGACGGCCTACGTGCGGCGCGCCACGGGTAGCCGCGGCGCCGTGCCGCGCTGGCAAGGCGGCAAGATGCCGTTGTCGTCGGAACTGGCGCATGCCGTGCTGGACCAGTTGCAGCTGGCGCAAGAAGGGAAAGCCAGCGGGCCGGAAATGCGCGCGCTGGCGCCGCTGCTGGCCATCCAGCAGAAATGGTCCAGCCTGCCCACGCGCGCCAGTCTGCTGGTGGAAACCCTGTCCAGCCGCGAAGGCCATCACCTGTTCGTGTATCCGTTCGCCGGTCGCTCCGTGCACCTGGGACTGGCGTCGCTGCTGGCGTACCGCATCGCGCGCGTGCAGCCGGCCACCTTGTCGATCGCCGTCAACGATTACGGTTTTGAATTGCTGGGCACGGACGACATCGCATTTGCGCCGCTGTTGACGGCCGCCAGTGGCGCCGATATTGCCCTGTTCAGCACCGACAACTTGCTGGAAGACGTGCTGGCCAGCCTGAACGCGACGGAATTGTCGCAGCGGCGCTTCCGTGAAATCGCCCGCATCGCCGGCCTCGTATTCCAAGGCTATCCGGGGCAGCCGAAAAGCGCGCGCCAGCTGCAGGCCTCGTCCTCGCTGTTCTTTGAAGTGTTCCGCAAGCACGACGCGGCCAATTTGCTGCTCACGCAGGCGCAGCGCGAAGTGCTGGAGCAGGAATTGGAACTGACGCGCTTGCGCGCCACCTTGCGCGAGCTGCACGGCCGGCGCATCAGCCTGCAGCCTTTGGAGCGCGCCTCGCCGTTTGCCTTCGGCTTGATGGTCGAGCGCTTCCGCGAACAGTTGACGACGGAAAAGCTGTCGGACCGGGTGGCGCGCCTGGTGAGCGCGCTGGAAAAGGCGGCCGCATGAGCGGGCAGCGGCCAGCGCACTGCGCGGTGGACCTGGCTGGCGAGAGCGTTTGGCTGTTGGCGCACAAGGCCGTGTACTGGCCGGCGCGCCGGATGCTGATTATCGCCGACATCCATTTCGGCAAGGCGGCCGCGTTTCGTGCGCTGGGCGTACCCGTGCCGCGCGGCACCACCACGCAAAACCTGCTGGCGCTCGACGCCTTGCTGGCCAGTTACGCCTGCGAGGAAATCGTCTTTCTCGGCGATTTTTTGCACGCGCGCGCCGCGCATGCGCCCGCCACCGTGGCGGCGATGCTGGCCTGGCGCGCGCGCCATTCCAACATGCGCCTGACGGTGGTGCGCGGCAACCACGATGCGCATGCGGGCGATCCGGCCGCCGCGCTGGGCATCCGCATGGTCGATGAACCGCACAGCGTCGGCAATCTGTCGTTCTGCCATCACCCGGACATTGTCGCGCCCGGCTATGTGCTGGCCGGTCATGTGCATCCCGTGTTTCACCTGCGCGCAACAGGGCGGGGATTACGCGGTGGCGGCCTGCGCCTGCCGTGTTTCCTGCTGGGGCCATCGCACGCCATCCTGCCCGCGTTTGGCGCCTTTACGGGCGGCCATATCCTGCGGCCTGCCACTGGCGAGCGCGTGTATGTGACGGCGGACGCGGCGATTTTTGCTATACCCGCTAACTGCTGAGTGTTTGGTACTTTTGGTGAAAAACTGAAAGTAACTGTGCCACCGTGGGCGGGACTCATCCTACATGCGCTCTTGCCATCCTCCTATTTCTTGCGCCCCATGTGCGCACTAAGATGAGGGTTCCCTTGCCATGCGAGGGGGAAGAATTGCATGGTTGCACTGTTTTCTGATTCTAACGATCAAGGAGATCATCATGGCCACATCGAACGACAACAAACAGCAAGGCAGTAAAGCCAGCAGCAGCGGTAGTAGCGGCAGCGGCGGCAACAAGCAAAGCGATACCAGCAAGCGTGGCTTCGCTTCCATGGACCCCGCCCAGCAGCGCGAAATCGCCAGCGAAGGCGGACGTGCAGCGCATGAAAAGGGCACGGCGCATGAATTCACGTCGGAAGAAGCGCGCCGCGCAGGCAGCCAAAGCCACAAGAACGATGGCAGCCGGCAAAGTGCCGCCAGCTCCAGCTCCAGCTCCAGCGGCTCGCGTGAGAATGCCAGCATGAACCAGGAGGGCAACCGCGACAGTGGCAACAAGCAAAGCGGTGGCTCAGGTTCAGGTTCAGGGTCGGGCTCCTCCGGTTCGCGCAACAAGTAAGCGCAAGCCGTAGCAAGGCAAGTCTGGCCGGCGGGAATCGCGCATTGCCGCCGGCCAGTCACAAAATTTTGATGCAATGCAGCAGGCATGCACTATGATGAAATAGCGGCGCCGGCCACGGCCAACGCACAGCCAATCTGCAATCCGCTCGCATTCACGATCAGGGGGAAGATGATGGGTAACTCTACTACGCCGCAGCCCGGCAATAGCCAGGGCGGCACGCCGTCCATGCCGTCCACGCTGGGCAACAAGCAAAGCACGGCCGAGTCGGCCGAGAACTTTGTGCTGGTCGATAGCGAGCAGGGCCTCGATATTGGCGACGATCTGTTTTCCATCGGCGAAGTACGGCGCGCCGACCGCTTGCCCCATCATCAGTCCGGTTCCGCCGGCCAGAGCCGGCAGAGCGCTGACGATGCACCCGACACCACGGGCAGTACGGGGGTCTGAGCTGCCCTTCTTGCTTGTCTGATCATCCCTGCAGGGGCAGCCGTCAGGCGTGTTCGCGCACGCTGGCTGGCCATGCCTGCCTGTGCGCGTGTCAATCAGGAAGGCTCTGCTACAGCGCTACAGCTCTACCCGGCCATGTTCGCCCAGGTCTTTCGGCGCCTCGCCCGTGATGGCCGCCTTGGCCATTGCATAGAATTGCATCATCTTGCTGGCGCTGCTGTCCCAATACTCGGCCGATTGGATCGTCACCTTGATCAGCGACAGTTTCGGATCGTCGAGTCCACCCGGGAACCAGGCTTTTAATAGCGGATTCCACAATTCCTCCGCCTTGGCGCGGTCTTTCAGCAACTGCGCATGGCCGCAGACGGACACATACAGGCTGTCGCCCGTGTCGACGAAGCTGACGTTGACTTGCGGATTGTTCAGCAAGTCGCGCGTGTAGGCGGCCTCGTCCGAGACAAAGAACCAGATCTGCCCTTCGTTGTCGACCTGCTGCTGCGTCAGGGGCCGGCTGGTGAGAGTGCGCATGTCGTCGCTGGTGGTCAGCATGCCGAATTTGACGTCCTTGATCCTGGCCGCGATGCTGGCCAGTTGTTCGCTGGAATAAGCTTGCATGGGTACTCCCTTGTTGGTTGTCCTGAACAACAAGCATAGGCGCTTGCTGCATGCTGCTCTGTACGGCAGCTTACGTAGCAGCGGAGCTTTGTTTCAAAGCTGTTACAAAACGCTGGTCCGGCGGGGTGCCCCATGTATTGACTTAATAAATGATAATCATTATCATTTGTTTGAAAATATCAGCATGCACTTTGATTGAAGGATGGGAATGAAGCACACTGACTTGTCGCGCCACCTGGCCCGCTCCTTGCCGGGAGCGAGCTATGGGTAATGCGGGCGCCGCAGACAAGGCCAAGAACAACGCCAGCCGCGCCGTCTGGCTGAAGAACTTGCATCAATGGCACTGGATCAGCTCGGCGCTTTGCCTGCTGGGCATGTTTCTGTTCGCTATCACCGGCATCACCCTGAACCACGCTGGCCAGATCGAGGCCAAGCCGGCGATCACACGCCAGAAGGCGACGTTGCCGGCCCCTTTGGTCACGCAACTGGCCGCGTATGCCGCCCAGCACGATGGCGCCAACGCGCCCATGCCGACCGCCGCCGAGACCTGGCTCAAGCAGCAATGGGCGCTCAATGTGGGTGGCCGTCCCGCCGAATGGAGCGTCGACGAAGTCTACCTGCCGCTGCCGAAGGCGGGTGGTGACGCCTGGGTGCGGATCGGCCTGGAAGACGGCGCCGCCGAATACGAATTGACGGACCGGGGCTGGGTGTCCTGGCTCAACGATGTCCACAAGGGCCGCAACACGGGCGTGGCCTGGAGCTGGTTCATCGACATTTTTGCCGGCGCCTGCATCGTGTTTTGCCTGACGGGGCTATTGATTTTGAAGTTCCACGCGGCCAACCGGCCATTTACCTGGCCGATGGTTGGCCTCGGTATCTTGATACCTTGCGCGATCGCCTTGCTGTTTATCCACTGATCGTTTTTATTTTTTCTTTTTACAGGCACACCATGAAATTACGCTACTCCCTGGCGCTTGGCCTTCCCCTGATCGGCACTTCGGCGATGGCGGCCGACCTGGCCCTCAAGATTGAAATCCCGCAATTGAACGTGGCGGAATACCACCGTCCCTACGTGGCGGCGTGGCTGGAAACGGCCGATCAAAAGGTGGTCGGCAACCTGACGGTGCTGTATGACGTGAAAAAGAAGGACAAGGCAGGCGAGAAATGGCTGAAGGACATGCGTCAATGGTGGCGCAAGAGCGGCCGCGACCTGGCCATGCCCGTCGACGGCGTCAGCGGCGCCACGCGTGCGCCGGGCGAACATACCCTGACGTTCCCCGGCGCCAAGGCCTTGCTCGACAAGCTGCCGGCCGGCGAATACCAGGTGGTGGTGGAAGCGGCGCGCGAAGCGGGTGGACGCGAACTGGTGCGCGTGCCGTTCCAGTGGCCGCTGAAATCGGCCCAGTCCGTTCCTGCCAAAGGCAAGGAAGAACTCGGCAATGTCGTCGTCCAACTCAAACCATAAGGCGCACATCATGTTCAAGCAACTCAATAAGCCCCTGATCGCCCTGGCCCTGGCCGGCCTGGCCATGAACGCCCACGCCCACCGCGGCTGGATGGTGCCATCGAGCACGATGGTGGAAAGCAAGGACGCCTGGGTGACGGTGGACGCGGCCGTCTCCGATGGCCTGTTCGAGATCGACCACCAGCCGCTGCGCCTGGACGCGCTGCAAGTCATCGGTCCCGATGGCGCGAAAGTGGCGCCGGCGAACACCGTCACGGGCCGCTTGCGCAGCGTGTTTGATGTGAAGATGGAAAAGCCGGGCACGTACAAGGCGGCCATCGTGTCGCAAAACGTGATGGCCAGCTACAAGCAAAATGGCGAGCAGAAGCGTTTCCGCGGCAACGAGGAAACTTTCAAGAAAGACATGCCGGCCGATGCGCAAGACGTGAAAGTCACGCGCACGGCCAGCCGCCTGGAAACTTTCTTCAGCAATGGCGAAACCAGCACGGAAGTGTTCAAGCCGACGGGCGTGGGCCTGGAATTCGTGCCCGTGACGCACCCGAATGACTTGCGCGCGGGCGAAAAAGCCACCTGGCGTTTCCTGGTCGACGGCAAGCCGGCGGCGAACCAGGCTTTCAGCCTGGTGCCAGGCGGCGTGCGCTACCGTGGCGTGCTCGGTGAAATCCGCCAGAGCACCGATGCCAAGGGCGAGATCACGTTTACGGTACCGGCGGCAGGCATGTATTACCTGAGCAGCACCTGGCCAGCGGCCGCACCGGCCGTGGCCGGCCAGCCGCCAGCCATGCCCGAGCGCCGCATGACCTACGCGGCCACCGTGGAAGTGCTGCCGCAGTAAGCGGCGGCCTCTTCACGAGCTCGCCGATGCGCTGGGTCCTGCTGCCGCAGCATATTTCCGATCAGGTCGCGCCGCCCGGCGCCGCGATCCGGGACTTGCACGGCCTGACCATGGGCACCAGCTGGTCGGTGCGCCTGGTCGAATCCGCCATGCCGGGACGCGCCGGCAGCGCCGACCTGCAGCAGGGCTTGCAGCAACAGCTGGACTTGGTCGTGGCGCAAATGAGCCACTGGAGCGACGCGTCCGACCTGGGCCGCTTCAACCGGGCCGAGCCGGGCAGCTGGCACAGCCTGCCCGCCGCCTTTTGCGAGGTGCTGGGCTTTGCCATGCACGTGTCGCAGGCGTCCGGTGGCGCGTACGACCCGTGCGCGGGGGCGCTCGTCAACCTGTGGGGCTTCGGCCCCCGCAATCGCTACGATGAACCGGGCTTCCTGCCGCCGAAAGACGATACGCTGGCGCTGCTGCTGTCGCAGCGCCAGCGCCGCCGCCTGGAACTGGACTTGCCGGCCCGCCGCGCGCGCCAGCCCGGTGGCTTGCAACTCGATTTGTCGGCCGTGGCGAAGGGCTATGGCGTGGACCGCCTGGCCCGCTACCTGGACAGCCAGGGCATCGGCCATTACCTGGTCGAAGTGGGCGGCGAGCTGCGCGGCGCCGGTAGCAAGCCCGACGGCCAGCCGTGGTGGGTCATGCTGGAACAGGTCGAAGGCGCCGCGGATAGTGCCGATAATGCCCAGCATCCGCCGGAAATGCTGCTGGCGCTGCACGGCCTGTCCGTGGCCACCTCGGGCGACTACCGGCGTTTTTTTCAGGATGGCACGGTGCGTTTTTCCCATACGATCGATCCGCGCAGCGGCATGCCGATCGCCAATCAGCTCGCTTCCGTCACCGTCGTGCATGAGCAATGCATGGCGGCCGACGCCTGGTCGACGGCCCTGACGGTGCTGGGACCAGACGCTGGCATGGCGCTGGCCGAAGAGCAGGGCCTGGCCGCGCGCTTCCTGCAGCGCGACGGCGATGGCTACCACGAAACGTTGAGCAGCCACATGCTGGCCATGCTCGACGAATGAACATTTATTTCCCATGATTTTTACGCACGATACGACGCGGCTGGCCTTGCTTGCCACCTTGTCCCTCAGCTACGCGGGCGTATGCCTGGCACCCTGGCTGCGCGCACGCGCTAAGCGCCGCGCGTCCGCTGCCGCCAGGGCGGCGCTGGCCAACAATCCTGCCTGGCTGGTGGCGTATGCGAGCCAGACGGGCAATGCCGAGGAACTGGCCACGCAAACGGCGCAGAGCCTGCAACTGGCCGGCATCCCCGTGCGCCTGTGCGCGCTGGCCGAACTCACAGCCCTTGATCTGCAACAAGCGGAACGGGCCTTGTTCCTGGTCAGCACGTATGGCGAAGGCGATGCGCCCGATAATGCCGCCGCTTTCATGGGCCGCCTGATGACGGGCGAACTGGCGCTGCCGCAATTGCATTACGCCGTGCTGGCCCTGGGCGACCGCAGCTATGACCAGTTTTGCGGCTTCGGCCGCGCGCTCGATGCCTGGCTGGCCACGCAGGGCGCCGCGCGCCTGTTTCAACGCATCGAGGTCGACCGCAGCGCCAGCGCCGCCATCGAACAATGGTTCCAGCACCTGAGCCACCTGGCTGGCACCAGCGACGCGCCGGACTGGAGCGGCCCCGCCTTCGGCGACTGGAAATTGATGCAGCGGCAGTTGCTCAATCCGGGCAGCGCGGGTGGCGCCATCTATCATGTGGAACTGGCGCCCGTGGCAGGCAGCTTGCCGGATTGGCAGTCGGGCGACCTGGTGCAAGTGGCCGCGCCGGCCGACCCATCGCAACCGCGCGAATATTCGATCGCCTCGATCCCGCATGATGGCAGCGTGCATTTGCTGGTGCGCCAGCATGCGCATCCCGACGGCAGCCTGGGCCTGGCCTCGGGCTTTCTCACGGCGCAAGCGCAAGTGGGCGAGGTGCTGCAATTGCGCCTGCGCCAGCACAAACGTTTTCGCCTGGAAGATAATGCCCAGCGGCCGTTGATCTTGATCGGCAACGGCAGCGGCATTGCCGGCTTGCGCGGGCATTTGAAAAGCCGCGTGCTGGCAGGGCAGCGGCGCAACTGGCTGATCTTTGGCGAGCGCAACGCGGCCCACGATTTCCATTATCGCGAAGAAATTGAACAGTGGCACGCCAGCGGCGACTTGCCGCGTCTGGATCTGGCGTTTTCGCGTGACCAGGCCGAGCGCACCTACGTGCAAGACCGCCTGCGCGGCAATGCCGATGAAATCACATTGTGGCTGCAGCAGGGCGCGGCCATCTACATTTGCGGCAGCCTGGCCGGCATGGCGGGCGGCGTCGACCAGGCCCTGCAGGAAATCCTGGGCCGGCCCGCGCTCGATGCGCTGGCGGCCGAGGGGCGCTACCGGCGCGACGTGTATTAATACAGAAGGGGCTGCTTACGGCTGGATCGCGGCCAGCGGCGTCGTTTCCATCTCGCCGCTCACTTCCTGCAAGCCGCGTGCCAGGCTGGAAATGCTGGGGTTGTCGATGAAGACGCAGCGCTTGCCCGTGCGCTTGCAATAATCCTTCACGCGCCAGTAGGCGCTGTGGCTGATGCAGCCCGTCTGGCAAATCACCAGGTCGGCCGCCGCCAGGCTCGAATCGAGCAGGTTGGCATTGTCTTCCAGGCCGCCGTCGTGGTGGGCGAACTGCGCGCCGACCCGTTCGATCAGGGCGCGGTAGGTGGCGACATTGCCGCTGCGGCCACCCACGCACAAGACGCTTTGATCGACCAGGCGGATCGGCATTTTCAGCTTGCCGCCCGTCGGCACTTCCAGCTTCGGTGCCGGTGGCGGCACGGCGGCGGCCGGGCGTGGCTGGGCCTGCTTCAATTCCGCGATTTGCTGGCGCAATTCCTTTTCGCGCTCATCCATTTGCGCCAGGCGTTCGACCAGGCGCGTGCGCGATTCCAGCGCGGGGATGGCGGCCTGCAATTGCGCCAGATCAAAGCGCAAGCCATCGATGACGCTATCCTTGCTGATCGAGTCAAACCGCGTGCGCAGCAGCACGGCTTCCTGGCGTTCCAGTTCGCCCGTCTTTTCCATCAGCATGGCCTGGCTGCGCTGTTGCAGCTTGGCCAGTTCGTGCGTCAGGCGCGCATTTTCTTCCTGCAAGGCGGTAAATTTTCCCATGTCGGCCCGCACGCAGGCACCGGCCTGGTGCTGAATCATGTGCAAATCGCGGCACATCTGCTCTTCCAGTTCGGCGTCGCAGCGCGGATGCGTCAGGCCGGCCCAGAAGGCACCCGACACGTCGCCGTTGGCGACGGCCGTGCGCCACAGTTCGGCCACTTGTTGCGTGGTCTTGGCGCCGCGAAAGCGCAGGATGACGGGAGCGTAGCGGCGTTCGAGTTCCTTTTGCAGGGCTTCGGACAGGCGGTTGCGCACCCCGCATTCCGTCACGGCACCCACATGCACTTCGTAGTCGTCGGCCAGCACGCGTCCGCCCGTCATCTTGCCCACCAGCTTGCGCAGGTATCCCAATGGCAAGCCCACGCCCACCAGCGGACAATGGCAGGTGTGCGACAGTTCCCACAGCCGGCGGCGGCGCGAAGCGAGCGCGGCCGTTTCGGCCTCGCCGCTGGAACAATTGCTGATGACGGGCAGGGACTGGTCTTTGTCACACATGGCGATATCCTGTTAGGCGGTGGGAGGTGTTGAAGAGAAATTATTGCGGCAGGGGCGAGGCAGGGCGCCTGGCGCTCAGCAGGCGTACCAGGCGATCCAGCAAGGTGGTCTTCGGCGGCGCGGGCCGGTGCAGCGCCACCAGGGTGGCCCATTGCTGCGACAGTTGCTGGCAGGTCGCTTGCAACACGGGACCCAGTCCGGGCGAACTGGACAGCACTTGCAGATGGCGTTCGATGACACCGGCCAGTTTCTCGCAGGGACTGCCCGCATGGTAGTGCGACATCAGGTGCAGCACGGCCGACAGGAGCAATTCAGGCTGCTGGCCTTGCGGGGAAGGAAACATCGGGAAAGGTCGGTCGTTCGCCATCAATCACTCCTGTGCGGGTGGTTTGGCTGGCTGCGCGCACGGGGCGCGACTGGCTGGCGAGTGTGGTGACTGGCTGCCGTGCTGCTTCAGGCAGTCAGGATCAGCTTGTTCAATTGGGTGACGCGCAGGCGATAGATCTTGCCGCTGTGTTCAATCTCCACTTCGCGGCCCTGCTGCAGCAGGGCTTCGCTGGTGATGCGGCGCGCCGGCTGGGCCATGCTGACGGGAGGACGGACGTGGGCAGTAGCGGCATCCTGGATCAAGGCTGGTTTTGAGCTTTGCATGTTGGGCTTTCTTTGTCTCAGTTGAGAATGATTCGTATTTGCATTATTGTTGAATGTGGCCCGAAAAGCAAGGCTTATTTGTGCCGGATGCAGGCTTTTTTTGACTGCCGGGGAGGGGAGTGCCGTAGGCGTGGCGCGCGGTGGCGCCAGCGGGCGGGAGATGGGGCGGACAGCAGAAAAAAGACCCGGCAAGGTGGTGTGCCTTGGCCGGGTCAAGCCTGTGCCAAGCTTGAAGGAATCAGGTGGCGTTAATCGGCTGGCGTTAAATCGTGGCCAGCAATTGCGCCGAGGCGGTGGCGGCCGCCGTGGTGTCGGCCTTGAGCTTGGCGGCGGCCAGTTGCTTGGCGCGCGAGCGCGAGGGCGGCAGGCGGCGCAGGGTTTTCAGGGCATCCGGGTCCTTGATGCCGATGGTGCGCTGGTCGACCGAGATCAGGCCGATTTCATTGAAGGCGGACAGGGTGCGGCTGACCGTTTCCAGGGTCAGGCCCAGGTAGCTGCCGATTTCATGGCGCGTCATGCGCAGGTTGAACAGCTTGCTCGAGTAGCCCATCTGCGCGAAGCGGTCGGCCAGCGAGACGAGGAAGCGCGCCACGCGGGCTTCGGCGCTGAGGGCACCGAGCATGCCGATCATGGCTTGCTCGCGCACCAGTTCGCGGCTCATCACGCCGTACATGACATTTTCCAGTTCCAGGTGCACGCGGCCCAGCGCCGTCAGCTTCTTGAACGGCAGCAGGATCAGGTCGCAGTCGGATAGCGCCACCGCTTCCGAGGAGTAATGGCGCGAGTGGATGCCGTCGACGCCCAGCATGTCGCCCTTCATGGGAAAGCTGAGTACCTGCTCATTGCCGAATTCGTCGATGAGCACGGTTTTCAGGAAGCCCGAATTGACGATGTACAGGGTGTCGAAGGGCTGGCCGATGGTGTGCACGCGCTGGCCCGTCTTGAATTGCACGTGCTGGAACAGCAGTTCATCGGCGGCGATGGTGCAGGCGCTGGAGATATGCAGCAGGTCGCACACCTCCTTCAGGTTCGACCATAGCCGCCCCTGGCGCTGGCGCCCCGCTTCCATCGGCGAGGAGGGGGGCAGCGATGGCGCGGCAGCGCGGGTTTCAGGCGTTTGCGTGGACAGCATGTTCATCTCCTGGTGACAGGTAGTTCAGAGTTGAATGACAAGGTGCACAGGGCGGCGGGCAGGGAAGGGGCGCACGCGTCCAGGCGGGTAAATCTCAATACGCTGAAGACTTGCTGTGTGATGAAATAACTTCCCAGCAACTTGATGACTGGTTTCAGTATGCCAACAACCGTATGCAATTAATATCAGCAGTGGCTGAATATGGCAGTAGGAGCTGTGGCAGTTGATGTAGGATTGTTCCTACGGGCGCGCGCGCTGGCAGCTTAGGTCTTGAAGGGGGATAGCAGGCGGTGTGCTACAGCGTACTGCACCATTTCCGATAGCGAACTCATGCCCATCTTTTGCATGATGCGCGTCTTGTGCGTACTCACGGTTTTCACGCTCAGGTGCAGATTGTTGGCGATTTCCGTGATCGACTTGCCTGCCACCAGCAGGGAAAAGACTTCGAACTCGCGGTCCGACAGCTGTTTGTGCAGCAGGCTTTCATTCGGCATCATGATGTTGAGCACAAGCTGCTCTGCCACCTCGGCGCTGATGTAGGGGCGGCCCGACGCCACCTTGTGGATGGCGCCCACCAGCTGGGTGCCCGCGCTTTCCTTGGTCAGATAGCCTTGCGCGCCGGCGCGGATGGCGCGCACCGCATATTGCTCTTCCTCGTGCATGGTGAGGATCAGGATGGCCAGCTTGGGCGCTTCGCTGCGGATTTGCCGGATCAGGTCGACGCCGCTGCGGCCCGGCATCGACAGGTCGAGCAGCAACAGGTCGAAGCCGCCCTGGCGCACGTGGTTGAGTACCTCAAAGCCGTCGATGGCTTCGCCCACGATGTCGATGTCCGGCGCGCCGTCAAGGATGCGCTTCAATCCTTCCCGCATGATGGTGTGGTCGTCGGCAATCACAATACGTATCATAGGCGCGCAATCCGGAGGCGTGTAAGGTGTCCTGGCCGTTTCGTGGCGGCCGGCCAGGTGTTAAAAAACGAGAAACGTTGTCATTTTAACTGAAAAGGCCGCAATGTTGCCTTTTACCCGATATATGGGCTACGGCGGCCTGCGTGGCCATGTGACCCCTTATTTTGATGGGGGTTCCTTGATCAGCCTATGTACAAGCACGGGCAATGTCGAGTGCGACAGCACCTTGTTGGTCACGCTGCCCAGCAGCAATTGCCCCCAGCCGCTGCGGCCATGCGAGCCCATGAAGATCAGGTCGCAGTGCTGCAATTGCGCCACTTCCACGATCTTCAGGGCCGGGCTGTCGGAAAAGGCCGTCAGGCCCGTCGCTTCCAGGCCCCGCTTGGCGGCCGCGTCGAGAATGGGCTGCCAGTGGTCGGCGCCCGCCTTGCGCATGGCGATGCGGTACTCCTCTTCGCTGGGATAGCTGGGTGGAATGATTTCGATGTACACCGGGTACTGGTACTCGGGCGCCACGTACACGGCAAGGATGTCGGCTTGCATCTGTTCGGCAAAGGCAACGCCGACACAGGCCGTCAGGTTGGAGACGGTGGAGCCGTCCGTGGCGATCAGAATTTTCTTATACATGGCAGGTCCTTTGGCGGTGACTCAGCGCGTGCAGCGTCCCTTATTGTAGGCGCGGCAGCAGCATGGTATTCATGTAAAGACTTGATAATTATCAATACTATTGCACCTTCAGTATAGACAACATTGGCAGAAAGATCGTGTTTTAGCCGCAACGATAGCCATGGACACTGTTGCGCAGCCGCCCGCGAGCAGGATTTCTTGTGCGCCGCGTGCTCTTGCACCCATGCCAATGGTAGTATTTCAAAATACAACAGCAGGAACACTTATTTCCTCACGGAAAAGCTCTTGTGGGCCAGCTTTACACCAGGAAGCGCGTTTTGAGATTTACCAACAGGGCGGCGCCCTGCTACACTCGCACCATCGCAGCGGTATTGCCTCAAATCATCTTAATCGAGAAATTGTGGGTATCAGTCTGTAAAACGCACAGTTCAGGCGGAATTTTGACAAATTATGGAGAAGCAGGGATATGACCAACGCCGCTGATGATTTCGATGCATTATTCGATGAAGTATCTGCGCAAAGTGCGGCCGCTCCCAAGCCCGCGCCTGCCGCAGCGCCCGCAGCCGTGATCGCGGACGACGATTTTGACGCGCTGTTCGACTCCGTGTCGGCCAGCGCCGCCGTGCCGCCAGCCGCAGCGGAAGCGCCAGCCGCCGCCGCGCCGGAAGCGCCGCCCGCGGCTGCCGCAGGCGTGCCCGGCGAAGCGGCCGATCCTGTCGACCAGTCCGACAAGCCAATGTTCGAACGCCTGGGCGGCATCGTGCGCCTGCTGCACGATTCGCTGCGCGAACTGGGCTACGACAAGGCGCTGACGGAAGCGTCGTCGCAGATCGTCGACGCGCAGGACCGCCTGGAATATGTCGCTACCCTCACGGAACAGGCCGCCAACAAGGTCCTCAACACGCTCGACGAAGGCATGCCGGCGCAAGATGTGCTGTCGAAGAAAGCCAAGGACATGGACAGCCGCTGGACGGCGCTGTTCGATGGCAAGCTGAGCCTGGAAGAGTTCA
This sequence comes from Janthinobacterium svalbardense, assembly GCF_002327145.1. NCBI lineage: Bacteria > Pseudomonadati > Pseudomonadota > Betaproteobacteria > Burkholderiales > Oxalobacteraceae > Janthinobacterium > Janthinobacterium svalbardense. Next base: position 5,036,009 of record NZ_CP023422.1, on the reverse strand, counting down.
AGGCCCTGGCCGGCGATTCGCGCCAGTTCGCGCAAGCCGTTGCCGAGGCAACGGAAGCGGAAAAAGCGCGCTTGCTGGAAATCATGATGGCGCAGGACTTCCAGGACATCACGGGCCAGCTGATCAAAAAAGTGGTCAACATCACCAAGACGGTGGAGCACGAGCTGGCTCAGCTGCTGCGCGACAATGCGCCGGCCGAAGTGCGCGAAAAACTGGCGCAAAAGCCGGTGCCGCTGATGCAGGGCCCATCCGTGCCGTCGGTGGCACTGGACCAGGATAATGTAGACGACCTTCTTGCGGATTTGGGATTCTAATGGACGATATGCTCAAGGATTTCGTCGTTGAGGCGATGGATCTTGCGGTTAATGTTGAAGAGCACTTATTGCGCCTCGAGCGTGATCCTGACAACAAGGAAACACTGAATGCCGTGTTTCGTTCCTTCCACACCATCAAGGGTGGCGCCGGCTTCATGGGCCTGCCCGCACTGGTGGCGGCCTGCCATCTGACGGAAAACCTGTTCGACGCCCTGCGCACCGGCGCCGCGCCGGTGACCCCGATCGCCATCGAGGCGGCACTGCAAGCGTCCGGTTTCGTCGCCGACCAGCTGACGGAACTGGCCAACGGTGCCGCGCCGGAAAGCTTGCCGGCCATGCCGGAAGAGCTGGAACACATTCTGACGAACGCCATCGAAGGCAAGGGCATGGACGCACACGCGCCGGCCGCCGCCGTGGTGGCGGAAGTCGCCGTGGTGGTTGCCGAGGTGGCCGTGGCGGCGCCAGCCGCCGCTGTTTCCACCGCCAGCGCTGATGGCCTGGACTGGGAAGGCATGTATAACGCTGTCGTGCCGGCGGGCAGCCAGATCGCTGCCGCACCGGCCGCCGCCGTCGCCGCTGCGCCGGCCGCCGTGGCCGCCGCGCCTGCCGCTGCAGCCGCTGCCAAACCGGCCGCCAAGGCCTGGGATGGCGCGGAACGCCGCGACGAGCGTCCGGAAGTGCGCCATGCCGCGCCCGTCAAGGAAGACAGTATCCGCGTCGACGCCGTCAAGCTCGACGCGTTGCTGGAAGTGGCCGGCGAGTCGGTGCAGGCTGCCAACCAGGCTGCCGTGCTGCTCGAACGCTTGCTGCAATTCAAATTCGAAGGCCAGGCCGCCACTCTGATGGCGACCCTGGCGGAAACCCTGGAACGCGCGTCGCGCTACTCGACGGAACTGCAGCGGGCCACGCTGGCCACGCGCATGCAGCCCGTGGGCCGCCTGTTCCAGAAATTCCCGCGCCTGGTGCGCGAGCTGGCAAAAGACCTGGGCAAGGATGTCGAGCTGACCATCGAGGGCGCGGAGACGGAAGTCGACCGCGTGGTGGTCGACAGTCTGTACGATCCGCTGGTGCACATGCTGCGCAATTCGCTCGACCATGGCGTCGAATCGCCGGAAGCGCGCCTGGCCGCCGGCAAGCCTGCCAAATCGTATATTTCGCTGAAGGCCTGGCAGGAAGCGAACAGTGTCATGATCGTGCTGCAGGATGATGGCAAGGGCATGGACCCGGCCTTCCTGCGCAGCAAGGCCCAGCAAAAGGGCTTGATCAGCGAAAACGCGCAATTGAGCAACGACGAATGCTTCCAGCTGGTGTTCCTGCCGGGCTTCTCGACCAAGGAAGTCGCTTCCAGCGTCTCCGGACGCGGCGTGGGCATGGACGTGGTCAAGACGGCGGTGGAAAAGAACCGCGGCGCTATCCACATCGAGTCGACGCTGGGCAAGGGCACCAAGTTTGCCATCCGCCTGCCGATCGAGCTGTCCATCGTGCCGACCATGCTGGTGTCGACCTCGGGCGCCGCGCTGGCGCTGCCGATGGCAGTGGTGCAGCGCGTCGTCGAATTGCCGGAAACCTTCATGGAAGTGGGCGGCGCGCCCGTGCTGAAAGACCAGGGCCGTCCGTTGCCCGTGCGTTCGCTGGCCGGCGCCCTGGGTTACGAAGCGTGCAGCGAACGCGTGGGCATTGTTGTCGCTGCGCCACAGCCGTACATTCTTGCCGTGGCAGCCGTCGATGGTACGGCCGACCTGGTGATCAAACCGATGACGGCCATCACCGTGGAAGGCATTACCGGTACCGCCCGCTCGGCCGAAGGCGAGCTGGTGCTGGTCGTGGGCCTATCGTTCCTGATGGATGGTTGCAGGGGAAGTGTGCGCATGGCTGCATGATTGCACCTGACAAAACCTACTGCGCGTCGGTATAGGCGGCCTGCGATGCTCACCGTACTAGAGTACGGTTGCGCTTCTTAGCCACCTCTCCCTTCCGCTCGCTACGGTTTTCTCAGGTGCTGTTAGTATCGTTGTATTCATTGGAAAGCCCACTATGCGTAGTGGGCTTTTTTCATTGTGTAATCAAGCGCCGCCGGGGCGTAAACTACCGCCTTCCAGCCAGCGCTGCACGCGCACGATTTCCTGGGCGCGCTCCGCCTAGTCCTTCGGTGGCGCCAGATAGATGTCGGGCATGATGCCGCCCAAGTCGACCTGCAACTGCGGCAAGCGGGCCGAGCGCGAGGTGGCGTACATTAACTGGCGTATTCCTGAGGGCAGGGCATGCAGGCGCAAATTCGAGTAGTCGAGGGAGCCATGGCTGTTGCGCCCTATCAGTTTGACTCGAAAACTTTGCCGTGCCACTAGCAGGAATTCTTCGCAGGAGCTCGCGCAATCGCGATCGACCAGCACCGCTACGCGGGCCGGCTGCGCTTTCTTTCTGGGAAAACTTCCATAGCTGACAGGTCCATCGGCTTGCTGCGTCACGAACTGGCCTGATTGGACGCTGCGCATACGGGCGATGGCTTGCTCACTGTATGTTGTGCACGAGGCATCACCGGGGGCGAACAGAGCGCAGATACCTTCCTGTCCGGCGATATTGGCTGGCGTGGACAGCCATTCACCACCCACGCTGACGACCTCGCCTGAACTGATCCATGGCAGTAGTGGCGCATAAGTGCTATCACTGCCGCCATTATTGAGCCTGACATCAATGATCCAGTTGGGGTGGGTGGCAAGATCGTGGCGCTTGCTTGTCAGTAGATCGGCGATTGCCTTGCTGTACCGAGGAAAAAAACTGGGCAGTGTCAGTAACGCGGTCCGAGGTGACAGGAGCTGCAGCGACGGCTCTCTTTGATCAGTATCTGCTGTTGGCGTGGAGGGCGGCGCCGGTTTGCTGTGCTTCAATGCTGTGCTGGGCACGATTTGCAGATGGCCTGTGCGCCAATTACTCAGGTAATTGGCCAGTACTACATCACAAGCAGGCTCATCGTTAGTGTTTTTCGCGGCATCGCTTGCGGTTGCCAGCGTCAGGTCGAAATATACCTGTCCCTTTTGCTTCAGGTGCTGGCGCGCGCCCGTGTCGTTTTCCAGCAGGAAAGGCGCAATCGCGCGCAAGTCCTGCGCGCAGGTTTCTCCCGGCGTGGCCGCCGCCGCATTGGCGCCGGCCAAGGGCAGCGCGGCCATGGTCAGGGCGGCCAGCGCCAACAAGTTCAGTTTCATCGAGGTTCCCAAGTCGGGTGGCGCGTATGTGCCGGTTATTGTTATCGCAATACAATACACGAAAGATTGAGGAAAAAATATCAATTTATGGTCGCGCCGTGACTCGTTCGGCAGCCCGCCTGAGGATGAGGCCGGCATGCCGCCAATGTGCCGATATCGGCAATTTCCAGCTCATATCTAACAATTTGGCCAAACTTTGTATCGCCAATACCACGCTTTTGCCTGTTTCGGTTCTGTGTTGGTCAATATATGGCATAATCCTTGTGGATCACCGTACGACTTGGTATCACTTGATCACTTAAACAGGCTGTGGCAACGCTGCATAAATCATGATGAAGACGCTTTACGACAAACTCTGGGAATCCCACGTTGTGCGGGCCGAAGATGATGGCACGACAATTTTGTACATCGACCGGCACCTGCTGCACGAAGTCACCAGCCCGCAAGCCTTCGATGGGCTCAGCGTGGCGGGCCGCCAGCCGTGGCGCATTTCCGCCAACCTGGCCGTGGCCGACCATAACGTGCCCACCACCAGCCGCATCGACGGCATTGCCGATCCGGTCTCGCGCTTGCAGGTGGAAACGCTGGACAAGAACGCCAAGCATTACGGCTTGACCTACTTCAACATGAACGACAAGCGCCAGGGTATCGTGCACGTGATCGGCCCTGAACAGGGCGCGACCCTGCCCGGCATGACGGTGGTCTGCGGCGACTCGCACACCTCCACGCACGGCGCCTTCGGCGCGCTGGCGCACGGCATCGGCACGTCCGAAGTGGAACATGTGCTGGCCACGCAAACCTTGCTGCAAAAGAAATCCAAATCCATGCTGGTGCAGGTCGACGGCGCCTTGCCGGCCGGCGTGACGGCCAAGGATATCGTGCTGGCCATCATCGGCAAGATCGGCACGGCCGGCGGCACGGGCTACTGTATCGAGTTCGGCGGCTCGGCCATCCGCGCCCTGTCGATGGAAGGACGCATGACGGTGTGCAACATGGCCATCGAGGCGGGCGCGCGCGCCGGCATCATCGGCGTGGACGACACCACCATCAATTACGTCAAGGGCCGTCCGTTTTCGCCGGCCGGTCCGCACTGGGAACGCGCCGTGGCCTATTGGCGCACCCTGCATTCGGATCCGGGCGCCCGCTTCGACCTGGTCGTCACCCTCAACGCGCAAGACATCGTGCCGCAAGTGACCTGGGGCACCTCGCCCGAGATGGTGGTCGGTATCGATGGCCGCGTGCCCGATCCTGACCAGGAAAAAGACAGCGTCAAGCGCGATGCGATGGAAAAGGCGCTGGTCTACATGGCCCTGAAACCGAATACCGCCATCGAAGACATCCGCATCGACAAGGTCTTCATCGGTTCCTGCACCAATTCGCGCATCGAAGACTTGCGCGCGGCCGCTGCCGTGGTGCGCGGCAAGTACCGCGCTTCGAACGTCACCCTGGCGCTGGTGGTGCCCGGTTCCGGTCTCGTCAAGGACCAGGCCGAGCGCGAAGGCCTGGATCGCATCTTCAAGGATGCCGGTTTCGAGTGGCGCGAGCCGGGCTGCTCCATGTGCCTGGCCATGAATGCAGACCGTCTGGAACCTGGCGAGCGCTGCGCCTCGACCTCGAACCGCAACTTCGAAGGCCGGCAAGGGCAGGGCGGCCGTACTCATCTGGTGTCGCCCGCGATGGCGGCGGCGGCGGGTATCGCCGGCCACTTTGTCGACGTGCGGGGCTTGCGATGAGGGCAGGGACCGGCGCCGCTGGCGTACACTAGCGTTTCCGGTCCCTTACTTACTATCAAGAAATCATCATGAAAAAACTCTTCGCCCTCCTCATCGCCACCGTCATCTTGTCCGGCTGCAACACCGTCTCCGGCATCGGCCGCGATGTGCAGAAAGTCGGCCAGGTCGTCACTGGCGCCGGCGGAAAATAAACCGTGACGTGCCGGCGCAGTGCGCCGCTCGTCCTACCGAGTAGAGACAGCATGGATAAATTTACGATTTACGAAGGCCTGGTCGCCCCGCTGGACCGCGCCAACGTCGACACCGACGCGATTATCCCGAAGCAATTCCTGAAATCGATCCACCGCAGTGGTTTCGGCCCCAACCTGTTCGACGAATGGCGCTATCTCGACCATGGTGAGCCGGGGCAGGACAACAGCCGCCGCCCGCTGAACCCCGAGTTCGTGCTCAACGAGGCGCGCTACCAGGGCGCGTCCATTTTGCTGACGCGCAAGAACTTTGGCTGCGGCTCCTCGCGCGAACACGCGCCGTGGGCGCTGGATCAGTATGGCTTTCGCGCCATCATCGCGCCCTCGTTTGCCGACATCTTCTTCAATAACTGCTACAAGAACGGCTTGCTGCCCATCGTGCTGTCGGAAAGCCAGGTCGAGCACCTGTTCAATGAAGTCAAGGCCTTCCCCGGCTACAAGCTGGTGGTGGACCTGGAACAGCAGTGCGTGCGCACCAGCAATGGTAGCGTCTCGTACCCGTTCGAGATCGACGCCTTTCGCAAGTATTGCCTGATGAATGGCCTCGACGATATCGGCCTGACTCTGCGCCATGCGGACGATATCCGCGCCTTCGAAGAGCGTCACTTAAATAGTCAGCCCTGGCTCGCCAACGTCATCTAATCGATAAAAATATGAAAATTGCAATCTTACCCGGCGACGGCATCGGTCCTGAAATCGTCGCGCAAGCCGTCAAGGTGTTGAACGTGCTGGGCGAATCGTTCGAGCTGGAAACAGCGCCCGTGGGCGGCGCCGGCTATGCGGCCCATGGCCACCCCTTGCCGGAAGCCACCCTGGCGCTGGCGAAAGCAGCCGATGCCGTGCTGTTCGGCGCCGTGGGCGACTACCAATACGATAATCTGGAGCGCCAGTTCCGCCCGGAGCAAGCGATCCTGGGCTTGCGCAAGAACCTGGGCCTGTTCGCCAACCTGCGTCCGGCCATTTTGTATCCGGAACTGGCGGGCGCCTCGACCCTGAAGCCGGAAGTGGTCTCCGGCCTCGATATCCTGATCATCCGCGAATTGACGGGCGACATTTATTTCGGCCAGCCGCGCGGCGTGCGCGAGTGCCCGGACGGTCCGTTCAAGGGCCAGCGCGAAGGTTTTGACACCATGCGCTATGCGGAAGGCGAAATCCGCCGCATCGCCCACGTGGCCTTCCAGGCGGCGCAAAAGCGCGACAAGCGCCTCACCAGCGTGGACAAGGCGAACGTGCTGGAAACCTTCCAGTTCTGGAAAGACATCGTCATCGACGTGCACAAGGAATACCCGGACGTGGCGCTCGATCATATGTATGTCGATAACGCGGCCATGCAACTGGTGCGGGCGCCGAAGAAATTCGACGTCATGGTGACCGGCAACATGTTCGGCGACATCTTGTCGGACGCGGCCGCCATGCTGACGGGCTCGATCGGCATGCTGCCGTCCGCTTCGCTGGACGCCAACAACAAGGGCTTGTACGAGCCATCGCACGGCTCGGCCCCCGATATCGCGGGCAAGGGCATTGCCAATCCGCTGGCGACGATTTTGTCGGCCGCCATGATGTTGCGCTATTCGCTGCACCGCGAAGAGCAGGCAGACCGCATCGAGGCGGCCGTGAAAAAAGTGCTGGCGCAGGGGCTGCGCACGGCCGACATCCATGAAGCGGGCACCACCTTGGTCGGTACCGAGGCGATGGGTGATGCAGTTGTAAAAGCGCTGGGATAAAATAGTCTAATGACGGCAGTCGCCGTCTCATCTTGAGGAATGGTAATGAAATTAGTTGGCTTGGTAGGTTGGCGCGGTATGGTCGGTTCGGTCCTGATGCAGCGCATGCAGGAAGAGGGCGATTTCGCCCATATCGAACCGGTGTTTTTCACCACCTCGAACACGGGCGGCGCGGCGCCGGCCATGGCGAAGAATGAAACCATCCTCAAGGATGCCAATAACATCGCCGAACTGTCCAAGTGCGACATCATCATTTCCTGCCAGGGCGGCGACTACACCAGTGCCGTCTTCCCGCAGCTGCGCGCCAGCGGCTGGAATGGCTACTGGATCGATGCGGCATCGACCTTGCGCATGGAAAAAGACGCCGTTATCGTGCTCGACCCCGTCAACCTGCACGTCATCAAGGATGCGCTGGGCAAGGGCGTCAAGAACTACATCGGCGGCAATTGCACCGTTTCCTGCATGATGATGGGCCTGGGCGGCCTGTTCCAGCACGACCTGATCGACTGGATGACGTCGATGACCTACCAGGCGGCATCGGGCGGCGGCGCGCAGCACATGCGCGAACTGCTGACGCAGTTTGGCACCATCAACAGCTCCGTCAAGGCGCTGCTGGAGAACCCCGCTTCCGCCATCCTGGAAATCGACCGTCAGGTGCTGGCCACCCAGCACGGCTATTCCCCGGATGAAATCAAGCAATTCGGCGCGCCGCTGGCCGGCAACCTGATCCCGTGGATCGACAAGGACCTGGGCAACGGCCAGTCGAAGGAAGAGTGGAAAGCGGGCGCGGAAACGAACAAGATCCTCGGTCGCGGCATCGATTTCGGCACCAGGGAAATTCCTGTGGACGGCCTGTGCGTGCGCATCGGCGCCATGCGCTGCCATTCGCAAGCGCTGACCATCAAGCTGAAAAAAGACGTGCCGCTCGATGAAATCAACGACATCATCGCCAGCAACAATCAATGGGTCAAGCTGGTGCCAAACACGCGCGAAGCGTCCGTGCGCGACCTGTCGCCGGCAGCTGTCACGGGCAGCCTGACGATTCCTGTGGGCCGCGTGCGCAAGATGAGCATGGGCGGCGAATACCTGTCCGCCTTCACCGTGGGCGACCAATTGCTGTGGGGCGCGGCCGAGCCGCTGCGCCGCATGCTGCGTATTTTGCTGGACGCTTAACAGCAATAAATCAGCAATAAATCAGCAATAAATCAGCTATAAATCGCTGATGCAGATCAAGCCGGGGCTGTTTTCCCGGCTTTTTTTTCGTCCTGAGCCCGTCAAGGCTCAACCATGCGGAGCTTGCATAGCTCTGGGCATGATGATATGTTGATACCTCTGGAAAAGTAACAGTTTTCCCATGTCAACTAAGATGCCGCCAACTATGCCTGTACACACTCGTCCCCGGGTCGCCTCCCTTGCCATTAAAACACTCAGCAGCGCTGTCGCCTGTGCGGTGTTGTTGTCACCGGCGGTATCCGCAGCCGAGCTGGGCAAGATTACGGTGCTGTCCGCTGCCGGCCAGCCGCTGCGCGCCGAGGTCGAATTATCGGCCGTCAAGCCAGGCGAGGCTTCAAGCCTGCTGGCCAAGCTGGCGCCGCCGGATGCGTATCGCCAGGCCAACGTGGAATTCAATCCGGCCCTGAATGCGCTGACGTTTGCCGTGGAAAGCCGCAACGGCAAGTCCTTCATCCGCATCAGCTCGGCGCAAGCGGTGGCCGAACCCATGGTGGATTTGCTGCTGGAACTGAGCAGCAAGAGCGGGCGCCAGGTACGCGAATATGCATTCGTGCTCGACACGCCCGAAGCGCGCCAGACGCGCGGCGCGCAAGTGACGGCCCCGGCCGAACCTGGCCGGGCCGGGCGCAATGTGGAGCCGACGGCGGCGCAAGAGTCACGCAAGAAGCCGGCTGGCGAATACAAGGTCAAGGCGGGCGACACCCTGAGCCGCATCGCCAGCGAACTGAAACCCTCGGGCGTGTCGCTCGACATGATGCTCGTCGCCCTGTACCGCGCCAATCCCGATGCCTTCAGGGGCGAGAACATGAACCGCATGCAGGCCGGGCGCATCCTGGCCGTGCCGGGCGCGGATGCGGTGCGCGCCACCGACGCGGCCGAAGCGAAGGGCGTCGTGACGGCGCACGCCATCGATTTCGAAGCCTACCGCAACAAGCTGGCGGGGCAGGTATCGCAAAGCAAGCCGGCCAAGGCGGCGCAGCCGACGCAAAGCACGGCTGGCAAGATCGGCGCGACCAAGGTCCAGGAAAAGCCGACGGCCGTGAGCGAGTCGCAAGACAAGCTGAAACTGTCGAAGGCGCAGCCGGCGGCCAAGTCGGCCGGCAAGAGCGCTGTCGCCAGCGAGGAAGACAAGATTGCCAAGGCGAAACAGGTCGATGAAGCGGCCGCGCGTGTCAAGGAGCTGGAAAAGAACGTCAGCGACCTGGAAAAATTGATGGCGGTCAAGAGCAAGGCCATGGCCGACAAGAGCGCGCCGGCACCCGCCAAACCGGCCGAGGTCGCTGCCAGTGCATCGGCAAACTCACCGGCCAGCGCCATCGCCAGCGCGCCTGCCGAAGCGCAGCCGCCCGTACCCAAGGCGAAACCGGTGCCGCTGGTGAAAAAAACATCGCCGCTGGAACCGACCATCACCGACAAGATCAGCGACCACCTGGGGGCCATCGGCATCGGCCTCGCCGCATTGCTGGCCGCCGTGGCTGCGCTGGTGGTCGCGCGTCGCCGCAAGGACGTGCCGCCTGCGCCAGAGAACGTGGCTCCCGTGTTGGAACCGGAAGCGCCGGTGACGCCGCCATCGGGCCTGGCGCCGGAAGACCAGCAGTCCGAAGCGAGCAACCACCTGTTCGGCACGGGCGCCGCCGCTGCCGGCGTGGCCGCGGCGGCGGGCGCCAGCATGCTCGATGCGAATGAAACGGACCCCGTCGCCGAAGCGGACGTGTATATTGCCTACGGCCGCGATGGCCAGGCGGAAGATATCCTCAAGGAAGCCTTGCGCATCCACCCGGAGCGCCATGCGGCGCGCCTGAAGTTGCTGGAAATCTATTCGGCCCGCAACGACGTACGCGCGTTTGAAGACCAGGCCAGCGAGTTGTACAGCCTGACGCGGGGCCAGGGCGAGGAGTGGCCGCAGGCGGCCGCGCTGGGCCTGGCGCTCGATCCCACCAACCCCCTGTATGGCGATACGGAAGACGATGCAGTCGTCAGCCTGAGCAAGGGTGCCGGCGACGACTTGCGCGGCCAGAGCATGGACTTGCCCGACGACCTGCCTGCCCCAGCGGCCGACCTGGCGCCGGCAGAGCCAGTTTCCTCCGTGAGCGCCCGCGATGCGCGCGATCCTCTCGATTTTGACCTCGACAGCCTCGATTTCGAGCCCGTCTCGACCAGCGACCCGATCGTCATGCCGGGACCGGACAGCAAGCCGCAGTCCCCCGCGCACGATGCGCAGTATGACGCCAGCATGGATTTCGGCCTCGATCTGGAGCCGCCAGCCGGCCCCGTGAATGGCGTGGGCGCCGGTTTGACGCCTTTGCCCGACCCGTTGAAGGATGTGGATCTGGCCCATTTCGACCTCGACGAGCCGGTGGCGCCTGCTGCCGCGCCGGTGGCGGCGGCCGAGCCTTCCCTCGACAGCCTGTTCGACGATGCGCAAACGCCAGCGACCTTGCCGGAAGCCATACCGCCCGCGCAAGAATTCGACCTGTCCGGCATCGACCTGGACCTCAACGATGGCAAGACGGCCAGCGTGGGCGTGGACGACCCGCTGTCGGCCATCCACATGGAAATGGATACCAAGCTGGACCTGGCGATCGCTTACCAGGAAATCGGCGACAAGGAAGGCGCGCGCGAGCTGATCGATGAGGTCATCAAAGGCGGCAGCGCGGAACAAGTTGCCAAGGCGAACACCATGAGAGCTCTCCTCAGCTAGCAATACCCGCCGGCGCGGCAGGCTGCCGCGCCGGTATAATGCTCCGATGCAAAATATTACGACAGCAACGCCATTCAAGCGTATCGTCCTCGGCCTGCAGTACGATGGCACGGCCTGGCATGGATACCAGAAACAGGAAGACGGGCAAACGGTGCAGGACCAGCTGGAAAACGCGCTGGAGCAGTTTGCCCGCGTGCGCCTGGCCACCACCTGCGCCGGCCGCACGGACACGGGCGTGCATGCGCTTGAGCAAGTGGTGCATTTCGATACGGAACTGAACCGCGACGTGCACTCGTGGGTGCGCGGCGTCAACGCCTTCCTGCCGAAATCGATTGCCGTGCGCTGGGCCAAGGAGCTGGCCGGCGACCCCACCGTCAACGATTTCTTTCACGCCCGCTTCAGCGCGCGCGCGCGTACCTATCATTATGTGTTGTACAACAACGCCACCCGTTCGCCGCTGGTGGAAGGGCGTGCCGGCTTCTTTTTCCGTCCGCTGGACGTGGAACTGATGCGCCAGGCCGTGCAGCCGCTCCTGGGCTGGCACGACTTCACGGCCTTTCGCGCCGCGCAATGCCAGGCCAAGTCGCCCGTCAAGCTGATGCACGACATCCGCATCGAGCGGCGCGGCGATTGCGTCATTTTTACCATTACGGCGAATGCCTTTTTGCACCACATGGTGCGCAACCTGGTCGGCTCGCTCGTCTACATCGGCACGGGACGGGAAAAGCCGGACTGGCTGGGGCATTTGCTGGAAAGTAAGGATCGCCACGCGGCCGCGCCCACCTTCATGCCGGACGGCTTGTACCTGGCGCAGATCGATTACGATCCCAAGTGGGAGTTGCCGCAAGATAGTAGCAGCGCCTTGCCCTGGTTTTGATCTGCATCAATAAAGGAATAGCATGTCTCGCACACGCATCAAGATCTGCGGCCTGACCCGCGTTGAAGACATCCAGGCTGTCGTGGCGGCGGGCGCCGACGCCATCGGCTTCGTGTTTTATCCGAAAAGCCCCCGCTACGTGACGCCCGCGCAGGCGGCGGCCCTGATCGCCGCCATGCCGCCCTACGTGACGACGGTGGGCCTGTTCGTCAACGCCACCGTGGAAGAGGTGCGGGCCACCAGGGCCGTGGCGCCGTTATCTCTGCTGCAATTTCATGGCGACGAGACGCCGGAACACAGCGCTGCGCTGGCCGGCGCCGTCAATATGCCGTTCACGCAAGTGTTCCGCGTCAAACCCGACACCTCCCGTGAAGATTTGCTAGAATACGAACAGCGCTATCGCGCCGCCAGTCCCTTGTTCTCGAGCCTCTTGCTCGATACCTATGTGGATGCCTACGGCGGTGCAGGAAAGGTATTTGATTGGTCCCTCATTCCAGAAGAACTCGCGCCTCGGGTCGTTTTAAGTGGTGGCTTGAGCGTACAAAACGCGACTGACGCAGTGGTGCGCGTGCGCCCTTACGCCGTCGACATCAGCAGTGGTGTCGAAGCGTCCAAGGGCATCAAGGACGCATCCAGAGTCCGCGCGTTTATCGCTGCGGTGCAGGATGCCGATGCCATCATTGCCAGAGGAAACCACCATGAATGACCACACGAATGACCACAGCGCCGCGCCCGGCGCCGCCGCCGCATTGTTCCACGCCACCGATTATCCTTTTCCTGACCTGCGTGGCCACTTCGGCCCGTACGGCGGCGCCTTTGTTGCCGAAACGCTCACGCATGCGCTGGCCGAGCTGAAGGATGCCTACGCCCGCTACAGCGTCGACCCGGAATTCCTCGAAGAATTCCGCTATGAGCTCAAGCATTTCGTCGGCCGTCCATCGCCCATCTACCACGCCAAGCGCTGGTCCGAGATGGCCGGTGGCGCGCAAATCTATTTCAAGCGCGAAGACTTGAACCACACGGGCGCGCACAAGATCAACAACGTGATCGGCCAGGCCTTGCTGGCCAAACGCATGGGCAAGCCGCGCATCATTGCCGAGACAGGCGCGGGCCAGCATGGCGTGGCCACGGCCACCATCTGTGCCCGCTTCGGCCTCGAATGCGTGGTCTACATGGGCAGCGAAGACGTCAAGCGCCAGGCGCAGAACGTGTACCGCATGAAATTGCTGGGCGCCACCGTCGTACCGGTCGAATCCGGCTCCAAGACCTTGAAAGATGCGCTGAACGAAGCCATGCGCGACTGGGTCACCAACATTGAAAACACCTTTTATATCATCGGCACCGTGGCCGGTCCCCACCCTTACCCGATGATGGTGCGCGACTTCCAGTCCGTGATCGGCGAGGAATGCCTGGTGCAGATGCCGGAAATGACGGGCCGTCAGCCAGACTATGTGGTGGCCTGCATCGGCGGTGGCTCGAACGCCATGGGCATCTTTTACCCGTATATCGACCAGAAGGATGTGAAACTGATCGGCGTGGAAGCGGCTGGCGAAGGATTGAATACGGGCAAGCACTCGGCCTCGCTGGCGGCCGGTTTCCCGGGCGTGCTGCATGGCAACCGCACCTATCTGCTGCAGGATGAAAACGGTCAGATCATCGAGACGCATTCCGTCTCGGCCGGCCTGGACTATCCCGGAGTGGGGCCGGAACATGCGTGGTTGAAAGACTTGGGCCGCGCGCAATACGTGTCCATCACGGATGACGAGGCGCTGCAGGCGTTCCACGACTGCTGCCATATCGAAGGCATCATCCCGGCCCTGGAATCGTCGCACGCGCTGGCCTACGCGGCCAAGCTGGCGGCCACCTTGCCGAAAGACCAGATCGTGCTGGCCAACCTGTCGGGCCGTGGCGACAAGGACATGCATACCGTGGCGGAGCGCATGGGATTGAATTTCAGTTAAGCAACTGTCAATTCTCAATAACGCGTAGGTCGGATTAGCGCGCAAGCGCGTAATCCGACATCCCCCACCGATAAAGAAAGCTCCCCATGTCCCGTATCACCACCACCTTTGCCAATTTAAAATCTAACAACAAGACCGGCCTGGTCACTTTCATCACCGCCGGCGATCCCGGCCCTGACGCCACCGTGCCCCTGATGCACGCGCTCGTCGAGGGCGGCGCCGACATACTGGAACTGGGCGTGCCGTTTTCCGACCCCATGGCCGAAGGCCCCGTCATCCAGCGCGCCTGCGAACGGGCCTTGAAATTCAATGTCGGCATCCACGATGTGTTCGGCTATGTGCGCCAATTCCGTGTAACGAACCAGACGACGCCCGTGGTACTGATGGGCTATGCCAATCCCATCGAGCGCATCGGCAGCGCCGCTTTTATTGCGGCAGCGCAAGCGGCCGGCGCCGATGGCGCCATCGTCGTCGACTATCCGCCGGAAGAGTGCGAGGAGTTTGGGGCCGCCATGCGCGAAGCCGGCCTCGACCTGATCTTCCTGCTGGCGCCCACCTCGACCGAAGAGCGCATCGCGCAAGTGGCCAAGGTTGGCGGCGGCTTCAGCTATTATGTGTCGCTCAAGGGTGTCACGGGTGCGGGTAACATTGATACGGAACAGGTGGCGGAACGTCTCGCGGCCATCCGCCAGCATGTAAAATTACCTATCGGCGTGGGCTTCGGCATCCGCGATGGTGCCACGGCCAAGGCCGTGGCCAAGGTGGCCGATGCCGTCGTGATCGGCAGCCGCATCATCCAGGAGATAGAAAATGCGCCGGAAGGCGGCGCGGTGGACGCCGTGCGCAGCTTTACGGCGGGCATCCGTGCCGCCCTGGATGCCTGAGCAAGCTTGCCGTTTACGTAAGATGCGTTGACGGCAAAGTTCGACAGCCCGGCGATAAACGGCTACACTTCGGCCACTGATTTGCCTGTTATTGTGCAATAGATAAAATTTTTGGTGGCGCCCTGCGGGGCGTCGCCGTTTACCGTCTGCCGGGGGCGTCCACCGACGCTACCCCTACAAGGGCCCAAGGAGAAAATATGAGTTGGTTGGAAAAACTGCTGCCACCGCGCATCCAGCGTTCGGATGCTGCCGCACGCAAGACCATGCCGGAAGGCCTGTGGGTCAAGTGCCCGTCGTGCGAAGCCGTGCTGTACCGTACGGACCTGGAATCGAATTTGCACGTGTGCCCGAAATGCGACCATCACATGCGCATCCGCGCGCGCGAGCGCCTCGACAGCCTGCTCGACGCGGGCGGCCGCTATGAAATCGGCCAGGAAATCCTGCCTGTCGATACCTTGAAGTTCAAGGACAGCAAGAAATACCCGGACCGCCTGAAGTCCGCCATGGAAGCGACGGGCGAGACGGATGCGATGGTCGTCATGGGCGGCGCCATCATGAGCTTGCCAGTCGTCGTGGCGTGCTTCGAATTCGAATTCATGGGCGGCTCCATGGGTTCCGTCGTGGGCGAGCGCTTCGTGCGCGGCGCGCAAATCGCGCTGGAACAGAAAGTGCCGTTCATTTGCATCACCGCCACCGGTGGCGCGCGCATGCAGGAAGGCTTGCTGTCGCTGATGCAGATGGCGAAAACCACGGCCATGCTGACCAAGTTGTCGGAAAAGAAACTGCCATTCATCAGCGTGCTGACCGACCCGACCATGGGCGGCGTATCCGCCTCGTTCGCCTTCATGGGCGACGTGGTGATCGCCGAGCCGAAAGCGCTGATCGGCTTTGCCGGCCCGCGCGTGATTGAAAACACCGTGCGCGAAAAACTGCCGGAAGGCTTCCAGCGCGCCGAGTTCCTCGTCACCAAGGGCGCCGTCGACATGATCGTCGACCGCCGCAAGATGCGCGAAGAAATCGCCCGTCTGCTGGCCTTGTTGCAAAACCAGGCTGTGGAAGTCTTGGCGTAATTGTATTGAATGGAGTAATGTCCATTTGCCCGAACCCGTGAGCCGCTGGGGTCGGACCCTAAGGGTCCGACCCCAGATGTTGTTTAGGGTTAGCTGTTTCTTTGCCTCGCGCATCCTTACCTCAAGAAGTCTCCCATGCAAAACCTCCCTACGTCATTGCCAGACTGGCTCGCCATGCTGGAAATCCGTCATTCGGAAACCCAGATCAACATGGGCCTGGACCGCGTGCAAGCCGTCAAGGCGCGCATGCAACTGGCGTTTACTTGCCCCGTGATCATGGTGGCGGGCACGAATGGCAAGGGGTCCACCTGCGCCATGCTGGAATCCGTGCTGTTGCGTGCCGGCTACAAAGTGGGGCTGTACATCAAGCCGCACTTTCTCGATTTCAACGAGCGCGCGCGCGTGCTGGGCGAGATGGCCAGCGACGCACAGCTCGTTGCCAGCTTCCATGCCGTCGAAGCCGTGCGCGGCGACACGCCGCTGACGTATTTCGAATTCACCACCCTGGCCATCCTGCATTTGCTGTCGCAGGCCAAGCTGGACGTGGCCATCCTGGAAGTGGGCCTGGGCGGGCGCCTCGATGCCGTCAACGTGATCGACGCCGATGTGGCCATCGTCACCAGCGTCGACATCGACCACACGGATTACCTGGGCGACACGCGTGAAGCGATCGGCTTTGAAAAGGCCGGCATCTTCCGTGCAGGCAAGGCGGCCATCTGCAGCGACCCCGTGCCGCCGCAGTCGCTGATCGACCATGCGACCGCCATCGGCGCCGACCTGTGGCTGATGGGCCGTGATTTCAATTATTCGGGCGACAAGCAGCAGTGGAACTATGGCGGGCGCGAGCAGCGCCGCAATTCGCTCGCGTATCCAAGCTTGCGCGGCGCCAACCAGATCCTGAATGCTACGGCCGTGCTGGCCGCGCTGGAAGTGCTGAGGCTGAAACTGCCCGTGGGCGCGCAGGAAGTGCGCACGGGTCTGGTGACGGTGGAATTGCCGGGCCGCTTCCAGGTCTTGCCTGGCCGCCCCAGCGTGATCCTCGACGTGGCGCACAACCCGCATGCGGCTGCGGCGCTGAACCAGAACCTGGGCAACATGGGGTTTCACCCATACACCTATGCCGTGTTCGGTTCCATGCACGACAAGGATATCGATGGCGTGCTGGCCGCGATGAGCGAACATGTCGACCACTGGTGCCTGGCGGGCTTGCCGTCGCCGCGCGCCGCCACGGCTTCCGAACTGGCGGCCAAGGTGCAGATCATGCTCGAAGATAAGCCCGACAGCAGTGAGCATACTGTGTCTATTTTCGATGATCCGGCACAAGCTTTTGCAAATGCAATGAGCCGGGCCGGTGAGAATGATAGAATTGTGGTCTTTGGTTCTTTCCTCACCGTCGCCGGCGTGATGAAGGCCCGAAAATCCTCACTTCACTGAAACGCACTCGACTGAAAATCACGCATGGGCTTGTTCTCGAAACTGTTTAAAAACAAGCAAGAATCCTCTGGCGAAGACAGCGGCTTTTATGTCCCTGGCGAAGCACAGTCGCCGACCCGCAAACGCGCCGCCAACACCTCCGGTGGCGGCGGTTCGCGCCGTGGCGGCAAGGAAGCGCCGGACCCGGTCTTGCCTGAGAAAAAGCGCGCCCGCCGCCGCCTGGTCGGGGCCATCGCCCTGGCCCTGGGTGTGGCTGTCGGCTTGCCGATGCTGCTCGATTCCGAGCCGAAAGCGCCATTCAACGATATCGCCATCGACATTCCCTCGAAAGAAAAGGCTGCAGTGCCTGCGCCGGCACCCGTGCCGGCCGCGCCCGCGCAGGCGGCTGCGCAGAATGGCCTGGACCAGTCCGAGGAAATTATCGACGCGCCCCTGCCGCCTGCGGCCAGGCCCACGCCGGCACCAGCAGCGGTACCGGCGCCCGTGCTGGCCGCCGTCCAGCCGGCGCCTGCCAAGCCGGCCTATGTGGAACCGAAACCCGAGCCCAAGCCTGAGCCCAAGCCGGTCAAGGTCGAGCCGAAGCCTGAGCCGAAACATGAAGCCAAGCCGGAACCGAAGCACGAGGTCAAGGTGGAATCGAAGCCGGAACCCAAGCATGAGGTAAAACCGGAAGCCAAGCCTGAACCGAAGCCTGCCAAGCCGGCGCAATCGGCCGACGATGCCGCGCGCGCCATGGCGATTCTGGAAGGCAAGGCGCTGGACAGGCCGCAAGAGAAAGCACAAGACAAGGCACACGACGCCGGTAGCGGCAAGTTCGTGGTGCAGGTGGCGGCCCTGGCGACGCAGGACAAGGTCGATGAATTGCAGGACAAGCTGCGCGAAGCGGGCATCAAGTCCTATACGCAGAAAGTCTCCAGCCCGGCGGGCGAGCGCATCCGCGTGCGCGTGGGCCCGTTCGGCAGCCGTGAAGACGCCGAAAAGACCCGCGCCAAGCTGCAGAAGCTGGGCCTGGGCGGCAGCCTGGTGCCGGCGTGATGTTGCAAGGCTGAACGGTCGTGACGATCTTCGATTACCTGGTGCTGTTCGTGCTGGTGACGTCCGTGCTGATCAGCATGATGCGCGGCCTGGTCAAGGAAATACTGTCATTGGTCAGCTGGATCGTGGCTTTCGTCATCGCCAACGCGTATGGCGCCACCCTGGCGAAATTCCTGCCGGAAGCCGTGCCGGGCGAAGCTGTCCGCCTGTTGCTGGCCTTCGTGGTGCTGTTCATCGGCGTGCGCATTTTGATGGGATTGCTGTCCATGACGGTCGACGCACTGGTCAAGGTGACGGGCCTGAGCCTGGCCGACCGCACCCTGGGCAGCCTGTTCGGCGTGGCGCGCGGCCTGGTGATTGTGCTGACCACCGTCATCTTGTGCGGCATGACTTCCATACCGCAGCAGTCATTCTGGAAAAATGCGCTGCTCAGCCCGTTCGCGGAGCAGGGCGCGCGTGCCATCAAGCCTTATCTGCCTGCCGCTTACGCGCAGCATGTGAAATTTTGAATTTTTTTAAAATCAGTAGCACAGTTTAGGAGCACACCATGTGTGGCATCGTCGGCGTCGTTTCCCATCAACCTGTCAATCAATTGCTCTATGATGCATTGTTGCTCTTGCAACATCGCGGTCAGGACGCGGCAGGGATTGCGACCAATCACAGCAGTATGTTTTCCATGCACAAAGCCAATGGCCTCGTGCGTGACGTCTTCCGTACGCGCAACATGCGTTCGCTGCAAGGCACGACGGGCATCGGCCATTGCCGCTACCCGACGGCCGGTTCGTCGAGCGAAGAGGAAGCACAACCGTTTTATGTGAATGCGCCGTTCGGCATCACCCTGGCGCACAATGGCAACCTGACCAACTGGGAACAGTTGAAACAGGAAATGTTCAAAAATGACCGCCGCCACATCAATACCGATTCCGATTCGGAAGTGTTGCTCAACGTGCTCGCGCATGAAATCCAGGAAGCGACGACGGGCCTGAACCTGGACCCGGAAGCCATCTTCAAGGCCATCACCGTGCTGAACCGCCGCGTCAAGGGCGGCTACGCTGCCGTGGCGCAAATCGCCGGCGTGGGCTTGCTGGCCTTCCGCGACCCGCACGGCATCCGTCCGCTGTGCCTGGGCATCAATGAAACGGAGCAAGGCCCCGAATACCTGATCGCCTCCGAATCCGTGGCCCTGGAAGGCATGGGCTTCCGCTTCGTGCGCGACATCGGTCCCGGCGAAGCCGTCTTCATCGATGCCGACAAGAAATTGCACAGCGCCCAGTGCGCCGACAATGCCAGCCTGAATCCGTGCGTGTTCGAATTCGTCTACCTGGCCCGTCCCGACTCCGTCATCGACGGCGCCTCGGTGTACGCCACGCGCCTGAAAATGGGCGAATACCTGGCTGAAAAGATCCGTGCCGAATTGCCGGACGTGCATATCGACGTGGTCATGCCGATTCCCGATTCCTCGCGTCCTGCCGCCATCCAGCTGGCACTGGCGCTGAACCTGGAATACCGCGAAGGCTTCATCAAGAACCGCTACATCGGCCGTACTTTCATCATGCCGGGCCAGGCGGCGCGCAAGAAATCCGTGCGCCAGAAGCTTAACGCGATCCCGTCCGAATTCAAGGATAAAGTCGTGTTGCTGGTCGACGATTCCATCGTGCGCGGCACCACCAGCCGTGAAATCGTGCAGATGGCACGCGAAGCGGGCGCGACGAAAGTCATCTTCGCCTCGGCTGCGCCACCGGTGATCTACCCGAACGTGTACGGCATCGACATGCCGACGCGCGACGAGCTGATCGCCTATGGCCGCACGACGGAAGAAGTGTGCCGCGAAATCACGGCCGACTATCTGGTGTACCAGGATATCGGCGCGCTGAAGCAGGCGATTGCCGACGTCAACCCGGCACTGACGAACTTCGAGGCCTCGTGCTTCGATGGCGTGTACGTGACGGGCGACGTGTCGCAGGAGTATCTGGACCGCCTGGAATATGCGCGCCACCATCCGAAGGCGGCAGCGCCGGAAGATACGCCACGTTCCCAGCTGAACCTGAACCTGGCGACGACAGAAGCATAAGTAACCTGCCCGGCCGATGCCGGGCTTTTTTTCGGGGTCAGACCTTCAGGTCTGACCCCGGCATTTGCCTTGGGGTTAAGCGGCAAATTGAATATCCGGAACTTCCACCATGACCACCAAAAAAAACTACGGCTTTACCACCACCATCCTGCATAACGACCGCCGCAAGGGTATCGAGCACGGCTCGCTGCACAAACCCGTGCACACCTCCGTCGCCTTCGGCTACAGCGACGCACGCCAGCTCGCTTCCGTGTTCCAGGGCAAGGAGCCCGGTTTTCGCTACGGCCGCCAGGGCAATCCGACGGTGTCCGCGCTGGAAGACAAGGTCAACAAGATGGAAGATGGTGTGGCCACCTTGTGTTTCGCGACCGGCATGGGCGCCATCGGCGCCGTGGTGCAGTCGCTGCTGCGCGCGGGCGACCATGTGGTGTCGTCGGCCTTTTTGTTTGGCAACACCAACAGCCTGTGGCAGACGGTGACGGGGCAGGGCATCGCCGTCTCCTTCGTCGACGCCACCGAGGTGGCCAATGTGGCGGCCGCCATCACGCCGGCCACGCGCATCGTGTTCGTGGAAACCATCGCCAATCCACGCACGCAGATCGCCGATCTGGCAAAGATTGGCGCCTTGTGCAAGGAACGCGGCATTTTGTACATCGTCGACAACACCATGACGACGCCTTACCTGTTCCGCCCGAAAGCGGTGGGCGCGGGCCTGGTGGTCAATGCGCTGACGAAATCCATCGGCGGCCACGGCAATGCGCTGGGCGGCAGCTTGACGGACACAGGCGTGTTCGACTGGACGCAGTACCCGAACATTTTCGACAATTATAAAAAGGCGGCGCCAGCGCAGTGGGGCATCGCGCAAATCCGCGCCAAGGCCTTGCGCGATTTCGGCGCATCGCTGGGCCCGGAAGCGGCGCACCATATCGCCGTCGGCGCGGAAACCATGGCCTTGCGCATGGACCGCACCTGCTCCAACGCCCTGGCGCTGGCCACCATGCTTGCCGCCGACCTGCGCGTGGCGGCAGTGCATTACCCGGGCTTGGCGTCGCACCCGCAGCACGCGCTGGCGACGGACTTGTTCCGCAGCTATGGCTCGCTGTTCAGCTTTGAATTAAAAGAGGGCATCGATTGCTTCGATTTCCTGAATCGCCTGAATCTGGCTATTCCGGCAAGCAATCTCGGCGACACGCGCACCCTGGTCATTCCCGTCGCCCACACGATCTTTTACGAGATGGGGGCCGAACGCCGCGCCAGCATGGGCATTGCCGAGTCCTTGATCCGCGTGTCGGTGGGTATTGAGGATGAAGCCGATTTGCTCGAGGATTTCCGTAGTGCCCTGGATGCATAAAACGCCTGGACAATAAAAAAGGGCCGCAACAGTCATGCTGTTGCGGCCCTTCTTACATGCGGTGGTTTAATGCCAGCTGCGCATCAAGCCTACCGCTAAACCTTCCAATGCAAACTCATCTTCCGGCGACACGGTAATGACCTTGAAGTCGGGGTTTTCCGGCAGCAGTTCGATGACGGAACCCGTTTTCTTGTAGCGTTTGACGGTGACTTCGTCGCCGATGCGGGCCACGACGATCTGGCCGTTCTTGGCGCTGTCGACCTTCTTGACGGCCAATAAGTCGCCATCCATGATGCCGGCGTCGCGCATGGACCAGCCGCGCACCTTCAGCAGGAAGTCGGGCTTGGCCGAGAACAGGGCCGGGTCCACGTTGTAGCTCGCTTCCAGGTTTTCCTGTGCCAGGATGGGCGAGCCTGCCGCCACCCGGCCGATCAGGGGCAGCGACATCAGCAGTGCTGCCGGCACTTTCGATGCCGGCGCTTCGGCCGCCGCACCGATCAGGCGGATGCCACGCGAGGTGCCGGGCGAAATCTCGATCGCGCCCTTGCGGGCCAGGGCTTGCAAATGTTCTTCGGCCGCATTGGCCGATTTGAAACCCAGTTCATTGGCGATTTCGGCACGGGTGGGAGGAAAACCCGTGTTTTCAATCGCGTCCTTGATCAGGTTCAGGATTTGTTCTTGTCGTGCTGTCAGCTTGATCATGAGCGGTGGGTGCATACTAAAATGCTGTCTATATGAACAGTCTGTATTTTTGTACAGTATCGCCCACTATGCAAGGGGATTTCGGTTATTTGCGCGAATTTCGTGCGAAATACTGGAATGGGCAGGAAAAAACGCCTGGCCTGCCCCGTGCGCGGGCCGCTTGTTGAAGGAATGATTGAAACGTTTGCAAAAGGCGGTTATAATCTTCGGCTGACCTTCCCACACCCGTCTTGACGCCGGGGTGGGCGATTATCAATCCGACCTGAAGGAGTTTGCATGCGTCATTATGAAATAGTATTTATCGTCCATCCGGACCAAAGCGAGCAAGTGCCCGCGATGATCGAACGCTACAAAGCCAGCGTAACCACCCGCGGCGGTTCGGTTCACCGCGTGGAAGATTGGGGCCGCCGTCAAATGGCTTACTCGATCCAAAAGCTGCCTAAAGCACACTACATCTGCCTGAACATCGAATGCGACAACGAGACCCTGGTCGAGTTGGAAACAGCATTCAAATTCAATGATGCCGTGTTGCGTCACCTGACCGTTAAAATGAAGAAAGCTGAAACAGCTCCTTCGCCGATGATGAAATCGGTACAACGCGAAGACGCGGCCAAAAGCCACCGCACCGAAGCACCAGCAGCCGCTCCTGCCGCAGCAGCAGCTTAATTCTTGACCAGGATCGTGCGCTGAACCAGCTACAAGTAACCGCCATCATTGCCGAGCGCGAAATATTGCGCTATACCCCGGCAGGGCTGCCGATTGTGAATGCAGTATTGCAACACAGTTCGCAGCAGATGGAAGCAGGGATTGCCCGTTTGACCGAGTTTGATGTTGCCGCGCTAGCCGCTGGCGAAATTTCAGGCCGGTTCAGCCAGGCAAGCTTGGGTGGGGTGTATCAGTTCACGGGTTTCCTGGCCAGGAAGAGCCGCAACAGCAAGAGTTTGGTGTTTCACATCATTGATTTTAGTGCAGTCAATTCTGACTAGCGCATTTTAGATACAGGAGCCTGACATGGCATTCGGTAAAAAGTTCGACAAAAATAAGCTCAAGCTTAAAGAAAAACGCAAACAGCAAAATCCGTTGTTCAAACGCAAGAAGTTCTGCCGCTTCACCGCAGCTCACGTTGAGCAAGTCGACTACAAAGACGTCGACACGCTGAAAGACTTCGTCCAAGAAAACGGCAAGATCATGCCAGCACGCCTGACCGGTACCAAAGCGCACTACCAGCGCCAAGTCGACACCGCAATCAAGCGCGCTCGCTTCCTCGCGCTGCTGCCATACACCGATCTGCACCACGCTTAATCGGTCAGATATTCCTGGAGAAGAACTATGCAAATCATTCTGTTAGAAAAAGTTGTTAACGTCGGTAACCTCGGCGAAGTCGTCAAAGTCAAAGACGGTTACGCACGTAACTTCCTGATCCCGCAACGCCTGGCACGTCGTGCCACGGCAACCGCTGTGGCTGAATTCGAAGTCAAGCGCGCCGAACTGGAAAAAGCTGCTGCCGCCAAACTGGCCGCATCGCAAGCCCAGGGCGAAAAACTGAGCGGCTTGACCGTTCAAGTTGCTCAAAAAGCTGGTGTTGATGGCCGTCTGTTCGGTTCCGTCACCAACTTCGACATCGCTGAAGCGCTGACCAAGCAAGGTTTTGCTGTTGAAAAAGCACAAATCCGCATGCCTACCGGCCCGCTGAAGATCGTTGGCGAGCACAACGTTTCGGTTGCTCTGCATACCGACGTGGTCGTGGAAGTTGTTATCGCTGTCGTACCAGACGCGAACGCGTAATTGTCTGCGGGCCTGGCCCGCAAGCATTGCCGCACGATGAAAAGCCGGGTTCGCCCGGCTTTTTTGTGGCCTTTTTTTCGTGTATTTTTCGCTGATTTTCAGCCCTTTTTTTTTGCCCGGACGCCGAAGCGGGTATAATTCGCGCCATGAACGCCCCCTCTGATCCGCAACTGGATTCCCTCCGTATTCCGCCGCATTCGATCGAAGCAGAACAATCCGTTATCGGTGGTCTGTTGCGCGACAATGCAGCGTATGACCGCATCGCCGACTTCATGCATGCGGAGGATTTCTATCGCTATGACCATCGCATCATCTTCGAGCAAATCGTCAAGATGATTAACGGCTCCAGGCCAGCCGATGTCATTACTGTTTTTGAAACCCTGACCCAGCTCGGCAAGGCCGATGATGTGGGCGGACTCGCTTACCTGAACGCCATGGCGCAAAATACGCCATCGGCCGCGAACATCCGGCGTTATGCCGAGATCGTGCGCGACCGCGGCGTGCTGCGCAAACTTATCACCGTCGCCGACGATATCTCCGGCACGGCCTTCAGCCCGCAAGGCAAGGAAGTCAAGCAGATGCTTGACGAGGCCGAATCGAAGATTTTCGCCATCGCCGAAGAAGGCGCGCGCGGCGCCCAGGGCTGGACCGCCATCCAGCCCCTGCTGACGCAGGTGGTCGAGCGTATCGACGAGCTGTACAGCCGCGACAACCAGAGTGAAATCACGGGCGTGCCCACCGGTTTCATCGACCTTGACCGCATGACCTCCGGTCTGCAGCCGGGCGACCTGGTGATCGTGGCGGGCCGTCCTTCGATGGGCAAGACGGCGTTTTCCGTCAACATCGGCGAAAACGTGGCCATCGACAGCGGCTTGCCCGTGGCCGTGTTTTCGATGGAGATGGGCGGCGCCCAGCTGGCCATGCGTATGCTTGGCTCCGTCGGCCAGCTCGACCAGCACCGCCTGCGCACGGGCCGCCTGAACGACGAAGACTGGCCACGCCTGACGAATGCGATTCAAAAGATGAACGACGCCCAGTTGTACATCGATGAAACGCCGGCCTTGAATTCGATCGAATTGCGCGCCCGCTCGCGCCGTTTGTCGCGTCAATGCGGCAAGCTGGGCCTGATCATCGTCGATTACTTGCAGCTGATGTCGGCCAATAGCCCGGGCGACAACCGCGCCACGGAGATTTCCGAGATTTCACGGGGCTTGAAAGGCCTGGCGAAAGAACTCGGTTGTCCCGTGATCGCGTTGTCGCAGCTGAACCGCTCGCTGGAACAGCGGCCGAACAAGCGTCCCGTGATGTCGGACTTGCGCGAATCGGGCGCTATTGAGCAGGATGCCGACGTGATCCTGTTCATTTACCGTGACGAGGTGTATAACCCCGACTCGCCAGACAAGGGAACGGCCGAAATCATCATCGGTAAGCAACGTAACGGTCCGATCGGCAGCATCCGCCTCACCTTCATGGGGCAGTACACCAAATTTGGCAATTACAGTGGTGGCCTGGCGCTTTACCAAGGCGACTAAGACTCAGCAGCACTGATATTCCATTGGCCGCCCCCTCATACGGGGCGGCTTTCTGTAGTAAATAACACGACTCAATGCTTAACGGAGAATGACATGTTTGGACGCTTGATGCCCACTGAGGGCAAGTTTTTTGAATTGTTTAACCAGCACGCGGAACTGTGCGTCAAGGGCGCTAAAGAAATGCTCGGCCTGATGACCAATTTCGATGACCTGGAAAACCGCGTGCATGCGATCGAAAGCATCGAGAAACAGGCGGACAAAGTCACCTACGCCACCGTGGAAATGCTGCACAAGACCTTCATCACGCCGATCGACCGCGACGACATCCATCAGCTGATCACGCGCCAGGACGACATCCTCGACCTGCTGGAAGATGCGGCGCAAACCGTCTCGCTGTACGACCTGAAAGCCGTCACGCCGGAAGCCAAGCGCCTGGCCGAACTGGTGCTGGCCTGTACCGAAAAAGTGCGCGACGCCGTCGCCATGCTGCACAACATGGACAACTCGCGCAAGATCGTCGCCATCTGCGAAGAAATCGACCGCCTGGAATCGGACGCCGACCACGTGATGCGCGCCGCCATGTCCAAACTGTTCCGCGACGAACCGGACGTGCGTAACCTGATCAAGCTGAAAGCGATCTACGAAATTCTGGAAACCGTGACCGACCGTTGCGAAGATGTGTCCAATATTATCGAAGGCATCATCGTCGAAAACGCGTAAGCGTTGGGCCTGTCCTGAACCAGAATCAGAAAAGAAACTACAATGACCATACAAATCAGCATCTACGTGCTAGGCCTGTTGATCGCCCTCGCGCTGCTGTTTGACTTCATGAACGGCTTCCACGATGCCGCCAACGCGATCGCCACGGTGGTCTCGACGGGCGTATTGAAACCGCAGACCGCGGTTGCCATGGCCGCCACGTTCAACTTCGTCGCCATTTTCGTGTTCCACCAGCTGACCGTGGCCGCCACGGTGGGAAAAGGAACCATTGACCCGACAGTGATCGACCAGTACGTGATCTTCGGCGCGCTGATGGGCGCCATCTTCTGGAATTTGTTTACCTGGTACTACGGCATTCCATCGTCGTCCTCGCACGCCCTGATCGGCGGCCTGGTGGGCGCCGCTGTCGCCAAGTCGGGCACGGGCGCGCTGGTCGCGGCCGGCCTGTGGAAAACCGTGGCCTTCATCGTCATCGCACCCGTGCTGGGCTTCGTGTTCGGCTCGATCATGATGCTGCTGGTGTCCTGGATCTTCGTGCGCTCGACGCCGCGCAAGGTCGATAAATGGTTCCGCCGTTTGCAACTGGTATCGGCAGCCGCCTACAGCCTGGGCCACGGCGGCAATGATGCGCAAAAGACCATCGGCATCATCTGGATGCTGCTGATCGCCGCCGGCTACTCGAACGTGGCCGACGAGATGCCGCCGCTGTGGGTCATCATCTCGTGCTACACGGCCATCAGCTTCGGTACGCTGTTCGGCGGCTGGCGCATCGTCAAGACCATGGGCCAGAAAATCACCAAGTTGAAACCCGTGGGCGGCTTCTGCGCCGAAACGGGCGGCGCCATCACCCTGTTCGTCTCGACGGCGCTGGGCATTCCCGTGTCGACCACACACACCATCACGGGCGCCATCGTCGGCGTCGGCTCGGCACAAAAAATGTCGGCCGTGCGCTGGGGTGTCGCGGGCAACATCGTCTGGGCCTGGATCTTCACGATTCCCGCTTCGGCCTTTGTCGCCGCAGTCGCATGGTGGATTGGCCACCACATCATGTAAGGCGCCTCTGCAAACCTACTGCGCAGCCCACTATCGAATCTCCGTTGCTCGCTGTACTAAAGTACAGCTGCGCTACTCAATCCGATATCGGGCTTGCTCGCTACGGTTTTCAGAGGGCCTTGGGCCAACTGAACACATTCAAAAAAAGGAACCGCAAGGTTCCTTTTTTTATGCGCCTGCCAGTTCCACCGTCAGTCCCTCGCAGGCGAGGAACACTTGCAAGCCACCCAGGCGGCTCGCATAGCGGCCCATCACGTCGGCAAACACGGCTTCGAGCTGCTCGTCGCTGCGGGTTGGCTCGTGGTGGGTGCAGTACAGGCGCCGCGCGCCGCAGCGCAGGGCCAGGTCGAAGGCGGCGTCAAAGGTGCCGTGGCCCCAGCCCTGCTTGGCCGGGTATTCCTCGCGCGTGTACGAGCAATCCATGATCAGCGCATCGACGCCGGCGACCACTGCGTCAATACCGGCCTGGCGCTGCACATTGCGCTCGGCGCAGGCCGCATGCTCGGCATGGCCGGGCGGATGCAGGTTGTAGAATGGTTCATGGTCGCCGCTGAAAAACAGCGAAGCGCCGCCGCAGTCGATGCGGTAGCCCAGGTTGACCACCGGATGGTTCATTTCCGCGCCGCGCACGCAAGCACCTCCCACCTCGACGGTTTCGCCGGGCGCCAGGGTGCGGTAGTCGATGCTGGCCGCCATGGCCGCTTCGCTGACGGGAAAATAACTGCCTTGCAGCTGCACCGCCATCACGTGTTCGATGCCGCGTCCGGCGACGGCATCGTAGGCGCCGTGCAGGCGCATGCGGTTGCCGGCCACGAACAGGGGAGAAAACATGGGCAGGCCGTGGATGTGGTCCCAGTGGCTGTGCGTGATGAAGACGTGCGCATCGACGGGCAGGCCGGGCGGCAGTTGCTGCGCCAGCGAGAAGATGCCGCTGCCCGCGTCGAGAATGATCAGGCTATCGTCGTTGGTGCGTACTTCGATGCATGTGGTATTGCCGCCATAGCGCGCCGTGCGCGGGCCGGGGGAGGGGATGGAGCCGCGCACGCCCCTGAACGTGAATTTCATTCAGTACCTTGTTACAGTGTAATTATTGTTGATTCTATTCTAATTAATGAAATTGGCGGCAACATTTATGTATGTTGCAATACGGAAAGTTATTTCGTTTTGTTGTAACTTAGTAATGTACAGTGCGCTGGGTGGCCGTTACACTGGCGCTTGCCGACTTCCCCTTTTTTTGCTTGCCCATTACCTGATTGCCATCAACATGCCTCAGCTGCACCCTGAGAAAATCGCCCACCGACTGGAGCAATTGACCGAACTCAGTGTCGCGCTCGGCCACGGCCTCGGTGGCCAGGGGCGCGATATCGGACCGCTGTTGCAGCGCATCGTGCTGCTGGCAAAAAGCATGAGCGGTGCCGATGGCGCCACCCTGTACCGGCCCATGGCCGATGGCCGCCAGCTGGCGTTCGACATCAGCGTCAACGACAGCCTGGGCATCGCGCAGGGGACCGACATGGGCTTGCCGGGCGTGCCCCTGTTCGATGGCGCGGGCCAGCCCAACCTGGCCTCGGTGGCGGCGTATGCGGCGAACATGCGCCGCAGCGTGAATATCGCCGATGTCTACCACGACGAGGGCTTCAATTTTTCCGGCATGCGCGACTTTGACCGTCACCATGGCTATCACACGCAATCGATCCTGACGGTGCCCATGAGCGACCACGAGGGCGATCTGATCGGCGTGCTGCAACTGGTCAATGCCAAGGATGGCGACACAGGCCAGGTGCGCCCCTTTTCCTCCACCGACCAGCGCTTCATCGAGGCCCTGGCCGCGCAGGCGGGCGTGGCGCTGACGAATCAGCTGCTCATTTCGCAGCTGGAGGAGCTGCTCGAATCGCTGGTTACCCTGATCAATATCGGCATCGATGAAAAGTCGCCCTACACGGGACGGCATTGCCAGTTCGTGCCCGAGCTGACGATGCTGCTGGCCGACGCCGCGCATGCGACCGAGACTGGTCCGTTGGCCGATTTCCGGCTCAGCGACAACGAGCGCAAGCAGTTGTGGCTGGCCGGCCTGCTGCACGATTGCGGCAAGATCACCACGCCCGTGCACGTGGTCGACAAGGCCACCAAGCTGGAAACCATTTTTGATCGGATCGCCCTGATCGACACGCGTTACGAAGTGCTGCTGCGCGATGCCGAGATCGCGGCCCTGCGCCAGCAGGCGGCGCAGCCGCAGCAGAAGGACGCCATCGCCCGCGCGCTGGAGCTGGAACAGGCGGCCCTGCGTGAGGAGCGCGACTTCATCCGCACGGTCAACATCGGCGGCGAGAGCATGGCACAGGCCGACCAGGAAAGAGTGCGGCGGATCGCCCGGCGCCGCTGGCGCGCGGCCGATGGCGAACTGCGCGATTTTCTCGACGCCGACGAGACGGAAAACCTGACCATCCGCGCCGGCACCCTGACGGCGGCCGAGCGGGCCATCGTCAACAACCATATCAGCGTCTCGATCCGCATGCTCGAAGCGCTGCCGTGGCCCAAGCACCTGCAGAAGGTGCCCGAATATGCGGGCGGCCACCACGAGCGCATGGATGGCAAGGGCTATCCGCGCGGGCTGACGAAAGAGCAGATGTCGGTGCCGGCGCGCCTGATGGCGATTGCCGACATTTTTGAGGCCTTGACGGCGCGCGACCGGCCGTATAAGAAGGGCAAGTCGCTGTCCGAATCGCTGCGCATCCTTGGCAATTTCAGCCTGAACGGGCATATCGACCCGGAGCTGTTCGACGTTTTCATCCGCAGCAAAGTCTATCTGGTCTTCGCTGAAAAGCACCTGCATCCGAGCCAGATCGATGCCGTCGACGAGGCGGCCATTCCCGGTTACGTGCCCTGATGCGCTCGCTTGCGGTCATGAAAAAGCATGGCGCCCGGCTGCTGCTGGGCGCGCTGTTGACGCTGCTGGCCGCCTGCGCCAGCATCGGCCTGTTCGGCGTCGATACCTTGGGCCGGCTGGACGCCATGCTGGGCGACATGCGCATGCGTGCCGAAGCGCCGCAGCTCGACAAGCGCATCGTGATCGTCGATATCGATGAAAAAAGCCTGAACCAGATCGGCCGCTATCCCTGGGGCCGCGACGTCCAGGCGCGGCTGGTGACGCAATTGACGGGCCACTATGGCGTGGCGGCGCTCGGCTTCGATATCTCGTTTCCCGAACCCGACAGCAGTTCCGGCTATGGCGTGCTGGCCGAACTGGCCAAGGGCGAACTGGCCGGCGTGCCGGGCTTGAGTGACCAGCTGGAACGCCTGAAACCGCAGATGGATTACGACGCCCTGTTTGCCGAGGCGATGCGCGGCCAGCCGGTGGTGCTGGGCTATAGCGTGTCGGACCGGCAAAAGAAAGGCATGCTGCCCAAGCCGGCGTTTAGCGTGCTTGATCTGAATGGGCGCACGGTGACGGCGTTTACGTCGCCCGGCTATGCAGCCAACCTGGCGCAGCTGCAACAGGCGGCGCAAGGGGCCGGCATCTTCACGGCCCTGACCGACAGCGACGGCGTGCTGCGCTCATCGACCCTGTTGCAACGCATCGGCGACGCGTATTACCCGTCGCTGTCGCTGGCCACGGCCAGCGTGTATCTGAAGGCGCGCGCGATCGCGCCCGTGTTCGGCCAGACCGCCGACAAGTTGTCCGAGGCCGAGCGCGAGCACGGCGGCCTGGACCGCATCGCCGTATTTACGCCGCGCGGACGCCTCGATATTCCGGTCGGCGAAGCCTTGACCACCACCATCGAGTTTCGCGGCAAGGGCGGCCCGGACGGCGGCGCCTTCCGCTATGTGTCGGCGGCCGACGTGCTGATGGGGGCGGTGCCGACGGACGTGCTGTACGGCGCCATCGTGCTGGTGGGCACCACAGCCGCCGGCCTGAACGACATTCGCGCCACGCCCGTCAATGCCGAGTTTCCCGGTGTGGAAGTGCACGCCAACCTGATCAAATCCATCCTTGACGGCCATTTCAAGTCGCGCCCCGACTATGCGCTGGCGATCGAGTTCGGCCAGGTGGTGCTGGTGGGCTTGCTGCTCGGCGGCGCACTGGCGCTGGCCACGCCGGCGGCGGCCGTGTTGCTGGCCGGCGCGGCGCTGGCCGGCGCGCTGGGCCTGAACTGGTGCTTGTATCGCTACTTCGACGCGGCGCTCGATGTTGCCGTGTTGCTGCTGTTGATCGCGGCGCTGTTCGTCGCCAATCTGGCCTGGGGCTATTTTTTCGAAGTGCGCAAGGGCAGGGCGCTGGTGGCGCGCTTCGGCCAGTACGTGGCGCCGGAACTGGTGGCACAGATGGCCGACAATCCCGGCCGCTACAGCATGGATGGCGAGAGCCGCGAGCTGACGGTGCTGTTTGCCGACGTGCGCGGCTTTACGGCCATTTCGGAACAGATGACGCCGCAGGAGTTGCGCGAATATATCAACCTGTACCTGACGGCCATGTCGGAAGACATCCGCGACAGCCACGGCGGCACGCTGGACAAGTATATCGGCGACGCCGTGATGGCGTTCTGGGGCGCGCCGGTGGCGTTTCCCGACCATGCGGGCCGTGCCGTGGCCAGCGCCCTGCTGATGCAGCGCAGCGCAGGTCGGTTGAACCAGCAATTCCAGGCGCGTGGCTGGCCGCCGCTGCAGATCGGCATCGGCCTCAACAGTGGCGTGATGCATGTGGGCGACATGGGCTCGCGCATCCGCCGCGCGTACACCGTGATGGGCGACGCCGTCAACCTGGGCGCGCGCCTGGAAGGCATGACCAAGGTGTATGGCGTGGGCATCGCCGTGAGCGAATTCACGCGTGCGCAGGCGCCGCAATTCGCCTACCGCGAACTGGACCGCGTGCGGGTCAAGGGCAAGACCGAACCGGTGGCCATTTTCGAGCCGCGCTGCTTGCTGGCCGACGCCGATGCCGGCGAACTGGCGCTGCTGGCGCGTTGGTCGCGCGTGCTGGAACTGCTGCGTGCGCGCGACTGGGATGGCGCAGAGGCAATCTTGTCGGAACTGCCGGACGATGGGCTGCGCCGGCTGTATTGCGCGCGCCTGCGCCAGTATCGCGCAACGCCGCCTGGCGAAGACTGGGATGGTGTGACCAACTTCCAGACCAAGTAACCATCGCCAGCGGAGATATTTCTGACTGGAAATCAAAATCCGTCTAAACTTTGTTTTTAATTAATTGATGGCCCAGCCGCGCCTGGCTGGCCATGCAACCACAAGAACTCTCTCTCATGAATTATCGTCTGGTGCGCCTGCTTGCAGGTTCCGCGCTGTTGTTCTGCGCGGCATGCGCAAACGCCCAAACCCCCGCCGCCGACAGTGCCGTCCCGCTGTTTGATATCGCCCGCTACGAGGTCAGCGGCGATACCCTGCTGGGGCCGCAACTGGTGCAATCGCTGGTGGCGCCGTTCGCCGGCCGGCAGCGCGACTTTGGCGCCATCCAGCAAGCCGTCGAGGCGCTGGAAA
This sequence comes from Janthinobacterium svalbardense, assembly GCF_002327145.1. Classification (NCBI taxonomy): domain Bacteria; kingdom Pseudomonadati; phylum Pseudomonadota; class Betaproteobacteria; order Burkholderiales; family Oxalobacteraceae; genus Janthinobacterium; species Janthinobacterium svalbardense. Next base: position 5,002,894 of record NZ_CP023422.1, on the reverse strand, counting down.
ACGCCTACCGCGCGCGCGGCTACACCCTGGTGCAGGTGGCCTTGCCGGAACAGGAGCTGGCGCATGGCGCCGTGCGCCTGGAAGTGTTGCAGATGCAGCTTGGCAAGGTGGCCATCAGCGGCAACCAGTATGTCGATGACGCCAATGTACGGCGCGCCTTGCCGGCGCTGCTCGAAGGGCAGACGCCGAACATGCCGGCCCTGGGACAAAGCCTGAAGCTGGCGAATGAAAATCCGGCGCGCAAGCTCGAAGTCAAGCTGGCTACCGGCGAGGCAGACGGCACGCTCGACGCCAGCATTGCGGTGGCGGACGAACGCGCCTGGAAAGCCACGCTCAACCTCGACAATACCGGCAGCAAGGACTCCGGCAAGACCCACGCCAGCGTGGTGCTGCAGCATGCCAACCTGTGGGGCCGCGATCATGTGGCCAGTCTGCAATACACCACTTCGATCGAGCACGCCAACCAGGTCGGTGTGTACGGCCTCGGCTACCATGTGCCGCTGTATGCGCTGGGCGACTCGCTGGACTTTTTTGCCAGTTATTCGAACGTCGATTCGGGCAGCGTCGCGGCCGGTATCTTCGACCTGGCCGTCAGTGGCCGCGGCACCACCGCCGGCGCGCGCTACAACCAGAACTTCGGCAAGCGCGACAACTATGAACCCAAGCTGGTGTATGGCCTGGACTTCAAGGCCTACCGCAACAGCCTGCAGTTCTTCGGCATGGAGCTGGGCACCGATGTGACGGTGCATCCCGTCAGCATCGCCTACATCGGCGCCTGGAGCTTGCCACGTGGCGAGGCCAGCGTGGGCCTGACCCTGGCGCGCAATATTCCCGGCGGCAAGAATGGCAGCCAGCAGGATTTTACGCTGGCACGTTTCGGCGCCAAGGCCGGCTACAGCACCTTGCGCCTGAGCGCCAGTCATGCCCAGGTGCTGGACAACGACTGGCAATGGCGCGCGTTGTTCAACGGCCAGTACACGCCCGATGCGCTGGTGCCGGGCGAGCAGTTCGGCGTCGGTGGCGCGGCCACCGTGCGCGGCTTCCTGGAACGCGAAGTGGCGAACGATTCCGGCGCCAACCTGAATCTGGAACTGTACACACCGAACTGGTGCGGCGATGGCGGCTACCAGTGCCGCGCGCTGGCGTTTTATGACACGGGCTGGGTGCGCCGCAATCATGCCTTGCCCGGCGAAATCGACAGCATGGCGATCGGTTCAACCGGCCTGGGCCTGCGCATCCTGCTGAACCGCTACGCCAACCTGCAACTGGACTATGCGCATGTGGTCAACCCCGGCCAGACGGGGCGCCGCGACGCCAACCGCCTGCATTTCAGAGTTGCGCTGTCGTACTGATGTACTGAGTTCCAAGGATAAAACACCATGACCCAACAAAAACCACTGCGCAGCGTGCCTGCTGGCGGCCCTGTCGAGCCGCCGCTGCGCCGCACCGCGCTGGCGCTCCTGATTGCCGCCTGTTTCAGCGCCGCCCACGCCAATCCGGTCTTGCCGCAAGTGGTGCATGGCCAGGCCACGTTCAACCAGCAGGGCAATCTGTTTACGATCACCAACACGCCCAATACCATCATCAACTGGCAGAGCTTTTCCGTCAATCCGGGCGAAATCACGCGTTTTCTCCAGCAAAATGCCGGTAGTAGCGTACTCAACCGCATCACCGGACAAGACCCCAGCAAGATCCTCGGCTCCCTGCAATCGAACGGCAAGGTCTTCCTGATCAATCCGAACGGCGTGCTGTTCGGCCGTGATGCGCGGGTCGACGTGGCGGGCCTGGTGGCGTCCAGCCTGGCGCTGTCGAACCAGGATTTCCTGGCCGGCAAGATGCATTTCAATGCCGGCGAGCAGGCCGGCGCCGTTATCAACCAGGGAACCATCCATGCCGCCAGCGGCGGGCAGATTCTGCTGATCGCGCCGAACGTGGAAAACAGCGGCATCATCACCGCGCCGAACGGTGACGTGTTGCTGGCCGCCGGCCACAGTGTGCAACTGGCCGACGCCGCCAACCCCGACTTGCGCGTGGTGCTGTCTGCCCCCGCGGACCAGGCCATCAATGTGGGCCAGATCGTGGCGCAGGGCGGGCGCATCGGCATGCTCGGCGCGCTGCTGAACCAGCGTGGCGTGCTCAACGCCAATAGCGCGATGCTCGGCGAAAATGGCAAGATCGTGCTGAAGGCCAGCGGCAAGACGTTGCTGGAAAACGGCAGCGTCACCAGCGCCACCAGTGCGGTGGGCAAGGGCGGCGAGATTACCGTGCTGGGCGACCAGGTCGGCATGCAAGGCAACGCCAAAGTGGACGCCAGCGGCGCCCTTGGGGGCGGTACGGTCCTGCTGGGCGGCGACTACCAGGGCAAAAACGTGGCGATTGCCAATGCGCGCCAGGTGGCCGTCGGCAAGGATGCCAGCATAGCCGCCGACGCGATTCAAAGCGGCGACGGCGGCAAGGTCATCGTCTGGGGCAACGAGACGGCGCGCGTGTTCGGCAGCATTTCGGCGCGCGGCGGCGCGGCCTCGGGCGATGGCGGTTTCGTGGAAACCTCGGGGCACTACCTGGCCGTCGACGGCGCCAGGGTCGATACGCGCGCCCGCGCGGCGCGCGGCAAGACGGGCGACTGGCTGCTCGATCCCTACGATATCGACGTGGTCACCGGCAATGGCGGCGCGCTGAGCGGCGTCAACGATTTTACGGATGCGCCGACGACGGGCACCACCACTATCGGTGCCGGCCTGATTTCGGCGGCCACCAGCAATGTGGTGCTGCAGGCGCAGCACGACATCAACTTCAACGCAGCCGTCGCCATCACTCAGGCCAGCGTGGGACTCACGGCGCAGGCTGGCAACAGCATCAACGTCAACCAGGCCATTACCACCAATGGCGGCGCGCTGATCCTGTCGGCCAACGACAATGGCGGCGCCACGGCACAAGGCAGCTCGGCCGTCTTGCATATCGATGCGGCCCTTTCCAGCCAGGGTGGCAGCGTTGCGCTGACGGGCGCCGATATCGTCTTCGGCGTGGCGGGCAGCTTGCATGTCGGCGGCGGCAATGCGGAACTGCGCGCCAACAAATTCGACGGACGCATCGTCCTCGATGGCAGCGGCGGACAGATCGTCGGCACGGCGGTGGGGCAGACATTGCTGTTGCAGGCCGATAACATGAATTTGCAGGGCGGCGTGGCCTACGGCGGTGCGGCGGGCGGCGCTGCGGTGACCTTGCGCGCGGAGTCGGCCAACCGTGAAATCAATCTCGGCAGCAAGGCGCTTGGCAAACTCAGCCTGTCCAGCGCCGACCTGAATGCCATTTCCGCAGCGAATCTCACGCTCGGCCATGCCGCCATGACAGGCGCCATCGGCGTCGACCAGGCGGTGACGGTGGCGAGCGGCGCCACGGGGCCGGCTACTTTGCAGCTGGTGACGGGCGGCGCCATCGCGATCGATCATGCGCTCGCTGTGGCCGGCAGCCTGAGGCTCACTGCGGGATCGACAGTCAGTGCGGCGGGCGCCGTGAATGTGGGGGCGACCTTCAGGTTGGCCAGCGGCACCTGGACGCAAAATACGGCCGGCCTGCCAACCTTTTCAGCCAGTAATTTCATCATCGCTCCCGGCGCCAGTTTCTTGCGCGCTACAAACGGCGACGGCAGCGCGGGCGCACCGTATGTCATCGCCGACGTGTATGGCTTGCAAGGCATCGCCAGCCTGGACCTGAGTAACAGTTATCGCCTGGCCGGTAATATCGACGCCAGCGGCACGGGCGCCTGGAATGACGGCGCCGGTTTTCGTCCCATCGCGCATAGCGATTCGGGCGGTTTTTCCGGGGTGCTGGACGGCGCCGGCTATGCCGTCAGCGGCTTGCAAATCCACGGTGAGAGCGCGCCGAACGGTAACCTGAACACCGGCCTTTTCGGCAAGCTGGGTAACGGCACGACAGGCACGGTGCGCCAGTTGAACCTGCTGGGTGGCAATGCCAGCGGCAACAACAATGTGGGCGCCGTGGCCGGCGTGGTCGCTGCGGGCGGCACGATAGAGCAGGTGCACAGCAGCATGAGCGTGGCCGGCCAGGATGGCGTCGGCGGCCTGGCGGGCATCAACCAGGGCCGCATTGCCGTGTCGTACGCCACCGGCGGCGTCACGGCTTCCGGCGAACGGGTCGGCGGCCTGGTGGGCGATAACAATGGCGCCATCTCGCAAGCGTATGCCACCGGTGCCGTGGGCGGCGGCGCCAGTGTCGGCGGCCTGGTCGGACGCAATGGCGGCACTATCGAAGACGCCTATGCGACCGGCGCCATCGGCTTGTCCGCCAATAGCGCGGCGAGCCAGCAGAATCTGGGTGGTGTGATTGGCTGGAGCGTGGCGGGCAGCAGCGCCAGCCGCCTGTATTTCGCAGGTACCGTATCGGGCAGCGGTTTTGCGTCGGGCACGGTGGGTGCAGTGGTCGGACGCGCAGATTCGGGCGCGGTTGTGGGGCCTGCCTTTTTCGACGCGCAAAGCGCCGGCACCGTGAACGACTACGGCGGCTCCACCGGGCGCAGTACGGCCGAAATGAAGCAGCAAAGCAGCTTCGGCGGCTTCAATTTTGGCGAGAATGCCATCTGGCGCATCTACGATGGCCATACCACGCCGCTGCTGAAGGCTTTCCTCACACCCTTGACAGTAACCGCCAGCGGCGCGGCCAGCCGGGTCTATGATGGCCAGGTGGCCAGCGTCGGCCAGCTCAGCTATATTGGACTGCTCAATGGCGACCTGGCAGCCAGCGGTACGGCCAGTTACGGCAACGCTCGCAATGTCGGCAACTATGCGCTGGGCGGCCTGTGGTCGACCCAATACGATATCAGCTATGCCGGTACCTCCACCGTGGCCATCACGCCGCGCGCCCTCAGCGTTATTTTAAGCGGCAGCAAGGTGTATGACGGTCAGCTCGGCTTTGCCAACGCGACCTTCAGCCTGGGCAACACGGTCAGCGGCGATACCGTGGGCGTGACCGGCAGCGCGCAGTTCGTCGACAAGAACGCCGGCAGCGGCAAGGCCGTCAATCTCAGCGAACTGACCTTGTCCGGCAGCGCGATGGGCAACTACAGCCTGGCTGCCACCGCCATCGGCACGGCCGAGATCACGCAACGCACCTTGAACCTGGCCTTTGCCGGCGCCAATAAAGTCTACGATGGCAACACCTCCGCGTCATTGACGATTACCGATAATCGTATTGCCAACGATGTGCTGACGGCAACAGCGTCCGGTGCATTTGCCGACAAGAATGCCGGTGCCAACAAAGTGGTTGCCGTGCAAAACGCCAGCCTGTCCGGTACCGATGCCGCCAACTATGTGCTGGCCTCGACCACCGGCGCCACCAGCGCCAGCATTACCCAGCGCGAACTGGCATTGGGCTTTGCGGCAGCGGGCAAGACCTACGACGGCAACACCGCCGCCACGCTCGCCATCACCGACAACCGTGTTGCCAACGACGTGCTGACGGCAACGGCCAGCGGCGCATTCGCTGACAAGAACGCCGGCAGCAACAAAGTCGTGACGGTGCAAAACGCCAGCCTGTCCGGCACCGATGCGGCCAACTATGTACTCACCTCGACCACCGGCGCTGCCAGCTCCACCATTGCCCAGCGTGAGCTGGCGCTGGGCTTTGCGGCCGCAGGCAAGACCTATGACGGCAACACCGCCGCCACGCTCGCCATCACTGACAACCGTATCGCCAACGACGTGCTGACGGCAACGGCCAGCGGCGCATTCGCTGACAAGAATGCTGGCAGCAACAAAGTCGTGACGGTGCAAAACGCCAGCCTGTCCGGTACCGATGCCGCCAACTATGTGCTCACCTCGACTACTGGCGCCACCAGCGCCAGCATTACCCAGCGCGAACTGGCGTTGGGCTTCACTGCCGCCGGCAAGACCTATGACGGCAACAGCGCCGCCACGCTCGCCATCACCGACAACCGTGTTGCCAACGATGTGCTGACGGCAACGGCCAGCGGCGCATTTGCTGACAAGAATGCCGGCAGCAACAAAGTCGTGACGGTGCAAAACGCCAGCCTGTCCGGCACCGATGCGGCCAACTATGTACTCACCTCGACCACCGGCGCCACCAGCGCCAGCATTACCCAGCGCGAACTGGCGCTGGGCTTTGCGGCGGCCGGCAAGACCTATGACGGCAACACCGCCGCCACGCTCACCATCACTGACAACCGTGTTGCCAACGACGTGCTGACGGCAACGGCCAGCGGCGCATTCGCTGACAAGAACGCCGGCAGCAACAAAGTCGTGACGGTGCAAAACGCCAGCCTGTCCGGCACCGATGCGGCCAACTATGTGCTCACCTCGACCACCGGCGCCACCAGCGCCAGCATTACCCGGCGCGAACTGGCGCTGGGCTTTGCGGCCGCAGGCAAGACCTATGACGGCAACACCGCCGCCACGCTCACCATCACCGACAACCGTATCGCCAACGACGTGCTGGCGGCAACGGCCAGCGGCGCATTTGCGGACAAGAATGCCGGCAGCAACAAAGTCGTGACGGTGCAAAACGCCAGCCTGTCCGGCACCGATGCTGCCAACTATGTGTTGGCCTCGACCACCGGCGCCACCAGCGCCACCATTACCCAGCGCGAACTGGCGCTGGGCTTTGCGGCCGCAGGCAAGACCTATGACGGCAACACCGCCGCGTCATTGACGATTACTGATAATCGTATCGCCAACGACGTGCTGACGGCAACGGCCAGCGGCGCATTCGCTGACAAGAATGCCGGCAGCAACAAAGTCGTGACGGTGCAAAACGCCAGCCTGTCCGGCACCGATGCTGCCAATTATGTACTCACCTCGACCACCGGCGCCACCAGCGCCAGCATTACCCAGCGCGAACTGGCATTGGGCTTTGCGGCCGCAGGCAAGACCTACGACGGTAACACCGCCGCCACGCTCGCCATCACCGACAACCGTATCGCCAACGACGTGCTGACGGCAACGGCCAGCGGCGCATTCGCCGACAAGAATGCCGGCAGCAACAAAGTCGTGACGGTGCAAAACGCCAGCCTGTCCGGCACCGATGCGGCCAACTATGTGCTCACCTCGACCACCGGCGCCACCAGCGCCGCCATTACCCAGCGCGAACTGGCGCTGGGCTTTGCGGCCGCGGGCAAGACCTACGACGGCAACACCGCCGCCACGCTCGCCATCACCGACAACCGTGTTGCCAACGACGTGCTGACGGCAACGGCCAGCGGCGCATTCGCTGACAAGAACGTCGGCAGCAACAAAGTCGTGACGGTGCAAAACGCCAGCCTGTCCGGCACCGATGCGGCCAACTATGTACTCACCTCGACCACCGGCGCTGCCAGCTCCACCATTGCCCAGCGTGAGCTGGCGCTGGGCTTTGCGGCCGCAGGCAAGACCTATGACGGCAACACCGCCGCCACGCTCGCCATCACTGACAACCGTATCGCCAACGACGTGCTGACGGCAACGGCCAGCGGCGCATTTGCCGACAAGAATGCCGGCAGCAACAAAGTCGTGACGGTGCAAAACGCCAGCCTGTCCGGCCTTGACGCAAGCAATTACACCCTGGGCACGACCGGTGGCACGGCAACGGCCAGCATCGCGCAGCGTACGCTGAACCTGGGCTATACGGGTGTCGACAAGGTGTATGACGGCGTGACCGGCGCGCAGGTGGCGATCAGCGACGACCGCATCGCCGGCGATGCGCTGAGCGCATCGGCCAACGCGGCCTTCGCCAACAAGAATGCCGGCGGCGGCAAGACGATCACGGTACAGAATGCCAGCCTGTCCGGTAACGATGCTGGTAACTACCGCCTGGGCGACACGACTGGCGCGACCACGGCCACTATTGCCCGCGCGGCATTGACCCTGGCCAGCGTCAGCGCCAGTGACAAGGTGTACGATGGCACGCAATTGGCCAATGTCAGCGGCACCGTGGCGGGCGTGATCGGCCAGGATGCCGTCAGCCTGGTGGGCGGCAGCGGCACGTTTGCCGACCGCAACTATGGCAGCGGCAAGACGGTCAATGTCAGCGGCTTTGGCCTGTCGGGCGCGGATGCCGGCAACTACGCTTTGACCTCGACCGGCGGCGTCGCGCAGGCCAGCATTGCCCAGCGCGCCCTGTCGACCTGGATCGGCGCGGCCGGTGGCTTGTGGAGCGACGCCGCCAACTGGGAAGGCGGCGTGGCGCCAAGCGGCGCCAATGTGCTGGCGGCCGATTTCGCGGCCAGCACCGGCAACGTGGTGTACACGGCGGCGGCCGGCGACACCGTGCTTGATCGCTTGAGCTCGCGCGGCGGCCTGAATCTCACCGGCGGCAGCCTGCTGGTCAATAATGCGCTGACGGTGGCCAACTATGCGCAGACCGGCGGCTTGCTGGGCGGCCTGGGCAATGTTACGGTCAGCAACAGCTTCAGCCAGAGCGCCGGCACCATCCATATCGGCGGCAACCTGGCCGTGACCCAGGCCGCCGGCGACCTGCGTTTCGCGGCCTTGACCGCCAATGCCATCAGCCTGAACGCTAACGCGGGCGCTATCAGCCAGAGCGGCGCCGTGGTTGCCAGCAGCCTGGCCACGCAATCGCAAACCGGTACCGTGCTGAACGACGCCGGCAACCGTGTCAAGCACTTCAGCGCCGGCAACAGGGGTGCCGGTGGCATTGCCCTGACCAATAACAGTGCGCCTGACGTGCTGGTGCTGGGCGGCCTGTCCACCGGTTCCGGCGATGTGCGCATCGAAAGCACGGGCGGCATCGAGAGCCATGCGATCAATGCCAATAGCGGCAATGTGAGCCTGATCGCACACAGCCCCGTCAATGTGCAGGGCGCCATCATCGGCAACGACGTCACCGTCGACGCCAGCACGGATGTGGCCTTCGGCGACGGCGCGCGCGTCAATGCGGCACGCGCCATCGCGGTCACGGCCGGTACCAGCGTCACCTTTGCTGGCGCAGCCAGGCTCGATGTGCAGGCCACGGGCGGCATCGCCGTGCTGGCGAAAAACGGCGACCTGACCGCCGCCGGGACCGTGCGCATCGACAGCCGCGGCGCGCCCGTGTCGCTGCTGGCGCCGAATGGCCGGGTCAACGTGCCGGCCTCGGTGCTGGTGGCCCAGCCGGTGACGACGCCCGTGGTGCCGCCAAGCACCATCATCCGCGCCGTCAATACCTTGCCGGCGCTCAGCGAGCAATACAACCCGCTCAACCAACTCACTACGCCCAACAACGTGACCGCGCCGCTGCTGGCGGGCGCTACATCCAAAGAATCGACGAAGGAAGCAACAGATGATCCTCAAAATGGTATCAAGAAGACCTTTTGCAACTAGGCCGATGCTGGCGGGCGCCATGCTATGGCTGGTGCTGATGAGCATCAGCCTGCATGCGTTCGCCCAGGTGGCGGGCACGGTGACGCAGCTGAGCGGGCCGATGATGGCGAAGAAGGCCGACGGCAAGGTCAAGATATTGTCGCTCAAGTCCGAGGTGGAGGCGGGCGATACGCTGGTGACGGAGAAAAACACCTATGCCCTGGTGAAATTCATCGACAACAGCGAGATCACTCTGAAGCCAAGTACCACCTTCGTGGTCGAGCAGTTCGCCTACCAGGCCGATCATCCCGAGGGCGACCAGGCCTCGTTCAACCTGGTCAAGGGAGGCTTGCGTTCGCTGTCGGGTTTGCTGGGCAAGCGCAGCAAGGAAAAGTTTTCCCTGAAAACGCCGGTCGCCACCATCGGCATTCGCGGCACGTATTTCACTGCCGAGTATATCGGTGCCGGTGGCTATGCGGTACCAGGCTCGTCGCTACCCAAAACGGGATCGCCGCCAGGGGCGACCCTTGCGCCAGGGCTGTACACGTCGGTGACCACCGGACAAATCGTGGTGAGCAATCCAGGCGGCACGCTCAATTTCAGCGCTGGCCAGTTCGGCTATACGCCGAATTTCCGGCAGCCACCGGTGCTGCTGCCGACCAATCCGGGGATTCCGTTTACGCTGCCGCCGGTGTTCAATGCCAGCACGGGTCCGAGCGCCAGCAATACCACGCCGGGCAAGTCGAACAACGTCGACTGCGAAGTACGCTAAGTTTCGCTTGACCTTCCCATCATGGTAGGGACGATCCTGTAGACATCATCTCTCGTCTACAGGATCCGCGCCATGCAGCCAGCTTCCCCTTATGTGCAATCGTTCACGGTCGAAGGCATGACCTGCGCCTCGTGCGTGGCCCGCGTTGAAAAAGCGCTGGCGGCCGTGCCGGGCGTGACCAGCGCCAGCATCAACCTGGCCACCGATACGGCCAGGGTGGCGTCCAGCCAGAACGTTCCGCTGGCTACCTTGCAGGCGGCGGTGGACAAGGCCGGCTATGCGCTGGCCAGCACGGACATCGACCTGTTGGTGGCCGGCATGACGTGCGCCTCGTGCGTGGGCCGGGTGGAAAAAGCCTTGCTGAAGGTGCCGGGCGTGCTGGCCGCCAGTGTCAACCTGGCCACGGAAAGCGCACGCATCAAGGTGACGGGCGGTGTGACAGCGGGCACCCTGATTGCCGCCATCGACAAGGCTGGCTATGCCGCCACGCTGCCCGCCGCCAGCCAGGCCGGCGCGCCTGCCGCCGTGCCCAACCGCGACGGCATGAAAGTGGCTTTTGCGGCCGTGCTGGCCTTCCCATTGATGTTGCCCATGCTGCTGGAATGGGCAGGCATCCATCTGATGCTGCCAGGCTGGCTGCAGTTCGCGCTGGCCACACCCGTGCAGTTTTACTTTGGCGCGCGCTTCTACAAGGCGGGCTGGAAGGCGGCGCGCGCCGGCAGCGGCAATATGGACTTGCTGGTGGCGCTGGGCACGAGCGCCGCATATGGCTTGTCCGTCTATCAATGGCTGGCGGCGGGCGAGATCTTGCCGCACCTGTACTTCGAAGCGTCAGCCGTCGTCATCACTCTGGTGTTGCTGGGCAAATGGCTGGAAAGCCGCGCCAAGCGTCAGACGGCCTCGGCCATCCGCGCGCTGCAAGTGTTGCGTCCGGAATCGGCCCGCGTGCGCCGCGACGGCGTCGAGATCGATTTGCCCGTGGAACAGGTGAAGGTGGGCGACCTGGTGGTCATCCGCCCCGGTGAACGGGTGGCTGTCGATGGCGTGGTGGTGGAAGGCGCCAGCCAGGTCAACGAATCCCTGATCACGGGTGAAAGCTTGCCGGTCGATAAGCATCCGGGCGACAAGGTCACGGGCGGCGCCATCAATGCCGATGGTTTGTTGCTGGTGCGCACGCAAGCCGTGGGCGGCGAGACGACCCTGTCGCGCATCATTCGCCTGGTGGAAGACGCGCAGGCGGCCAAGGCGCCCATCCAGCATCTGGTCGACAAGGTCAGCGCGATTTTTGTTCCCGTGGTGCTGGTGCTGGCGCTGCTGACCATGCTGGGCTGGTGGTTTGCGACCGGCGAGCTGGAAAATGCCATCATCAATGCCGTGGCCGTGCTGGTCATCGCCTGCCCATGCGCGCTGGGCCTGGCTACGCCGACGGCCATCATGGCCGGCACGGGCGTGGCCGCCCGCTACGGCATCCTGATCAAGGATGCGGAAGCGCTGGAAGTGGCGCACGCCGTCGATACCGTCGTGTTCGACAAGACGGGCACCCTGACGGTGGGCAAGCCTGCCTTGGCGGCCCTGCATGCGCATGGTATCGACGATGCACGGCTGCTGCAACTGGCGGCCAGCATCCAGCGTGGTAGCGAGCACAGCCTGGCCACCGCCGTGCTGGATGCGGCCAGCGCGCGCCATATCGAACCCTTGCCAGCCACGGGCCTGTCGGCCTTGCCGGGCCGCGGCCTGGCGGCCCAGGTCGATGGCCTGGAATTGAAACTGGGCAGCTCGCGCCTGATGCAGGAATTGCACGTGGACATGACGCCGTTGGCGGCACAGGCCTTGTCTCTGGAAAATACGGGCAACACGATTTCCTGGCTGGCCTCGGGTACGCAATTGCTGGGGCTATTTGCCTTCAGCGACCAGGTCAAGCCGAATGCGCAGGCGGCCATTGCCCATCTGCACAGCCTGGGCATCCGCACGGTGATGTTGACCGGGGACAACCAGGGCAGCGCCGACGCCGTCGGCAAGCTGCTGGGCATCGACACGGTGGCGGCGAAAATGCTGCCGGCCGATAAAACCGCTAAAATCACCGCACTGAAAGGCGCGGGCGCCAGGGTGGCCATGGTGGGCGACGGCATCAACGATGCGCCTGCGCTGGCGGCAGCCGACGTGGGCATCGCCATGTCGACGGGCACCGATGTGGCCATGCATGCGGCCGGCATCACGCTGATGCGTGGCGATCCGGCCCTGGTGGCGGACGCCATCGATATCTCGCGCCGCACTTACAGCAAGATACGGCAGAATCTGTTCTGGGCATTTATCTACAATATGATCGGCATTCCGCTGGCTGCCTTCGGCCTGCTCAACCCCATGGTGGCGGGCGCGGCGATGGCTTTCAGTTCCGTCAGCGTGATCAGCAATGCCCTGTTGCTGCGCCGCTGGAAAGCCCGCAGTCATGCAGGCAGCGCGCATACCAAGGAGTCATAGCATGAATATCGGCCAGGCAGCCAGTGAAACGGGCGTATCGGCAAAAATGATACGCTACTACGAAAGCATTACCTTACTCAAACCCAGCGCGCGCAGCGACGCGGGCTACCGCATCTACACGCCGAACGACTTGCACGCCTTGCGTTTTATCAAACGCGGGCGGGGCCTGGGCTTTTCGCTGGAACAGATCCGCGAACTGCTGTCGCTGTGGCAAAACGATCAGCGCGCCAGCGCGGACGTGAAAGGCATCGCCCTGGCCCACGTCGCCGAGCTCAACAAGCGCATCGCCGAACTGACGGAAATGCGCGACACCCTGGCCCACCTGGCGCAATCGTGCCATGGCGATGACAGGCCCGATTGTCCCATCCTGCAAAGCCTGGGGCTGGCCGGCGATACGGAAGCGAAAGCCTGTTGCCATTGAGATAAATCCAAGGGGCTAGTTTGGCGTATGCACCGTCACCGGCCCACGATACCGGGGCACGGCCGCATATTTGAAACCCAGGATTGCTTTCAATCAGGAAGGCCTTTTCCGTCACTATCCGGAACTGGGCGGGTAAACAGAAACAGCCGGCGCGAAGGCCTAATGCCGTTCAGTTAAGCTGTCCGACGCATTTAAAGGCAAAGGTGTCAGGCGTAAAAACGTAAAAATGGCGGGCCGGAGACGCGAGCCCGAGAAAATGCCGATGGCGGCGTTGCAGCTCCTCGCCGTACATGCGTACTGTCTTCGTCGCTGCGCCTTGCCCTCGACATTTTTCAGGCTCGCTTGGCCCGGTACACCTGTGCGGGCGGTTGGGGCTTTAATCCGTTTTGCAGCTCTACTGGTCGCGTAGGGGCGCTATCTGAACGGGATTAGGCGCGAAGGCCGGCTGTTTTATGGATGCCACTGCTGTTATTGCGCGCTGGTGACGGGGTAGCCCGCCTCGACGATGGCGGCGCTGATGGCGCCCAGTTCGGCGGGCGATTCCACCGTGACGCGCTTGCTGGCCAGGTCGATCTGCACCTGTGCGGCAGGATCGACGCCTTGCACCGCTTTCGTGACCGAGCCGATGCAATGGCCGCAGCTCATGTTTTCAACTTGTAACTGATACATGCAAGCACTCCTTGAATGATTAAGTGCTTCCACTGTAAGCCTTCCCCCGATGGTAAGGTCAAGGGAAAAGCTGCCGTACGGATCAATTCAGCAGAAAATCGTCAGCTTGCATGGGTGGCGGCACATGCTCATCCTGCACGGATTCGCGCAAGCTGATTTCGATGGCGCGGCACATTGCCGACAGGGGCAGGTCGTTGGCATCTTCGCCGAACGGTTCCTCGATCTCGTCGCCCAGGGCATCGAGGCCAAAGAAGGTATAGGCGACGATGGCGACGACGAACGGCGTCATGAAGCCCAGCGAGTCGACCAGGCCGAAAGGCAGCAGGAAACAGTACAGATAAGCCGTGCGGTGCAGCAGCAGCGAATACGAGAAGGGTATCGGCGTGCTGCGGATGCGTTCACACGAGGCGCCCGCCGCTACCATGGCCGAGACCGTGTTATCGATCTGTGCGGTGAGGATGCTGTCGATACGGCCTTGCCGGACGCAGTCGGCCAGGTCGTGGCCCATCTGCAGCATCAGGTAGTCGGACGGGTTCGAGGCCTTGCAGGCCGCTTCCCATTCGGCCGGGCGCAGCAGCGGCTGCAAGTCGTCCGGTCCGCGCGTGTCGCGCAGCTGGTGGCGCAGGGCGTGGCAAAAGGCGATGGTGCGGTAGATCATGCGCACGCGCACATCGTCCAGGCCCAGCCGGGCGTGGGCTGGCGTATCGCTGCGGATCATGGTCTGGCACTGGCGCGAGAAATTACGGCTACGCAACACCAGTTCGCCCCACAGCTTGCGCGCTTCCCAGTAGCGGTCGTAGGCGGCCGTGTTGCGAAAGCCCAGGAAGATGGCCAGCGGCAAGCCGATCAGGGTAAACGGGATGGTGGTGAGGATGATCTTGTGGTCGAACAGCGTGCCGTGGCACCAGGTGACCAGGGTGGCGATCAGGGTGTTGACGATGAGAGTGGTGCGGATGCGCGGCAGGACGGAGCCGCGCACCACCAGGAACAGCCTTAGCGCCGAAGGACGCTCGCGCACGATCATGCTGTGCTCCCGGTTTGGGGCTGGTGATTGGCAAGGGGGGAAAGACAGAATGGCAAATACCGGGAACAAAAAGCCCGCTGTGTGTGCGGGCTGAGCAGGGTGTGCATGGGAAACAATGTAGGGGAAACGGCTTGAGTATAGGCCGCAGACCTGTTTCCAGCCAATTCACAGTGGTGATAGCGGTTATTCACTTCATGAATGAATATTTCATTTGTAATTATTTGTGTGAATTTCAGCTATTTGGATCCTGTCCCTGCCTGAGCTTCTTGCGGTGTGCTGCCTGCTGCTGTTTCAATGTCTCGCTTGTTGTATAGCTGTTTCGAAACCAGCTTGTATGTTTGTTGCGACCCGGCCAATTGCAGCTCAGCACATTTGCCACGTCGGCGCAGTCGCAGGCGCAGTCGACCAAGGGTACGTCGCAGTCGCAATACCCCGCCTGGGCCTGGCGGCGCGCGCTGCGCCGCAGGCGCACAAGCGCCGTTGCAATAGCACCAGTCCCGGGCGCAAGCCGTGGCGTGCGATGACGCGGTAGCCATAGTTGGAACAGCTAGTGCCCCCCGTCAGCACGCGGTAGACACAGCTAAAGCCTTTCCGGGGCGATACATAGCGTTGGTAGGCGCGGATCGCCCACAGGGCCAGGTGCTTGCCGCAGGTGTCGAATGAGAAAATGCCAGCTCCTTTTGCTGATGGCGTCAAGACAGTGGTGCGAGCATACGATAAGTATCCAAAAAATAATAGCGGCTCAAAGCCGCTGCGCCAGCAGGGGCAGGATTTTTCGCGCCAAGGCTGACCGATTCGCATTCTCAAGGCACCTGCTAAGTAGGGGAACCATTTCAGCAGTCACCAGAGAGGCTTTACACCATGTCCGTCAGTCGCAAGCAACACCACCATATTTCTGCACCAAAAGTCCTTCCCATCGCCCGTGCCGTGTCGCTGGCCGTGTGCAGCCTGGCGCTATACGTTGCCATGCCAGTCCTGGCGCAGGCGCAAGCAGCCAATGCCCAGCAGGCTGGCGTTACGCGCCTGGCCTACAGCATCCCTGCCGGTCCGCTGGCGCCCGCGCTGCGCAGCCTGGCCAGCGCCGCGAATGTCTTGCTCAGTTACACGCCCGACCAGGCCAGCGGCAAGAGCACGGCCGGCTTGCAAGGCCAGTACACGCCGCAGGCTGCCCTGGCGGCCTTGCTGGCGGGCACGGGCTTGCAGGCAGTCGAACTGGAGGCAGGCAGCTATGTGCTGCGCGCCGCGCCTGCCGTGGCCAGCAAGGCGCCCGACGCCGTCATGCCATTGATTACCGTCAAGGCGGCGGCTGACGCGGGCGAGGGCACGGTGTCGCGCGCTTATGTGCCCATCAGCGTGGCCGCCACCAAGATGGGCACGCCATTGATCGAGACGCCGCGCGCCATTTCCGTCGTCACGCGTGAACAGATCAAGACGCAGGCACCGAAAAGCATAGAACAAGCGCTGGCCTATACGGCGGGCGTGCTGACGGACGTGACGGGCGCCGACGTGCGCATGTCGGGCGCCACCATCCGCGGCTTCAGCGATGGCAGCTCGTACTACCAGGATGGCTTGAAGCTGTTGTCGGCGGGCAGTTATGGTTCCTGGAACAGCGAAATGGAAGACCTTGACAGCGTCGAAGTCATCAAGGGTCCCGCGTCCGTCTTCTACGGCCAGGGCCGTCCGGGCGGCATGATCAACGTCACTTCCAAGCTGCCGAGTGCCGACCACGTCAATAGCGTGGGCGTTTCTGCAGGGCGCTACCAACGCTATCAGATGAATGCCGACCTGGGCGGCGCCGTCGCGGGCAAGGATGACTTGTTGTACCGCGTCACGCTGACGGGCCGCGATGCCAACGACCGTCCCGTCGAGTCGAAGAACAACCGCGTTTCCATCTCGCCCTCGCTGCGCTGGGACCTTTCGGCGCGCACCAGCCTGACCGTGCTGGGCACGTATTCGCAAGAGCGGGGCACGCCGAAACCATGGTGGCCCAGCCTGTTTGTCTATCCGCAAATCAAGGACTTGCCCGTCAGCCGCACGGCGGGCGATCCGTCCTTCGACTCTTTCGACCGCGATACGCGCGCCCTGGGCTATATGTTCGAGCATGCAACAGGGAATGGCTGGAAGCTGACGCAAAACTTGCGCTATGCCACCATCAAGGTCGATTACCAGCATATCTACGCCATGGCTTTGCTGGCGGACGGCCGCACGGCCACGCGCGGCAGTCTGGCGGAAAAAGTGGACGGCAGGACCTGGACGGTGGACAGCCGCGCGCAAAAGGACTTTCGCTGGGGCGAGATCGAACATCGTTTCGTGGCGGGCATCGATTACCTGAAATACAAGGAGAATGACGGTTTGGGCTTCGGCTGGGACGTGCCGAACCTGGATATTTATTTGCCGGTGTACCATCAGGCGATCGCCGTGCCTGAACTCGACCATACGGATACTGACCTCAAGCAGACGGGCATCTACACCTTGAATCAGTTCAAACTGGGACCATGGGTGGCGAACGCCAGCCTGCGCCACGACCGTGCGCGCAGCACGCAGGTCAATGCCGCGACGACGCGCATCGACGAGCATGCCACCACGGGCAGTGCCGGCGTGCTGTATCTGTTCGACAATGGCGTGGCGCCGTATGCCAGCTATGCCACGTCGTTCGACCCGGCCACGGGCCGCGACTTTGACGGCAAAGCTTTTCAGCCACGCAAGGGCAAGCAGGTGGAGCTGGGTATCAAGTACCAGCCTGCGGGTACATCGACCATGCTGACGGCGTCGTTGTTTGATCTGACGCAGACGAATGTCACGACGCCAGATCCGCTGCACCCACGTGCGTCGATACAGACGGGCGAGGTGCGTTCGACGGGCTTGGAACTGGAAGGCACGTTCAAACTCTTGCCCGAGCTGAGCGTGCTGGCCGGCTACACCTATCTTGACCCGCGCACGACGAAGAGCAACCACGCCTATGAAATCGGCCGCCAGACCCTGCAGACGACACGTCATGCGGCCAGCGTCTGGCTCGACTACCGGCCCATGGCCGTGCCCGGCCTGATGCTCGCCGGCGGTCTGCGTTACCGTGGCAGTTCTCCCTACAATGGCGCCGCCAACGCGCTGTACATGAATGATCCGTACACGCTGGCCGATATCGCCGTGGCCTACGAAACGGCGCGTTACCGCCTGGCCTTGAATATCGGCAATGTATTCGACAAAAAATACTTTGGCGGCATCTTCCGTGGCGCGGAACGCGAAGCCCTGTTGAGCCTGAAGGTGTATTTCTAGACGGTAGCCAGAGCCGGGGCCGTGCGATTACAGCCCCGGCATGCGCCAGCAATACACGGCCAGTGCCACTACCCACGCCAGCAAGATCGCCAGCCCCGGCAACAGCATCCATTTCGTCAGCGTTTCTTCCCACGCCACAAAAGCGCGTCCGCCGCGTGCGATGGCCAGCAGCGCCTGCCCGCCGTTCAAGCCGGCGAACGGCAGCAGGTTGAAGGCGCACAGTTTCAATGAGAACAGGGCGAATACCAGCGCAAAGCCGTGCGTACGGGCAAACGTTTCCCCTTCACCCAGCAATTCCTGCGCCGTCGACAGCGGCGCCAGCGCGCCGTGGACGATTTGCCCGAAGGCGGCGACAAAGCTGTTCCAGCCCGAGGCGCCCATGATGCCCAGCGACAAGGCCAGCAAGACGACCACGCCGCTCAGCGGCAACACGAACTGCTTCCACAGCGGCTGGAAGTTATAGGTGTCAAGGCAGGGGTCGTCGTCATACAGCGTTTCTTCACGCGTATCTTTCAGCACCACATTGCCGGCCAAGGGCAGCAGTTTGACGTGTACTTTCCCCCAGCTCAGCAAGGTCGGGCCCACGCCGTAGCTGATGCTGCGCACCGTGATGCCGAACAGCCTGGCGCAGGCCGCCATGACGGAAATGTGGATCAACATGAAGATGAGGAGGCAAAGCAGCAACTGAAAGGCGGGAGGCATCGGATACGCTGTTCTGGAGGAAAGAGAGCAGTATTAGACCATGTCGCAGGAAAAAGTCGCGCACATGAAAAAAGCCCCGCCTGCATCGCTGCAGCCGGGGCTTCGAATGACTGGGGCAGCTTGCGCCGCCCGCTTTAAGTTACAGCACGTTACAGCACTTCGCTGGCGTGGTCAGCCAGGCGCGAACGCTCGCCGCGGGCCAGGGTGACGTGGCCGCTGTGGGTCCAGCCCTTGAAGCGGTCGACCACGTAGGTCAGGCCGCTGGAGCCTTCCGTCAGGTACGGCGTGTCGATCTGCGCGATGTTGCCCAGGCACAGGATCTTCGTGCCGGGACCGGCGCGCGTGACCAGGGTCTTGACTTGCTTCGGCGTCAAGTTCTGTGCTTCATCGATGATGAGGAACTTGTTCACAAACGTGCGGCCGCGCATGAAGTTGAGCGACTTGATCTTGATGCGCGAGCGGATCAGGTCTTGCGTTGCCGCACGGCCCCATTCACCGCCATCGGAGTCGGACTTGTTCAGCACTTCCAGGTTGTCGTCGAAGGCGCCCATCCATGGCGACATCTTTTCTTCTTCCGTGCCTGGCAGGAAACCGATGTCTTCACCCACCGGTACCGTGACGCGAGTAACGATGATTTCATTGTAGAGCTTGGTTTCCAGCACTTGCGCCAGGCCAGCGGCCAGGGCCAGCAGGGTCTTGCCGGTACCGGCCTGGCCCAGCAGGGTGACGAAGTCGCATTCCGGATTCATCAGCAAGTTCAGCGCGAAGTTCTGCTCGCGGTTGCGCGCCGTCACGCCCCACACATTGTTCTTCGTGTGGCTGAAGTCGCGCAGGGTTTGCAGCACGGCCGTCTTGCCGTTGATCTGTTTTACTTGGCCGTAGAACGGCGTTTCGCCGTTTTTCGGTTCCAGGTAGATGAACTGGTTGACCAGCAGCGATGGAATGAACGGGCCCGTCACGCGGTAGAACGTCGAGCTGTAGCCGTTCTTGCTTTCCTGCCACGATTCCATGTCCTTGCCGTGCTTGTTCCAGAAGTCGTCCGGCAGTTGCACGATGCCCGAGTACAGCAAGTCCGTGTCTTCCAGCACATGGTCGTTGAAGTAATCTTCGGCCGGCAAGCCCAGGGCGCGCGCCTTGATGCGCATGTTGATGTCTTTCGACACCAGCACGACGGGGCGGCCTTCCTGTTCCGATTCCAGCGAGCGCACGACGGCGAGGATCTGGTTGTCGGCCTTGCCCACTGGCAAACCTGCCGGCAGGTCGGCGCTTTGCAAACGCGTCTGGAAGAACAAACGGCCCTTGGCATCCTTGTTGCCCAGCTTGGACAGCAAGATGCCGTGTTCGATGGCGTCGTCGTCCGTGTTGCTGATCAGGGCGTCGAGCGTGCGCGAGACCTGGCGTGCGTTGCGCGCCACTTCCGTCATGCCCTTTTTATGGTTGTCCAGCTCTTCCAGGGTCATCATCGGCAGGTACACATCGTGTTCCTCGAAGCGGAACAGCGACGATGGATCGTGCATCAGCACGTTGGTGTCGAGCACGAACAGCTTGCTGATGCCGCGCTGGTCGGCGGCGCGGCTGGCGGACGACTTGAGCTGCACTTCGACCGCCTTGTGCTTGGCGGGATGCGGCTGCTCGGCTTGCTGGACGGGCTTGATCGGCGTGACCTTGCCTTTTGCCGCCGGCTTGGCTTTCGCCGCAGGCGCAGGTATGGCTGCCGGCGCGGCGACAGGCGCGGCCGCAACCGGCGCAGGTGCCGGCTTGGCGACCATCAGGGCCGCCACTTGCTTGATCTTCGTGGCCGCATTGCGGACCGGCTTGGCAACTTCGGCGATCGCCGCTTCAATGATCGGTGCAGCCACTTTCTTGGCTGCCGGGGTTTTGGTGGCCGGGCGCGCTGCGCCTGCGGTTGGGTAATCTTGGGTGGCCAGGATGGTGGCTGGCTTGCTCGGTAATTTTGGGAGTGGCATCAGGATCTCAATCAAAAAATTTCTGGAATGAATCGCCCATGGGCAGCCAGCTTCTGGCGGCACTTCTCATGGGGTGGATGCGGGGGAACAACAATGCTACAGGACGAGAGACTGCCGGGAGGCCGGCAACATGGCTGGTCATGGACGCCATCGGCGGGCAGCAGGCCCGCCTGGCGGAGTGGGTGGAGGCGCTTCGTTGACTCAAAATGGCGATAGGTACCGTGAACTGAACTGCGGTTGAGCTAATGTCTAACCAAGCTGGCTGGATGCCGACAACGCGCATGCGATCAGAACAGATGATCAATTCAGACGCGCCACGAATTCCAGCACTTCTTCCACGTGAGTTGCGACCTTCACGCCTCTCCATTCTTTCACCAATCGGCCCTGGGCGTCAATCACAAACGTGCTGCGTTCAACGCCACGGACCGTCTTGCCATACATCTGTTTCATCTTCATGACGTTAAACAGCAGGCAAACGGCTTCGTCCGGGTCGGAAATGAGCTCGAATGGCAGTTCCAGCTTGGCTTTGAAGCTTTCGTGCGAGCGCAGGGAATCACGGCTGATGCCGTAGATTTCCACGCCGGCGGCAACAAATTGCGCATGCGCGTCACGGAAGGCGATGTTTTCAGTGGTGCAGCCGGGGGTGTTGTCCTTCGGATAGAAAAACAGCACCGTGGCCTTGGCCGGACGGCCCAGCAACTGAAAGGTCTGGCCGCTGGTCATGGCGGCACTAAAGTCGGGTATGCTAACGAGGGATTGGCTATCAGCCACAGGTTCTCTCCTGAACGGTGATCATCAGCGCTGTTTTTTTAATCTGGCAACGCATCCAGGTGCAACAATACAGCATTCAGGCCGCTTTGCCCTGCACAATCAGGCGTCCCGAACGTCCGGGCAACTCATCCCAGGTGATGGGGCAAACGGGCAAGTCCGACTCTTTTATCTTTTCATAATAATCGCCCATCGCTGCAAACTGGTAGCCCTGGGCTTTCCAGCCAGCCAGCAGTTGTTCGAAAATGGGGGCAAGTTTCTGTCCTTCAAGTTCCGCATGCAAGGTATACACGTGGTCGCGCGGATTGTCCGCCGTCAGCGACAATATATGCGCGGCAACATTGCCTGTCGTGATCAGCTTGCCGTCGATTTCGCAGCCCAGCAATTCATCCAGCGTGGGCAGGGTGGTGGGCAGTTGCACGCATTGCAAGATGGTGTTGCCATTGCGCACGCGGTGCGGGCCTTGCGACGGTTGCGCCATGGCGCCGCGCGCGTCGAGCATGGCACGGCCATCGGAGGCAAAGCGATAGCCGGCCGTGTCGTGTTCGACAAAAGCGCTGACATTCATTTGCCAGCCGGCCGCGCCGTGCGTGTGCGCCTTGGTGCCAAACACCTGTTCGTAGCGGTTGGCGGCCTTGCGCATCATGTTGATGGTCCAGGCAGCGTTGCGCTTGGCCACGTTGTCTTGCCACAGGGTGTGATCCCAGGTGTGGATGCCGCACTCGAAACCGGCATCGCGCACGGCGCGCAATTGCGCCGCGCATTGCTTGCCGATATCGGGGCCCGGCAGCAAGGTGCCGTACATCAATGTTTTCAAGCCGTAGTGCTCGACCACCGAGGTGCGCGACACCTTGCTGAAAAAGCCGGGCTTCAAGGCGCGCCGCAGGGCCCAGCCCGTGTGGTCGGGGCCCAGCGAGAACAGAAAGGTGGCCTTGGCCTGGTGCGCGGTCAGCATGCGCACCAGATTGCCCATGCCTTCACGGGTGCCGCGATAGGTATCGACGTCGATTTTCAGGGTCAGGAACGGCTTGCTCAACATTAATCCATCAAGGCTTTGGCTTGGGCTACCTGGCTGCGGTAGGCATCGAAGATATTGCGCAGGGAATCGGCCATGGTGGTGCTTGGCGCCCAGCCCAGTTCTTCGCAGGTATTCGTGATTTTCGGCACGCGGTTTTGCACGTCCTGGTAGCCGGCACCGTAGTAGGCGCCCGACGTCGTTTCCACGATTTTCACGTGTTTCGCGCCTTCGGCGTATTCAGGATACTCGGCAGCCAGGGTCAGCATCATGCCGGCCAGGTCGCGGATCGAGTAATTGTTGACCGGATTGCCAATGTTGTAGATCTTGCCGCTGGCGATGCCATTCTTGTTGGCGATGATACGCATCAGCGCATCGATGCCGTCATCGATGTAGGTGAACGCGCGTTTTTGCGCGCCGCCGTCGACCAGCGAGATGTTCTCGCCGCGCACGATATGGCCGAAGAATTGCGTCACCACCCGCGAAGAACCTTCTTTTGGCGTGTGGATCGAGTCCAGGCCGGCGCCGATCCAGTTGAAGGGACGGAACAGCGTGAAGTTCAAGCCTTCCATGCCGTAGCCCCAGATCACGCGGTCCATCAATTGCTTGGCGTTCGAATAGATCCAGCGCGGCTTGTTGATCGGGCCGCAGATCAGTTCCGAGTTTTCCGGATCGAATTCTTCGTCGTGGCACATGCCATACACTTCCGAGGTCGACGGGAACACCAGGTGCTTGCCGTACTTGGCGGCCGAGCGGACGATAGGCAGGTTGGCTTCGAAGTCCAGTTCGAACACGCGCAGCGGCTGCTTGACGTAGGTCGACGGCGTGGCGATGGCGACCAGCGGCAGGATCACGTCGCATTTCTTGACGTGGTACTCGACCCATTCCTTGTTGATCGTGATGTCGCCTTCGAAGAAGTGCATGCGCGACTTGTAGTTGTCATTTTCCAGCAGTTCCGTGATGCGGTCCGTGTTCATGTCCATGCCGTAGACATGCCAGTCGGTGGTTTCCAGGATACGCTTGGACAGGTGGTGGCCGATGAAGCCGTTGACGCCTAAGATGAGGACTTTTTTCATGTGAGATTCTCTTGAGTGATATCAGTGTGTGCTGACGCGGGCGGTCAGACTTGCTTGCAATTGCTGAGCCGAAATCGGCTCCCCGGCAGCCCTCAGGGCGGAAATGGCCAGCATGCGGCCGTCTCCGCAGACGCCAAAGATGCAATTATCCACTACCGCCAAGCCCGCTGGCAAACTTCCTGCGGAACGCTTGCTCAAACGGGCGGTTTCGATGACGTAAATGACATTGTTGAATTCGGTGAACGCGCCGGGATAGGGCGGGGCGACGGCCCGGTGCAGGTTGTATACCTGTTGCGCAGGTAACTTCCAGTCGATGCGGCCGTCTTCCGGCTTGCGTCCGCCAAAATAGCCGCCCTGGCGCAAATCGTTCAACTGGCGCGGCGCCGTACCGTCCAGCAAGGCCGGCAGCACACCCCACAGGGTTTGTTCCGCCGCGACCGTGACCTTGCCGAACACTTCGAAGGCCGTGTCGTCGGGCAGGATGGGCACGGCCGTTTGCGCCACGATGGCGCCGGCGTCGGGCTTGACCGTCATTTCATGCAGGGTAGCGCCCGTCTGCGTGGCGCCGTGCAGCACGGCCCAGTTGACTGGCGCGCGGCCGCGGAACTGCGGCAGCAGCGAGCCGTGCATATTGTAGGCAGGCGCCACTTCCAGAATGCTGGCCGGCAGCATGTGACGGTAGTAAAAGCTGAACAGCATGTCTGGTGCTGCCGCCTGCACCTGCGCCAGCAGCTCGGGCGCGCGCGCGTCCAGAGGCGTGATGTACGGGATGCCTTCAGCCTGGCACAGGCTGGCGACGGATTCGAACCACAGGTTTTCCGTGGGGCTGTCTTCGTGCGTGACGACCAGGGCGATATCGACGCCGCCAGCGAGCAGCACCTTGATGCAGCGCACGCCCACATTGTGGTAGCCGAAGACGACGGCGCGTGGGGCGCCCATCAGCGGCCCACCTGGCGCTTTTCCAGGCGCACATACGATGGCGCCTCGGCTTCCGCCTGGACCATGCCATCCTGCAAGATGGTTTGCACCACATAGCGGGGACGGGCACGTACCTGCTGGAAGATGCGTCCCACGTATTCGCCCACCAGGCCGATGCCGAACAGGATCACGCCCATCAGGAAGAAGGCGATGGCGAACAGGGTGAACACACCCTGCGCCTCGGCGCCGAACAGGAAGCGGCGCGCCAGCAAATAGATCACCAGCACGGCCGAACTGAATGACAGCAGCATGCCCAGCATGGAAAAGATTTGCAGGGGAATCAGCGAAAAGCCCGTGACCAGGTCGAAGTTGAGGCGGATCAGGCTGTACAGCGAGTATTTCGACTCGCCGGCCGAGCGTTCCTCGTGCTCGACGGTAATTTCCGTCGGCTTGCGGGCAAACGTGTAGGCCAGGGCGGGCACGAAGGTGTTGACTTCGGCGCACTGGTTGACCAGGTCGATTACATTGCGGCCATACGCGCGCAGCATGTTGCCCTGGTCGGTAATTTTGATATTCGTGATCTTTTCACGCAGGCGGTTCATCATTTTCGACGCCAGGGTGCGCCAGGCGGAATCTTGCCGTTTGCGCCGGATCGAGCCCACGTAATCGTAGCCTTCGCGCATCTTTGCCACCAGGTTGCCGATTTCCTCGGGCGGGTTCTGCAGGTCGGCGTCGAGCGTGATCATGATCTGGCCGCGCGAAGCTTCGAAGCCGGCCAGGATAGCCATGTGCTGGCCATAATTGCCGTTGAACAAGATCACACGCGTGACGTCGGGGCGCTGGCGGAACTGCTCCGCCAGGATGGCCA
Source organism: Janthinobacterium svalbardense (assembly GCF_002327145.1). NCBI lineage: Bacteria > Pseudomonadati > Pseudomonadota > Betaproteobacteria > Burkholderiales > Oxalobacteraceae > Janthinobacterium > Janthinobacterium svalbardense. The sequence continues at coordinate 4,977,635 of NZ_CP023422.1, read as the reverse complement.
CCGAGTTGTCGCGGCTGCCGTCGTTGATGAAGATGATCTCGTAGCTCGTCTGCAAGGCATCGAGGGCCGGATACAGGCGCGCGAACAGGCTGGCCAGGCCATCCTGCTCGTTGTAGATCGGAATGATAATCGACAGTTCGGGTTTCATCGGCGCGCTGCTCACTTGATGAGGATGGATTTGACGGTGGCGACGGCGCGTTCCACGTCCTGTGTCGTCATGGCGTAGAACATCGGCAAGGTCACGGTCAGGCGGCCAATCTTTTCCGAGACCGGGAACATGCCTTCGGTAAAGCCGCGTTCGCGGTACATGGTAAACAAGTGGATCGGTGCGTAATGATAGCCCGTTCCCACGTTTTGCTGCGCCATTTGCTGCATGAATGCGGCGCGCGTGCCGGGGCCGTTGTCGGGCAGGATGATCTGGAACAAATGCCAGTTGCTGTTTTCAAAATCCTGTACGGGCAGCTGGGCGCCGCTCTGCGCTTCGAAGTCGCTGCCGAATTGCTCAAAGTAATGGCGTGCCAGTGCGCGGCGGTGGGCCGTGATGGCGTCGATATTGGCGAACTGGCCCAGGCCGATGGCAGCCATGATGTCGCTCATGTTGTATTTGCCGCCCAGCACATCGACGTCGATGCCGTCGACGCCGCTGCGCGTGACGCCCTGCAGCCGGTATTTCTCGGCCAGCCTGGCTTCTTCCAGGTTGTTGAGCACGAGGCAGCCGCCTTCGCCCGTGGTGATGTTCTTGTTGGCCTGGAAGCTGAACGAGACGAAGTCGCCAAACGCGCCGATGCGCTTGCCCTTCCAGGTGGAGCCGAACGCTTGCGCCGCATCTTCCACGACTCTTAAATTGTACTTTTCAGCAATTGCGTACAGGCGGTCCATGTCGACAGGCAGGCCCGACAGGTAGACGGGAATGATGGCTTTCGTGCGGGGCGTGATGGCCGCTTCGAGCTTGTCGAGGTCGATATTGCGCGTGACGGGGTCGATATCGGCAAACACGGGCGTGGCGCCCACTTCGATGATGACGTTGGCCGTCGCTACCCACGACACGGGCGTGGTGATGACTTCGTCGCCTGGGCCGATGCCGGCGATGCGCAGCGCGATTTCCATGGTGCAGGTACCGGAATTGAAGGTGCGCACGGGGCGTCCGCCGAAATATTCGGACAACTGGGCTTCAAAGGCTTGCACTTTCGGGCCGCTGGTGATCCAGCCCGAGCGCAGCACCTCGCCGACGGCGGCGATGGTCGCTTCATCGATGGTGGGTTTGGAAAAAGGCAAAAAGGGCAGGGTAGAGGTCATGGGCGCGGTTCTTGGGTCTGTATTCTGTCAGGGGCCGAGGCTGCCAATGCGGTCAAAGGCCGCCGGCGGGCATGGCTGTTATATATCGTTAGTATGGCGGCGCAGCCGGTTCAGCGGTGAAAAATCCTGCTGATGCGGGGGCGGGGCAAGCTGGCCGGGGGCGCGATCCGTGCTGCCTCGCGCCCCTTTAAATATTTATTTATTGGCAACGACCATGCGGCGCGCATCTTCGGCAACGACACGCATGGGCACGCCACGTTGTTGCAATTCCTTGTAACGGTTCAGGCTGATAATGGCCATGTCGTGCACGCCGGCGTTGGCATCGTTCGTCCACTGCGTGATGAAAGGCTCGATGCTCGGAATGGACAGTTCCGGCTGCTGTTTCAGGCCAAACGTGAACTCATCCCAGTAATCGACGAGGATCACGGGCCGCTGCAGATAATACGTCAGCGACTGTTCATAGATGCCGACCGAATAGAGCTTGGTATCGGCCGTCAGTTCGGCCTGGATCTGCGGCAGCATGTCGGTGCCCGCGCGGTTCTGGCCATACAGTTCGGAACCGGCCAAGATGCAGTGCGTGGCCAGGAAGCCGGCGCCGGCGATCGTCAGCACGGTCATGTCGCGGCGCAGCTGGCGCGCATGCAGCAAGGCCAGGGCACCGCCGGCCAGGGCGAAGAAGCCGGCCGCCATCAGCCACGGCTGGTAGCCTTTCAGCGCCGTCAGCTCTGCCGGATCGCGTCCGCTGGCGTGATTGAAGCCGATCGGCGCACCGATCAGGATGGCGGCGCCCAGCACGCACAGCAGGCCGGCGGCAAACAGGCGCTGGCGGCGCGAGGCCGACTCCAGGAATAGTGCAATCAGCAGCGCCAGCGCGGGGAAGATGGGCACGATGTAGCCGGGCAGCTTCGAGGTCGAGTAGCTGAAGAAGAAAGTGATGAACAGGGCCCAGATCAGCACCATCAAACGGGGCTGGAAGGTGCCTTCCTGGCGCTTGAAGGCGGCAGCCAGGCTTTGCGGCAGCACGCCTATCCATGGCAGGATGCCGGGAATGAGCAGGACCAGGAAGTAGTACCAGGCGCCTTCGCGCTTGTGCCCCTTCATCAGGAAACGCTGGAAGTGCTCGTGGATGAAGAAGAAATGCGGCTGCTCCGGATTGCGCAGGGCCACCAGCACGAACCATGGCGTGGCGATGGCGAAAAACACCAGCAAGCCCTTGACCAGGTGCAAGCGGGTCCAGATGCGCCAGTCGCGCGCGCACAGCGAATACAGCACCAGCACGGCGCCCGGCAGCACGACGCCGATCAGCCCCTTGGCCAGCACGGCCAGCGCCATGCCTGCCCAGCACAGCAGCATCCAGTTGCGCCGCTCGGCGGGGGCGGCCTCGTCGCGCTGGGCGATCAAGAGGCTCATCAGCACGATGGTCATCATGCCCGACAGGCCCATGTCCAGCGAATTGATCTGGCCGGAAGCGAGCCAGAACAGGCTCGACGCCAGCACCAGGCCGGCATACAAGCCCACGCGCGGCCCAAAGACTTTCTTGCCGGCATAGGCCGTCATGCACACGCCGATGATGCCGCACACGCCCGTCCACAGGCGCGCCTGCCATTCGCCCAGGCCGAAGGCGGCAAAGCTGAGTGCATTCATCCACGTTTGCAGCGGCGGCTTTTCAAAATACTTGATGCCGTTCAGGCGCGTGGTGATCCAGTCGCCCGTGACGAACATTTCGCGCGCCATCTCGGCGTAGCGGCCCTCGTCGGGCGGCACCAGGGTCCGCACGCCCAGCGCATACAGGGTGACGACGATGAAGATGCCCAGCAGGGACCACATCAGCAGCCGCGAGCTGTGCAGTTCGTTGACATTGATTTTCATGTGGCGCTGCCTGCGCCGGGAGCCAGAATCAGGGCCAGCGTGACTTTGCGGCCTTCGCCCATCAGGATGTTGTAGGTGCGGCAGGCTGCCTGGCTATCCATGCACTCGACGCCGATGCGGCGCATGGTCAGCGCGGCCGTCAGCTTCGGATGCACGAAACGCTGGCGCTCGCCCGTGCCGAGGATGACCACGTCGGGCGCGTCGGCCAGGATTTGCGCGAAATGCGCCTCGGTCAATTCTTCGAAACTGCCGACTTCCCACGCGCGTGGCGGCGTTTCCGGCATGACGATCAGGCTGTAGTTGTACGGCTGAGCATTGATCTCCACGCCATTTTCATCGTAGCCTGTGACGGTTTGGTATTGTTGGGTGCTGCTGGCATGCAGTTTCATGGCGATGTCGGGGGGCTGTTCGTGTCGGTTGATCGGTGCGCGCGCTGTCCGGATGCGCGCTGCGGCCAAGGGCGTAAGCATGCCATAAATGACAGAAAAGAGCGACTGAAAAGCAACATCCTTTCCAATTTGCAATCTATGGGCAATTTTTTTGCGCAACAGTGGCAGGCGGTGCTTGCCATAGTAGTAGGCGAAGATTAAGAGAAGATGAAGAGCGTCCGCTGGGAAAAGCACGCGCGTGCCGGACAGCGTGGCATAAACGGCGAGAAATGCTGCAATTTGCCATGTTTAATTTGATAAAATGGCCTGTTTTCGGCGAGAATGGTTGTTTTCGCATTGCAGTCTCACGGGTTCACAGTTCTGGCGCGGCTTTCATGCTGCAAGCGTAGGCCGGCCGCGCCGCATCACGACAGGGATTTATTTTGCGACCGATTCAGAAATCGAATAAATTGGCGGACGTCTGCTACGACATCCGCGGCCCGGTCCTGGAAAAATCCAGGCAAATGGAAGAAGAAGGCCACAAGATCACCAAGCTCAATATCGGCAATCTGGCCGTGTTCGGCTTCGATCCGCCCGATGAAATCGTGCGCGACATGATGCTCAATCTGCAGAATGCGGCCGGCTATACGGATTCGAAAGGCATGTTCGCGCCGCGCAAGGCCGTCATGCATTACACGCAGGGCAAGAATATCGCCGGCGTGACCATCGATGACATTTACCTGGGCAACGGCGCCTCGGAACTGATCGTCATGTCGATGAACGCCCTTCTCAACAGTGGCGACGAAGTGCTGGTGCCGGCGCCCGACTATCCGCTGTGGACGGCTGCTGTCAGCCTGTCGGGCGGCAATCCCGTGCATTATGTGTGCGATGAGCAGAACGAGTGGTATCCCGATATTGAGGACATGCGCCGCAAGATCACGCCGCAAACGAAAGCCATCGTCGTCATCAACCCGAACAATCCCACCGGCGCGCTGTACCCGGTTTCCGTGCTGCAGCAGATCGTCGACCTGGCGCGCCAGCACCAATTGATCATTTTCGCCGACGAGATCTACGACAAGGTGCTGTACGACGAAGCCGAGCACGTGTCGATCGCCTCGCTGGCCGACGACGTGCTGTTCATCACCATGAACGGCCTGTCGAAGAATTACCGCTCCTGCGGCTACCGTTCCGGCTGGATGGTGGTCTCGGGCGAAAAGCGCCACGCAAAAGATTACATCGAGGGCCTCAACATGCTGGCCTCGATGCGGCTATGCGCCAATGCGCCGGGGCAGTTTGCCATCCAGACGGCGCTTGGCGGCTACCAGAGCATACAAGACCTGGTGGGGCCCGGCGGGCGCCTGTTGAAACAGCGCGACCTGGCGCACAAGCTGCTGACCGATATTCCGGGCGTCACCTGTGTCAAGCCGAAGGCCGCGCTGTACATGTTCCCGCGCCTGGACCCGGAGATCTACCCGATCGCCGACGACCAGCAGTTTGCCTATGAATTACTGGCCGAAGCGAAGGTCCTGATCGTGCAGGGCACGGGCTTCAACTGGATCGCGCCCGATCATTTCCGCGTCGTTTTCCTGCCCAACTCCGATGACCTGACCGAGGCCATGGGGCGCATCGCGCGCTTCCTCGAAGGTTACCGCAAGCGTCACGGCCGGGGCTGAATCAGCCAGCAGCAATCTCGATCAACCTGGCGCCGCCCAAGGGGGCGCCACTTATGAGCAGTCAAGCACAACTATGAAATCCATCAAGATCGGCCTGCTGGGCCTGGGCAATGTCGGTTACGGGACCTTCAGCGTCCTGAAACGCAACCAGGAAGAAATCAAGCGCCGCGCGGGTCGCGGCATTGAAGTCGTCGCCGTCGCCGTGCGCGACGTGGCGCGCGCCGAAGCGCTGGTCGCCGGCGCCTGCAAGGTCGTCAATGACCCGATGCTCATCGTCAACGATCCCGAGATCGACATCGTCGTTGAACTGATCGGCGGCTATGATCTGTCGAAAACCCTGGTGCTGCAGGCGATTGCCAACGGCAAGCACGTGGTGACGGCCAACAAGGCCCTGCTGGCCGTGCATGGCAACGAAATCTTCGCCGCCGCCCAGGACAAGGGCGTGATGGTGGCCTTCGAAGCGGCCGTCGCGGGCGGCATCCCCATCATCAAGGCTTTGCGCGAAGGCTTGACGGCCAACCGCATCGAATGGATCGCCGGCATCATCAACGGCACCACCAATTTCATCCTGTCCGAGATGCGCGACAAGGGCCTCGATTTCGCCACCGTGCTGAAACAGGCGCAGGAACTCGGCTACGCGGAAGCCGATCCCACCTTCGACATCGAAGGCGTCGATGCCGCGCACAAGGCCACCATCATGTCGGCCATCGCCTTCGGCATCCCGGTGCAGTTCGACAAGGCCTACGTGGAAGGCATCAGCAACCTTAACGCCGTCGACATCCGCTACGCCGAGCAACTGGGCTACCGCATCAAGCTGCTGGGCATCACCAAGCGCGCTACCGTGAATGGCGTGGAAGGCATCGAGCTGCGCGTGCATCCGACCCTGATCCCGGCCAAGCGCCTGATCGCCAATGTGGAAGGCGCCATGAATGCGGTGCTGGTGCACGGCGACGCCGTCGGCGCCAGCCTGTACTCGGGCCGCGGCGCGGGCGCCGAGCCGACCGCATCGTCGGTGATCGCCGACCTGGTTGACATCACGCGCCTGGCCACGGCCGACCCGGAACACCGCGTGCCGCACCTGGCGTTCCAGCCGAACGCGATGACCAACATCGACATCCTGCCGATGTCGGAAATCACCACCAGTTACTACCTGCGCATGCACGTGGCCGACCAGCCGGGCGTGCTGGCCGACCTGACGCGCATCCTGGCCGAGCGCGGCATCTCGATCGACGCCATGCTGCAAAAAGAGCCGGCCGAGGGCGAGACGCATACGGACATCATCATGCTGACGCACCAGACGCAGGAAAAGAACGTCACGGCCGCCATCGAAAAGATGGAAGCGCTCGATAGCGTGGTGGGCACGGTCACCAAGATCCGCCTGGAAAACCTGAGCTGATCTTTTTCAGCGAGCCACGCAAAACGGCGCCCGCGGGCGCCGTTTTTTCATGGGCAGACTGTCTTACAGCTGCGGCACTTCGGGCGCGCCGACGGGACCCACATCCATGCCGTCATAGCTGGCCAGCTGGTTTTCCTGGGCAAACGCCATCAATTCGCCATTGCGCGCGTGCAGGCTGTCGACGCTGTGCACTTCGGCCTTTTCCACGTGCAGCACCCACACGGGGGCGGCGGCCGGGTCGTCCAGTTCGGGCTGGTACAGTTCCACGGGGCGGTAGCCCTGCAGCGCCAGCAAGGTGGCGGCCTGCTCCAGCGGCTCGGACGTGGGGTTGGTGAAGTAATAGCCCCACAGCAGCGGCTGGGACAGGTCCCACGGCGCGTTCTCGGCGATATTGGCAAACAGTTCGGTCACATCTTCTTTGGTCATCATGGCAGTGGGCCTTCATTAAAATCTCAGGGCGCGATCTTAGCATCCATGCCGCCTGCGCGCCATTCGCCCATAAAAAAACCGGCGGTATAGCCGGTTTTTTTATCAGCCGTTAACCACGGCTTGATTCTGATTCGCGCGAGCGTAAATTAGAACTTGTAACGCAGGCCGATCGACAGCAGGTCGGCTTTCAGTTTCATGCCATCCTGGCTCAGCGTTTTGCCGAAGTTTTCATATTCAGCAACGGCCGACAGGTTTTTATTGATGTTGTAAGCAGCACCGATGCCAAACAGGGCGGCGGTTTTGTTTTTCGATTCGCTGGCATTGAAACCGACCAGGTTCAATTTAACTTTGGTACGGTTTTGCGTAACGCCAGCTTTTGCAAACAGCGAGAATTCAGCGTTCAGTGGCAGCGTAGCCGTGGCTGCTGCGTAGAAAGCGCTGGTTTCCATGCTCAGCGATTCCTTGCCTTCGCTTTCTTTCAGTTTGCCGAAATTGACGTAGCCGGCTTCTGCGCCGAAGTTAGGCGTGAAATCGTAGCCAGCGTAAACTTTAAAACCGGTTTTGTTTTCTTTGCCCGAAACTTCGTCACCCGACAATTTCAATTCCGAACGGCCGACATTCGCGCCGACATAAATGTTTTCAGCTTGTGCAAACAAAGGGAATGCCAGGGCGGCGCCGACGACTACTGAAAACAATTGCTTTTTCATATTAATCCTAGATAATTAATGCGGAGAGACTGTCTCGCCGCTTAATGGGAGCCGAATTGTATAGGGATGAATATGTTTATGTAAGGCAATTATTTTTAAAACATTGGAAATTAAACATTTGTTGTTTTTAAGCAACATTAAATATTGAAGACATATCCGCGCTGCGCCTCATGTGGCCGTGCTGAAATGCACGCTGACCTTCAATCCGCGTCCGTTGGCCGCCGTGGCCAGTTCCAGCCGTGCTCCATGCAGGGCAGCGATGTCGCGCACGATGGCCAGGCCCAGCCCCGCGCCGCCCGGGTTGCTCTCGAGTGCCGCGCCGACCCGGTAGAACGGCGTCAGCACGCGTTCGCGTTCCGCGGGCGCGATGCCGGCACCGCTGTCCTCCACCTCCAGCACCGCGCCGTGCCCCGCCTGCGCGGCATGCACGCGCAGGATCACGCTGCCACCCTGCGGTGTGTAGCGCAGGGCATTGTCGACCAGGTTGGCCAGCAGTTCGTGCAGCAGCAAGGCCTGCCCATGCACAGGCGCCTCGTCGGGTGCTTCCAGCGATAAATCGATATTCTTGCCGACGGCGGCCATGGCCATTTCCAGCCCTACCTGCTGCGCCACGTCGCGCAGCGCGACGGTATCCATGGCCAGGCTGTCGCTGCCATGCTCGATGCGCGCCAGGGTCAGCAGGCGGTTCGCCAGCAGCACGGTCGAGTCCGTGGTGGCGGCGATCGAGCGCACGATGTCGCGCAGGGCGGCCATGTCGGATGGCGTGCCGGCCTGGCGGTCGCATTCGCGCATGGCCAGTTCGGCCTGGGTTTTCAGCACCGTCAACGGCGTGCGCAGCTGGTGCGAGGCGTCGGCGATGAAACGGCGCTGGCTGGCGATCAGTTGCTGCAGGCGCGACATGGAACCGTTCATGGCGCTCACCAGCGGGCGCATTTCCTTGTGCACCAGCGCGGGATCGACGTCGGACAGGTCGGACAGGGTGCGCGTCTCGACTTCCGTTTTCAAGCGCATCAGCGGCCGCAACACCAGGCGCACGGCAAACCATACGAGCGCGCCCATCACCAGTATCATCGCCGCCTGCCAGCTCAGGGTATCGAACAGGATCTGGTTCGACAGGCCGCGCCGCGCATCGAGCGTTTCAGCCACCTGTATCAGGGCGATGCCGCGCATCGAGTCGTCATACACGGGTTGCAGCAGGGCGGCGATGCGGATCGGCTTGCCGTGGTAGTCGGCGTGGTAGAAGCGCACCAGGGCCGGGTAGTTCTGCGAGCGGGGCACGTTTTTCGGCACGGGCGGCAAGTCGCCATAGCCGGAGACCAGTTCGCCGTTGATGCCCGTGACCTTGTAGTAGATGCGGCCAAGGGTGTCGGTCTCGAAGCTGTCGAGCGCCACGTAAGGCACCTCGGCGACGACCTTGCCGCCGACGATGGAGACGCGCTCGGCCAGCGCCCGCGTCGACGCCAGCAAGGAGCGGTCATAGGCCATGTCGGCCGCGTCGAGCGCATTGCGGTAAACAAAAAAAGCGTCGAGCAGCACCAGCATCACCAGCGGGATGAGCAGCCAGCGCAGCAGCTGGCTGCGCAGGCTGCCCAGCGGCCGGCCCTGCGCCCAGCGCTGGCGCAAGCGCTCGAACAGGGGCAGGCGTGGGGCGTGCGCCTTCATTTTGGCGTGGCCGGCGCCATGGCGCTGCGCGGCTGCAGCAGGTAGCCGATGCCGCGCAGGGTGGTGATGACGGCGCCGTCGGGCGAACCGGCTTCCACACCGTTTTCAAGTTTTTTACGTACCCTGTGGATGTACAGTTCGATGGCATCCAGGTTGACGTCGTCGGCCAGCGCGAAGACTTCGTCGAACAGCTTTTCCTTCGATACGGCGCGCCCCGAGCGCGTGATCAGCGCCTCGAGCACCGCGTGTTCGCGCGGCGTCAGGGGAAAAGGGGCGCCGGCATAGCTGAACATGCGCGTGACGGTGTCGAAACTGAGCGCGCCGCAGGTGTGCACGAGTGCTTCGTTGCCCTGGCTGCGGCGCAGCAGGGCTTTTACGCGCGCTTCCAGTTCGGCCAGCTCGAACGGCTTGGCCATGTAGTCGTCGGCGCCCAGGTTCAGGCCCTGTACCTTGTCATCGAGGCCGCCGCGCGCCGTGAGTATCATGACGGGAGTCTTGCCGCGCGTGCCGCCGCGCGCGCGCAGGCGGCGCAGCACGTCCAGGCCGTCCATCTTCGGCAGGGTCAGGTCGAGCAGCACCAGCGAGTATTCCTGCGTGTGCAACAGGGCGTCGGCATCGGCGCCGTTGTGGGCGGTCTCCACTGTCAGGTGCGCGTCGCGCAGGGCTTTTGCCAGCCAGTGCGACAGCTCCAGATGGTCTTCCACTAATAATATGCGCATGGTCTCCGCCATTCCTTGAAATGATGCAGTGTAAGCCTGGCGGCAGGGGCGGCGATGAATATGTTTGCGCCCCTTGTGGCTGGCCGGCGACACCTGTCATGCTGAAAGCCAATTGAAAGGATGGCGCTTATATAGTGTGATCCTGATTCACGAAATGAATCAGGCATATCACCAATAACTATATCTAAGGGAGACACTTTACATGAAAAAAACTGCATTCTCGCTGGCCGCCATGGCGGTGCTCGCCGCTGCCGGCAGTGCCCACGCCCAGTCGAACGTCACCCTGTACGGCCGCCTGGACGCCGGCATCAGCAATACCAGCAACGCCGGTCCGAACAAAAGCTCGATGACGCAAGTCAGTTCGGGTGGCATGAACACCTCGCGCTGGGGCATCCTGGGCAGTGAAGACCTGGGTGGTGGCCTGAAAGCCGTGTTCAATCTGGAAGGCGGGATTCTGGTCGACACGGGCGCGGCCGATGGCGCGCTGTTCAAGCGCCAGGCCAATGTGGGCCTGGAAGGCGCTTTTGGCCGCGTCGTGCTGGGACGCTCGTTTACCACCGTGTATGACTTCGTGCTGCCGTTCGATCCGATGGCCTATGCGCCGTTCTACTCGTGGGCCACCTCGGCCAACGCGACGGGTCCGAGCAAATACGGCATGACGACGGCCTTCGACAATATGGTCAAGTACTCGGGCAAGACGGGCGACTTCAGCTACGGCGCATCGTACGGTTTCGGCGAACAGTCGACGGGCAACTCGGACAGCGCCAAGCTGTCGACGGCCGTCACCTACAAGACGGGCCCCGTCAGCCTGCTGGCCACGTATGAGCAGGTGAACGGCAATACCATCGCCGGCGGCGCGCGCGACAAGACCACCGTGTATCACCTGGGCGCCATGTATGACAACGGCCCGTGGAAAGTGCAGGCGGCGGCGCGCGACTACAAGCTCGATCCGGCTGCTTCCGGCAAGGCCGACGTGCGCGGCACCCTGTACTGGGGCGGTGTCAGCTACAAGACCACGCCGGTCATCACCCTGACGGGCGTGATCTACTATCAGGACGTGAAAAACGTGGCCGCCAACCTCGATGCCGATCCGATCATGTACGTGGCGCGTGCGCGCTATGCGCTGTCCAAGCGCACCGACCTGTACGTGGCAGGCGCCTACGCCAAGGCCAAGCACAAGCAGCTGGTCAGCCTGTCGCGTGACGACGCCGGTTTCGGCGACACGCAGCGTGGCCTGATCGCCGGCATCCAGCACCGCTTCTAAGGCATGACCATGCTGCGCATCCTGTTCCTGTTGCTGCCATGCCTGCTGCCCGTATTTGCCGGGGCACAGGTGGCTACGTCAGCGCCGGTCGAGTGCGTGGTGCCGTCCAAACCGGGCGGCGCCATGGACCTGACCTGCAAGCTGGCGAAAAAAGGCCTGGCGCAGGAGGGCGTGGCTGGCGTGGCCGGTAGCGTGGCAAATGCGATGCGCATCAGCTACCTGCCCGGCGGCATCGGCGCCGTGGCCTGGCATTCGATGGCATCGCAACGCCGCCGCGCGGAAGCGAACACCCTGGTGGCGTTTTCGGGCGGTTCGCTGCTCAATCTGGCGCAAGGCAAGTTCGGCAACGCCAAGACGGGCGACGTGCGCTGGGTAGCGGCGCTGGGCGCCGACTACGGCATGATCGCCGTGCGCAGCGACTCGCCCTACAAGACCCTGGCCGACCTGATCGCCGCGCTGCGCCAGCATCCGGACAAGGTGCTGATCGGCGTCTCCGGCACCATCGGCAGCCAGGACTGGCTGAAGATGGCGCTGCTGGCGCGCCACGCCGGCATCGACCCGAAAGTGCTGCGCTTCGTGGCGCTCGAAGGCGGCGGCGAAGTGTTTACGGCGATGCAGGCCGATTATGTGCAAGTGGTCTCGGGCGACACGTCGGAGGCCACCCTGAACGCCAGCGCCAACCATGCGCGCGTACTGGCGGTGCTGTCGGAAAAACGCCTGCCCGGCGTGCTGGCGAACGTGCCGACGGCGCGCGAGCAGGGCTTCGACGTGGTCTGGCCCATCATCCGTGGCGTGTGGATGGGACCCCAGGTGCCCGAGGCGGACTACCAGCGCTGGGTGGCCACCTTTGACCGCGTCATGGCCACGCCGCAGTTCGCCGAGTGGCGCGCGCAGGCCGGCTTGTACCCATTCGCCCTGACGGGGCCGAAGCTGACCGCGTATGTCAAGAAGGCGGTCGATGAGTATGCCAGGCAGGCGAATGAGCTTGGCCTGATGCGCTGAACGACATCCCATTTAAAAAAACTATTTCACAGACGGAGACAACCCCATGCAAACCAAGACCCTGCTTCAAGCCGCCATTGCCACCGCGTTTGCCAGCCTGGCCGGCGCCGCTTTCGCGCAAGTGCCGGCCGGCTATCCGGCCGATTACCAGAAGATCATCGACGCGGCCAAGAAGGAAGGCAAGGTGGTGATCTACAGCGCCACCGACAGCAAGGCCGCCGCGCCGCTGATCAAGGACTTCAGCGCCCTGTATCCCGGCATCTCCGTTGAATACAACGACATGAATTCGACCGAAGTGTATAACCGCTTCATTTCCGAAGTGGCCGCTGGCGGCAACACGGCCGACGTGATGTGGTCGTCGGCGATGGATTTGCAGATGCGCCTGGCCTCGGACGGCTACGCCCTGAAGTACAAATCGGTCGAAGCGGCGAAGATTCCTGGCTGGGCCATGTGGGACGACCAGGCCTACGGCACCACGTTCGAGCCGGCCGCCATCGTCTACAACAAGCGTTTGCTCGACCCGAAGGAAGTGCCGAAGAACCACGACGACTTCGTCAAGCTGATCGCCACGCCGAAATTCAAGGACAAGGTCACCACCTACGACATCGAAAAGTCGGGCGTGGGCTTCATGTTCATGGCGCAGGATGCCAAGGAATATCCGCAATTCCTGGCGCTGGAAAACGCGTTTGGTGCGGCCAAGGTGCGCGTGCAGTCGTCGACGGGCACCATGATGGAGCGTATCTCCTCGGGTGAAAACCTGATCGGTTACAACGTGCTGGGCTCGTATGCCCTGGTGCGCGCCAAGACCGATCCGTCGATCGGCGTGGTGCTGCCCAAGGATTACACCCTGATTTTGTCGCGCGTGCAGTTCATCAACAAGAACGCGAAGAACGTCAACGCCAGCAAGCTGTGGCTCGATTACATCTTGTCGCACCGCGGCCAGACCATCATCGCCAACGGTGCCAAGCTGTTCGCCATCCGCGCCGACGTCACGGGCGAAACCACGTCGGCTGACCTGATCAAGCAAATCGGCGCGGCCAACGTCAAGCCGATTCCCGTGCACCCGATCATCCTGCAATTTTTGGGACCGGCCAAGCGCATGGCCTTCCTGAAACAGTGGAAAGAGACAGCCGGCAAGAAATAGGAATAGCCAACGCCGTCTTGGCCGCCCGCGAGCCTGGCTTGCGGGCACACGCAGCACCCTTCATTCATTGGATTCATCATGCAAACTGCCATCTTGCCGCTGCCTGCACGGTCGCGCTCTCCCTTGTCGCGCCTGAACTGGTCGCGCGGCGTGGTCGTGACGATCACGCTGATCGCCATTTTCCTGCCGCTGTTCCTGATTTTTTATCAGAGCTTTTTGAACGCGCCTTTTTTCATGCCGGTGCGCGAATTCGGCTTTGACTCTTACCGTTTCATCTTCGATGATCCCGATTTCGCCATGGCCTTCAAGAATGGCCTGATGCTGGCCTTCGGCCTGACCGTCATCGCCGTGCCGCTGGGCGGCATGCTGGCCTTCCTGATGGTGCGCACCGACTTGCCGGGCCGCGGCTGGGTGGCGCCGATGCTGCTGGTCCCGATCTTTGTCTCGCCGATGGTGATGGGCTTTGGCTATGTCGTCTCGATGGGTCCGGTGGGCTTTTACTCGATCTGGGCCAAGGAGCTGCTCGGCTTCGTGCCCTGGAATATTTACTCGTTCACCAGCATCGTCATCATCGCCGGCCTGACGCACGTGCCGCACGTCTACCTGTATGCCTCGTCGGCGCTGAAAAGCCTGGGCTCGGACGTGGAGGAAGCGGCCCGCGTGGCGGGCGCCTCGCCGATCCAGGTGATGCTCAATGTATCGCTGCCGATGATCATGCCGGCGCTGGCGTATGCGGGCGTGCTGGTGTTCTTCCTCGGCTTCGAAGTATTCGGCCTGGTGCTGGTGCTCGGTGATCCGGAAGGCCATCTGGTGCTGCCGACCTATCTGTACAAGCTGACGAACAAGCTCGGCACGCCGTCGTACCACCTGATGGCCGCCGTCGCCGTCTGCCTGGTGATGGTGACCATGCCGCTGGTGATGATACAGCGCTGGCTGCTCAAGTCCGCCAACAAGTATGTGTCGATCAAGGGCAAGGGCGCGCGCAGCAAGGCCATGCCGCTGGGCCGCTGGAAGTGGCTGGCCTTTGCCTTGCTGGCAGGCTGGCTGATTTTCACCATCATCCTGCCATTGACGGGCATCGTGCTGCGCTCCTTCGTGCAGTACTGGGGCGAAGGCGTGCACCTGGCCGACGTGCTGACACTGCAGCATTTCCGCGACATTTTCGACCAGCCGTCGCTGGTGCGCGGCATCGTCAACACCATCCTGATCGGCGTTGTCGGCGGCGCGCTGGCCGTGGGTTGCTACAGCTTCATCGCGCTGGCCATGCACCGCAAGCAGGACGGCATCACGCGCCTGCTCGATTACAGCGTGCTGGTGCCGCGTGCCGTGCCGGGCCTGCTGGCCGGCCTGTCGTTCCTGTGGGTGTTCCTGTTCGTGCCGGCCTGGCTGGACGGCATGTTGAAGGGCATGGACAACGGCGTGGCCCTGTGGCTGAGCGGCCATGTGATCCCCGTGCTGCGTGAAGTGCGCTCGACCATCTTCGCTTTGTGGCTGGCGTATTCGGTGGTGTGGATGGCCTACGGCATGCGCCTCATTTCCACCGCGCTGCTGCAAGTGGGACCGGAACTGGAAGAGGCGGCGCGCGCCGTCGGCGCCAACCGCGGCCAGGTGACGCGCGACGTGACCCTGCCGCTGATCAAATACGGCTTGCTGGGCGCCTGGCTGATGGTCTTCCTGATCTTCGAGCGCGAATATTCGACGGGCGTGTACCTGCTCTCGCCGGGCACGGAAGTGATCGGCGCCATGCTGGTATCGCTGTGGGCCGGCGGCTCGACCGACCTGGTGGCGGCGCTGTCCTTCATCAATATCACCCTGGTGGCCATCGGCCTGGGCATCGCGCTGCGCTTCGGCGTGAAGTTACATAACTAAATATATAGACTAGAGACTGAGACCACATCATGAATGAACTGACCGTCAATGAGCTGTACCTCGATTATGGCACCGGCGCTGCCGCCAACCAGATACTGAAGGGTGTTTCGATGCACCTGAAAAAAGGCGAAGTGGTCGCCTTGCTGGGGCCTTCGGGCAGCGGCAAGACCACCTTGCTGCGCGCCGTCGCGGGGCTGGAAAGCCCGAAGGCGGGCACCATCCAGATCGGCGAGCGTAATGTCTACGATGGCGCGAAACACTTCGAGATGCCGGCCGAGCATCGCAACCTGGGACTGGTGTTCCAGTCGTACGCGCTGTGGCCGCACAAGACCGTGTTCGACAACGTCGCCTACGGTCTCAAATTGCGCAAGATGGGCAGCACGGAGATCGCCGCGCGCATCAAGGAAGTGCTGACGCAGCTGGGCCTGGGGCACCTGGGCGAACGCTATCCGCATCAGCTGTCAGGCGGCCAGCAGCAGCGCGTGGCGATCGCCCGCGCACTGGTGTACAACCCGCCCGTGATCCTGCTCGACGAACCGCTGTCGAACCTGGACGCCAAGCTGCGCGAGGAAGCGCGCGCCTTCCTGCGCGAACTGATCGTGCGCCTGGGCCTGTCGGCCCTGATGGTGACGCACGACCAGGGCGAGGCGATGGCCATTTCCGACCGCATCCTGCTGCTGAATAACGGCAAGATCGAGCAGCAGGGAACGCCGCAAAGCATGTATGAAACGCCCGACACCCTGTTTACGGCCGAATTCATGGGCAGTAACAACCGCTTGCCCGGCAAGGTGGTGCAGCGCGATGGCAATCAGGTGCGCTTGCTGGTCGACGGCGCCTCCATGCAGGGCGTGGCGCGCGGCGCCAACGTGGGCACGGAGGTGACCACCATGATCCGCGTCGAGGAAGTGAAGATCAGCGCCACGCAGGTGGACAATGCCATCGAGCTGCCGCTGCTGACCTGCATGTACCTGGGCGACCGCTGGGAATGCCTGTTTGAGCGCGGCGGTGCCGAGAATATCAGCCTGCGCGCGTATTCGCGCCACAAGCTCGAAGCGGGCAAGTACTGGCTGCACATGCCGGCCGATAAACTCTGGGTGTTTTAACGGTGACGAGGTGGCCATCCTGGCCACCTCGTCCGTGCTGCAACGTCCTTAATTTCCCCGCACGACGATTTCCTGCGCCTTCGGTTCGCGCTGGCGCATGAAGCGCACGATCGAGTCGACGGTGACGACGTCGATCTGGCGCGTCATGCGGCGCTCGAACGGGTGATCGTCGAAAGCGATATTCGCGCGGAACATGCGCGCGCCCAGGCGCGTGGCGGCGGGGATGCTCAGCGTTTGCGGCGCGTAGCTGGCGCTGCGCAGCCAGCCTTGCGCTTCGGCGCGCGTTTCGATCTTGCCAGGCTCGTTGCTGGCCGCGGCCAGGGTTTCCAGCACCCACTGGTTCGAGTTCTGGTACTTGGTGGAAAACGGGTAGGCCAGCATATTGTAGTGTGGCTCATGCAGGCGCTTGGGCGTGTTGCTGGTCAGCAGGCGCGCCAGTTGCTGCTGCGTATCCTGGCCGGGAACCAGGATCAGGGTTTCATACATGAACACGTCGTCCATGAAGAAATTGCCCAAGCCTTCGTTGTACAGCGACGACTCCGCCGTACCGCACTCATTGAGTTCATGCACCACCAGCCAGCGTCCCTTCGGGTGGTCGCGCCAGGCCAGCGCCATGTGCGAATAGCGCAAATTGTACTTCGACAGGTCTTGCCCTGCGCGCGCCACCAGCGCCACTTGCGCGCCGGAGGCATCGAGCGCCTGCAGGGTCTTTTGCGCCAGCTCCATCGATTTGACGAGGGTGCTCGCATCCGTTGGCTTGTCCTCGCACGAGCGCCCCGCATGGGCGGCGCCGGCCAGGGCCAGGCTGATGATCATCACGGTCAGGCGTTTCATGGGATTCACGCTTTCGAATGGTGGAGGATGGCATTGCCGGCCGCGTTCGGCACATAGGCGATGGCCTTGCCCGACAGCAGCAGCATGTGGCCCGTCGAGACGGCCACCACCTCGACCACCGTGCCGGCTGCCAGTGACAGGCCTTGCGTGGCCTTCTGGCTCAGCTTGACGGAGGCCGTGGCGGCGGAAGATGCGCCCCTGGCTGCGCTTTTCAGCACGAGGACGCTGCCGTCGGCCACGTCTTCCACCTTGTCGATGACGATTTCACCGGCGGCGGCCAGCACCGACATGGAGCCGACCAGCACGATGGCCGAGGCCATGCTGGCGTTGTCGGAGGCATTGGTGGTGTCGGAGTTGGCGGCCTGGACATGCAGGGTGGCAGCGCACAGCACGGCGATGGCGAGCAGATGTTTCATGGGATAGTGGCTTTGCATGGGGGAGTTACACTTTGGAGTGGTGCAGCAGGGCCTTGCCCAGTTCGTTTGGGATAAAGGCGATGGCCTTGCCGGAAAGAACCAGCATATGGCCGGTGGACAGCGCCACCACGTTGACCACGGTGCCGGCCGCCAGCGACAGGCCCTTGGCTGCTTGCGTGCTCATCTGGATGGAAGCGCCGCCCGCTTCGGACGCGCCTTTCAGCACGATGACGATGCCTTCGCCCACCGTTTCCACGCTGGCGACGACCACCTGGCCGGAAGCGACCAGCATCGACATGGAACCTGCGACGACGACGGCGGAGCCCTGGCTGAGGTTTTGCGAGCCTTTCGACAGGTTCTCCGAGGCGGCGGCATGGACCAGGCCGGGCGCGGCAGTAGCGAACAACAGCGACAGGGACAGGCAGAGGGGCAGCAAGCGTTTCATGTGTTTCTCCTTCAAGTGTGCCAAGTGGCAACGCCATCATTGTAGACTGTGGGCAATTGGTCAATGAAAACGCTACTCGTAGCGGGCAGGCATACCGCAGGTAGCGTATTGCGCTACTTTTTTGCCGTTGGAACCGATGCAATTTTTATAAAGGAAGTGCATGCCGCAAACCCACGCCTTGATCGAAGCCTTGAAACGCCTGTTGAAAGCGCGCGCCGTCACGTACGCCGAACTGGCCCAGCGCATCGGCGTGTCCGAAGCCAGCGTCAAGCGGATGTTTTCGCAAAAGCAATTCACCCTGCAGCGCCTGGACCAGATACTGGTCGCCATCGGCAGCGATTTCCAGCAGCTGGCGCTGGCCGTGCAGACGGCGCAGGCCGCGCCCACCCTGATCACGGGGCTGACATATGCGCAGGAAAAGGAAATCATCGACGACACCCGCTTGTTCGTGGTGGCCGTGTCCGCCCTGAACCTGTTGCCGCTGGAACAGATCGTCGCCATCTATGACATCAGCGAGGCGCAAGCCGTCAAATATTTGCTGCGCCTCGACAAGATCGGTTTCCTGGAACTGCTGCCGAATAACCGGGTCAAACTGCTGGTGGCGCGCACGTTTGCGTGGATACCGAATGGCCCGATTCATACCTATTTCAAAAAGGAAGCGTATGGCGATTATCTCAATTCGCAATTCGATGGCGAGACAGAATTGCTGCGTCTGGTGAACGTGATGTTGTCGAAGAAATCCACGGCGGCCTTGCTGGAGCGCTTGAAGCAAGTGGCGGTGGAGTTTTCGCAGCAGCACCAGGAAGACGCGCGCCTGCCTGGCGATGAGCGCCTGGCCATCAGCTTCATGCTGGCGGCGCGGCCGTGGATGCCGCAGACGTTCAAGGCGCTGCTGCGGCAGTAGCGGTAGCGATGTGGCGGCCAGGCTAATGCTCGTGCTTGTCGGTACTGCCTTGTTCCTCTTTCATCTGGGACAGCAAGCGCCAGGCAAAAAAGCCCAGCACAGCCACGCCCAGCAGCAGTGCGGCCCATAGCGCGGTCAGGCGCAAGCCTGCGCCGTCCTTTGTGGCGGGGGCTGGCGCCGCCACTCCCCCGTTGGGTTTGAGCTGACCGGCGCTGGCAGTCTTGAGAGCCAGCAGCTCGTCCGCCCTGAAGCCGGGGGCCACCTGCGCCAGCGGCTGCGCAACGGCGGCGGCGTTGCCGTTGCCGAATGCCAACTGATAGGGCGGCTTGCCGCTGGCCAGGAAAACGACGGTGGCGGGTGTCCAGCTCAGGCGCAAGGCGGGTGCATTGTCGGCGGAGAGCGGGTGTTCCGTGGATGTCTGCAGCACCCATTCGTTTGTTTGCGTCACGGGCATGGCCAGGTCACCCGAGATCCGTTCCTTGCCATCGAGGCCGATGCGGTAAAACGTGGTGCTCAGCAGGGGATCGAAATAGGCGCCTTGCGCGGGACGCGCCTGTTGGCGCAGGTGCAGCCGGTGCCGGGGAACATAGCTGTTCTGGCGATATACGCCCAGAGTCACGGGCAGCACCGTATTGGTCTGCGTCAATTGCAGGGCGATGCTGTCGGCGGGCATGGCGAGGGGCGTGGCGTAGCGCCATTCATTCGCCTGCTTGCCGGGCAAGCCTTGCAGCACGACGCTGGCGCGCGGCGCGGCGATGTCCGTTTCGCTGACGGCTTGCGCCGTAATCGCCGCAAAGGCCAGCGGTTCCCCCGCTTGCCAGCTCAGGCGCGCGTAGCGAAAAGCGCGCGGCGCAAAGGCGATGCTGTCGTTGGCCAGAGTTTGCGTGTCGCTGTTGCTGAGCCAATTCAGGGTGGTGGTGCCGATGGCGTCCCATTGCTTCAGGTCATCGCTCACTTCCAGCAGCACTTGCGCACTGTAATTGTCCGTGCGGGCCGGCGGCGTGAAGCGCAAGGCGGCGATACGCTTGTCTTGCGCTTGCTTGCCCAGGTCGAGGATCAGCGCTTGCAGCGCCGCCGTGGCCGCTGCCGTGCCAGCCCGCGTGCTGACCGACAGCAGCCGGCCATCGTCGGCCGTGCGGATGTCGATGCCTTGCAAGCCATCGCCAGTTGCCGGCGCGCCCGTCACGGGGAAAATGCGGGCGGGAATGTTCGTGCGCTGCGTGGCCGATTGCGCCGGCGGCGCGCCGATGGCATAGGCCAGGCGCTTGCCGTCGGCATCGAACAGGCGCAGGTCGGCCAGGCTGGCCGAGCTGGCGTGCAGGTAAACTTCCCTGGGCAATGTTAGCTGCACGATGCCGGCGCCGGCCGGCGACTGGATGGGCATGTTCCAGGCATAGTCCTGTGGCCGGTCCTGGCCAGGCGCGGCCAGCGCGGCGCCTGCCACCAGCAGGCTGCAGCAGATCAATGAGGCTTTCATGCGGCTCCTTGCTGAGGTTCGGCTGGCGCTTGCGCGGCAGCCTTGGGGAAGGGCGCCAGGTAGCCGATCAAGACCATCAGCAAGCCGACACCGACAAAGGAGATGATGCGTTCGATGCCGCCCACGTTCGACAGGTCGATCAGGAACAGTTTCAAGACAACCAACCCCAGCAGCACGGCGCCCATGCTCCATTGCTGGCGCTGCTGCTGGCGCGCCGCGTGGCGCATCAGCAGCAGGGCCGTGACGCTCCACACCAGCGACAGCATGGCTTGCACGAACTGCGAGGCCAGCATGGCGTCAAAGGTGTACGGCACGCCCAGATAGTGCGAGACCGTGCGCAGCAGCATGAGGTTGAACCAGACATACACGCAGCAGGCGGCTACGGCGGGCAAACGTGCTTGCCACAGGGCGGGCAGCAGCACTTGTTTTGCTGGCAGCAAGCGGTAGCTGGCGATGGCCAGCAAGATGGCAAAGCCCGTGCTCAGGTCCAGCGGATTGAGCAGTGGCAAATAGGGCAGCGGTGCCATGGCGCCGTCGTCGACAATATTCCACACGGCGATCAGCAGCAGCGACCACAGCGCGCCCAGCGGTATCAGGGTGCGCTGGTACCACGCGGCAATCGGCGCCACCGGCCAGGCCCCTGTTCTGCAGCGGCGGATCAGCCAGGCCAGCGCCAGCATCATGGCCCAGGCTGGCAAGTAGCGGGCCCAGGCGGGGCTGACGCTGTCTTCGTGGCGCGCCAGCCAGGCGTTGACGTACATGGCGCCCACGGGCCACAGCATCAGCCAGGGAGCTGCCGTGCGCAGCGTATGCAAGAAACGCAGCGCCCGCACGTCGAGTTGCCAACCCGCATGCGGCCAGGCCAGCAGCAGGTATTCGCCGGCCGCCAGGGCGCCGGCCAGGGCCAGCCAGCTCAAGCCCGTCGGCAGGTAGTCGCGCAGGTACAGCGCCAGCAGCAGGTTGGCGCTCCACACGCCCAAACCGAGCCAGGCGGCCACGCTGAACCAGCGCAGTGGCGGCCACTCGAGGCGCCGCGCCAGGATGGCGAATACGGGCGTCGTGACGCACACGGCGATCAGGTACAGCGCCAGCCAGTGCTCGCCAGCATGCGCTTGCAGCTCCAAGTCGCCGTCGATCAGGCGCAGCAGCCAGCTGGTGAAGGGCACGAGGATGGCGGCAAACCACAGCAAGCCGCTCCAGACCAGCAGCGGCTGTGCGACCAGGGCCAGCAGCGCGTCGCCGCCGCGCGCGCGCAGCGCCAGGAAACGGGCGCTGGCAAAGGCGGCGGCGCCCAGCAGCAGGGCGCTGAGGAAGGAACCGTGGAACAGGTTGGCCGGATGCTGGTCCCAGGCCCAGCTGGCGCGGCTCAGCATGACCATGCCAGCCAGTACCTGCACGGCCAGCAGCAGGGCGCGCGGCGCATGCCATTGTTCGCGCCGCGCCAGCGCCGCCAGCAGGGCGGCCACGCCCAGGGCGCTGACGGTGAGCAGGTTCAATTGCGTGACGGCATCCGTGCGCAGCAGGATTTCATTCCATACGCCGCCCAGCAGCCAGGCCGTGGCCGCCGTCAGGAACAGCACCGACAGGCTGCGCATGAACTCCGGATGCAAGTGGCTGGCGTGGCGGCGGAAATTGTAGGCCATTACCAGCGCGGCGGCCGCCAGCAGCAGGCAGCCGAGCCAGAGGTTGGCCTGCATGGCCCTAGCCGCATCAAGTCCCTGCAGGATGAACAGGAAGGAGATCCATGCGCCCGCCTGCACCAGCAGGCCGAAAGCCCAGGCCAGTGTCTGGCGCTGGCGCAAGCCGACCCAGACGATGCCCGCGCCTTCCAGCGCCCAGGCGGCCGACGTCCAGCGGCCATCGAGGGCGAACGGGATGGCCAAGGTGCCGAAGACGATGCCCAGCGCCAGGAAGGCTTCGGCCAGCAGGCGGAAGCCAACACGGCGCCAGAGGGCCACGGCCAGTCCTGTGTAGGTCAAGCCGGCAAGCAGCGCGGAAAACGCCAGGCCAAATTCAAAGTCCCGCACCAGTCCGTATTGCAAGCCCATGGCCGCCAGCGGCGTGCCGAACACGAGGGTGCCATCCACGTAATGCTTGAGGCGCGGCGCCTGGCGTGCGCAGTAGGCAATCGCGATGCCGATATAGAACAGCACGAACAGGATCAAAAACAGCTGCGTCGACAGGTAGTGCTCGGGCGTATAGCGCAGCAGGCCCCAGGTGGTGGCGACGATGAAGGTGAAGCCAAAGCTCAGCACATTCAGCACGCGCCAGGCGCGTTTCAGGGCGATGGCGAAGACGCCCGCATTGAGCAGCGCGTAATAGCTGAACAGGCCGATATGGTTGCCGCTGCCCGTCGACACGAGCAAGGGCACGGCAAAACCGCCGACGATGCCGAAGACGGCCAGCCAGACGGCGTTTTGCAGCACGGCCAGCAAACACGTGAACGCCGTCAGCACGAACAGCACGGCAAACGCCAGGCCCGCCGGGATCAGTTCATACAGGCGGAAGGCGCCAAACGTCACCAGCATCAATATCGCCAGCGCCGTGCCCTGCAGCGGCAAGCTGATGCCAGGGCGTTTGATGCGGATGCGCCAGGCCCAGGCCAGCAGGGCAATGTCGGCCAGTGCGATGCCGGCCAGGCGCAGCTCGATGGGCAGCGTCACCTGTGCCGACACGTATTTGAGCAGGAAGCTGACGCCGAGGAAGAGGATCAGCAAGCCCAGCTTGGCAACCAGGTTGCCGGTAAATAACCAGTTCTTCGCCTTGGCAACGAGGCCGTCCGGGTGCGCGATCCAGGATGGGGTGTTGGGGGCGGCAGGAGCTGGCTTGGCTGGAATCGGCGGGGATGGTTTCGGCGGCAAGGGTGCGGCAGGTGCGGGGACTGCAGCCGGCGCGACCTGCGCCAGCTCGACCACCTTGATCGCGGCCGCTTGCGGCAAGGGTGTGGGCGGCGGCAAGGGTGTCGGCACTGCCACTGGCGCCGCGCTAGCGGGTACGGTGGGTACGGCGGGTGCGATGGGCACGACGGGCGTGGCCGGCGCTTCGGCCTGGCCTTCGAGTGCTCGCAGGCGCTGCCCGATGGCGTCGACTTCCTTGCGCAAGCGCGCCGTCAGCAATTCCAGATCCGCTACTTTCCTGCGGTGCTGCAGCACCAGCACGAAGGCGGTGACCAGCAAGGCCAGGATGGTCAATGATGTCATTCCAAACATGGAGGCAGCTTTCCGGGAGGGGCAGGCAGGGGCGCCAGCGATATGCGCACATTACCTTATTATCAAGAAACAAGCGATTTTTGTCGTGCCAGGGCAAGTGCCAGGAAACGTGTGCGGCGGCAAGGCGAGCATGACGCGGCAGGCTGTTTTTCGTATTGATGCCAAGCAAGATGATGACATTCAGATTGTCGTGCGCAAGATAGTGCTGTATTTTAGCAATTCCTTAATTGCCAGTTCCCCATGCCATGAGTCAAAGCAGCCAGTTTTCCTTATTGTCGCAGCGCCGTTTCGGGCCCTTTTTCTGGACCCAGTTCTTTGGCGCCTTCAACGACAATCTGTTCAAGACGGCGCTGATGGTGATCCTCGCCTATGACGCGCTGAGCTGGACCACGCTTGACCCGTCCACCATCACCAACCTGATCCCCGGCCTGTTCATCCTGCCCTACGTGGTGTTTTCTGCCACGGCGGGCCAGCTGGCGGATAAATTCGAAAAGGCGGGCCTGGCGCGTTTCGTCAAATGGATGGAACTGGCCATCATGGCCGTGGCCGCCGCAGGCTGGATGACGCATACCCTGTGGCTGCTGGTGGCGGCCGTGGTGGGCATGGGCGTGCATTCGACCCTGTTTGGTCCTGTCAAGTATGCGTATCTGCCGCAGCAGCTGAAACGCGAGGAGTTGGTCGGCGGTAATGGCCTGATCGAGATGGGCACCTTTGTCGGCATTTTATTGGGCGAAATCCTCGGCGCCGTCTTGATCGTGCACAAGCCGCTGGGCGTGGAACTGGTGGCCGGCGCGACGATTGCCGTGGCCATTTTCGGACTGATCGCCAGCTACCGCGTGCCGCGCACGCCCGCCCCCGAGCCGGACTTGAAGGTGAGTTTGAACTTTGTCGCTGAATCGTTCCGCAACCTGAATTTTTCGCGCAAGAACCGTCCCGTCTTCCTGGCCATGCTGGGCAACTCCTGGTTCTGGTTTTACGGCGCCCTGATCCTGGCCCAGTTCCCCGTGTATTCGAAGGATTTCCTGCATGGCGACCACAGCGTGTTTGTACTGTTGCTGACGGTGTTTTCCGTCGGCATCGGCACCGGCTCCCTGCTGTGCGAACGCTTGTCTGGCCACAAGATCGAGATCGGCCTGGTGCCGTTCGGCTCCATCGGCTTGTCGCTGTTCGGCATCGACCTGTATTTCGCCAGCAATGCGTATGCGAATACGCAAGTGGTCGACGCGCTGGCTTTCGTGGGCCAGGCGGGCGTGCCGCGCATTCTGCTCGACATCGTCATGATCGGCGTGTTTGGCGGCTTCTTCATCGTGCCCCTGTTCGCCCTGATCCAGACGCGCTGCGACCCGAAACACATTTCGCGCACGATCGCCGGCATGAATATCCTGAACGCCCTGTTCATGGTGGCGGCGGCCGGCGTGGCCATCGTGCTGCTGGGCCAAGGCTTTACCATACCGCAGTTGTTCCTCGTCACGGCCATCCTGAACGCGCTGGTGGCGACCTACATCTTCTCGCTGGTGCCGGAATTCCTCATGCGCTTCCTGGCGTGGATACTCATCCAGACCGTGCACAGGGTCAAAGTCGTCGATGGCGAGCGCATCCCCACGGAAGGGGCGGCGGTGCTGGTGTGCAATCACGTCAGCTATGTGGACGCCATCGTCATCATGGCGGCCAGCCCCCGCCCGATCCGCTTCGTCATGGACCACCGCATCTTCAAGATGCCGCTGATGGGCTGGATTTTCCGCACGGCCAAGGCGATACCCATCGCGCCGGCCAAGGAAGATCCTTTCCTGATGGAAAAGGCCTTCATCGACATTGCGCAAGCGCTGCACCAGGGCGAACTGGTGTGCATCTTCCCCGAAGGCAAGCTGACGCGCACGGGCCAGATCAGCGAATTCAAGGGCGGCATCGCCAAGATCGTCGAGCGCAGCAAGGTGCCCGTGATTCCGCTGGCGCTGCGCGGCTTGTGGGGCCATCTGTTGAGCCACCGCAATGGCCATTTGTTCGAGCGCGCCTTCAAGGCGGGCTTGCGCTCGCGTCTGTCGCTGGCCGTGGGCATGCCTGTGGCGCCCGAGGCCGCCACGCCGGAATTGCTGCAGCAAAAGGTGCAGGAATTGCGCGGCAAGTGGAAATAAACGTCATTCCGCTCGCGTAGCGGCTCCCGCGCGCCGCGCCAGGTGCGCGTGCAGCAGGGCGGCGATGGTGGCGAAATCCACCGGCTTCGTCAGGTGGTGGTCGAAACCGGCTTGCTCCGTCCGTGCGCGCGCTTCGCCTTGGCCCCAGCCCGTCAGGGCGATCAGCAGCACGTCGCGCCCTTGCGCGCGCTGGCGGATCTGGCGGGCCGCTTCGTAGCCATCCATGCCCGGCATGCCCAGATCCATCACGACCAGTTGTGGCCAGGCCATGTCGACGGCTGCCAGCGCCTGCGCGCCGCCATACGCGACCTTGGCGGCATAGCCCTCCAGCTGGAACAGGCTTTGCAAGGTATCGGCCGCATCGCGGTTGTCGTCCACCACCAGCACTTGCAGCGGCTGGTGCGCGCTGGCGGGCGACGCGCTGTCTGTGGCGGCCGGCGCGGCGGCCGGGATGTCGCTGGCGCTGGCCGGCAAGGTGACGATGAAGCGGCTGCCACGGCCGGGGCCGTCGCTGCAGGCGTCGATGCTACCACCGTGCAGCTCGGCAAATTGGCGCGCCAGGCTGAGGCCAATGCCCAGGCCGCTGGTCATTTCGCCCGCTACCGTGCGTCCCTGTTCGAACATGGAAAAGATGCGCGCGATGGCGTCCGGCTCGATGCCGATGCCATTGTCTTCGATGACCACCTGTAACTGGCCTTGCGCCTGGTGTGCCGTAATGTGGATGTGGCCGCCGTCCGGCGTGAACTTCACGGCATTCGAGACGATGTTGGCAAAGATTTGCACCACCCTGGCGTAGTCGGCGTGCAAGGTCACCGCATGCGGTGGCAGATCGAGGGTGATGCGGATGTGCCGCTTGCTGGCCGCAGGCTGGCACAACTCGCTCACATGGTCGAGCACTTGCTGTAGCTTGAACTCCTTGCGTTGCAGCAACACCTTGCCGCTGCTGATGCGCGCCACGTCGAGCAAGTCATCCACCAGCCGCGTCAGGTGCGTCACCTGGCGCTCGATCACGTCGCTCACCTTGCCGACCTGTTCCGATGCTGGAAACATGTGCTTGAGCAGGGCCACGGCGGACTTGATGGGCGCCAGCGGGTTGCGCAGTTCATGTCCGAGGCTGGCAAGGAATTCATCTTTGCGCCGCTGCGTCTCGCGCACTTGGTACTGGCGCTGGCGCGCGCGCAGCATGGCATGCGCCGACGTGATCAGGGTCAAGATGTGCACGGGGCGTTCCAGCAGGGTCAGATTGCCCAGGGTGGTAATGGCTTGCCGCAAAGACAGGGAATCGAGCCCCGCGTGCGTCAGCAGGATGATGGGCAAGTCGGACCAGTCCGGCTGCTGCCGGGCGTAAGCGTCGAGCACGGAGTAGACGCCTGCTTGCAGCGCCTCGTCCACCGTCAGCACGCCGCCGGCGCCCAGCGCCAGCTGCTCGGCCAAATCGCCGGGAGAGTGGCAGGCGTGGCTGGCGATGGCGCTGCTTGCGAATACCGTGCCGGCCAGAGCGGCATCCTGGCCGGCAGGCGCGTAGATCAGGATGCGCTGCTCCATGGCAATTTCTAGGGCAAGCCCGACAGGATGCCGTGAAAACCGGCCAGGGCCGGGCCGATGCGGATGCCCTGAGGGCTGATTTCGAAGTGGCGGCTGCTGCGTTCGTGCGCGCAGCCGCGTTCCTTGAAGATGGAAATGGCTTGCCGCACCTCGCCTTCCGTTTCGTAATAGCGCAGCATGATGACGCTGTCGGCCAGGTAGCTGGCGTCGGCCGAGGTGGTCATGCAGGTGCCCAGCATGTTTTGCTGCACGCCGACCAGCAGGGTGACCACGCCGCACTGGCCCAGGTAATTGAGCAGTTCATGCAGATAGGTGCTCTGGAAGCGCTCGTCGGGCACCGCATGCATGTAGCCGTTCAGGCTATCGATGACGATCACGCGGGCGCCGCGCTGCGCTGCGTCGACCACTGCCTGGGCGAATTCGCCCGGTGTCAGCTCGGCCGGATCGATCTGCTGTGCGCTCAGCAAGCCTGTGTCGAGCGCCGCCTGCAGGCGCATGCCCACGTTGTCGGCCCGGTTCAGCAGCTTGCTGCGTGCTTCCTCGAACAGGAACATGGCGCACGGTTCGCCGCGCTTTGTTGCCGCGTGCACGAATTGCGCCGCCAGGGTGGACTTGCCGCTGCCGGCGGGGCCGGAAATGAGGGTGCTCGTGCCTTCTTCCAGGCCGCCGCCTGTCATGGCGTCGAGTTCGGGCACGCCGCTCGACAGGCGCCGATGGTCGCCATCGCGCCGCGTGTCGGCCGCCACCAGGCGCGGATAGACGACCAGGCCGTCACGGGCGATCTTGTAGTCGTGGGTGCCGCTGCGAAACGGCACGCCCCGGTATTTCACCACCCGCACGCGGCGCCGGTCATTGCCATACGCCTGGTTTTGCAGCTCCAGCGAGATCACGCAATGGGCCACGCTACGCACTTGCAAGCCGTCGTCGAGCGGGGAACGGTCATCGATCAGGATGGTGGTGCAGTGCCGGCTGGCCAGGTATTGCTTCAATGCCACTACCTGGCGCCGGTAGCGCAGGGGATTTTCCGCCAGCAACTGCAGTTCGGATAGCGAATCGAGCACCAGGCGCGCCGGACGGTGCTTGTCGATGGCGGCCAGGATGCGCTGGTTGGTCGAGGCCAGCTCGATTTCGGACGGATGGAAGATGGTGTACTGGCGCTCGGGGTCGAGCATGTCGTCGCTGGGCGCCACCTCTTCGATGGCGATGCCGGCCAGGTCCCAGCCGTGCGACAGCGCGGCGCCGCGCAGCTCGATCTCGGACTCCGCCAGGGCGAGATACAGCACGGGCGCGCCGCTGCGCGCGCCTTCAGCCAGAAATTGCAGCGCCAGGGTGGTCTTGCCTGTGCCTGGCACGCCTTCGACCAGGTACAGGCGCTCGGCCAGCAAGCCGCCCGTGAGTACGGTGTCGAGGCCGGGAACGCCCGTCGACAGCAGTGGCGGCGCGTCCGGGCCGCTCGCGCCCCCGTGTTGCGCCGTTCCTTGCGCTCCTTGCACCTGCCCTTGCGCCTGTGCTGTCATCATCGCGCCCCCGCTTTGCCACGCCGTGGACAGGATAGTAGCGCGAATGCCGGGACATGTCTTTTCGATACCATTGGTAAATATTCATGGCGGTGGGCTTGGCCGTGCAGGGAAGTGTTGCGCACATGATCGCCGATTCAGCAAAAAACGCATTACCCTGCTACAGTATTCATTCAATCCAACCTTCCCGCTTTGCCATATTGCCGCCGTCCACCAGGTTTTTGTTTGACTTTGCTGGTGTGCCGACGCTGTTGCTGTCCTCTATTTATTGCTGTATTGATAATTCAATTTGCTTCTTAGTTGCTATGTTTCAATTGTAACGATGCTTGACGATTTTAGAATGATCGTTCATTCTTTGATCTGCGTTAATAAATTTAGTCATTTCTAACGACACTAGCCAGCTTCTTTTTCAGAAAGTCCAAGATGCAACCAACCTTTTCATTGACGTCGCCGCGTACGAGCGGCGCTATTGCCGTTCTGTGCGCCACTGTAATCATGGCCGGCTGCGGTAAAAAACAGGAAGCACCTCACGCGCAGCAAGCGCCGCAGGTGGTCGTGTTTACTGTTAATCCGGCCGCGTTGCCGATGAGCGCCGAATTGCCCGGCCGTACGAATGCCTACCAAGTCGCCGATGTGCGCCCGCAAGTCGGCGGTTTGATCCAGAAGCGCCTGTTTGTCGAGGGTAGCGATGTGAAAGCGGGCACGGCCCTGTACCAGATCGATTCCGCCACCTACCAGGCTGCCGCCAATTCGGCCAAGGCCGCCCTGTCGAAAGCCAAGGCCAACTTGCTGACGGCCGGTCCGAAAGCCTCGCGCTACAAGGAACTGGTTGCCATCGAAGGCGTGAGCCGCCAGGAATACGATGATGCCATCGCTGCGTTCGAGCAAGCCAAGGCAGACGTCGAGTCCGCCACCGCGGCGCTGGAATCGGCCAACATCAATCTGCGCTACAGCACCGTGACGGCACCGATCAGCGGCCGCACCAGCCGCTCGTCCGTGACGGCCGGCGCGCTGGTGACGGCAGGCCAGGCCGAAGCGCTGACCACGGTGCAGCAACTCGATCCGATGTATGTCGACGTGACCCAGTCGAGCACCGACCTGCTGCGCCTGAAACGCCAGATGGCTGACGGCTCGCTGAAGAAAGTGGGCGAAGGCCAGGCCAAGGTCGACCTGATCCTGCCGGACGGCAGCAAATACAGCGAACCGGGCAAGCTGCAGTTCGCCGGCGTGACGGTCGATCCGACCACCGGCAACGTGATCTTGCGTGCGCTGTTCCCGAACCCGAAAGGCGAATTGCTGCCAGGCATGTACGTGCGTGCGCAGCTGGAAACGGGCGTGGATGAAAAAGCCATCACCGTGCCGCAAGTGGGCGTGACGCGCAACCAGAAGGGCCAGGCGACCGCCTTGATCCTGAACAAGGAAAACAAGGTCGAGCAGCGCGTGCTGACCACCAGCGGCACCGTCGGCACCAACTGGCTGGTGACGTCCGGCCTGGCCGCAGGCGACCGCGTGATCGTGGAAGGCTTGCAAAAAGTCAAGCCAGGTGCGCCAGCCGTTGCCGTACCTGCCAAGGCCGACGCTGCTCCTGCCGCCGCCGCTTCTGCCGCCGCATCGGCTGCCAGCGCCCACTAATTCAGGAGAATATTAATGGCCCGTTTTTTCATTGACCGCCCGATTTTTGCCTGGGTGGTCGCGATCGTCATCATGCTTGCCGGCGTGATTTCGATCCTCAGCCTGCCGATCGCGCAGTACCCGAGTATCGCTCCGCCGTCGATTTCGATCAGCGGCTCCTACCCTGGCGCCTCCGCCAAGACCGTGGAAGATGCTGTCACCCAGGTCATCGAACAAAAGATGAAGGGTATCGACGGCTTGCGCTACATGGCCTCGTCGAGCGATGCCACTGGCGGCATCAGCATCACGCTGACGTTTAGCAGCGGCACCAATCCCGACATCGCCCAGGTGCAGGTACAGAACAAGCTGCAGCTGGCCACGCCACTGCTGCCGACGGCTGTCACGCAGCAAGGCCTGGTCGTGTCGAAAGCGACGAAGAACTTCCTGATGGTGTTCGGCTTCATTTCCGAAAACGGCAAGATGGACCAGACCGACTTGAGCGATTATGTGGCCGCCAACGTCGTCGATCCGCTCAGCCGTGTTGCCGGCGTGGGCGATGTGACCCTGTTCGGTTCGCAGTACGCCATGCGTATCTGGCTCGATCCGGCCAAGCTGCAAAGCTTCAACCTGACCCCGGCGGATGTGATCACGGCCGTGCAGGCGCAGAATGCCGAAGTGTCGGCCGGTGAACTGGGCGGCACGCCGTCCGTCAAGGGCCAGCAGCTGAACGCGACCGTGTCGGCGCAAAGCCGCTTGCAAACGGTGGAGCAGTTCGGCGCCATCTTGCTGAAAACCTCGACCAACGGTGCCATGGTGTACCTGAAGGACGTGGCCAGCATGGAACTGGGCCGTGAGAACTACAACACCGTTGCCCGCTACAACGGCCATGCGGCCACCGGCGTGGCGATCAAGCTGGCAACGGGCGCGAATGCACTCGATACGGCCAATGCGGCGAAAGCCATGCTGGGCAACCTGAGCAAGCAATTCCCTGAAGGCATGAGCTACCAGGTAGCGTTCGACACCACCCCGTTCGTGAAACTGTCGATCGAAGAAGTGGTCAAGACCCTGGTCGAAGCGGTCATCCTGGTGTTCCTGGTGATGTATCTGTTCCTGCAAAACTTCCGCGCCACGCTGATCCCGACCATGGCCGTGCCGGTCGTGCTGCTCGGTACCTTCGGTATCTTGAACGCGTTCGGCTATTCGATCAACACGCTCACCATGTTCGCCATGGTGCTGGCCATCGGTCTGCTGGTCGATGATGCCATCGTGGTGGTGGAAAACGTCGAGCGCGTGATGAGCGAAGAGGGCTTGTCGCCGCTGGAAGCGACGCGCAAGTCCATGACGCAGATCACGGGCGCGCTGGTCGGTATCGCCATGGTGCTGTCGGCCGTGTTTGTGCCGATGGCCTTCTTTGGCGGTTCGACGGGCGTGATTTACCGCCAGTTCTCGATCACCATCGTCTCGTCGATGGTGCTGTCCGTCATCGTTGCGCTGGTATTCACGCCAGCCTTGTGCGCCACCTTGCTCAAGCCGGTCGAAAAAGGCCATCACGCCAGCAACAAGGGTTTCTTCGGCTGGTTCAACCGCAGCTTCGACAGCAGCAGCAACAAGTACCAGAGCCTGGTTGGCAGCATGATCCGTCACCGCGGCCGTTCGATGCTGTTGTATGTCATCTTGCTGGCCGGCCTGGTATTCGTCTTCATGCGCCTGCCGACCTCCTTCCTGCCGGAAGAAGACCAGGGCATCCTGTTTACGCAGATTCAATTGCCGACGGGCGCCACGCAAGAGCGCACCCTGAAAGTGATCGAGCAGGTCGAAGAGCACTTCATGAACAGCGAGAAAGACAACGTCGCATCCGTGTTTGCCGTCGCCGGTTTCAGCTTCGGTGGTAACGGCCAGAATACGGGTATCGCCTTCGTGCGCCTGAAGGACTGGTCGCTGCGCAAGGACGTGGCGCAAAAAGCGCCGGCCGTGGCCGGTCGCGCCATGGGCAAGTTGTTGCAGATCAAGGATGCGATGGTGTTTACGTTCGCCCCGCCTGCCGTGCTGGAACTGGGTAACGCCACCGGTTTCGACATGCAGCTGCAAGATATCGGCGGTGTCGGGCATGACGCCCTGATGGCGGCGCGTAACCAGTTGCTGGGCATGGCGTCGCAGAATCCGGCCATGGTGGGCGTGCGCCCGAACGGCCAGGAAGATACGCCGCAGTACAAGATCGACATCGACCAGCAGAAAGCGACTGCGCTGGGCTTGCAGCTCTCGGAAATCAACCGCGTGCTGAGCGTGGGCTGGGGTAGTTCGTATGTCAACGACTTCCTCGACCGTGGTCGCGTGAAGAAAGTCTTCATGCAAGGCAATGCCGAATCGCGCATGTTGCCGGAAGACTTGAACAAGTGGTTCGTGCGCAATACCGCTGGTCAGATGGTGCCGTTCTCGGCCTTTGCCACCGGCAAGTGGATTTACGCATCGCCACGCCTGGAACGCTACAACGGCTTGCCGTCGGTAGAGATCCTGGGTACGCCGGCGCCGGGCCAAAGCACGGGCGCCGCCATGAACGCGATGGAAGAAATGGTCGCCAAGTTGCCGCCTGGCATCGGTTTCAGCTGGACCGGCGTCTCGCTGGAAGAGCGCGAATCCGGTTCGCAAACGCCGCAGCTGTATGCGCTGTCGCTGCTGATCGTGTTCCTGTGCCTGGCTGCGCTGTATGAAAGCTGGTCGATTCCGTTCTCCGTGCTGCTGGTGGTTCCGCTGGGCGTGATCGGCGCCGTGCTCGGTACGTGGATGTTCGGCCTGTCGAATGACGTGTACTTCCAGGTGGGCTTGCTCACGGTGGTGGGCCTGTCGGCGAAGAATGCGATTCTGATTGTGGAATTTGCCAAGGAAATGCAGGAATCGGGCATGTCGCTGCTGGACGCGACCTTGCATGCGGTGCGTCTGCGTCTGCGTCCGATTCTGATGACCTCGATTGCCTTCGGCCTGGGCGTGTTGCCACTGGCCATCTCCAGCGGCGCCGGTTCCGGCAGCCAGAACGCCATCGGTATCGGCGTGCTGGGCGGCATGTTGACGGCCACCTTCCTCGGTATCTTCTTCGTGCCGGTGTTCTTCGTGCTGGTGCGCGGCTTCTTCTCGAAGCCGGACGCGCCAGCCACGCCGGCGACGCCTGGTTCGCCAGCCGTCACGCTTTCCAAGGATGCACATTAATATGAAAAAATCACTACTCTCCATGGCGGCACTGGCCTTGCTGGCCGGTTGCAGCCTGGCTCCCACGTATGAGCGTCCGGCAGCGCCGGCGCCCACGGCGTGGCCGACCGGTCCTTCCTACAAGGCCGACACGGCCGCCGCCGACGCCAAGCCGGTGGCGGACGTCGCCTGGCGCGAGTTCTTTGCCGATGCGCGCCTGCGCCAGGTACTGGAACTGGCGCTGGCCAACAACCGCGACCTGCGCGTCTCGATCCTCAACATCGAGAAGGCGCGCGCCACGTATGGCATCGAACGCGCCGCGCTGATCCCGACCCTGTCGGCGTCGGGCGGTCAGTCGGCCAGCCGCGTGCCGAAGAACGCCAGCGCCAACGGCGAAGCGTCCATCAATCGCCAGTACACGGCGAACCTGGGCGTCTCGGCCTACGAGCTGGACTTCTTCGGCCGCGTGCGCAGCCTGTCCGACAGTGCGCTGGAACAATATCTGGGCACGGAAGAAGCACGCCGTGCACAGCAGATCAGCCTGGTGGGCGAAGTGGCCAGCACCTATCTGAACCTGGTGGCCGACCAGCAGCGCCTGCGCGTGGCGCAAGATACTTTGAAGAGCCAGCAGTCGTCGTATGACCTGGCCGTGCGCCGCTTCAGTGCCGGCGCGACTTCCGGCCTGGACAAGTACGATGCCCAGACCAGCGTCGAGTCGGCCCGTTCCGACGTGGCTGTATTCACGAGTCAGGTGGCGCTGGATCAAAACGCGCTGGTCCTGCTGGTGGGCGGCCCCGTGCCGGCCGACTTGCTGCCGCCAGCCGAGTTCGGCGCCGTGACGGCCCTGGCGGACATTCCGTCCGGCGTGCCGTCGGACGTGCTGCAACGCCGTCCCGACGTGCTGGCGGCCGAGCGCACCTTGCGCGCGGCCAACGCCAACATCGGCGCGGCGCGCGCGGCCTTCTTCCCGCGCATTTCGCTGACGGCCACGGCAGGTTCGCTGAGCGACAACCTGTCGGGCCTGTTCAAGGCGGGCAGTGGCACGTGGAGTTTCATTCCACAGATCAGCTTGCCGATCTTCGATGGCGGCGTGAATCGCGCCAACCTCGATATCGCCAAGGTGCAGCGTGAAATCTCCGTGGCGCAATACGAAAAGGCGATCCAGGTCGCCTTCCGTGAAGTGTCCGATGCGCTGGCCCAGCGCGGCACCATCGATGAGCGCCTGCAATCGCAGGTGTCGCTGGTCGAAGCGTCGACGAAGAGCTACACCATCCACGATGCGCGCTACAAGCAGGGCGCCGAGTCCTACCTGAACGCCCTGGTGGCCCAGCGCGCGCTGTACACGGCGCAGCAAAGCCTGATCACGGCGCGCCTGGCCAAATCGACCAACCTGGTGACCTTGTACAAGGTGCTGGGCGGCGGTTGGCAGCCTGAGCAGACAGCCGTTGCGGCGGCTGGCAGCGTCCAATAATCACGGGGACGCCGACGCCGGCCTTGCCCTTGTCCGCAGGGGCAGGGCCGGCGCGCTACTGGAAAATCATGAACCAAGTTGAAAAGAAGCATCCGGATCCCGAGCGCGCCAACACGCGGCGCAAGCAGGTGCTCGATGCGGCCGAAAGCTGTTTCAGCCGCCGCGGCTTCCACGGCGCCAGTATGGCCGAGATATCCAAGGCGGCCGGCATGAGCGCGGGCCACATCTATAATTATTTTGACAGCAAGGATGCGATCATCGCCGCCTTCGTCCTGAAGAACATGGAGCGGGTCACCAACCTGATGCAGGATCTGGCGCAGCGCGAAGACCCGCTGCAGGCCGTGGTCGACAATGCTGGCGAGCATGTGCTGGAAAGCTTGGACCCGAAAACCTGGGTGATGCCGCTGGAGATTTTTGCCGAAGCGTCGCGCAACCCCGCCATCGCGGAAATGTTGCACTGTGCGGATGAACGTTCGCGCAAGCTGTTACTTTCGATCATACGTGATGCGCGCATCAAGCGCGGCTTGCCGGCCGACGCAGAGATGCTGAAAGGGCGACTGAATGCCATGATCGCCATGTACCAGGGCTTGCCCGTGCGGGCGGTGCACAATCCGGACATGAAGGTCGAACCCTTGATCGCCGGTTTCCGCATCGTCCTGACGGCATTGCTGCTGGGCGAGTAGAACGCTGTGCCACAGGCTGAAAAAAAACTTTGCGCAGTTCGCTATGAATCCTGCGCAAAGCATGGCAAAAACCTAAAAGCCTCTGCTATAATTCTCACCTCGTCGGGGCGTAGCGCAGCCTGGTAGCGTACATGCATGGGGTGCATGGGGTCGGAAGTTCGAATCTTCCCGTCCCGACCATAAGAATCAAAGACTTAGGCCAATCTTCGGATTGGCCTTTTTCATATCCGGGCGCTTCGTGCCTTAGCGGTGCCTTAAATAATATGGGCTGTTGCCGTACTTTTCCGTACATAGTTGGACTATTGGCGCTCGTCGCGCACCTTTTTTTGCCACGCCGCGATCTCGCCAGCATCCCAGGCAATGGACCTTGGGCCGATGC
Source organism: Janthinobacterium svalbardense (assembly GCF_002327145.1). Lineage (NCBI taxonomy): Bacteria > Pseudomonadati > Pseudomonadota > Betaproteobacteria > Burkholderiales > Oxalobacteraceae > Janthinobacterium > Janthinobacterium svalbardense. The sequence continues at coordinate 4,941,331 of NZ_CP023422.1, read as the reverse complement.
GAACCGCCTTGGGAAAGGTTCCCGCCTTCATGTTGTCGTAGATGGTCTGGCGCGCCTTTCCGGTTGCCTCAATCACCGCCGGCATGCGCATGAATTTTTTCACTTCGCTCATATCGCTCATTTTTCACTTTCAGTTGATTTTTGTATTTTGATCAGGTCGACCACACGCGCTCTGTTCTAGTGGTGCCACCTCCATGTGCATCAACAGCTCGGAATGAAGGTAGCCAATGCCGCGCGCTTGGCAATTGCGGCAATCTTCATCCACATCGTCGGGCTCATCGTTAAGTTCGGCAATAAGCCGCCGGGCCGTCGCCATCATGACTTCGCTGGACGGCCGCTTACGCAGCTCCGCATTCTCACCTTCCAGCGCCGTGATGCGAACCATGGTCCCGGCCTGCGCCGCGGTGAATCGCTCGATGGCCGCCTGGCAGTCCTTGAGCTTCGCGCGCAGTGTTTCATTCGCCTCTTCGAGTTGATCGCGCTGCCTGATGTGCGATTGCGCCAGCAACTGCCGGCCGCTTTCCAGCCTGGTCAGCCTGTCGAGCTCGTGGCGTGCATCGCTGGCGCCGCCGGCCCAGCCCAGCACCAGCACGGTAAAGAGCAGGGCGCCGAGGATCAGCGGTGGCGCAAGTTCGCCGGTGGCGCTGCCCAGGCTGCCGAGAATGGAGGCGATCATCACCAGGGCCATGCCGCTGTAAAAATTCACGTATTTCATTGTTTGCTTTCAGGTTGGGTTGGTCTGGCGGCCGAGATTCTGGCCAGCTTTGCGCAGGCCTTGGCCATGCGCGTTTTCAATGCATAGGTCCGGCGCCGGGCCTGCTGCAGCAGCTTGTATTTCGGCGCCGTGAATTCGCGCGCGGCGGCATGCTCCGGATCGTCCGCGCTGATTCGCTTGTTGAGGTGCCCGTGCTCGCGCTCGTAGGCGCGAATGGCGAGGTGATAGGCATGCTCGGCATTGACGGCCGCCTCTTGGGCGCGCCACTGATCCATGGCCAGTTCTCCGATCGCCACTAGCTGTACGAGGCGCGCGGTACTCATTGCGCACCGCCCGTCTTATCCGCTGGTGGTGTTGTGACCACAACCAGGTTTGGCGGCCGGCGCACCATCGTGCCGTCGGCGTCTTTGTCGTAAAGCGGCAGGCCTTGGAAAAGGCCGCCGGGCTCGGTCAGCTTTTCCCACATTTCATCCATTGCCGCGCGGCCCTCTGGCGTCGTGAACATGATGTGGTTCATGTGCGCCTGAATTGCGCCGCAAAGCGGGCCGCTCTTGTGGGGCAGGCTGCGGCCGGCGGCGGAATCCTCCAGGCCGTAGGCTGAGGCGATGTGGACCATGCCGCTGTCGGCCGGCAGTTGCGCGCGGTCGACCACGTTCACGCCCAGCAGCTCGCACCGCTGCTCGAACGTGGTGGCGGCATCGAACTCCGGCGCCATCTTGACCAGGGCCTCGCCAAGCTGGCGCTGCGCCACGCCGAGCTCGTCGCACTGCTTATCGCCCTCGCGCAACAAGACGCGGATCGATTCTGCGCGATGGGCGTTGAAAGGGCTTTGCTTCAGCTTGACTACCTGACGCCGCGCAGGGCCCAAGAAACTCCAGTAGTTCTGTTGCATACAGCCTATCTGGCGAGCCAGGAGGCGGGTGAAGAGGAATTCGGTGATGATCGAGTTCAGGCAGCCAGCCCTTGCAGCTTCAAGTTGCTCGATATATGCTTTTTTCATTCTGAGGTCCTCGTCAGTTTGTCCAGGCTGTCAGCGATATCGCTGGCCAGCGTGGCGCAGGTTTCCAGTGCTTCCGGCTGGGATGCCGGTTCCATGATTTCGATTGCGGCCAGCAGCGCCCCGACGACGTCGGCGAGGCCGGCCAAGCGCTTGATGGTGGTGGCGCGGGATGGGCCGGTCGTCATTTCGTCGGCGCCCGCTTGTCGAGATATGCTCCCCGGATCAGGCGGAGGGTGATTTCGCCTTGCCATTCGGGATAGACGTCTGGCTCGGCTTGGTGCTCGTCACGGATCTGATGGGCGGTGTCGAGTTCGACGCCGGCGAGCAGGCGAGTGCCTTCGCTGTTGAACATGTCGTACAGCGGCTCTACCGCAGCTTCGCGATCCAGCGTCACGCCGTAGTGACAGCCAGCCATCAATACGAGGCGCGCACGACTTGATTCGATAAAGCGATCCAGATGGAACAGGGCACGCTCGGCCGGGACGCGGCGCACTTTGTCGCCAAAACTGACCATGACGTCAGCACGGTCGCCGCCGAAGCCCAGTGAGCCACCGCCGAATTGCAACGTCGGCTCGCTGCCATCGAGGGCGCCAGGTGGAAAGCCTTCGAAGTAGCGGCGTTTGGCCTGCATCAAGCCTTGGCCACTTGTGTCAGGCGGCAATATTGTGGTATTGTTACTATTCGCCATGGTCTTTCTCCAAAAAATTAGGGCGCAACAGTCCGGCCGGTGCGTCAACACCGGTTGGGCTTTTTCTTTTTGTGGGGCCGAATCAGTTCCGGCTTAGGCAGTTATTCGATGGCGTCGTCTGGCGGATCGTGCAAGTCAAGAACCAGTTGGGCCTGCGCATGCTCCAAGCTGTGCTTACTTGCATCAAGCAGGGCAAAGTCGCGTGGAGTGGCGGTGCCATTGGCAAGCCGCTGCGCTATAGGAATTGCTTTCTTGAGCTGCGCGCGCGTCATTTCGTCGTAATGCTTTGAACCTGCCGCCGCGTTGTGCGCGGTGTGAGCTGTGGAGACTAGAACGCCATGCAGCAACGCCGTATCGACTGCAGCGTAGTGCAAAGGTCTTCTTTCTGCTGAGGTGGTCAGCTCCTGATCTTCGTCTACTTGCGGCTGCCGGAAATAATGATCTTCCAGCACGGCGAATACATCCCAGGCCTGGTCGGTTTCGATCATCTTCGCGTGGCGCGCCGCACCCCGCTCGGTCCACAGATGCAGGCTGCGCGCTTTCGCCGAAATTTGTGAGTCACTTAAAGTTACTCGCAAATCCGAAAGTGCTTTTCCGGAAACCTTAAAAAAGTGAATGCCTTCATCGAACCGCGCCGCGTTTCGCGAGTGGTTCATCCGGACGTTCACCTCGTCGGTGCCGTAAAGCTGAGCCAGCAACTCGGTGGTCAGGACTTTATGGCCGCGCCAAGTGATCGCCGGGATTGCGGCGACGCTCGCAGCGCGCAGCGCAAGCTGCTCCGCGTTGGATGGAAGGTGACTCATACAGCACCGCCAACAAAAGTAGCCAGATCACGTGCCGCATCAGCGGCCAGGCCGGCGCAAGTTTCCAGCGTCGCAAGGCGCTCGGCCACCGGCAGGATATCGATCACGCTCAGCAGCGCAGCAGCGGCGCCAAGGCGGCCACCGGCGGCTTTGATTTGGTCGACGGCGGTTCCTGCCGTGACGCCATGCGGCTCACCAGCCATCCCCAGGAGGCCGGATAAAGCATCGTGATTTTTTTGGCGTGGGGTAGAGGTGCCGCACTCCCACTTGTGGACCGCTTGAGGGCTGACGCCGATGCGCTGGGCGACGTCAGCCAAGCTGAAGCCGGCGCAGAGCCGCTTGGCGCGGATGCCTTCGGCCAGGCTGCCGGGCTGCATTTTGCCGGTGCTGCTGGTGGTGGAGCTGGTCATGTCGTTCGCCTCATGAGTTCAGGTAATGAAACAACTTTAGCATAACAAATTTCGTAATACAACCTTTGTATTTTAAATTTCGTAAAAAAGACGAAAAAAAACGCCCCGTAGGGCGTAATTGAGCTGCGGACAGGATGGTGATCAGGTATCAATATCCTCATTTCCGTGCGAGGCGAGGAGGGGAATCACCTGTCGCGGCGTATTAGTGACGAAGATCGAAATCCCAAGAAGGGCCGCCTCAGCTGTTTTTCTCCGCAAAACGACCTCATTTGGAAGGCGCTTCACAAGATTTTTTTCTGGATCGTCATCCGGGTAATCCATGCCAACATATCCAGGCATTATTATTATTAGCAAATAGCTTCGCGTATCCCTTAGATGGGCACGGAGCGTTGCCAGGTTCCATAATAATTTTGGAATGAAATCTTCCAGCTCTAACGATAGCTCTAGTGGTGATTCTGCATAGGCGAACTCAGCCACTACGTCTTTATCAATGTAGTCGACGAGCCAAGCTAGCGAGCCACCGACTACCCCGGCGCCCCATTGAAAGCTCTTTTGAGTCTTTTCAAGCAAGGGCTTTAACTCGGCCAAAATGGTTTTTTTTGATTCAAATCTGTTTGCGGACTTAGTAAGTCTATCCACTTTTTCTTTGGCAGAATATTTTACAGCAAGCTCAGAAAGAGCTTCGGTTTGACGCTTTCTGTCATCGCCAATCTGCTTCAGGACATGACTAGAATATGGTCCACTTGGCGATCTAGCACCTTTGCTATCGCCATACAAATCCATGATTTCAGCAGCGGGGATGGAAAGCACCTGATTCAACCGTGCAAATACGCCAGGTCGAGGATATGCTTTTCCAGACTCCCACTTCCCAACGGTTTGCTGGGTCACCTGCAAGCGTTCCGCTAACTCATCCTGCGTCAGCCCAGCGCGCTCGCGATACCGTTGAACGACGGCACCGAATTCGCCTTCCATATGAACACCTATTAAGTTGTAATTACTTCAAAGTGTACACCGAATTTCGTGACAAGTAAAATCTCACTGTTGTTTCATCAAAGGTTGTGATATTCTTGATTAAATCCAACTTTCGCAGGATCAAAAGATGTCTAAACGATTGAGTCCCACCGGCATCGCCGCCGCCGTTGCTGCCGCAGGCACGCAAGTTAGTCTCGGCCAGCAGCTCGGTGTAAGTCAGCAGGCGATCAACAAGTGGCACCAGCAGGGCTGGGTGCCCTTGATGCGTGCCGGTCAGATCGAATCCCGTTACGGCATCGCACGCGCCCGCCTGCTCAACCCCAAGATTCTCGCCCTGGTCGGCACCGCGACCAATCCAACCACCCCCACCGAAAGCCAGCCATGAGCGGCCACCCTCCGCACGAGCTGCTGGCCGAGGCGACCTCCAAGGCCAGCGGCGCGCTCATCACCGCCGAATACGAAGGCAAGATCTACTCTTTCCGCGCCGATGGCTGGTTCAATGCGACCGAGGCGGCGAAGCGGCGCGGCAAAGATGCGCACGAGTGGACGCGATCACAAGAGGCTGCGGTCTATATCGCGGCCTTGGAACGTAAATACGGGAATTTCCCGTATTTAGAAACGAAGCGCGGGAAGCGCGGCGGAACGTGGCTTCACCCGAAACTTGCTGTTGTTTTTACGCGCTGGATCGATATTGACTTCGCTCTCTGGGCCGATGAAAAAATTGAGATTATCTTGCGCGGCGCGCCGCTACCGACCGTCGACGACCGACTCACCACTCCCACGGATCGCATCCCGCTGCACATGGCCTTGCCGTACATCTACCAGCGCACTGGTGCCTGCTTTCCCAAAATCTATGTAGCCATCAGCGCGGCCGCCGGTGCCGACGACTTCCCAAGCATGACGATGTGCAATCTCGCGTTCTTGGTGCCACTTATGCTGCGCATCAAGAATCAGGCTGACACGCAAGCCGATTGGGACCTGCTGCACATCAGCGGCAAGGCGCTGCGTGGTGGCGCCCAACTGGAACTGACCTTCGCCGACTCGGCGCTCTACAACCCCACCAAGGAAGCATCATGACCTCCATCGACAGCACTACCATCGACGCTGCCCTCGCGGAAGCGCGCCAGGTCTTCGCCGGCAACCAGCACGCCCTCGATGCGCTTGCATATGTCGACGGTGTGCTGGCCGCCAGTCCGGCGCGCGCCGAAGTTCCAGCGCATGCTTGCACGCCGGTGGCGCCGCGCGATAACTCTGCCCTGGCGCAGATCAAGCGCGAGCTGCTCACCGCGGCCGACCAGCTGCAGCAGCCGGCCGACCTGGTGGTGCAGCTGCTGGTGCTGGCCGAGCTGCGCGGTATGCGCGCCGAGCAGGCATCGGATCGCTTTTCGCGCGGCGCGGCGGTGCTGTCGTGAAGCCCATGATTGCACCGATGCTGCTGACGGCCCTGTTGCCGACGACGTATATGCTGGCGACCTACAACGCCGAGCCGGCGCCTGCAGTTGCCCCTCCACCTCGAACAGGCACGCCTGATCGTCCAGCGACGATGGCCTACGCGCCAATCCTTTACGTCGACAACGAAACGGGATGCCATTACCTCACTACCGACGCCCTGCAGGCGCTGGTGCCGCGCATGGATCGTGATGGCAAACAGGTGTGCCTGCGCCCAGCTGGTGCTCAGCCAAGCCAGCCAGAGAATAAGTAGTCCCGATCACCGACGGGGCAGCGGCTGCGCAGCCGCGACCAAGCGATTTCAGCCCGCTGGTCACGCCCCGACCCTATACCAGGCTGAAGAAGGTTGAAATAACAAATGCAGCAACAGGATCGAAGTGGACTACAGCGAATATCAAGTGCCTGCCCGCACGGACATCACACGTCTGGAGCCGACAAGTGAGTAACGGTATCGACTGGTTTCGCTGGCATCACGGCAGCGTGACCGATCCCAAATTTCAACTTGTTGCGCGCCGCTCTGGTGCGTCGGTTCCTGACGTCCTTGCGGTGTGGGCGTTCTTGCTCGAATCGGCCAGCGCTGCCTCGCCTCGCGGGTGCTATGGCGACATCGACACCGAGGCGGTGGATTGCCTCTTCAATTTCCCGCCCGCTGAAACTCGCACCGCCGACATCATCGCTGCGCTCGAAGATCGCAGGATGCTTGCTGATGGGTGTATTGCTGAATGGGATAAGCGCCAGACGAAGCGTGAGCGTGCCGAGGACAGTAGTGCAGATCGCGTTGCCGCACACCGTGCACGCAAAGCTGCAGCTGCTGCTACCGCGCCCGCTCCTTCACTTGCGCCTACTGCTGCTTTCGCTGACGGTGTAACGCCATGTAACGCCAGTAACGGCACGGAAACGCCTAGAGAAGAGAAGAGTAGAGAAGAGAAGATACAGACAAAGTCAAAAACAAAAGATAAGTCGCCTTCGGCTCCCGATGATCTCTTCCTCGGCGTTGATCCGCAGGTCGTTATCGATTTCAAAGCACTACGGGCCAAGCACAAAGCGCCGATCACGAAAACCGCGATTGATGGAATTTTGCGCGAGGCGGACAAAGCCGGCACATCCCTGGAAGGCGCTTTGCGCATCTGCTGCGAACGTGGCTGGCGCGGGTTCAAGGCCGACTGGGTGCTGCAACCGTCGACCGGCTCCCCGCGTGCCGGCCCCCAGCTAACATCGAGGCACAGTGGTTTTGAAAATATCAACTATTCGGAAGGGATCGAAAATGGACGAATTACCTGAAAGCGGCGAAGCGCCCAAGGCGCCGCGCTTGACCATCGGCCAGGAAGAAAAGCCTGCCAACTGCGACACCCATGGCGAATACGTGAGCAAGGGCTTCATCATCGGTCGCACCACGCGCTGGATGGGCTGCCCGGCCTGCGCTGACGCTGCCAGGCTTGCTGCGGAAGACGCCGAGGCAGCGGACCTGGCCAAGCGGAAGCAGCTCAACATCGAGGCGACACTCAGCCGCTCGGGCATCCCGCTGCGCTATCGCACCAAGGACTTTTCGACGTTCGTCGCCGACACCGACGGCAAGGAAAAAGCGCTGGCCGTGGCAATGGAATTCGTGCAGAACATCGGCCAGCATTACGACAAAGGCACCACCATGGTCTTTTCCGGCCCGCCAGGCACTGGCAAGAGCCATCTGGCCATTGCTATCGGCCAAGCGCTAATGGAGCGCGGCACGGTGCTCTACACCTCCGCCATCGATGCCGTGCGCATGATCCGCGACACGTGGCGCCGGGACTCGCCGAAAACCGAATCCCAGGTGCTGGAAGCGCTGGCGACGGTCGGCTTGCTCATCATCGACGAGGTAGGCGTGCAATACGGTACCGAGGCCGAGCAGGTCAGCCTGTTTGACATCATCGACAAGCGGTACCGCGACATGATGCCGATGATCCTGCTGACGAATCAGAACAAGGCCGGCATGAAGACGTTCCTGGGCGATCGAAGCTTTGACCGGCTGCGCGAGGGTGGCCAGTGGGTGACGTTCGATTGGGAGTCGCATCGAGGAAAGGCTGCAGCATGATTAACTTCAAATTCCCATGGACCAAGCGCCGCGAAGCGCGCCAGGCGGCTGAGCAAAAGGCGCGTGATGATGCGGCCTGGCGCGCCATCATCGACGCCGGCAAACGTGCCGAGGATCGGTGCCGCCTTGATGCGCAACGTGCGCGCGCCAGCGCCATCGAGCCACCGCGCCGCGCCGGCCTGGCCAGCGTGCCATTCGACGGCTACACCGCGCAAGGCGGCTTGCTCGCTGGTGCACCAGCAAGCGCCACGGCGCCGATGGGCGGTGGTAGCGGCACGTTCGACGGCGGTGGCGCATCCGGCGACTGGGGCGGATCAAGCTGCTCGGCCAGCAGCAGCGATTCGTCGTCAGGATCGTCTGACAGCGGCAGCAGCTGCTCGTCGGATTAATTGCAATACCACAGGACCATAAATGAACGTAATCCAGAAATACACCCGCGCCATCGGCTCATCAAACCTGCGCGACGACGCCCACCACCACAGCACCGAGGTGTTGGCTGCAGCAGCGCTGTGCCGCGACCTGGGCACCAAGCTGTTTCGCGTGAAGTATGCCGGCGACGCCACCAGCTACGCCTCGCTACTCGACGCCTGGCGCGAGATCGTGAAGACGAAGGCGGCGCACCGCACATGGCCAGCCGATGTCAGCCCGGCCAAGGTGGCGAAGCTGTCGCTCGATCACTGGCTGAACGATGTGTGCCCGGCTTGCACTGGCCGCTGCTATGAGCCGGTGCGCGGCCAGGCGACGGTGTTGTCGGACGTCAGCTGCAAGGCCTGCGCTGGCACCGGCACGCGCGCGGTGCAGGTCCAGCACAAGCTGCTGCACCTGGTGGAGGATATGGTTGAGGCGCTGCATGCGATGTGCAAGCATGCAGCTGGGCAGACCATAAAGCGCCTGGCTGAGGAAATGGAGTTCTGAAGCGGAAATATCACCACTGGTCGTAAACACAGGTATATAATTGATGCACTGCGCGTCTTACGAATCACCCGGCGCGCATAATTCAAGCCGGCCCAGCGCCGTGCAGGGCAGCGGCAAACCTGAAGCCGAGACCGTTGATGACTTGTCGCGCCCAAATGAAAGCCCCTCTGCCTAACGGTCGCGGGGCTTTTGCATTATTTGACGCCAATCAGTTGCAGCCCTTTTGTCGTCAGTACAAGTAGGTCTACAGGTTGGCCGCGATAATTTGCCATCGTTGTTCCGCGTGGCATCTGTTTTACCAGTTCTCCCTGGATTAGCTCAGCGTGGATAGGGTTGTTGGGGTCGAAGATGGTTCGCGTTGATTGAATTTCTTTTGCTGCCGTCGATAAGTTGTTCATTTTTTTTTTGCCCAGTTTGGTTGCCGCTCCAATCGGCGCGGTGATTCCACGATAGCGTCACGACTGTTTTGTGATTGGCGCTGTGCGCTTTATTTTTTTCATTTCGTTGTTTTTGTCTTAGTAGTGCTACCAACGATCACATTTATACCTGTTGCGACAAATTCAGGCCGAGACCTGAAATCGCTCAACCTCCAGCAGCCAACCGTGCGGTCATTGCAGGCGTAGCTCAATGGTAGAGCGCGGGCCTTCCAAGCCGGCGATGCAGATTCGATTCCCGTCGCCCGATCCAGTTTTATCGCATGCTTGGCCGAGTAGACCAAGGCACCGGGCCGCAAGCCAGAACAACCGTAACCCGAAAGGTCTGTCATGCAAAACGCTGTTGAAAGTGATGAGGGTGTCGGCGCCGAGCACGCCGGCTGCGTTGGCCGCCTGGATGCTCCGCTCGACGTACGCATGATAGACCCAGCGTCACTGGCGGCGCTGCGCCAAGCCCTGCCGGCCAGCCAGAATGATGCACTGCGCGCGCTGGTAGAGTCATGGCGAACATGTGCACGCGCACGTTACCGGTGCGCAGATCTGACGAACGACCCGGAAGGGAAGTGCGCCATGAATAGCGCCGCGATGATTTATTTCAACTGCTCCGAGGAACTTACGGCAGCCCTAAACGCGTCTTCGCCTCCGTTACCGCCCACTCCTTGAGGACGCCGAAGGCGACGCCGCCGAATGGTGCGATCACATTCTTCTTCGCCTTTTCCCATAAAGTTGGGTCCTTGATTGAGTCAATAAAATCATGGCCCTCCCAGGTCAGGCCGATCGGGAATGCGTGCTTCGGACTGTTCATCCCACTATGCACCGTACCATCCAAGAGTCCCGCCTCAATGAGGAGGGTCATGTGAGCATTAATGATTTCTGGGTCGTAGTCCGCATGCGTGAATTTCAATGGGATGTTGCTGGGCGGTCGCGCTTCAAACTCCAGCAGAATTATTCGGATAAGGTCGAAGTCTCGTTTCATTTTTTCTTTCGTAGTTGATGGATGCGCACGGAGCCGGAAAGCAATCGGCGCGTCTCATTGTAGCGAAATTGACAATTTGAAATGTCACCAATGCTCACGCATCTGGTGAGTAGCCGTCTACTTCAGTTCTCCACGCCTTTCCCTGGGCTTTAGCCGCTGACCGCAACTGTGCGCCAGCGGCCTTTTTATTTGAGGTGCTCGATGAACTCGCGCCACTATCGCGACATGATCATCCGCGCTGTTGGCGAGACCGACGGCAAGACACTCGGCCTGATCGTCGAGCATGTGGTAGATGCTGAGCGCGCCAAGGAAATCCTGCGCGCCAACGGCTATGGCGTGGCCGGACTGTCGGCGAGTGCCACCGCCGCCCTGGTGCCGCAAGCACTTCCAACTGAAAGAAACCCATGACCGTCCGTCTACTGAAACCATACGCCCAACGCCCTGCAGGCGCTATCGCCACATTCGAAGCAAGCACCGAAGCGGGCATGATCGCGTCGGGCCAAGCGTCAGCCAATCTAACTGGCGGGTTCGAATACTTTATTCCTCGTCCGGGTCTACGTTTGCAGGCGGCACAGATCGCTGTTGGCTCACTGACGTTACGCGCCGCCGAGCAAGCGCCCGTGCTGCTGCCCGAGGGGCAGGTCCTGAATATCAGCGGCTCGGCCGGAACGGCTGGTGTCATCTACCGCCTTGATCCTGTGCTGGGTGGCACGAATTCACTGCAATCGTGGGCCATCGGCACTGGTGCGTTAGCGCAGATCGGGCCTTATGCCGGCCTGCAACGCTTCCTGGTGACGTGCTCTGCGGGACGTGTGGATGCTGCAGTGAATGCTGCTGCGGCAATGGCGCCGATGATCGTCGTATCCAGCGCCGCACCAAACAACAATGACGGCCGCCCCGACGGCACCATTTATATCCAGACAGCATGATAAAGACCAAAAACACTGGCGCGTACGCGGGCATCGTCGGCATGCAGCGCAAGAAAAACGGCGTATGCTCTGCCGTGGCCGGTTGTTTTGCGAAGGTTGGCGGGGCTTATCGGAATGTGCTGGTCATGCCCGGCACAGCACGGTTGCTCAACGTGGGAACCAACCAGCGCTGGCTGGGTGGCATCATCGGCCCCGTCAGCAATCCGATTCCGGCCGGCACCGATACCCCAGAAAGTATTTTCCGCCAGCCCACATTCATCGGCAGCGGCGATGCGCGCAACTTGCGCCTCTTCTGGCCGACGTGGGGTAACGGCAATAACGGCGACGAGCCGCTGGGGGCCTTCCAGATTCACAGCTCCGCTCTGGAGTTCAATGGCGCCACCGCCAAATTTACTTACGGCGGCGTCGAGACGCGTCAGGTGCTCGAAGGCGAGATGACCACTATCATCGGACAGCCGCAGCCTGTAGCTGGCGTTTTGTCTGATCCAATCACGCCAGCACAGTTGCTTGCCGCGTTTGGCAAGGATCACCTGAATCGTGGCGACAAAGTATGGAAGCGGGGGCGCATGATCCGCGCTGATCGCACGGTACATTACGGCATTACTCGCTTAATGAGCCAGGACACGAGCGGCGCGTCATTTCGCTTCAAACCCGATTCCGTCAACGCGATTCCAGATGTGTATGCTACCGGCCCCATCACGCTGACCCGCACTGGCGCGGTTGGCACACTCTTTGCGGAAGCGACAGGCTTCGACCCGATCTTGCTGGGGGAATTCGTCAACGAGGCTGGCATCATTGTTTTGGGCCTCTTCGGCGCATCGATGGAGCATGGCGCAACCGATACTACATGGTCGGCGCCAATGAACAGCGGGCGCGGAATGATGCGCGCGACCTTTGACAAAGATGGCGTGAGCAACCCCTACGCCGGTCTGGTAGTGGCGGCTTCGGGCAACGGGCTAGATGACATGACTGGCTCCAATAAACGCAGCTATTGTACTGTTGCATGGATGACAAATTTGGAGCTTAGCCCAGGCGGCAATGATCTCGGCTCTGCCGACGCCACAAGCGATGTTGCCAAATACGCCGGTATCCAGACCAATCTGCGCGGACTGTATGCCGACCTGCGTGCCATTAATCCTACGATCAAACTATTTGTGCTGAGCAAGCCGCCAAGCACGGTGTCTACCGACGGCTACATCACCGACATAAACCAGACGCCTGGAACTGAGTATGGCGAAGGACAGAAGGTCGAAACGCTTTACCGCGATTGGCTGCTTGGTCAGGTTGGAGTTGCAGGCGGGATCGACGCGGTAATTGACCCGCCGGAAATGCACTGGCCAGGGAAGCGTTGGCTATGGGGGAATGCGGCAAGTATGCCGGCTTCGCTCGATGGCGCAGCGCTTGGCGCCCCGGCTAACCAGAACCATCCAAGCACCAATCAGTACAAGCTCATTGCCCGTGATATCCGCGCCTTTTGCGGCATGCCCCCTTGGGCATAACCCATCTGGTCAAACAACGCTGTCGCACGGCGGCATTCCACAATCAGGATCCACATGCTCACAACCGAAACTGGCGAAGGCCTGCCTGACGCCGAATCCTACGCCAGCATCGCCGCAGCAGACGTGCGCTGTGCCAGTCTGGGTGTCCAAGAGTGAGCGTCACCGTGGGGCGTATCGAGATTCGCGTAGCATGGTGGCTTTTCCCCTATCTGAACACAGTCCGCGCACTGTCTCTCCTACTCGACGTTGAGCCGAACATGGATCGAGTCGACTACTGGATTCGCAAGGGCTTGACGTTCAAGCCGGTAGCCATCTGATGGTGCGCCTCACTACCCTGAAGTCTCGCCTTGCAGTTCTGCCTGGCAGCGTCCCAGTGCTGGCCGCAGGCTCGTGGCGCTCGTCTACTGCCAGCAGCACCAAGCGCGGCTACGGCTACGCCTGGCAGAAGGCCCGTGTCGGCTATTTGCGCAGCCACCCGTTTTGCGTGTATTGCCTGCGTGATCCGCTCTATGCCGCCATTCGTGGCATGGTGCCCAGCACGGCCATTTTGCACTGTGCAGACGTGGGCTTGGCTGTGCCCATGGCGTCCGTGGTCGATCACATCGAGCCGCATCGAGGCGACCAAGCGCTGTTCTGGAACAAGGCCAACTGGCAGTCGCTTTGCGGGACCCACCACAGCGCGGACAAGCAGCGCGAAGAGGCGGCCCAACGGCGCGGCGAATAGATGGCACCAAAGCAACATCAAGAAATATTTCAAAATGGAAATATTTCATATGTTGCAAAATAACAACATGCGTCAAAAGAAACATTTCAAAAAAGCAATATCAGGGGAGGGGGGCGAAAAGTCCTCGACCCCTCGCCGACCTAGACCGCGTCCTCTCCCACGCGCAAAAAAATCCCCGGTTTTGAAAAAAAGGAATTCAGCAAATGGCAGGCGTCAAAGGAAAGAGCGGCGGCGCCCGCCCCAATGCGGGAGGTGCCCGGCCCGGTGCTGGCCGAAAGCCCAAGAGCCCTCCTGGCGAATCAGCAAACGGCAAAACTCATGGCGCGACTACCGAGCTTGAGCCTCAGGAACGTGGCGGTGCGCTCAAACGGTCAAAGACCGAGCCGGTCGAGATATCTGAGAGGGACATGCTCCAGTTACTGCAGGACATCGCATTGGGACGTGTCGATGCAAGCACTACCCAGGTGCGGGCAGCGATCGCGGCGGTGCAATACACACATGCGAAAAAAGGCGAGGTCAGCAAGAAAGATGAGGCTGGGGCGCGTGCGCGTGCTGCGGCCAGTAGTGGTAAAAATGCAGTTCGCCAAGGGCCCCGCCTAGCGGTTTCGAATAAATGATGGAATGGACAACAGCATGTCCCGATTGGGAGCGTCGCATCGTTGCGCGCGAATCGCTAATCGTCTGCCCTCCGCTGTTCCCCGAGGTGGCCGAAGACGCTTGGAGTCGGTGCAGTGATTTCCGGTTGGTAGATGTGATCGGGCAGCCTCTACTCGGGGATGCGTCGCTGCCATGGTTGCGTGACCTGGTGATGACGGTATTTGGGGCCGAGAACCCGGAAGACGGCCGCCGACTGATCAATGAATATTTTCTAATGGTCAGTAAGAAGAACGCAAAAAGCACGATTGCCGCCGGCATCATGCTCACTGCACTGCTGATGAACTGGCGCCAGTCCGCGGAATTACTACTCCTCAGTCCAACCAAGGAAATTGCGGACAACAGTTTCAAGCCGATTCAGGATTTCATCAACGCCAGCGATGAACTTTCGGGGATGCTCAAGGTGCAGCCATATTGGCGAATGATCACCCATTTGGAAACTGGCGCCACGTTGAAGGTGGTAGCTGCTGACAGCGACACCGTCAGCGGCAAAAAAGCCAGCTTCGTGTTTGTGGATGAACTGCACGAATTCGGAAAACAGGCCAAGGCCTCAAATATGCTGTTGGAAGCCACAGGCGGTCTTGCCTCGCGCCCCGAGGGCTTCGTGATCTACGCGACCACTCAGTCGGCGGAGCCGCCAGCAGGCGTGTTCAAATCGAAGCTGGATTACGCTCGCAAAGTGCGCGACGGCGTGGTGGTGGACCGGAAATTTCTACCGCTGATATACGAATTCCCGCGCACGATGATCGAGAGCGGTGCGTACCGGAACCTGGAGAACGCTTACATCACGAATCCGAACTGGGGGGCATCGGTTGATATCGAGCGAATCACTCAACTGCACGCCCAGGCCAAAGAGGGGGGCGAGCAGGAATTCAAGGGGTTCCTGGCCAAGCACCTGAATGTGGAAATCGGACTCAACCTGCGATCTGATCGCTGGGCCGGTGCCGATTTCTGGGAAGCTGCCGCGATTCCTGTCTTTACTCTGGAAGAACTGATCGAGCGCTGCGACGTGGCAACAGTGGGAATTGACGGTGGCGGACTTGACGATCTGCTTGGCCTGACTGTAACCGGGCGCGAGCGCGGAACGGGGCGCCTGATGGCCTGGTTCCATGCTTGGGCTCACGAGATCGCGCTCGAGCGCCGGAAGGAAATTGCGCCGGCGCTGCTCGACTTTGCAAATCAGGGTGACCTGACGATAGTAAGGATGCCAGGCGACGATGTCATACAGGTGGCCGACTACGTATGCCAGCTAAACGACGCTGGCCTTTTGCCGGAGAAGATGGCCATCGGCGTGGATGCCGCCGGGATCATCGACATCGTAACGGAGTTGGTGAGCTCGGATCGCGGCATTACGATGGAGCAGATTATCTCGATCCGCCAAGGCTATTCGCTGAACGGCGCCATCAAGTCGACCGAGCGTCAGGTGGCAGCGAAGACGCTGGTGCACTCCGGTCGGCCGATTATGAATTGGTGCGTCGGTAATGCGCGCATTGAGGATAAAGGCAATGCCATCCTTGTGACCAAAGCCGCATCGGGCAAGGCCAAGATCGACCCGCTGATGGCACTTTTCAACGCAGTCTCGCTGATGGCACTGAACCCTGTGGGCAAGGGGAATTCGGTGTACGAATCGCGCGGCATAAGGACCGTATAACCTATGAGCTTTTTAGATTTCTTCCGGCCAGCAGCAGCGCCGGAGGCACAGTCACGCCCGGCCGATCACGAAGTCGAACCGGCGCCGGTCGCGGCAGCGCCGGCTGCGCCGAAAGTCCAGGCATCGACTGGCCAGCTGTTTGCCGGCCTGGATGACCCCGACCTGCTGGCCTTCATGCGCACAGGTGGCGAAACCGCCTCGGGCGCTTACGTCAACGCGTCGAAGGCGCTGCAAAACATGGCCCTGCTGCGCTGCGTCACGCTGATCTCGGAATCGATCGGCATGCTGCCGCTCAACCTGGTCGAGCGCGGCGACGAAAAACGCTATGCCACCGAGCATCCGCTATACGACATTTTGAAGGCCAAACCGAACGGCTGGCAGACCACCTACGAATTCAAGGCGCTGATGCAGATGCGCGTCATGATGCATGGCAACGCCTATGCGCGCGTGATCTGGTCGCGCGGTCAGGTGCTGCGACTGATCCCAATGTGCCCGAAGCGGGTGACGGCGGAGCTGGACGACAGCTGGAACATGGTCTACAAGTTCACCCGCAAGGATGGACACCAGATCCCGCTGCCAGCGGAAGAAGTATTCCACCTGCGCGACCTGTCGGAAGACGGCGTGACGGGCCTGTCGCGTGTACGCTTGGCCCATGAAGCTCTCGGCATCGCGCAGCAGGCCGAGAAGGCCGCCGCGCGCCTGTTCAAGAACGGCGTCATGGCCGGCGGCGCGCTGTCAGCGCCCAACGCGCTCACTGACAAGGCCTTCGGGCGCTTGCAGGATTCGATCACCGACAAGACCGGCGCGGAAAACGCTGGCAAGTGGATGATCCTCGAAGAGGGCTTGAAGGCTGAACAATGGGCCAATACGGCCGCCGATGCTCAGCACATCGAAAACCGGAATCACCAGATCGAAGAAATTGCCCGCGCCATGGGCGTGCCGCGCCCGCTGCTGATGATGGACGATACGTCCTGGGGCAGCGGTATCGAGCAGCTGGCCATCCTGTTTATCCAGTTCTCGCTGCAGCACTGGTTCACCATCTGGGAGCAGGGCATCGAGCGCACGCTGCTGTCGAAGGACGACAACAAGAAGCTGCGCGCCAAGTTCAACGAGCGCGCGCTGCTGCGCGGCACCCTGAAGGACCAGGCCGAATTCTTTACCAAGGCGCTGGGCTCCGGTGGCCACGCGCCATGGATGACGCAAAACGAAGTGCGCGAGCTGCAAGACCTGGCGCGATCCACCGACAAGGGCGCCGATGAGCTGCGTGCGCCCGCCAATCAAGGAAAGAAAGCCAATGAGCCTGTTGCAACTACCTAAGATCAATGCCGCGCAAGGTCTGAGCGCCATCCAGTTCGACATGCGCCCTGATGCGCTGGAACGCTGGGAGCCGGGCATTCGTGCCGCTGCTGACGACAACGGCACCAGCATTTCGATCTATGACCGCATCGGCGAGTCGTATGACGGCGAGGGCGTGACCGCCAAGCGCATTTCGGCCGCACTGCGCAATATCGGCGCGCGCGACGTGACGGTGAACGTCAATTCGCCTGGCGGCGACTTCTTCCAGGGCGTGGCCATCTATAACCTGCTGCGCGAGCACAAGGCCAAGGTGACCGTCAAGGTGATGGGCATCGCCGCCTCGGCCGCCTCCGTGATCGCCATGGCCGGTGACGAGATCCTGATGGGCGACGGCGCCTTCCTGATGATCCATAACGCATGGGCAATGGCGATCGGCAACCGCCACGACATGATCAAGGCATCCGAGCAGCTGGCGCCGTTCGATGCGGCCATGGCCTCGGTTTACGCCGCCCGTTCCGGGCTGAGCGCGGCCGAAGCGGCCTCCATGATGGACAAGGAAAGCTGGCTGGGCGCAGCCCAAGCCGTCGAGCAAGGCTTTGCCAGCGGAATCCTGGCGCGCGAGCAGATGGGCCACGATCCCGAGGCCAGCGCCGACACGAAATATCTTGCGATGGTGGAAGCGGCCATGGCCCGGGCGGGGCATTCCCGCTCGGTGCGCCGCGAAGCCATCAAGTCCCTGTTTTCTGGCATGCCGGGCGCTGCTGGAAAAATCGCCACGCCGAGCGCTGGCACCAAAGAAGTAGCAGCGTCACTGCAAACCCTGATCAACAATCTGAAAGGCACAAAATGAAAAAAGTAATGATGACCAGCATCGCCACGGCCATGATCGCCAGCGCGCTGGCGGCGCACGCCTGCCAAGGTGGCCAACCCATCCCGCGTGGCATCGTCATCGTGCGCGCCGACGGCGACGTCAATACGCTGATCACCGACCTGAACAAGGCATTTCACGCGTTCAAGGAAGAGCATACCCAGCAACTGGCAGACATCAAAAAGGGCAATGCTGATGCCTTGCAGGCGCTGAAGGTCGACAACATCAATGCGGATATTGCCCAGCTGCAAGCGTCGGTTGATGCGGCCAATGAGCGCATGGTTGCGGCAGCCATGAATGGCGGCGCAAATCAGTTGAAGGACAAGGAATACACTGAAGCCTTCAGCGCTCACTTCAAGAAAGGCGAAGTGCAGGCATCGCTGAACAAAGGCACGGCCAGCGAAGGCGGCTATCTGGCGCCGGTCGAATGGGATCGCACCATCACCGACCGCCTGCTGGTAGTGTCGCCGATGCGCGCCCTGTGCTTCATCCAGGACATCAGCACCAATGGTTTCAGCAAGCTGTTCAACAACCGCGGCACGAATTCTGGTTGGGTGGGCGAAACGGCGTCACGTCCTGAAACCAACGGACCGACGCTGGGCAGCCTGGCCTACAACACGGGCGAGCTGTACGCGAACCCGGCCGCTACACAGCAGATGCTGGATGATTCCGCTGTGAACCTGGAAGCATGGCTGGCGTCGGAAGTCGAAACCGAGTTTTCGATCCAGGAAGGTGTTGCCTTCCTGACCGGCAATGGCACCAACAAACCGAACGGCTTGCTGACCTACATCACCGGCGGCGCCAACGCGGCGGCCCACCCCTGGGGTGACATCAAGACCGTCAAGAGCGGTGCGGCGTCGACGCTGACCGCCGACGGCCTGATCGACCTAGTGTATGCCTTGCCGGGCGAGTATACGGCCAATGCACGTGCGGCGATGAACCGCAACACGCAGGCTGCCATCCGCAAATTGAAAGACGGCCAGGGCAATTACCTGTGGCAGCCGTCTTTCGAAGCGGGCGCCCCCGCGACTGTGTTGGGTTATGGCATTGCCGAGATGGCGGGCATGCCCGACGTCGCCGCCAACTCCAAACCGATCGTGTTTGGCGACTTCAAGCGCGGCTACATGATCGTCGACCGCACCGGCGTACGCGTGCTGCGCGACCCGTTTACCAACAAGCCGTACGTGCACTTCTACACCACCAAGCGCGTCGGCGGCGGCCTGATGAACCCCGACGTGCTCAAGGCCTTGACGGTCGCAGCCTAAACCACCAGCACCGGGTCTACCAGCCCCGGTGCGACCTTTGAAAGGAATCACCATGATTTTCAGCAAAGAGTTCCGTGGCGTGCGCGACGGCGAAATCTATCCCGAAACGTTCCAGCCGGGCGAGGAATGCCCGCCCGAGCTGGTCGATGCGGCGCTGAGCCTGGAAGTGCTCGAAGTGCCTGAACCGGTCGAGTCGAAGAAAAAGGAAAAGTAATCCATGTTCTTGACACCTGAACTGGCCAAGGGCTACCAGCGCATCGTAGGCAACGATGAGGACGCTGTGATCGACCTGATCCTTTCGGCCGCTGAGCGCGCCGCGCTGGTCTACCTGAACCGCCAGGTGTTCGCCGACATTGCCGCCATGGATGCGGCCATCGTGGCCGGTACCGCCGGCGAGTTTCCGATGGTAATCGAGGATGATATCAAGCTCGGCATGTTGAAAATCTTCGGCGACATGTACGAGAACCGCGAGGACAGCGTGCTGGCCGTGTCAGTGGCGCGGTTGCCGCTGAGCTCTAAAGAGCTGCTGCGCCCGCACCGCATCGGGAATGGCGTCTGATGCGCGCCGGCCAACTGGATCGGCGCGTCACCATCGAGCGCCCGGGCATGATCGAAGGCGAATATGGACCGCAGCCTGGCGGCTGGGCGCCGTTCGCCGCGCGCGTTCCGGCCCAGGTGCAGGATGCCTTGCCCAGCAAGTCGGAAACGGTTCAAGACGGTCTAGCTGTGGCCACGCGCCCGGCGCGCCTGCGCATGCGCTACTTGCGTGGCATCACCTCCGACATGCGCATCACGCTGCATGGCGACACCGATGTGGTTTTCCAGATCGTTGGTGGCCCGGCCGAGATCGGCCGCCGGAAATGGCTGGAAATGACCATCGAGCAGTATTCAACCCAGGGGCAATAATGGCAGACGACCGCAACATCACCGGCGGCAAGGCGCTGGACGACTTCCTCAAGTCCCTGCCGGCCAAGATCGAGCGCAACATCATGCGCTCGGCCCTGCGCCAGGGCGCCAACGTGTTCAAGGCGGAGGTACGTGAAAACATCCCGGTCGACAGTGGTGAGCTGCGCCGCAGCGTGCGCGTGGTCACGAAGGCAAAGAGCGGCCGCGTGACAGCATCCGTGCGCGTTGGCAACAAGCGCGCCTGGTATGGCCACATGGTCGAGTTCGGCACCAAGCCGCACAAGATCGTGCCGAAAAAGAAGGGCGCCCTGGTCATTGGCCAGACCCGCGCCATGGTGGTGGACCACCCTGGCGCCAAGGCGCACCCCTTCATTCGCCCGGCGTTCGACACCAAGCCGGACGCCGCCATCGCCGCCGTGGGCGCGCAGATCCGCAAGCGCCTGACCGCCGAGGGCATCAACGTGCCTGCGGCTGAAACCGATTAGGACCACCATGAAAATCAAGATGCTCAAGACCGTGCCTGGCTCGACCGACGGCGTGACCGTGATCGAACTGCAGGCCGGCGCTGAATACACCATGACCGACGCCGCCCGCGGGCGGCGCCGCGCCGCCGCCTATTTCCGCCGCAGCGAGGCCGTCGAAGTAGTAGCCGGCACTGCCGAGGTAGTGCCGGCCCAGGCGGTCGCTGGCAAGGCGCGCAGCAAGAAATGAGCGCCATCAAAGTCATCCGCGCGCTGCTGATCGCGCATGCGCCGATTCTGGCCCTGGTGCCGGCGGCGCGGATCGTGGCCGGTACTGTGCCGCAGGGCACGCCGCTGCCAGCCATTGGCCTGACGGAGATCAGCCGGGTTGAACTGCCCACCGTATCGCTGGGCCAGCGCGCCGTGCTGGTCACCGCGCGCATCCAGGTCACGGTGCACGCCAGCGCCTATCCAGAACAGAAGGCTGTGCTGCAGGCGGCCAAGCTGGGCCCTGGCACGCACACCGGCACCGTGGCCGGGATTGAGGTGCGCAGTGTGATGCGCGACATCGTCGGCCCGGATATGACCGACGACGATGCTGGCGTCTATCAGCAGTCTCGCGACTTCAAAGTTGTCTACGTCGAAGCGAATTAAGCGAATTAGCAGTTTCCAAGGTTTTCCAGCCCGCCCGTACCGCAATCCTGCGTGCGGGCTTTTTTAATGAAAGGTATCAAAATGGCATTCGAAAATGATTTCGAGACAGTTGCGGGCACCAAGCTGTACGTCTGCGCGGCCCGCCCCGCTGCTGATACGGTGGCGGCTTATGCGGCCCTCACCTGGATCGAGGTGGGCGACATCACCAACGTGGGCGGCGTAAAGGGGCGCGAGTACAGCGCCTCGACGCTGTCGACCGTCAGCAACGCGCACGACCGCGAAAAGAAAGGCAGCTACAAGCTGCCAAATGCAGAAATGGAATGCGCCTGGGTCGAAGACGACGCCGGCCAGATCCTGATCGAAGCGGCGGCCAACGACTACACCATTCCGGCGTTCAAGGTCGTCAAACAGGGTGGCGGCATTCGCTACTTCACCGCCCAGGTGATGAAGTTTGTCGAAAACCTGGGCGGCAGCAACGACACCGTCAAGGGCGCTTTCACTCTGCTGCGCCAGAGCGACACCCTCACCGCGTAAGCGGAAACCATCACGGCCACAGGCCACCCCAGCACCGACCTGGTCCGCTTCGCCCCTCGAGGGGGCGGGCGGGCCTGGCACGGGCATTTACCTACCCTCGAAGAAAGAAACCACCATGTCGATCAAAAAATATGCAGTCGCAACCATCTCCGTCGTCCACCTGAAAGACGGCAGCGACGAACTGATGTATGCCGATGGCGTCGACGGCAAGCCGGACCTGAACCGTCCGATGCGCGTCACCCTGTTCGGCCCGGGCTCGAAGCAATTCGCCAAGGCCAGCGCCGCCAACACCAATGCGCTGATGGCGCGCATGAGGAAAAAGGGCAAGGACAACCAGACCGCCGAAGAGCGCACCCAGGAGGCGGCCGACACGCTGGCAGCTTGCACGGCCTCCTTCGAAAACATCGAACTCGACGGACTGTCCGGCGAAGCGCTGTACAAGGCCGTGTATTCCGACCTGGAACTGGGCTTCGTCAACTCGCAGCTCAACGCCCACCTGAATGACTGGGCAAATTTTACGAAGCCGTCGGCGAACAGCTAAGCCTGTTCGTCCGGCAAAGCGCTTGGCTCGGCGCCGTGCCGGAACCTACGGCCGGCGCGCGCGCCGAGAGCGCCAAGCTGTCGCGCCGCGAGCGTATCGAGCGTGATGGCGGCGAAATCGAAATGCCGCCCGTCGATCAGGGCGAATACCTGATTGGCTACCTGTATGAGCTGGGCCCGACCGTGGCGGCCGGCATGGGCGCCGGCCCGGTGACCTTTGCCGAGCTGGTCGCCTGGCAGGCCGCGCGCGGTTTCGAGATCGAACCGTGGGAGGCGCGGCTACTGCGCCGCTTGTCCGTCGACTACCTGGCCGAATCGCACCGCGCCACGCAGTGCGACTGCCAGCCGCCTTGGGGTGGATCGGCTGCCGTGCGCGTCAGCCACGACCGCGCAGCAGCATGCGCCCTTGAGTTGTTTCTTGCATAGACCGTCCATGTGGCGGTCTTTTTTTTCGTCTGCTGCCCTTGAGGCGGCTTTTGTATTGGATACGCGATGGTCGTCGGTGATCTTGAAATTCGCTTGAGGGCGGATATTGCCCGGTTGCAGGCTGATATGACGCAGGCGCGCCGTACTGTCACGGAAACCCAGGACAGGATCAACGCGGCCGCCAATGCCATGAAAACGGCGCTGGCAGGCATCGGTATCGGTGCGGGCCTGGCCGAAATCATCAAGATGGCTGATGAATACGCCAAATTCACAGCACAGCTGCGCCTGGCATCGACGTCGGTCGCAGACTATGCCGCGTCCTACGACGCCGTCAAACGCATTGCGAAAACCTCTCAGCAGGATCTGGCCAGCACAGGGGTGCTGTACGCCCGAATTGCCAACGGCACGCGCGAGCTCGGGACAACGCAAAAGCAAGTGGCCGCCATTACCGAGACCGTCAACTTGGCGCTGCGCGTGAGCGGCGCAACGGCGACTGAGTCGGCATCGGCCCAGCTGCAGTTGTCGCAGGCATTCGCCTCCGGCACGCTGCGCGGCGAGGAATTCAATGCGGTGAACGAGGCGGCGCCGCGCCTGATGAAGGCGCTGGCCGATGGCATGGGCTTGCCGGTTGGGGCGCTCAAGGCGATGGCAGGCGAGGGGCTGATCACTTCCAACATCATGGCCACGGTGCTGCCGAAGGCGCTGGAATCGTTGCGCGAGGAAAGCAAGAATATCCAGACGATCTCTGGTGCTTTCACGGTGCTTAAGAATGAAATGCTGGAGTTTTTCGGCATGCAGGCGCAGGCGAACGGAACTGTGGCGCTTATCACTGGTGCTATTCGGCTGCTGTCTGAAAATCTGACGTCGCTTGTCATTATCCTTAAAACGTTGATGGCCTATCAAATCGGCACGTGGCTGGCCGGATGGACAGTCAAGAC
The DNA here is from genome assembly GCF_002327145.1 of Janthinobacterium svalbardense. NCBI lineage: Bacteria > Pseudomonadati > Pseudomonadota > Betaproteobacteria > Burkholderiales > Oxalobacteraceae > Janthinobacterium > Janthinobacterium svalbardense. Next base: position 4,917,556 of record NZ_CP023422.1, on the reverse strand, counting down.
ATACGGGCAGGTAACGGCGCATCTTGCACTGAAGGCAGCGACCCTCGCGACGATGCAGTCAGAGGTGCTGCGTGCTGATGCGCAAGTGGCGCAACTTGCCGTCACGCAATTGGCGATCGTAGAGGCTCGGGGTGAAATGATGGCACGCCTAGCCCAGGCCAACGCGAATGTCCAGGCAGCGCGATCCGCCATTGCCGCAGCGTCTGCCGCGGGCGCTCAAAGCTACGCGCTTATGGTACTCAGGACCGCAACTGCAGAGTTAGCTGTAGCTGAGGCGGCTCGTGTCGCCATGCTCGCGGAATTGGCGATTTTAGGTCAGCAGCAGGCGAGAATCAGTGCTCAAATTGCTGCAGCTGATGTAGCGCAGACTGCGGCAAAAACGGGTCTTGCTGCGGCAACCGGCATCCTGTCGCGCGCAATGGGCGCGCTGCGCGCTGCCACCGCATTCCTCGGCGGACCTATTGGCGCGATCATTCTTTTGCTTGGCGCCGCTGCTTTGGCGTGGGAGCTTTTCGGAAAAAAGGCCAAAGAAGCCAACGAACAAGCGGCAGAATCTTTTGAAGAGTCGCATGCCAGGATCATCAAAGCCCTGGATGCCCAAATCGACAAGCAGGAAAACCTGCTGCAGCTGAAAAACTTGGGCCTGACGAATCAGCAGGCCGAGAAGGAGCTGCCGATTATCAAGCAACTGGAGGCGGCCTCCAAGCGAATGGGGGAATTGAACGCCCGCACCGGCGACTTCGCCAGCATCAGCAATGACGATGCTCTGTTCAAGCGTATCGAACTGACCAAGCAAATTAATGAACTGCTGGAAAAGCAAGCGAAAGCCACCAAAGGTGCCGCCGATGTTGCGAAGGTCACTGGAAACGAGGCCTATAACGAGTGGAAAAAGATCTACGCCACCCGAGAGGAGCAGCGCGCCGCCGAGATCGCGGACCTGAAATCGCGCAACATGAATGCTGCGCAGTACGCTGAGATGCTGGGGCGCATTAATTTGAAGTATGCCGACAAGAGTGGCGCGGCCGGACTGAAAAAGGAGGAGCAGGCCTATGTGACCCTGATCGCCAGCATTCGCGAGAAGATCGAGGCCGGGCGCTTGGAGAATGCCACCGACGTCGATGCGACCGAGAGCCAGAAGCTGCGCATCAAGCTGGAAGAGGAAATCAAGACAGGCAAGCTGAAACTGGCCGACGCGCACCTGGTTGTGGCGCGCGCGGCGTTGGACGAGCTGGCAGCTGAGGAAAAGATCGCCAAGGCCCGTGCCACGGAAAAGGACGTATCCGCGCGCATTCAGGAAAGCACGCTGGCGCGCCAGGACTCCGCGGCGGCGTTGGCGGCGGAATACCAAATGATGGGCAAGTCCAGCGATGCTCGCGAACTGGCCATGGTGGCAGTGCGCGAGCAAACAGCGCTGGAGAAATTCCTGCTGCAGGAGAAGTTGGCCGGAAAGGTCGTCACCGACGAGGAGATCAAGCGCCTGACGGACGAAGCGGCTGCGCGCGTGCGCGTCGAGCAGGCCACGCTGGCGCAGACCAAGGCGCTGGGCTATGCCGCCCAGCTGGCCGACGAGAACCGCCGCTTCGCCGCTGAATCGTTGTTCAACGAAAAGGACCGTGCTGCCGCGCTGCTGAAAATTGACGCCGCCATGTGGCAGGAGCGCATTGCCCTGGCTGGCGCCGGCACGGACGCACAGAAACGCCTGCAGGAAGAATATACGACCTGGTACAGCAACCAGCTGGCCAAGCCCGAGATCGAAGCCAACCGCAAGATGTGGGAATCGATCGATACGACTGCACACGATACGTTCGTGTCCATCTTCGATTCGGGCAAGTCGGCTTTCGACCGCCTGCGCGACACCCTGAAAAACGGCCTGCTGGATCTGCTGTACCAGATGACGATCAAGAAATGGATCCTGAACATTGGCGCGTCGGTGTCCGGGGCAGGTGCCGCTGGCCTCGCATCCGCCGAGGGCTTGGGCCTGAGCGGTGGCGCGGCTGGCGGAGGTATGGGTGGTATTTCCAGCCTGGCGCAGAGCGCGAAAACGGCCTACACCATTGCCACACAGGGGTTTTCCGGCGTGGCCGCTGGCATCGGCGGCAGTATCGCCACCCTGGGCAATCTCTTCGGCTCATCTGCCGTGTCGGCTTTCGGAACAGGCATGGGCCTGACGGGCGCGCAGGCTGCCACGGCATCTGCCGCATACGGCTCGGCCGGCATGGCTGGCACGGGTTCGGCCCTGACGGCCGGCGCCGCCGCTGCGCCCATCGTAGCTGCGGCTGCAGGTATTGCGGCTGGCGTGCTGGGTGGACGTGCAATTTCGGGTCAGTACGGTAGCAATGCAACGGTGAATGTCGGCACCGGCATCGGAACCGTGGCAGGCGCGATCTTCGGCGGCCCGTTTGGTGCTGCTATCGGTGGCGCTATCGGCGGGGCTATCGGTGGGATTGCAAACCGTGCCTTCGGCATGGGCGACAAGAAATACGGGGAAACGGGCATTACGGGGACGCTATCTGGCTCCGGATTCACAGGTGAGGAATACGCCAAGTGGACGCAGAAAGGGGGCTGGTTTCGCAGCGACAAGAAAGATACGGACCGCAAAGCCGTCGATGCTACGACGTCCAATGCGTTCGTGGAAACATACGCTGCCATCCGCAATGTCTCAGCCACGCTGGCCAATACGCTCGGCGTTGACACGGCCAGCCTGGCCACGCGCGCCCAGGCGCTGAATATCAACCTGACTGGCCTCACCACAGAAGCGGACAGGTTGGGCGCCGTCACCAAGTTTTTTGAGGGTGTGGGCAATGCGATTGCGCTGGAACTGGTCCCGAGTCTCGGTCAGTTCAAGGTCGGCAACGAAGACCTGAGCACGACCCTGCAGCGCGTGGCCGGTGATTACGCTGGCGTCGACGCGGCGCTGCAGCTGATCGGCCGTACGTCCCAAGACGCCTTTGGAGCCGTGGGCGTGGCCACCATTGGCGCGCGCGAGAACCTGATCAAGTTGGCAGGCAGCCTGGACTCGCTCACCAGCGGGACCAGCTTCTTTGCTGAAAACTTCCTGACGGAAGCGGAGCAGATGGCGCCCGTGCTGTCGACCGTGGCCGATACGCTGAGCAAGCTGGGTCTGTCCGGCGTCAAATCGGTGGAGCAGTACAAGGACGTGGTGCTTGGCCTGGACTTGGCCAGCACGGGCGGGCAGGAAATGTATATCAAGCTCCTCGCCTTGGCCCCTGCATTCAAGGCAGCAGCCGACCACACCAACCAGCTGGCCGCTGCGACCGGCAACTATGCGGCCGTGGTCAAGACCGCCAGCGAGATCGCCAGCGAGCGCATGGAGCTGCAAAAGCAGCTGAACGAATTGACGAAAAGCGAAACGGAACTGCTGGCCATCCAGCGCTCCAGCATCGCCGCCGTCAACCGCGCGCTGTTCGACCAGGTGCAGGCGGCCAAAGCCGTGGTATCGGCCAAGGATGCGCTGGGCAAGGCCTATGACCGAGAGGCGGCAGCTGCTCAAACGGCGCTGGACAAGTCGAAGTCGTGGGTGACCACGCTCAACGGCCTGAACGCCAGCATGGCCCTGGGCAACCAGTCCATCCTGACGCCGGAGCAGAAGTATGCCGAGGCCCGGGCCCAGTTCGAGAAGACCCTGGCGGCGGCCAATGCCGGCGACACGACGGCGCAGTCCGGGCTGTCTGCCGCCGAACAGGCTTTCCTGACGGCTTCGCAGGTGGTCAACGCCTCGGACGCCCGCTATGCGGCAGATTACGCCCGCGTGCTGGCGGCCAACAACGAGGCACTGAAATGGGCCTCGGTGCAGGTCGACGTGCAGCAGGCCAGCCTGGATGCCCTCAAGGCCCAGGTGTCGGGTCTGGTCACCATCAACGACAGCGTGCTGACGGTGGCGCAAGCCATCGCCAACCTGCATGCGGCGATGGGCACGGCCACGGGGCTGGGCGTGAAGTTCGACGGCTCGCATGCCGGCGGCCTGTCCAACGTGCCGTTTGACGGTTACGCAGCCGAGCTGCACCGCGGTGAAGTGGTGATGGATGCGCCAGCTGCCTCTGTAATGCGCCGTTACTTCGGCGGCGCGCCAAGTCAGGGTGGCGGCAACACGGATGCGCTGGTGGCGGAAATCAAGGGCCTGCGGGAAGAGGTCAAGGGTTTGCGCGCGGAGCAGAAGGATCAGACCGGCGCGGCGATCAGGGCCACCGTCGAATCGAACGACAAGGCAGCCAAGACGGTTGTGGCCGGTGTCGATAAATCCGCCAAGGCATCCGCCTGGGCGAAACAAGTGGAGTACTCGCAATGACAGACGCGCAGTTTCTGGCATGGCTGCAAAGCCCGTCGGCCATCCGTATGGTGCTGATCGAGGTGCAGGTGAATGTGGGCGGCGTCGAAGTGACGCGGTTTATTTCCTCCTGGCCGTATGTCACCGGCCCGGCCGACGTCCCGCCCAACATCGAGTACTTGCCGCTGGCCACTGGCGGGCTGGCCTTCACCGAGCAGGTCAGCCTGACCGGCGAGGCTGGCCTGTCGGGCGGTGATGTTGAACTGGACAACGGAGATGGCGCGCTCGATGGCTGGCTCGCCGACGTCTGGCGCAACCGCCCCATCAAGGCCTGGTCCGGCGATCCGGCCTGGCCACGCAGCGACTTCCGGCTGATCTTTGACGGCATCGTCGCCGATATCGGCAGTTCGGCGCGCGAATCGATCAACCTGTCGTTGCGCGACAAGCTGCAGCGGCTGGACACGCCGATTGCCGAGGCGAAGCTGGGCGGCACCTCGCCCAACAAGGACGCCACCTTGCCGATCCCGTTCGGCGAATGCCACAACGTCACGCCATTGCTGACCAACCCGGTCACGCTGGAGTATGGCTTCCTGGGCGCGGTGGAGTCGAGTTTCGAGGTGCGCACCAACGGCAAGCCGATTGCCGTGGCCCTGAATGACCAGGCCGGGCGTTTCAACCTGACCACTCCGCCGTACTCGATGGCGATCACGGTCAGCGTGCAGGGCGACAAGGGCGACGGGTATGCACCGCGCATCGCCCCGCTGGTGCGGCGCATCGCCACCGCCTACGGCAAGGCATCGGATCGCTTCACCCTGGCCGATCTCGATCTGGCCAATCTGGCCGCCTTCGATGCCGCCCACCCGCAGTTGGTGGGCCTGTACGTTGCGGACCGGACGAACCAGGCGCAGGCTATCCAGCAGCTGGCGGCCAGCGTGGGCGCCCAGGCGATCATGTCGCGCACGGGCCAGCTGCGCCTGGTGCAGATCGCGCTGCCGGCCGCCGGCGTGCCGGTGGAAATCGGCCCCGAACACATGCGGCTCGATTCCCTGCGTCCGGTGCAGCGCTTGCCCGTGGTGGCGGCCGTCAAGATCGGTTTTGACAAAAACTGGACGGTGCAGACGAACCTGACCACCAGCATCCCGCCGGCGCATGCCGACCTGTATGCCACGGAGTGGTTGACCGAAACGGCGGTCGACGAGGCGGTGCGCGCGCGCTACCGCCTGACGGACGACCCGCCGCAGATCGACACCTGCCTCAAGACCAACGCAGACGCGCAGGCGGAAGCTGCGCGGCGCCTGGCCCTGAACAAGGTGCAACGCACGATTTACGAATTTGACGGAGAACCTGAGATGATGATGCTGGAACTGGGGCAGCCCGTGGTGCTGCGCGATGACCGCTTCGGCCTGCAGGACGGCGTGCCTGGTGTGGTGGTGCTGCTGTCGCACCAATGGCTGGCCGGGCGCGTGACGGTAGGGGTGCTGGTATGACGGCCATCGGCGGTGCGCGCGATACGCTGCTGCAGGCGACGGCGGAGCGCTTCAGCACGACGGCCGACGGCAAGGCGATCTTGCTGGCTGGCAGCACGCCTGTGTTTCGTGTGAACAGCGCCGGCGCCGGCGCGCCCGGCTCGATTGCGATTACCGCCAAGCCGGTGAACGTGGTGGGTGATATCGTGTTTTCGGTGTCTGCCGGCACGCAGCTGACCGTCAACGGCAACGTGGCCACGGTCGATTTTGCCAACATGACCAACGATACGGCCCTGGTGCAGGCACGCATCCGCGAATTCGGCGTCGACTACATCGCCAATTACATGATTAGCAAGGTCTTCGACGGCATCAATGGCGACACCGGCCTGGCAGGGCTGAATACGGGTCAGGCCTTCGCCTACAAGCGCGCGGCGGCGCTGCCGGTCGATACGCCGGGCGACGTGATCTTTACCTTTGCCACGGCCTCCATCACCACGCCGGCCGGCAACGACCTGGCCAATGGCTGGTCGAAGAATATCCCGGCTGGCTCGGCGCCGCTGTACGTGCGCGTGGCCGCCGCCAGCTCGCGCAATGCCACGGACAATATTGTCGCAAACGAGTGGTCGTCGGCCGTGCAGCTGGCCAGGGACGGCGCCACCGGTGCTGATGGCATGAACACGGCACAGGCCTTCGCTTATAAGCGGGCGGCATCCGCGCCCGGCGACTCGCCCGGCGATGTGGTCTACACGTTCTCCAGTGCAGCCATCACCACGCCGGTCGGCAACGATCTGGCCAATGGCTGGACCAAGACCATCCCGGCCGGCACGGCACCGCTGTACGTGCGCGTAGCAGCGGCCAGTTCGCGCAGCGCCACGGATGGCATTGCCGCCAACGAATGGACGGCTGCCGTGCTGCTGGCCCAGGATGGCACGCCTGGCCAGAACGGTGTGAACGTGGCGCCCGTGCGTATTTATCAGCGTGCCGCCGTCAATGTGGCGCCAGCGCTGCCAAGCGCTACTTGCACGCTCACCTTTGCCACGGGCGTACTCACAGGCTTGAATAATGGCTGGTCGACGCAGGTGCCGACGGCGGGCGGCGCCTATTTGTTCACGTCGGGCGCCGCAGCCGCGTCGAAGGCCGCCACCGATGATATCCCTGCCAGTGAATGGGCGGTGGCGACGCGCATGGCGGCTGATGGTGAAAATGGCGTGGATGGCCTGAACGTGGCCCCTGTGCGCATCTACCAGCGCGGCGCGACCAGTATTGCGCCGGAGCTGCCGAGCGCGGCGTGCACGTTCACCTTTGCCACGGGCGCGCTCGCCGGCCTGAACAACGGCTGGGCTACGCAGGTGCCGACGGCGGGCGGCGCCTACCTGTTCACCTCGGGCGCCACGGCCGCCTCGCGCGGTGCCACCGATGACATCCCGGCCAGTGAATGGTCGGCGGCGGCGCGCCTGGCAGCTGATGGTGCCACCGGCCAGCGCGGTACCGTGACGGTCACGGCGCCCGGCTATTCCACCTGGTCGGATGCCTCGGCCGTGTATGAGCTGGGCCATGCAGGCTATGGCGCCCCGATCAACCGCGACGTGGTCACGCTATACGACGCCACGCATGCGATGACGAAGTATTTTGATAATGGCGCATGGCTGGTGCTGGGCACGGTGCTGAATGGCAATTTGCTGGTGGATGGATCGGTGGCGGCCAAAGCGTTGTCAGTGGATAACCTGGCGGCAATCAACGCGAATCTGGGGAATGTGGTCGCTGGCGACCTGTACGGAACGACGCTGCATGGCGGCGCGGGGTATCCAACCAATGCGTATACGTGGCCGAGCAACGACGGCCAGGGCTTTCATTTGAGTTCCGCAGGCTTGTTACTCGGGAACTATTCCCTTGGGAAATATATTGAGATGCGCAGTGATGGCTTTGTGGCTATGCCAGGATTGAAAATAGAAGGTGGACGGGCTACCTTTTCGGGCAACGTCGTCTCAGGTGTTGGAACTGGCTTTCGCGTCGAAATGGGGCCGGATGATCCGGTGTATGCCATGTGGGCAGGTACTGGCGTCAAGAATGACGTCAACGCCATTTTCTATCTGAAACGATCCGGTTCTGGCTATTTCGGCGGCTCCCTGTCTGCGGGTATTTTGAAGACGGCCGTCACTAATCCGTCGTTTGACCCTGCGGCACAACTGGTCGGCGGACCGTTCGGCTCGAACGGCGGCACGATTAACGTGGTGTGCAGCCTTTCCTGGCGCTTCGACAAGGCATCGCGGGGACATACCTATACAGCCGGAAGTGGCAGCAATACGGTGACAATCTGGCTGTATCGCACCATTGGCAGCGGCGCCGAGGCATTGGTGCAAACCGCAACCTTCACCGGCGGGACCAGCATTGTCAATTCGAATGATCCGGATACGTCATCGACATGCGCTCGGACGATCGACGGCTCATTTACCTATACCGACACGGCCGCCAGCACGCAAAATCGCACTTACCGCGCAGTGGTGGCGATCAGCCAGCAGAACATCACCATGACGCCTCGCCCTGGTGGCGGTGGAGAAGATCCCGATGCGTTTTATCAGCGACTGACCCTTATTACAACGGAGTGACATGACCAACCTACGCATCATCTATGACAACGCCGCCGACAGGGCAGTGCTGACGGCATCGAGCCAGGCTGGCGCACTGGGCCCGGCCAACCTGCAGCGCGAACGCAAGTCAGCGGTGCTGCGTGCTACCGGCACCGCGCAAACGATCACCGCCACCTGGCCCACACAAGAGTCCATTGCCTGCGTGGCGCTGATCTTCACAAACATGACCAGAAGCGCGCGCATGCGCGTTCGCTGCTACGCCCAGCCAGGCGACGCCGCGCCGGTGTTCGATACAGGCAGCATCTTCCCATGCCCGGCTGCCGTGCATGGCTCCTATCCCTGGGGCGTGTTGCCGCTGGGCTGGAACGCCTACAAATGGGGAGGCGTGAGTACCTGGGCGCGCGGCGGCGGCGCCGACGGCGTGGCCTGGTTCGCACCAGTGCGTGTGCGCCAACTGGTGATCGAGGTATCTGCCCCGCAAAGCCCGGAAGGCTACCTGGAAATATCGCGCCTGGTGGCGGGCAACTACTGGTCGCCGGAACACAACGCCGAGTATGGCGCGCAGCTGCAACTGCAGGATGCCAGCGAAGACTACCGCACGGGTGCCGGCGACCTCAAGACGCAAATTCGCCCGACCAGCGACAAGCTGAGCATCAACCTGGCGCACCTGACGCCGACCGACCGCGCCCGATTCATGCGCATCCTGCGCGAGAACGGCAAGGATCGGGCCATGCTGTTCAGCCTATTCCCGGAAAACCCGGATCCGCTGCTGGAGCAGGACCACATGCTGTATGGCAAGGCCAGCAATATCGATGCGGTGGCCACGCCGTACTTTGAAACCTATTCTGCACCACTCCAAATCGAAGGAATTTAAATGGCTGATTATTTTTACGATGGCATGCCGAACGTCAATGAGCGGTTGAACCAGCTGTATAGCGCATTTGCAGCCGGGCCGTACAACTCCCTGCCGCTGACGGGCGGTACGCTCACAGGCCCGGTTGTATCATCGTCTACCATAAGCATTGCCTGCACTGAGGCTGCTCCGGGCAGCACAGGGACGGCCCTGTTGAATGGATGGTGGAAAGTGGCAAAACTCGATCCTCAGAAAATTTCGACGGAGGCAACCATTCGGCTGTCAGGCACTAGTCCCTATGTTGCACTGGATGGTTCGTCTAATGCGATGGTGACGACTATCTTGGTGCGCAATGATAACGACGGAAAATTTCGCGGCTCGTTTTATTCCATCGGCGGATTGACGAATAACACTATCGCGGATGTGAAATTTGGCGCTGACGGGACCGTATATGTTTATGTAGGGCAATACTTTGTGCTCGGGTTGTACATGGAATCCACAATGTGGCTCCCGCAACCAATCGAGTTTTTAGGTAGCGGGGTCAATCCTCCGGCTGACGCTATTTCGGCGATTCGCATGTGGGGGCTGAAGCTGGGCACGACAAATGTGATTACAGTAACGCCTTCGATAACTTATTTTGACACGCGAATCATTTCCCATGATATTTCGCCGCTGACTGATAATACCTATGACATCGGGTTAGCTGCTACTGCATATAGAACTATCTACGCGCGCACCGGTACGATCAATACGTCTGATGCCCGGTTGAAATGCGATTTTCGCGATCTGACCTCGGCCGAGATCGCGGCCGCCCGTCACTTGGCTCGCGCCATCGGTGTCTACCGCTGGCGGGATGCTGTCGACTGCAAGGGCGATGCGGCGCGCGAGCATATCGGCCCGACTGTGCAGGCCGCTATCGAGATTATGCTGGCTCATGGCTTGGACCCGTTTAATTACGGCTTTATCTGCCACGACACGTGGGAGCAGCAGGTTATCGAGCATCCCGCAGTTGAGGCGCGGCCTGCCCACGGAGATCATCCCGCCATTGACGCTCATCCCGCGTATACGGAAGTCACGCGAGAAGCCAGCGACCGATACGCGTTCCGCTACGACGAGCTGGCCATGTTTATCGCGGCCGGACACGAGGCGCGGCTGGCCGCGCTGGAATCTGCGTAGTAAATTCAGCGCACCACCACAAACCCGCTTCGGCGGGTTTTTTCATTTCCACCACCTGAGAGGCCTTATGGCACCTGATGCACAAAGCAATACCGTCGCCGGCATTTCCTACGCCGTGCTGATCGGCGGATTTATCGGCTCGGCCGCGTCGCTGAGCTACGCCAAGGAAATGACGAAAAAACAGGCGGTCGCGGCGTTCCTCGTCGGCGGCGCTGTTTCCTGCGCGGCCACACCGCTAGCCATTCACTACCTGGGCGCGCCTGCCGAGCTGGCCGGCGCCATGGCGTTCTTTTGGGGGCTGGGCGCCATGCGCGCCGTGCCTGTATTTTTCGCCCTGATCGACCGCACGCGTAGCGCCAAGCTGCCGATCTTGCCCGATCAACCTGAGACAAAGGAATAATCATGACAATTATTTCAATCATCCAGGCGGCAGTCTGGCTCTACGTCCTGTACCTGTGCGTCGTCATACTGAACAAAATGGATGGCGAAACGGCGATGATCTCCCGCGTCGGGAATGTCGTCCTGGCGTGCGGCTCGGCGTGCGGGATTATGTCGGCTATCTCTGATCGGGAGATTTTCGAGCTGATGATCGCTGCAGGCGTGGCGGTGAATATGACGCTCAACCGTCGAGGTGCAAAATGAATCTGACGAAAAACTTCACCCTGCAGGAACTCACCGCGTCCGACTGGGCCGCGCGCCATGGCGTCGAAAACACGCCGACACCGGCCGTGCTGGCGGAATTGCGGCGTACGGCCGAGCTGCTGCAGCGCATCCGCAATTACCTGACGGCCAGCACCGGCATCGATACGCCGCTGACCAATATCAGCGGCTACCGCTCGATTCCAGTGAATCGGGGCATCGGCAGCAGCGATGGCAGCGACCATGTGCGCGGCTGCGCAGCTGATTTCAAGGCCCTGCGCATGACGCCATACCAGGTATGCCAGGCGCTGCTGCCGAAATTGGACGAGTTCGGCATCGGCCAGATCATCAACGAGCTTACTTGGGTGCATGTCAGCACAAAGATGGTGGCCAAGCCGATCAACCGCATCATCACCATCGACCGCCACGGCACGCGCGCTGGCATCTTGCAGGTGCGGCCATGAGCGCTCTGGGCGCTTTGGCGGCCGGCGCCGTCAGCGGCATCTGGAAGGCAGCTGCCATCATCCTGGCCGCCGCGTTGCTTCTGGTGGCCAGTGCCACTGGCACCGGCTGGTGGCTGACAGCCGGCGACCGTGACGCCGCGCGCGCTGCGTTGGTGCAGGAGCAGGGCATCAGCGCGCAGCTACGCGCGTCGATCAGCGAGCAAAACCGCGCCATCGATGGCATGGCCAAGGCAACCCTGGCGGCGCAGGAGCGTGGCGCGGCGGCGCAGGCGGCCGCCGCTGCCAAGGGAAAGAAGTACGACGTGGCGCTGGCGCAGATCGCAGGCGCGCGCGCTACGACTTGCGACGAGGCGATGCCGGCCGTCAGGCTGCTGCTGGAGGGCTTGCGATGAAACACCGAATGGCGCGACAAATTATTCCAAAAATTATTCTTGCCGCGCTGCTGGCCGGCTGCGGCAGCCTGCCGTCGGCGCCGCAGCTGGTCGAAGTTCCTGTCTTTACGCCATGTTTAAAGGTGCTGCCGCAGCGCCCAGTCTACGAATTCGACAGACTGACGCCGGCGGCCACGGACGGCGAGATCGTCTTGGCGATGGCGCGAGATTGGCCGCGTGGCCGGAAGTCTGAGGGTGAGCTGGAGGCAATTGTCGCCGGATGCACCCAGTCAGTAGCCGATGTCGATCACTGATTGCTTCCTGCCTATTTCGGGCTCTCATCATGCGGGATAAGTGTCTTGATCGCGCCCGTAAGTATCAGCTGATACGCTAGTGCCGATGCCTCGATTCTTGCTGCTCGATCTGTTCGAAAATTGGTTGGGGTCGGAATTTTAATTGCCGCGGAGAACGGCGTTCCAGAAAATGACTGAAGAAGAATTAATCCTCGATGGCCGCCTTGCGGTGTTGGATATGCAGCCAATTGGTAATCATATCCTTCTAGGGAGTACAACTGACTCGGCTCCATGAGCTTCTCCGTAAAATATGTTTGCGCTACCTAGTGCGCAATTCCCTGCTGATTATAGGTTACTTTCTTGTGATTTTCATCATATATTATCCGAGCGCCTTTTTGCGCCGCTTCACGAAAGCCCATTGCCCATATTCGCTCGCCTTGCTGCTGAGCGCATGCGCAAGCCCGCCTTCTGTGCAAGTGCTGGACCTGCCGCCCCGGCCGGTGGCAGTGGCGCCGAAGGAGGCGCTACAGCCGATACCGCCGGCTGACTACTTCCTGACACAGTGGCGCAAGATATTCAAGCCTTGATCCTTCGGACGGAGGAAGTGGCTGCAACGGCCCGGGCTTGCCAAGTGTTCGTAATAGACAATCCTCTGGGCATATGAAGGACGACGGATGCGGCCAGTTGCTGCCTACTGAAAACTGGAAATCTAAGAGGTTGTCTGCAGTGACGCCGTCGAACTCTGCGCATCATCATGGGGGAGAAGTACTCTGATCGCACCAGTGTGTATCAGTTGAAACGCCAACGCTGAGGCTTCAATTCGCGCGGCACGATCTGATTTGAAGGTGGTGGGAGTCGGAATTTTAACGTGAGGAACGAGCGCTTTGCCCGAGATTGCAGTAAATAAAATCATTCCGCGAAAGGTGCCTTCTGCCGTTAGGTACGCATTTAACTGATAATCGTAGCCGTTCAGGTGATTCAGTTTCGCTGTGTCCATAGGCTCTTCGATTGTGTTGTGATGACTACATGCGCCGGGATGAGGTTAGCGGTAATCATATGTCATCGGCTCCCTTTATATTTAACGTAATCTTGATATAAATCAAGCATAGGTAAAATTTCCACCTGCCCTATAGAGAGGGCGCAGACTCCACCGGCCAAGAACTGGTTTTGCCATCCTGTGGCACGAGCGCAATCATCGCGCCAGTTTCTATAAGTTGGCAAGCGAGAGCCGAAGCTTCGATCCTTGCCGCGCGATCCGCCTTAAATACGCTAGGTGTTGGGATTTCAATAATTGGAGAGTATTGGATGCCTGCATGAGCGGTAAGCAGGATCACCCCCTGATACATTCCGTCCGACCTCCTGTAGCTGGCGATGCGATACTCATATTCACCATGTTGCACCGTTTGATTGCTATCCAAGGGTATCTCCATCAAGTTGGCTGATAGGGGTAGATTTGCAGAAACATTTTAGTACCAATTCCGATAGCTGAAAATACTGTTTTGTTATTATAGCTGAGTCGAACTCTTGCAAAAAAACAGTTGATGTAGTGACATGTATGCCCACTACGTCCCGACCTTAAAAAGTAGGTCGGAGAAGGGTTGCGGACAGCATAGCCGCTGCTCGACTTGCCGCCCGAGGCTTGGCCCGGCTACATGGCTCCAATCCTGTGCGCCTCGTACGAAGTCCCTGGTGAGCTGGAAGTCGCCCCCCGCCATGTTCAGCATGGTGCCCCACTGGGCCGAACACAAGCTGGCCTGTCAGACCTACAACGCCCGCACCGAGACGGTGGCCAGCAAGCCATCTTTCCGTAGTGCCTGTAAGCGCAAGCAGTTCTGCACTATCCCTGTCGCCAATTTCTTTGAGTCCACTTATGCAACCGGCAAGCCCGTGCGCTGACGGTGGACCGCTGGCCCTTGCCGGCGCATGCATGTCAGCGGAGCAGGGCGGTCTCTTCCAGTTACAAATTTCGCCTTCTGGTTTTCAATGCCCGAGAATATACTGTGTTTATATACAGTTATTTGGTGTTATTACTATGAAAGTAAGAGTGGTTCTGATGCGGAAGGCTGGCGTGGCCGTCGAGCGGCGCATGCTGTCCGACCGATATACCGTCAAGTATTCCGGCTGCTTGGTTATCATGGACGTAACCGACCAAGGGCTACGGCGTCCTGTGAAGGTGGCGCGACTTACGCAGCCCGGCAGGCCAGGCCCCTACATGGAGCTACTTGATCCGCACATCGTATGGGCGAACGACGGGAAATTCACTTTGGCCGGCTTCGAGCGAACAACGAACGCGGAAGGTCAGGTGGTCGAGTTTGCGCAGTCGTGGCTTTGCGCGGTGGATCTGGCCATGCCAGAGCTGGAAACCGATACCAGGAACGTTCGACCGATGCGGTCATGAGAAATTCTCAAACGCCCCTAACTACAGTCGAGCTGGTGGAAATTCGGCTCCGTAGCGATTCGCGGGACATGCGCGCCGTGCTGCGTGAGATCAGGCGCCTGCGCGCAATCGTATCCAAGGCGGACCAGCTGGAGCGCAGCCTGGGGCCAACTGATGGTGCGGCAGCGATGATCCGTGATGTTTTGCGTGCTGAGCTGGACGAGGAGCCATCCATTGCAGAACTGATGTGGACCGATCTAAACGTGCTATGAAGAGGTGGTAATGAGTAGGATTCGGGCGCCGCTCAGCATCGAGCAACTGAAAGAAATCCAAGGTCGCAACGACTCGGCCGATGTGCGCGTGCTTTTATGGGAGGTTCGGCGCCTGCGTGAGATCGCAGCGGCGGCCGATGAATTGGAGCGCAGCTTGGGGCCGCGCGTCGGCATGTCCGGGCTGATCCGTGCCTCGCTTCGGGTGCGGCTGGACGGCGAGCCTTGCTTTGCCATAATGCAACCACCTGAATGAGCCGACGGCCGATCAGCGTGCCGGGCAAGATCGCCCGGCGGATGCCCGGCCTGACACGCGCTGTTGTTGATCGACCAGCACGATGACCTGGCAGCCGATGGCCGCGCTGCCGTAGTTGAGCTGCAGATTTCGCCCTGATGCTAAGAGCTCGGCATTACTCGCAAGCGCACCTTTCTGCAGGATTCCGAGAACTCTCTTCCCATTCTCGATAGGTTTTCTGCGCTAGTGCCATTGCCCGGTTTCGCTACACTTGGCCGATAGGTTTCTCTCAGCCATGCCTTGCACTCGTCAAAATTGTAGCGTTTAGAGCGGGGCCCAACAGGTGTAAAAGGTAGCCCGGCTCGTTCCAACCTGCGAATGGTCGACTCGCTTACGCCGAGTGCGGCACAGATCTGCTGACGGTTCATTTCGGTTGCTAGCACCCCTTATCCCTCCAAGGTTATTTCCATTCTTCAATCCATTGTGACACTGCAGGAATATTTATCCAGAGCCGGCCATCCACCAGCTTGCATTCCCTTCCGTTGAGCCATTTTCCAGCCTTACGTCGCGCCTGGACGGCGTCGACGGTATCGCCGGAAATTTCCGCATACCGTTCGAGCTTGACCCATTCCAAGGGATAGTTCTCGATGGTTTTTATCTCGGGCTCGCGGCGCAAGACTTGGGCACGCCATTCCTTTGCGATGCAACGCAACGCCTCGTGCGCCGCCTCTAGTTGATCCTCAATGCTCATCCGAATCTCTATTGGTGATGACCCGCTCAAAAATGAGCACGTTGCTTGCTGACAATCATTGGCCGAAGGTTTGGCCGACGATCACCCCTTCCAGCTTTGCTCCCAGTGCCGCCCAAGCCGCCCGCTTCTCATCCGCATAGTCGTGCAGCATGTAATGCCGCCGCACCTTGCTGCCCGGCAGCACATGGTTCTGGCAGCGGTCGATCAACTCCAACGAAATGCCCAGCGCCTGCATCATCGTCGCGCCCGTGCGGCGTAGGTCGTGCGGTGTCCAGGCGCCATTCTTGCCACCGGCCAGCACCAGAGTGTCGTCGCTGCGTCGATTCTTCAGTGGCGCGCGTGGCATGCCGTCCTTGTTCTTCTTGAACATCGACTGGCGGTCGCCGACTTGCTTGCTGATCGACTTGCCCTCAATGCTGACTTCATTGTTCCGGGCTGGGAAGCACCAGGCGCTATGGCCAGTGTGCGCGTGCAGCTGCTGGAACTGGTCCAGTGCGAACGCCGACAGGTAGACGGTCAGGTCGGCCACGTTATCCTTGACGTTTTCTTTCGGGATAAACCAAGTGCCGGCGGCCAGGTCCACATGCTCCCAGCGTGCCTTCGCGGTTTCGCCGACGCGGCACATGGTCGACAGCATGATCCAGATAGCGCGCTCGGTCGTCGCTTCTAGCGGCTGCTGCACTATGCGCTTGTTCGGCGCGGCGTCGTAATCCGTGTGCATCCTGGCTATGATGGTGTGCAGCTCGCGGATCTCGTCGGCCGACAGGATGCGGTCCCGTATATTGCCGAGGTCATAGTCGGGGCTGACGATCTTGTCGATTTCGATCAGTTCCATCGGATCGCCGTCGACCAGTAGCTTGCGCCACGGCTGCCGCTTGCGGGCCCAGGCGAACATTTGCGTCAGGCTGTTTCGCTGCATCACGGCCGACCTATTGACGCCTCGCTCGACCATGGCGCGCAGCACGGCGCGCAAGTGGTGCTCTGTCACGTCTTTGATGGCCACGGCGCCTATCGCCGGCAGCACGTCGGTGGCGAACATGCGCTTGAGCATGGCGTTGCCATCCTTGCGGCGCACGCCGTCGGTTATCCAAGCATCGAACATATCTTGTACCGTAAGGGCCGAGGCCTTGCTGATGGCTTCCATCGCAGACTGCGCAGCGGCTGCCTCGGCCTTGGCCTGCCCGATGGCGGCGCGCCGTTCTTTCTCCTGAACCTGAATATCGATACCGGCGCGCGCCATTGCACGAACCTTCGCCGCTTCATCTCGCGCATCTGCGAGCGAAATGTAGCCATCGCTGGTGGTGGTGCCGAACGGACGCGCCAATCGAAGCTCGCGCTGCCTGCCTGAAACTACATACTGGATCACCCAAGTCTTCACGCCATTAGTGGCAACGCGCAACTGCAATCCGGTATCCACGGTTTGCTTATAGGGCCTCTCCTTGGGCTTGAGTGCAGCCACCTGATTCGCCGTCATTTTCGCCATATCGATTCCGTGCCTTAACCGTGCCTTAAATAATATTGGTTGCTAGTGTATCTCCTCATACGTCGCCGTACATGTAAATTTTCTAAGCCGTTGAATTTTAATGATTATTTGTTGCATTGTTTGATATTGATGTACGTGCTCGTACATCATTTTTTCACATGGGGTGCATGGGGTCGGAAGTTCGAATCTTCCCGTCCCGACCATAAGATTCAAGGAGTTACAGCGCAAGCTGTATAGAAACCCAGTACTGTATATTATACGTTTGTATAATATCGGTGCTGGGTTTTTCCGTTTTCTCGACATAAAATTGCGTGTCACTAGACGCGGAGATGTTGTTCCGAATGTATTTAGTTTCATCGATTTTCAGGTATCGACACAAAGATTCTTACTCAGTCCGTTGCATCCTTGGCACGCTCTAAAAAATCATCAAGTAACGGTTTAGTTGGTCAATGTAATTCAACAAATACTACAACTAGGAATTTATGACACTTTGGAAACGATTGGGTTTTTCGCAAAATCCATACAGCCCAATGCCTATCCCTGCTGATGCACGAGGGGAGAAGCTCTTGGTTGGACGAGAAGATGAACTTGATTTATTAATAAAATACATCAGGAACTCTGACACTCACCCGACACTGGAAGGCCCTAATGGGGTAGGAAAAACCAGTTTGGTTGGAGTGGCCGGTTATAAGTTAAAGACAGAATTTATTACTGGTGCTACGAAGCAAGCAATTTTGCCTTTGGCCACACCATTTCAACTTACCACGAATGATACTTCTGCAACATTTAAGAGGCGTGTTTTCTTTGTGATTGCTCAAGCTTTCATTGATAATCATCAGCTTCTGAAGAGTAATGGATTCAAGGTTCCTGATGTCGAAAATATCAATCTCTGGCTGAATTCACCTACATTCGGCTCTGTTGGTGGTGGTATTAGTATTTTGGGCGTTGGAGGTAATGCTACAGTTAGTACTACAACGAACTCATCTACGGGTTTTACCGAGGCTGGTTTTATTGCTACGGTCACACAATGGTTGAAAGAGTGTTTCCCCGAAAAGTCTTCGGGTGGTTTTTTATGTGTTATAGATAATCTAGAGCTTCTTGAGACCTCAAAGAATGCCAGAAATTTGTTAGAGGAAATTCGTGATGAAGTGCTAAGTGTCACGGGGCTTCGTTGGGTTTTATGTGGAGCTCGTGGAATAGTAAGGGCCGCTGCGTCGACTCAGCGTATGCAGGGTGTTCTTTCGGAACCAACGGATATCAATCCTATAGGTCATGACTGCATTAAAAAACTTATCGCGGCTCGACTTAAAGTATTTGAGCTAGGCGAAGTGAACGGCGTAGTCCAGAAAATGGTAGCCCCAGTTGATGAAATGGGCTTTGATTACGTTTATCGAATTGGTAATAATAATTTGCGTAATGCAATGAAGTATAGCGAAGATTTTTCTATTTCAACTGCTGAAAATATCCTAATTCAGTTGACCCCCTCTGAAAAACTGGCAAAATTAGAGGAATGGATGACTGAGATGGCTACAAGGTACTTGAAGGCGACTGTTGGTGTAAAGGGGCGAGCTTGGAAAGTATTTGATGACTTAGCTATAAAAGGCGGAGGCATGTCGCCAAGCGAATTTGGCGATTATGGGTTCGAGAGTCCACAAGCTTTACGTCCGCACATCAAAGATCTGGAGGAAGCTAATTTGGTTGAAAGCGCAATCGACGAAACCGATGATCGTCGCAGAACGATCAATATCACTTCCCGCGGATGGGTTGTGCGTAGCCAAAGAGCTGCCCCGCAAGTGCCAGCTCAAGCGGTCCTCCCATTATGAATTTGTTCACAATGCCGTAAGTTGCTAGACTAGTTGGTTTATTCAACCTGAGATAATAAGTGTTGATGTATTCGCTATCTAATTTGTTGAGTAAATGCAATGTGAGCCATGTTCATAGCCGACTGGTAAGAACCGCACCGAATTTTTTGCAAGCGGGATATCTGCTTGTGAGAAAGGTGCGGTTTGCATCACTTAATCCACGGTAAGGACATCGGAATCTCGGAAACATCGGCAATCACTTCCTTGATGTAAATATCCGTGGTCTTGCCTGAAGTGTGTACCAGGCGCTTTTGAATGTCGCTGCGGTTCTCGCCGCGCCGTGCCGCATCCCTTGCCGCCAGCGCCCGGATATCGCGGAATACCACATCATCCTTCATGCCAATGCGCTCCTTTGCGCGATCCCACATCGAACCAAGGCACGAGCGGGTGTATGCGCCGCCTTTTTGCGTCGGAAACACGAACTGACTGATCAAGCCCATACTTGATTTTCAGTCCACGGGCGCGGGCGATCACTTCGGCAATCTCAGGCGTGACGATAATGTCGACGGCCTTGCCGCTGGTTTTTTGTGTCTTGCTTGGCTTGATCCTGATCCGTCCATCCTCGATCTGCGATTCTTTCAGCATGCGGATATCGATGCCGCGCGCCAACAGTAGATAGGACATGTCGATGAGGCAGGCGAACATGGGGCGGCTGGCCGTCGGGATGCTCAAGCCCGTGCCATTGCGTTCCGCCAGCCCCAGGATTGACTGGTATTGATGTAACGACAGCGTCACATTTGAATGCCACCATGCACCTTTTCAGAATGGTGTGCCTACCTTGCCGATTCGCTCCGTCCTCCTGCCATGGCCCTTGCAGCACCGTTGCGGGCGTGTGTACAGCGGCGCGTTGAGCTGTAGCGCGATGGCGCTCTTCTGGGTACTGGGTGGGCTTATCGGATCAGCGGCAGACGCCCTTGGCGCTTCTCCTGAGATGCCGCCCGCGGGCGTTGCACGTGGCAATCCCGTTCCTGACGCGGCTACGCCTGCGATTGCTTTCAACATCCCGGCGCAGCCGCTGAATGCGGCACTGAACCAGTATGCGGACAGCACCGGACAACTGGCCTTGTTTCCCAGCGATCTCGTGCATGCCCGTACCTCCACGCCGGTACACGGCCTTCACTCGGCCGAAGGCGCATTGCGCATCCTGCTGCAAGGTACGGGGCTGATGGCGGACAAGCGCAGTTCTGGCCTGGGCCAGACATTCATTCTGAAAGAGGCCGGCATGGCAGCGGCAGCGCCGGCATCCGCAGTGCCGCGCCATGGCTTGGCCGAACTGTTCCGTGAGGATGGTTACGCCGGACTGGTCCAGATGCGTATCTGGCAAGCGCTGTGCTCGGATGCGCGTACCCGGCCGGGCAACTATACTTCCTTGCTGCAGTTTTACCTGGAGCCGGATGGCCGCATCGGCGCCGTGCGTCTTCTCGGCAGCAGCGGCGATGCCCGCCGCGATGCCGCGTTGCTGCACACGCTGCGCGCCGTGCACACCGGCCGCCTGCCGCCAGCGGCGATCGCGCGGCAGCGCTTGACCATGCTGGTTGCACCGAATGCCCCGGATGCCGGGCCGCAGTGCGAGCGGCAAGCGGGGGCGGGCTAGCCATGTCCGACGGCACGCAGCTGTTCTTGCTGAACTATCTGGGCAAGCACTACACATCCATCAAACAGCGCCTGACGCGCAAGCTGGGCAATGCCGAGGATGCCGGCGATGCGCTGCACGACACCTGGCTGCGGCTGAAGGGCAGCGAGGCCCAAGGGCCGATTCAGAACCCGGGTGCCTACCTGTCCCGCATGGCGATCAACATTGCGGTGGATGTCCAGCGCCGGCACAGCCGCCTGCTGTCAGGCGATAATATCGATGCATTGCTGGAGGAAATGGTGGATCCGGCGCCCGGGCCGGCCCGGACCGCCGAGATACGCTCGGACCTCGATGGCTTGTTCCAGCTTCTTGATCGGATGCCCGAGCGCCGTCGGGCCGTCGCGCTGCTCGTGCATGCAGAAGGCGTGACGCAAAAAGAGGCCGCACAACGGCTTGCAACGTCGCGATGGACCAGCTGCGCGGCAAGCGCTCTTCGCAGTACGACGATGACGCTGCAATCGAGCATCTGACCGACCCGGCCCCCGGTCCGGACCTGATTGCTTTGGCCCGTTCCGATTTGGCCGCGGTCGAGCGCGCGATGCAGCGCATGCCGTATCGGCACCGTTCTGTTCTGCTTGCCCTTAGGATCGACGAAAGGACGCGCCAGGAAGTCGCGGACGAGTATCAGGTTTCCCTGACCAGCGTCGATACGATGCTGCGCCAGGCCCTGGACCACTGTGCCCAGGAAACCGGGCAGAATGCGATCGGGGGCATCAGCCAGTCCCGGCGAGGTTTCTCGCGCCGCTGGCAGGCCAAGGTGCTCGCTGCAGAGCCCACTGCGATGGCGCGCGAACGACGCGGCATCCGGCACTGACAAGGAGGCTGGCGGCGTTTGCCAAGAGCCTATCCCAGCAGGGGATGTATTCATCTACCGGGGTAGGCTCTAAGTAAGCTCCTGGCCGCGCTTGCGTCAGTGACTTGACGCACCTGTCATCCCCCGTTTTCGCCCTTCTATCCCCCGATTTCCGTCCTCTGTCGCTGTAGTCAACCTGGCAACACGGCTTTGGCCTATGATTTGCTGGCACATGCAATGTGATCTTTCCCTTCATTCATCAACCATGAGGTGTCCATGATTCGCTATGTCCTGCCCGTCCTGTTGTTTGCCGCCGCGCTGCCGGCGCACGCCCAAGTCCCTGTCGAGGAAACGCCGCTGATCGAGCGGACCAAGTTGTTCGGCAATCCCAGCAAGTCCGGTGGCAAGCTCAGCCCGGATGGCAAGTGGCTGTCGTGGATCGCGCCGCGCGATGGCGTGCTCAATGTGTGGGTGGCGCCGGCCGGCGACCTGGCGCAGGCGCGGCCGCTCACCGAAGAGAAAGTGCGGCCCATCCGCAGCAGTTTCTGGTCGCCCGATTCCAAGACCCTGCTGTTCATCCAGGACAAGGGCGGTGATGAAAACTTCCTGCTGTATGGCGTCAACGTGGCGAGCGGCAAGCTGGTCAATTACACGCCATTCGAGAAAACGCGCGTGCGTATCATCCACATCAGCAGCAAGGTGAAGGACCGCATCCTGGTGGGCATCAATAACCGCGATGCGCGCTGGCACGACGTGTACAGCCTGGACCTGGCCAGCGGCAAGCTGACCCTGGTGCAGCAAAATGACGGCTATGGCGACTACCTGGCCGACGGGCAGCTCAAGCTGCGCATCGCCAGCAAGGCGCGTGCCGATGGCGGCATGCAGTATTTTCGCCTGACCGATGGCAAGGCCGAGAGCACGCCGCTAGCCGAGGTGGGCCTGGAAGATGCGCAGACCACGGAGCCGCTGGCGTTCACGGTCGATGGCAAGACCCTGTACTGGACCGATTCGCGCGGCCGCAATACCTCGGCGCTGCTGGCGCAGGACGTCGCCAGCGGCAAGACCACGCTGGTGGCGCAAGACCCGCGCGCGGACATTGCGAACGCGCTGTACGATATGCGCACGGGCAAGGTGCAAGCGTATACGGTCAATTATCTGCAGCAGCAATACTTGCCGCTGGCGGACGAGTTGAAAGGCGACCTGGCCTTCCTGAAAAAAAATACGCAAGGCCAGTTCACGGTGATGTCGCGCACGGATGCCGACGATAAATGGCTGGTGGCCGTCGATGCGGTCACGGCGCCGCCATCGAGCTGGCTGTACGAGCGCAAGACCAAAAAGCTGACGCAACTGTACGTCACGCGGCCGGAACTGGAAGGCGCGCTGCTGCTGCCCATGTACCCACAGGAAATCAAGGCACGCGACGGCCTGACCCTGGTGTCTTACCTGACTTTGCCGCAGGCATCGAAGGCGGGCGCCGGCGGCGTGCCATCGCAGGCGGTGCCGATGGTGCTGCTGGTGCACGGCGGGCCATGGGCGCGTGATACCTATGGCTACAACGGCTACCACCAGTGGCTGGCCAACCGCGGCTATGCGGTGCTGTCGGTGAATTACCGGGGTTCGACGGGCTTCGGCAAGCAATTCATCTCGGCCGGCGACCTGCAGTGGGGCCGCAAGATGCATGACGACTTGCTCGACGCCGTGCAATGGGCCGTCAAAAGCGGCGTGACCACAGCCGACAAGGTGGCCATCATGGGCGGCTCATATGGCGGCTACGCCACCCTGGCCGGCATGGCATTCACGCCCACCACGTTCGCCTGCGGCGTCGACATCGTCGGCCCGTCGAACCTGTTTACTCTGCTGCAAACGATTCCGCCGTACTGGGAAGCGGGCAAGCAGCAGTTTTACAAGCGCATGGGCGACCCGACCACGGAAGAAGGCCGCGCGCTGCTGAAGGAGCGCTCGCCGCTGAACTTTGCGCAGAATATCCAGCGCCCGCTGCTGATCGGCCAGGGGGCGAACGACCCGCGCGTGAACGTGGCGGAATCGGACCAGATCGTGGCGGCCATGGCGGCCAAGAATATCCCCGTCACGTATGTGCTGTTCCCCGACGAAGGCCATGGCTTTGCCCGGCCCGTCAACAACATCGCCTTCAATGCGGTGACGGAAAACTTCCTGGGGCAGTGCCTGGCTGGCCGCGCCGAGCCGATCGGCGCGACCCTGAAGGCATCCACCGCGCAGGTCAAGCACGGCGCCGAATTTGCGCCGGGTTTGCAGGAGGCGATGCGCTAGGTCGGCGTCAGGTGCGTGGAGGCTTCCAGCGCCGCCACCACCTGCAGCAAGGTATCGCCAAAGCCTCCGCGTGCCCTGGCATGGCGGCGGGCGCTGGTGGTGACGCGCGGTGCGGCGCTCCAGGCGATGTGTGCACCGCACGCTTGCAGCGCGGCGACCATGGCCACGTCCTCGCTGCAGGCCAATGGGGCAAAGCCGCCGGCGCGCAGGTAGGCGCTGGCGCGCACGCCGAAGTTGGCGCCATGGATGTGGCGGTGGCCGTCGGCATCGGTATAGGTATGGGCGAAGTGCCGGCGCAGCGCAGCGGCACTGGGCCCGTGCGGCGACCAGTCGTCCACCGCCACCGTGCCGCAGACGGCATCGGCGTCCAGGCCCAGCTGGGTGCTCAGCCAGGAGGGCGATACGCGCGTATCCGCATCTGTAAAGGCCAGCCAGCGGGCGCCGCGCTGCAGCAGCTGCTGCGCGCCGGCGGCGCGCGCGCTACCCACGTTCTGCGCATGGATGGCGAGGCAGTCGAGCCGCCAGCGCAGGTCCGCCTGCATGGCATGCGCCAGCACGATGCGCTGCGACTGGTCGCTGCAGGCATCGAGCACGACGACGATGCACACCGCCTCGCCATGCAGCAAGGGACAGGTGGCGGCAAGGCGCAACGCTTCCAGGCAGGCGCCCAGGCACGCTTCCTCGTTATGCACGGGCACCACCACGCCGATCATGCGAAGCCCTCGCGTTGCGCCACCGAGCGCGCATCGTTTGACCAGATCCCCAGCAGGAAGTCGCTTTCTTCGTGCCGCAGCACGCGGTGCAGGCCGGGCGCGTCCTGGAAGGCCGCATGTACGCGCACGGTCGAGACGATGCGCTGCGCGAACGGCGCGCGCCAGTGGCACAGGACGATGCTGCCACCCGGCGCCAGGCTGGCGATGCTGTGTTCGACCACGCGCGCCAGCTCTTGCACCGACAGGTAATAGGCGATCTCGCTCAGGACGATCAGGTCGAACTTCTCGGCGCCGGGCAGGATGCGCGGCCAGTCCTGCGGCAGCCGGTGCTGCGCCAGGCTGACGTTGGCGCCGCACCCCGCGTCCAGCAGGCGCTGCTGCGCCAGCCCCATCGCTTCGGCCGAGAGGTCGGCCGCCAGCACGCGCTCGCAGCGCCGCGCCAGTTCGAGCGTCAGCTCGCCATTGCCGCAGCCCGGTTCATAGGCGTGGCAGTAGCGCCGCTGCGGCAGGCTGGCCAGCAGCAGGGCGCGCTTTCTCTCCTCGTACCAGCGCTGGCGCACCCGCCACGGATCGCTATCCTGGCGGTACAGCTGTTCGAAATAGCTGCCGCGCTGATCGTCCGGTGTGGAAGATGGGTTCATAAAAAATACACCTCCCAGGCATGTAGCAGGCGTTGCAAGGCGTCGCCGGCGACGATGGCGGGGCGGCCCGTCGACGGGTCGTCTTGCATCTGGCTGGCGAAGCAGCGCAGGGCCGCGCGCTTGCGCTGCAGGATGGGGGCCGGCAAGGGCAGGCGGCGCGCGCGGTGCCACGGCACGCGCGTGTCGCCCGGCGCGGCCCAGTGCCAGCCCCAGACGGGCATTTCCACCAGGGTGGCGCCGCTGGCCGCGCAGGCCGAAGCGCAGGCCCGGCCGCATGCTTCATGGTCCGGATGGCCGTCCAGGCGCCAGGTGGTGAAGACCCTGTCGCCGGGACGCAGCTGGGCTGCCAATGTGGCGCTCAGCTGCGGCGTCATGCCGGCCACGCCGCCATCGGGCAGCTGCAGGCGCAGCCATGCGGGCGACGCCAGTCCCAGCGTGGCCAGCGCCTGCGCGGATTCTTGCGGACGCACCTGGCGCAGGCGTTCCTGCGGCCAGAGGGGCGAGCCCGGGTGGCTGGCGTCGCCATCGGTGACGGCGATCAACAGCAATTGGCTGCCCTGCGCCGCCAGCAGTTGCAGCAAGCCGCCGCAGGCGAGGATTTCATCGTCGGGATGGGGCGCGACGATGACGGCGCGCGCCCCCGGCGGCACCAGGGCGTGCGCGTCGATGCCGGGCAGGTCGTTCAGCCCCGGCCAGGATAGCCACACCTGGTCCGGCGTACCGCTGCCTTCGATGCGGCGCGCTTGCCTATCGGATTGGGCCAGCATGTCAGAGCGCCCACGGATGGTCTTCGGCGCCGGCGACGATGCCGCCCAGCACGGCCTGGTCGCGTTCCGCATGGCTCTGGCGCAGGAAGACGGGCAGGTCGGCCGCCAGGCGCGCGAAGCGGGCATCGCGGCACAGGGGGCCGGCGCCCAGCGCGCGCGTGGCCAGGTGCAGGACTTGGGTGGCGGCGTCTTCCACCGTCAGGCGCAGGCGCAGCGCCAGGGCCATCGCATCGCTTTGCGGATGCCTGTCGATTTCGGCGGCGCCTTCGCGCAGCAGGGCGCCGGTGGCGCGCAGCGCGCAGTCGATCTGCCCCAGTTGCGCCAGGCGCACGGGATCGGGCGCGGCGTGCTGCGCGCGCGCATGCAGGTGGCTGGCGACGGCGCAGGCCGCGCCATACCAGGCGGCCGCGATGCCGGCGCCGCCATGCCAGAAGCCGGGACGCTCCAGGTAGGCGCCCGGAGCGCCCACGGGAAAGGCCCGCGCGCCGGAAAAAGTCACATCGACGCTGGCGCAGGCGAGCATGCCGACGGCTTGCCAGCCTTCATCCGTGACGTGCACACCGGGCTGCGACAGCGCCACGGATGCCAGGCAAGCCTGGCCGTCCTCATTCCAGCAGCTGATCAAGGCATGGCTGAGTCCATTCGCCCCGGAGCACCAGGCCTTGCGGCCCTCGAGCACATGGCGGCCATCGGCCGCCTGCTGCAACTGCACGCGCGCGCCCGGCATTTCCGCGCACCATACGCCCCAGCTGCTGCCGGCCGGGACGCCGGGGCCGTCGATTTCCGCCAGGATGGCCAGCGCATCGGTATGGCCCTCGTACAGCTTGAGCAGGGAAAGGTCGATGGCGGCGATGGCGGCCAGCATTTGCCAGCGCTGCAGGGTGGCGCCGTGACCGGGCAGGGGCAGTTGGTCGAGCCCCGCGCCGCGCAAACGCCGCAAGCCTTCTATTGGGTGGAAAGCGCCGTCCTGTGGCTGCAGCAGCGCGGCCAGCGCAGCGTGGGAGGGTAGGGGGAAAGCGTTGGGCGACATGGCAAGCTCCTGTTTTTCAACAGAATAGCTTTCTGTTTTCGCAATGTATGTTCGATTTTGCACATACACTCGCTAACGGCCTCAAGTTTATGGCGCGGTCGCGGCAAGCCGCAGGGCCGGGTGGCCCCGCAGCAGATCCAGCGCTTATTTTTTCACGTAGTGCATGTCCAGCACATACGCACCCTTGTCCAGCATCACCGTGTACAGGTCGTTGCCGCGCAAGGACAGGCCGCCGGGAACGCTGAGTGCTGGCTGCATGCCGTCGTCCTGCATGCAGGAATCGCCATTGTCCACGTCGACGCACCAGTTGTTCTTGCCATCCCGCAGTACATATTTCACGGTGGTACCGGTCCGCTGGAAGGTATAGGCAGGGATCGACGAGGTGATCTTGTCGACGCGCAAGCTCGTTGCGGCGGCGTTTTCCGCCAGCTTGATCAGCATGTCGGCGGTGCCGTCCGGCTTGCCGGTGATCTTCGCGTTGATGCTGTCTGTCGCGACCACGGGGCCGGAGCAATCGGCCTTGAAGTAGGTTTCGCCGGTTGGCGTCAGTTCCAGCGAACCGCTGCCGTCGCTCTTGATGGCGATGACCAGCGTTTGACGGTCGTGATGGTCGCAGGCCGACTGCCAGGTGCCGATATATGCGGCCAGCGGCGAGGCGCTGCCGGAATCGCCGGCAAGCTGCTGTGTCGTACCGCCACCGCCACCGCAGCCGGTCAGGAGTGCCGTGGCCGAACCCGCCAATACTGCCAATAGTTTTTTCATCCATCTTCCTTTTCATCCGGCAGCGGCGCGTGCCGTAAGCGCTGCCTGATTATAGGAGGACGGATGGGGTTCAATTCTCACCGAATCTATTGGTGACTTGATTTAAATCAAGAGCAACTCGCTGCCGGCAGGCCGGCAGGCTGGCACGCTTAAAACTCTTCCCAGTCATCGCCGGCCGGTGCCTTGGCGGCCGCGCGCGGCGTTGCTTGCGGCTTGGCAACTGCCAGGCGCTTGGCGGGCGCTGGTGTTGTTGGCGTCACGGTGCGCGGCGTGGCCACGCTTGCTGCCGGTGCCGTCTGGCGCACCTGCTCACCCAGCTTGAACACGCTCACGACCTGGGCCAGATGGCTGGCCTGGTCTTGCAGGCTTTCGGCAGCGGCTGCCGCTTCCTCGACCAGGGCCGCGTTCTGTTGCGTCACGCCATCCATCTGCGCCAGCGCCTGGTTGACCTGGGCGATGCCGTCGCTTTGCTCGGTGGTGGCGACGCTGATGTCGGCCATGATGGCGGTAACCTTGCGCACGCTGTCGACCACCTGCTCCATGGTGGCGCCCGCTTCATCGACGAGTTTGCTGCCGGCGGCCACCTTGCCCACGGAATCGTCGATCAGCAGCTTGATTTCCTTGGCCGCCGCCGCCGAGCGTTGCGCCAGGTTGCGCACTTCCGTGGCAACGACGGCGAAGCCACGCCCCTGTTCACCCGCGCGCGCCGCTTCCACGGCCGCGTTCAGCGCCAGGATATTCGTCTGGAAGGCGATGCCATCGATGACGCTGATGATGTCGACGATCTTGTTCGACGAGTCATTGATCGAGGTCATGGTTGCGATGACTTTGCCAACCACTTCGCCGCTCTTTTGCGCCACGCTCGATGCGGAAGCGGCCAGTTGATTCGCCTGGCGCGCATGGTCGGCGTTTTCCTTCACCGTGCCCGTCAGCTCTTCCACCGAGGCGGCCGTCTCTTCCAGCGAACTGGCTTGCTGTTCCGTGCGCGCCGACAGGTCGTTATTGCCTTGCGCAATTTCCGCGCTGGCACGCGCCACATTGTCGGCGCTGGCTTGCACTTGCAGCAGCACGGCGTGGATCTTTTCCACGAAGGCGTTGAAGCCCTTGCCGATGACGGCCAGCTCGTCCGTGCCCTTGACTTCCAGCTTCACGCGCAGGTCGGCGTCGCCGCTGGACAGGTCCGTCATGGTGCGGCCCAGGGTGCGGAGCGGTCGCGTCAGCTGGTTGACGACGAGGATCAAAATGCCGGCCGTGGCGGCCGCGCACAGCAGGGCGACGATCAGGGTGTAGGTCATCAGGTCGCGCGCCGAGGCGATGGCCACGCTTTTCGGGAAATTCAGTTCCACGCTCCAGGGCGCGATATCGGGGTGGATCTGCAAGGGCTGCAGCAAATGGATGTAGCCCTGGCCATCCTCGTATTCATACGGCTGGCCCTGGCGTACCTTTTCCAGGCCGGCTGCCGGCACGTCGTCGGCCTTCTTGCCCAGCCGCTCAGGTACTGGGTGGCTGGCGTACAGACCACCGTTCGAGATCAGGGCCAGCTTGCCGCCCTCGATCACTTTCAGGCCGGCCAGGATTTTCGCCAGGCGCGTGAGCATGAAGTCGGCGCTGGCCACGCCCTTGAAGCCGCCGTCGATCATGATGGGCGCCACCAGCGAAGCCATCAGCACATCCTTGCCATCGACGGGATAAATATACGGTTCCGTAAAGTACGTCTTGCCGGTGCGCTTGGGGACGTCATACCAGTCGTTGGCGCCCGGCTTCGGGTCGAAGACGATGGGTTCGACTTGCAGCTTGCCGCCGGCGCCCCGCGTCCAGTAGGGCATGAAGCGGCCGCTGGCGTCGTAGTACGGCTTCTGGTTGGCAAATTCCGCGTCCTTGCCGTCGAGCGCGTTGGGTTCCCACGTCACGGCAGCGCCCAGCAAGTCTTCCGAACTGCTCAGGGTGGCCTTGGTCAGTTCATTGATCTGCTCGCGCTGCAGGGGCAGGCTGGCGCTTTTGGTGCCGCGCATGGCGCCAGCCAGGCTGGAAACGCTGGCCAGGTTGCTGGCGATGCGTGCCTGCAGGGCGCCCGACACTTCGCGTGCCGACGTGCGCGCCAGTTCCAGTGCGGCCGCCTCGGCGCTGGCGCTGCTCTTGTAGCCGATCACCGCCGCCGTGACGCCCAGGCTGAGGATGGCGAGCGCGGTGGCGGCGACGCAGATTTTGCTGTTGAGAGAAAGTTGCATGATGCTGTTCCTTGATGGGAGAGGTAGCGGTGTCTCGGGCGTCGCGGGTAGCGCGCCTAGAACGTCTTGCTGATGGCCAGCACGAAGGTCGTCGCGGCGGGGTTCGAGGTGTCGAACTGGCCCGCCGCATTCGGGATGCCCAGCGTGTAATGATCGTAGGCATCGGTGGCGCCCCAGGCGCGCGTCACGGCACCACTCAGGCTCCAGCCGCCATCGAAGGCCCTGGTGACGCCGACCTTGGCGTCGCGCCAGTTCCAGATGGCATTACCCGTGCCCGCCACCCGGCCATTGCCGGCGTGCAGATTCAAGGTCCAGGCATTACCCAGGTCGACATTCGCGCCCACGTCCAGGTAGCCCGTGCCGCGCGCATTCGTAATGCCAAAGAAGTCCCGCGTGACGGTATGGTTGTACTTGGCGTACAGCATCTTGTAGCTCAGGCCCAGCGACAGTTCGCCATAGTCGTACTTGACGCCTGTGGCGCGGTAGACGGCGCCCGGATACTTGTAGTAATACGCCAGTACGCTGTAGCCCAGTTCGCCCAGCGTGCCGCTGTAGCCGCCGTACAGGTCCCATTCGACGGTTGCGTCCTCGACATAGCGGTCGCTGACGGTGGACGCCCAGGTTCCCAGCGACCAGCCGCTCGGGTGCGCGTAGTCGGCACCCGCTTGCAGGGCCGGCTTACCCCAGGTCTGGCGAAAGCCGCGCGAAATGTATTGCGAGGTGAGGCTGGCATTCGCGCTGAAGGTGGCGGCAGTGCTGTCCGTGGTCTGCGCCTGCAGGGGCAGCGCGGCGAGCAGGAAGACACAGCCCAGCAAGGATGTTGCAGGAAAATGGCGGTTCGATGGCATGGCAGTCGGCTCCGTATTTGCTGGCAGCGGCCGTCCAGGCACGTTGCCCTGATGGTTGCAATAAATTAAATGCGGGAGGACTTTGCGCAAGCAAGGCGACGCCGTTTGCAGGTTCACAGCAACATGCAAACATTCTCACCAAACGTAACTGAAAGGATAGGGGCTAGGGCTAGTGGAAGTCAATAAAGTTGCGCTACAGAAATCGTAAGTTGTTGTTTCCTGGAACTTTTTCATGCGCCTGTCATATTGCGGGCGCGCCACGGCTGGCTGCCTGTCGCAAGCTGGCCAGCAGGCGGGGCAGGGCCGCATGCAGGGCAGGCAGGTCGCCAGCATCCAGCTCGGCGTGCGCTTCCACCAGGCCCGATGGCTGGCCCCAGACGACCTGTGCGCTCAGCCGGGCGCCGGCGTCGAGTCCAGTGACGCTGACCAGCAGGGCGACTTCTTCCGGGGCATCCTCAGGCACTTCGGACACGTCTGCGAGCAGGCAGGAAATGCCGAAATGATAATCCTCGAAAGCGCTGGCCGTACCGCTGGAAAAGGCGAAGACGGAGGCGAGCACCTGCGGCGCGGCGGCCGCGAGTGGCGGCAGGGCGGCGCGGAACAGGGGCAGCAAGTCGTTTTCCAGCTGGAGTACCAGCGGATGCGTGTGGGCGAGGACGGTCATGCGAGGGTGAAGTAAGTGGCGGCGCGCGATGGTAGCAGTTTTTGCCGCCGCCGGGGGCTGTCCTCAACTGGTGTAGCGGCTGGCCATGCTGGCAATGGTGCTTTTCATCTGTTCACGCAGCGCGGCGGGCGCCAGCACTTCCACGCCATCGCCCAGGCCCAGCAGCCACCATTGCAGTTCGCGCGTGCTGGGCACGGTGGCGGTCAGGTGCAGCGAGCCATCGGCGCGTGCCTGCACTTGCTGGTCCGCGCTCAGCGGCGTCTCGTACAGGTGTTCGCCGCTGCGCCGGGCAAACACGGCTTCCAGCCGCAGCGGTTCGCCCTCGCGGATGCCCATGGCGCCGGAGGCAATATACGCGTCGATGTCGAAGCCTGGCTGCGCGCGCGCGGATAGGAAGAGCATTTCCGCCTGCTGCACGCGGTGCAGGACCAGGGTGCGCACGTCGTGGTAGTCGGCGAACAGGCATACCAGGTAGAGCAGCTGGCCGCGCTGCACGATGGCCAGCGGATGGACGGCGTCATAGCTGACGAGCTTATCGTTGTCGCGCTTCTTGTAGCTCAGCTTGAGCTGGCGATTCTGCATCAGCGCTTCATACACGGTGCGCTGGCAAGCTTCGTCGATGTGGGGTGCCAGCAGCCGCTGCATGGGGGCGATGACGCGTATCTTGCCCAGCCAGGCGGACGCGCTGGCCCGCTCGCTGGCCGCGTTCAGGGTCTGGCGTGCAGCGCTGAAATACGGCTGCATGCTGTCGAGGGTAGACGGCGGCAACGCATGGCGCATGTGCTGTTCCATCAGGGCCAGGGTCAGCGCGGCAGGCGTCGACAGGCCCGGCATGTCCATGCGCGCCGCATTTTCCATCCAGCACCAGCCAAACGGCCTGCTGTCGGCTGGATTGGTGAGCGGGAAAATCGTGGCCAGGTCCAGCAAATCGCGCTGGATCGTGCGCACGCCGATGGCAAAGTCGATGGCCTTGAGCTTGTCGTGCAATTCGGCGACGGTGATGGTGCGGGGCGCCTGCGGTATCAGGCGCAGCATTTGCCATTGGCGCATGATGGTGGAAGGGCGGGGCGCGTGTTCGGACATGGTGGTTCCGTTCTGTTTCAGTGGCGGGATGTGTACTAATGAGTACATAAGTTAACGAATGGTAACATTGATTCGATGGCAATTACAGGGCGTCGAGCATGGTCGCCCTGACGCAATTGCGTCCCGCGTGCTTGGCCTGGTACAGCAGGCGGTCGGCCGCCGCGACGAGGGCGGCGGCGCCGGGCGCCTGGCTGCCGGGTGCGCACGCGAGGGAGGCGACGCCGAAGCTGGCCGTTGTCCCGATGTGCTGTACCAGGCCGTCGCGCAAGCGTTCGGCCAGGCGCACGCCGCCAGCCAGGTCCGTTTCGGGCAGGATCAGCAGGAACTCCTCGCCGCCGTGGCGCACCACGCTGTCGATGCCACGGCGCGTGGCGTTGCCGAGCAGAGCGGCAAAGGTGCGCAGCACGGCATCGCCTGCGGCATGGCCGTGCGCGTCGTTGATGCGCTTGAAGTGGTCGAGATCGCACAGGATGGCCGTCAGGCACAGGCCATGGCGTTGTGAGCGTGCAAGTTCGGCGTCCAGCAAGTGCTCATCGAGGTAGCGGCGGTTGTAGCAGCCGGTCAGGTGGTCCCGCACGGCCTGTTCGGCGAGGATGGCGTGTTGCAGCAAGTGTTCGCGGTGCTGGCGCAGCTGGCCATGGCCGGCACAGAGGCCGGTCAGGTTGAGCAGCAGCAAAGTGGCGGCGCTGCCGGCCTGGAGTTCGTCCTGCAGGCCGAGCCAGGCCAGGCTCGCCACGATGGCCAGGCTGGCGCCGCCCAGCAGGTGCCGCGTGATGCCGGCATAGGGCGCGGCGAGCAGGATGCAAAAGGCGGCCGCATGCCAGCCGGCATCGGTGTCGCGCAAGGCATAGCAGAGCAGGAATACGGCCAGGTCCAGCGCCAGCAGCGCGCTGCCGGAGGCGCTGCTGCGGCCAGGCTGTGTTGCTGATGCGCGCCAGGCCCGCAGCAGCATGGCCAGGATGGCCAGGCAGCAGGCCAGGGCCAGCGGCCAGTCGGCCGGTGGCAACAGCGCGACGGCAAAGATGGCGCTGGCGCCGGCATGCAGGGCCAGTAAGGAATGCGGCGCAGGCCTGCGGATAGCGTCAGTGGCATGGTGCAAATGCATGGAAACCTGTCGGATAGCGAATCGGGCCTCCATTCTTGCCCGCCCCTGCGACAAGCCACGACGCATTGCCCCACCATGCTGCATATCAAATTGGTCCTACCAGTCGTCCTATTCCTCGCTGGTGACGCGCGTGCGCACGAAATCGATGTGGCTTTGCATGGCCGTGCGCGCTTCCTCGGGCTGGCTGGCGCAGATGGCCTCGCACAGGGTGCGGTGCTGCGACAGCAGTTGCAGCGAGGTGGCGTCGTCCTGCTGGCGCAAGCCCGTGCCATTGAGGGTGATATGTTCGCGCAGCATGCCGATGATGCTGGTGTGCAGGTGCAGGAACATGGTGTTGTGCGACGCTTGCGCGATGACTTCGTGCAGCCGTGCATCGGCCTGCGCTTCGCCGTGCTTGTCGTCGCTGGCGCGCGCCTGTTCCAGCTCGGCCAGCAGCGCCATGATTTGCGTGCGCTCGTCCGTGCTGGCCCGTTGCGCCGCAAAATAGGCCGTTGCCCCTTCCAGCACGCGGCGAAATTCCAGGATATCGTCGCGCAGGGCGGGGTGGTCGGCCACCAGCTGGCTCCACGGCGAAGCCATGCCGGTGCGTAATTGATCCGTCACAAAGACACCAGCGCCGCGCCGGCTGCGCACCAGCCCGCGCGCCGCCAGCCGCTGCACCGCTTCGCGCACGGTATTGCGCGAGACCCCATATTGCAGCGCCAGCAAGCGCTCGGCCGGCAGCTGTGCGCCCGCCGGCAAGCTGCCGTCCAGCAGGGCCGTCTCCAGCCTGCGCATCACCGTGTCGACCCTGCCCCGCGTTTGCATGCCTGTCGCCATCGTTGTTGTCTCGTTTGTTGTTTTCAAGTGGTCCGAGCAATTTGAAGTGGCTCGAAGAAGCTGGAATTATGCGTGAAGCAGTCATTCTTAACAACACACAGCGGCGCCGCAGCAACACACAGAGCGCCGGGGAGACATAGTCATGCAGCCAGACCCGCGCCAGCCACGCCACTACCCACCCGCACCGCTCCAGGTGTACCTGTTCGCCACCTGCCTGGTCGACCTGTTCGTGCCGCAGGCGGGGCTCGACGCGGTGCGCCTGCTGGAGCGGGAAGGCTTGCTGGTGCATTACCCGCGCGGCCAGAGCTGCTGCGGCCAGCCTGCCTACAGCAGCGGCAACCCGGAGCAGGCGCGTGCCGTGGCGCGTGCCCAGCTCGACCTGTTTGCGCAACCGTGGCCCGTGATCGTGCCATCCGGCTCCTGTGCCGGCATGATGCGCCACCACTGGCCGCAGCTGTTCCAGGATGACCCCGTAGCCGGTCCCAAGGCGCTGGAACTGGCTGAACGCGTGTATGAGCTGAGCGAATTTCTCGTCTGCGTACTGCAACTCGACCTGGCCGGCCTGGCCCTGGCCGCCGCCGCGCAGGCTGATGAAAGCGTGGTGCTGCATACCTCGTGCGGCGCGCGCCGCGAAATGGGCACCCGGCTGCACGGCGTGGCGCTGGTCGACGCCTTGCCCGGCGTGACGCGCATCGAGCACCAGCGCGAATCGGAATGCTGCGGTTTTGGCGGCACGTTTTCATTGAAACACCCGGACATTTCCGGCGCCATGGTCAGCGACAAGATCGCCTCGGCCTGCGCCACGGGCTGCGACCGGCTCGTCTCGGCCGACTGCGGCTGCCTGCTCAATATCGGCCACGCCGCGCAGCACCAGGGCGCGCCGCTGCCCGTCGAGCACCTGGCCAGCTTTTTGTGGCGCCGCACGGGAGGTGCGGCATGAGTACGGCATTGACTGCCCGCGAACGCATGCTGGGACGGCTGCGGGCCGCCGCGCCTTCCGCGCCCGCAGCGGTGGAGGCCATCGATACGGCCATCGACAGCCATTACCAGGCGCGCCGCGCCGCAGCGCCGCAGTCGGCGCGCCAGCAGCTCGACGCCATGCAGGCAGCCCTGCGCGCCGCGCATGCAGAAGTCGATTGCGTGAGCATGGACGCCTGGCCGGCCCTGCTGGCGCAGCGCCTCGGTGCGCACGGCGTGCGCCGTTTGCTGATCGATAGCGCCAGCGTGGAAGGGCAGGCCTTGCGCGCCGCCTTGCCCGCTGGCGTGGAAACGCTGTCTTTTGAGCGTCCGCTGGCGCAGTGGAAGGGTGAATTGTTCGACAGCGTCGATGCGGGCTTCACCGTCGCGCGTTCCGGCATCGCCGCCACGGGCACCCTGGTCATCGCGCCCGACGCGGCCACGCCGCGCACGGTGTCGCTGGCGCCACCGCTGCACGTTTGCCTTGTATACATCAGCACGCTGCATGCGGACTTGCATGCCGCGGCGCGCGCCGAGCGCTGGGCGGACTGCATGCCAGCGAACCTGGTGCTGGTGTCGGGTCCCTCGAAAACCTCCGATATCCAGCAAACGCTGGCCTATGGCGCACACGGCCCGCGCTGGCTGTGGGTGCTGATCATCGATGATCTGTCAGCCCATGAAGGAGGCCAGCCATGAACGCCAAGCCCTTGCAATTCGTCAAACCGGCAGACTTCCACGCGCGTGCCCGCGCCGCGCTGGACGATCCGAAGCTGCGCCAGAGCTTTCGCGGCGCCATGGATTTTTTGCAGGACAAGCGCAGCGCCCAGTTCCCCGACGGCGACGAGCTGGAACGCCTGCGCGACATCGGCGAAGCCGTGCGCCAGCACGCGCTGGCGCGCCTGCCCGACCTGCTGGTGCAGCTGGAAGACAAGCTGACGGCGGCCGGCGTGCAGGTGCACTGGGCCGAGGATGGCGAGCAGGCCAACGCCATCATCCACGCCATCGCGCAGCGCAACCAGGCGACGCGCTTCGTCAAGGGCAAGTCGATGGCCAGCGAGGAGATCGAGCTCAATCACTACATGCAAGCGCGCGGCATGACCTGCCTGGAGTCGGACATGGGCGAGTACATCGTGCAGCTGGCCGGCGAGAAGCCGTCGCACATCGTCATGCCGGCGATACACAAGACCCGCGCGGACATCGCCGGCCTGTTCGCCGAGCACATTCCCGACGCGCCCTACACGGAAGACGTCGACAGCCTGATCCAGACGGGGCGCCGCGCCCTGCGCCAGGCTTTCGTCGAGGCCGACATCGGCCTGTCGGGCGTGAACTTCGCGGCGGCCGACACGGGCACCCTGTGGCTGGTGGAAAACGAGGGCAATGGCCGCCTGACCACGTCCGTGCCCGAGGTGCACATCGCCATCATGGGCATGGAAAAGGTGGTGGCCAAGCTCGAACACATCGTGCCGCTGGCCAGCTTGTTGACGCGCTCGGCCACGGGGCAAGCCATCACCACCTATTTCAACCTGATTTCCGGCCCGCGCCGCGAAGGTGAAAAAGATGGGCCGCGCGAAGTGCACCTGGTCTTGCTCGATAACGGCCGCAGCCAGGCCTACGCGGACGAGCAGCTGCGCGCCACCCTGCAATGCATACGCTGCGGCGCCTGCATGAACCACTGTCCCGTCTACACGCGCATCGGCGGCCACGCCTACGGCACCACGTATCCGGGGCCGATCGGCAAGATCATTTCGCCGCATTTGCTGGGGCTGGACGCGACGGCCGACCTGGCCACGGCGTCGAGCCTGTGCGGCGCCTGCGGCGAGGTGTGCCCCGTGCGCATCCCGATTCCGCAGCTGCTGGTGCGCCTGCGCACGGAGGCCAACCGCAATCCGCAGGAGGAAGTGACGCATCCGTTGCGCGGCCAGGGCGCCAAGTTCAGTCGCGGCGAAAGCCTGATCTGGCGTTTCTGGAGCGGCGCCTTTGCGCGCCCTGCCAGCTACCGCCTGTTCCGCTGGGCCGCCACGCGGCTGCGGCTGCTGACGCCGCGCGCGCAACTGGGCTGGACGCAGCACCGCAAGCCGTTGACGCCGGCGCCGCGCAGCCTGGCCGACCTGCTCAATGCGCGCGGGCAGGAAGAATAGCGACGCTCCGCCATACCGCAAAAAACACGCTACACAAAATTATATCAAAAGCCGTTTTTTCACTTAACCCGCATCCACCGGAGGAGACCCGACATGCAAACCTGGACCCAACTTTACACCCCGCTCGGCAGCTTGTGGCTGTCGTCACTGGCGGCAGCCGTGCCCATCATCTTCTTCTTCATCGCCCTGGCGGCGCTGCGCATCAAGGGCCACGTGGCGGCCGCTGTCACCCTGGCGCTGGCGCTGGCCGTGGCGATTTTCGCCTACGGCATGCCCGTGCCGCAGGCGCTGGCGGCAGCCGGCTATGGCTTCGCCTACGGCTTGTGGCCGATCGCCTGGATCATCGTCACGGCCGTCTTCCTGTATAAAATTGTCGTCAAGACGGGGCAGATCGACATCATCCGCGCCTCCGTGCTGTCGGTCACGGACGACCAGCGCCTGCAGGTGCTGCTGATCGGCTTTGCCTTCGGCGCGTTCCTGGAAGGGGCGGCCGGTTTCGGCGCGCCCGTGGCCATCACCTCGGCGCTGCTGGTGGGCCTGGGCTTCAACCCGTTGTACGCGGCCGGCCTGTGCCTGATCGCCAACACCGCACCCGTAGCCTTTGGCGCCATGGGCATTCCCATCATCGTGGCGGGCCAGGTGACGGGCATCGACCCGTTCCTGATCGGCGCCATGGCGGGCCGCCAGTTGCCGCTGCTGTCGCTGCTGGTGCCGTTCTGGCTGGTGTTCATGATGGATGGTTTCCGCGGCGTGCGCGAAGTATGGCCGGCCGCGCTGGT
This sequence comes from Janthinobacterium svalbardense, assembly GCF_002327145.1. Lineage (NCBI taxonomy): Bacteria > Pseudomonadati > Pseudomonadota > Betaproteobacteria > Burkholderiales > Oxalobacteraceae > Janthinobacterium > Janthinobacterium svalbardense. Next base: position 4,879,195 of record NZ_CP023422.1, on the reverse strand, counting down.
GACGGGTTTGAGCTTTGCCGTCACCCAGTACTTCACGTCCAACCATATCGGCCCTGAACTGCCGGACATCACTTCGGCCCTCGTCAGCCTGGTGTCGCTGACCTTGTTCCTGAAAGTGTGGCAGCCGAAGAATGCGAAAGTGGCCCATGCCGTCGGCGGCGGCACGGCCGCGCTGTCCGGTTTTGGCGGCGGCGCAGGTAATGCGGACGTGCGCGGCAGCGGTAACCGCGCCGCCTCGCCCTATACGATGGCGCAGACCATGCGCGCCTGGGCGCCGTTCGGCCTGTTGACTGCCATCGTCACCGTGTGGAGCCTGCCCGGCTTCAAGGCACTGTTTGCCGCCGGCGGGGCGCTATCGAGCCTGGTCATCAAGATCCACGTGCCGTACCTGGACCAGCTGGTGATCAAGAGCATGCCCATCGTGACAGTGCCGAAGGCGTATGACGCCGTGTTCAAGCTGGACCTGCTGTCGGCCGTGGGCACGGCGATCTTGCTGACGGCCGTGCTGTCGATGCTGATGCTGCGCATGAAGCCGCGCGATGGCATCAAGGCCTTCGTGGAAACCGTGGTGGAATTGCGCCGTCCCGTGCTGTCGATCGGCCTGGTGCTGGCGTTTGCCTTCGTTGCCAATTACTCGGGCATGTCGTCTACCCTGGCCCTGCTGCTGGCCGGCAGTGGCGCCGCTTTCCCGTTCTTTTCGCCATTCCTCGGCTGGCTGGGCGTCTTCCTGACGGGGTCTGATACGTCCTCGAACGCCTTGTTCTGCTCTTTGCAAAACACCACGGCGCACCAGATCGGCGTGTCCGACACCTTGCTGGTGGCGGCCAATACGACGGGTGGCGTGACGGCGAAGATGATCTCGCCCCAATCGATCGCCGTCGCCTGCGCCGCAACGGGCCTGGTGGGCAAGGAATCGGACCTGTTCCGCTTCACCTTGAAGCACAGCCTGTTGTTTGCCGTGATCATCGGCATCATCACCATGCTGCAAGCCTACGTTTTCACCGGCATGATCCCGCACTGAGCGTTCCGTAGAAGTACGTAGTAAAACTAGATGAACTGATAGTGAAACGTGCAGAAGGTCATGAAAATGACCTGATGCACTGCAGCATATCAAGGATGGCCCGGCGCAATGCCGGGTCCGCAGCGATGCCGTCGGCATCGAGACCCGACCCCAGTAAAGGCAGGCTGATGCAGGCCTCGTCGATCAGGCGCGCCGACATGGTGCGCACCGTTTCGCGCAAGGCCGCCTGCGCATGCGTGGCGCGCGGCGAGGCGTTCAGCAGCACCAGCGGCTTGTCGATGAACGATTCATTTCCCACCATCCAGTCCAGCGCGTTTTTCATCGGGCCGCTCACGCCGTGCGCGTACTCGGGGCTGGCCAGCAGCAGCACGTCAGCCGCCAGGATGGCGTCGCGCAGGCCCGTCACTGCCGGCAGGCTGTCGGCGTCGAGGTCGGGATTGAACAGGGGTAACTCTCCCACTCCCGGATAGATGCGGATGGCATAGTCCGCTGGGGCAAGCCGGGCGATGGCGTGCAGCAGGGCGGCGTTCAGGGAAGCGGCGCGCAGGCTGCCGGCGATGGCGAGGATGGTAATGGGCGTTTTCATTGCGCCTGTATAGCCCATCCTGTGCTCAAGCGCAAGGCGAGCAGGATGGCGCTATGGATATTGCAACAGCCGATGAGTAGCTGGGTATTGCGCTACTCTTAACGGCTCAGGCCGCTCATCCAGCTAGGCTGCGGGTTGGCACGGGCCAGTTCGCGCATGCGGTATTCCAGGTCGTAGCGGTCGGTCGATTCGGCCAGGTAGGCTTCTTCGTAAGCGCGTTCGCGGCGGTCGCTGCTGTGGTTCAGCCAGGCACCGACGCGCTTGGCGGCGTGCACCAGGGTGGCGATGATATTGCTGTTTTGCGTGGTGTGGTAAGTAAATGCGGTAGACATGGCAGACTCCTTTGAGTGGCGTGCCGCGTTGTGCTGCACTGCAATATAAGTATAGCGATTTCAAGTTATAAGGCTACTTTTGATTTCGAATGTCAGCTATTCAATTATCAAATAACTGATGGGAAACCTGCGCAATCCGGGGCCTTTCGGGCATAATGCGGCCGCAGCAAGGTAGTTTTACTACGCGCTCGGCCTTGCGAAGATGTTGCTTTCAAACACGAACGCGGCCGCTGCCTGGCGGTGCCCACGCAAGCGATGGGCCAGGGCAGGGCACGACAATCTTGGATAGAACAATGGAGAAAGTATGGAACACGTAAAGCAGGGACTGGGCGCACCGCGCGCACAGGCCGGCACGCAAAACAATACAGGCGCCCTGATCATTGTCACGGTGCTGTTTTTCATGTGGGGATTGCTGACCTCGCTTAATGATGTGCTGATTCCCCATCTGCGCTCGATCTACACCCTGACCTATGTCCAGGCGATGCTGGTGCAGTTCTGCTTCTTTGGCGCCTACGCCATCGTCTCGCTGCCGGCCGGCATGCTGATCAAGAAGATCGGCTACCAGCGCGGCGTCGTCGCCGGCTTGCTGATCGCGGCCGCCGGCTGTGCCATGTTCTATCCGGCCTCCACCGGCAGCTATGCGCTGTTCCTCTTGTCCTTCTTCATCCTGGCGGCCGGCATCACCGTGCTGCAGGTGGCAGCCAACCCGTACGTGACGGAACTGGGCGACCCGCAGACGGCGTCGAGCCGTTTGACCCTGACGCAGGCCTTCAACGCGCTGGGCACCACCGTGGCGCCAGCCTTGGGCGGCATGCTGATTTTGTCCGGCACCGTGCTGACGGTGCAGCAGTTCGACCTGCTGCCGGCCGCCGAGCAGCTGGCCTACCGCGCCAAGGAAGCCGCTTCCGTGCAAGGCCCATACCTGGTGCTGGCCGCCACCCTGGTGATCCTGGCGGTGCTGTTCGCGCTGGCAAAATTGCCGAAGATTTCGCATGCCGACGATGCGGCCGCCCTGGCGCAGGATGGCCACAAGGTATCGATCTGGTCGCACCGCCACCTGGTGCTGGGCGCGCTGGCCATCTTCCTGTACGTGGGCGGTGAAGTCAGCATCGGCAGCTTCCTGATCAACTTCCTGGGCGAGAGCCATATCGCTGGCCTGAGCCACGCCGACGCCGCCTATTTCGTCAGCTATTACTGGGGTGGCGCCATGCTGGGCCGCTTCGTCGGCTTTGCCGTGATGCGCTACGTCAGCCCGGGCAAGACCCTGGCCTTCAACGCCGCCATCGTCATCGCGCTGATCCTCGTCGCCGTGTTCTCCAGTGGTCACACGGCCATGTGGGCCTTGATCGCCGTCGGCCTGTTCAACTCCATCATGTTCCCGACCATCTTCAGCATGGCCCTGAACAAGCTGGGTGCGCAAACGGGACAAGGTTCGGGCATCCTGTGCATGGCCATCGTCGGCGGCGCCATCGTGCCGTTCATCCAGGGCTTCCTGGCCGACCACATCAACCTGCAGCTGTCGTTCCTCGTGCCGGCCCTGTGCTACACGTTTATTCTGTACTTCGGCTGGAAATACGCCAGCATGTACAACGACGACGCCAAGTAAGCAATGTAGCGTTATCAATATAAAGGGTGGCCTCGGCCACCCTTTTTTACGTCAGTGCGCGAACTGCGTGCCCAGCACGTCCTGGCACACCTCGAGCCAGGCGCGCGCCGCGTGCGACAGATAGCGCCCGCTCCAGACATGCGCCACCTGCCACGCCACTTCCGGTTCGACGAGGCGCACCGCCTCCAGAGGTTCGCCAGCCAGGCGGTGGATGAACGGCTCGGGCAGCAGCGCCACGCCCAGGCCGGCCGAGGCCATCGCCACCAGCCAGTCCCACTGGCCGCTCTGCGCCGCGACGGTCGGCGTGAAGCCCGCCTGCGCGAAATGCTGGCGCAGGCTGCGCGTGAGGGCGAAATCATCCTTCAATAATACCAGCGGCAGCTCGGCCAGCGCCTTGAAGGGGAGTGTCGTGCGGTTTTTCTGGAACGTGCCCGGTTCGGCCAGGGCCCAGATCGGGTAGCTGGCCACTTCCACGGCCACGAGATCGAGTTCCGGGTCCGCCGGCAGCACCGTCATGCCGATTTCCAGCTCGCCGGCCGCCACCTTGCGCTCGATCTGCTGGCCCGTGTCTTCCTGCAGGGTCAGGCTGATGTTCGGGTGGCGCGCGCGGAAGGCCTTCAATACGGGCGTAAACAGCACATTGATCATGGGCGGGATGCCGACCGTCAGGCTGCCGCGCTGCAAGGCCTGGGTGTCGCGCACTTCCAGGGTCAGCTGGCGCATGTTCGCCAGCATTTCCTGGCCGTGCTGGTAGACGATGCGGCCCGTGTCGGTGAGCGTCAGCTTGCGCCCGTCGCGCACCAGCAGCTGGGCGCCCACTTCCTCTTCCAGCTGGCGCACCATCTTGCTGATGGTCGACTGGGTCAGGTGCAGCGATTCTGCCGCCTGCGTAAAGCTCGACAGGCGCACGGTTTCGACAAAATAGCGCAGGGAACGGATATCCAAGATGGGGCTCGCCTCGGCGAAGCATGAAAATATCGACTGGGTTTGGCGAAATTAATTCATGCCATGCATGTAAGCGGGATTTTATACTGAATCCACTTATGGGGTTGGTGTATGACAGCCATCCAGTTTGAGAATATTAAGAATATCAGGAGCATCACGATGTACGAGGACCGTATCCGCCACCCAGGCTTGCTCAGCAAAATCATGAGCGCCGATGAGGCAGCCAAATTGTTCCACAACGGCATGCGTGTCGGCATGAGCGGGTTCACCCGTGCCGGCGACGCCAAGGCCCTGCCGCGCGCGCTGGCCGAGCGCGCCCTGCAAGATCCCTTGAGCCTGACCCTGATCACGGGCGCCTCGCTGGGCAATGGCAGCGACGGCCTGATGGCCGAGGCGGGCGTGCTGGCGCGCCGCATGCCGTTCCAGGTCGACCCGGTCTTGCGCGGCAAGATCAATAACGGCGAAGTCATGTTCATCGACCAGCATCTGTCGGAGACAGCCGAGCAGTTGCGTTCCGGTAACCTGGCCGCCGTCGACATCGCCGTCATCGAAGCGACGGCCATCACGGCGGCCGGTGCCATCATCCCGACCATGTCAGTGGGCAACTCCGCCGCCTTCGCCCAGCAGGCAACGCAGGTCATCATCGAAATCAACCTGTCCACGCCGCTGGCGCTGGAAGGCTTGCACGACATCTATGTGCCCCAGGCCTTGCCGGGGCGCGAGCCGATTCCCCTCACGCGCGTCGACCAGCGTCTGGGCAGCACGGCCATCGCCATCGATCCGGCCCGCATCGCCGCCATCGTCATCACGGACAGCCCCGACAGCCCGTCGAACGCCTTGCCGCCCGACGCGGAAACGCAGGCGATTGCCGGCCACGTGATCGCCTTTTTAGAGGGCGAAGTCGCGGCCGGGCGCATGGGCCCGGAATTGCTGCCGCTGCAGGCGGGCATTGGCACCATCGCCAACGCCGTGCTGCACGGCCTGATCGGTTCGCCCTTCCAGAACATGACGATGTATTCGGAAGTGCTGCAGGACAGCGCCATCGAGCTGCTCGATTCGGGCCAGCTGGCGTTTGCCTCGGCCTCGTCGATCACCCTGTCGGCCGCCGTGCACCAGAAGCTGATGGACAATATCGACCATTACCGCTCAAAAATCGTGCTGCGCCCGCAAGAGATCAGCAACCATCCGGAAATCGTGCGCCGCCTGGGCATCATTGCGCTGAATACGGCGCTCGAGTTCGATATCTACGGTAACGTCAATTCCACGCATGTGTGCGGCACGCACATGATGAACGGCATCGGCGGCTCGGGCGACTTTGCGCGCAATGGGCAAGTGTCGATGTTCGTGTCGAAATCGGCGGCCAAGGGCGGACGCATTTCCAGTGTCGTGCCGATGGTTTCGCATGTGGACCATACGGAACATGACGTCGACGTGCTGGTGACGGAGTGGGGCTATGCGGACTTGCGTGGCCTGGCGCCGCGCGAGCGGGCGCCGCTGATCATCGAGCGCTGCACGCACCCCGATTACCGCGATCAATTGCGCGCGTATTTTGACGCAGCATGCCAGCGCGGCGGCCACACGCCGCACCTCCTGGAGCAGGCGCTGTCGTGGCATACGCGCTACCAGGAAACGCAGAGCATGCTTGAAGCGTAGCAAGCTGCGCTAACAGCAAGACAGGGCAGGGCGGTGCAGTACCGCGCCTGCCTTTTTTACGTCGGTGTCGAATGGTGTTGTCAGGCATCCGGCGCAAAGCGCAGGCGGATGCCTTGCGTGACGACGGCCAGCAAGTCGTCGATATGCGCCTGCATTTCCGGGTGCGGCGTCCATGGGTCGCCCGCATCCATGACGATGCGCAGCGACACGAGGCCGTGCAGCGATTGCCAGAAGATTTGCGTCATCGTATGCAGCGCCGGCTCGTCCTGGCGCACCTTGCCCGCCTGGGCCAGTTCGCCGAACAGGTGCAGCGCGTAGGCATACGGGTCTTGTTCGATATTGCCGTGTTCCACGTCGACGGCGTCGATTTCCGCATGCGGACGCAGCTCCATGAAGATCAGCGAATATTCGTCGGGATGCTGGAAACCGTACTCGATGTAGGCGCGGCCGACCAGGCTGATGCGTTCCCAGGGGTCCATGCTGTTGGCGCAGGCGGCACGCATGGCGCGCACCAGTTCCAGCAAGTCCTTGTCCATGGCCTGGGCGATCAGGGTAGCCTTGTCGCGGAACAGGGCGTACACGACGGTGGTGGAAAAACCGGCCGCCTCGGCCACTTTGCGGATGGAGACGGCGCGCGCGCCGCCTTTCTTGATGAGGTCTTTCACGACGTCGATGATGTGCTCGCGCCGCGCCTGGGCCTCGCGTAACTTTCTTTCTTGAATATTGGTCAACTTCTTGTCCACGACTCTTTCCTGGCGACTCAATGAAAGCAAGAATTATAGGATGGCGATGGGCTGCCAATGTGTCTGGCATTGTTACAATTCAGTTTTTTGTCCGGTCGAGGCGACAGAGTACCGATTTTTCGCCCTTTTGCCCGGCGCTTTGCCATCGATGCCCCGGATTGGTGCACAAATCGCCCGCCCAGGCTTTGCGAACGGGGCCAAAGGGCGGAAAATAGCGGGATAGCTTACACTGCGTTTTTAGCGCGACGGCGCCAGCCCACGAGGCGACGCCGGAACTCTTACATTTGGACGGGATCATCACATGACCATTAAAATCAGCCAGAACTTCGACTCGGGCGCCATCGAGGTGGTAAGCGCCACCAGTGCCGGCGCCATCGACCTGAACTTGCGCAAGGATAGCCACGCCGACATCCATCAGTGGTTCCACTTCCGCCTGCAGGGCGCGCGGGACCAGGCATGCACGCTGCGCATCCTGAACGCGGGCCAGGCCACGTATCCGGCCGGCTATGAAGACTACCAGGCCGTGGCCAGCTACGACAGCGAAAACTGGTTCCGCGTGCCGACCGCGTTCGACGGCCAGGTCATGACGATTTCGCATACGCCGGAACTCGACAGCGTGTACTACGCGTATTTCGAACCGTATTCGTGGGAACGCCATCTGCGCCTGCTGGGCGAAGTGGCCGAGCATCCGCTGGCGCGCGTGTCCGACCTGGGCAGCACGGTCGACGGCCGCGACATGAATATGGTCACCATCGGCAACCCGCAGGCGGAAAAGAAAATCTGGGTCATCGCGCGCCAGCATCCGGGCGAATCGATGGCCGAATGGTTCGTCGAAGGCTTGATCGACTCGCTGCTGGACGACGCCAATCCGATCGCGCGCAAGCTCCTGCAGCGCGCCGTGTTCCACATCGTGCCGAACATGAACCCGGACGGCTCCATCCGCGGCAACCTGCGCACGAATGCGGCCGGCGCCAACCTGAACCGCGAATGGATGACGCCTTCGCTGGCGTCCAGCCCGGAAGTGCTGTGCGTGAAAAACAAGATCCACGAAACGGGCGTCGACATGTTCTTCGACATCCACGGCGATGAAGCGTTGCCGTACAACTTCGTGGCCGGCAACGAAATGCTGGAAAACTTCACGCCGGCCCAGGCCGCGCACCAGAAAGCCTTCATCGAGCGCTACAAGCAGGCCAGCCCCGACTTCCAGGACAAGTTCGGCTACGCGGCCAGCAAGTACAAGTCGGACATGCTGACCCTGGCGTCGAAATACATCGGCCACCACTTCGGCTGCCTGGCGCTGACGCTGGAAATGCCATTCAAGGAAAATGCCGACTTGCCGGACCCAAGTGTAGGCTGGAACGGCGCGCGCAGCGCGGCCCTGGGCGCAGCCATGCTGCAGCCTATCCTGCTGTCGCTGGATTGAGCGGCGTTGATCATGGGCGTCGAGATCGAGCGTAAATTCCTGTTGCAAGGCGATGCCTGGCGCGGCCTTGGCCAGGCGGTGCTGCTGCGCCAGGGCTATCTGTCGTCCGCGCGAGAGCGCGTGGTGCGCGTGCGCATCGAGGGCGAACAGGCGATGCTGACCATCAAGGGCGCGAACGTGGGCGCGACGCGCGGCGAGTGGGAGTATCCGATTCCGCTGGCCGACGCCGCCGAATTGCTCGACGGCCTGTGCGAACAGCCGCTGATCGAAAAAGTCCGCCACCGCATCGAGCACGCGGGCATGCTGTGGGAAGTCGACGAGTTCCTCGGCGCGAATGCGGGTTTGATCGTGGCCGAGATCGAACTGGCCTCGGAAGACCAGCCTTTCGAGAAACCCGAGTGGATCGGCGTGGAAGTGTCGGGCGATGCGCGCTATTACAACGCGAACCTGATCCGCCACCCGTTTTCACAGTGGTGATGCGGTGATAAACGCGGCGTGAAATGCAAAAAGGCGGAACCGGGGTTCCGCCTTTTTTTGCATGCGCTGGTGGTGTTGTCGGATTACGCCGTGCCGGCTAATCCGACCTACGGCCTGCCTTTCAATCATTGCATCGACACCTCTTCAAACCGTAGCGAGCAAGCCCGATATCGGGTTGAGTAACGCAGCTGTACTAAAGTACAGCGAGTAACGCCGACCCGAGAGCGGGCTGCGCAGTAGGTTTGAAGAGCGTGTCATCAGATCAGTGGAAATGCTCTGTACCCTGCGGCGTATCTTCCGGCATTTCCGCATGCGCCAGCTCACCGACCGGGTCGGCAAACAAAGGCGCACCGCAATCGTCGCAGTATTCGCCGACAAAACGTTCCGCGTGGCGTTTGATCTGCGTCACGCCGGCGGCGTTCAGGTGCTCGATGATTTCATCGACGGGCGTCTTTTGCTTGTCCAGCGCGGCGATGCCGACCTGGATCAGGCCTTCGATCGGCGTGCCATCCTCGTCTTCCTGGCCGTACAGTGGCCAGACGATGCCGTAGATGACGTCCGGCGCCTGGCGCAGGGTGAAGGCGATGCGGTACTCGTCCACCTGGCTATCGGCCGCTTCTTCGCCGAAGCCGGCAATGACGGCGCGCAGTTCCGACGGCTCGATGGCCAGGGTGTGCGTCAGGTAGTGCACCGCGGCGCGCACGGAGACGGGGCGTATCAGCTTGTCCGCTTCGCGGCAGGCCACGTAGTACGCTTCCGGCAGCAGCAGTTCCAGGCCGCAGCCGGGCAGCAGGCGGGCGATGGTCGGCGTCGCCTGCTCGCGCCATTGTTCCAGGGCGGCGCTGCGCTCGGCGATGAAGTCGAGCTGGCTTGCTGGCGTCTGCCAGCGGAACAGCGGTGCGCCAGCAGGCGCCACCACGGCCACCAGCAGGTAGCGCGTGTCGGCCAGGAAGGGCGCCGTTTCCGCCTCTTTGCTTGAGGGCTTGACGGCCGTGCCTTTCAGCGCGGCCAGTGCCAGCTTCTGCGTCTTGACATACGTCTCGACGTGGCTGCGCGGCAGCTGGTCGATCGAGTACAGGGTCGGCGCCATGGCCATCTTCGTGCCGTCGGCCAGCAGGTGGGCGGCGAAATGCGCGGACAATACGCCGTGCGCATCGCCGGCCATCGGGCCGGAAGCGATGGAAAAGCGCGTCCACGCGAGGATGGGCACGGCGACGAGCAGGGCGTCGTAGCGCACGTCTTCGTGCACGATGACGGTCGATTCGCTGACGGCTTCAACGCAGTCCATCAGCACGTCGTAGGCGTTCAAGTCTTCCTTGAACAGGCTGCCCAGGGTGTTGTCGATGGTGTCCTGGTGGCCGGTTTTGAGTAATTTCTGGAGCTGCGTATCCAGGCTGTGTTCCCAGGACCGCTCTTCGAGACGGCTGGCTGCCTGTACGATCGCCTGGGCAAAGGTGACCAGGCGCTGGCTGTCGGCAGTCAGTTTATGGGATGAATCTTTGGAAGGACGACGCATAGCGGGATAAGAGTCTCGGAAAGTGAAAAAAATGGATCAGTCAAACAATGATAAACCCTTATAACCGTATTGTAGAGGATTCGGCCGCACGCAATACGTAAGCTGTTCCTAGATCATGCCAATAGTCGAAAATTCAAGTAAAAACGGGGCAGCAGGACGAAAAAAAAGCGCCGGTCGAAACCGGCGCTCTTATCTTGCCTTACAGCTGGGCTGATTACTCGGCCAGCAGTTGACGCAATACGAATGGCAGGATACCGCCATGTTTGTAGTAATCGACTTCGATCGGCGTATCGATGCGCAGCAGCACTTTCACGTCGACGCTGGTGCCGTCGGCGCGGTGGATCACCAGGGTAGCCAGTTGCTGTGGCTTGATTTCGCCTTCGAGGCCTTTCAGGTCGAAGGTTTCATTGCCGGTGATGCCCAGGGTTTGCACGCTGTCGTCGCCGATGAATTGCAGCGGCAGCACGCCCATGCCCACCAGGTTCGAGCGGTGAATACGCTCGAACGAACGGGTGATCACGGCTTTCACGCCCAGCAGTTGCGTACCTTTGGCTGCCCAGTCGCGCGACGAGCCCGTACCGTACTCTTCGCCGCCGAAGACCATGGTTGGCGTGCCTTCAGCAACATATTTCATCGCTGCGTCGTAGATCGACATTTCTTCGCCGGAAGGCTGGTGGATCGTGATGCCGCCTTCGACCGCCGAACCGTCTGCCTTGGCAGGGATCATGCGGTTTTTGATACGCACGTTGGCAAACGTGCCGCGCATCATGATTTCATGGTTGCCGCGACGCGAGCCGTAGGAGTTGAAGTCCGCTTTCAGGACGCCGTTTTCCTTCAGCCATTTGCCTGCAGGACCGTTTTCCTGGATCGAGCCGGCTGGCGAGATGTGGTCGGTGGTGATGGAATCGCCGAACACGCCCAGTGCGCGCGCGCCTTCGATACCGGTGGCCACTGCCGCTGGCGTCATCGAGAAGTTGTCGAAGAACGGTGGTTCCGCGATGTAGGTCGATTTCGGCCAGTTGTAGACTTGGCCGGAGACGGTGGTGACTTTTTCCCACAGCTTGCCTGGCGCGCCCTTGACGTCCGCGTAGTTGTCCTTGAACACCTTGGCGTTCATGGCGAACTTCATCATGGCCGACACTTCAGCCGAGGTCGGCCAGATGTCGCCCAGGTAGACGTCCTTGCCGCCCTTGCCCTTGCCGACTGGTTCCGTCATCAGGTCGCGCGTCATGTTGCCGGCGATGGCGTAGGCGACGACCAGCGGTGGCGAGGCCAGGAAGTTCGAGCGGATGTTCGGGTGAATACGCGCTTCGAAGTTGCGGTTGCCCGACAGCACGGCCGACGCGACGATGTCGTGCGTGGCAATCGCTGCGTTCAGCTCAGGCGTCAGGTCGCCCGCATTGCCGATACAGGTGGTGCAGCCGTAGGCGGTCACGCCGAAGCCCAGTTTTTCCAGGTACGGCAGCAGGCCGGCAGCGGTCAGGTACTCGGTGACGACGCGCGAGCCGGGAGCCAGCGAGGTCTTGATGTGTGGCGCGACTTTCAGGCCGGCTTCGACGGCTTTCTTGGCCAGCAGGCCGGCAGCCAGCATCACGCTCGGGTTCGAGGTGTTGGTGCACGAAGTGATCGCGGCGATCAGCACGTCGCCGTTCGATACTTTCACGCCATTCGTCGTTTCGTACACGGCGTTCAGGTCGGCTGGATTCTTGTTGAAGCCGTTTTCCGAGGTTGGCTTGGCGAACAGTTCGGCGAAGTTCGCCTTGACGTTGCCGATTTCGATACGGTCTTGCGGGCGTTTCGGGCCGGCCAGCGACGGTGCGACCGTGGCCAGGTTCAGTTCCACCACGCGGGTGTAGTCGATGTCGCCCGCTTTTGGAATACCGTACAGGTTTTGCGCCTTGAAGTAGCTTTCGAACGCGGCGATTTCAGCCTTGCTGCGGCCGGTGCCCTTGAAGTAATCGATGGTCGCGTCGTCGACCGGGAAGAAGCCCATGGTCGCGCCGTATTCCGGTGCCATGTTGGCGATCGTCGCGCGGTCCGTCAGGGTCAGCGATTCGGTGCCTTCGCCGAAGAATTCGACGAACTTGCCGACGACTTTCTCTTTGCGCAGCAATTCGGTGATGGTCAGTACCAGATCGGTGGCGGTGCAGCCTTCGCGCAGCGCGCCGGTCAGGTTCACGCCGATGACGTCAGGCGTCAGGAAGTAGACCGGTTGGCCCAGCATGCCCGCTTCCGCCTCGATGCCGCCCACGCCCCAGCCGACCACGCCGATACCGTTGATCATGGTGGTGTGCGAGTCGGTGCCGACCAGGGTGTCAGGGTAGTACACGTCGCCGGCTTTCTTGCCTGCGTGGTGCACGCCGCGTGCCAGGTATTCCAGGTTGACCTGGTGGACGATGCCGAAGCCTGGTGGCACGACGCCGAAGGTGTCGAAGGCCTGCATGCCCCATTTCATGAACTGGTAACGCTCGTTGTTACGCGAGAATTCCAGTTTCATGTTCAGGTCCAGCGCTTTCTTTTCGCGGTAGTGATCGATGGTCACCGAGTGGTCGACCACCAGGTCGACCGGCACCAGCGGCTCGATCTTCTTGGCGTCGATACCCATCTTGGCGGCCACGTTGCGCATCGCTGCCAGGTCGGCCAGCAGGGGAACGCCGGTGAAGTCTTGCAGCACGACGCGCGCCACTACGAACGGGATCTCGTCGGTGCGCTCGGCGGTCGGGCCCCAGCTCGCCAATTGCTTGACGTGTTCTTCGGTGACTTTTTTGCCGTCGCAGTTGCGCAATACCGATTCGAGCACGATGCGAATCGACACTGGCAGGCGGGAGACATTGATGCCCAGGCTTTTTTCCAGTGCCGGCAGGGAATACAGCTTGCCCTTTTTGCTATCCGAAATATTAAAGTCCTTGAGCGTGTTCAGAGTGTTGCGGGACATGACCTCTCCTTGTTGGGTATCGTCTATTTATTGATGATTCAAATTACAAAACATGACTGAGCCCCCGAAGAGGCCCTTGCTACGCACATCAGCCGCCGGTGACTGGCAAGACGCCCAGCGATGGCGGGGCTTCCACCAAGGCTGCCGGCTTGGCTTGCTCCGCATCCTTGCATTCATTGGCCAGTTGGCGGCCCTGCTTGGAATCGAGCAGCATGCCTTTGGCCGGAATACCGATCCAGACCAGGCCGTACAAGCGGTTCTCGAAGCGGTTGGCGCCGGTGGTGGTGCCAACGCGGCTCAGGCGGTGCAGGCGCTTCTTCCAGCGCAGGGCGATGTGTTTGTCGTCAGTAGCATTGGTGTAGATGGTAATTTTATTACCAAGTTCACAATTGAAATCGGTGGAGGCCGAGCCTGCGGTGTTCGGTTCATCGGCTTCTTCCTTGTCGGCGACCGACATGGCGAGCGGATGGGCTTCCTTGACGGCAGCCTTGGCCTTGGTGGTCTTGGCCTTTGGCTTGGCCTTGACTGCCTTGACTGCCTTGGGATTTGCCTCTGCCGTGGCGGCGAAGCTGGCTGGCGCCAGCGTGAGGGTCATGGCGCCCAGCGCGACGCTGCATGCAATGGCTAATTTGGAGAGGGACATCGTGTAATTCCTGTCAGTTTTCAGTGGTGCTGGAAGAGGGGGCGTTGAGTAATGCAGCGGCCGCCTCGGGCAGGCCCAGGCCCGCCAGTTTGGCGCGTTGCAAAACGGTCCAATAATATCGGTAGCTGGCGCGGTCATGCAAGCGGCCATTTTGCGCAATCGGTCCCCAGTTGGCGCGCAGCGCTTCATTCAGGATGTTGCTGGCCTCGTTGACTTCGGACAGGCGCGGCGTGAAGGCCTTGATGATGGGCTTGATCTGGTCCGGGTGGATGCTCCACATGCGCGTGTAGCCGAACTCGGCCGTCGCGCGCTGGGCGTCATTTGCCACCACGGCCGAATCGCGCACGTCCGTCGTCACGTTATGCGACGGCACCTTGCCGTGCGCGTGGCAGGCGGCCGCCACTTCGAGCTTGGCGCGCACCACCAGCGGGTGCGTAAACTGGCCCGGCGTGCGCATGGCGGCGGCGGGAATGGCGCCGTAATGGGCCGAAACGAAATCCATGATGCCGAAGGACAGGCATTCGACCTGGGGCAGGGCGGCGATGGCGTAGGCGTCGCGCAGTGCGCCATGCGTTTCGATCAGGATGTGCACGGGCAGGTTGTCGCGGCCGGCGCGGTGCGCATGCAGATTGATCAGGTCGATGGCCAGCATGGCATCCTGCACGCCGCCCACCTTGGGCACGGCGATGTAGGCCAGGCGGGCTGCGGCGCTGCAGATGATTTCCACGTCGCGCGCGAAAAACGGGCTGTCGACGTCGTGCACGCGCACGCCGATGCGGTTGAACTGGTTCTCGTCGCTGGCCAGCAGGCCGGCGATCATGTGGGCGTGCGACTCTTCATTGCCGGCGCTGGCGCCGTCTTCGCAGTCGAACGTGATGTCGAACAGGGGCCCAAGCTCTTGTTGCAAAGCAATCGATTTACGCATCAGCTTTTCAGAGCCGGCGTAGTGGTCGCAAGCGGCGAGCAACAGCGGCTGGCGTTTGCCTTGGAATAAAACCTCGGAAGGGTGCATGCTTAAGGCATTTCTGCAGGTAAAGACTACTTGATAAAACAGCCGCGCCGCGAATCTCGCGGGGCGGCCTTCTTGGCGGGCGGCGCTCAGGCCGCGCCGCCAATACTGGATTTATGCCAGCAGGTGTTTCACGCCTTCGCGCTCTTCGGTCAGTTCTTTCAGGGTCAGGTTGATGCGTTCTTGCGAGAATGCATCGATTTCCAGACCTTGAACGATGGTGTACTCACCGTTGTCGGTGGTGACCGGGAAGCCGAAGATGGTGCCTTCAGGGATGCCATACGAGCCATCGGAAGGTACGCCCATGGTGGTCCACTTGCCAGCCGTGCCCAGCATCCAGTCATGGATGTGGTCGATGGCGGCGTTCGCTGCCGACGCTGCCGACGACAGGCCGCGCGCTTCGATGATGGCCGCGCCGCGCTTGCCGACGGTTGGCAGGAAGGTGTTGGCATTCCATTCCTGGTCGTTGATCAGGTCCTTGACGGCCTTGCCGTTCACGGTGGCGAAACGGTAGTCGGCGTACATGGTTGGCGAGTGGTTGCCCCACACGGTCAGCTTCTCGATATCCTTGACGGCGGTGCCGGTCTTGGCCGCGACTTGCGACAGCGCGCGGTTGTGGTCCAGGCGCAGCATGGCGGTGAAGTTTTTCGCCGGCAGCGACGGTGCCGATTTCATGGCGATGTAAGCGTTGGTGTTGGCAGGGTTGCCGACCACCAAGACTTTGACATTGCGCGAAGCGACGGCGTCGAGCGCCTTGCCTTGTACCGTGAAGATCTGCGCGTTCGCTTCCAGCAGGTCCTTGCGTTCCATGCCTGGGCCGCGTGGACGCGCGCCAACCAGTACGGCCACGTCGACATCCTTGAATGCGGTCAGCGGATCGGAGTGGGCGGTCATTTCCGTCAGCAGCGGGAAGGCGCAGTCGTCGATTTCCATCATCACGCCCTTGAGCGCCTTCTGGGCTTTTTCGTCCGGGATTTCAAGCAGTTGCAAGATGACAGGCTGGTCTTTACCGAGCATGTCGCCATTGGCGATGCGGAACAACAGGGCGTAGCCGATCTGGCCGGCGGCGCCGGTCACTGCAACACGCATTGGGGTTTTAGCCATGATGAATCTCCAAAGTGGGAAAGAAAACGGGCTTGAAGCTGGGCTTACGCTTATCCGGAAAAACTATAATGATACCAAAACCGGCACGCGCCACCGAATTGCTGGTGTACGCTGCCGTCACGCTCGTGCTGCACGAGGCCAGAGTGGCTGGCCGACAACATAAAACGCTGGCTCAGAAGTTTTATCGAGGGCAGTTTAGGCCTCCGATCTGTATCTGTCAATCATATCTTATGTCTTATATAAGACAGATAACTACGAGTGTTTTACTGGACGCGGGCAGTGATTTGTGTTGAAATGTCGGACTATGAATCCCGCCTCGTCCAATCTGACCAACAATGCCACTGCTGCAAGCGGGGCGGTCAGTCCGACCGCGGGCGCCCCGGCCACGCCCGTCGCCGCAGCGGCCAGCACGCCCGTCACCGCAGTGGCCAGCAGCAATACCACTACGGCGATGCCCGTCGCCAGCGCTGCACCCACCTTCAGTCCCCTGTACCAGCAGATCAAGGCGCTCATTACGCAGAGCCTGCAATCGGGCGAGTGGAAGCCGGGCGAGCTCATTCCCAGCGAAGTCGAGCTGGCAGGGCGCTTCAAGGTCAGCCAGGGCACGGTGCGCAAGGCCATCGATGAACTGGCCGCCGAGAACCTCGTCATGCGCCGCCAGGGCAAGGGCACCTTCGTTTCCACCCACCATGAGGCGCGCGCGCATTTCCGCTTCCTGCGCCTGGTGCCGGACGAAGGCGTGCCGCATTATCCCGAAAGTAAATTTATCGAAGTCAAGCGCGTGCGCGCGCCGGCCGACGTGGCGCGCCTGATGGACCTGAAGTCCGGCGACGCCGTCATCTTCATCAAGCGCGTGCAGTATTTCGACGGCGTGCCGACCATCGTCGAGGAGCTGTGGCTGCCCGGCCTGATCTTCAAGGGCCTGACGGCCGAGCGCCTGGTCGAATACAAGGGGCCCATGTACGGCCTGTTCGAAACGGAATTCGGCACGCGCATGATCCGCGCGTCCGAGCAGATCCGCGCCGTGTGCGCCGACGCGGGCGCCGCGCAATTGTTAAATATTGACCTCGGCACGCCCTTGCTCAGTTCCGAGCGCGTGTCGTTTACCTACGGCGACAAGCCGGTCGAACTGCGCCGCGGCTTGTATCTGACCAGTCGCCATCATTATCAGAATGAACTCAGCTGAAGCGGCGGGGCGCCTGCGGGTGCCCGGACAAGCAGCAAGGCTGAAGTGCATCGCTTGCAAGATGCCTGCCGCAAGGCGGGCAGCGGAGACAGCAGAAAGCGCAGCTAAAGCATGGCCCGCTCCGGCGGGCCGTGCTTTGCCGGCGATTCTGTAATTAAATTACGTGAACTACGGAAAGTAGCGCGATATTTTGTAGTAAAAAACCATTTTGGTTATATGCAACAATAGATATTGGTGTGGGTTGCGAAAATCGGCGAAAATCGCGGCTTCGCTTCAATATTTAGTTATCAAGGGGAGGTTTTTGTTATGTCTGAAGCCGTAAGAGAAGTACCAAAAAAAGAACGGCCGGAATTCCGTAACATTCATGTTACCGAATTGTCGAACTACCGCATGGCCGTCGGCGCCATCGTCTCGATCCTGCATCGCATCAGCGGTTTCATCATGTTCGCCCTGCTGCCCTGCATCCTGTACATGCTGGAACTGAGCTTGCGTTCCGAAATGTCCTACGCTTACTTCCAGGGCATCGCCTCGCACTGGTTCGTCAAGCTGATCACCCTGGCTCTGGTCTGGGCCTTCCTGCACCACTTCTGCGCCGGCATCCGTCACCTGTTCATGGATGTGCACGTTGCTATCGAAAAAGATTCGGCTCGCAAGACCGCGACGTCCGTACTGGTCGTGAGCGTGGTGTTGACGGCATTGGTCGCTTTGAAACTGTTTGGAGTATTTTAATGGCAGACAATAACATCGGACCGAAACGCCTCGTCGTCGGTGCCCATTACGGCTTGCGCGACTGGCTGGCGCAACGCGTCACCGCCATCGTCATGGTGGCTTATGTGGCCATCCTGCTGATTTCTTTCTTGACTGGCAGCAACTTCAGCTATGAAGGCTGGGCTGGTCTGTTCGCACAGCAGTGGTTTAAATTGTTCAGCCTGGTGACTTTCGTCGCCCTGTTTTACCACGCATGGGTTGGCGTACGCGACATCTGGATGGACTACGTGAAAAGCGCTGGCCTCCGTCTGACGCTGCAAATTGCCACCATGCTGTGGTTGATCGCTTGTGCCGCTTGGACGGTGCAGATACTCTGGAGTGTGTAATCGTGGCAGCATATAAATCTGCAATTCCTACCCGCCGCTTTGATGCGGTCATCGTTGGTGCCGGCGGTTCCGGCATGCGCGCGTCGTTGCAACTGGCTGAAGCCGGTCTGAACGTCGCTGTCCTGTCGAAAGTTTTCCCGACCCGCTCGCACACCGTGGCGGCGCAGGGCGGTATCGGCGCGTCGCTCGGCAACATGGCCGAAGACAACTGGTTCTGGCACATGTTCGACACCGTCAAGGGCGGCGACTATCTGGGCGACCAGGATGCCATCGAATTCATGTGCCGCGAAGCACCGAAGGTCGTGTACGAACTGGAACACTTCGGCATGCCATTCGACCGCAACCCTGACGGCACCATCTATCAGCGTCCCTTCGGCGGCCACACGGCCCACTTCGGCGAAAAGCCGGTGCAGCGCGCTTGCGCGGCAGCTGACCGTACCGGTCACGCCCTGTTGCACACGCTGTACCAGCGCAACGTGCGTGCGCGTACGCATTTCTTCGTCGAATGGATGGCAATCGACCTGATCCGTGACGCCGAAGGCGACGTGATCGGTGTTGTAGCGCTGGAAATGGAAACCGGCGAATGCATGATCCTGGAAGCAAAGACGACGGTCATGGCAACGGGCGGCGCAGGCCGCATCTTCGCCGCCTCGACGAATGCCTTCATCAACACCGGCGACGGCATGGGCATGGCGGCACGCGCCGGCCTGCCGCTGCAAGACATGGAATTCTGGCAGTTCCACCCGACCGGCGTGGCCGGCGCGGGCGTCTTGATCACCGAAGGCGTGCGCGGCGAAGGCGGCATCCTGATCAATAGCGAAGGCGAACGCTTCATGGAGCGCTATGCGCCGACCCTGAAGGATCTGGCGCCGCGCGACTTCGTCTCGCGTTCGATGGACCAGGAAATCAAGGAAGGCCGCGGCTGCGGTCCGAACAAGGACCACGTGATGCTGGACCTGCGCCATATTGGCGCCGACACCATCGCCAAGCGCCTGCCGTCGATCCTGGAAATCGGCCACAAGTTCGCCAACGTCGACGCCACCAAGGAACCGATTCCTGTCGTGCCGACGATTCACTACCAGATGGGCGGCATTCCAACGAACATCCACGGCCAGGTCGTCACCCCGACCGGTCCGGATAATTCGGCGCAAGTCGTCAACGGCCTGTACGCGATCGGCGAATGCGCCTGCGTGTCGGTGCACGGCGCCAACCGCCTGGGCACGAACTCACTGCTCGACCTGGTGGTCTTCGGCCGCGCGGCCGGCAACCACATCGTCAACAGTGGCCTGAAAGCCAAGGAAAACAAGCCTTTGCCAGCCGATGCTGCCGAATTTGCCATGGGCCGCCTGGCGCGCCTGGAAAACTCGACCGGCACGGAAACCGTGCAGGGCGTGGCGAACGACATCCGCGCAACGATGCAGAAGTACTGCGGCGTGTTCCGTACGGACGAGATGCTGAACAAGGGCGTCGAAGAAATCATGAAGCTCGACGAGCGCCGCAAGCACGTCTCCTTCAAGGATAAATCGATGGTCTTCAACACGGCCCGCGTGGAAGCGCTGGAACTGGACAATCTGATCGAAACGGCGAAAGCGACCATCGTTTCGGCAGCAGCCCGCAAGGAATCGCGCGGCGCCCACGCCCAGGACGACTATCCACAGCGTGACGACGACAACTGGATGAAGCACACTCTGTGGTATTCGGAAGGCAACCGACTGGCATACAAGCCAGTCGTGACCAAGCCGCTGACGGTTGATACCTTCAAACCGAAACCACGTACTTTCTAAGGCTATACCATGGCACGCACTCTCAAATTCAAAATCTACCGCTACGATCCTGACCAGGATGCCAAGCCGTACATGCAAGACCTGTCGGTCGAACTGAAAGACACCGACAAGATGCTGCTCGATGCACTGCAGCGCATCAAGGCGGACGTCGATGACTCGCTGGCCCTGCGCCGCTCGTGCCGCGAAGGCGTGTGCGGTTCGGACGCGATGAACATCAACGGCAAGAACGGCCTGGCCTGCACCACCAACCTGAACGAACTGTCGGAGCCTATCGTGCTGCGTCCGTTGCCAGGTTTGCCGGTCATCCGCGATCTGATCGTCGACATGACGCAATTTTTCAAGCAGTACGATTCGATCAAGCCGTTCCTGATCAACGATTCGATCCCGCCTGAAAAAGAACGCCTGCAGTCGCCGGAACAGCGCGAAGAACTCGATGGCCTGTACGAGTGCATCCTGTGCGCATGCTGCTCCACGTCGTGCCCGTCGTTCTGGTGGAATCCGGACAAATTCGTCGGTCCGGCAGGCCTGCTGCAAGCCTACCGCTTCATCGCCGATTCGCGCGACGAAGCCACCGGCGCGCGTCTGGACAACCTGGAAGACCCGTACCGCCTGTTCCGCTGCCATTCGATCATGAACTGCGTCGACGTTTGCCCGAAAGGCTTGAACCCGAACAAGGCGATCGGCAAGATCAAGGAATTGATGGTCCGCCGCGCGATCTGATTCGTCTGATCGCATCCGCCGGGCGCCGTTTGCGGGAAGAGGGTATCCTCTCTTGCCTGCAGGCGGCGCCTGCAAAGCAGTACCGTGCCGCAAGGCACCCGTAAAGTGGTAAACCAAATGACAGAATCAATTTTGTCCTCGCATCAGGCCGACCCGGCCAACCGCGCCCGCCTGCGCTGGCGTTCACGCCGTGGCCTGCTGGAAAACGACATTATCCTGACCCGTTTTCTCGATGCGTATGAAACCGAATTGACCGATGAAGAAGTTGACGCGCTGACGCGTTTGCTGGATTTATCGGACAATGCGTTAATGGATCTGGTACTGGCCCGTAAAGAGCCGGAAGGCGAAGTCGATCTGCCGCATGTGCGCGCACTGCTGCAACGACTGCGCATTGCCTAGACGCCTGGGCGATATATTGCAAACGGTGCGAGTGGCGCGCTGTAGCACTGCCGAGTGCGGTGCGAATTGCAGCCAGAATTTTTGATTTTTTATTTCGACTCACTCCCGAGAAGGAAGAGCCCATGAATATCTCTGACACAAAAGCTACCCTGTCGTTCTCCGATGGCAGCCCATCGCTTGAATTTCCAATCTACAAAGGCACGGTTGGCCCGGACGTCATCGACATCCGCAAACTGTACGCCGGTAGCGGCAAGTTCACCTACGACCCAGGCTTTATGTCGACGGCCGCCTGCAACTCGTCGATCACCTACATCGACGGCGACAAGGGCGAGCTGCTGTACCGTGGTTACCCGATCGAACAGTTGGCCGTCAACGCCGACTTCATGGAATCGTGCTACCTGCTGCTGAACGGCGAACTGCCGAACGCGGCGCAGAAAACCAAGTTCGTCGACACCGTCACCAAGCACACGATGGTGCACGAACAGATGCAATTCTTCTTCCGTGGCTTCCGCCGCGACGCGCATCCGATGTCGGTCCTGGTGGGCACCGTCGGCGCGCTGGCATCGTTCTACCATGATTCGCTGGACATCAACGACCCGCATCACCGCGAAGTGTCGGCCATCCGCCTGATCGCCAAGATGCCAACCCTGGTCGCCATGACCTACAAGTACTCGGTCGGCCAGCCGTTCGTGTACCCACGCAACGACCTGTCGTACAGCGCCAACTTCATGCACATGATGTTCGCCAATCCGTGCGAAGAGTACAAGGTCAACGACGTGCTGGTGCGCGCCCTGGATCGCATCCTGATCCTGCACGCGGACCACGAGCAAAACGCATCGACTTCGACCGTCCGTCTGGCCGGTTCGTCGGGCGCCAACCCGTTCGCCTGTATCGCTGCCGGTATCGCCTGCCTGTGGGGCCCTGCCCACGGCGGCGCCAACGAAGCGGCACTCAACATGCTGAAAGAAATCGGCACCGTCGAGAACATCCCAGCCTTCATCGAGCAAGTCAAGGACAAGAACTCCGGCGTCAAGCTGATGGGCTTTGGCCACCGCGTGTACAAAAACTTCGATCCACGCGCCAAGCTGATGCGTGAAACCTGCTACGAAGTGCTGCAAGAACTGGGTCTGCAAGACGACCCGCTGTTCAAGCTGGCGATGGAACTGGAAAAGATTGCACTCAACGACGACTACTTCGTGTCGCGCAAACTGTACCCGAACGTCGACTTCTACTCGGGCATCGTGCAATCGGCGCTGGGCATCCCGGTATCGCTGTTTACCGGTATCTTCGCCATGGCCCGTACGATCGGCTGGATCGCCCAGTGGAACGAAATGATCGCCGACCCAGAACAGAAAATCGGCCGTCCGCGCCAGCTGTTCGTCGGTTCGACCACGCGCGAAGTACTGCCACTGGACAAGCGTTAATCCAGAGCGGTACCTTGCAAACAAAAAACGGGCTTCGGCCCGTTTTTTTATGGTGTTATGCTCACCCCCTGGATCAACAGGAAGCACAACGCGATGAATGAAGAAACCTGCGCCCCCGGCGGCGTGGCCCTGGGCGATACGGCATTTGGCTACACCTTGTCGCTGATCGGCGGCAAATACAAGATGCTGATCCTGTACGCGCTCGCGGAAAACACGGTGCTGCGGCACAACGAACTCAAGCGCCATCTCGGCGGCATCGCCTTCAAGACCCTCAGCGTTGTGCTGAAGGAGCTGGAAGCGGACGCGCTGATCATCCGCAAGGAGTATCCGCAAGTGCCGCCCAAGGTTGAATACTCGCTCTCCAGCAAGGGCATATCGCTGATCCCCGTGCTGCACACCCTGTGCGAGTGGGGCGAACGGCACCAGCCAGTCTGATACGGATACGCTTGCTCAAGCGACTTTTTGCGGTCTTGAAGCTTACTTTTCTTACTGTATAAGCAGTCAATGTGCGTACTTGTGGAAAGTACTCACCATGGCTATGCTGTTTCTGCCTTTGCAGGCGTGCCGCCACATGCTGCGCGCCACGGGGCAGGGTACCTGCTTGCCTGCTTTCCTGTGCATGCGGGCCGGTGCATCCATTTCACTTCAGGAAAGCAGCATGATGAAAACCCTCGTAATCGTCTTCCATCCCTCCATCGCCACGTCGGTGGCCAACAAGCGCTGGCTGCAGGAACTGGCGCAGTATCCTGACCGTTACACGATCCACAATGTGCACCAGGCTTATCCTGATGGAAATATCGACGTGGCGCGCGAACAGGCGCTGGTGGAGGCGCACGCCAACGTGGTCTTGCAGTTCCCCGTGTACTGGTTTAACTGTCCGCCCATGATGAAGCAGTGGCTCGATGAGGTGCTGGCGTATGGATGGGCCTACGGCACGGGCGGCGATGCCTTCCAGGGTCGCAAGGTGGCGCTGGCCGTCACGGCCGGCATCCGGCAGGCGGACTTCACGCCGCAAGGCAAGTGGAACGTCACCCTGGCGCAGCTGCTGGCGCCGTTCGATGTCACCCTGGCGTATATCGGCGCCGACAGCCGCCGCTTCTTTGCTTTTTATGGTGCGGAAGACGGGCCGAAGGAGGTGGGCTATGCCGAGCGGCTGGCGCGCAGCGCGCAAGAGTATGAGCGCTTCCTGGCCGCCTTGTAGGGCGTCTTGTGTCAGTTGAATGCCGCTTCCAGATGATGCAGTTCGACGTGCCGCCCTTCGAGTTGCAGGCTGGTGCCGTCATAGGGCTGGGGCATGACGATGCAGCGCGGCGCATTGTGTTTGAGGATGCCGCCCCAGTGGGCGACCCTGGCACCGGCCTGGCGGCGGATCGCCTCGACCGTGGCGCCGCTGGCCAGGATGTGGGCTTGCGGAAAGGCTTGCTGCAATACGCCCAGGCCGAAATAGGCTTGCGGTTCGGCCGCACTGATATAGATGGTGGTCAGGCGCTTGCCGCTGGCGGCGATGGTGTGCGCTAACTGCGCCGCATCGTTGCGCAGGAACTGGGCGTTGATCAGGATGGCGTCCGTCACCCCACTTAACAGTAATGAGGTGGAGGGTGCGCAGCCCAGCACGTCCAGTTGGAAGGTTTCCAGCGTGCGGGAAGGAAGGGGGGCGCGTGCCAGCATAGGATTCTTTCGCTATTCGATACTCTTGCTGCATATTATCCTTTCGACCAAATGCGACAAATAGGGTAGATTGCAATACTTAGTTGCACGGATCGGACGAATCAATGAAAGCGCACAAATGGACCGCATAACCGCCGCACAGGTATTTGTCGCCATCGCCGAGCGCGGCAGCATGGTGGCCGCCAGCGAGGCGCTCGACATGTCGCGCGCCATGGTGACGCGTTACCTGGCCGAGATGGAGCAGTGGGCGGGGGCGCGTCTGCTGCATCGCACCACGCGTCGTTTGAGCCTGACGGATGCGGGCGAGGCGACCCTGGCGCGCTGCCGCCAGATGCTGGAAGTGGCCGGCGCCATGGCCGTTGCATCGCCCGGGGAGATCGACACGCCGCACGGCTTGCTGCGCATTACCTGCTCGCAATCGCTGGCGCAGACGGCGCTCGCTGGCGCAGTGACCGCTTACCTGCAGCGCTACCCGCGCGCCGCCGTCGACCTGCAGATGGAGAACCGCGCCGTCAACCTGGTGGAGCAGCGCATCGACCTGGCGCTCCGCATCACGAACGCGCTCGAACCGAACCTGATCGCCCGCCAGCTGGCCAGTTGCGCCTCGGTGGTGTGCGCTGCACCATCGTATCTGGCGGCGCATGGCACGCCGCGCCGGGCGCAGGACCTGGCCCTGCATAACTGCCTGACCTATACGTATTTCGGCAAGAGCCTGTGGCAGTTCACGCACGACGGGGAAGCGCTCACTGTCCCCGTCAGCGGCCGCCTGTCGGCGAATGAATCGCTGGTGCTGCTGGTGGCGACGGTGGCGGGGGCGGGCATCGCCATGCAGCCGCGCTATTCGGCCGCGCCGCTGATCGCCAGCGGGCAACTGGTGGAGCTGCTGCCCGCTTACGTGCCGCAGGACATGGGCATCTACGGCATCTATACCTCGCGCCAGCACATGTCGCCGCTGCTGCGCACCATGCTCGACTTCCTGGTGGACTGGTTTGCCGGCGATGCCGATTGGCTGGCGGCCATCGCGGCGGCGCCGTCATCGGGCAGACCAGTCGGGCGCAAGCGGCACGCCAGCGCGGGCGTGAAAGTGCCGTAAGCGCAACAGTAACAGGCTGGCAAGCCCGGGAAAATCACGCACCCAGCTTACATTTGCTTGCCAAATAAATTCAACTAGCCGTTGTTGCGTTACAATACCGCGTGCTATTCTAAATGACGGTATGCAGAATGCTGGTGCAATAAAAAAGCCCTTCCCCACAACTTGATGTGCAATCCGCTAACCGGTCAGGCCGTGTCGCGGAAGGTTAGATTAACCCGCTAATTCCTCGCGAAACGCGAAGAAAGGTGAGCAATATATGCAGCAATTAACGACCAACTCCTACCTGTTTGGTGGGAATGCTCCGTACGTGGAAGACCTGTACGAAGCGTATCTGAACAATCCAGGCTCGGTACCCGATAACTGGCGCTCCTACTTCGACGCGATGCAGCACGTGCCTGCCGTCGATGGCAGCAACAAGCCTGACGTGGCGCATGCCTCCGTCGTCGCCTCGTTCGCCGAGCGCGCAAAAGCAGGTCCGATCCGCACAGTGACCGCTTCCTTCGATGCTGAAATGGGCCGCAAACGTGTTGCCGCTACGCAACTGATCGCCGCTTACCGCTACCTCGGTTCGCACTGGGCCAATCTGGATCCGCTGCAACGCCAGGAACGTCCGATGATCCCTGAGCTCGAGCCGAGCTTCTACGGTTTCACCGACGCGGACATGGACACCGTGTTCAACATCAGCAATACCTATTTTGGCCCCGAGACCGCCACCCTGCGCGATCTGCTGAACTATCTGCGCGACACCTACACGCGTTCGATCGGTGCCGAATTCATGTACATCTCCGATCCGGCCGAAAAGCGCTGGTTGCAAGAGAAACTGGAATCGATCCGCTCCACCCCGAATTTCACCCCAGAGAAAAAAATCCACATCCTCGACCGCCTGACCGCGGCTGAAGGCCTGGAACGCTATCTGCACACCCGTTACGTGGGCCAGAAGCGCTTCTCCCTGGAAGGCGGCGAAACCTTCATCGCCTCGATGGATGAAACCATCCAGCGCGCCGGCGAAAAAGGCGTGCAGGAAATCGTCATCGGCATGGCCCACCGCGGCCGCCTGAACGTACTGGTGAACACCCTGGGCAAGGCGCCACAGGAACTGTTCGAAGAATTCGAAGGCAAGCATGGCGACGATCTGCCTGCCGGCGACGTGAAGTACCATCAAGGCTTCTCGTCGGACATCTCCACTGCAGGCGGCCCGGTCCACCTGTCGCTGGCGTTCAACCCGTCGCACCTGGAAATCGTCAACCCTGTGGTCGAAGGTTCCGTCAAGGCCCGCATGGATCGCCGCGGCGACGCGCAGGGCGCGCAAGTGCTGCCTATCCTGGTGCACGGCGATGCCGCTTTCGCCGGCCAGGGCGTGGTCATGGAAACGCTGAATCTGGCGCAAACCCGCGGCTACCATACGGGCGGCACGGTGCATATCGTGATCAACAACCAGATCGGTTTCACCACCTCGGACCCGCGCGATGCCCGCTCGACCCTGTACTGCTCGGACGTCGTCAAGATGATCGAAGCACCGGTCCTGCACATCAATGCCGATGATCCTGAAGCCGTGGTGCTGGCGACGCAAATCGCGCTCGACTACCGCATGGAATTCAAGAAAGACATCGTCCTCGACATCATCTGCTACCGCAAGTTGGGCCACAATGAGCAGGATACGCCGGCACTGACACAGCCACTGATGTACAAGAAGATCGGCCAGCATCCAGGCACCCGCAAGCTGTACGCGGACAAGCTGGTAGCGCAAGGCGTGATCCCTGCCGATGGCGGCGACAAGATGGTGGCCGCTTTCCGCGACGCCATGGACGCCGGCAAGCATACCGTCGATCCGGTCATCTCGAACTTCAAGAACAAGTACGCCGTCGACTGGCTGCCGTTCCTGAACAAGAAATGGACGGATTCGGCCGACACCGCCGTGCCGATGACGGAACTGAAACGCCTGGCCAGCCGCATCACCAGCGTGCCGGAAGACTTCAAGGTCCACTCGCTGGTTGAAAAAGTACTGGGCGACCGTGGCACCATGGGCCGTGGCGAAATGAACCTGGACTGGGGCATGGGCGAACACCTGGCCTACGCTTCGCTGGTCTCGTCCGGCTACGCCATCCGCCTGACGGGCCAGGATGCCGGCCGCGGCACCTTCGTGCACCGTCACGCCGTCTTGCACGATCAAAACCGCGAGCGCTGGGATGCCGGTACCTATATTCCGCTGCAAAACGTCTCGGAAAACCAGGCGCCGTTCACCGTCATCGACTCGGTGCTGTCCGAAGAAGCCGTACTGGCCTTCGAATACGGCTACTCGACCGCTGAACCGAACACGCTGACGATCTGGGAAGCCCAGTTCGGCGACTTCGCCAACGGCGCGCAAGTGGTAATCGACCAATTCATCAGCTCCGGCGAAGTGAAATGGGGCCGCGCTTCTGGCCTGGTCATGATGCTGCCGCACGGTTACGAAGGCCAGGGTCCTGAGCACTCGTCCGCGCGTCCAGAGCGTTTCCTGCAGCTGTGCGCAGACAACAACATGCAAGTGGTGCAGCCGACGACGGCAGCGCAGATCTTCCATTTGCTGCGCCGCCAGATGGTGCGCCAGTTCCGCAAGCCGCTGGTCATCCTGACGCCGAAGTCGCTGTTGCGCAACAAGGATGCCGGTTCGCCGCTGACCGACCTGTCCAAGGGTGGTTTCCAGACCGTCATCGGCGAAGTCGACGACAAAATCGATGCCAAGAAAGTCAAGCGCGTCGTCGCCTGCTCGGGCAAGGTCTACTACGACCTGGTCAACGCACGCAAGACACGCGGTCAGACCGACACGGCCATCGTGCGCCTGGAACAGCTGTATCCGTTCCCGCACAAGTCGTTCGCTGCTGAACTGAAGAAGTTCCCGAACCTGGTTGAAGTCGTATGGGCCCAGGACGAGCCGCAAAACCAGGGCGCCTGGTTCCAGATCCAGCACAACATCTTCGAAGGCCTGGAATCGGGTCAGCGTCTGGCTTACGCCGGCCGTCCTGCTTCGGCGTCGCCTGCTGTCGGTTATTATGACAAGCACTACGCCCAGCAAAAAGATCTGCTGGAAACGGCATTCTCGAAGCTGAAGGGTTTTATCCTGACCAAGTAAGTGGCAGGATAACGGGCGCCATGTGTATGCATGGCGCCTGTTCGCATACATCGTGACGGAGCGCCGCCCTAGCTACGCAGGGGCGGCGCCGCAATAACAAAATAAACGGAGTTTTACATGGCACAAATCGAAGTCAAAGTTCCCCAGTTGTCGGAATCAGTTGCAGAAGCGACCCTGCTGGCATGGCACAAGAAAGTCGGCGAACCAGTTGCGCGCGACGAAAACATGATCGATATCGAAACCGATAAAGTGGTGCTGGAACTGCCGGCGCCCGTCGCTGGCGTGATCGTGCAGATCATCAAGGCTGACGGCGCCACTGTCGTTGCCGGCGAAGTCATCGCCATCATCGATACCGACGGCTCGGCCAAGGTCAGCCCGATGGAAGTGTCGGCCGTGCCTGCGCCAGCCCTGGCTGCCGCCGCGCAAGACACCGCTAACGCGTCGGCACCAGCCGCTGCCACCAAAGGCGATGTCGCCATGCCTGCCGCTGCCAAGATCCTGTCCGAAAAAGGCCTGTCCGCTGGCGACGTCGCCGGTTCCGGCAAAGATGGCCGCGTGACCAAGGGCGACGCCCTGGCCGCTTCCGCCAAGCCAGCTGTCGCGCCACTGGCGCCAGCCGCTGCCAAGCCAGCGCTGCAGCAAGTCGCCACGCCGACCATCGCCAGCCTGGGCGACCGTCCGGAAGAGCGCGTGCCGATGAGCCGCCTGCGCGCACGTATCGCCGAGCGCCTGCTGCAATCGCAATCGACGAACGCCATCCTGACCACGTTCAATGAAGTGAACATGCAGCCGGTCATCGACCTGCGCAACAAGTACAAGGACAAGTTCGAGAAAGAGCACGGCGTCAAGCTGGGCTTCATGTCCTTCTTCGTCAAGGCTGCCGTCGCCGCGCTGAAAAAATACCCGATCATCAACGCTTCCGTTGACGGCAACGACATCCTGTACCACGGCTACTTCGACATCGGCATCGCTGTCGGTTCGCCACGCGGCCTGGTGGTGCCTATCATCCGCAACGCGGACCAGCTGTCGATCGCCGACATCGAGAAAAAAATCGGTGAATTCGGCGCGAAAGCCAAGGAAGGCAAGCTGACCCTGGACGACCTGACGGGCGGCACGTTCTCGATCTCGAACGGCGGCACCTTCGGCTCCATGCTGTCGACCCCGATCATCAACCCGCCACAATCGGCCATCCTGGGCGTGCATGCGACCAAGGACCGCGCTGTGGTCGAAAACGGCCAGATCGTGGTACGTCCGATGAACTACCTGGCCATGTCCTACGACCACCGCATCATCGACGGCCGCGAAGCCGTCCTGGGCCTGGTGGCGATGAAAGAAGCGCTGGAAGATCCTGCACGCCTGCTGCTGGACCTGTAAGCACTGTAGTCCCCCGGCGTCGCCGCCGGGGCAATGTAGCTGATACCCCTTGCCAGAAGACGCAGCTGGCTGATCTCAATGAAAGAGGATTCTCATGAACGTCTCTGAAGAAATCAAGCGTCTGCACGAGTTGCACCTGGCGGGCGCCCTGAGCGACGCGGAATTCGCGCAAGCGAAAGCCAAGCTCCTGAGCAATATCAACCTGGACAAATCGGACAGTCCCTCCGACTCCGGTCCGTCGAACGACCTGGTGCAGGAATTCAACCGCCTGCGCCGTTCACGCAACGACCGCTGGCTCGGTGGCGTCTGTGGCGGCCTGGGCCGCGCTTCCGGCATGGAAGCGTGGATCTGGCGCCTGGTTTTCGTCCTGTTTACATTGACCTTCGGCTTCGGCGTGGTGATTTACCTTCTATTGTGGATTTTCGTACCAGACGAAGAGATTGGAATAACAAAACATGAGTACTAAACAATTTGACGTAGTGGTCATTGGTGCGGGCCCTGGCGGCTACATCGCCGCCATCCGCGCAGCGCAGCTGGGCTTTTCCGTCGCCTGCGTCGACGAGTGGTCGAACGCCAAGGGCGGCGCCGCGCCTGGCGGTACCTGCACCAACGTCGGCTGCATCCCGTCGAAAGCACTGCTGCAATCGTCCGAGCATTTCGAACACGCGGGCCACAGCTTCGCCGAGCACGGCATCGACGTCGCCGGCCTGAAGCTGAACCTGGGCCAGATGCTCAAGCGCAAAGACACCGTCGTCAAGCAAAACAACGACGGCATCCTGTACCTGTTCAAGAAGAACAAGATCGCCTTCTTCCACGGCCGTGCCGCTTTCGCTGCCGCCGCCGTTGGCACGTATGACATCAGCGTGACAGGTGCAGCCAACGAAACCTTGACGGCCAAGCATGTGGTCATCGCCACGGGTTCGAACGCGCGCGAACTGCCAGGCGCACCATTCGACGAGAAACTGATCCTGTCGAACACGGGCGCACTGACCATCGACGCCGTACCAGCCAAGCTGGGCGTCATCGGTGCCGGCGTGATCGGCCTGGAAATGGGCAGCGTCTGGCGCCGCCTGGGTTCCGACGTCACCGTGCTTGAAGGCCTGCCGGTCTTCCTGGGCGCCGTCGACGAGCAGATCGCCAAGGAAGCGTCGAAGCTGTTCATCAAGCAAGGCTTGAAGATCAACCTCGGTTGCAAGATCGGCGCCATCACGCCAGGCAAGAAAGACGTCACCGTGGAATTCGTGGATGCCAAGGGCGAAGCGCAAAAAGCCGTGTTCGACAAACTGATCATCTCGATCGGCCGTACGCCGAACACGAATGGCCTGGGTGCCGACAAGGTCGGCCTGCAGCTGGACGAACGCGGCTTCATCGCCGTCGACGGCGACTGCAAGACCAACCTGCCGAACGTGTGGGCAGTGGGCGACGTGGTGCGCGGCCCGATGCTGGCGCACAAGGCGGAAGAAGAAGGCGTTGCCGTGGCCGAGCGTATCGCCGGCCAGCACGGTCACACCAACTTCAACACGATTCCGTGGGTGATCTACACCTCGCCGGAAATCGCGTGGGTCGGCAAGACCGAGCAAACCCTGAAGGCCGAAGGCATCGCCTACAAGGCCGGTACCTTCCCGTTCATGGCCAATGGCCGTGCGCGCGCGCTGGGCGACACTTCGGGCATGGTGAAATTCCTGGCCGATGCGACCACCGATGAAATCCTCGGTGTGCACATCGTCGGCCCGATGGCCTCCGAACTGATTTCCGAAGCCGTCGTGGCGATGGAATTCAAGGCCTCGGCCGAAGACATCGCGCGCATCTGCCACGCGCACCCATCCTTGTCGGAAGCGACCAAGGAAGCGGCACTGGCGGTTGACAAGCGCACGTTGAACTTTTAATTGTAGTTAGTCCTACAGGGGCGCTCGCGGATTTTTTCCGCCGGCGCCCTTGTGCGTTAAAGCGAATCCCATGAACGTAGAAGAGTTTTACCAGCACGCGTTGCAGAAGCGTGATTTCAAGGCCGATGCCGCCCAGCGGCGCGCGGTCGACCGCCTGCAGCTGTGCTATGACGAGTGGGTGGCCTACAAGGGCCAGCGCTCGAGCACCTTCAAGCGCCTGCTGAACCGTCCTGCCGTGCCGAAAGGCGTGTATATGTGGGGTGGCGTGGGGCGCGGCAAATCGTTCCTGATGGACAGTTTTTATTCGGTCGTGCCCCTGGTGCGCAAGACGCGATTGCACTTCCACGAATTCATGCGCGGCGTGCATCAGCAGCTCGACGAATTGAAAGGCGTGGCCGACCCGCTCGACGAAGTGGCCAAGCGCATCGCCAAGAAATACCGCCTCATCTGTTTCGATGAATTCCACGTCTCCGACATCGCCGACGCGATGATCCTGTACAACCTGCTGTCGGCCCTGTTCGCCAATGGCGTGTCCTTCATCATGACTTCGAATTACGATCCCGACCTGCTGTATCCGGACGGCCTGCACCGCGACCGCATGCTGCCGACCATCGCGCTGCTGAAGGACAAGCTCGACGTGATGAACGTCGACGCTGGCGTCGATTACCGCGGCCGCGCGCTGGAACAGGTGGAAAGTTACTACACGCCGCTGGGCGCCGCCACCGACAAGGCCCTGCGCGATGCCTACACGCGCATCGCCGAGACGGCCGATGAAGACGCGCGCATCCGCATCGAGAGCCGCGAAATCCACTGCCTGCGCCGCGCCGGCGGCATCATCTGGTTCGATTTCGCCACCCTGTGCGGCGGTCCCCGCTCGCAAAATGATTACCTGGAAATCGCCAGCCGCTTCCATACGGTGGTATTGTCCGGCATACCGGCGATGTCGGCGGCGCAGTCGTCCGAAGCGCGCCGCTTTACCTGGTTGATCGACGTTTTTTATGACCAAAAAGTCAAGTTGATCATGTCGGCTGAAGTGGCGCCCGAGCAGCTGTACACGAACGGCATGCTGGCCAACGAGTTTCACCGTACCGTTTCGCGTATCATCGAGATGCAATCGCGCGAATACATGGAAAAAGAACAGCGCGGCGCGGCCGACGCGATCGTTTGAGGCAGGGATCATGAACATGATGGCAAATACACTATACAAGCTGGGTGCGGCACTGGGCCTGGCCCTGGCATTGTCCGCCTGCGCACACCAGGGTGCTGCGGCATTGGATGAGGTTGGCGCACCGCAGGTGCCCGCTACCTTGTCGGTGGAAGAAGCGGACGCCAAGCTGAAGCAGTCAGCCAGCGAGCGCGAGGCGGCGGAAAATGAGTTTGCCGCGCGCGAACTGGAATGCTACGACAAGTTTTTCGTGAATAACTGCCTCGACCAGGCCAAGGAAAAGCGCCGCCTGATCCTCGTGCGTCTGCGCGCCGTCGACGCGGAAGCGAATTACTTCAAGCGGGCCGAATCCGTGCGCCTGCGCGACATCGACCTGGCCAGGACGCAGGAAGATGCGCGCCTGGACGCCGAGCAACGGGCGGCGGCCTTGCCCAAGCCCGTGAAAGTGGTCATGCCCGAGCCGGCGCCGCCCAAACCGGAAGGCAAGAGCGTTGCCGAGCGCGAGGCTGCGCAAGCGGCGAAGGAAGCGAAGCAGGCCGCCGCTGCTGCCGCCGCTGCGCCGCGCCGCGCAGCCCGCGAGGCAGACTATGCGCGCAAGCAGGCTGACGCCGTGGCGCGCCAGAAAAGAGTGGCGCAACGCCTGGCCGAGCGCCAGGCCGAAGCGCAGGCCAAGGCTGCCAAGGCGGCCGCAGCCGCTGCCGCTGCGCCGGCCGTTGCTGTGCCTGTGCCGCCTGCCAAATAACACCGCCGCGCAGGGGGGGATGCCGGAAATGGCGTGCCCTAACGCGCGCGGCGGGTTAAACTATGCACTTGCCGGTGATGCCGGCGTCAATGGCTGCCTGCGTACGTTGCGCGCGCCTGTTACCAACACTGCCTGGAACGCAACACATGAGCGATGCACAGCATATACAGCGGCGCCTGATTGAACTCAACGTGGAGCACCGTGACCTCGATGCCGTCATCGAGTTGCTGATACTCGATGGTCACCATGACGAGCTGCAGCTGCGCCGCCTGAAAAAGCGCAAATTGCAATTGAAGGATCACATCACCTTGCTGAAAATGCAGTTGGTGCCCGACGTTCCCGCCTGAGGGGCGCCAGTAGCGTCCAGTCCAGCCTTCACTTAAGTATATTTTGACCGATCACAATTTATTGCCTGTAAACCCAGATGGCCAGCCTGCCGATCTGCACGCCAGTCTGCCAGCCGAACCCCAGGCGGCCCCTGGCAAGCACGATGCCGACATCGAGCGCCTGTTCGGCGCGGGCGGCCCGCTCGGTCCCGCCGTGGGCAGCTACAAGCCGCGCCGTTCGCAAACGGAAATGGCCAAGGCCATCGCGCACGCCATCGACAGCCAGACCACCCTGATCGCCGAGGCGGGCACGGGCACCGGTAAAACCTTCGCCTATCTGGTGCCGGCTCTGATGTGGGGCGGCAAGACCATCGTCTCCACCGGCACGAAAAACTTGCAGGACCAATTGTTCTTGCGCGATATCCCCACCGTGCGCGCCGCGCTGCAGGCACCCGTCTCCGTGGCGCTGCTGAAGGGCCGCTCGAACTACGTCTGCCACTATCACCTGGAACGCACGCTGCAAAACGGGCGCATGACCTCGCGCGACGACGTGGGGCATTTGCGCGAAATCTCGCGCTTCATCAAGATGACCAGCTCCGGCGACAAGGCGGAACTGGCCAAGGTGCCGGAAAACGCCATGATCTGGAACCTGGTGACGTCCACGCGCGATACCTGCATGGGCGCCGAGTGCCAGTATTACCAAGATTGCTTCGTCATGAAGGCCCGCAAGGAAGCCCAGCAGGCCGACGTGGTGGTGGTCAACCATCACTTGTTCTTCGCTGACGTGGCCCTGAAGGACACGGGCGTGGCGGAATTGCTGCCGTCAGCCAACACCATCATCTTCGATGAGGCGCACCAGTTGCCCGATACGGCCACTTTGTTCTTCGGTAACACGGTGTCGACGTCGCAAATCCTGGAACTGTGCCGCGACGTGCTGGCCGAGGGCCTGGCGCATGCGCGCGGCATCGACTGGGCCAAGACGGTGACGGTGGTGGAAAAGGCGGCGCGCGACCTGCGGCTGACCTTCCCGCAGGATATCGTGCGCCTGTCGCTGCCGCAAATCGCCCCGTCGAGCGACTTTTTTCCCGCGCTGGACACGCTCAAAGATGAGCTCGATGGCATGGTGGCCGTGCTGGAAACCCAGGCGGAACGGGCGGAAACGCTGGAGCAGTGCAGAGTGCGCGGCGTCGAGCTGGCGCAGCAGCTCTCCGGCTGGAAGTTCGATCCGAAGGCGAAAGTGGCGGCTGGCGAAGAAGCCGTCTTCTGGGTGGAGGCGTTTTCCAGTTCCTTGCAGTTGCATAAAACACCATTGTCGATCGCCCCGATCTTCAACAACCAGCGCGAAGGCACGCCGCGCAGCTGGATTTTCACGTCCGCCACCCTGGCCGTGAAGAACGATTTCAAGCATTTTTCGGAACAGATGGGCTTGACGGGCGAACCGTCGCACACCTGGCCGAGCCCCTTCGACTATGGCCAGCAGGGCTTGCTGTTCGTGCCGCAAAACCTGCCGCAACCGAACTCGCTCGGCTACACGGATGCCGTCATCGACTGCGCCTTGCCCATCATCGAGGCGGCGGGCGGGCGCACCTTCTTCCTGTGTACCACCTTGCGCGCCGTCAAGCGGGCCGCCGAGCGCCTGGCCGACGAATTCAAGCAGCGGGGCTTGAACTACCCCCTGTTCGTGCAGGGCGACAAGGGCCGCACGGAATTGCTCGATCAGTTTCGCGCCGCCGGGAATGGCGTGCTGATCGGCAGCCAGAGCTTCTGGGAAGGCGTCGACGTGCGCGGTGATGCGCTCTCTCTGGTGATCATCGACAAGCTGCCGTTCGCGCCGCCCGACGATCCCGTGCTGGCGGCGCGCATCGAAGTGATGGAAAAACAGGGCAAGAACGGCTTCATGCATCATTCGCTGCCGGAAGCCATCATCAACCTGAAGCAGGGCGCGGGCCGCCTGATCCGTGACGAGGGCGACCGGGGCGTGCTGATGATCTGCGATCCGCGCCTCATTTCCAAGCCGTACGGCAAGCGCATCTGGCAAAGCCTGCCACCGTTCAAGCGCACGCGCGATACGGCAGAAGTGGTGGAATTCTTCCGCAACCTGCCCGCCAGGGGCGCTTAAGTCCTCGCTTAAGTCCTGCTTGCCGGCGCCAGTTGCGCGCCGGCTTATTTCCCTTTGTAATCAAGCCACTAGCGTTTCCTGTGCGGCGCTTGCCTGCGCGCCTGGCATGCCAGAAACGGGCGTGATCGTGCCAGTTTCTGGCTTTTTCTGCCATGTCCAGGACGCCAGACACATCTTTGCGCCAGCGCAAACTGAGCTGTTGCCGGGCGGTCTACAGTGAGTTCATGCCTTGCAGGATGAAGGCGCGGCGTTGGCAGGGCCGCACGGGGAACAGGGGGATGCCATGGAGATCCGCTACGGCTGTTTCTTGAGCTATGCACACGGCCAATATGCGTTCATGAACAAGTTCAAGAATGATCTCATCGAGGCGCTGGCTTGCTATCTGGAACCGCACCTCGACCGTGAGGAAGTGCTGTTCATCGACAGCGAACAACTGGGCGGTGGCGACGATATCGACCTGCGCGTGGCGCGCGCCATGTGCCAGAGCGTCTGCATGATCGTGCTGTACACACCCAAATATGAAGCGCACGGCTATACGCGGCGTGAATTTGCTGCCATGCAACTAATCGAACAGGAGCGGCGCGCCTGGTATGAACTGCCCAGCCACCTGATCATCCCCATCATCATGACGCGCCATCCGGACGGCTTGCCGTCGCAAATCACGGAGTCGGGCCTGTACGTCGATTTCTCCGGCTATACGCTGGCCAGCGGCGACCTGAAGTCGAATCCGCAATACCTGCCCGACATCGACCGCATCGTGCAGCGCATCGCCACGCATTACCACTTGCTCAAGCGGTCGACCCCGCCCGGCCACGATTGCAGCCGTTTCGTATTGCCCGCTATTCCACCGGAATGGCGCGCCATTCCGCCTCCTCACTTTCCGCGTTAATCACGTAAAAGGTCCTGTCATGGAATGCCAACGCCTCTCCCTGCCACCTTTGAGCGCCCCTGGCGAAGTCGTCACCTTCTATTCCTACAAGGGCGGTACCGGCCGCACCATGGCCCTGTCGAACATCGCCGTCCTGCTGGCGCGCCGTGAAAACGCCAGCGTGCCCGTGCTGATGCTGGACTGGGACATGGAAGCGCCGGGCCTGCACCATTATTTCGAGCAGCACGAGGAACGGCCGGGCGTGCTCGAGTTCTTCGAGGCGTGCCGCCAGCAGCTCGAGCGCTTCAGCCTGGAAAATGGCGGCGGGCAGGCCAGGGGACGCGAAGATGCCGGCCGCGACGATGCGGCACTGGCGCAACGCGTGCTCGACGCCATCGACTGGCAGCAATACGTGGTGCGCGTCGACCAGGGCAGCCCGCTGTACCTGATGCGCGCGGGGCGTTTCGATGCCAGCTACAGCGAACGCCTGGCGCAGATGCGCTGGGATCAGCTGTTTGACAGCTGCCCGGCCCTGTTCCGCTGCTTCGCCGATACCCTGGCCCAGCATTTCCGCTACGTGCTGGTCGATTCGCGCACGGGCCGCACGGACAGCGCCGGCATCTGCACCACCTTGCTGCCGAAAAAGCTGGTGGTGGTCTTCACGCCGAACCGGCAAAGCCTGGAAGGCGTCGATGCGCTCGTCACGCGGGCCATCGAGTACCGCCGCAGCCATGAAGACGAACAGCGTCCGCTGCTCGTCTACCCCTTGCCCTCGCGCATAGAAATGGGCGATGGGGCGCAGCGCGCCGAGTGGCGCCGCGGCGACGCGCACAAGGGCATCGCCGGCTTCCAGCCCCTGTTCGAGCGCCTGCTGCGCACTTCCTACGGCTTGTCGCAGATTGCCCTCGACAGCTATTTCGACGAAGTCCAGCTGCAGCAGACGAAAACCTTTGCCTATGGCGAGCAGCTGGCCGTGCGCATCGACCAGGGCGGCGACCGCTTTTCCCTCACACGTACCTTCGAAGCCTTTTTGCACTGGCTGACGGGCGGCTACTTTCCCTGGCAATCGAGCCGTGAAATCGCCTTGCTGGGCGCCATCAGCGAAGCGCGCCAGGCCTTGCTGGCCGAACCGGGCCGCGCCGTGGCCTTGCCGCTGGCGCGCGACCTGGCCCGCCTGGGCGAGCTGTACCGCAAGGACGGGCGCGGCGTGCAGGCGCTGGAGGCCTTCCGCCAGAGCGTCGAGATCCGCGTGCGCCTGCTGGGCGAGGAACATCCAGACAGCCTGGCGTGCAAGAGCGGCATGGCGCGCCTGCTGCGCCAGCTGGGCAAGGTCGATGAAGCCCGCTTCCTGGAAGAGGACGTGCTCGATGTGCGCGAACGCGTGCTGGGCAGCGAGCATCCCGACACCCTGGCCGCCCGGGCCTGCCTGGCGCAAACCCTCTTGCAGCAAGGGGAGCTGGCGGCGGCGCTGCTGCTGCAGGATACCGTGCTGGCAACGTACGCGCGCCAGCTGGGCGGCGAGCATCCGCTGACCCTGGAGGCGATGGATGGCCGCGCCGCCACCTTGCTGCGCATGGGCCGGCTGGCGCAGGCGCAGCAAGTGCTGGGCACGGTGGTAGCGGCGCGCGAGCGCCTGTTTGGCGCCGAGCATGGCGACACCTTGCGCAGCAAGCTGGCGCTGGCGCAGGCGCTGGGGCAAGAAGGCGACCTGGAAGGCGCGCGGCGTCTGTTCGTTGCCGTGCTGCAGGTGCAGGAGCGGCGCCTGGGCAGCGACCATGCGGCCACCTTGGCCACGCGCGACTTGCTGGCCGATATCGTGGCCGGACAGGGCGACTGGGCTGGCGCGCGCCAGCTGCACGAAGACCAGGTGGCGGCGCGCGAGCGCACGCACGGGCTCGACCATCCTGAAACCCTGATGAGCCAGCGCAAGCTGGCCGAGGCACTGCTGCGGCGTGGCGAGCTCGATGCGGCGCGCAGCGTGCAGGAGCAGGTGCTGGAAGTGCATGCGCGCCTGCTGGGCGAAGACCACCTTGATACCTTGCACAGCAAGAAGCAATTGGCTGGCACCCTGCTGCAGCAGGGCGAGAGCGAGGCGGCGCGCCTGCTGGAAGACGCGGTGCTCAGCGGCAGCGACCGGCTGTTGAATGCGCCCGTCACGGGGCATGCGGACAGCGTGCTGGACGGCGCCCGGCATTTGCAGGAAACCATCCTGGCTGGCCGAGCCAACGGGCACGAAGGGGCCGAACCGGACACCCTGGCCAGCATGATCTCGATGTTGCAAGGCATGATAGAGCGCGAACAGTATGCGCAGGCGGGCGAACTGGCCGAACATTTGAAGTCCTGTCTGCTGCGCCCGGGCGTGCCGGGCAAGCTGCGCAGGCGCGGCATGGCGCAGCTGAAAAGAATGTATAAATTGCAAGGCGACCTGAATGCCTTGCTGGCCTTGCAGGAGGATGAAGTGCAGGCGCTGGAAGGGGCATTATCGGAAGCGCGCATCGAACAGCGCTGACGCCGTGCGCCATGTCAGCGCGGCAGCATAAATAATGCCGCCATTCGGCGCATGGCACGCGCAGTGTTGGCATTGCTTCAGGTAAAATCTCGTTATGAGAATTCTTATCAGTAACGACGACGGTTACCTGGCGCCAGGCCTGGCGGCCCTGGCTGACGCGCTCGCGCCCATTGCGGAAATCGTCGTGGTGGCGCCCGACAGCAATCGTTCGGGCGCGTCCAATTCGCTGTCCCTGGACCGGCCCCTGTCCGTGCACAAGGCTGCCAACGGCTTTTATTTTGTCAACGGCACGCCCACCGACTGCGTGCACGTGGCGCTGACGGGCATGCTCATCGAGCGCCCCGACCTGGTGGTCTCCGGCATCAACAACGGTCCCAACATGGGCGACGACACCCTGTATTCGGGCACCGTGGCGGCCGCCACGGAAGGCTATCTGTTCGGCATTCCCGCCATCGCCTTTTCCCAGTCGCAGTTTGGCTGGGCCAACCTGGACGCGGCCGCCCGCGTGGCCAGGGAAATCGTCGAGCGCCAGTTTGACGCCCTGCAGAAACCGTATTTGCTGAATGTAAACATCCCCGCCATTCCATACGAACAATTGCAAGGCGTGGTGGCCACGCGCCTGGGCAAGCGTCATTCGGCCGAGCCCGTGATCCGCGCCCTCGATCCCCGTGGCCGTGAAATCTTCTGGATCGGCCCCGCCGGCGCCGCCAAGGAAGGTGGGCCGGGCACGGACTTTTACGCCGTTGAACATGGACAAGTCTCGATCACGCCGCTGCAGATCGACCTGACCCATACCACCCAACTCGATGCACTGGCAAAAGGCCTGGCATGACCGCTCACTATGACTGACAAGCCGCGTACCTTCCCCCTTACCCTCGATTCGCTGGCCGGCAAGCCCGCCAGGCAGGGCGGGGGGCAGTCACTGGCGCAGTCGCGCATTGCCACGCCGCAGACGGCGACGCAAAATGCGGCGCAAAATGCGGCCAGGGGAGGCGCGCCGTACCACGCTGGCGCGTTGCCCATCGCGCCGTCGCGTGCGCAGGCCATCGCCAATGAGCGGGCGCAGCCGGTGGTGCTGTCGCCGCCACGGCAAAATCCGCTGGTGTCGGAGGCCGTACGCCGGGCCATGGTGGCGCGCATCGCGAAACAGGGCGTCAAGGACCAGGTGGTGCTCGACGCCATGCAAGCCGTGCCGCGCCATCTGTTCATGGACGAGGCGCTGGCATCGCAGGCGTATATCGACGCGTCCTTGCCCATCGGCCACCATCAGACCATTTCGCAGCCGTACATCGTGGCGCGCATGATCGAAGTGATGCGCCAGGGCGGCAACTTGCAGCGCGTGCTGGAGATCGGCACGGGCTGCGGTTACCAGGCGACGGTGCTGTCGCTGGTGGCGAAAGAGGTGTATTCGATCGAGCGCATCCGGCCCCTGCACGAGCTGGCGAAGGCCAATCTGCGTCCGCTGCGCGTGTCAAATCTGCGCTTGCAGTACGGAGATGGTATGCTTGGCCTGCCGCAGGCGGCGCCCTTCGACGGGATCATCCTTGCCGCAGCGGGCCTGGAAGTCCCGCAAGCCTTGCTGGAACAGCTGGCGCCCGGCGGGCGTCTGGTTGCGCCGGTGGGGGCTAAATTGCAACACTTACAACTCATTACCCGGGTGGGGAAAATGGAATGGACCAGCCAGACCCTGGAAGACTGCCATTTCGTGCCTTTGCGCCCGGGCACCATATGATCCCCGGATCAGCTAGCAAGCAGGACATACAATTACATGCGAATGATTAAGAAAAGTAACATACTTCT
Source organism: Janthinobacterium svalbardense (assembly GCF_002327145.1). Taxonomy (NCBI): domain Bacteria; kingdom Pseudomonadati; phylum Pseudomonadota; class Betaproteobacteria; order Burkholderiales; family Oxalobacteraceae; genus Janthinobacterium; species Janthinobacterium svalbardense. The sequence goes on along the minus strand of NZ_CP023422.1, from coordinate 4,837,936 downwards.
ATGTGGCATCACCTTGGCCGCGCTGTTGAGCGGTTGCGGCACCACGGGCGTCCAGGCGCCCGTGGTGGAGCGCCATCCATCGGGCAACAGCGCCGCCGCCAGCGATCCGCGCGACCGCGACCCGGCCTATTACACGGTCAAGCGTGGCGACACCCTGTTGCGCATCGCTCTGGAACACGGCCAGAATTACCGCGACCTGGTGGCCTGGAATGACTTGAGCAACCCGAACGACATCAAGGTCGACCAGGTATTGCGTGTGCTGCCGCCGAATGGCGACACGGGCGGCGCGCAGACGTCGGCCATCGTCATGCCGCCTGTCACGGAAATCAAACCGGCCGCCCCTGTCGTGCCGAAAAAAACCGGCCCGCGCGGCGAGAAGCGCGCGTATTCCGACGCCACCCTGGCCGAATTGCGCGCCGATGGCGGCAGTGCCGACGCCAAGCCGGCGCCAGCGCCGGCAGCAGCTGTTGCCGCCGCGCCGGCCGCCGCTGCGGCAGCCCCTGCTGCATCGGCGCCTGGCGACGAGAAGATCAGCTGGATGTGGCCCTCCGAAGGCAAGGTCATCGGCACTTTCGACGAAGGCAAGAACAAGGGCGTCGATATCGCCGGCAAGGCGGGCCAGCAGGTGGTGGCAGCCGGTGCGGGAAAAGTCATGTATGCCGGGAGCGGAATCCGTGGTTATGGTAATCTTGTCATCGTAAAGCACAGTAATAGTTTATTGTCGGCATATGCGCATAACCGCAGCATCCTGGTGAAGGAAGGGCAGAACGTCAACAAAGGCCAGGCCATCGCCGAAATGGGCGATTCCGATGCCGACCGCGTGAAGCTGCACTTTGAAATCCGCCAGCAGGGCAAGCCTGTCGATCCTTCGAAATTCCTGCCTAACCGTTAGGTAAAGCAATGACACACGCGCCGCACGATCAGCTGGACGATGAGCCGGAACTGCCGGAAGACGGGGCAGACGAAGTCGTGACGGACGAGGCCGGCGAACTCGACGGTATTGATGCCGTCGACGCGGGCGAGGGCGGCGCGGTGGCCAGCGTCAGCGTGCTGGTCGAAAGTGTCGATGAACTGAAAAAAGTGCTGGCGGCCGAACTGTCGACCGATACCACGCAGCACTATCTGAACCAGATCGGCACGCGGCCTCTGCTGACGGCGGCGCAAGAGGTGCATTACGCCACCCTGGCCAAGCAGGGCAATTTCGAAGCCCGGCAAACCATGATCGAGCACAACCTGCGCCTGGTCGTGTCGATCGCCAAGCATTACATCAACCGCGGCGTGGTCTTGCTCGACATGATCGAGGAGGGCAACATCGGCCTGATGCGCGCCATCGACAAGTTCGAGCCCGAACGGGGCTTCCGTTTTTCCACGTATGCGACCTGGTGGATACGCCAGAGCATCGAACGGGCCATCATGAACCAGGCGCGTACGGTGCGCCTGCCCGTGCACATGGTGCGCGAATTGAACCAGATTTTGCGCGGCAAGTACCACCTGGAAGCCCAGCATCACGACGGCAAGGATGCCACCGCGGAAGACATCGCCCACCTGGTGGGCCGTCCCGTGGAAGAGGTGCAGGATATTCTGGCCCTGTCCGAGCACGCCACCTCGCTCGACGCGCCGCTCGACAACGATCCGCAGTCGTCCTTGATGGACATGCTGCCCGGCGCCAGCGAAGACAGCCCCGACGCGCGCGCGGAACACCATGAAATGACGGTGCTGGTGCGCGACTGGCTGACCAAGCTGCCCGACAAGCAGCGCGTGGTGATCATGCGCCGTTTCGGTCTCGACAACGACGATCCGGCCACGCTGGAAACTCTGGCCGAAGAAATGGGCGTGACGCGCGAGCGCGTGCGCCAGATCCAGCAGGAAGCGCTGATTAAGTTGAAGCGCGCCATGGCGGCGCGCGGCGTCGTGCGCGACTCCCTGCTCTAAGGACCCCGCTCCCGGCATTTCCGGGGCCGCATCTGCTATCATACGCCCCGCTCGCGGCGCCTGACCTTTCCCCCATTCTTTCAAGTTCCAGCGCGGCCCTGCGTCCTGGCCCACTCTTACCTATTGATCGCTATGCAAGAAAATATCATCGAAATCAAATCGCTCGACATGGACGCCCGTGGCGTTGGCCATATTGAGAACGAAGACGGCTCGCCGGGCAAGGTCGTGTTTGTCGAAGGCGCATTGCCGGGCGAGCGCGTCAGCTTTGTGACGTTCAAGAAAAAGAAAAACTGGGAAATGGCCCGCATGACGGTGCTGCACCGTGAATCGTCCATGCGCGTGACGCCCAAGTGCAAGCATTTTGATAACTGCGGCGGCTGCTCGATGCAGCACCTGGAGCCGTCGGCGCAGGTGGCGATCAAGCAGCGCGTGCTGGAAGACAACTTGTGGCATATCGGCAAGGTGCGTCCGCAAAGCATCATGCGACCCATGTATGGCCCGACGTGGGGCTACCGCTACCGCGCGCGCCTGTCGGTGCGCCACGTCAAGAAGAAGGACGCCGTGCTGGTGGGCTTCCATGAAAAGAAATCGGCGTTTGTCGCCGACATGGATAGCTGCGAAATCTTGCCGCCGCACGTGTCAAACATGCTGCTGCCGCTGCGTGGATTGATTGCTTCGCTGTCGATCTTCGAGCAGATGCCGCAGATTGAGCTGGCCGTGGGCGAGGACGTCACCGCCATGGTCTTGCGCATCATGGCGCCATTGACGGCGGACGACGAAACGACATTGAAAGCCTTTGCCGACGAATACGGCGTGCAATGGTGGCTGCAGGTGAAAGGGCCGGAAACGGCCGTGCCGTTCTATCCGCTGGACAAGCAATTGCACTACCTGCTGCCGGAATTCGGCGTCAAGATGCCGTTCAAGCCTGTCGATTTTACCCAGGTGAACCACCACATCAACCGCGTGCTGGTGTCGAAAGCCCTGCGTTTGCTGGAAGTGCAGCCGACCGACCGCGTGGCCGACCTGTTCTGCGGCCTGGGCAATTTCACCTTGCCGCTGGCCACGCAATGCAGCGCAGTGGTGGGCATCGAAGGCAGCACCACCCTGACGGAACGGGCGCTGGAAAACGCGCTGGCCAATGGCCTGGCGGAAAAAACCTCGTTCTCGACGCGCAACCTGTTCGAAGTCACCACCGACGACCTGATCGCCTTGGGCCGTTTTGATCGCATCCTCGTCGACCCGCCCCGCGATGGCGCCATGGCCCTGTGCCAGGCGCTGGTCGGACTGTCGCAAGTGCGTCCCGACTTGTTGCCGAAACGCATCGTGTACGTCTCGTGCAGCCCGTCGACCCTGGCGCGCGACGCCGGCATCCTGGCTCTGGAAGCGGGCTATGTGCTGAGCAAGGCGGGCGTGGTGAACATGTTCCCGCACACCTCGCACGTCGAATCAATGGCGGTATTTGATTTGCTCTGAGGGCACACCTGAGAAAACGTCCATAGCTGCGTTGCCTTGCCTAGCCGTACTATTCGTACTGTCTTCGGCAAGGCGCCTTGCTCTGAACGTTTTTCAGGCGCGCTGTGGCTATTCATGCGTTGGTACAGATTCCGCCTTTTCGCTTGCTTCCATCCTAATACCACTTACAGCGTGTTATAAAATTGGTCTGTTTTTTCTCGATCAATCTCTCCTGTTTTCCCTCCCTCTGCCGTTTTTTCATTGTCCAGTAGGACAACACGCCGTTTGCCTGTACCGCTGCGCTTTCTGCGTGAAGTGGTATTGCCCACTTTGAGGCCACTTCAAAACCACTTGACCGCCTATTTTTTCAGCAGCATGCTGTTCTTGCAACTGCAAAAAAACAAAATCACAGGGTAGCTTTTCATTGAAGCAGAGTGGTATTTCCGCAAACCTGAACAGGAGACAGCGTGGAAAATTTAATACTCAAAAAAACAATCAGGAACATGATGGTATGTCTGGCCAGCGGTGGCGTGCTGGCGGCATGCGGCGGTGGCGGGGACGCCAGCGCACCAGGCGGCTCGCAATTACTGGCGGCCAGCACGGTGGTCGCCTGCGTGCCATGGCAAGAGGGTGGTACCTATAACGCGGGCACGGTAGTCAGCTACTTGGGCGCCAACTACACGGCCCTGGTGACGCAGACCGATCACGTGGGCTCGGGTTGGAATCCCGTCTCCACGCCGAGCCTGTGGAGCGCCGGCGGCACCTGCGATGGCGGCACCACGCCGACCCCGACGCCTACTCCCACACCAACCCCGACGCCCACCCCGACGCCGACGCCGAATCCAACCCCGACACCCACTCCAACGCCGACACCAACGCCAACCGGAGGCACTTGCGCGCTGGCATGGGTGGCGGGCACGGCCTACAGCGCGGGCGCCACCGTCAGCTATGCGGGCACGAATTACCGTGCCAACTACTGGACGCAGGGCGACAACCCGTCGACCAGCAGCGGCGCCGCCGGCACGGGCAAGCCATGGACCAGTCAGGAGATCTGCAGCATCACGCCGACGCCGACGCCGACGCCGACGCCTACTCCAACCCCGACACCTACTCCAACCCCGACACCTACTCCAACGCCGACGCCGACGCCGACACCAACGCCAACGCCAACGCCAACGCCAACGCCAACGCCAACACCGACCCCAACGGGCCGCGAAGTGGGGTCGTACTTTGCGCAGTGGGGCGTGTATGGCCGCGACTATGAAGTGGCGAACGTGCACTCCAGCGGCGTGGCCGACAAGCTGACCTTCATCAACTACGCTTTCGGCAACATTTATCCGAAAAACGGCGGCTACGAATGCGCCATGATCACCAAGGCGGAGCCGGGCGCGACGAATCCGAATTCGCCGGACGCGGGCACGGGCGGCGATGCCGAGGCCGACTACATCCGCACGCCGAAGCGCACCGTCGATGGCCAGGCCATCCCTTGGGACGCTCCATTGTCGGGCAACTTCCTGCAGCTGAAAAAACTGAAGGCGGCGCACCCGAACCTGAAATTGTTCATCTCGCTGGGCGGCTGGAGCTGGTCGAAGAACTTCTCCGTCGGTTCGGCCACCGATGCGCTGCGCAAGCAAATGGTGCGCTCCTGCATCGATATCTACATCAAGGGCAACTTGCCGGTGCAGGGCGGTCGCGGTGGCGTGGGTGCGGCGGCCAACATCTTTGACGGCATCGACATCGACTGGGAGTATCCGGTGGGCGGCGGCCAGCCCTACAACACGGTCAGCCCGAACGACAAGCGCAATTTCACCTTGCTGATGGCGGAATTTCGCAGCCAGCTCGATGCGCTGGGCGCCGCCAACGGCACGCGCTACCTGTTGACGGCGGCCGTCGGTGCCGGCAAGGACAAGATCGACAACACGGAACCGGCCCTGTACTCGCAGTACATGGATTGGATCAACCTGATGACCTACGACTTCCACGGCGGCTGGGAAACGAGCACCAACTTCAACGCCCAGCTGTTTGCCGACCCTGCCGATCCGTCGACGGGCATGGCGCGCGAATACGTGGGCGACAAGGCGGTGCAATACATGATTGCCGCCGGCGTGCCGCGCGACAAGCTGCTGCTGGGCATCCCGTTCTATGGCCGCGGCTGGACGGGCGTGGCGCCAGGACCGAACGGCGATGGCCTGTACCAGGCGGCCACGGGCACGGCGCCAGGCACCTACGAGTCGGGCATCGAGGACTATAAAATCCTCGTCGCCAAGACCGGCACGCGCTACTACCATCCCGTGACCAAGCAGCTGTACCTGTACACGGGCGCGGGCGGCCAGTGGTGGAGCTATGACGACCCGACCGTCATCGGCACCAAGGTGAAATATGTCAAGGACCAGGGCTTGCGCGGCGCGTTCTCGTGGGAACTCGATGGCGACGCGAATGGCGTGCTGGCGACGGAGGTGTGGAAAGTACGGTAATGCGTGGTTAGGGTAGGGCGCGGCCGGACGGTGCATGCTGTCCGGCCGCTGATGCATATAAAAAGGAGACAGATAATGGCGGCCGTAGCGACATTGGGAGCAAAACAGCTGCAGCAGAAGCAAGACCCGGAGCTGAGCCGCGAATGGCGCAGCTGGATCGCGGAAAACCTCATGCTGGGCAGTCATCCGTCGGCGCTGATGCCTGTGCTGCAACAGGCCGGCATCGCGGAGCCCCTGGCGCGCCGCGAAATCGAGCTCGCGCTGCAGAGTCCCTACCTGGGCGGCGCCGTGCGCCTGTCGAACCGGCTGGCCAAGCGCGACTGGGTGATCGACATCCAGCGCAAGCTGAATCAGCTGCGTTCGCCCGAGATTCCCCGTCGCGAGAGACTGTCCGCGCAGGAATTCCTCGACGAATATTATTCCACCAACCAGCCCGTGATCATCACGGGCATGCTGGACGACTGGCCCGCCATGGCCAAGTGGAGCCCGGCCTATTTCCGCGAACATTTTGCGCAGCGCGAGGTGGAAGTGCAGTTCGGCCGCGAAGCGGATGCCCAGTACGAAATGAACAGCGTGGCGCACAAGCGCAAGATGGCCTTTTGCGAATACGCCAGCCTGGTCGAGAACAGCGGTACGAGCAACGATTTCTATATGACGGCGAACAACAATTCGCAAAACCGGCAGGCGCTGCACGAGCTGTGGGACGATATCGGCCAGCTGCCCGAATACCTGAAACAGGATGACGGCCGCACGGGATTCTTGTGGTTTGGCCCGGCCGGCACCGTGACGCCATTCCACCACGACCTGACGAACAACTTCATGGCGCAGGTCAAAGGGCGCAAGCGCCTGCGCATCATGGCCGCCTGCGAGGTGGCGCGCGTGTACAACCAGCGCCACTGTTTTACCCCCGTCGACGGGCGCGATATCGACTTGCAGCGCTATCCGCTGATGGCCGACGTGCAGGTGCGCGAATGCGTGCTGGCGCCGGGCGAAATCCTGTTTTTGCCCGTCGGCTGCTGGCATTTTGTCGAAGCGCTCGATATTTCCCTGACAGTGGCGTTCACCAACTTCAAATGGGATAACGATTTTTACAGCAAGTATCCGTCGAATCACGACTTTTGATTGCAGGGCTTACTTGCCGCGAACAGCCGCCGAACAGGCGGCTTTTTTCATTCTACGGTAGGTATCTTGTATAAGATATTTCCACAAAATAATTGATTAAAATCATTTAACAGCAAATATTTTGATATGAATGGCTATGATGTTTCATTATCCAGATGCGGATGAGGGGTAGATAATTTTATTGCTGGCGCGCCGCCGGGCCTCTGAGTAGACGTGCCGGCGCGCCAGCACCCACAACCATCTGGAGGCGGCAGGGCATGAACACGCAGCAAACGACACAAGCAGGTATGCAGTTGCAACAAGCATCGGCCGGTAGCGCCGGACTCCAGCTCGACACGCGGCTGACGCGCGAAGCGGCCGAATTGCTGGCCAGGGCCGGCATCCACCTGAATGGGCGCGCCGCCTGGGACATGCAGCTGCGCAAACCGGGCGTGCCGGAACGGGCTTTCGCCAGCGGCAACCTGGGCCTGGGCGAAGCGTACATGGACGGCGACTGGGATGCGAAGCAGCTCGACGAATTCTTTTGCCATCTGCTGCGCGCCAGGGTGGCCGACGACGTGCGCCCGATGCGCCTGGCCTTGCATGCGCTGACTGCGCGCCTGTTCAACCTGCAGACGGAGCGCCGCGCGTGGATGGTGGGCAAGGAACACTATGACCTGGGCAATGCCTTCTATGCGGCCATGCTCGATGCGCGCATGACCTATACCTGCGGCTACTGGAAAGATGCGGCCAATCTGGCCGAGGCGCAGGAAGCCAAGCTTGATCTGATCTGCCGCAAGCTCAGGCTGGAGCCGGGCATGCGCGTGCTCGACATCGGCTGCGGCTGGGGCAGCTTCATGCGTTATGCGGCGGAAAAATACCAGGTGCAATGCGTGGGCGTGACCATCTCGCAAGAGCAGGTTGCGTACGCGCGCGGCATGCCGGGCGGAGACAAGTTGGATTTCCGCCTGCAGGATTACCGCGACACCGATGAAAAATTCGACCGCATCGTCAGCGTCGGCATGTTCGAGCACGTGGGCCACAAGAATCACCGCACCTTCATGGAAGTGGCTCACCGCTGCCTGGAAGACGACGGCCTGTTCCTGTTGCACACGATCGGCAAGAACAAGCGCCAATCCGCGTGCGACCCGTGGATCGACAAATACATCTTCCCGAATGGCGACTTGCCGTCGATCGGGCAAATCGGCGACGCCATGGACGATCTGTTTGTGGCCGAGGATCTGCACAACTTCGGCGCCGACTACGACCAGACCCTGATGGCCTGGCACGCCAATTTTGAGCAGGCGTGGCCGCAGTTTTCCGCCCAGCTGGGCGAGCGCTTCCATCGCATGTGGTCGTATTATTTGCTGTCTTGCGCCGGTGCCTTCCGCGCGCGCGACTTGCAGCTGTGGCAATGGGTCTTGTCGAAGCAAGGCGTATTGGGTGGTTATGAGCGTGTCAGTTGATATGCGCGGCAGCTGATATCATGGCTTGATGGATATCAATCAAGCGCGTACCTTCCTGGAAGTGGCTTCCTGCGGCAGCTTTATCATGGCGGCCGAGCGCATGCACGTGACGCAAACGGCCGTCAGCGCCCGTATCCGCTCCCTGGAGCAGCAGCTGGGGCGCCAGTTGTTCGTGCGTAACAAGGCGGGCGCCCGCCTGACGTCGGCCGGCGAGCGCTTCATGCGCCATGCGGCCACCATGGTGCAGGTGTGGGAGCGGGCGCGCCACCAGGTGGCCTTGCCGCCGGGGCGCGACGATGCCGTCAGCATCGGCTGCGAACTGAGCCTGTGGCAGCCGCTGCTGGGGGACTGGCTGATACGCATGAGCCGCGATTGCCCCGAGATTGCCTTGCGCGCGGAAGTCGACAGTCCCGCGCGCCTGCTCGACGCCGTGCACGACGGCTCGCTCGATCTTGCCGTGCTGTATAACCCGCCGCAGCGCCCGGGCCTGGCCAGCGAATTGCTGGCCGAGGAAAAGCTGGTGATGGTGACCACACGCGCCGACGGGCAGATGCATGCCGATACGTATGTGTATGTGGACTGGGGCCCCAGTTTCGCGGCCAACCACCAGGCGGCATACCCGGAGCTGAGCAGCCCGCCTGTGTCGATTTCGCTGGGGCCGCTGGCCCTCGTGTACCTGCTGGAAGTGGGCGGCGCCAGTTACTTTCGCATCGGCAGCGCGCAACCTTATCTCGATGCGGGCCTGCTGTATCGCGTGCGCGACGCGCCCGAGTTCTCGCATTCCGCCTACGCCGTGTATGCGGCCCAGCGCGACAACACGACCCTGGACCGCGCCCGCGCCTGCCTGCGCGAGGTGGCGGAGAGGATCAAGTAGATGCTGCAGACGTAAAAAAGCCGACCCGAGGGTCGGCTTTCACTTTCATTTTCATGCGCATAAGCGCAGCGCTTAGTCGCGGCTGCCGCCGGCGAAGCCCAGGAGCGACAACAGGCTGGTGAAGATGTTGTACACGTCCAGGTAGATGCGCAGGGTGGCCGAGATGTAGTTGGTCTCGCCGCCGTTGATGATTTGCTGCACGTCATACAGGATGTAGGCCGAGAAGATGGCGATGGCGACCATGGAGATCACGATCGACAGTGCCGACAGGCCCAGGAAAATGTTCGCTACCGATGCCAGGATCAGCACGATCACGCCGGCGAACAGCCATTTGCCCATGGCCGAGAAGTCGCGCTTCGAGACCGTGGCGATCGTCGCCATCACGGCCAGGATGGTGGCCGTGCCGCCGAATGCCGTCATGATCAGCATGCCGCCGTTCGAGTAGCCGAGCGTGCGCGTCAGCAGTGGCGTGAGCATCAGGCCCATGAAGAAGGTGAAGCCCAGCAGGACGGCGACGCCCAGGCCCGAGTTCTTGGTCTTTTCAATCGCGTACATGAAGCCGAATGCGACGGCCATGAAGATGATGAAGCCCATGCCGCCGGTCAGCATCGGCAAGTGCATTTGCACGCCGATGAAGGCGCCCAGCACGGTCGGTATCATGGACAGTGCCAGCAGCCAGTAAGTGTTGCGCAAGACCTGGTGGCGGACTTGCTGCATGCCCCCCGACAGGTCAAAGGTGCGTTGCATGTTCTGATTCATAGTGCCTCCGTGTTGTCAATTCAAATTACTGCTTTACCCAAGGATAGCATGAGGGCCGGAATTTGCCAAAAAAGCAGCTTAAGATTTCATTAAACTCAAGCGGCAGGGAAGCATGCCCCCTGTCTGTCTGGGTGATATGGGGTGGAGTATGGTAAAATCAAAGGTTGATTGAGTTATCAATTTACCGTTTTAAACCTTACTTTTTATTGGAGTTTTCACACATGGCAATCGAACGCACCCTGTCGATCATCAAACCAGACGCAGTTGCAAAAAACGTAATCGGTCAAATCTACACCCGTTTTGAAAACGCTGGCCTGAAAATCGTTGCAGCACGCATGACCCAACTGTCGCGCGAACAAGCTGAAGGCTTCTACGCAGCGCACAAAGAACGCGGCTTCTTCAAAGATCTGGTCGACTTCATGGTTTCCGGTCCCGTCATGATCCAAGCCCTGGAAGGCGAAAACGCCGTTCTGGCCCACCGTGACCTGATGGGCGCGACCGATCCGAAGAAAGCAGAAAAAGGCACGATCCGCGCCGATTTCGCCGATTCGATCGACGCCAACGCCGTACACGGTTCCGACGCTGTCGAAGCTGCTAAAGTGGAAATCGCTTACTTCTTCCCAGAACTGAAGGCTTAATTGCCTTAGATAACGTTATTTCCTGGCGTTATCTGTGAAATAACTTATCACCCCCTGTTCCCGCTGCGCTGTGGAGTTTTTGCTCCTGATGCGCGCGGGGACGGATTTTTAGAATAGACATGATCATGAATACGACGACCCTCACCAACTTGCTGGACCTCGATCCCGCGCAACTCATCGCCTATTGCGCCGAGTTGGGAGAGAAACCGTTTCGTGCGAAACAATTGCAACGTTGGATACACCAGTTCGGCGCTTCCGATTTCGACGCCATGACGGACCTGGCCAAGTCGCTGCGCGACAAGCTGGCCACGCGCGCCGAAGTGCGCGCCCCGGCCATCATCAGCGACCACACGTCGACGGACGGCACGCGCAAGTGGCTGGTCGACGTGGGCAATGGCAATGCCGTGGAAACCGTGTTCATTCCGGAAGAAAACCGCGGCACCCTGTGTATCTCGACCCAGGCCGGCTGCGCCGTGAACTGCCGCTTCTGCTCGACGGGCAAGCAGGGCTTCAACCGCAACCTCAGCGTTGGCGAAATCATCGGCCAGCTGTGGATGGCGGAATTCGAATTGCGCCGCACCAAGGGCATCGAACCGGGCCCCAAAGGCGAGCGCCAGATCACCAACGTGGTGATGATGGGCATGGGCGAGCCCCTGCTGAACTTTGAGCCGACCGTCACGGCCCTGAAATTGATGCTCGACGATAACGCCTACGGCTTGTCGCGCCGCCGCGTGACCTTGTCGACCTCGGGCGTCGTCCCGATGATGGACAAGCTGTCGCAGGAAGTGCCGGTGGCCCTGGCCGTCTCGCTGCACGCCTCGAACGATGCCTTGCGCGATGGTTTGATTCCACTGAACAAGAAATACCCGCTGAAGGAATTGATGGCGGCCTGCAAGCGCTACCTGGAATTCGCCCCACGCGATTTCATTACCTTCGAATACTGCATGCTCGATGGCGTCAACGACAGCGACGAGCACGCGCACGAACTGCTGGCGCTGGTGCAAGACCGTGAGTTTGGCGTGAACTGCAAGTTCAACCTGATCCCGTTCAACCCCTTCCCCGAGTCGGGCCTGTTCCGCTCGAAAAACCCGCGCATCAAGGCGTTTGCCCAGGTGCTGATGGATGGCGGCATCATCACCACCGTGCGCAAGACGCGCGGCGACGATATCGATGCGGCCTGCGGCCAGCTGGCCGGCGAAGTCAAGGACCGCACGCGGGTGCAGGAACGCATGGAAAAGATGACCGAGTATCAACAGAAATTCGGCGCCAATTTCGGCAAGATTGTGGAGATCCGCTCCTGATGCGGGGAAGCATGGCTTATCCTGGCGCACTTGCCGCGGCTGTTGTCAGCCTGGGCGTGCTGCTGGCCGGCTGTGCTTCCACCGCGGACAAGGAGCAAGCCGCATCTGTCGAGCAGCGCGCCGCCTTGCGTTTGCAGCTGGCCAGCGCCTATTATATGCAAGACCAGTTTGCGGTGGCGTTGACCGAAGCGGAGCAGGCAGTGCAGCTGGTGCCGGACAATGCCCAGGTGCGCGGCATGCGCGCCCTGATTTTTGCTGCCCTGCGCCAACCTGTGGCTGCCGAAAAAGATTTTCTTTACGCATTGCGCCTCGCGCCCCACAATCCCGAGTTGAGCAATAATTATGGCCAGTTTCTGTGCCAGACCGGGCGCGCGGCGCAGTCGCTGGCGTATTTTGATGCCGCATTGCAAGATGCCGCCTATGGCACGCCTGAACTGGCGCTGCATAATGCGGCGGCGTGCAGCCTGGTCATGCAAGATTACCCGCGCGCTGCCAGCTACTGGCTCAAGGCGGAGCGCATCGCACCTGGTGCGGCAATCACCTATGCCGGCCTGGTGCGTGTGTATTACCAACAGCAAGACTACCGGCAAGCGGCTCATTACCTTGAGCGGCTCGGTAAAGTAGCGACAATGGAGAGCCAGACGGCCGATGTGCTGTGGCTCGGGATCAAGGTGCAGCATAAGCTCGGGGATGCGGGTGCGGAAGCTGGCCTGGGGGCGCTTTTGCGCAACCACCATTCCGGCTCCCCCGAATATGCTGCTTATCAAAATGGGGCGTTTGATGAGTGAGACAGGGATACCAATGAATTCAGAGTGGGCAGAAACGCCTCAGCAGCAGCCCCAGGGCAATCTTGCGTTGGCAGGCGCACAGTTGAAGGCGCAGCGCGAAGCGCTGGGCTGGCCGGTGGAGCAGGTGGCCGACCAGCTCAAGCTGGCGACGCGCCAGGTGATCGCGCTGGAAGCGGGCGACATGGCGGCCTTGCCGAACCTGGCCGTGGTGCGCGGTTTCGTGCGCGCCTATGCCAAGGTGGTCAAGCTCGACGCGGCGCCGCTGGTGGCCATGATCGAAGTGCATCCGGCGCCGGCGCAAGACCCGGCTGCCGCGCCCGTGCGGCGCGAGATTTCCGCCACGTTTTCCGAATCGCGCTTCCCGTCGATGACGCAGCGCTCGTCGAACCAGACGCCCCTCTGGATCGCCGGCGCCGTGGCCCTCGTCGTGGCCGCCGCCTTTGGCGCCTACAAGCTTGGCTATGTGCCGGCCAGCCTGTTGTCCTCGCACGCCGAGAAAGAAACCGCGCATGCGGACGTGGGCCCCGTGGAAACGACCCTGATCAAGCCGGGCCAGGACTTGACGCCCGTGCAGTCGCCGTCCGTGCCGCTGATTTCCGTGCCGCCGCCGCCAGGCAACGATACGCAGACAGGCGCGCCTGCCAGCAACGTGGCTTCGGCGCCTGCCGCCGCCGTGCCGCCAGCAGCTGCTCCGGCGACGACGGCCGCCGTCACGCCGCCCGTTGCCGCCGCTGCCGTGGGCGCGAATACGCTGGTGTTGAAGGTGGAGCAGGATTCCTGGGTGGAAATCCGCCGCCCGGGCAGCTCGCCGCTGATTTCGCGCATGGTCAAGGCGGGCAGCACGGAAACGTTCGATATCACGGGCCCGGCCACCCTGGTGGTGGGCAAGCCGGGTGCCGTGCAGGCAACCTTGCGCGGTGCCAAGCTGGATCTGCCGACCGTTGCCGGTGGCACGATTTCCCGTGTCAGCATCAAATAATTGCAGTAATCGTTCAAGCAAACTCAGAAGATAATATTATGGCTACCTCGAAAACAGCGATCGGCTCCGGTCCTTCCGGCCGCCGCGACAGCCGCAAGGTGCTGATCGCACACGGCCAGCGCCAGATCTGGGTGGGCGGCGACGCCCCCGTGGTGGTGCAGTCGATGACGAACACGGATACGGCTGACGCCATCGGCACGGCGATCCAGATCAAGGAACTGGCGCGTGCCGGTTCGGAACTGGTGCGCCTGACGGTGGACCGGCCGGAAGCGGCCGCCGCCGTGCCGTACATCCGCGAGCAACTCGACAAGATGGACATCGACGTGCCGCTGGTGGGCGATTTTCACTATAACGGCCATACCCTGCTCAACGACTACCCCGATTGCGCGCGCGCGCTGTCGAAGTACCGCATCAATCCGGGCAACGTGGGCAAGGGCGCCAAGCGCGACACGCAATTTGCGCAAATGATCGAAGCGGCTTGCAAGTACGACAAGCCGGTGCGCATCGGCGTGAACTGGGGCAGCCTCGATCAAGCCTTGCTGGCGCGCATCATGGATGAAAACGCGGGCCGCAGCGACCCGTGGCCGGCGCAAGCCGTCATGTATGAAGCGCTGGTGACGTCGGCGATTGAAAACGCCGTGCGCGCCGAAGAGCTGGGCCTGGGGCGCGACAAGATCATCCTGTCGTGCAAGGTCTCGGGCGTGCAAGACCTGATCGCCGTGTACCGCGAACTGGCCCAGCGCTGCGATTATCCGCTGCACCTGGGCCTGACAGAAGCGGGCATGGGCAGCAAGGGCATCGTGGCGTCCACCGCGGCGCTGTCCGTGCTGCTGCAAGAAGGCATCGGCGACACCATCCGCATCTCGCTCACGCCCGAGCCGGGCGGCGACCGCACGCGCGAAGTCATCGTCGGCCAGGAAATTTTGCAAACCATGGGCTTGCGCAAGTTCGCGCCGATGGTGATCGCCTGCCCCGGTTGCGGGCGCACGACGTCGACTACCTTCCAGGAGTTGGCTGACAACATCCAGACGTATCTGCGCGAGCAGATGCCGGAGTGGAAAAAGTCGTATCCGGGCGTGGAAGCGATGAATGTGGCCGTCATGGGCTGCATCGTCAACGGCCCTGGTGAATCGAAGCATGCGAATATCGGCATCAGCCTGCCCGGCACGGGCGAGTCGCCGGCCGCGCCCGTCTTTGTCGACGGCGAAAAAGTCGTCACCCTGCGCGGCGAACGCATCGTCGAGGAATTCCAGGACATCGTCTTGAAGTATGTACAGAGTCACTATGGAAACACGGTTGCCGTCTGAACCTGATCCGATAAAAAAGCAAAGAAGAACACTATGTCCGAAAATAAAAAGCTCGATAAAATCACCGGCGTGAAAGGCATGAATGACGTGCTGCCCGCCGACGCCCCGCTGTGGGAATTGTTTGAAAATACGGCGCAGTCCGTGCTGCAAAGCTACGGTTTTCAGCAGATCCGCACGCCGATCGTGGAAGAAACGAAATTGTTCGCGCGCGCCATCGGCGCCGTGACCGATATCGTGGAAAAGGAAATGTACTCGTTTACCGATTCGATGAACGGCGACAACCTGACCCTGCGCCCTGAAGGCACGGCCGGCGTGGTGCGCGCCGTGGTCGAGCACAACCTCGTCTACGAAGGCCCGAAACGCCTGTGGTACAAGGGCCAGATGTTTCGCCACGAGCGCCCGCAAAAGGGTCGCTATCGCCAGTTCCACCAGTTCGGCGTGGAAGCCATCGGTTTTACGGGCCCGGATATCGACGCCGAGATCATCATGCTATCGCGCCGCCTGTGGGATGACCTGGGCCTGGAAGGCATCCGCCTGGAACTGAACTCGATCGGCGACGCGGACGAGCGCCTGCGCCACCGCGCCGACCTGATCGCCTACCTGGAAAGCCACAGCGAACTGCTGGACGAAGAAGCCAAGCGCCGCCTGCACAGCAATCCGCTGCGCATCCTCGACACCAAGAATCCTGCCATGCAGGACCTGGTCAATGGCGCGCCGAAGCTGCTGGACTACCTGGGCGAGGAATCGCTGGCCCACTTCCACGGCGTGCAGAAGATCTTGAACCACAACAATATCCCGTTCACCATCAATCCACGCCTGGTGCGCGGCCTCGATTACTACAACCGCACGGTGTTCGAGTGGGTCAGCGACAAGCTGGGCGCGCAAGGCACGGTGTGCGCCGGTGGCCGCTATGACGGCATGGTGGAAATGTTCGGTGGCAAATCGACGCCAGCCGTCGGTTTCGGCATGGGCGTCGAACGCCTGGTGCTGCTGATGAAGGATGCGGCTGAGCCGGAAGCGCCGGCCCAGTGCGACGTGTATCTGGTGCACCAGGGCGAGCAGGCAGGCTTGCAAGCTTTCGTGCTGGCCGAGCGGATTCGCGATGCGGGCCTCGACGTTGTGCTACATTGCGCAGCGAGCAACGGCGGCGGCAGCTTCAAGACGCAAATGAAAAAGGCCGATGCCAGCGGCGCGGCGTTTGCCGTGATCATGGGTGACGATGAAATCGCCAATAACGTCGCTACGGTGAAAGCCATGCGCGAAGCCGATGCAGGCGCGCAGCAGAGCACGGTGCCGTTCGACGATGTCGTCGATTACGTGGTGGACCAGATCATCGGCGACCACGATTGCGGCCACGACCACGGTCCTGGCGGCCACGTGCATCACCACCATTGATTTGAAGCAAGACCGTACTACCCTCGATCAACTACTCATTAAAACTGACGACCCATGGCATACGATCACGAAGAACAAGAACAACTGGCAACCCTGAAGGCCTGGTGGCAGCGCAATGGCAATCTGACCTCCTGGGTCCTGATCGTGGCGCTGGCAGGCTATAGCGGCTGGGCTGGCTGGCAGTACTACCAGCGCACGCAGGCTGCGCAAGCGGGCCAGCTGTACGACGAACTGCAAAACGCCATCGCCGCCAAGGACACGGCCAAAGTGATGCGCGCGGCCGGCGACATGCAGTCGCGTTTCAGCGGCACGGCGTATGCGCAGATGAGCGCGCTGGCTGCGGCCAAGGTGGCGTTCGACGCGAATGACCTGAAAACGGCCAAGACCCAGCTGCAATGGGTAGCCGAGCACGGCACGGAAGAGTACAAGGCCATCGCCAAGCTGCGCCTGGCCGGTGTCCTGCTGGACGAAAAAGCCTACGATGAAGCGTTGAAAGTGCTGGCGACGGCTTCCGTGGCGCAATTTGCCGGCGCCGTGGCCGACCGCAAGGGCGACATCCTGGTGGCGCAAAACAAGCTGGCCGATGCCCGCACCGCCTACCTGGCCGCGATAGCCGCGACGGACAAGAACAATCCCGGCCGTCAACTGATCCAGGTCAAACTGGAAGCGATTGGCGGTACGGTGCCAGAAGACAAGGCCAAGGCTGACAAGGCCGCCGCCTGACAGGCACACTGATGGTGCGGCCGCGCGGCGTTGTGCGCCGCCTGCCTTGCCCTTACAAGTACAAGAAAAAGGTTGGATAACACTTATGCGTGTCACTGAAAAGCTGGTAGCTGCAAGTCTGTTGGCCCTGATGGCCGGTTGCTCTTCCTGGAACCCGTTCGCCTCGAAAGACCCGAAAGTCGAACCGGCCAAGCTGGTCGAGTTAAAGTCGAGCATTGCCGTGCGCGACGCCTGGAAGTATTCGATCGGCAAGGCCGGTGTGTACGCGTTTACGCCTGCGCTGGCCGGCAACAGCCTGTACGTGGTCAATGCCGATGGCGCGCTGGCACGCCTGGATGCGGCCAGCGGCCGTGAAACCTGGCGCGTCAAGGCCGGCAGCGACATCACGTCGAGCGCTGGCAGCGACGGCAGCGTGGTGGCCGTGGGCGCTGCCAAGGGCGCCGTGCTGGCGTTTGATGCCGATGGCAAGCAGCTGTGGAAGGCACAGGCGTCCAGCGAAGTATTGACGGCGCCCGTCGTGGGGCAGGGCGTGGTGGTGGTGCGCAGCGTGGACAACCGCATCGTCGGCTTCGATGCCAAGACGGGCGAGCGCAAGTGGACGGTGCAGCGCGCCACGCCGGCACTGACCCTGCGCAATGCGCCGGGCATGGTGCTGGGCGGCGCGAATGTCTACGTGGCCCAGCCGGGCGGCAAGCTGCTGGCACTGACGGCGGCCACCGGTGTGGTACGCTGGGAGATCGTCGTCAGCGAACCGCGCGGCGCTACCGAGCTGGAGCGCGTCTCCGACATCGCCGGCACGCCGGTGGTGTTCGAGGGTGAAGTGTGCGCCGTCACGTACCAGGGCAAGGCGGGCTGCTTCGATGCCGCCACGGGCGTGCCGCGCTGGACCAAGCCGTTCTCGTCCGATGTGGGCGTGGCCGTCGACCAGCGTTTCGTGTTTGCCGCCGACGCCCAGGGCGCCGTGGTGGCGTTCAGCCGCGAAGGCGGCCAGAGCGCCTGGAAAAACGAGGCGCTGGCGCGCCGCCGCCTGTCGACGCCGGCCTCTTTCGGCCGCAGCGTCGCCGTCGGTGACTATCAAGGTTATATCCACTTCCTGTCACGGGAAGATGGCGCATTAATAGGTCGTGTCAGCACCGATGGTAGCCCGATTGTTTCGGCTCCCGTTGTTGCCGGTTCGAATTTGATTTTTCAAACCCAATCAGGGACAGTGACCGCTCTCGCGGTCGAGTAATACAATGAAGCCGGTAATTGCACTAGTAGGTCGACCCAATGTTGGGAAATCGACTTTATTCAATCGTCTGACCCGCTCGCGCGATGCGCTGGTGGCGGATTTGCCTGGGTTGACGCGCGATCGTCACTATGGCGAAGGCCGTGTCGGCGAACGTCCCTTCCTGGTCATCGATACGGGTGGTTTCGAACCCGTCGCCAAGGAAGGCATCATGCACCAGATGGCACTGCAGACCAAGCAGGCCGTGGCCGAGGCCGACGTGGTGGTGTTCATCGTGGACGGCCGTCAAGGCCTGACCCCGCATGACAAGACCATCGTTGACTTCCTGCGCAAGAGCGGTCGCCCGGTCTTGCTGGTGGTGAACAAAAGCGAAGGCATGCGCTATACGGCCGTCGTGTCCGAATTCTATGAATTGGGCATGGGCGATCCGTATGCGATTTCGTCGGCGCACGGCGACGGCGTCAACGACCTCGTCGAAGTGATGCTGGACCTGGCGTTCGCGCAGCGTCCGGATGAGCCTGAAGAGCTGGAAAAGACCGACCGCGGCATCAAGATCGCCCTCGTCGGCCGTCCGAACGTGGGCAAGTCGACCTTGATCAACACCCTGCTGGGCGAAGAGCGCGTGATCGCCTTCGACATGCCGGGCACGACGCGCGACTCGATCGAAATCCCGTTCGAGCGCGATGGCCAGCAATACACGCTGATCGACACGGCCGGTATCCGCCGCCGTGGCAAGGTGTTTGAAGCGATCGAGAAATTCTCGGTGGTGAAAACCCTGCAATCGATCTCCGAGGCCAACGTGGTCGTGCTGATGCTCGACGCGCAGCAGGATATTTCCGAGCAAGACGCGCATATCGCCGGCTTCATCCTGGAATCGGGCCGCGCGCTGGTGGTGGCCGTGAATAAATGGGATGGCTTGCAATCGCACGAGCGTGACGAGATCAAGATCGATATCGACCGCAAGCTCGATTTCCTGTCGTTCGCGCAGATGCATTTCATTTCGGCGCTGAAGGGCACCAACATCGCTCCATTGATGAAGTCGCTCAACGCCGCGTATGCGGCCGCCATGTGCGACCTGTCGACGCCGAAGCTGACGCGCGCCCTGATCGAGGCCGTGGAGAAGCAGGAGCCGCGCCGCAAGGGCTCGATCCGTCCGAAGCTGCGCTACGCCCACCAGGGCGGCATGAACCCGCCGGTGATCGTGATTCACGGCAATGCGCTCGACGCCGTCGGTGATCCGTACAAACGCTATCTGGAAAAACATTTCCGCGATACGTTTGCGCTGGTCGGCACGCCGCTGCGCATCGAATTGCGCACGGGTAAAAACCCGTTTGCACGCACGCCGAGCAAGTAATGAGTTCAGCGCTGGATTAAGTGCATATTAAGGCGCCGCAGAGATAATGCGGCGCCGACAACCATTCATGGCTGTTTGCACGGAAATAATAAAGTGTTAATGCGCCATGCGCGACAGCGATCGCGAAAACAGGTTACAGTAGCTATGACGCATCTTTCTTTCTTTGAAAGGTGTGAGAGCACTTGAAATCAAGCGAGTCGCCTCCAATTCTTACACAACAACATAAACAACGGAGCTGTTATGAGCAACAAAGGGCAACTGTTACAAGACCCATTCCTCAATGCATTACGCAAAGAGCATGTTCCTGTCTCGATCTACCTGGTCAATGGCATTAAATTGCAGGGCCATATCGAATCGTTCGATCAATATGTCGTATTGCTGCGCAATACGGTGACACAGATGGTGTACAAGCATGCCATCTCGACAGTGGTGCCGGCCCGTGCCGTCAATCTCAATATTGAATCTGAAGCGGAGTAAAGCGTTGAGCTTGAAGGCCCAGCGCCTTTCACCCTCCATCGCCTCCGTCCGCGCCAGCGGCGCTGATGCGTTTGCATCGGCATCGGCGTCCGCCGCAACTTGTCTGATGCCATCATGCGCGCCGTACTAGTCGGGGTTGACTTCGGTCACAGCGACTTCGACGCCAGCATGGAAGAACTCATGCTGTTGTCGCGTTCGGCTGGCGCGGACCCGGTTTCCACCATCACGGCCAAGCGTTCGAGTCCCGATTCCGCGTATTTCGTCGGCAGCGGCAAGGCCGATGAAATTGGCGACGTCGTCGTCAACGATGGCCTGGAAATCGTCATCTTCAATCACGCCCTCTCACCTGCCCAGCAGCGCAATCTGGAAAAGCGCCTGAATGTGCGGGTGCTCGACCGTACCAGCCTGATCCTCGACATCTTTGCGCAGCGCGCCAAGAGCCACGAGGGCAAGCTGCAAGTCGAGCTGGCCCAGCTGCAGCATCTGGCCACGCGCCTGATCCGCGGCTGGACCCACCTTGAGCGGCAAAAGGGCGGTATCGGCTTGCGCGGTCCCGGCGAGACGCAGCTCGAGACCGACCGCCGGCTGATCGGCGACCGTGTCAAGGCCTTGCGCGCGCGCCTGGAAAAGCTGCACAAGCAGCGCGAAACGCAGCGCCGCGCGCGCGGCCGCAATCACACATTCTCGGTGTCCCTGGTCGGCTATACCAATGCCGGCAAGTCGACCCTGTTCAATGCCGTGACCAAGGCCGGCGTGTATGTTGCCGACCAGTTGTTCGCCACGCTCGACACCACCTCGCGCCGGGTTTACCTGGGCCAGGAAGTGGGCAACGTGGTGATCTCGGACACGGTCGGCTTCGTGCGCGAATTGCCGCATCAGCTGGTGGCCGCTTTCCGCGCCACGCTCGAAGAAACCATCCATGCCGATTTGCTGCTGCATGTCGTCGACGCTGCGTCGCCGGTACGCATGGAGCAGATCGAGCAGGTCAACCTGGTCTTGAAAGAGATCGGCGCCGATCACATTCCGCAAATCCTCGTGTGGAACAAGATCGACGCAGCCGGGCTGGAACCTTCGGTGGAGCGCGACGAATATGCTGCGATCAGTCGCGTGTTCGTGAGTGCGCAGAAGGGCAGCGGGCTCGACCTGCTGCGCGATGCGATTGTCGAGATGGCCAGGAAGGCGCCTGGTTCGGCGCACCTGTATCAGAACGACGCAGCACCGCAGGAAGATCAGTTGGACGGTCAGTACGACCAGCACGATGGCGCCGCCCCGGACCAGGACGAAGAGCCTGGCGAGGACGATAGGATTTCCACCCACTCCCAAGTCGGAACACGATAGTTATGCTTGTCTCCCTACTCAAAAAAACAGGCTTGAAGTTGTCCCTGAACGATCCCCGCTGGGGCAATCGCAAGGACGACGGCAAGAAAGCCCAAGAAGGCAAAAAACCCGGCGAAGGTCCGCCGGACCTCGATCAGTTGTGGCGCGATTTCAATCAGCGCCTGAACGCCTTTTTCGGACAGAAGAACCGTCCCGACAACGGCGGCAATAACAACGGCGGCGGCAGCGGCCCGCGTCCCGACATGAAGGGCGCCGGCATCACCGCCGGCGTGGTCGGCGTGATCGCCGTCTTCATCTGGCTCGCCAGCGGCGCCTTCATCGTGCAAGAGGGCCAGAGCGGCGTGGTGCTGACGTTTGGCCAATACACGCGCACGGCGCCGGCCGGTCTCAACTGGCGCTGGCCGTATCCGTTCCAGACCGATGAAACCGTCAACGTGTCGCAGGTGCGCACGGTGGAAGTGGGTTACCGCCAGTCGCTGCGCAACAAGCAGACTGGCGAGTCGCTGATGCTGACGGACGATGAAAACATCATCGACATCCAGTTCGCGGTGCAGTACACCTTGAAAGATCCCGTGGAATGGCTGTTCAGTCTGCGCGACCAGGAAGACACCTTGCGCCAGGTCGCCGAAACGGCGATCCGCGAAGTGGTGGGCCGCAGCAAGATGGACTTCGTGCTGTATGAAGGCCGCGAAAAAGTGGCCTTCGATACGCAGAAATTGATGCAAGAGATTCTTGAAGGTTACAAGGCTGGCGTGTTGATCAACAACGTGACGATGCAGGCCGTGCAGCCGCCGGAGCAGGTGCAAGCCGCCTTCGACGATGCCGTCAAGGCAGGCCAGGACCGTGAGCGCCAGAAGAATGAAGGCCAGGCTTACGCCAACGACGTCATTCCAAAAGCGCGCGGCGCAGCATTCCGCCTGGTGCAGGAAGCCGAAGCGTACCGCTCGATGGTGACCGAGAACTCCGAAGGTAATGCGTCGCGCTTCAAGCAGGTGCTGGTCGAGTACCAGAAGGCGCCGGCCGTCACGCGCGACCGCATGTACCTGGAAACGATGCAGCAAGTGTTCAGCAGTGCCAGCAAGGTCATGCTTGATGCCAAGACGGGCAGCAATCTGCTGTATCTGCCGCTCGACAAGTTGATCGCCCAGCAGGCGGCGTCGGACGCCTCGGCCGCGGCAGCGCGCGCCGCAGCGGCTGCACCCGCAGCCAATACCGTAATGCCACAGGAAGCCATGCCGACAGTAGAAGTCAATCAGCGCCGCGACAGCCGCTCTTCGCGTGAACGGGAGAGCCGCTAATGAACCGTATCGTTGCCGCCCTGATCGCGGGCTTTATCGCGATCATGCTCTTGTCCTCGACCGTGTTCGTGGTCGACGCGCGCAAGTATGCAATCGTCTTCGCCCTCGGTGAAGTCAAGGACGAGATCAGCAAGCCAGGCTTGTACTTCAAGCTGCCGCCGCCGTTCCAGAACGTCATCTACCTGGACAAACGCATCCTGACGCTCGACACGCCGGAGCCGGAACGCTTCATCACGGCCGAGAAGAAGAACATCCTCGTTGACGCGTATGTGAAGTGGCGCATCGTCAATCCGAAGACCTATTTCCGCAGCTTCGGCGGCGATGAAAGCCGCGCCCGCAACCGCATGTCGCAAATCGTCAAGGCCGCCCTGAACGATGAAATCACCAAGCGCACGGTGCGCGAAGTGATCTCGGGCGAGCGTGGCAAGGTGATGCAGGCGATCAAAGCCAAGGTGGCGGCCGAGGCCGAGGCCATCGGCGTGGGCATCGTCGATGTGCGCCTGAAACGCGTCGATTACGTCGAGCAGATCAATAACTCCGTGTATGAGCGCATGAAGTCCGAGCGCGTGCGCGTGGCCAACGAGCTGCGTTCGACCGGTTCGGCCGACTCCGAGAAAATCCGCGCCGACGCCGACAAGCAGCGCACGGTGATCCTGGCCGAAGCCTACCGCGAAGCCGAGAAGATCCGCGGCGAGGGCGATGCCAAGGCGTCGCAGGTGTATGCGGAAGCGTTTGGCAAGAATCCGGAGTTCTACAAGTTTTACCGTAGCCTGGAAGCCTACCGCGCCACGTTCAAGGACAAGGGCGACGTGATGGTGGTCGATCCGAGTTCGGAATTCTTCAAGTACTTCAAGGGTAACGGCACGGCCGCTCCGTCCAAGAAGTAAGGCAGCATCCAGTTGCACCTGAGCTGCGCCTGGCCGCAAGGACGGGTGGCAGCAGCAGCGGGGCCGGCGTCAATGCCGGCCCCGTTTTTTTTGTGCCCGTTTAGTTGTTGCGGGAAGGCGTAAAATGCGGTGTTTTTAGGGCTGGGTGGCAGCTATTCGGAGAACTTGTCCCTAAAGGCCCGTGTTTTCGCGTAAAATATCAGGTTCGGCCTCTTGCCTGGCGCGCTCGCCGCTGCCTCGCATGATGCATTTTTTCAACTTTCTTCCGTATCTCGCTCCCTCATGCCGAATTGGCTTTTGCCCGAAAATATTGCCGATGTTCTGCCGTCGGAAGCGCGCAAGATCGAAGAGCTGCGCCGCCTCATGCTGGATAATTTCCGTCTGTACGGATATGAACTGGTGATGCCGCCGCTGCTCGAGTATCTGGAATCGCTGATGACCGGCGCTGGCAAGGATACCGACCTGCGCACCTTTAAACTGGTCGACCAGCTGTCAGGCCGCATGCTCGGCCTGCGTGCCGACATGACGACGCAAGTGGCGCGCATCGACGCCCATTTGCTGAACCGTGCCACCGTGACCCGCCTGTGCTACGCCGGCAGCGTGCTGCATACCCGTCCGTCGGGTCTGCATGCCACCCGCGAACCGCTGCAGATCGGCGCCGAAATCTATGGCCATGCCGGCCTGGAAGCCGATGCCGAGATCCAGGAACTGGCGCTCGCTTCGCTGGCACTGGCCGGTTTCGACGCGGTGCGCCTGGATTTGTCGCATGTCGGCCTGTTGCGCGCTATCATTGCGCAAGACGCCGCTGCCGTGCGCGACGAAGCTGCGCTGTACACCTTGCTGCGCGCGAAAGATGCACCGGGCCTGCGTGCGCTGACGGCCGCCTACGATCCCGTCACGCGCGATGCGCTCTTGGCCTTGCCGAACCTGTACGGCGACATCGACGTGCTGGCGCGTGCGCGCGAAGTGCTGCCGCCGCTGCCGGGCGTGTTGAAGGCACTGGCCGAGCTGGCCGCGCTGGCCGCAACTGTGGAAACTAAGGCGCTGGGTCGCGCCGAAGTGGCGATCGACCTGGCCGACCTGCGCGGCTACCAATATGAAAGCGGCGCGATGTTTGCGCTGTATGTACCTGGCTTGCCGAACGCGGTTGCGCGCGGCGGCCGTTATGACCACGTCGGCGAAGCGTTCGGCCGGGCACGTCCCGCGACCGGCTTCTCGCTCGATTTGCGCGAACTGGCGCGCCTGTTGCCGACCGCGGAACGCAAGCATTCGATCCGCGCGCCGTGGGGCAGCGCGCCAGAATTGAAGGAAAAAATCGCCGAGTTGCGCAAGGCGGGCGAGGTCGTGATCCAGAGTATGCCGGGTCACAGTAATGAACAAGACGAGTTCGAGTGCGATCGCGTGCTGGTACTTGCCGATAATGGTAGTAGCTGGATTCTTAAAAACTTAGGTTGAGTGATGTCAAAGAAAATTATGGCAAAGAACGTCGTTGTCATCGGCACCCAATGGGGCGATGAGGGTAAAGGCAAGATCGTCGATTGGTTGACCGATCACGCCCAGGGTGTGGTGCGCTTCCAGGGCGGCCACAATGCAGGCCACACGCTGGTCATCGGCGGCGTGAAAACCGCGCTGCAGCTGATCCCGTCGGGCATCATGCGTCCAGGCGTCGCCTGCTACATCGGTAACGGCGTGGTCGTTTCCGTGCCGGACGTGCTGCGCGAAATCGACAAGCTCGAAGCTGTCGGCGTCGAAGTCGCCTCGCGCCTGAAAGTGTCGGACGCGGCGCCCGTGATCCTGCCGTACCACACCGCGATCGACCTGGCGCGTGAAGTCAAGCGTGGCGACGCGAAGATCGGTACCACCGGCAAGGGCATCGGCCCGGCCTATGAAGACAAAGTGGCGCGCCGCGCGATCCGTATCGCCGATCTGCTGAACGAGAAGCGCTTCGCTGAAAAGCTGGCCGAAAACCTCGATTACCACAACTTCGTGCTGGAAAACTACCTGAAAGCACCGAAAGTCGACTATCAGAAGACCCTCGACGACGCGCTGGCCTATGTGCCGCGTCTGCGTCCGATGGTCACCGACGTGTCGAGCGCGCTGTACAAGGCGCACAAGGCCGGCGCGAACCTGCTGTTCGAAGGCGCGCAGGGTTCCCTGCTTGACGTCGACCACGGCACCTATCCGTTCGTCACCTCGTCGAACTGCGTGGCCGGCAATGCCGCTGCCGGTTCGGGCGTGGGCCCAGGCATGCTGCACTACATCATGGGCATCACCAAGGCTTACACGACGCGCGTCGGTTCCGGTCCGTTCCCTTCGGAACTGCCAACGGATGCAGGCGTCGGCCACCACCTGGCGCAAGTCGGCCATGAATTCGGCACCGTGACGGGCCGCGCCCGCCGCTGCGGCTGGTTCGACGCCGCCTTGCTGCGCCGTTCCGTGCAGATCAACGGTGTGACGGGCATGTGCCTGACCAAGCTGGACGTATTGGACGGTATCGAAACGCTGAAACTGTGCACCGGCTACACCATCGACGGCGTGGCCACGGACATCTTCCCATCGGGCGCTGAAGAAGCCGCACGTTGCGTACCGGTGTACGAAGAGATGCCAGGCTGGACGGAAAGCACCGTCGGCGCGAAATCGCTGGCTGCCTTGCCGGCGACGGCGCGCGCTTACATCAAGCGCATCGAAGAACTGGTCGGCGTACCGGTGGACATGGTTTCGACCGGTCCCGATCGTGAAGAAACGATCGTGCTGCGCCACCCATTCGAGTAAGCTGCTGGACACAATCCGCCGCAAGGCGGATTTTTTTAATCACGCTAATAATAAGATTTCACTATCATGACTACCCCACAATCGAACGATCAACATCTCTGGGTCAACTGGGAAGAGTACCACCGCCTGATCGAGCGCCTGGCGCTCAAGGTCTACGAATCGGGCTGGAAATTTGACCAGGTACTGTGCCTGGCGCGCGGCGGCGTGCGTCCTGGCGACGTGTTCTCGCGCATTTTTGATTTGCCGCTGGCCATCCTGTCGACCAGCTCCTACCGTGAAGACGCGGGCACCGTGCGCGGCGACCTCGATATCGCCAAGTACATGACCATGACCAAGGGCCCGCTGGCTGGCCGCATCCTGCTGGTCGACGACCTGGCCGATTCCGGCGTCACGCTGGACAAGGTCACGCGCCACCTCAAAGAAAACTTCCCTGACGTGACCGAAGTCAAATCGGCCGTGATCTGGCTGAAAGGCTGCTCCGTCGTGCGTCCAGACTACTTCCTCGACGAACTGCCGCACAACCCGTGGATCCATCAGCCGTTCGAAGACTACGACGGCCTGCGTCCGCACCAGCTGGCGGCGTGGATCAAGAAGGGCGAAGCAGGCAAGTAATTGCGTGCACTCTTGCAAAAAAAAGACGATCATGTATCGTCTTTTTTTTCGTCTGAAGGAGTCTGGCATGACCATTCTGCACACCGCGCGGCTGCGCCTCGAACCCGTCACCGAGCAGCATTACGATGCCATGCACGCCATGAACTCGGATACCGAAGTGATGACCTACCTGAATGCGGGCCAGCCGGAGACGGAAGAGCACACGCGCGCCGCCGTTGCCCGCATCATGGGGCGCTGGGCCGAGTGGGGCTATTCGTGGTGGGCCTTGATGCGTACCGAAGATGAGGTGCTGGTGGGGCTGGCCTGCTTGCAGCATATCGGCGGCGACAAGGCCAAGCCGCATGAAATCGGCTGGCGCCTGGCGCGCTCTGGCTGGGGCAAGGGCTATGCCAGCGAAGCGGCACAAGCCATCGTCGCGCATGCCTTCGACGTCGTCGGCGCGCCCGAAGTGGTGGCCGTGGCGCACCCGGACAATGCCGCCTCGATCAAGGTCATGACGCGCCTGGGCATGCAATACGTGGGCATGGAACGCCATTACGACCTCGACAGCGTGGTGTACCGCTTGCCGCGTCCATGACGGCAATGCAGAAGCCCCTGAAGCTGGGCTGCAGCTACGGCGTACGCTTTTCGCCCGATGGCACGCGCCTGGCTGTGCTGGGCCGCGACCTGGTCCTGTGGGACGTGGCGGCGCGGACCAAGCTGTGGCGCGGCAAATTCATCGCGCACATGTCGGGCATGGCCTTCTCGCCCGATGGCAGCCGGCTGGCCATCAAGAGCACGACGGGCCAGATCGCCGTGGTGGATGCGCAGGCGGGCCAGTTGCTGCTGAACTTACAGAACAAGAAGGATGGCGAAGGCTGCGGTCCCGCATGGTCGCCGTGCGGGCAGTATCTGGCCGACGGCGGCTGGGATGGCCGTCTGCGGATGCGCGCGGCGCAGACGGGCGAGGTGCTCTTCACGCAGGAGCATCCGGGCGAGATGCTGCGGGGAGTCTACGCCATCGATGGCGGGCGGCGTTTGCTGCTCCAGCATGGCGTCAAATCGGTGGACGAGGGGCAGGTGCACCCGCTTGACTACTGCAGCGTGTGGGACTGGCCCTTGCAAGACGGCGGCGGGCGCACGGTGCTGTCGCTGCCAGGCTTGATGTCGTGCGCGCCGTCACCGGACGGGGAATCTTTGGCCGTGCTGCACCACGCGAGCGGCACGCAGTATCTGTCCGTGTACGCGCTGGCCGACGGCAGTTGTCTGGCCAAGGTGCCCGTGGAGGCGGGCGGCGGCACGGGCAACGCCTTGCGCTGGCTGCCCGGCGGCAGCGCGCTGGGACGCATCGGCAAGGGCAAGCTGCTGTTTTACGGCTGGCCCGGCCTCGGCGTGCGGGCACAACACGCTTTTACGTATCCCTGCGCACTGGACTTTTTGCCTGCTTCGCCACTGGCCGCCATCGGCTCCTGGGAAGCTGGCATGCTGATGGAGTTGAACCTTCACAAGGAAACCGCATGATCACCTGTTATTTGCGCTACATCATCGACCCGTATAAATTGCGGGAATTCGAAGCCTACGGCAAGCTGTGGATACCGCTGGTCGAACGTTTCGGCGGCCAGCACCACGGCTACTTTTTGCCGTCCGAAGGCGCCAGCAACGTCGCCCTGGCCATGTTCTCGTTTCCCAGCCTGGCCCTGTATGAACAGTACCGCAGCGACTCGATGCAGGACGCCGAGTGCCAGGCCGCCTTCCGCTACGCGGAGCAGACGCGCTGCATCGTCAGCTACGAGCGCAGTTTTTTCCGCCCCGTGTTTGGCTGAAACGGCGCCTTGCCCGCTATCGACCGCTATTAAAACCGGATGGGACACGGCGCCGCAGTCCCTTCGCCAAAACCGGCGTAGCCGGATCGCGCGCTGAGGTTGAGCGTCATGTTGCCTTTGTCCGGCAAATAGATGCAGTATTCACCGGTCGCCGTGATGACGCGGTAGATGCGCTTGGGATCGTTTGGTGCGCTCCACAGTTCGATACGCGCCGCTTCGAACCACTTCGGCTTGACCGCCGCATGCGCTTGCGCGAAGGCTTTCGCCAGGCGCGTGTGCGCCGTCTCGGGCGGCGCCACGAACTCCTGCGGATGCTCTGCGCGCAGTTGGCGGTCGATGGCGCCGGCTGCCTGCAGCGCCTGTTGCGCCAGGGGGAGGGGGGCAGCCTTGGGTGCGGCAGGCACCGGTTCTGCCGGCAGGGCATCGTCTTGCGGCTGGTCCTGCACCGGTGCCGTCGCCTCCTTCGGTGGCGACACGCTTGCCGCGCTCGATGGAAGGGCTGGCTGACGTGCCGGCGCCGGATCTGGCTCGGTGGGTGGAATGAACCTTTTCATTGGCGGCAGTGGCGGCATCAGCTGTAGCCAGACCCGGTCATCGTGCTCGATCCCCGTGTGTGCGGGCCGCGTGGCGGCCCAGAACAGCGCCAGGTGCAGCAGGATAATCGCGGCGATGTACCGGCCATGGGCACGCTGGCCGAGAGAAAAATCATGTTCCTGTCGTGCAAGGTTGATGCGCATCTGTTTCCCGCCTGGTCAGGCCGTCACGCCTCAGTCCTCGGCCTGGAATTCGCTGGCCGAGACAAACAGATCCCACGAAGCGATGAACAGGGCCGCCACCACGGGGCCGATAACGAAGCCGTTCAGGCCAAACAGGGCCATGCCACCCACGGTCGATAGCAGCACCACGTAGTCGGGCATCTTGGTGTCCTTGCCCACCAGGATAGGGCGCAGCACGTTGTCGACCAGGCCGATGACGAAGACGCCGAAGGCGGCCAGGCCTGCACCTTGCCAGATGGCGCCCGTGGCCAGGAAGTAGATGGCCACGGGTGCCCAGACGAGGGCGGCGCCGACGGCCGGCAGCAGTGACAGGAATGCCATCAGCACGGCCCACAGCAGGGGGGCTGGCACGTCGAGGAACCAGAATGCCAGGCCGCCGAGGGCACCCTGGGCGATCGCCACGAGGATATTGCCCTTCACCGTGGCGCGGATCACTGTCGTGAAATTGGTAAACAGGCGCTGCTTGTACTTGCGGCTCAGCGGCACGGCGCCCTTGATGCGGGCCGACAGGGTGGAGCCATCGCGCATGAGGAAAAACAGCAGGTACAGCATGATGCACAGGCTGGTGAGGAATTCGAAGGTGTACAGGCCCAGATTGATGGCTTTCACCGCCACCACCTGGCTCACCTGTGTGGCGCCCTCGGCCAGCTTGTCCTGCAGGCTGGCCAGGCTGCTCAGGTGGAAGCGGTCTAGCAAGTTGATCGACCATTGCGGCAGTACTGCCATGATTTTATTGAAGAACATGCCGACCGTGATTTCGCCCGAACGTACCATCTCCACGACGCTGGCCGCCTGGTTCACCAGCGACACGGAAATGAGCGACAGCGGCAGGATCACGATGACGACGATGAGCAGCAAGGTCAGCAGCGACGCCAGGCCGGCGCGGCCCCTGGTTTTCCGCAGCAGCCAGCGGTACACGGGCGCGAACAGGATCGCCAGGACGACGCCCCAGAAGATGGCGCCCGCATACGGCGCAAGTATCCAGCCGAAGCTGATGGTGACGATGCTCAAGAGGAGCAAGAATACTTTCTGGTGCAGCGTGAGGGTATGCATGGGCGGTAGCGCAATGATAAGGGTTGAGTTGCCTCATCATAAGCGAGGCCGCGTGCCGCGTGCCATACAATTGTCGCGCTGGTAGTCTGTGCGCGGGCACGCCTGGCGCCGGCGGGCTGGCACGCGGTGGTGGCAATTCCAGTAAGCTGTCGTTGCAGGCATTCCATCCCCGGGTGCCTTTGATTTCTTTTGACTTCAGGAGCGCGCGTGCTTGACCCCATTCACTTTTATGAACCTGCGCAGGGCCACGGCCTGCCGCACGATCCCTTCAACGCCATCGTGGGACCGCGTCCGATCGGCTGGATCGCCACGCGCAGCAGCGCAGGCGTGCTCAATCTGGCGCCCTACAGTTTTTTCAATGCGTTCAATTACACGCCGCCGCTGATCGGTTTTTCCAGCATCGGCCGCAAGGATACCTTGCGCAATATCGAGCAGACGGGTGAATTCGTGTGGAACCTGGCGACGCGGCCGCTGGCCGAGGCGATGAATGCCAGCTGCGCGCCGGCGCCGCCCGAGGTCGACGAATTTGCGCTCGCCGGCCTGACGCCGGCTGCCTCGCGCATTGTCAAGGTGCCGCGCGTGGCCGAGAGTCCCGTGTCCTTCGAATGCCGGCGCACGCAGATCATCGAGCTGCAAGGATTGAATGGGGACGGCGTCGGCAGCTGGCTGGTGCTGGGGGAAGTGGTGGGCGTGCATATCGCGCGCCATCTGCTGACCGATGGCGTGTACGACACGGCCGCCGCCGCGCCGATATTGCGCGGTGGCGGTCCGGCCGACTATTTCGAGATCGGCCCGGACAGCCTATTCCACATGCGCCGGCCCGCCTGGCCGTAACATCACGCCGGGAGCGGATGACGCTCCTTGACGATGCCGCGATAGATCAGCCACGTCGCCAGCAGGCTGATGGCGCCGGCGCCTGCCATCCAGTAGCCTGGCGCTGCCTTGTCGCCGGTGCTCTCGATCAGCAAGGTCGATACCAGCGGTGTCATGCCGCCGAACAGCGCGGTGGCCAGGCTGTAGGCCAGCGAAAAGCCCGTGGTCCTGACGCTGGCAGGGATGATTTCCGTCAGCGCGACGATGGTGGCCCCGTTGTAGCTGCCGTACAGGAAGGACAGCCACAACTCCACCATGAGCATGTGCTCGAAACTGGGATGGGCGACCAGCCAGGACAAGGCCGGGTACGCGGTCAGCATCGTCAGCGCCGCGCACGCAGCCATGATCGGCCAGCGCCCGATGCGGTCGGACAGCGCCCCCATGACGGGCAGCCAGAGGAAGTTCGACAGGCCGATGCACAAGGTGACGAGCAGGCTGTCTTCGGTGCTCAGTTTGAGCACGCTCTTGCCGAAGGTCGGCGTATACACGGTGATCAGGTAGAACGCGACCGTCGTCAGCACGATCAGCATCGCGCCGGCACCGACCAGCGGCCAGTTGAGGGTGATAGTCTTGAGCATCTGGCGGAACGTCGGATGCGACTTGCGCGTCAGATAGGCCTCGGTCTCCTGCAGCGAACGGCGGATGTAGAACACCACAGGGATGATGGAGCAACCGATGAAGAACGGGATGCGCCAGCCCCAGTCCGCGATGAATTCCTTGCTCAAGGTTTCATTGAGATAGTAGCCCAGCGCGGCGGAAAAGATAATGGCGACCTGCTGGCTGGCCGATTGCCAGCTGACGTAATAGCCCTTGTTGCCAGGTGTCGCCATCTCGGACAGGTAGACCGATACGCCGCCCAGCTCCACGCCGGCGGAGAAGCCTTGCAGCAAACGCCCGATCAGCACGAGCAATGGTGCCAGCAGGCCGATGCTTGCATAGCCGGGCACGAAGGCGATCAGCGCCGTGCCGGAAGCCATGATGGCCAGGGTCAGCACCAGGCCCTTGCGGCGGCCGATGCGGTCGATATAGCTGCCGAGGATGATGGCGCCCAGCGGCCGCATGAAAAACCCCGCGCCGAAGGTGGCGAACGTCATCATCAGGGCCGCGTATTCGCTGGTGGCGGGGAAGAAGGCCTTGGCGATATATGTCGCGTAAAAGCCGAACAGGAAAAAATCGTACATTTCGATGAAGTTCCCGCTCGTCACCCGGATGACGGTGGCGATGCGCGAGGGAGGGCGCACCTGCGCGCGCGGCGGTGCGGCCTCGGCGATGGGCGTGGCGCTGGATGGAATGGCCATGGTTTACCTCGATGAAAGATGAGTGATGTTGTCTAGTGGGTTATTGGCATCGGTGCCGATGCCGGTTCCAGTCCGGTCGCTCCGATCACGCCGGCGTTGGCAGGGGCGGCGAGGAAGCGCAGCAAGGCGCGGCCGGCTTCCGGCTCTTTGCCGCCCGGGACCAGCGCCGCCGAAAACTGCGTCATCAGCTGCACTTCCGGCGGCAGCAGGCCGACGATGTCGATGCCCTCGACCGGCAGCAGCTCGCTGCGCTGCTGGCAGCCAAAATCGGCCTCGCCGTGCGCGATGATTTCACCGACGGGGGTGGCGGGAATTTTGGCGGCCTTGCCCTGCATCTGTTCCGAGATGTGCAGCCTCTTCATCAGTTGTTTCTCGATGTATTCGCCGCTGGCGCTGTCCGAATAGGCCACCTTGTTCGCCTGCAGGAAAGCGCTGCGCAAGCCCTCGGTGGTGCTGATGTCGGGCTTTGCCGCGCCGCGCCGCACGGCGCAGGCAATCGGCGAATTGGCCAGGATCACCTTGCTGCCGGCGACCAGTCGGCCCTCCTGCATCAGCTTGTCGAGCGCGTCGCCCACCATGATGACGACGTCGATCGGTTCGCCGCGTGCCAGGCGTGCCGGGATCGCATTCCTGGTGGTGCCCATCGACGGTCCCCATTCGGACAGCAGATGGTCGCCGCTGGCGCGTTCGTAGGCGGGCGCCAGGTTTTTGTAGGCCTGGGAAAAACCGCCCGAGCTGACCACGCGGATGTCGGCGGCATGGGCCGCGCCGGCGGCGAGCAGCATGCAGGCGGCCAGTATGGGGGCGGATCGCCGCACCAGGATATGTTGAAGCATCGTCGTTTCTCCTGTCGTTAGAATTTGTGCATGAGGCCAAGCGTCAAGCCCATGCCTTTGCGGTCGTTTGCCCGCGTCCCCGTGACGCCGGCGGCATCGCCCTGCCACAAGGTGTAGTCCGATTCGAGGTACAGGGTCGAGCGCGGCGAGAGCGTTTTTTCCAGGTACGCGAAGGCGCGCTGGAAGCCGTCGTCGATGTGGCCCGTGGCGCTGCGCCGTACCTTGTAGTAGGCGGTCGTGAGCAGCAGGTCCTGCGCCATTTGCCGGCTCACGCCGGCGGACAGCACACCCTGCCGGACGGACTTGCCGGCGCCCACGTCGGCGCGATTGACGCCCAGATTGGCCTTGAACTGCCAGGTGTCCATCTTGTAGGCGGCACCCACGGTGGCGGCGTCGAGGTTGAGGTTGTCGCGATTGCGCAAGCGCATCGCCGCCCCGGAGACGGCCAGCCCCGCCTGCTGGTACGCCAGGGCGCCGCCCCAGGTCGACAATGGCGACGTGGCGCCCGCCACCTCGCCGAAGGAATAGGCGGCGCGCGCCACCACCGGCCCGAGGCTGGCGCTGGTTTTCACCATGTTGTCGAGCCGGTAGAAGTTGTCGGCATAGCCGCTGCTGCCGTATTGCTGGCCGAATGCATGCCGGCCAAAAGCGGTGTTGCTCAAGCCGGTGATGTTGACGTTCGGATTGAATGCGGCGTAGCGGATGCCCAGTGGATCGACCGGCGCGATGGCGTCGGCCAGCAAGGTCGCCTGGCGCCCCAGGGTCACCGATCCCAGCGGCGACTTGAACCCGACCCAGGCCTGCCGGTCGAACAGCTTGTCGGCTTTGGCTGCGCTGCCCGTGTCCAGGTTCAGCCCGCCTTCCAGGCGGTACAGCGCCTGCCAGCCGCCGCCCAGGTCTTCCTGGCCGCGCAGGCCCCAGCGGCTTGTGTTGTCGATGCCGCTGCTGACGGCGGGCATGGCGCCGCTGGCGGTGGGCGCGTTAGCGGCGTTCAAGCCGTTGGCATAGCGGATGCCGGCATCGGCGATGCCATACAACACCGCGCCGCTCTGGCCCAGGCAAGTACCGCTGGCCGCGCATAACAGCGCGAACGTGGAATAATGACGCATGGTGTCTCCTCTTTTTTTGTGATGCCTTCTTGGCGAGGCTCAGCATTAAGACCCCATCATCGTTGAAATGGCATAATTTGATAATTGCAATTTTTCCGGGGATTAATGCATGCAGCGCATCAATTACGAACTTCATGATTTGCAGGCCTTCGTCGCCGTGGCGGAGCGCAACAGCTTTCGCCAGGCCGCGGCCGACCTGTTCCTGTCGCAGCCGGCGCTCAGCCGCCGCATTGAAAAACTCGAGGATGCGCTGGGGGTCAAGCTGTTTGAGCGCACCACCCGGCGCGTGCAGCTGACCAATGTGGGGCAGGTGTTTCTGGTGAACGTACGCGATGCGCTCAACGGTCTCGAGGATGCCGTGCTGGGGGTCGCCGACCTTGCCGCGCACCGTACCGGGACTGTGACGTTTGCCTGCGTGCCTTCGGCCGTGTGGCATTTCCTGCCGGATGTGCTCAAGCGCTTCAGTGCGCAGTTTCCGAAGATCCGCGTGCGCGTGCATGACGAAAGCGCGCAGGACGTGCTCAACCTCGTGCTGTCGGGCGAGGCGGACTTCGGCATCAGCTTCACGGGTGCGGAAAATCCGGAGATCCATTTCCAGCCCATCTACGTCGAGACCTACGTACTGGCGATGCGCAACGATCACCGGCTGGCCAAGCGCAAGAAGCTGAGCTGGAAGGATACCGTCGACGAACGCTATATCTCGGTGGCCAAGTCGAGCGGCAACCGCAGCGTGCTCGATGCGGCGCTGGCTGGCGTGGAAAAGCACCCGTGGATCTCGTGCGAGATCAACCACGTTTCAGGCATATTGGCGCTGGTGGAGTCGGGCCTGGGCGTGGCAGCGGTGCCGGGGCTGTCCATTCTGCCGGAGCGGCAAAGCACGGTGGTCGGCGTGCCGCTCGTCAATCCCGCCGTGAAGCGGACACTGGGCTTGATCAGCCGGCATCAGCACGCGATGCCACCCGCGTCGCGCACCCTGTTCGACATGATGAGCGCGAGCATCGGCAAGCAGGGGCGGCGGGCATGAGCGCAGTGCGGTGCAATGAGTGCGCCGAAGCCTGGGCTAGGCGACTGTCGCCAGTTGCGAGCGGCGATAGTCGAGCGGCGTGCTGCCCACGAGTTCCGCAAAACTGCGGCTGAAATGGGCCTGGTCAAAAAAGCCCAGCGCATGCGCCAGGCTGGCCAGGTCGGGCGCATCGGGCTGCGCCAGGCGCCAGATCGCCTCCTGCAGGCGGTAGCGCTGGATCACCCATTTCGGCGGCACGCCCACGTAGTTGGCGAACAGGCGCTGCAGCCTGCGTTCGCCAATTGCCATGTTTTCGCACAGTTGCGCCACGCTTGCCGGACCGTTGTGGGCCGCCGCCGCCGCGGTCAGCCTGGCGGCCAGCAGGGCGGCGTCA
The DNA here is from genome assembly GCF_002327145.1 of Janthinobacterium svalbardense. NCBI lineage: Bacteria > Pseudomonadati > Pseudomonadota > Betaproteobacteria > Burkholderiales > Oxalobacteraceae > Janthinobacterium > Janthinobacterium svalbardense. The sequence continues at coordinate 4,801,637 of NZ_CP023422.1, read as the reverse complement.
TCGACCTGCGGCAGCCTTGCCAGCAGCAGTGTCTGTGCCTGCGCCAGCATGGCCAGATCGTCGGACTCGCCCAACACCCGCGCCTCGGCTTCGCCTGCAGGCATGCCCAGCAGCGCATCGGCCGCGATGGTCGTGTCGGTGAAGGTTGACAGTGGCTGCGTGATGAACGGGCGCAGGCCGCCCGGCGCGAAACGCACGCCCAATACTTTGCCCGCACCGGTCAACGGCCGGTCAAAGGCGCCGCGCACCACGCCGTGGATGGCGCTGCGCCCAAGCTCGAATACCAGGTGGGCGTTCGGATACGGCAGCACGCGCTGCGTCTCCGGCGCGCAGCCCCGCCGGTCCCATTCCACCACCCAGAAGTAGTCGACAAACGGCGCCAGCGCGGCAGCTGGTGGATAGGTCGCCAGGCGTATGCGGCGCGCCGCCGCCTGCGGGTCGACGATGCCTTTCGGCGCCTGGCCGCGCACGGCGAGCAGATTCATCGTACTGTCGGTTTTATCCAATATTTGTCTCCTGCGCGGCCTTAAGCTGGCCCTCTCGCATTGATCGGAAGGGAATCATGAAATCACACAGTTGGTCGGGCCTGATAATGGCCGCATGTTGTCTATCGGTGGCGCCAGCCGGCGCCGCCTCGTCTGCAGAGGGAGATCATCGCATGCACGCGCACGCTACGGGAAGTTTTAGTATCAGCATGACGCCGGCCACGGCGCCGCAGCGCGCGGGGCGCACAAGCTTGGGAAGGGTGCTGCTTGACAAGGTGTATGTGGGCGACCTGGTCGCCACGGCCAAGGGCGAAATGCTCAATGCCGTGACCGACACCCAAGGCGCGGCCGGCTATGTCGCGATGGAAGCCATCACGGGCGTGCTGCAGGGCAGGGAGGGCAGCTTCGTGGCGCAGCATGCGGGCACGATGGCCGAGGGCCGGCAGGCGCTGTCCATCGTCATCGTGCCGCATTCCGGCACGGGGCAACTGACGGGCATCAGCGGCACGCTGGCCATCCGCATTGAAAACGGCCAGCATTTCTACGACATCGATTACTCGCTGCCGGAGTAGGCGTAGGGACGGGGCGGGCGCTGGAAATCGCTTGACCTCCGTCGCACTTGTCTTTATATTTAGATGGTTATCTAATTAGGCGTTTGTCTCAATATGAGTGCCACCAACAGCGCCTTCAAGGCCATCGCCGATCCTGCACGGCGCGAGATACTGCGGCTGCTGCGGACCGGTGAAATGACGGCCGGCGACCTGGCCGCCCGGTTTGACATGAGCAAGCCGACCATGTCGCATCATTTTGCGGTGCTGGCGGATGCCGATCTGATCACGCGCCGGCGCGAAGGGCAGACCATCTGGTATGGCTTGAATACCACGGTGCTGCAGGACGTACTGGCCTGGATGCTGGACCTGACCGATACCGACCACAAGGAGAGCAAATGATGAAAGCGCGCTTTATCGCCCTGAGCCTGTTGATGATCGTGGCCGTCAGTGCGGCCACCCTGTATGCATGGCCGCAGTTGCCGGAGGTGGTGGCCGTGCATTGGAATTACCGCGGCGAGGTGGACGGCTATGCGCCGCGCGCCGTGCTGTGGTTGCTCGGGCCGGGCCTGATGGCGTGCATGCTGATGCTGGCGCTCGTGCT